>NZ_NXLU01000010.1 GCF_003364215.1 Helicobacter cholecystus
GGATTTAGACTAAGGCATCAATGATACAATTCTTTTAGTTTTATGATTAGGGTGCATGAATGGTGATTACTTTTTTGTTTTATGTTGGGATTATTGCTGTAAGGCTTCAAGAGCTCATACTATACTTAGTGGGCATTCACCCTTTTATTGAGTCAATGAAAGAATATCAAGGCTAGTCATTAATATCAAAGATAAATTTGAATATTTTGATGCCTTAGAATTAACCCAACAAGGAGATTTTTCAAAATTTGATCATTGAGTTGCAAGAGAATATCTTGTAACACTTCAAGAAAAAAAGAGAAATTAATCCTTAAGCGTCAAAGGTATAGGCACAAGAAATAAAAATATAACTAGAGATTTAAAAGTAAGAGTGGGGAGTGATTGCAAAGGAGAATTGCCTTTGCAGTTGAGAGAATTATTTGCTCAATTTAACTTCTAGCTTATATTCAGAAGAAAGAGTATTGAGGAGTTTCTCTAGATCTTGAGGTGCAAGGGGGTAAGAGGAAGTATTAGATTGAGGAGAGATGAAAATCTCCATTTTATTTGCATCCCCTAAAATAACTTTTACAAACCCTTGGATAATCTCTTGGATTTGAGGATAGTAGGGTTTTTTTGAGAAATTTTGTAGACTTGCCCCTACCAGAAAGCTCACAAGGGCAGAGTAGGCTTGTTTATTAAGAGACTTTCCATACTTGCTTTGTGCAATTTCAAAGAGTTTGTCGCTTAAGCCCTTAGAGTTGAGAGAGAATAGGAAATCTTTGATTTTTAATCCCTCATTGAGAAAGGCAAAGGAGCTGATGTGCTGAAAAATTCCCATCTCTTGCACATTTTTTGAATCTATAAGAGAGTTGAATTCTTCTAAATAATCTGCATTTTGTGCATAGAGTTTCAGAGCCGTGTGTAGAGTATAACTCGCTTGGTTTTGGGGTTTAATGGTAAAGTCTAATTCAAAATTAGTGGGGAAAAATGCCGTGGCATACTCTTGAAGCTCTCCAAGATCAATAATTTCAAGTTTGCTTGAAGCACTGAGTGTGATTGAGCCAAAATCAATCTCTTTAAGAGAAAGGATCAAGTTTTTGGAGGAAAAGAGTTCCTGAGAACCTCCTTTGGGGGTAAAAGTTATATAAGGGCTTTTGCACTTGATGAAAAATATTCCAGAACACTCAAAAGTAGAATAATTGAGCTCAATATCACTGAGTGCAAGTTCTTGTGCAGTTTGAACTAAATTAGTGTTAAGAGATTCTTGGAGCTTGTGCTTAAAGGTTTGCATTTTATAGACACAAAAGCCAAGTAAGGATGCAATTGCAATGACTCCTAGTCCAAGAATACTAAGCATAAAGCGTTTGTTCATCATAACCTCCTAGAGGAAAAATAAACAAGAATTATATATGAAGTTTTGTAAGAGGTTACTCCCCATAGGGGAGAGAATGAACTCAGTGCTTAGCTTTATAAAAAGGCTCTTGTGCACTTTTGCCTTTTGAAGCTTCACTGATTGCTTTGTAATTGTAAGGAACTAGGTTTTTATCAAGTTCTAGAAGCTCTTTTGGAGTATTGTCTTGGAGTGGCTCCTCATAGTAGCGTTTGCCATTGATTTTTACTGGATTTGGAGCAATTTTTCTCATATCTTCAAATCCAAGATTGCTTGGAGTGATTTTGATGCCATATTTTGCACCGATAGCTACAACTTGCTCTTGCCCTAGTTTTGCATATTTCACACCTTGGAGCGCAATTCTAGCCGCTTCTCTTGGGTTGTGGAATCCTGATGAATTCTCAGCATTCATAAAGTCTGCTCTGATTTGACTTTTTCTATGAAGCTCTAAAGCTTGGCTCACAACTTTTGTGATTGCCTTTTCTTGCTCTGCCTTATCTTTGATTTTTGCAAACTCTGGAAGCTTTGCTAACTGCTCTCTTAGAGTTGTAATATCTTGAATGAGACTTGCGACTGCATATTCAGCACTTCTAATATCATAAGCTGTGGTTGTTTGAATCTCAAAGACTTGTTTTTTAAGATATTCCTCACTTTGAGTATGACAAGATTTGCACGCACTGTTGACATCTAATAGAGGTGAGGCAATGAAGTGATTGGTAACTTTCTTAGATCCCTCTCTTTTATAGGGCATATGACAATCTGCACATGCTACACCATTTGCTGCATGAACACTTCCTGAATAAAGTTCAGCTTCTGGGTGTTGCATTTTAATTACAGGTGTTTTTGTAGTTGCGTGGATAAAGTCTTGAGGGAAAGTATCTCTTACGCTCTCATAGTAGTCATCAAACATTTCAATTCTAAATCCTTCACCTTTTTTCCAAAACTTCCAAGGATATAGAAGTTCAATACCATCAGCTTCTTTCTCAACAATGCTATTACCATTTTTAAGTTCTGCAATTTCTTTATAATTGCTTTCAGCTTTAATAGTAACTTTCTTACCTGTGGGCTGATTATAATATTCAACATGGCATTGCATACAAACAAGACTTCTCATTTCTTGACGACTTGCTTTAACTCCATGTTTTTCATCTTTTTCAAATCCACGAGAGACAAGAGAATTGATCGCTGCTGGTCGCGTAACGCGTAGGCTCATATCATCTGGGTTGTGGCAATCTGCACAGGTGCTCCCCATTTTTTTACCATGCACTGTATCTGGCCCATCCATAAGTTTAATAATTGTCCAATACTTCATAGTATTAAATTCCACCCACCCAAATTTTTTCACAAGATTTTGGAGATTTCCAGTATGGCAGTTCATACAAGCTCCAGGCTGACCTCCAAATTTACTGAGACCATGAGAATTAAGAAACTCTTTATTATTTCTTAAAGTATCCATTTGATCAATTTGTGTGTAATAATGACTTCTATTTTGATTGTAATCAAATTTAAAAGCATATCCATCCCAAAACATTGTGAGTTGTGGGTAGCGATTGAGTTTGCTATAAGGATAGCTTCCTGCAAAGTTTGTTGCAATGTATGTAGAGTCTTTCATCTTCATATACATATCCAGATACTCAGGGAAGTTTTTCCCCCACTCTGCAAAATCAGGATTTTCATCGCTGAGTTGTACTAATTTTGCACTTGCGGTGCTAAAAGTTTGAGCTTTTTTGGCGCTAATATCAGAATTTAGCCAAAAAAGACCGCTTGCTAGAAATGCAGTAATGATGATAATGGCTAATACCTTTCCTTTTGTCATTGTTTCTCCTTTGTGTTAAAAATCTCGCTTATGCCCTACATCTTTATGGCAAGACACGCAACTTAAAGCTTCTTTGCCACTATGCTGGGGAATAGTTGTGGCATTAATTGTATTTTGTGCAACTCTAGAGTGGCAATCTATACAGGTTTGCTCAATAATTTCTTTAGTCTTTGGTGTTGCACTTAAGTTTGTAGGCAAACTCTCAAGCTTAAAGGTGAAAGCATATGCGTGTCCTAAACCACTTTGAGCTTTGGCAATCCATTTTGGAATAAAGCTGTGGGGTAGATGGCACTCTGCACAGGTTGCTCTAGGTTTTCCATTGACCTCTTTGCTATGGGGACCACTCATATAGTCCGCATAAACCTCATTCATTATATGGCAGTTATTGCATGCCTTTGAATCATTGCTAAAGTATGAAAATCCTTTTGCATTGTAAAAGGTGTAAGCTCCTCCAACAATGATAAAAACAACAAAAAATAATAAAACACCATATAGTGTAGAGAGAGACTTTTTATTTGACATTCAGCCTCCTTATAGCTATATCCATCGCTTTTATTAAAAAAAACGATAAGTTATTATATTCCTAATGATGATAAAAATATTAAGGAAAATATAAAAAATTAACAAAAAATTAACAGATAGAAAAAATAAACTTTACTTTTACAAAGATTTATACTTTAATTTTAAAAATAAGATTTTTTATAGGAAAAACTTCCATATAAAAATTTAGAAAATTATCCTCTTTTTTCATGTAAGCTTGTCTGTGCTAAAATCTTATTTTTTATTTTTAAAAGATAAAATTTTATTTTGAGGGAGCTTATGCAATCAATTAAACAACAACTCCAAGCAACGCAAACAATGCAGGATTTGGAGAATTTAAAAATCCAAGTAATAGGGAAAAAGGGCGTCCTTACTCTTGCTTTTGCTCAACTTAAAGATCTTGAGGGGGAGCAAAAGAGGATTAAGGCACAAGAGATTAATCTTTTAAAATCAGAGTTTGAAAGCCTTTATGAAGTAAAAAAGCAAGAACTCCAAACTCTTGAACTTGCAAAAAAACTGCAAAAAGAACAAATTGATGTTTCATTATTTACGCAAAATAAGTTCGGAAAGACGCATTACATTCATTTGATGATTGAAAAAATTATAGATTATTTCTCATTACTTAATTTCGAGTTATGTGAAGGACAATTATTAGAAGATGATTTTCATAATTTTGAGGCTTTAAATATTCCAAAATTCCATCCTGCAAGAGACATGCAAGACACATTTTATACAAAAGATCAAAAAGTGCTTAGAACTCATACCTCTCCTGTGCAGATTCATACAATGCTTGCTAAAAAACCTCCTCTTAAAATGATTGCTCCAGGTGCTGTATTTAGAAGGGATTACGATTTAACACATTCTCCAATGTTCCATCAAGTTGAGGGATTGGTAGTTGATGAAAAAGGGGTTGTAAGCTTCTCTCATCTTAAATATATTTTGCAAGATTTTCTCAAAAGTATTTTTGGTGATGTTGGGGTGCGTTTTCGCTCAAGCTTTTTTCCTTTTACAGAGCCTAGTGCGGAAGTTGATATGAGCTGTGTTTTCTGTCATGGTGCAGGGTGCAGAGTGTGTTCGCATACAGGTTGGTTAGAGGTGCTAGGATGTGGAATGGTGAATGATAATGTTTTTAAGGCTGTAGGGTATGAGAATGTGAGTGGATATGCTTTTGGCTTAGGAGTAGAGCGTTTCGCAATGCTTCATTATGGAATTAATGATTTAAGAGGCTTTTTTGAAGTTGATTTAAGAAATTAAGGATTTTTTTATGATCGTTACAAAACATTTATTAGAGCAATTTCTTTCTCTTGGCGAGATTTGTGAAAAAACCATGATTACAGAGCTCTCAAAGATTGGTTTAGAGGTTGAAAACTTTAAGAAACTTAGAGTGCCAGATGGTGTTGTAGTGGGATATGTGATTGAAAAAGTGGCCCACCCTGATGCAGATAAATTAAGTGTATGTCAAGTGGATATTGGAGAGAAGGTCTTACAGATTGTTTGTGGGGCAAGTAATGTCCAGAGTGATCAGTTTGTCGCTGTGGCTGTGCAAGGAGCA
Source organism: Helicobacter cholecystus (assembly GCF_003364215.1). Taxonomy (GTDB): domain Bacteria; phylum Campylobacterota; class Campylobacteria; order Campylobacterales; family Helicobacteraceae; genus Helicobacter_G; species Helicobacter_G cholecystus. The sequence continues at coordinate 5,278 of NZ_NXLU01000010.1, forward strand.
GTGCTTCAAACTCCAAAAGGAGAATTAAATATCGCTCCTACAACTCTTAGAGGGGTGCAGAGTTATGGAATGCTTTGCTCAAGTGCAGAGCTTGGATTTCCAAAAATTAATGAGGGGATTATGGTTCTTGATGAGAGTATAGGGCATCTTGAGCTTGGAAGAGCGTTAAACACTTATAAGATTTTTGATAATTTTGTTTTAGAAATTGGACTTACCCCTAATCGTGGAGATTGTTTGAGTGTATTAGGAATTGCTAGAGATTTAAGTGTAGCAATGGGATTAACACTTTCTATAAAAAATTACAAGGATGAAAATGTTCCTTTGGGGATTGGAAGAGTGCTTCAAGTTATTAATGAGGGCAGACTTAACTCATCTTTACTTTACAAGGTTGCACACATTGCCTCCATTACTTCTAATTTGATGATTAAACTTTCCTTGGAGCTTTGTGGAATTGCTTCAAGCACTGCTTTACAAGACTTTCTTAATTTCTCAATGCATAATACAGGTGTAATTTTAAGAGCCTACTCCTTCTCATACTTTAAAAAATCAAATCTTAGCAATAATGTAGAGGGACAGATTTTGCTCAAACAAGATGAAAATCATCTTGATAGTGTGTATGGAAAAGAGAAAGTTTCTATTGTAGGAATTAGTCTAACAAATCATGAAATTTCTCAAGAAATGGTTGTTTTAGAGGCGAGTTATATTTCTCCAAAAGTGATTTGTGAAGCTCTTTATGAACATCCCACACTTCCAAAAGATACTTTCATTACTTATAAGACAACAAGGGGAAGCAATCCAGATTTAAATCTTGGAATGCAATATCTCTGTCATCATTTGATTGATTTTTCACATTCTGAAGTTTATGCTAGCAAACATCGCATTACCCAAAGTGATGATCAAATAACCATTCGCACTACTTTTGATCAAATTATTGAGATTTTGGGTGTGGATATTAGCAAAGAAGAAATTGCAATTATTCTAAAAAAACTTGGCTTTAGGATTGAGGCAAGTTTTGATGAATGCTTTTTTATGGCAACTCCGCCAGAGTATCGTCATGATATTCAAAGTGCCCAAGATATTGCAGAAGAGGTTTTAAGGGTTTATGGGATTGACAAACTTCCTGCTAAACCACTATATATGACCGAGCAAAGTCGTAAAGATAATCATCATTACTTTGCATTTAAGGCAAAAATGGATTTGATGAAAAAAGCAATGGCACAAGGGTTTTATGAAACCTTGCACTATGTTTTTTATGAAAGAAGAAAACTTATAGAAATGGGAATTGGCGTGATCCATGAGGAGTTGGATATCCTAAATCCTATTACTCAAGAACTCAATACTCTAAGAACTTCACTTTTCCCTGCAATGCTTGATAGCATTAAACGTAATGAAAATTTTGGATTTAAAGAGATTGCATTTTGTGAATATGGAATCTGTTATGGAAGTGAGCGAGAAGAGATAGAAAAAATTGCATTTTGTGTGAATGCAAATAGAAAAGAAGAACGTTTTCCTTTTGCTAAAGGGGAGAAGTGGGATTTTTATAGTTTTGCACAAGCTGTTTGCAGTATTTTAGGAGAATTTGAGCTTGTTGAGTTTAAAGGAGAAATGTGGGGAGTGAGTGAGAAAATCTTGCATCCCTATCAAAAAGCGCAGGTGCTAAGAAAGGGAAAAAGTGTTGGATTTTTAGCAAAAATTAATCCTGAATATGGAGAGAGATTTGTATGTGAGGTGCAATTAGATCCCTTTATCAAATTAGATCATTTATTGCATCAAAGCTCTTCAAAATATCAAGCAAGTTTAAGAGATTTGACAGTGATGATTCAATCTAGTGTGAAATTTTCAGAGATTAAAGAAAAGATTCTTTCCTGTGAGATCCCTTATCTTTGCAGTCTCTATCCCCTTGATTTGTATCATCATGAAAGTTTTCAATCCCAAGTGGCTCTCAGCATTCGTTTTGTATGGCAATCTTTTGAAAAAACACTCCAAGAAGAAGAGATTAATACCCAAATGCACAGAGTTTTACAAATCTTAGAAAATGATTTTGAGGCAAAGCTTAGACAATGAGGATTCTTCCAAAGAATAATCCTGTAAAAAATAAGCCATTCTTTGATATTGCTCAAGATAAATCCCTCTCTCATCGTAGTGTGATTTTTTCTTTCCTCACACGAGGAGAAAGTCGAGTGAGAGGATTTTTACAAGCAGAAGATACGCTTAGCACATTAAATATTGCAAAAACTTTAGGACTTAAGATAAGAGAAGAGGGGGAGGAATTGGTTTTAATCCCACCTCTCAAACCTACTTTAAGAGGGAGGATTGAGTGCAATAATGCAGGAACAGCGATGCGCTTATATGCCGGCTTACTTGCTTCAAATCCAGAAGGAGAGTATGAGTTTGTAGGAGATGAGAGTTTAAGTAAGAGGCCTATGGAGCGCATTAGAATTCCCCTTCAAGCCCTTGGTGCAACTTTAAGTCATTGTTATGCTCCTTTTATTTTAAGGGGAGGGCATCTTAAGGGAACAGCCTATCATAGTCCTGTAGCTTCTGCACAGATCAAGGGGGCATTTATTTTAGCTTCTCTATTTGCTGAGGGTAAAAGTATTTTTAGTGAGCCAGAGTTAAGTCGAGACCATACAGAGCGTTTTTTGTCTAGTTTAGGGGCTGAGATTAAGAATGTGCAAAGAGAAATTCATATCACCCCCCTTCTCTCTCCCTTGCCTGCATATCAGATTCATATCCCCAATGATCCCTCCAGTATCATTTTTTTTGTGATTGCTTGTTTAATAGGAAAAGATCTTCAAGCAGAGTTTCATCATGTTTTATTAAATCCAACAAGGATACAAGCTTTTGAAGTTCTTAAAAGGATGGGAGCTAAACTTAATTATGAAATTGAAAGTGAGCATATTGAGCCAATTGGAAAAGTATATGTTGCTTCATCTGTGCTCTATGGAGTAGAAGTTAAAGAAAATATTGCTTGGCTTATTGATGAGATTCCAGCTCTAAGCATTGCCTTTGCCTGTGCACAAGGGGTGAGCAAAGTTGTAGGAGCACAAGAGCTTAAGGTAAAAGAATGTAACCGCATTTATGCTATTGTGGAGAATTTAAATAAGCTAGGGATTGAAGCCTATGAACTAGAAGATGGTTTAGAGGTAAGAGGAGGAGAGTTTAGGAGTGCTAGGGTACAGAGTTATGGAGATCATCGTATTGCAATGAGTTTTGCGCTTGTAGGGGTGAGGGTGGCTGTAGAGATTGAAGAGAGTGAGTGTGCCAAAATTTCTTTTCCTCATTTTTTTGAAATCTTAAGAGAATATGCGGAGGTAGAGGAATGAAAGTAAAACTTGCTAAGAGCTTTGGATTTTGTTTTGGTGTGAAACGTGCTATTAAAATTGCACAAAAAGGCCAAGATGGTGTAACACTAGGAGAGCTTATTCATAATCAAAAAGAAATTGATCGACTTAAGCAGGGTTATGGAGTGAGATTGGCAAAAAGTATTGATGAGATTTGTAAGGGTGATCATGTAATTGTAAGGACACATGGAATCCCAAAAGATGAGCTCAAAAAGCTTGAAGATATGGAAGTGGAAATCTCTGATGCAACTTGCCCCTATGTCACTAAACCACAAAAAATTGTTGAGCAAGTGAGTGCTGAGGGGTATCAAGTGGTGATTTTTGGAGATATTGCTCATCCAGAGGTAAAAAGTGTTATGAGTTATTCGCATACCCAAGCATGGGTTGTAAAAGATTTAGAGGAGCTCAAGCAATATAAGATTCCCAAAAAGACAGCTCTAGTCTCTCAAACTACAAAGCAAACAAAGCAATTTTATGAACTTGCTCAATATCTCCTAACCCATAGTTATGAAACAAGGGTATTTAATACAATTTGTAATGCAACCTTTCAAAACCAAGACAGTGCAAAGGAACTTGCAAAAGAAGTGGATATTATGATTGTTGTTGGAGGTCTTACATCTTCAAATACAAAACAACTCTTTGAAATTGCAAAACGTCATTGTGCAGACAGTTACTTGATTGAGGATGAAAATGGATTAGAGTTGCAATGGTTTGAGGGCAAAAAAATATGCGGAATTACAGCGGGTGCTTCTACTCCTGATTGGATTATTCAAAAGGTCAAGCAAAAAATCCAAGAGATTTGAGTGTTGTTAAAATAAATTTGTATAAAAAATACAGGAGTATTAAGGTAGAATTCATCTTGTTTGACTTTAAAATTGCGAGGGTTCAATTATGTTAGTAAATCCAGATCAGATTGAGTGTTTAGTTCTTGAGGGGGAAGATATTAATTTTGAAAAAATGCTCAATGAAAGAGAAAACGATTTTGAAGGTGGAAAAATCCAAGAGGGAGTTATTGTAAGCATCGGAAATGAATATGCAATGATTGCAGTAAGTGGTGCAAAACAAGAGGGACGTCTGCCCATTGCAGAGATTTGTGATGAAGGGGGGAATACACTTTTTAAGGTGGGTGATAAGATTGAAGTGTATGTCATAATCAATAATGAGAGATTAAATGTATCTCGCAAAAAAGTCTTGAAAATCAAAAAGATTGAAGAGAAAATCAATCAAATTAAGGACAATTTTGAAGGGCTTGTGCTTGATTGTAAAATCAGTAAGAAAAATAAGGGTGGATATATTGCAGAATGTGATGATGTTGAAGTATTCTTGCCTAGAAAGGAGTCTGCAGGAATCCGTGATGATAAGAAAGGTCGCACTTATAAAATGCGTGTGATTGATGTTAAACCCCAAGAGCAAACAATTATTGTTTCACGTAAGCAGTTTTTAGAAAATGCGGATAAAGATCGTGAAGAGATTTTAAGAAAGCTTCTCGCAGAAGAAAGTAAGATACACAGTGCCATTGTTAAACAAATCACTTCTTACGGAATGTTTGTTGAAGTGATGGGAGTAGAAGGACTTGTGCATTACACAGAAATTTCTCATCGTGGACCAATTAATCCTGCAACAGTTTGCAAGATTGGTGAGAGTGTAGATGTAAAAGTTTTAACATTTGATCCAAACAAAAAAAGAGTCTCTTTTACCATTAAGGGAACAATGCAAGATCCTTGGAATGAGATTAAAAATCAACTTGATGTAGGTGATACAATTCGTGTTGTAGTGAGCAAAATTGAAGACTATGGTGCTTTTGTTGATTTGGGTAATGGGACAGAGGGATTTTTGCATGTTTCTGAAATTTCTTGGAATAAGCAAATTCGCAATCCCAGAGAACTTTTAAAAGTCGGTGAAGCCTTGGATGTAGAAGTCATTGAAATTGATGGACAGAATAAGAGACTTAGAGTCTCTCTTAAACGACTTTCTCCAAAACCCTTTACACAGTTTGCTACAACACATAAGGTGGGTGATGTAGTTAAGGGGAAGGTGGTTAAGATTATGGATTTTGGTGCTTTTATTCGTCTTGGAGATGTTGATGGTCTCTTGCACAATGAAGATGTTTCTTGGGAAAAAGGGAGTAAGGCAAATGAGAAGGTAAAACTTAATGATGAGGTTGAAGTAAAAATTACAAAAATTGATGAAGAAAATGAAAAAATCTCCCTATCTTTACGAGCGCTCCAAAGTTCTCCAATTGAAGACTTTGTGCAAAAAAATGGTCTTGATACAATTGTAAAAGGAAAAATTAAGGATATTAGAGATTTTGGTATTTTTGTAGAGCTCGCAGAAGGTGTTGAGGCACTCATAAGAGATGAAGATTTATATCCTCTTAAAAAAGAAGAACTAAGTGTAGGTACAGAGATTGAAGGTGTGATTGCATATATTGATAGAAATAATGGAAAAATGAGAATCTCAGTTCGTCGTCTTGAAAGAATTAGAGAAAGGGAACAACTCAATAGCTATAATAGCACAGACACAAAGATGACTTTAGGGGATTTGATTAAACAACGTTCATAATGAATTACAAACTCCCAGCACTTATTGCTTTTTTTCTCCTTTTGGGAGGAGCTACAATATGGCTTTCAATTACATTTAAACAAAGCAACTCTAATAACCCAACCACTCTTGTACTTACTTCTAATCAGGCTGTGCAAACTAAGAAGCTTACACAAGAAGAGTGGTTTTATTCTATGGCAAAGAATAATCAAGAAAGCTATGCTTATCCTACTAATGAAATGATACTCAAATACAATTTTAAGCATGGAGTTGAACCATTAAGAGTGTTTATTGATGATTTGAGTGAATATCGTTTTTATTGTATCAATCAGATCTTGATTAAAAATAATATCGAGTATGCTTACTATAAAACTGACAGAGTGATTCAACTCGTTATTTTCCTGAATGATAAAGAATCCCAAAAAAAAGTTCTCTCAGATTTTGATTACTATAAAATAAATTACACTTTTCACAAAGTAATTCATATAGAAAATTTTTATTTTCTTAATCTTATAAAATTCAAGATATTTTTATATTTTTGTGCTTTAATTCTATATGACAATTTATTGTCAAATTTTGCAATATGGAGAAAAAAATGAAAAAGTTTTTAATTTTGGGACTTGCCTCTGTGGTGGTAAGTGGTCTTTTTGCTGCGGATGGTGCTGCTCTTTATAAAAAATGTGCAACTTGTCATGGACCTAAGGCTGATAAAAAAGCACTCAATAAGAGCAATCCAATTAATGTTATGACATCAGATCAAATCAAAACTGCACTTGAAGGGTATAAAGCAGGAACTCTTAATACTCATGGACAAGGAAAGATGATGACAATGCAAGTTAAAAATCTTTCTGATGCAGATATTGATGCACTCAGTAAATATATTCCAACCATTAAGTAGGTCCATAAAAATCTTAGGTTTTTAACCTAGGATTTACTTTTTTGCAAAAATCTCTTATTATTCTATTTTATAAGTAAGGAGATGGAGGGATTTATGGAGAAAAGATATCGTCCAAATGTTGCAGCTATTATCCTTTCAGAAAGATATCCAGAAATTTGTGAAATTTTTATAGCAAAGCGTATTGATATTAAAGATGCGTGGCAATTTCCTCAAGGAGGGATTGATGAGGGAGAATCTCCTCTTGAGGCATTAAAAAGAGAATTAAAAGAGGAGATTGGCGTAGAAAATATTGAAATTCTTGCTCAATATCCCAAGTGGATCAGTTATGATTTCCCATCTAATGCAGAAAAGAAAATGTATCCCTATGATGGACAGATGCAAAAGTATTTTTTGGTGCGATTGAAATCTGGAGAAAAGATTAATTTGCAAACAGCGCACCCAGAATTTTGTGATTATAGATTTGTAGGATATAAAGAAGTGTTTGAGAAAATCAAGCATTTTAAGCGACCCATTTATAAAGAGGTTTTGGAATATTTTAGAAGTGAAGGGTATTTATAATGCTAGTAGTACAAAAATATGGTGGAACAAGTGTGGGGGATTGCCAGAGAATTAAAAATGTTGCTAATAAAGTTATTAAAACCCATAATCAAGGGCATCAAGTCATTGTTGTTGTTTCTGCAATGAGTGGAGAAACAGATCGGCTTGTAGGATTTACACAAAGTTTTTGCCATGAAGGATATACCATTGCTAATGGACGAGAAAGTGATGTTGTGCTTAGCAGTGGAGAACAGATCACACGTGCACTTTTGGCAATTGCTATTCAATCTCAAGGATATAAAGCAATTTCTTTAAGTGGGAAAGAGGCTGGAATTATTACAGATTGTTTTCATACAAAAGCAAGAATTGAGGATATTAAGTGTGCCAAAATGCAAACATTGCTTGATGAGGGCTATATTGTTATTGTTGCAGGATTTCAAGGGGCAACACCAGCTGGAGAGATAACGACTTTAGGGAGAGGAGGAAGTGATCTATCTGCAGTGGCATTGGCTGGAGCACTTAAGGCAGATTTGTGTGAAATTTATACTGATGTAGATGGCGTGTACACTACAGATCCACGTATTGAGCCAAAAGCAAGAAAACTTGAACGAATTAGCTATGAAGAGATGCTTGAACTTGCAAGTATGGGGGCGAAAGTCTTGCTCAATCGCTCTGTGGAGATGGCAAAGAAGCTTAATGTCAATTTGATTACCAGAAGCTCATTTAATGACCATGAAGGAACTTTAATTACAAGTGAGGATAATATTATGGAACAACCAATAGTAAGTGGAATTGCTCTTGATCGCAATCAAGCAAGAATATCGATTGTGGATTTGGAGGATCAGCCAGGAATTGCGGCTAAGATTTTTGAATCTTTTGCAGAGAAAAATGTCAATGTTGATATGATCGTCCAAACAATTGGTAGAGATGGTAGAACAGATTTAGATTTTACAATCCCTAAAACTGATGTCGCAATTGCTCAAGAGGTTTTGCAAAAATTCTCTAATTTATGTGGAGGTTTTGAATACGATTGTGAAATTGCCAAAGTTTCTATTGTTGGTGTAGGAATGAAGTCTCACTCAGGTGTTGCAAGTTTGTGTTTTGGATCAATGGCCAAGGAGAATATTAATATTATGATGATTGGAACAAGTGAAATTAAAATTTCTATGATTATTTCGCTTTCACGAGCAGAGGATGCAGTCAGAGCCTTACATAGAGTATATCACCTAGAAGAGAAATAATGGAACCTATTAAAGAGTGGATGATTCGTGCTTTACGCGAAGATAATAATAATGGAATGATGAGTGGTTGGCTTGAGGAAGATTTGCACAAATGGGTAAGAGTGGTTTCTAATGCGCTGAGTGCCTTATTGAATGGGACAAGCTTTATTGTGCTTAGTGATACTCCAAGAGAATGGTTTAAAAGCTATTTGCTCACCCATTTAAACCTACCCAGTAAAAATCGTCCCTATGTACCATTTTTTGGCATTGAGAGATTTGAGCTCTTTTTAGGCGATGATATTAGAGACCAAAAAAATATCCAACTTGTAAGCTCAATGCTTCAAGCGACATATCAAGATTATGCATTCTTTTATATTGGAAAAGCTGAAGGGGTTAAAGCTGAACTTGCAATGGGGTTAGAAAATAGTTTTTTGTGGCTTCTTGATGCAGATGTGCAAAATGCATTTAGTCTTAACTCTTCAAATAAAATGCTTGATTCGAGGCTTTTGCAACTCTATCGTCTTTTTGATCAAGCGATCTCTTTGATGATTTATGGAAAAATTTCCTTGGAGCTTTAAGTGGGAGAAATTTATCTAACTCAAAATGCAGATGAGGTTCTTGATGAATTAGGAATTGCTAAAGAAAATCTTAGAATCTTTGAATGTGAAGAATTTAAAATTGCTGACGCAAAAGAAGTCATTGCGGAGGCATATATTTGCAGTACAGAAGAAAAGTTTATAGCACTCATTGGAAAAACTTTCAATAAAGAGGCACAAAATGCTCTCTTAAAAGTTCTTGAAGAACCTCCTTCTCATATTCATTTTTTAATTTTTGTTCCTTATAAAAATACTTTAATCCCCACCATTCGTTCAAGAATGAAAGTGATTAATAAAACTCAATATACTCCCTTGCAACCCATTAATTTAGATATCCATCATCTCACCTATGCTAAAATCTATGAGTTTTTACAATCCCTTGGCCATCTCTCAAGAGTCCAAAGTCAAGAAGTAATTGAAAGGTTGTTTATTGCAATTGAGCAAAGTGGTGTATCTCTTCAAAAAGAGGAATTGGATTTTTTTGATCTTGCATTAAGGGCAAACCATCATCACGAAAAGCTTCCAATCATTCTTGCCCCCATTTTAATCTCACTTTTAGGAAAGAGAAAATGAAGCCCTTTATCTATAAAATTTCTCCCTCAAATCTTAAGGTAGAGTTTGCAAAGCTTGGTGTTGATGAGGTTGGGAGTGAGATTATGAATAAAAAATCTCAAGATTTTATATTCTTTTGTAAAAATCTCTCTTTAAGTGCAATGCATATCCTCAAGCAAGAGGCTTTAAGTGTGGGAGCAGATCTTGCAACCCCCAAGGATGCAATTTTATGTCAAAAATCTTTTTATGATGCGATTTTATTAGGCAGTCTTTCACAAATGCAAAGAATTGCCCAGAAGTGTCTCTCTCAACCTTTTGGTCTAAAGTCTTTGGCTAAGGGTTTAAAAACTCATTTACGCTCTTTTTCTTTTAATCCAAAGATCATGGCAATTCTTAACATTACCCCAGATAGTTTTTATCAAGGAAGTCGTTTTGATTTTCAAGGTGCAATTGATGAGATTGAAAAATATATTCAAATGGGAGTGGAAATGATTGATATTGGTGGAGCAAGTTCACGACCTGGAAGCAAGATTTTGGATCATACACAAGAGATGCAAAGATTGCAACCCCTACTTGATGAGGTTGCACATAGAGGATTGACACAAAAAGTCATTTTTTCTATTGATACCTATAATTATCAAACTGCTGATTATGCCCTAAGTAAGGGATTTAAGATTCTTAATGATATTTTAGGTTTTAGTGATGAGAGATTATTGGAGGTGTGCGCAAAATATAATGCAAGTGCAGTTTTAATGCACTCTAGAGGGACTCCTCAAACTATGCAAGACCTTGTAGAGTATGATTGCTTATTTGCTGAAGTTGATGAGTTTTTTGAGAAAGGTATTGAGAGAATGGGGAAATATGGAATAAAAGATGTGATTTTAGATATTGGCTTTGGTTTTGCAAAGAAAAAGGAGCAAAATCTTACATTAATTAAAAATCTCTCACATTTCAAACGCTTTGCTCTCCCTTTACTTGTAGGTGCGAGTCGAAAAAGCACAATTGGAGAGATATTAAATGCTGAGTATGTTGATGAGAGATTGTATGGAACACTTGCTTTGCATCAAATTGCTTTGCAAAATGGTGCAGATATTTTAAGAGTGCATGATGTTGGTGCGCATCAAGATATGGTTAAAGTCCTTAAGGCAATGCAGAATTAAAATGGCAAAAGAAAAGTTTGTAACAAAAATTTTACTCAACAATGGCTTTACACAAGAAGAACTTAAGGGAATGGATCAAAAACAAAGAAATGAAATTTATACTAGGGGAATGAAAAAATTTATTGAGAATTTTTCTTATAAACCTAAAGAAGTAGTTGTGCAAAAAGCTTCAAATCCTTTTGTATCTTTACAAAGACCAGAAGAGATCTATAATATTTCTGTTGATTTTTTTAGATATTTAAGTATGGATGATGCAGTGATTTTATTGCATAAGAAATTTCGTTTTATCCCTATTGATAAAATTCAAAAAATTATTAAGCTTTTGATGTATGTATTTCAAGAGAGTATTTTAGGGGAGATTGAAGAAAAGATTTCTTCTCTTCCAGAGAATGAAAGACGTTCTATTATGGATATTTATGAGCATCAAAAAGAAAATATCGCCCATCTTATTGCTATTAATGAAAAGCTAGATCAAGAGAAGTTTCGTCAAAAGTTTGAAGATGTTTTAGAAATTAAAATGCTTGTCCAAAAATATAAAGATGGATTAAAAAATGAAGAAGATGAAAATGAGTAGAAAGAATGTTACCAAAATATTTGTATTATGAGAATAATCTTTGGTTTTTTCAAAAATATAATTTAAGGAGCTTTTAATGAAAGTTAAAATTTTAATCTCTCTTGCACTGAGTGTAAATTTAATGATGGGTTTTGATGTGCAAGAAGTGCCAAAAATACAAAATCGTGTAGCACCAGAGCTAGGGGAAACACAAGTTTATTCTTTTAATTCTTCAATTGAAAAGGCATCACAAGTTGTGGTGAATATTTCAACACAAAAACGCATTAAAAATAAGATGGATCGCCATCCAATGTTTAATGATCCCTTTTTTCAACAATTTTTTGGAGATATTTACAGTCAAGTTCCAAAAGAAAAGGTGGAGAGATCCTTGGGAAGTGGAGTGATTATTTCCTCTGATGGCTATATTATTACAAATAATCATGTTATTGATGGTGCAGATAAGGTAGTGGTTTCTTTGCCTGATAGTTCCAAAGAATATACGGCCAAAGTGATTGGAACAGATTCTAGAACAGATTTAGCAGTAATTAAAATTGAAAAAAATAATTTACCCGTGATTAAGTTTGCAGATAGTTCTCTTGTAAAAGTGGGGGATTTAGTCTTTGCCATTGGTAATCCTTTTGGTGTAGGAGAAACAATTACACAAGGCATTGTCTCAGCTCTTAATAAAAATGGAATTGGGATTAATGATTATGAGAATTTTATCCAAACTGATGCATCTATTAATCCTGGAAACTCTGGTGGAGCGCTTGTAGATAGTCGTGGAGCATTGATTGGGATTAATACTGCAATTATTTCACGCAGTGGGGGAAATCAAGGGATTGGTTTTGCAATTCCTTCAGATATGGTTAAAAAAATTGCAAAGCAGCTTATTGAGAGTGGAAGTATTAGAAGAGGGTATTTAGGTGTAGGAATCCAAGATGTAAGCTCAGATCTTAGAGATACCTATGGAGACAAAGAAGGTGCTGTGGTAATCAGTATTGAAAATGATTCTCCAGCTGGAAAAGCGGGATTAATGGTTTGGGATTTGATTACAAAGATTAATGGCAAACCTATTAAAAATTCTGCAGAGCTTAGAAATACTATTGGATCACTAGCTCCAAATGAGAAAATTACCATTACTTTTATGAGAGACAAAAAAGAGCAAACAATTACCCTCTCTCTTGCAGAGCATAAAGATACACGCAATAAAGTTGTCTCAAAGACTGAGTCAAAATCAGATTCTAAAACTCAAATTCAAGGTCTTACAATCCAAGAGATCACTCCTCAAATTCGCCAAAGAAGTAGAATTCCACAAGATATTAATGGAGTTTTGGTGACATTTGTAAGTGAAGAGAGTAAGGCTTATGATGCAGGATTTAGAGATGGAGACATTATTGCTCAAATTGAAAATGTGGCAATCAAGGATGTAAAAAGTTATAATCAAGCCTTAGCAAAATTCAAAGGTAAGCCAAAGAGAATCTTAGTTTATAGCAGCAATGGTGTAAAAACAATTGTAATTAAATAACTTGATGGGACTTCCCCATCCCCTTTTTCCTCTTAAATATTGTAAAATTCACTCTTGATTATCACCTTTAGGAAATTGAATGCAAAATATTAGAAATTTTTCAATCATTGCCCATATTGATCATGGAAAAAGCACTCTAGCAGATCGCCTCATTCAGGAGTGTGGTGCCATTAGCGACAGAGAGATGAGAAGTCAAATTATGGATACGATGGATATTGAAAAAGAGCGAGGCATTACCATTAAGGCTCAATCTGTAAGATTGAATTACACTTATAAGGGTCAACCCTATATTCTAAATCTCATTGATACTCCTGGGCATGTAGATTTTAGCTATGAGGTAAGTAGAAGTTTAAGCAGTTGTGAGGGGGCATTACTTGTAGTCGATAGCACACAAGGAGTAGAGGCTCAAACGATTGCAAATGTTTATATTGCACTTGATAATCATCTTGAAATACTTCCAGTGCTTAATAAAATTGATTTGCCAGCAAGTGATGTAGAAGGGGTAAAAGAAGATATTGAAAATACAATTGCACTGGATTGCTCACAGGCTTTGGAGGTAAGTGCAAAGAGTGGTATAGGGATTAAAGCTTTACTAGAAGCGATTGTAGAAAAGATTCCATCTCCTAAGGGAAATCCTGATGCACCTACAAAAGCATTGATTTATGATTCATGGTTTGATAATTATCTTGGAGCGCTCTGTCTTGTAAGAGTGATTGATGGAAGTATTGAGGTAGGACAAAAACTTACAATGATCAATACTCAAAAAACTCATGAAGTCCTTCATCTTATGTATCCTCATCCCATCCATCAGCAAAAAACCCCAAAGCTCTCTTGTGGAGAAATTGGAATTGTATCCTTGGGGTTAAAAAGCCTTACAGATATTGCTGTGGGGGATACAATGACAGATGCGCACAATCCCACAAGTGAACCAGTAGCAGGATTTATACCCGCAAAACCTTTTGTTTTTGCTGGAATCTATCCTATCCAAACAGATAAATTTGAAGAACTCAGAGATGCACTTAATAAACTTAAGCTCAATGATTCTGCACTTGATTTTGAGCCTGAAACTTCTGTGGCTTTAGGGTTTGGATTTCGTGTAGGGTTTTTGGGACTTTTGCATATGGAAGTTGTCAAAGAACGTTTAGAGAGAGAATTTGGCCTTGATTTGATTGCAACTGCTCCAACAGTAGTGTATAAAGTGCATTTAACAAATGCAGAAGTGCTTAGAGTGCAAAATCCAAGTGAGCTTCCACCTGAACAACGAATTGCCAAGATAGAAGAGCCTTATGTGCGTGCTTCCATTATTACTCCTACAGAATATTTGGGAAATATCATCGCTTTGCTTAACAATCGTCGCGGAGTGCAAGAAAAAATGGAATATATCAATGAAAGTAGAGTGATGCTTGTATATGCACTCCCAAGCAATGAAATTGTAATGGATTTTTATGACAAGCTTAAATCTAGCACTAAGGGCTATGCAAGTTTTGATTATGAACCCATTGAATATCGTGAAGGTGATCTTGTCAAGCTTGATGTACGTGTGGCTGGAGAGATTGTTGATGCTCTTTCTATTATTGTGGATAGAAGCAAATCTTATCAAAAAGGTAGAGCACTTGTAGAAACAATGAAAGAGCTTATCCCGCGACAACTTTTTGAAGTAGCAATTCAAGCGAGTGTAGGAAATAAGATTATTGCAAGAGAAACGGTAAAGTCTATGGGAAAAAATGTGACTGCCAAGTGTTATGGGGGAGATATTACAAGAAAAAGAAAGCTTCTTGAGAAACAAAAAGAGGGAAAGAAAAGAATGAAAGCTATTGGAAAGGTTGAGCTTCCCCAAGAAGCATTTTTAAGTGTATTAAAGATTGATTAAAATAAGGAATGCTCTTTGCTTACTTTTAGAGAAAAATTGATTTTCTAAAGGAGTGCTTGGGTATGAGAAAGGAATCTCTAAAAAGCTTTATTTTGTTTTTGTTTCTTAGCTTGGGTCTTCAGGCTCAAAAAATTGGTGAAATTGCCAATATTGTAGGGGTACGCGATAATCAATTAATTGGCTATGGTCTTGTTGTGGGGCTAAATGGTACAGGGGATAAATCTGCTTCCAAATTTACAATGCAAAGTATTGCCAATATGCTTGAATCTGTCAATGTTAAAGTTTCTCCTAATGATATAAAATCTAAAAATATTGCTGCAGTGATGATCACAGCAACACTTCCAGCCTTTGCAAAACAAGGAGATAAGCTAGATATCGTTGTTTCTTCTATTGGAGATGCCAAGTCTATTACGGGAGGAACATTATTGATGACTCCTCTTAGTGCTGTTGATGGAAATATTTATGCCTTAGCTCAAGGGGCAATCACACAAGGAGAAAGTGGAAATGCCCTTGCAGGAAGTGTTCTTGGTGGGGCTACTGTAGAGAGAGAGGTGGGCTATGATCTTTATAATAAAAATCAGGCAATCCTTAGTCTTAAGAGTTCAGATTTTCAAAATGCAATTAAGGTGCAAAAAGTTCTTAACAATGTTTTTGGAGAAAATATAGCCAAGGCCATAGATTCTAGAACAATCAAAATTAATAAGCCCCAAAATCTTAGCATGATTGAGTTTCTCGCTCTTGCACAAGAGGTTGAGATTAATTATTCAATGAAGGAAAAAATCATTGTTGATGAAAGAAGTGGGACTATTATTGCAGGTGTGGGAATTACTATTGAACCTATTGTGATCACTCATGGAGGATTAACAATTAAGATTACAGAGGAGAAACTCCAGGATCCACAAACTATAGAATTGGAGGGTGGATTGAGTTTGAATACAAATCAAGGCATTGTCTCAACCAATGGAAAAAAACCAACAATCTCAAATGTTGTCAGGGCATTGCAAAAAATGGGAGCAACCCCTAAAAATATTATCTCAATCTTAAGTGCAATGAAGCAAAGTGGGGCAATTTCTGCTGATCTTGAAATTGTTTAAGGAGTAAAAAATGAAAATTGATACAAGTTCCATAATATATAATGATCAACATAATAAAACTCCAAAAATAAATTTTACAAGCAATGATGCAAAGCTTAAAGCTCAAACAGATGCTTTTGAAGCTTTGATTGTTAAAACAATGCTTGCCACAGCAATTAAAAATGAAGATCCACTCTATCCCAAAGAAGCAGGGAGTGATATCTATCACTCTATGTATCTTGATACACTGTCCCAAAACCTAAGTGGAAGCTTTGGATACAGTGAATTATTGCTCAGTTATCTTAAAGAACAGCAGGCAGGAAAGAGATAATGCAAGAACTCTCTCAAGAACTTTTAAATAATCTCTCTAGTCAAGATAAGCAAACCTTTCTCTCTACCTTGGGGACATTGATTGACCAAATTGATGAGGCACAAAAAGATTTTGTAAGTTTAAAGAGTTTATTTGAGGGAGTTTTGGAAGTTTTGCCTCAGGCTGTATGGGTGCTTAATGAGAAAAATGAATTTTTCTACTATAACTCTCAGGCTTATAAGATTTCAAAGATTTTACAAAATAGCCTTCCTTTAAAAGATAGCCTTGAAGTGGAATTTGAAGGAAATTTTTATTTGATGCAGGGTTCTATGGTGGGAGATAAGCAAATTATTACTGCTACAAATATTACGGATCAAAAACGTCAAGAGCGTTTAGCTTCAATGGGACAAGTTTCAGCACATTTAGCACATGAAATTCGCAATCCTGTTGGTTCAATTTCACTTTTAAGTTCAACACTGCTTAAACGCGTAGATATAGGAAGTAAAAGTTTGGTATATGAGATCAAAAAAGCAATCTACCGTGTAGAGAGTATTATTAAGGCAACATTAATGTTTACAAAAGGTGTGATGCCTCAAAAAGATTTTTATTCTTTAGAGAATATCCAAGAAAATGCACAAGAAATTTTTAACTATACAAACTGTTCAAAACCCTATAAGATTGATTTTGATTTTCCCAAAGAAGTAAAAGTGTGGTGTGATATTGATTTGCTTGTTATTGTATTGCAAAATTTTCTCTCAAATGCAATTGATGCAATTGAAGAGGGGGAATGCGAGGAGGGTGAGATTAAAATCATTTATAAAGAAGATGAGAGTTTTTATGGTTTTGCAATCAGTGATAATGGTAAAGAAATTCAAGACAGTAACATTCTTTTTGAACCTTTTAAAACAACCAAGCTTAAAGGAACAGGTTTAGGACTTGCACTTTGTAAGCAAATTATTGAAGCACATGAGGGAAATATTGAGTTTATAACTTTTCCTAAAACTTTTGTGCTTAAAATTTCAAAGTAAACCATAAGCTTTAAATTTCTTAGATAAAATTTCTAAACGATAAAAATTATCGTCTAGGAGGTTAATTATGAAAACGATTGAAGTTTTAAAACAAATTCAGGCTGATAGTATTGTGTTTTTTATGAAAACACATAACTACCATTGGAATGTTAAGGGGGCAAATTTTCCACAAATTCACGCTGCAACTCAAGAGATTTATGAGAATTTTGCAGATATTTTTGATGATGTTGCTGAGAGAATTATTCAACTTGGTGGAATTCCCTATGTTACTCTTGCAGATACACTTAAGGCAAGTAAAATTGTAGAAGAGAGTAAACAGAATTTTAGTGCAAACGAAGTTTTAGATGGTGTTTTAAAAGATTATAAATACTTTGAGGGAATCTTTAAAGAACTTTCAAAAATTGCTGATGAGAATGGTGATAAAGTTACAGCGGGATTTGCTGATGAGAAAGTAGGACAATTACAGAAGGCACTTTGGATGCTTAATGCTCAAAAGGCATAAAATAAGAGGCTTAGGCCTCTTGGAATACTCCATAATTCATAAGCTTTTCATATCTTTTTGAAAGAAAATCTTTAGAATTTTTAATTTCTTCAAGAGAGTTTAAAAAATATTCTTTAATCGCTTTGGTGGCTGCTTCTTTATTCCTATGTGCACCAGAGAGAGGTTCAGGCACAATATCATCAATTAATTTACATTCTTTTAAATCTTTCGCAGTGATCTTCATTGCTTTCATTGCCGATTCAATTTTTGTAGGATCATTCCATAAAATTGCAGCACAGCCTTCAGGAGAGATAACACTAAAGATAGAATAGCTCATCATTGCCAATCTGTCAGCAACTGCAATTGCTAGGGCACCACCACTTCCACCTTCGCCAATAATAATGGAGATAGTAGGAACTTTAAGATTTGCAAATTCTTGCAGATTTTTTGCAATTGCTTCACTTTGTCCTCTTTCTTCAGCACCAATTCCTGGATAAGCTCCAGCAGTATCTACAAGCATTAAAATAGGGATATCAAATTTTTCAGCCAATTTCGCAGCTTTAAGAGCCTTGCGGTATCCTTCGGGATTTGGCATACCAAAGTTTCTTTCTAATTTATTTTTTGTCCCTCTCCCTTTTTCCTCACCAATCACCATAACTTTTTGACCATCAATATACCCTAAAAAGCAGACAATAGCTTTGTCATCTTTATAGTGACGATCACCATTAATTTCGCACCTATCACTTAAAAGTGATTCAATATAGTCCATCGCATAGGGACGATCGGGATGACGAGCAATTTGCATTTTTTGATAATCACTCATATTGGAGTAAAGTTTTTGCGTTTCTTTTTTAAGAGTTTGCTCCAAAATTTCTTGGGCGTGAATATCACCTTTGAGTTTTGCAGAATCTATCTCATCTTGAATATTCTTAAGTTTTTGTTCAAAATCTAAATAAACTGCCATTTTACACTTTCTTGAAAATTACAACCCCATTGGTTCCACCAAAACCAAATGAATTGCTCATTACAGCTTCAACTTTTGCCTCTCTTGCAATGTTGGGAATGTAGTCTAGATCACACTCAGGATCTGGATTTTCTTGATTGATTGTTGGAGGAAGGATACCTTTTTCCATTGCAGTAATAGAAATAACTGCCTCAATTGCACCTGCTGCTCCAAGACAATGTCCAATTTGTCCTTTTGTTGAACTCACTGGTGGAACATTTTCTTTTCCACCAAATACAGATTTAAGGGCCAAAGTCTCATATAGATCATTATAATAGGTACTTGTTCCATGAGCATTGATATAATCAATTTTGGTTTTTGCCATATTAAGTGCAGCTTGCATTGCCCTGCGAGCTCCTTCGCCTTGGGGCGCTGGAGTTGTGATATGGTTTGCATCCCCACTTTCTCCAAATCCAACAACTTCAGCATAAATTTTTGCTCCTCTTGCTTTGGCGCTTTCATACTCTTCAAGTATGAGTGCACCCGCACCTTCTCCCATAATAAAACCGCTTCGCTCTTTATCAAATGGTCTAGAAGCTTTTTGAGGCTCATGATTTCGATCACAAAGTGCTTTCATTGCAGCAAATCCACCAATTCCTACAGGGCAAATTGAGGATTCTGAACCAATGACAAGCATTTTCTCTGCTCCGCCTAGCATAATCGTTTTTGTTGCTTCAGAAATTGCATGAGTTCCAGCAGCACAAGCAGTAACACTTGATAAATTTGGTCCTTTTAATCCAAATTCAATGGATGTAAATCCACTGAGCATATTTACAAGAGCTGAAGGAATAAAAAATGGAGTAATGCGTCTTGGACCTTTTTGCTCACAAATAATTGAGTTTTTCTCAATATTCCCTAGTCCACCAATTCCTGATCCAGAACTTACGCCAAAGTGATAGGCAATGCTTTCATCGCATTTTCCATTACTTTCAAGTAATCCACTGTCAAGCATTGCCTCTTTTGAAGCTTTAAGCGCAATTTGAATAAAGCGATCTGCTTTTTTAATTTCTTTTGCATCAAGAACTTCTTCAGGATTGAAATCCGTAATTTCTCCTGCAATTTGTACAGGGAAATCACTTGCATCAAAACATGAAATTCTTTTAATTCCACAATTTCCTTCTATAATGGATTTAAAAGAACTTTCTCTGTTAAGACCCAATGAATTGATCATTCCAAGACCTGTGACAACAACACGACGCATATTCTCTCCTTGAATTTTTCCCCAAAAGGGGATATTATGATTTATTTTTTGCTATCGATATAAGCAACAACATCGCCAACTGATGTGATTTTTTCTGCATCTTCATCTGGAATTGCTACACCAAGCTTTTCTTCAAGCTCCATAATTAGTTCAACAACATCAAGAGAGTCAGCATTGAGATCATCAACAAATTTTGATTCCATTTTTACTTCATCAGGACTTACTCCGAGTTGTTCAACAACAATTGCTTTTACATCATCAAATGTAGCCATTTATTCTCCTTATTTTTTATTTTTTTTGACTAAGCGGTGAATTTTAACCAAAAATCCTGTAAAACTCACCATTTTTTGCATTACATATATAACCCACCATTGACTTTTAGTACTTCGCCCGTAATATATGAGGAGCTATCAGAAAGTAAAAAAGCCACGCTCTCAGCAATTTCTTTTCCTTCCCCAAAGCGTGCAAGGGGAATATTTTTGATATAGTAATCTTTAATCTCTTCTTTGAGTTCTGCAGTCATATCTGTTTGGATAAATCCAGGAGTAATGCAATTAAATCTTATATTTCGACTTGCCCCCTCATAAGCGAATGATTTGCTCATTGCAATCATTCCGCCCTTGCTTGCTGCATAGTTTGTTTGTCCGGCATTTCCTCTCTCTCCGATAATTGAAGCAATATTCACAACGCTTCCTCTTCTTTGTTTGCTCATTACCTTAAGCGCTTCGCGACAGCCAATAAAACAGGATTTGAGATTTGCATCAATTACATTCATAAACTCTTCTACCTTCATTCTGAGCGCAAGCTTATCATTTGTAATTCCTGCATTATTCACCAAATAACTCAACTCTCCATCACACTCAATGATTGTGTTAATGGCTTGAGTAAAGTCTTCTTCATGTGTTGCATCAAAACAAATTGTTGCAGCAATTCCGCCATTATCCATAATTTCTTTTTGCAATGCATCCGCAAGCTCAGGTTTTGAGCGATAATTAATCCATACTTTGAGTCCATATCCTGCTAAAACTCTTGCAATATCTGCGCCAATACTTTTACTTGCACCAGTAATTAAAACATTTTTTCCGCTAAAGTGCATTTATTCTCCTATTTTCAAAGTAATTTATAAAATCAAAATAGTATCTTAGATTTTAAATAAACAAAAAAGAAAATCAAGGAAATGAAGATGAAGAAGGAAACCACCCCATAAGGGGGAGGAAAGCATCTTAGAGTCTTGACTCATAGCGTCGCAACATATAAAGACGCTTAAGCATTTTTTTCTTAGCGTTAATCTTTTGCTTTTTGCGTTTTTCGGTATTAGATTCAAAAAATCTTCTTGCTCGACACTCTGTAACTACAAGGTTTCGATCAGTTTGTTTTTTGAACTTTCTATAACCCTCATCAAAAGACTCATTTTCACGCATTTTAATGCCTGGCATAAAATCACCACCAATCGTTATATAAATTTTCACCTCGATAAAGTGAAGGTAAAATTTTAATCAAATTTTTGATTTTTTACTCTAATTTTTAAAAACCTTAGATTATAATTAGATCTTAACATTGGTATGGTTAGTGTAGAGTATGTGTCCATAGCTCAGCTGAATAGAGCAACAGGTTGCGGTCCTGTAGGTCGGGGGTTTGAATCCCTCTGGGCATACCATATTGATCTTTTCCTCGTTTAAATCATTCCCCATAGGATATTCCATGAAAATCATATCTATATTTGTTTCATTGTGTTTACTTCTCAACTCTTTGCAAGCACAGAATAAAGCTCAAAAGGCTTTTGAAGTTTTGGGCGATATATTGCAATTTTTACCCGCATTTTCTGCTTCTTATTCTTTGGCAATTAAGGATTATGAAGGTTTAAAAGAATTGGCTATTGGATTTGGAACAACCATGGGGGTAACTTTAATTACTAAAGCCTCTTTAAATGCTTTGGCAAAAAAATATCCTCAAAAGCTTCAAATTGCCTTGCGTCCAAATCATGCAAATTATGAAGGATTTCCCTCAGGACATACTTCTTCAGCCTTTAGCGCAGCTGGATATATGCAAAGACGCTATGGATGGAAGTGGGGAGTACCCATGTCCCTACTTGCTACACTTGTGGGTATTTCAAGAGTGGTTGCAAACAAACATACTCCTGTTCAAGTGGTTGCTGGAGCTATGCTTGGTTTTGGGGTAAGTTACTTGGTGAGTTCAAGATATATTGATCCTCAAAAGGATAGAATTTCTTTTCAACACACTGTTGATATGCGTCAACGAGAAAAATATTCTCTTAGCTATGCACACTCCTTTTAATTATTTGAGGATTTTAGGAAGAGTGATTCCTCTTTGCCCCTGATACTTTCCTGCCTTATCTTTATAGCTTGTTTCGCACTCTTCATCCCCTTGCAAAAATAATACTTGAGCAATTCCCTCATTTGCATAAATTTTTGCAGGAAGTGGGGTGGTGTTTGAAATCTCGATAGTGATATGTCCTTCAAATTCAGGTTCAAATGGAGTCACATTGACAATGATTCCGCAACGTGCATAAGTACTTTTACCTAGACAAATTGCCAAAACATTTCGAGGGATTTTAAAATATTCTACAGTCCTAGCAAGTGCGAAAGAATTGGGTGGCACAATGCATACATTGCCTTCAAAATCTACAACATTATCAAAATCAAAATTTTTGGGATCAACAACTGTGCTATTAATATTGGTAAAGATTTTAAATTCATGACTTAGACGAATATCATATCCATAGCTACTTAAACCATAACTAACTACTCCACTTCCTATTTGTTTCTCACAGAATGGCTCAATCATTTTGTGTTTAATACTCATTTCTCTAATCCAAAAATCTGATTTAAGTCCCATTGTTTTTCCTTTGAAAGATAAAGTTTCTAAATCTAAATATGTTATGATAGCAAACTTATAGTCTCTCATCTACTAAGAGGGTAAATCTTGCTAAAATATAAGGTTGTGACGATGAATTTCAAAGAAGTTGAAAAGTTAATTGATATTTTTTCTAAAAACTCTATTTCAAGTATTTTTTTGAAAGAAGGTGATTTTGAGATACACCTAGAAAAAAATACTTCACTCCCCCAGGTATCTCCAACACCAGCTATCCAAGTTGCTCAAAACACTCCAGTAGCATCCAGTACCCCAGCTCCTATGATTCAAGAGAGCTTAAATGTATCTGAGCAAAGTGGAACATTTATTGAATCTCCAATGGTAGGGACTTTTTATCGTTGTCCGGCCCCAAATGCTTCTCCTTACGTTAATGTGGGAGATAAGATTAAAAAAGGTCAAATTATTGGAATTATTGAAGCAATGAAGATTATGAATGAGATTGAGGCGGATTTTGATTGCAGAGTTGTAGAAATTATTGCAAATGATGCTCAACCTGTAGAGTTTGGAACACATTTGATAAAAGTAGAGAAAATCTAAATGAAGAAAATCAAAAGAATCTTAATTGCTAATCGTGGCGAAATTGTTTTGCGCGCAATTCGTACAATCCAAGAAATGGGGAAAGAAGCCATTGCAGTGTATTCTACTGCCGATAAAGATGCGCATTATCTTGATGTTGCCGATGCAAAGGTGTGTATAGGAAAAGAAAAATCAAGCGAAAGTTATTTAAATATCCCTGCAATTATTAGTGCAGCAGAGCTTTTTGAGGCAGATGCAATTTTTCCAGGATATGGATTTTTAAGTGAAAACCAACAATTTGTAGAGATTTGCAAGCATCATAATATTGAGTTTATTGGACCCAGCTCAGAAGTTATGAATTTAATGAGTGATAAATCTAAAGCAAAAGATGTCATGAGAGAAGCAAAAGTTCCTGTTATTATGGGGAGTGAGGGTGCTCTAAGAGATTTAGATGAAGCAAAGGAGGTGGCTAGAGAAATTGGCTATCCTGTGATTATAAAAGCTGCTGCAGGAGGTGGAGGCAGAGGAATGAGAGTAGTTGAGAGTGAAGAGATGCTTGCAAACTCTTATTTAGCTGCAGAAAGCGAGGCGCTGAGTGCTTTTGGTGATGGAACAATTTATATGGAAAAATTTATTAAAAATCCAAAGCATATTGAGGTGCAAATCTTGGCAGATAAATATGGAAATGTTGTCCATATTGGAGAGAGGGATTGCTCTGCCCAAAGACGTCAGCAAAAACTTATTGAAGAATCTCCAGCAATTGTTTTGAGCAATGAAGTCAGGGCTAAACTTCTTGAAACTGCAGTAAGAGCGGCTAAGCATATTGGATATGTTGGAGCTGGAACATTTGAGTTTTTGCTTGATGCCAATCATCAAGATTTTTATTTCATGGAGATGAATACACGGCTTCAGGTCGAACATACAGTCAGCGAGATGGTGAGTGGACTTGATTTAGTGGAGTGGATGATTAGAATTGCTGAAGGTGAGAAATTACCCAGTCAAGAAGAGATTAATTTTAATGGCCATTCAATTGAATGTAGGATTACAGCTGAAGATCCTAAGAAGTTTTTCCCTTCTCCAGGAAAAATTACAACTTGGATTGCACCAGGAGGTGCGCATGTAAGATTAGATAGCCAAGCATATTGTAATTATATTGTTCCTATGTTTTATGATTCTATGATTGGTAAGCTTGTTGTGTGGGCAGAAAATCGGGAGAAGGCTATTAAGCGAATGCATCGTGCACTTAAAGAATTTAAAGTTGAGGGAATTAAAACAACTATTCCCTTTCATATCGAGATGATGGAGAATCAGGATTTTAAACAATCTAAAATCCATACAAAATATCTTGAACAGCATTGTAATGAAAATTAACAATCATTCTGAGTATCAAACAATTAGACTTGCTGCACAAAAAACTCATCACATAAAGCCAGAACAGAGTCAAATGCAAAATCAAAAAGAGGTTGAGCAAAAACCTTTTGCCGATCTCAAAACATTTAATGCTCAAGTTGCTCAAGTTCAAAAGTTTAAAAGAACTTTAGATCAAGCAAAAGAGCAACATCAAGAATTGCTTGTCATGCTTGATAAAAATAAATCCCCAGAGCTTGAAAAGAGAATTCAAAACATTGAATTAAAAATTACGCAAATGCTTAAAAAAAGTTTGATGCAAGGTCAAGAGTTTGAATCTTTAACCTCTCTTTATCGCTCTCTTGTACAAAGCTATGATCATAAAGATCACAACAAAATCCAAGCGCTTCTTCACCAAGCTCAAAATAAACTTCATGATCTCTTAGATTGTTTTGAGAATAAGATTTCTGAGATTTTTTCAAAAGATTGGATTGATTTTGATTCTAAGAAAGTTAAAAATGAGTTTTTTGCAAAATCACATCATGATTCAAAGCTCTCTTTAGAATGCCTTCTTTAAATCCTTACAGTACACAATTTATCCAAGAAGATGATATACAAGCTGTGATTCAGGCTCTTAAAGCCCCTATGCTTACACAAGGTGAGCAGACAGAGCTTTTTGAAAAAGAGCTTGCATCATATTTAGGCGTTAAGTATGTTTTGGTATTTAATTCAGCTACCTCAGCACTTTATTGTGCATACAAAGCACATCATCTTCAAGGGTTTGAAGTGATTACCTCTCCAATTAGTTTTGTAGCAACATGCAATATGCTTTTAGAAAATGATATACAGCCTGTTTTTTGTGATATTAAAAGTGATGGCAATATTAATGCAAATCAAATCCCTTCGCTCATTACCCCGTTAACACGTGCGATTGTAAGCATAGATTATGCAGGAAAAAGTGTAGAAGTTGAGCAGATACAAGACATTGCAAGACGTTACAATCTTCTTTGGATTTCAGATAGCTCTCATAGTTTGGGTGGAGAGTATAAAGGGGAAAAAATTGGGGGATTGGCTGATAGCACAATCTTTAGTTTTCACGCTCTTAAGCCAATTACAACTGGAGAGGGAGGTGCATTAGCGACCAATAATGAAGAAGTGTATACAAAAGCAAGGCTCATTCGTTCTCATGGAGTGATTAAGAAAGCATTATGGAATAGTGAAGTACAAGAGAGTGGATTTAATTTTAGATTGAGCGATATTGCTTCAGCCCTAGGGAGATCTCAGCTTAAGAAAATTGATGTATTTATTGAGCAAAGAGAGAAGATTGCACAATTTTATGATGAGACTTTTTATAATAATCCCTATTTTGATATTGCCCCCATTCCTGTCCATATTAAAAGCAGCAGACATCTTTATCCTATTTTTCTTAAGCAGAAATATTGGTGTTCTAAAGAAGAGATTTTTAAGGCTATGCAGGAGAGGGGATTAGGGATTCAGGTACATTATAAGCCTATTCATCTCTATAAGCTTTATCATACACACCAAGTTTTTTATAATGCAGAAAATTTCTATAAAGCACAAATCTCTATTCCATGCCATCAAAAAATGAGCCTTCAAGATGCGAAGGAATGTGCAGAAAAAGTGAGTGAAATATTTAAGAGTATTTCTTGAAGTAAGTTTTGTATAATCACTCAGAGCAATGTTCCTCAATAGGAGGTGAAGATGACTGAGCTTAGAATATGGATTATTCCTTGTATTATATTTGGTGTCTTTTTAGCATTGATCAGTGCCATTCTTGTGTATACTTACAGTGATATGGACGATCCACTTAGAAAGGGTTCAAAGGAAGTCAATAAATCTGTTACAAGTATGGAAGATTTTCAAAAAGCAATGGATGCAAAACTAAAATAGCTTAAGGTAAATCAAAAAGAGTCGATATAACAAACAGTGTATAAGATGGAGGTTGATGATGGTTAGAAATACCATAGGAAGAAATTTAAGTTCAGTTTATTCGCAAAATATTGAAAAAAATCAGCACCAAAAAGTGCAGAGTGAAGAAAAAAAAATACATGAGAGTGAGAGAGTTGATCGTGTTGCCCAAATTAAAGAACAAATTCAAAATCAAACATATTCACTTGATATGAAAAAGACTTCAGAAAAAATGGCACTACATTTGCTTAATCTCTAAAAAGAATTTCCCCTAGCTTGTGCTAGGGTTTAGGGATAAAAATGCTTCACCAATATTTAAAAGATGCTATTCTTGAATTAAAAAAACTTATTGAGCTTACTCACAAAGATATTAATGATCTTTCTGAAGCTAAAAATGAAGAGATTTTCAATCGTTTACCTACAAAAGAAAATTTTATCAAAGCATTTGAGCAAAAAAAATCTATGATTGATCGTTGTATGGTTGACCTTAGAGATACAAATCCTAATCAACCCCTTTCAGATCTTCTTGATCAAGAGGCATTAAACTTGCTTGAGGAACTCAAACTTTCTCTTAAAGAGCTTAAAGAGCTTAATAGTGGCTATGCGCGTAGTGTGTATGCAGTCAATGAGTTTTATACTTCGCTTTTGCGAAAAATTATACCTCATGAAAATAGTGGGTATGGTGGAGATGCCAAGCCCCAACAAAGCTTTTTAACTATTCAGGTGTAATTATGGGCGGAATTCTCACTTCACTCAATACGTCTTATACAGGTTTGCAAGCTCATCAGGCTATGGTGGATACTACTGGTAATAATATTGCAAATGCAAGTGATGAGTTTTATTCTCGTCAAAAGGTTGCACTCAAACCCCAAACTCCTCTTGATAAGGGAAATTATCATCTTGGAACAGGGGTGCAGATTGAGAGTATTGTGCGTGCACATGATGAATTTGTTTTTCAGCGTTATGGAAGAGCAGCACAAGAAAAAGAATTTTATCAAACCCAGTATGACCAACTCAGAGAAACGGCATCGCTTTTTCCAGATTTAGAAGGTGTGGGGATTTATGATGATTTACAACAATACTTTAATTCTTGGAAAGATTTGAGTAAAAATGCAAAAGATCCTGCGCAAAAGCAATTGCTTATTCAATCTGCACAAGCATTGATTCGAGGAATCCATGCGGCATATGATAATGTTGCGACAATGCAGAAAAAAGCAAGCGATGAACTTGCAATGAGAATTGAGGAAGTCAATCGTATAGGAAAGCAGATTGCAGAAATTAATAAGAAATTAAGTATTAAAGAATCTCATGTTGATCTTTCTTATGCTAATGATTTACGAGATCAAAGAGATAAACTCGAGTTTGAACTCAAAGAATTAATCGGTGGCTCAGTCTTTAAATCAAATCTTAAAACTAATATTTCCATTGATTCTAGAGATGTGGATTATGGAGAGAATTATGTGATGAATATTGCGGGGGGATTTAATATTGTTGATGGAATTAATTTCCATCCTCTTGAGGTTAAGGCCTCACACCAAGGAGAACTTCTCAATCATGTTTATTTTCAAAATCAAGACTATCGTCCTGTAGATATTACAAATAGTCTTTTAGAAGGAAAAATAGGGGGGTTAATTAAGATGTATGCAGATGGGTATGATGGATCAGTCCCTGGAAAATTCCAAAAATATATAGATATGCTTAATACTTTTGCAGAAGGGTTTATTGAAGCCTCTAATAATATTTATGCACAAAGTGCCACAACTTCCGTACAGAGCAAGTTTCTAGAAGTGCGCAATGATCAATCTTTAATTGATAGTGATTACAATATTAGGGAAGGATCTTTTGACATTGTTATTTATAATGGTGATGGAGAAGAGATTGGAGTAAAGAGTATTGAGGTTACTCCATTAACTTCAATCCAAGATATTGTCAAACAAATTAACGCCAATACAGATGATAATAACGATAAAAATACGCTTAATGATATTGATGATTATTTTACTGCAAATTATGATGCGCAAATAGGACGCTTTCAAATTATGCCCAAAAACCAAAGTGATGTATTTATCGGAGTGAGGGATCACGGGAGTAATCTTCCTGGAGCTTTTGGATTGAATAGATTTTTTGATGGAGATAATGCAAAGAATATTGAAGTAAGTTCAGTTTTTGTACAAGATCCCACCAAGCTTCGTCCATGGGTTTCACCCACAAGTGGAAACACAGAAGTAGCAAATATGATGCAACGTCTCCAATATGATAATGTAACTTTTCAAGAGAGTAAAACAAAGAAGCAAGATATGCAAATTGCTCAATATTATCGTCTTTTAGGGGGTGCAATTGCTACGGATACGCAGTCTGTCAAAGCTACATTAGATACCAAATCAGCCCTTTTCTCTGCAGCAAAAAAAGAATATCTGAGTATTTCTCAAGTGAGCGTTGATGAGGAGATGGTTAATCTCATTAAGTTTCAAAGTGGATATGCGGCTAATGCCAAAGTTGTTAGCACTATTGATAAAATGATTGATACACTTCTGGGGCTTAAACAATAAAAAGACTTTATTCAATCTATTGCCATATTGAATGATCTCTTTTTTTATAAAATTTTTTCATCAATAATTCCAGCATAAAGACAAAAAAGCAATCATCATTCATGCACTTGAATGATAAAACTATAGAAAAATCAACTTTAAAGTGTGCAAATTTTTATACTTCTAGATCAACCTATCACAATTTTTAAAATATGATTTTCTTATTTACTCCTCAAGTCTTAAAACTATTTATTAGATTTATAAAGAAGACCTATAGCTTTAGAGTGATTTGGTAATGGATTCTGATTACAAATTTAATATTAAACTTTTTATAGATGCTAAATATTCTCTATAACATCAAAGATATTCAAGTTTTAACCATACAAGATCTTTGAATACAATCATAAAAAAGTCATAATATAAATTAAATAAATAGTAAATAAAAAATCATAATCTTATATAAATATAAATAAAATATATTAGAAAATAATAAAAATATTAATAATACATAAATCTAATTCTATTATTTTATATATAAAAAAATTAAATTTATTATATTTATAAATACCCTATTTATAGTTATTCTATCACTTTTAATAATCTAAATATTATTGTTTTCTTAAATATATAAATACAAAAAAATATAATTTTAATAAATTTACCCCCCCCCCCCC
>NZ_NXLU01000011.1 GCF_003364215.1 Helicobacter cholecystus
ATACTTTTAGGAGAGCAGAGGGTTGAGAGTAAAATCATAGTGTATCTTCATAGAAGTGGAGGGCCTCTTTAATGCAAAGCTCTCCATTAAGGGATTTTTGCAAAGCATGATCAAAAAGAGTTTGAAATTGTTTTTCTTTAAGATAAGAAGTGAATTTTTCTCGGGGTGCATGATTGTGAATAAGCTCTCTGAGCTTCTCATCAATGATTAAACTTTCATAAATGAGAATTCTTCCAGAGTAGCCTTTGTGATTACATTTATTGCAGCCTTTTGAGGTGTAAAAAGTGCAATCTTTATATTTATCAGGAAGATTTGAAACTCTTAGTGAGGTTTTGCAATGGGGACAAAGTTTAGGTAAAAGCCTTTGGGAGATAATTAGATGTAGAAGTGAAGCAATTAAATAGGGTTTTGCTCTCATATCTGAAAGTCTTTGAATAGTGCTTAGAGCATCATTTGTATGAAGTGTGGAGAAAACCAAGTGCCCAGTTAATGAGGCACGAATAAGAAGTGAGAGAGTTTCTTCGTCTCTTGTTTCACCAACCATAATCATATCGGGGTCTTGACGTAAGATGCTTCTAAGAGCCTCTTGGAATCCAAAGCCATATTTTTCATTGATTGCAATTTGTGTAAGTTCTTTAACATCGTATTCCACAGGATCTTCAATTGTAATAATCTTTTTAGAAGAGTCTTTGAGAGCATGAAGCATAGAGTAGAGTGTGGTGCTTTTACCGCTTCCTGTTGGACCAGTGACCAAGATTAGTCCATAGGGAGCATGAAGGATTTGTTGAATTTGATGAGAGAAGCCCAGTTCTTGAAGGGTTTTTTCTTTCGTGTCTTTATAAAGGATTCTAATGACCAAAGATTCCCCTTTGATCGTTGGGATAGTGCTAACCCTAAAGTCAAAGTCCCTTCCCTCAAAATTTGTTGAAAACTTTCCATCTTGAGGTTTTCTGATTTCATGAATGTCAAGGAGACACTCAAGCTTGATAAAAGAACTTAAAAGAGAAAAGTATTCTAAGGGTAATACAGAAAACTCTCTCAAATCTCCATCAATTCTTACTTTAACATCTACATATTCTTGGAGTGTTTGAAAATGAATATCACTTGCATTTAACTCTATAGCTTGGGAAAGAAAATAATAGAGTAATTTTTGGATTGCGAGATCTTCATCTTGTGCAATACATTGGCAAATTTCTTCAATATTTTCTAATCTTTCTTGAGATTTGAGAATTTGGTCTAACTTTTCTTGAGTAATAAGTTTAATGTCTGCATTTCTAAATTCTTGGGGAAGAAAGTCTAGAATAAAAGGAATATTGAATTGCTCAATAGTAGCAATTTGTGGAGGCGTAAGAGAGCAAGGAAAGGTTTTAAGCTTTTTGCAAATCTCAAGAGGTAAAAGTGGGTAATAAACCATTATCTTACTTCTCTTTCCATTGATTACTAGGCGTATAAAGTCGCAACAATTCTTCTTCTTTGATCTGTTTTAAAAGAGATTTAAAATCACTATTAAACTTTCCAATCTCTGTGTAAGTGTTTTGGTTAAGGGATGTTGGAGAATGGATAATTTTAGGAGAGATGATAATGACCATTTCTTCTTTACTATTTGAATTCCACTTGTACTTAAATAAATATTCAAGAATAGGAATGTCTCCTAATAGAGGAATTTTAAATTCTTTTTTAGAAGAAATATTTGAAATCAGTCCCCCTAAAATAATTTTCTCACCACTTTTAACTTTAACCATAGAAGAGAGTTGGTTTGTAGAAAGATTTGGTGGTGTTTTTAGAGCATTGGGTTCATTTTCGACCTCTGTATTTTTTGTGCGAGTGATGGAGGGATTGATTTTTAGAATAATTTCTTCTCCTTGGATTGAGGGTGTAACATCGAGCAAAACGCCTGCAAAAATACTTGGATAATTCTCAGTTGAGTTTTGGATGCTATTGCCTTGAGAGCTACTTTGATATACGGAGTTTTGTATATAGCGTAAAACACTGCCCACAGAGATTAAAGCAGGTTGATTATTGAGTGTAAGGATTTTTGGATTGGAGAGGGATTGTGTTTTTCCATAGGTTTGTAAAAATTCTACAATACGTGAGAGTGTTACCCCTTGAGAAAAAATGTTAAGTTCTACATTCATTCCATTTTTACCTAATTGCAAAAAGCTTGCTCCTGTATTTCCTATTGATGGAATTGTGAGATTGTTTAGATTATAAAGCTCATTCCAATTGATTCCAGCAGTTTGAGAATTAAAATGTCTGATTGTAAAAATATGCACATCAATGAGGACTTGAGCATGCATTTTTTGATGAAGTTTCTCTAAATAACGTCTAATTCTTGCGTGTTGTGCATTGCTTGCAGTGATTGTAATTAACCCCGCATTTTTATTAATTGTAATGTTTTGTGGGATTTTCTCAAAAAAGAGATCTTCAGAGCGGTATGCAATTGAGCTAATCTCTTTTTCAATTTCCCCCCAAAAATTAACCTCATCTCTTGAATAGATCTTGCTTCCACTTTTCCCACTCCCACCTCCTAAGGGAAGATTTTCATTTCCTAAGAGATGAGCTGAGGGGTTAAAATTTGGAGATTGTGTAAGTGTGACATCAGTATTATTTGAACTCATTCTTGCAGTAGAGACATAATTAAGATCATAGGTTTGCGTGGAGAGAAAAGAGATTTTAAGCACAAAATCTTTGGATGTATAGTGTAATCCTCTATGATCTAAAAGAATTTCAAGGAATTTTTTTGCAGAAAGATTATTGATATGAAGATTGGGTTGAGTATTTGAGAGAATTTCATAAGAGAGGTTATCTGTATAAATTAAGCTAAATTGGCAAGATTTTGCAATTTCTTCTAAAATCTCACGGGAGTTAATTAAGCCATTGCTTTGAAAACTAAAATATTCTTTGCAAGGAAGAGCAAAAGCAAAGAATGGAAGGATTAAAAATAAAAACCTTATCAAAAGATCTTCTCTCTTAAATAAAGTGTAAGTGTGTGGGTTTGATTTTTTAAGATTACGCTATCTTTATTAATTTTTTGAAGTGTATATCCTGAAATTTTATTCCCAACCTCAAGCCATTGACTATTGATTTTGACTTTCTCATTAAGCAAGGCTTCAAGAATAAGAGGTGAGGGAGAAGTTTGTTCCTCTTTCCAAGGAGAGGTAATAAGGGTGGAGTAAGTGAGAATAGCTGAGGGGAGTGCATAGGTTTGTGAATTTTCACCATAAAGAGTGAGGGAAAAATCTCCCTCTTCATCTAATGAAAAGGTGTCAATTTTGAGAGTAGGATAAGTTTTAAGCACATTTAAAAGTGAAAAGAAATTCTCATTTTCAATCTTACCTTGAGTTTTAAGTGTATAGTGAGTCAAGCCCACATCGCTTTGCGAAAAACTAATGAGTGTAGAGTATTTGCTGATAAGCTCTTGAGCATTAAAATAACTTAAATAGGGGATCACGCTAGGAGTTTCTTGGGATTGTGTAGGGTAAAAATATCTTTTGATTGCGTCATCTACTCCCAATTTCCATACAATAAGAATACATAGAGAAACAAAACAAATTTTTGCAAGTAAAATCTCTCTAGGAGTAAGTCGGGATAAATAGTTTTGAATCTTGTCTTTCATAGCAGAATCCTTAGAGTTTGCAGATCAAGAATATTAGTTTTATAACCCTTGGAGTGCAAAAGTTGTAAAAGTTTTGGTGAAAAGGGTTGAGAAAAAAACAAAATCAATCCTTCATGCTGTGTGTATTGATATTTAAGAAATTTTTCTTTGGAGAGTTGGGGTCCAAGAAGGGCAAGTAAAGAGTAGAGTGGATAAGAGATATTAAGGTTTTTGCTATGAGGGATAATGGAAGTTGGAGCAGGAGTAGGAGCAAAATGGATTAACAATCCTGAGGGGATGAAGATTCCTAGAAGGGTAAGAAGAATAAATTTCAATAATGAGTGAAACATGGGTGCTTTTTGCTCAAGAATGATAAAAGAGGGTTGGGAAGAGAGGTTAAGTGTTTGAGTGTTTAGAATAAATTTTTTGTCATAGGTATAGGGGTGAGAGAAGCCGTAGTCAAAAAGTGTAATTTTAGGAGTTTGGATTGCATAGAGTTTTTGAATTAAAGCAAGGCAGTGGGTAAGATCATTTTTGTTATGAATGGGTTTAGAATAGGTGAGTTTATTGTTCTGATAATAACAAAATAGCATTGAGGATTCATAGGCAAAAAGTGCATACTCTATACCCAATAATGGAGGTAGAACAAGATCAAGCATTGCAAAAGAGGCATGGGGAAGAGAAGAAGTGGGAAAATAAAAACATTCTATGCTATTTGCTAGAGGGAAATTAAAACAAAGATAGGTTGAGTTTAAATCTAAAAGCTTTGAGCTGTATCCAAGCTCTAAAGGATTGCTTTGAAGTGGACAATGTGTTTGAAGACAAAGGCTTGATGGAATAAGAACAATAGGTGCAGGTTGAGATGAGGGAATAAGTGAAAGATCATCTTGGTGATAGAAAATGAAATGCTGACTCAAACTCCCTCCTTAATATAGAAAAGATATTTACAATCTCTTTATATTATCGTAAGTTTTATATTTTTTCAGCTAAAAATAAGCTTAGAAGAGGGGTTTAATTTCCCTCTAAAAAGTTTTGAATATTGGTATAAACGCTTTTAATTAATCTCTCTCTTGTTTGTCTGTAAGCCCAAGCAGTGTGAGGGGTGAGTAGAAGTCTTGAACGTAAAGAGGGATGAAGAAGGGGGTGATTGGCTTGAAGTGGTTCACATTCTAATACATCGCTCCCAAAAGCAATTTCGCTCTCTAGCATTCTTTGAGTGAGTGCATCTTCATCAATAATTCCCCCTCTCCCTACATTAACTAGGATTGCCTCATTTTTAAGGAGTGAGAGATTTGAGGCAGAGAGGAGGTGATGAGTTTGAGGATTGAGTGGGGCATGAATGGTGATAATATCACTTGTACTCAAAAGATTATTAAGGGACTTTTGTGGGAAGGAGTGATCTTGATTTTTTCCACTTGTGGAGGTGTAGCTTACTTTTGCGCCTAGAGCTTGAGCGAGTTTTGCAGTCTGTTTTCCAATATTTCCAAATCCAATGATTCCCCACTCTTTATCTGCAATTTCCTCACAACCTTCAACAATATGTGTAAAAACTGGAGAACTGCACCACTGGGAGCTTTTGCAATATTCATCATAAAAGGGGAGTTTTGCTAAGAGTGCTAAAACAAACATCAAAGTATGTTGAGCAACGGCAAAAGTGCTATATCCTGCTACATTTCTTACTTCAATCCCCAATTCTTTAGCTTTAATAAGATCAATAATATTTGTGCCTGTGGAAGTGAGGGCAATGAGTTTAAGCTTTGGGAGGTAGGAGAGAGTTTGTGCATCAAAAGGCACTTTGCAAGTAATAATGATTTGTGCATCTTCGCATCTGGGCAAAATTTCTTCTTTTGTTGTGCAAGGATAAATACTCAAATCCCCAAAATCCTCAAACTGTTTTAAATTAACTTCGCCTAAAGTGAGTGAATCTAAGATAACAATTTTCATTTTTACTCCTTTTTATCTTATAATTGAGCACTCATTATATAAAAAGGCAATTCCAAAAAATGAATAATAATTTCCAAAGAGCACAAATTCTCCTAGAAGCACTTCCATTTATTAAGATTTTCCGCGGTTCAAAAATTGTGATTAAATATGGTGGATCTGCACAAATTGATCCTAAACTCAGAGAGCAGTTTGCAAAAGATATTGTGATGATGTATATGCTTGGGATTCAACCTATCATTGTGCATGGTGGTGGAAAAAGAATTACAAGTGTATTAGAGAGTATGGGAGTAAAGAGTGAGTTTGTCAATGGATGCAGAATCACAACACAAGAGTGTATAGAAGTTGTGGAAATGGTGTTAAGTGGAGAAATTAATAAAGAGCTTGCTTATTTTCTTTCTCTTAATGGTGTGAGGGCTGTGGGGATTAGTGGAAAGGATGCTTCACTTTTGAATGCAAGAGTAAAGGATAATGGAAAATATGGATTTACAGGAGAAATTATTTCTTGTGATCCAAGCATATTGCATTCACTTTTGCAAGAGGGAGTTATTCCCGTGATTTCTCCAATTTCAGGAGATGCTGAGGGTAGAAGCTATAATGTTAATGCTGATGAAGCGGCATGTGAAATTGCCAAAGCATTAAAAGCAGACAAAGTTATTTTCTTAACAGATACACTTGGGGTTCTGGGTGCTCAGGGAGAATTATTAGAGAGCATTAAAATCTCAGAAGTATCCTTGCTTATCCAAAATGGAGTGATTAGTGGGGGGATGATTCCTAAAATTGAAGCATGTGTAGATTGTTTGAATTCAGGGGTGAAAAAAGTGCATATCATTGATGGCAGGGTTGAGCATAGTTTGCTCTTAGAACTTTTTACAAATGATGGTGTGGGAAGTGAGATTGTATGCTAGAGCAATATAGGCTAGGTTTCATCCAATATCTTTTTGTCAAATGGCAAACTCGCTCACTAGGAATCAAGATAGATAAAATGATATTTTTGCTTCCTGTATGCATTTGTATTGCAGGAGAGAAGAATTTAGAGAAATGCATTCAAAATACAAGAAAAATTCTTAATCGTCATATTAAATCAAGACGTCTAGCTTTTCAAGTTTTCCGTCGTGTAATGCATAATGCGAGACGTTATTTTAATGATAGTGAGCTTTTTGAACAAAATCGCCAAAAACTCTATGATCTGCTTACCCAACATATTCAACTATTTTCTCTTGTTTTAGATATTTATGAAGATATTCCTATTGAGGTGGAGAGAATGAGTCAAATTGTGCGAAAAAATTATGATGAAGCTTTTAAACTCCCCGAAGAGAGTGCAAGACTTTTAATGTATCAAGAAAGACGATTATTTACTGATCAAAATCCTTTAGAATAAACTCCTTATTCTTTTCTTAATTTAAGTAAAAATTAAGTATAATGAGGATACAATAACTCTTTTAATTTTGCGACAGGAAGGCAAGAATGGAAATTACAAAAATTGCAACTCAGGCACAAATCGAGCCAAAATGGATCGTTTTAGATGCTAAAGACAAAGTATTTGGTCGTTTGATTACAGAGGTCGCGACTTATTTAAGAGGGAAGCATAAACCTTGCTTTACACCTCATATTGATTGTGGGGATTATGTTGTTATCATTAATGCAACAGAAGTGAAGTTCTCTGGGCTTAAGCTAAAGGATAAGGAATATTTTACACATTCAGGTTATTTTGGCAGCACAAAGAGTAAAACTCTTGAGGAAATGCTAGAGAAAAGTCCTGAGAAACTCTATCACCTAGCAGTTCGTGGAATGCTTCCAAAAAACAAGCTTGGAAGAGCAATGCTTAAGAAGCTCAAAGTTTATAGAGGAAGTGAGCATCCTCATACAGCACAAATTTCAAAAGCGAAGTAAGGGAGTAGAGAATGGCAAAAGTTTATGCAACAGGAAAAAGAAAAACAGCAGTCGCTAAAGTTTGGCTCACAAGTGGAAGTGGAAAACTTAGCATCAATGGTGAGAGCCTTGATAGTTGGCTTGGAGGACATGAGGCGATCAAAATGAAAGTGATGCAACCTCTAGTACTCACAAAGCAAGAAAAATCAGTAGATATCGTTGCTGTAACACTTGGCGGTGGATACTCTGCTCAAGCTGAGGCACTGAGACATGGTATTTCTAAAGCTCTCAATAGCTATGATATTGCTTTCCGTGCGATTTTAAAACCCAAGGGACTTTTAACAAGAGATTCAAGAGTGGTTGAGCGTAAAAAATACGGAAAAAGAAAAGCAAGAAGAAGCCCACAATTCTCTAAGAGATAATCTCTCTTTCCCCTTTCTTTGGGGGATATGCACTAATAATGAAAATTGGATTAATTGGCGATATCGTTGGAAGATCAGCAAGAATGCTGATTGCACAGCTTCTACCTCAAATCAAAACCCAATATCAGCTTGATTTTATTGTTGCAAATGGTGAAAACGCCTCTCATGGCTTTGGCTTAAGTATTGAGCATTGCAATGCATTGCACTCTTATGGCATCGATGTCATTACGGGAGGGAATCATAGTTTTGATAAGCCCGAGATTAGGGCGTATTTGAAAGAAGAAAGTCAAGTTTTACGTCCTCATAATTGTTCTAAAGAGCTTGAGGGCAGTGGAATGTATATCACGCAGATATGTGGAGAGAGCGTGGCTGTGCTTAATCTTATGGGGCATTTTGGAATGCCACAATGTGATAATGTCTTCCTCTGTGCAAGAGAGAGTGTGGAGACTTTACAAGAGAAGGGGATAAAAAATATTATCATTGACTTTCACGCTGAGGCAACCAGTGAGAAGAGGGCGGTGTTTGAAATGCTTAAAGGCAAGATTGGGGCATTGTTTGGGACTCATACACATATTGGCACAGATGATTTGATGATTGATCAGCAGAGTTTTTATGTGAGCGATGTGGGAATGTGTGGGGGATTTGATAGTGTAATAGGAATGGAGAGTGAAGCACCTATTGAGCGGGGACTAAGTGGAGTTAATAAAGCAA
The DNA here is from genome assembly GCF_003364215.1 of Helicobacter cholecystus. Classification (GTDB taxonomy): domain Bacteria; phylum Campylobacterota; class Campylobacteria; order Campylobacterales; family Helicobacteraceae; genus Helicobacter_G; species Helicobacter_G cholecystus. Next base: position 8,542 of record NZ_NXLU01000011.1, read on the forward strand.
GATTAAGCGTGAGTGAAAGCCAAAAGGTAATTTTTCAGATGATCGTGCTTGAGATGAGTGAGGGGCGAGTGCAGTGGGCAAAAAAGCTTCGCTATGTACAAACCATTGGTTGGCTTCAAACTCTTGAAGCGACAAAACTCTAAGGAGGGGAGAATGAGAAAGGAAAAGAAGCCTTGCTTTTTTTGCAAAGGGTTTAAGCTGCGCAAGATTGATTTTTTACTCATCATCATTATTTGCGTGATTATGTATTGGGTCAATCAATATCAAGTTGCACAGATTGATAGGGAGCAAAAAGAAGAGACTAAGACAATCCAAGAGGTTCAGAAATAGTTTTAGCTTGGGATGATGGAATTTTTTCTAGCGGTTTTTTGAAGTGAGAAAAGCAAGAGAATCATTGCAAGGGTATAAAGGACTGTAAGGAGGTTTTCTAACCCTGAACGAGAGGATTTATCAATCAAATTCATCGCTCCAAAAATAAGAGTGGGTTTATAGCAGGCAATCCATAAGGTAGAGATAAGCCCAATTCCCGCAAAGAAAAAGATCCTTTGAATGTATCCCATAATCAAGAGTGTCCCAAGACTGATGACTCCTCCAAAACTTAGTGTGATTCCATAGGGGTTTAGGTGCAAAAGAATAGATGAGTCTTGAAAATATCTTATTATAAAAAATCCAAGTCCAAAATATCCAATAACAATCATTACCCAAGAGATGATTTTAAGTAAGTCAGTGTGGTGGTCTGAAGTGTGGCGATAAAGGCATAACTGCCACTTGTCTATCCAATCTCTCCAATTCCAAGATTCTTTGAGTTTAGAATGTAATTCAATTTCTTTGCAATAGAGCTCAACTCGATGATAGTTTGAGGCATCAAGGAGATTGCCTTCTTTGGAGAGAGTGTTTTTAAAAAGCCTAAAACTATCACGGAAGTCGTTGGCATTTTGTATTGCTTGATTGAATAGAATGGGTTTGCCCTTATCTTTGATGACTTGATAGGTCGTTTTATAATCAAAATTTAAAGAAGAATTGACTAGATTGAGATTTGTTTGAAAGACTGCTTGAGTGAAGTTGGGGATTTTTTCAAAAACCACCTTGTAGAATGAGACAGTTTCACCATAAAATCTTGTATTTGTGAAAAATGTCACTTGTTTAAAAATACTTTGATTAAAAAAGACTGTTGATTGATGATTATCTTTTTCTCCAAAAGTGCATCCCGAAAAGCTTGTTTGTCCTTCAAATTTTGCATAGATTTTGGTAACTCCCTTGAAGTGGGAATCTGTAATGGATACAAAATTTTTGAATATACAGTTTTCAAAGATAATTTCTTCAAAGATGCAAGAGTTAAAAATAATATCTTTTTCAAAAGTGCAATTTTTGAATACAAGTTTTTTAAATCTGCATTGATGAATATTGATTTCTTTGAAATGACACCAATTGAAGTTCATCTCTCCTGTATTTTTTATCTCATTCATATATTCATCTATTTCATCATCACCGATCTCATCTCCCATGAAAGTAAAAGAATTCATAAGGCGTAGTGATGGTGCATGATGGAAATGAAGTTTGTATTGGCGTATTTTCCAAAGCTCCATAATGCCTAAGTCAAGATGGCGTATAGGGGTAATTTTGTAGTCAAGGTGTTTTACTTTTGCATTGGAGGGATAAGAGCGAGGGTAAATAATTTGTTGAACCATTCCAATAGATTTTATAGTGGGATTGAAAGGGAATAGAGCAAAACAAATTGCATTGATTACTTCATCGATATCATCAAAGTATTTTTGAGCTTGGATAAAAAAATCGTCTTCTTGCATTATTGATAAATTTTACTTTCGTAGTTTTTCTTAAATTATATTTTGTATTTTTTTAAGAAAAATTATAAAGTTGAGCAAATATCTAACATAAAGAGCCTTTGGATAAATCAAGTTGCTAAGGGATTTTATAAGAAACCCAATAGGTGGGTAAAAATAGAGTCTTACCCCCTCCCCCTAAATCTTGGGGAAAGAGAGTTGGCGTTTGTAAAAAGAGATTGCAATTAGAGCGATCACTCCTCCTACAAGGAAATAGACAAATATTGGGATAGGTAATGGATCCCCAGCTGCATAAGAGTGCATTCCTGAGAGATAGTAATTGACCCCAAAATAAGTCATCAAGATTGAGAAGAAGCCTACAACACTTGAAACTGCAAAGACATAAGGAAGATTTTTAACCCCTAAAAATCTAATGTGCAAGATGATGGCATACACACAGATTGAGATAAGCGCCCAAGTCTCTTTAGGATCCCAACCCCAATATCTTCCCCAAGATTCATTTGCCCACACGCCACCCAAGAAGTTCCCAACAGTAAGCATGAGTAGTCCGATAATCATTGCCATTTCATTAATAGCATTCAGAGAAAGGATTGTATTATCAATATTTTTCTTCCCATCCCCTCTAAAGATAAACATCAGCAGTGTGATCACACCAAGAATAAAACATAATCCCAAAAATCCATAACTTGCCGTGATGATGGAAACATGGATGTTAAGCCAGTAAGATTTAAGCACAGGCACTAGATTGCCTACTTGTGGATCCATAAATCCAAGATTTGCCACAAAGAGAGAAATCCCTGCAAGGAATGAGGCTGAAGAGATAGCAAGATTGCTTTTCTTAAAAAATATAATAGCACTCATTGCTGAAGCCCAAGCGATGTAGAGCATTGATTCATAGGCATTACTCCAAGGGGCATGTCCACTAATATACCATCTCAAAGCAAGTGCAATGCTCTGTAATGCTGTAAGCACAACAAGAATAATCCAAAAGATAAGATTAATTTTTGAAGGCATTTTTTGATTTCTAAGAATATAAACTAAGGTAATGATAAAGAGTATCAAACCTACAAGAATAAAAGGAGCAATGAGATAGCGGAATAAATTGATTTTATTAAGCAAAATCTCAGAATCAATTTTTGAGTCGCTAATGATGAGAGTAGGGCTGTATTTGTTTTGATAGGCTCTCAGTTCAACAAGGGCATTGCTTGCTTCTTGCCATTGATTAATGGAAATTCCTTGATTAATCCCTTTATAGAGGTTTTGAATGATTGATGCAATTTCTTGAGCTTGGGCTTGATGATTACTTTGGATTGCATTTTGGATTGCTTCAAGGGGTTGAGCCCAACGATTTGAATCAGTAGCAGTAGGGAAGGATTTAAATATTTCTCCTGTATAGACAAGATAGGCAAGATTAACTCTCTCATCCACGGCAAGAACATCTTTATCAAATGTTCCTCTCATTGAGGGTTTTTTGTTGTTGGCATCTTCAACATAGTTTTGCAAAATATAAGTGCCATTAGTGAAAACATCTTTAAAGGCGATGTAGCCTGTATCAGGAGAGAGGCCAAGAATCTTTTTAAGAGCAGGGTTTGAGATTTTAATCATTTTGACAAGTTGCCACTCTTGAGGTTGCATAATCATTCCTAGGAGGACTTGAGTGTTATTCATTCCTAAGAACCCATCTTTTTTAGTGATTTTATGGACAAAATCAGTTGCAAGAGCATTAATAGGTTTAATCCGTCCTCCAAAATCTTGCACCAAAACTTTTTCAAATTCTTTTGAAAACTCCGCACTCCTTGATCGGAATTTTTCAAGATTTTCTTGCAAGGAATGCACTTCAAGACGATCTTCTTGTGCATAAGAAGGGGTTTGTAAGCTCAATACTGCAAGAGTAAAGAGGAAAAAAGAGAAGATTTTTTGTTCTTGTAAAAATGCTCCTAACTTTCTAAATCTTCCTTTTTTATCAAGAAGAAGTAAAATTGCTCCTAAGATGAGTAGCCCATAGCCAAAGTAAGTGACATTTTTGCCAGGGTCATTATTGACAGAAAGGATTGTTCCTTGTTCATCGCGATCATAAGAGCTTTGGAAAAAGCGATAGCCCCCATAATCCAAAACATTATTCATAAAGATTCTAAAAGGTTTGCTTAAGATTTTGGCTTGATCATCAATGATCTCAACTTCTGAGGCATAAGAAGAGGGACTCATTGAGCCTGGATAGCGATCAAGCTGAAAATCGACTAGATGCAGTGAGAAAGGAAGTGCAAGTTTTTTTACACCCCAAGAAATCGTTATGCTTACTCCTCCACCCTCAATCACAATGGGTTTTCCCTCAATTCCCACTCCACCAATAAGCTCAATTTTTGTGGGGAGTCCATTGTAATTTAAATCCAAGATCATTCTTGAAGTGGGGTCTTTTTTATCAGAAGAGAGTTTATTGATTTCTTTGACATTAAGCAAGAGAGGTTTGCCAAAAAATTCAAGTTCACTCTCAAGAGTTTCTCCAGTAATGAGATTTGCGGGAATGGATTGAGTTTGACTCTGACCTTGATTATTGGTCATTTTAATGTTGATATAGGTTTCAGAGCTGGAAATAAGGTTTGTCTTCTCTCCCTCTCTAATATGCATTACTCCTTCAAAGCCAAAGTAGCGAGTGATTCCAGCACCTAAAATAATAAAAATAAGTGCAGAGTGAAAAATGAGACTGGTATATTTTTTTCTCTGCCAAGCCTTAGAAGTGATAAAGCATCCAATGAGTACAACCAATAAATATCCATGCAGGAAAGCAAACCAATTTGTTCCATATACAAGTGCTTTGGCAGTGGGGGTGCCATAGTCATTTTCAATAAAAGTTGCTACACCACAAGCAATTGCATAAAAAGCTGTAAGTGGAATTGCAACCCAAATTGAGGCAAAAGCAAGTTTTAAGAAATTTACAATGCCTTTATTTTGGTCAAGCTCTTGAGTGCTGTTTAATGAATTGCTACACATTTATTCTCCTTGAAGTTTTTCTTGAAGCATTTGATGCATTTGGATTTGATCTTTTGCCTTAAGGTATTCTGCACTTGCGATGAAATTTAAGAAAATTTGAAATTTATCTTGAGGGAGGTAGCCAGGATAAATCACAATGGGTTGCCCATTTTTATCTAAAAATACAATTGTTGGAGTAGGGCGAATGCCGTATTGGCTTGCAAGTGTTGCGCTATCTACAATAGTTTGTTTACCTTTAAAATCAAGTGTGTGTTCTTTTGTATAGCTAAGATTAATATAGTAACTATTGAAATTCTTGAGCAATATCTCTTGCGTAGTCTTATTTGTCTTTAATTCATCTTTGAGACGATCACACCATTGGCAATTATTTTTTCCAAAAATCAAAATGACATATTTTCCATCAGAAGAAATTTTTGAGGTATCTAAGAAAAGATGTTCAAGTCCAGCATAACTTGCTTTATCTAGATTCTGGGCTTTTTGTAATTCTTCTTGGGAAATATTGGATTGGGTTGAGAATGCATTTTCATCAATTTTGCCATCCTTACATCCTGTGAGTAAAACCATGATTGTAAAGAAAAAGCTAAGAATGAGTTTAGGCATTTTTTTCTCCTTGTGTAAGATTGATAATCATTTGTGCAAATCCCTCACTATCATTAAGGCAAGGGATTCTAATAAAATCTTGAACACCTGATTTTTGTGCAAGTGCCTTAAGTTCAATATCAAGTTCAAAAAGAGTTTCTGAATTGTCAATACTAAAGGCAATTGGGTAAATCACAATATTTTTTTTGTCTTTAATGATTTGTTTTGTTGAAGGCTCTAGCCATTTCATAGGCCCAAGTTTGGATTGATAAGAGAGTAAAATCTCTTTGAATCTTATTCCTTTTTCAAGAAGTTTTGCTTCTAGGGCTTTTTGACTTTCTTTACAATGCTTCTCATAAGGATCACCACGATCAATAACGCTTTGAGGAAGCCCATGTGCTGAAAGGATGAGGGAATAGTTTTGGGGATTTTTCTCTTGCATACTTTTATGAATTTGTGAAGCAATTAAGGAAATATATTCAGGGTGTGTAGGATAGGATTGAATGATAGAGATTGTGGGCTGGTAATGGTGTTTTTTACATGCATCTTTAAAATCCTCAAGAGAAGATTGGATTGTTGTTGTAGAGTATTGAGGATACATACTAAAAAGCACAACTTGCTCAATCCCTCTATGGATCAAATCCATGACAACCATATCCGCATAGGGTGGTGTATAGCGCATTGCATAAGTATAGTAAGTGTCGGGATCAAGTGTATTGAGTTTTTGTGTGAGTGTAAAAGTAGTGGCTGTAATGGGGGATTTTCCTCCAATAGCTTGATAGTTTTTTTTTGCTTCATCTATTCTTTTATTCACAATAATCATGCCAATAATTTTACGCATAAAAGTACTTTTAACTTGCAAAATATGAGGATCATTAAACATATTTTTGAGGAAAGTTTCTACCTCAAAGAGATTTGATGGTCCTCCCATATTAAGTAAAATAACCGCTTTTTTAATGATATATCCTTATGTTTTTCTCAAAAGTGATGATTTTATAAGAATAAAGTTACAAAGTTGTTAAAATTTTCTTAATTCCCTCAAAAACTCTTTGAATTTCTTCAGTACTTATCACATAAGGAGGCATAAAATAAATTGTATTACCCAATGGACGCAAAAGTAATCCTTCTTTAAGTCCTCTTTGATAAAACTCAATCCCTGCTCTTGTGTAAGGGAGATTGCATAAATCAAAGGCAAAAATCATCCCCATAGAGCGAATATTCTGCACACAGGGAAAATTTTGAAGTGTATGGAGATGTTTGAGGATGATTTGGCGTTTATTTTGATTGCTTAAGAGTGTTTGCTCTTTTTCAAAAAGATCAAGTGTGGCATTAGCACAGGCAATAGCTAAAGCATTTCCTGTGTAACTATGAGAATGCAAAAAAGCTTTTTTGCTCTCATAATCATCATAAAAAACTTCAAAAACTCTATTGTGTGTCAGCACAACAGAGAGGGGAAGATAACCAGCTGTGATTCCTTTGCTTAGGCACAGAAAGTCAGGAATAATTGAGGTTTGCTCATAGGCAAAAAGACTTCCCAATCTCCCAAATCCCACGGCAATTTCATCAAAGATGATATCAATCCCATAGTCTTTGCACATTATGCAAGCTTGCTCTAAAAACTCTTTAGGATAGATTTTCATTCCTCCAGCACATTGGACAAAAGGCTCTAGAATAAAACCACTGATAGATTTCCCCTCTTTTTGCAAAATTTCTTTAAGCTCTTGGAGGGCTTGAGGAATTGAGTTTAAATCATAGGGGGTATTGAGGGCAATGACTTCAAAAAGCAAGGGGGAGTAAGTATCACGATACAATCCTACATCCCCCACACTCAGAGCACCTAGAGTTTCACCATGATAGGAGTTTGCAAGAGTGAGGAATTTGTTTCGTTTTTCTCCTAAAATTAAATTTTTATGAAAACTCATTTTAAGTGCAACCTCAATTGCACTTGAGCCATTATCCGCATAAAAACATTTTTCAAAATGAAAATGGGTTGTGGCTAATAATCTTTGAGAATAGCGCATAATACCCTCATGAGAGAAACCTGCTAAAAGTGTATGTTCTAATTTTTGGGCTTGCTCATAGAGCTTAGAGTTGATGTAGGGGTGAGCATGTCCAAAAAGATTAACCCACCAACTGCTAATACAATCAATATATGCTCTCTCTTGATTGTCATAAAGATAAACACCCTTTGCGTAAGAAATGGGAATAGGGGGGATAAATTCGTGGTCTTTGTGCTGTGTGCAAGGATGCCATAGGGGGGAGAGAAAGGCAGAATTCATAAAAAACTCCAATTTTTGATTTTTTAAAGTGATTAAAAAGATTTCATTGTTATAATTTCGCAATTTTAAGACATTTTTCCTCAAAAATTTTTCTTTAACAAAGGGGTTAGCAAGATAATGATTGATTGGATGCAAAAACACAAAAAATGGCTAATCGTTACAATCTGGATTAGTACAATTGCTTTTATTGCTGCTGGAATGGTGGGGTGGGGTTCATATAATTTTAATCTTGATCAAGGTGTTGTTGCACGAGTAGGGGATATTAAAGTAACACAGCGACAATATGACGCACAATTTCGTCAACTCTTTAATCAATACAATTCTGGAGGCGATCTTGATTTGCAAAAAGCTAAAGAAATGGGGCTTGATGAACTTGCTCTCTCTCAAGTGATTCAAAGGGCATTGATTCAAAATTTTGCACAAGATTTGGGGCTTTATGTCAGTCCTCAAGAAGTTTCTAGTGAGATTGCAAAAATTGAAGTTTTTCAAGAAAAAGATTTGTTAGGTCAATCAAAGTTTAACTTAAAGCTTTATCAAGAAGTTTTAAAGAATAATAATCTTATTCCTGCTGAGTTTGAAGCAAGTATTAAGCAAGATCTATTGATTAAAAAAGCATTAGAAATTTTGCCAAAGTCTCAGGCTAGTGAATTAGAAAAAGCAGTGTTTTTATTCCCTTTTGAAATTATGGATACTGCAAAAATCCAAGTCCTCTCTTTCTCACAATTTCATCCCAAACCTACTCAAGAAGAGGTGAAGAAGTTTTGGGAGGCGCATCAAAATCAATTTCTTTATCCTGCAGAATTTAAGATTGATTATGTATTGGTAGAAGATAAGAGCCAAAATCCCACAGAACAGGAACTTAAAGACTTATATGAAGAGACAAAAAGTAAATACCTTGATGAGAATAATAATTTCAAAAGCTTTGAGAGTGTGAAAAAAGAAGTGCTAGAGCAAAAACGCAGTGAACTTGCAGAAGAAAAAGCTCTTCAAGAATATATTGCACTTAAGGGGAGTGAGAAAATCTATGGCAAAGAAGAAATCATCTTAGAAGATGAGAAAAAACTAGGTATAGAACTTCAAGAAGCTATCGAGGGAGCAAATATTGGTGAAACTTATAAGCCCATTAAAACCCCCCAAGGTTATATTGTTTTTAAACTTATTGAGAAAAAGCCACAAAGTCCAAAGAGTTTTGAAGATGCAATTGAAGAGGCAAGAGAGATGCTTATCAGTCAAGAGAAAGCTTCTCTTGCACTTAACAAGGCAAAAGAACTTCTTCAGAGTGATTTTAAAGGTACACAAGCAGTAAAGATCAGTTTGACTTCCCAGGATAAAATCACTTCACTCAGTGATGAGGAAAAAAGTCTTGTAAGCAATAAGATCCTTTCTTCTTTGCAAAAGAAAGGATATATTCCCTTAATGGAAAAAATTATTGTCTACGAGATTGATTCTCAAAGTTTAACAAGGCAACTTCCCGAGAATTTTAAAGGTGATGCAAAAAGAATTTTAGAGCTTTATAAAGAGCAAATGTTCCAAAAAGAGTTTTTTAAATATCTTGAAAATAAGTATAAAATAATAAGAAATATTTCACTGAAATAGTTTTGATAGGAGAGGGATTTGAAACAAATAATTATGGCTGTTGATATTGGTTCTGTTAATATCACTTGTTTGATTGCAGAAGTTGTAGATGGGATTCCAAAAATTATTGGATGTGGATTTGCCAAGTCTCAAGGGATACGAAAAGGATTTATAAGCTATATTGAACAAGCAGCACACTCTCTTAAATCAGCTGTTGAAGATGCCAAGCAAATGGCAGGAGTAGAAATTAATAAGGCCATTGTATCAGTTTCAGGAGTTTATGCAAAAAGTCGTAACAGCTCAGGGGTAGTCACTGTTACAAGTGGTGAGATTGGGATTAATGAAATTAGGCGTACAATCCAAGCTGCTCTCCACAATGCCACAATTCCTGCAGAATATGAGGTTATTCATGTATTGCCCTATCAATTTATTGTTGATGATCAAGATTGTGATGATCCTAATGGGATGAGTGGTGAGAGACTAAAAACAAATGTACATATTGTTACATTACAAAAAACTGCACTTGAAAATCTTAAAAAAGTTGTCAAGTATGCAGGAATTGAGATTGAAAATATTGTGCTTTCTTCTTATGCCTCTTCAATTGCAGTTCTCACGGAAGATGAAAAAGAGCTTGGTGTAGCATGTATTGATATTGGCGGAAGCACTTGTGATGTGATGATGTATATTGGAAGATCTATGTGTTATGATGAGGTCCTTAAGGTGGGATCAAATAATGTTACAAGTGATATTGCAGTAGTCTTTAATACTCCACTTAATGTTGCTGAAGAGCTTAAGGTGCGATATGGAGGATTAATTAATCTTAAAAATCATGAAGATAAAACCACACTTCAAATTCCAGTTGTTGGTGGAGTGGATAAACCTCAAATTATCACTTTTGGAGACCTCTCAGAGGTTATTTATTATCGTCTTGCAGAAACATTTGACTTTTTGCATCGTATGATTGAAAATAATGAGTTACGTACGCAAATTGGAGCAGGAATTGTTTTTACAGGAGGCTTGATGAAAATTGAGGGAATTGAAGAGTTTATTGAGGCATTCTTTAGAGAGCGTCTCACTCGTATTGCCTTACCTAAAGAGATTGAAGGAATGCCAGATGAACTTAAAGATCCTTGCTATTCTACAGCTATTGGACTTATTTTATATGGGAGTGGTGGATTTACAAATTATGAATTTATCCCAGAGAGAAGACAGCTAAAAGTCAAAAGAAGTAGACTCTTTCAAAATGGAGAAGAATTAATAGAGCCAAAAGAGACTCCAAAGAGTGATTTCTCTGGTGTCTTTGAAGATGACTTAAAGAAAGATCCTGAGGAAAAAGATAGTTTTTTTGCAAAAACAATGAAAAAATTTGGAAGTTTATTTTAAGGAGAAAAGTATGGAAAAGATTGTTGTAGAAGAAATTCGTCCTGTATTTGGAGCAAAAATTACTGCAATTGGTGTAGGGGGAGGAGGATCAAATGCAATCAGTAATCTTGCTGATTCTGTGGGTATTCATCAGTATGTTAAAATTGTCGCAGCCAATACAGATAAACAACATCTTGATGGCTCTCCAGCTCCTTATAAAATTCGTCTTGGTGAAGAGCTTACAAAAGGTTTGGGTGCTGGAATGCGTCCTGAGGTTGGGGAAGCATCTGCACAGGAGAGTAGGGACCAAATTAGAGAAGTACTTGAGGGTTCTGATATTGTGTTTATTGCAACAGGTCTAGGGGGTGGAACAGGAACAGGTGCATCTCCAGTCATTGCCGAAATTGCAAAAGAAATTGGTGCTTTGACAGTTTCTATTGTGACTAAGCCTTTTAAAGGTGAAGGGCCTAAAAAGGCTAAACTTGCAGAGGGTGGTCTTGCAAAGCTTAGAGAGGTAAGTGATTCTATTATTGTTGTTCCAAATGATCGTTTAAGGTCAGTGATTCCTCCAACTGCAGGGATTAGAGAGAGTTTTAAAATCGTTGATGATGTTTTAGTTAGAGCAGTTTCAGGAATTGCAAATGTAATGCTTAATTATGGACCAAATAATATGAATGTAGATTTTGCAGATGTGAGAACTGTAATGGGGCATAAAGGCTTGGCATTGATGGGAATTGGTGAAGCTGAAGGACAGGGTGCAGCAAGTGAAGCTCTTAAAAAAGCCCTAACTTCTCCATTGCTTGATAATGTCTCTATTGAAGGGGCAATGGGAATCTTGCTTAATTTTGAATTCAGTGAAGATCATCCCTTTGGTGAGCTAGAAGATGCAATGGATCTTATTCATGATTATGTGCATGAAGATGCAGATGTAAAATTTGGGACAATTTCTTGTGAAAATATGTCTACAGGGCAAGTGCGTGTCACAATTATTGCAACAGGTTTTGAAAAAGAAACAATCAGCAAGGCAGAAAAAGAAAGTTTTAGAGAGGAAAAGCAAAAGCAAGAAGCCATTCGTTCAATGAAAAATGAAATTGATATTCGTGGGCATTTTGAGAGTGGAAGAGGGTATCAAGATATCCAAACAATTGATTTAGACTATCCGGCAGTCATACGAAAAAATAGCAATAAGCCTCAGCAATAAGACAGTAGTGCTTGTTTCTCATTGGGGGTTTCACCCTTGATGACTTGATGCAATAACTTTTCTAAAATTTCCCCAATTTTTTCTTTCTTATAACCTAAGGCAATTAAGTCATTTCCATTGATCTTAAGATCTTTAAGCAAAAAACATTCATCAGCAATCATAATATTTTGTAAGATTTTATAGATTTCTTTAATGTTTCTATCCATAAGTTTTTGAAGCTCCAAGAGAGCACAGAAATTGTCATATCCCATTTTATTAAGCATAAACTTAATTTTTATTTTGTCAGGCTCAATCTTTGTATATTTGTGGGCAAAAAGTATTGCAGTGCGCTTAGAGGTGATTTTATCAATTTTTAGTCTTTGCAATGCTTTGAGATCTTCTTGCTTTTGAAAAATATAAGAAAAGAGGATGGAAAGATTTGGGATTTTATGTTTAAAGGGTTTACTTAACTCTGGCAGCACATAGGAGTAAATTAAGCGATAGGTTTGAAAATATTTACCCCAAAAAGAAGTATGAAAAATTTCTAAAAGTTCATCTCTAATTCTCTCTTTTGAAATATAAGAGAGTAGAGGGATTGAGTTTAGTGCTCCTTGCAGTGTATCAGGGTGAGGATTTAAGTCAAATTTGGAGCTAAATCGTATAAGACGCAAAAGTCTTAATGCATCTTCTTGAAATCTTTCCTTGCTCTCCCCAATACATCTAAGAGTTTGATTGGCTAAATCATTCTGACCTTCAAAATAATCAATCAGCCCCTCTTGAGGGTTATAAGCCATCGCATTGATTGTAAAATCTCTGCGTTTTAAATCCTCAAAAAGATTTGTGCAAAAGTTAACTTGTGGGTGGCGGAAATCTTGATAGTGGGATTCTGTGCGAAATGTTGTAATTTGCACAATTCCAATAGGGGTTTTTATGCCAATTGTTCCGTATTTTTTTCCAAAAGTTAGACCTTCAGGGAAGATTTCTAAAATTTTCTCAGGACTTGCAGGTGTACAAATATCCCAATCTTTAGGTGAAAACCCTAATAAATAATCTCTTACACATCCCCCTACAAGATAGGAGGTAAAATTATAGGATTGCAAGGTTTGAAGGATTTGCAATACATCTGAGGGGATTATTTCTTTCATTCTCCAAAAACTCGCTTAAAAAGATTATCAACATTTTTAAGATAATAATCGCTCTTAAAACATTCAGTAATACTCTTTTCATCTACAAAAGCTCTAAGTTCATTGTCTTCAAGAAGGTATTGTAAAAAAAGGCTCTCCCCTTTTGTATTTACTGCACTCTCTCCCCTGCTTAAAGCCTCCCACACTTTCATTGCATTGCGTTGGACGATTTTATAACTCTCTTCCCTGCTCACTCCTTTTTTAGGAAGCTCTAAGAGAATGCGCTGAGAGAAGACTAAACCACCTGTAAGATTAAGGTTTTTAAGCATATTTTGAGGGTAGACAATAAGATTTTCAAGTAAATTTGCCAAACGAGTGAGCATAAAATCTGTAGTGATAAAACTATCAGGTAGAATAAAGCGCTCAACTGAACTATGAGAGATGTCCCTTTCATGCCAAAGAGCAATATTTTCCATCGCTGGAATACAGTAGGAACGAATCATTCTGCAAAGTCCTGTGATATTTTCACTCAATACTGGATTTCTTTTATGGGGCATTGCTGAACTTCCTTTTTGACCCATAGAGAAATATTCTTCTGCTTCATAAACTTCTGTTCTTTGGTAGTGGCGAATGGCTAAGGCAATTTTTTCACAACTGCTTGCAAGGAGTGCAAGATCTGTAATCACTCTTGCATAACGGTCTCTTTGAATCACTTGATTGCTCATAGGAGCAGGGGTAAGACCTAGTTCTTTGCACACAATTTCTTCAAGTTCAATAGGAGAATGAGCCATATTTCCCATTGCTCCACTTATTTGTCCAACACTGATAGTTTTTAGAGAGTTTTGTAGTGCTTCTTGATGGCGTGAGATTTCATCATACCAAATCCCAAGCACAAGACCAAAAGTAATGGGTTCACCATGAATTCCATGACTTCGCCCCACCATAAGAGTGTATTTATGCTCTAGGGCTTTTGTTTTAATCACTTCTTTAAGCCTGTCAATGTCTTCAAGGATGAGTTTTAGAGAATCTCGCATTTGTAGGGCATTTGCAGTATCGATGCAATCACTGCTTGTTATGCCATAATGCACCCATCGACTTTCTTCCCCCAAAGATTTTGCTACTGAAGTGGTAAATGCAATGACATCATGTTTTGTGACTTTTTCAATCTCATCAATCTCATCAATATCAAATTTTGCATTTTTGATGATTTTTTGTGCATCTTCATCAGGGATGAGGCCAAGTTTATTCCAGCCTTTAACAATTGCTTTTTCAACATCAAGCCATGCTTGATATTTAGCTTGCATATCCCATTTTTTACTCATCTCTTCTCTTGCATAGCGATTGACCATTTTTATCCTCACTTTTTGAATTTTGTAGTTACAATCCTATCTAAAAAATCTAGAGAATGAGAGTGATGGAGTGGATTGCTTATATAACACAAAATAATATTGCTGGTTTTTTATTATTGCTTTTGAGATTTGGTGGGCTTTTTGCATTTTTTCCTTTTTTTGAAAATCAGCTTGTACCTGTAAGTGTGAGAGCGACATTAACTTTTTTTTGTACTTTTTTGTTTTTTCCCTTACTCCCAAGTATGAATTATAATTTAAGTCTAGTGGAGTTTGTGATTTCTGGGGTTATGGAGATTATGCTAGGTTTTATTAGCGGCTTAGTGCTTAATTTTGTGTTTTCTGCAATCACTTTTGGGGGAGATTTGATGAGTTTTTCAATGGGTTTAACAATGGCAAGTGCTTATGATCCAGTCAGTGGAGCCCAAAAGCCTATTATTGCCCAAACTATTGCAATGCTTGCATTAGTGCTTGTACTTACTTTAGATTTTCACCACGGGTTGTTTTTGCTTGTGGCTGAGAGTTTTACACATCTTCCCTTAGGGACCTTTGCACTCAGTAATGAGATTGTGGAGTATTGTGTTAATGCATTTATAACAATGATTGTTATAGGATTTTCCATGGCTTTTCCCATCGTTGCAATTTTGCTTCTTGCAGATATTATTTTTGGAATGATTATGAAAACAAATCCACAATTCAATCTCCTTGCAATTGGTTTTCCTATAAAGATTGCAATTGGATTTCTTGTGATTTCTGTGGTAATTTCTGCGGTAATTTACCACTTTGAAAATACTCTTATCAGTGCATTTGAGTTTTTAAAGGTGATATTTTGGAGCAAATAAAATAAGAAAAGTAAATATATTTTTTACATTATTGAAGTATAATCGGCCTGTCTTTGTTGAAGACAAACTTTTTCTCCTATTTTTATAATCCTTTGTGTTTGTCTAAGGGGCCTTGCCCCTTAGTTTTCCTCTAGAATTTCTAATAAGGGATAAAATAATAATACTTGTTATGTCTTTAAAAAATAAAGTAAAAACCCAATCTAAAACCTAAGACAGAATCTTTTGATGATGCTTTAAAAATAAAAGCCAAAGTGAGAAAGTGCCACAAATTCCACTGATAATATAAATCCCTAACCCTTTCTCCCAAAAGTCTGGATTATCAGGAAATCCTAATGC
>NZ_NXLU01000012.1 GCF_003364215.1 Helicobacter cholecystus
ATATATTGTTCTTAGAGAGATAAATAGGAGAAAAGAGAGTTAGGTTGCTGGATAAGTGCAACGTTTGCATTGCTCTTCTACTGCTGTGTTTGTTTTAAATGCATTTTCTTCATTTAAGTTCATAACGAGTTTTAAGCCAATAAAAAATTGCAATGAGTAAGCCTAATCCTAAAATATAAGCTAACCACACACTTTTACTGACAGAAAGAATTCCAAAAGAGATAAATGCACAAACTGCAGATATAGAAGCATAAGGAAGTTGAGTGATAAAATGGCTTTGCACACTGCAACCTGTTCCAGCAGAAGTAAGAATTGTTGTATCTGAAATAGGAGAAATATGATCCCCATAAATCGCACCTGCTAAAATTGCCGAAAGGGCAATGCTTAAATTAGCCTCACAATGTATGGCCAAAGTCAACCCTACTGGAATCATTACCGCAAAACACCCCCAACTTGTTCCTGTGGCAAAGGCAATAATAATAGAGAGTATGAAGAGCACTAAAGGTAAATAAAGTTCAAGATTTCTGCCACCCCATCCTATAATTATTTCTGAGAGATGTTTACCTGTTTGAAGATCATATCTCACCACATCACCAATTGCCCACGCCAAAATTAAAATTACAATAGAAGGAATTGAAATTTTTAACCCCTCTTTAATGATTTGAAGATACTCACTTGCCTTAATTGTTTGAAGCGACATCAAAACTCCCAAAAGTGTTGCACTCACTCCTCCACAAAGCACTGAGAGAGAAATATTGGTTTTCTCTAAAATTGCCTTAATTGTCCAAACCCTTACTTCTTGGTATCCTGTATAAATAATCATCATTAAGGTTACACCAATAAGACACAATATGGGCAAAATCAGTGCCCACATATTCCCTCTTTTGTTCTCCTCTCTCTTTATTTCATTCAGCTTAACTCCAACATTAAAATTTCTACGCATAATGGGCAAATGTATTCTCCATAAAATACTCAAGAATACCGCTATCAAGGCAAACCAAGCATAAAAATTTAATCCAATACTTGATGTTAATAATCCCACAGAAAGGCTTTTATCAGGTAAAACACCATTCAATATCCCAATGATATACGCACCCCAGCTAGAAAGTGGCAAAAGAATGCATACAGGGGCTGAAGTGCTGTCAATAATATAAGCTAATCTTTCTCTACTTAACCCACTTGCATCACTCAATGGTCGCATAGATCTGCCAAGAGTAAGGGCATTAAACTGATCATCTATAAAAATCACACAACCAGCAAAAAAAATAATTAATTCTGAACTTCTAGGATCCTTAACTTTGGAGTGTGCCCACTGCACAAAGGAATTGATACTGCCTGAATAAATAAAAATCTGAGGCAAAATTCCCAAAAGTGCTAAAAAAATAAAAATATGGATTGCATACCAATTAAGTTGCATCTCTCCTTGATCCATATAGCGAAAAACACTTAAAAATTTTTCAAAAAGATATTGAGGGATTTGTAAAGGTGTTTGATATTTAACTAAAATCCCTCCCAAACACAAACCAATAACAAGAGAAAGAATCAATCTCTTTGTTAAAAAAACCAAAAGCAATACAACACTTGGAACTAAAATACTCAATAAGCCTTCTAGATTCAAAAAAGATCCTTAAAGATAAAAATGAATTTATACATCATAGCAAAAAAACAAATTTTTGTAAAAACACAATGTATTTTAATTTTTACATAAATCAAGTTTATTAAGGATTGAAACTCAACTTTATTTTTGCATTTTTAAATTAAATAACCCCTAATAGAAGCTGAAATCAATATCATTAAAGGCGAATATTCATCCAAAAAATATCATTGTTTGATCACCCTTTCTCATACAGTCCTAGCCAAAAGGGAGAAATCCAACTATGATTTTGTCAAGAAAAAATTATTTTTATTTTATCAATCTGTAAAGAGTAAAAGCGTATAATTTTAAAATTTTATATTTCATAAATGGCTAAGGAAAACTATGCAAACTTTTGGTTTAAGACATTCAGAAATCACCCAAGCAAAATTATTTGATCAATACCCTCAAATAGCCACAGAATTTGATTCTGCAATCATTGCAAACACAAAAGAAAACTGCGAGATCTATGCACCAGAGATTAATTGGTATCTCTCTCATGCTAATGCAGATGAAGGCACTAAACTTGCTAATGTTTATAGGCTTTTTCAAACACGTCTAAGCATTTATGATAATGCTCCTTATAAAGAATATTCCCTTGAAGTTCCAAATACCCTAGCCATTATTGGAAATGAAAGTGAGCTTACACAAGATTTTATTACACAAGCTCAAGAATTTGACTGCATACTCATTCCCCCTACAAACATTTCTCATATCAGTGGAGAACTAGGAGCTTTTAAAGCAGTATTAAATGATGGAAATGAAATTGAGTTTGCACAAGCAGTTCTCTTTGTAAATGATGAAAATTTGCCCAAGTTTTTAGGAATTGTGAGTGTGCAAGACTTTGGCAGTGCAAAAGATATACTTGCTCTCCTTTCTAAGAGACTGGGGACATATACATACAAAACCACAACTCTCTATAATCCTCACATTTGTCAATATCATCAAAGACGCCCTGATAGTAATGGTAATGGATATTGTCATAAATGTGTCAATGTCTGCCCTACTTTTGGAGTAAGCAAGAATGATTCACTTATGGAGCTAAGCTTCTCACAGCTTAATTGTATGGGTTGTGGCGGATGTATTGCAACTTGTCCTACAGGAGCTTTAGACTTCGCATCTTTTAGTATTGAATGTATGATAGATTCGCTTAAATACTATCAAAATACTGTAATTTTACTTATTCCTGAGGTCTTTCTTGATACTCTAAGAGACATTTCTCTTCCCTCTCACCTCTCACCACTAATTATTCCAAGAGAGAAATTCCCCTCAGAAGTGCATTTTCTCTCTATGGTGCAAGAGAGCAATCATTCAATGATTTTCTACTCTCCCATCATCTCTCGCCCCAGTCTTGAGGCAATTAAGCTTGTCAATGATATTTATCAAGCCATTTGTCAAAAACAAGCAATCTTTATTGCTCAAGATAGAGAAACTCTCCAAACTCTATACAATCTTCCCACTCCACTCCCACACTACTCTTATATTCCAAGCCCCAAAGAAGCGCGTCGAAAGCATTTTGGGGAAAGATTGAGATACTTAATTAAAGATGGAGATTTTGGCACTATAGAGAGTGGGGAGAGTGGGGAAATGATTAGATACGGAAGGATTCATATTGATGAGAGCAAATGCACTTTATGCAATAGCTGTGTGGGTGCCTGTAATGTAGATTGTTTAAGCGCCAATGCGCAAGAATTTGCCCTGCAATATAACCCAAGCCTTTGCACAACTTGTGGATATTGTATCCCTAGCTGTCCTGAAAATGCTCTAAGGCTTGAGCTTAGTGGGATTGAACTTAATCCTTCTTGGTTTGAAACTCATATTTTGGCAAAAGATGAGCTTTTTACCTGTGTTGAATGTGGCAAGCCCTTTGCAACAAAAAAATCCATACAAAAAATAAAAGGAGTCATGAGTTCTCATTTTTTAGGAGATAATGCGAAACTCAGAACTCTAGAATGTTGCAGTGACTGCAAAGTAAAAATTATGTTTGAAAATGTTTAAGGAAATAAAATGAATGAAGAACTCCAAATCAATAAAGCAAGAGCAGTTTATTACACCTTACTTGGAATCTTTTTTAGCTATCAGGGTATAAAAAAACATCAAGAACTTACTATACAAATTCTAGAGCAAATCTTTGCAAACCCTATCAACGATCAAACTCAAAAAGATTCTCATCTCTTGCTCCAAGAGCTTGAACAAAAAGGTTGTGAAGCTATTATGGGAGAGTTTGATAGCCTTTTTATTGATAATTTCTCCCAAAAAGCAATCTCACTGACTGCAAGTTATTATGATGAGGGATGGGAATTTGGAGAAAAATGCCTAAAGATTAGAGATTTGATTTTAGAGAGTGAATTTAGAAAAAGTGAGGAATTTATCGAACCTGAAGATCATTTAGGGTTTTTACTTCTTTTTTGTGCCTCACTGCTTCAAAAAGCCAATCCCTGCTCTATTGCAATGTGTAAAAAAGTCTTTGAAGAAGTGATCAATGATTATGTCAATTTTGTTGTATTTGAGATTTTAAAGAGTAAAAACGCAAAATTCTATAAATGCGTTGCAAAAATTTTAGGAAGTTTTGCTGAATTTGAACGTCTGTATTTAGATGTTACTCCTCCACCGCTTGAAGAATATGTAGATTTAGAAATGCTTAGGAAGGAAGAGAAAAAATCTAAATGGAAAAAACGTGTTAAAACTGATGTGAGCGAAGAAGAAGTGGGCAAGGGTCGAGGAGTATAATAGAAAGCAAACCCTACTTTAGAGATTAGATCTAATCTCTAAAGTAGGGTTTTCCCTACCCATCCTACCATAAAGGAGCAGATATGAATAATGCAATGCTTAATCAAAAATCTCGTAGAGATTTTTTGAAAAATGCTAGTAAGGCTTCAGTTGTAGTAGCTGCGGGTGGAATTGCCATTGCGGGTTGCAGTAGCAATTCTAAGAACTCAGTAGCTAATGGTGTCTTGCAAGGACATTCAAAGAAAAAAGAAATATTGTATAGAGATACCAAAAACTGGAACTCTTACTATGCTTCTGCTAAATAAGGAGGTTTGAATGAATACATATATCGCGCAAACATTCTCACCACTCAAAGCATCTCGTCGTAGCTTTTTAAAGATGAGTGCATTGGGGCTTGGTGCTGGAATTGCAAGTTTAAGTGCAAGTGAAGGTGTTGTGAGAAATGCAACAAGTGAGGAGCTTAAAGAAGCCTATCCCAATAGCCAAAAGATTAAAACAATTTGTACAATCTGCTCTGTTGGTTGTGGCATTGTTGCTGAAGTTCAAAATGGAACTTGGGTTAGACAAGAAGTTGCACAAGATCATCCTGTAAGTCTTGGAGGGCACTGCTCTAAGGGTGCAGATATGATTGATATGGTGAGGAGTGCAAAAAGAATTAAATATCCTATGAAAAAAGAAAATGGGGTTTGGAAACGAATCTCTTGGGATCAAGCTTTTAGTGAAATTTCTAGCAAACTTTTAGAACTCAAAAAAGATTATGGTGCGGATAGTGTGCAATTTTTTGGTAGTGCAAAAGTGGGCAATGAGCAATGCTACTACATTAGAAAATTTGCCACAATGTTTGGAACAAACAATATCGATCACCAAGCACGTCTCTGACACAGCTCTACAGTCGCCGGTGTGGCGAATACATTTGGTTATGGAGCTATGACTAACCACCTTGGAGATATCCAAAACTCTAAAGCAATCATAATCTTTGGAGCAAATCCTGCAGTCAATCACCCCGTAGGATTCCAACACTTCCTTAAAGCAAAAGAAATCAATGATGCAAAGCTTATCGTTATTGATCCACGCTTTACACGAACAGCAGCAAAGGCTGATGTTTTCATTCAAATTCGTGGCGGAACTGATATTGCCTTTATTTATGGAATGCTTCACCTCATTTTTAAAAATGGTTGGGAAGATCAAACCTATAATGATGACAGAACCTTTGGAATTGAGGCAATCAAAAAAGAGGCACAAAAATGGACACCTGAGAAAACTGCTGATGTTTGTGGGGTTACAAAAGAACAACTGATTGAAGTTACAAAGCTTTATGCAAAAACAAAACCTGGAACTTTGATTTGGGCAATGGGACTGACTCAACACAGTATTGGAACAGGAAATACAAGAATTGCTCCCATTCTCCAACTTGTCCTTGGAAATATGGGGAAAGTGGGTGGTGGAACAAATATTCTTAGAGGACATGACAATGTTCAAGGAGCCACAGACTTTGGATGCACATCTGACAGTTTGCCAGGATATTATGGACTGAGTGAAGGTGCATTTAAACACTGGTGTCGTGTATGGAATGTTGATTATGAATGGCTCAAATCTCAATTTGATCCAGAAACAATGAATGCATCTGGTTTTACACTCTCTCGCTGGTGGCAAGGTGTCCTTGAAGAAGAGAAGATTTATAATGGAAAAGCTGGAAAGATTAGAGCAATGTTTTGTATGGGTAATGGCCTTATCTCAATTGCTCAAACAAATAAGGTGCGTGAAGCACTTAATCATCTTGAGCTTTTTGTCATGGTTGATCCATTCCCACACGATGCGATTGCTTACACAGAGAAAAAAGATGGTGTGTATCTTCTTCCTGCAGCCTCTCAAATGGAAACAAGTGGATCAGTTACAGCAACAAATAGAAGTGCACAATGGAGATTTAGAGTTGTTAAACCACTTTATGAGAGTAAGCCTGATGAAGAAGTCCTTTTTGAGTTTGCAAAACGCTTAGGATTTTATGAACAATTCACAGCATCACTCAAACAGATTGCAAAGAAAAATGGAAGGGATACATTCATTTGGCCAGATGATGCAACAAGAGAAATTAACATCGGTATGAAAACTATTGGTCTTAGTGGATGGACTCCAGAAAGACTTCAGGCTCATACAAGCAATTGGCATCTTTTTGACACAATTACTCTCCAAGGAAAAGGAGCACTTAAAGACAGCTATTATGGATTGCCTTGGCCATGCTGGAATGAAAAACATCCTGGAAGTCCAAATCTCTACAACAATGCAATTCCTGTAATGCAGGGAGGTATGGGCTTTAGAAATAACTTTGGTCTTGAGCAAGAACTCTTTGGCAAAAAATACAATATGCTTGCAGGCAAAGCAAGTGTACCTCCCAAATCAAGTCAAGAAGGTGGGTATCCAGAAATAACAGCTGAGAATATCGAAGAACTGACAGGCAAGAAACTTACGCAGAAAGAAAAAGAAATTGTTAAAGGTAAAAACTGGAAAACAGATCTAAGTATGATTCTAGTTAACAAAGCACTTGAAGCTGGACTCTGCCCTTATGGAAATGCAAGAGCAAGAATGTATGTGAGCACTTGGCCTGATAAAATTCCTCTTCATCGTGAACCTATCCACACACCAAGACCTGATCTGATTAAGGAGCATCCAACATATCCCAATCAAGTCAATCAATTTAGAGTGGATACCAAATTTGCATCTCTGCAAAAAGATTGGACAAAAGACTTTCCTTTCCAACTCAATACAGGAAGGATTGTGACACATAGTGGGCAAGGAATTGAGGCTCGTGTGAGCTTGGCACTGAGCGAAATTAATCCTGAGATGTATTGCCAAATCCATCCTAATACAGCCGCTGAGCTAGGAATCAGTGAGGGTGATTTTGTTTGGATCCACTCTCCAGAAGGCTTTAAAGCAAAGGTTAAAGCAAGACTAAGCTATAGCCTCAAAGAAAAAGTTGTATTTGCTCCATTTCACTGGGCTGGTGTTGCTCAAGGTGAAAGCCTTGAGGCAAACTATCCAGAGGGTTATGTGCCTTATAGTATTGGGGAATCTATTAATGGTGTAACCAATTATGGCTATGACATCATTACCCAAATCCCTGAGACAAAATGTGGTCTATGCAGAATTGAAAAAGCATAAAGGAGAGAAAATGAGTGATACATATAATATAAATGATTTTGATAGTTCGAGGATGAAGTTTTACTGCGATGAAAATCGCTGTATTGATTGCCATGGATGTGATGTTGCTTGTAAAGAAGCACACCATCTTCCTGTAGGGATTAATAGAAGAAAAGTTGTAACACTTAATGATGGAATTGCAGGCAAAGAAAAGAGTATATCTATTGCTTGTATGCACTGTTCTGATGCTCCTTGTGCTAAAGTTTGTCCAGTGAATTGCTTTTATATTCGTGCAGATGGAATTGTATTGCATGATAAAAAGACTTGTATTGGTTGTGGATATTGCCTTTATGCCTGTCCATTTGGTGCACCACAATTTCCCAAATCTGACCTCTTTGGATCTCGTGGAGCAATGGATAAATGTACATTTTGTGCTGGAGGTCCCGAGGAAACTCATAGCGCTGAGGAAATGAAACTTTATGGGCAAAATCGCATTGCTGAAGGAAAAGTTCCTGTTTGTGCAGCAATGTGTTCAACAAAGGCGCTTCTAGCAGGAAGTGGAAAAGAAGTGAGCGCAATCATCACTCACCGCGCAGTTGCTAGAGGAAGTGGAACCCCAAAAATCCCCTACACTTGGTCTAAAGCCTATGGTGGGTAAGTAGGAGGAGAGGAATGAAAAGTATAAAATATTGGCTTCTCTTTGCTTTGCTTAGCGTCTTTTTGCACGCTCAAGCCCCAAAAGAGCCTGTTGATTTCTCTCATAATACAGAGATTTATGGGGTCAAGCAAATTGAACAAATTAAGAATTGGGGACTTGATAGCCCAACTTCTGGAGTTGTCAGTGGAAGTGTTATCCAAATGCAAGGTGTAGGTATAGGAGCACTTGATAATGCAAAACCACTTAAGGGAATAGAGGCTACGCGAGGATTGGGTGAATTATTTACGATTTTGCAAGGCAAATACTTTGCACCTATCTTTTTGGCTATCCTTATCCTAGTACCACTTGCTTTTGCAGGGCATTTGATAATTTTTAAATCTAAGGTATTTTCCCATGGTGTGAAATACAAGATTTTTTCAAACTATAATATAGCAATCCACTGGCTTGCAGCTGTACCTTTTGTTGCCATTTGTATCACTGGAGTCATCATGGTCTTTGGTGATAAATTTGGAGGAGGGAGCTTTGTAAGATTAGCTCGTGATATTCATGGAATCTGCACTATTGCTTTTGCTATCTTTGGTCCATTAATGTTTTTGATGTGGGTGAAGGCTTCTTTGCCCAAATCTTATGATCTCAAATGGCTTTTAATGCTTGGAGGTTATCTTACACCTGGAAAAACAATCAGCAAGCCCATCCCTTCTGGACAATTTAATGCAGGAATGAAGATGTGGTTTTGGACTTGTACTGTGGGTGGATTCATTATGATCATCACGGGTGCATTTCTCTTTTTTCAATTTGCACCCATTAATGCACTCAGATTAAGTGCACTCATTCATAATTTTTTAGGATTTGCAATCATTGCATTGCTTTTCACTCATATTTATATGTCAGTTTTTGCAATTGAGGGAGCCTTAAGTGCAATGACAGATGGAACTATGGGAGAAGAAGAGTTGGCAATCTTGCATTCTTATTACTACAATGAGCTCAAATCTCAAGGCAAACTTGAGAAACTCAAAGTACAAACTTCTCACCATTAAATTTTCTTGGGTGGGGGTCCCAAGGAATATAACTATCTCTTTTAATCAGTTATCTCTAATCACTTTCTCTATGCTTTTAAGGAGTAAAACAAAAGATACTCCAAGCGTTTTATTTATTAAAAATCCTTTATCTATAGCCATACCTTAATTTCATTCTATATTTTCAAGAAAAAGAAATTGCAAATTTAATCTAAGGTTGAGTTTTCTAATAGTCTTGATAGAAATGACTTCAATGCAAAATTTATTTAGGCATATTTAAATTCATTGAATGACTGAGAAAAATCAACTTTAAAGTGTGCAAATTTTTATACTTCTAGATCAACCTATCACAATTTTTAAAATATGATTTTCTTATTTACTCCTCAAGTCTTAAA
>NZ_NXLU01000013.1 GCF_003364215.1 Helicobacter cholecystus
CTCCTTTTTTTAAAGGCAACCTAAATAAAAGCTTAGACAAAATCAAATCTTAAATTAATCAATCTTACACTAAAATTTACAGAGATGTTCATAAAATTTTGAATTTTTCTTCTAATTTTTATAATCTTTTAGATTTATCTAAGAGGTTTCATTGCAGAATTGTTAATTGTATTCTAAAGTCATTGATCCCTCAGATCTGAGGGAGAGATTTGATTTATGGGAGAGGTATTAATAAGCTAGAGAGTGTAAGGAAGGAAACTACCTCCCAAACATTCTAATCCCTGCGGAATTGGAATTGCTGATTCTGTAATTTTGGCATGCTGTTTCAAAACCATTTTGGCAAGCATAGGCAAAGAGCTCCATTGCCCTAAGTTTATCTTGTAAGACCCCTCGTCCATTATCATATAAAACCCCCATATTATTACAGGCACTCATCACCCCTCCAAGACAAGCCATATCAAAGTATCTTGCAGCATTAAAATAGTTCACTGGTGTTCCAGCATCACCTGTTGCATAAAGATAACCAAGGTTTGCACAACCTACCATATCTCCTTGAGAACAAGCAATATAATTCATATCAATTGCGCCTAAACGATCTTTATCAATCCCATAGACATTGTAAGTATTGCTCATAAGGCCAAGATTATAGCAACCAAGCTCACTTCCAAGATTGCAAGACTTATTATAAGAATTAAGTGCTTGGTAGTAATTTTTGGGAGTGCCTACGCCATTAGCATACATCCATCCAGCATTATTGCATCCTGCACTATCTCCTCCTTCGCAACCCACAAGAAAATATTGAAGTGCTTTTTCTTTATCGACTTTTACACCTGTTCCCTCATCATAAGCAATTGCTAGATTTGTACAAGCTACACTATCTCCTCCAGCACAGGCTTCAAAAAAATATGCTACAGCCTTTTCTTGATTATTGATTGTGCCTTGTCCATACATATGCATCAATCCAGATCCAAAGCATCCAGCAGGATTTCCTTCATTGCAAGATTGCTTAAAGAGTTTAAGGGCTTGTTTCATCTTTCCTTGTTTTGCCAGATCTATTGCAGCATTGAGTGTAGGCACAGCCTGAAATTTTTCAAGCTTAAAATTATCAGGATAGGTTGGAGCGATATCACGTGTTGTTTTTGGGATAGATGCATTAGGCGGGAATGAAATATTAGGATCCCTTTCCCCTTTTTTAAGAGGTTGTTGTGCTTCTTGGGGTTGTGCAGGTTGAGTGGCTTGTGGCGTATTTTGAGCAACTTGGGGTAGTGGAGATTGAGCACTTTGAGCATTGTCTTGAGGTGTTTGGGGGGTAGGTGCTTGAGTATCACCCTCTGCTCCAAATACGCTCATTCCACAAAAAATAATCCCTAATAATGCAATCCTTAGCATATCAAACTCCTAGTTCTAAAACTTTTTTGAATAGTAAAGCAAGACTTGTTCCTTTTTTAGTGCAAATCCGTATTAAGTTTGATTTCTCTATTGCTTCTAAAAGCAATCATTTTACCAGTCTGCGAATCTGCTCTAAAGTGGATACCATTTTTACCTGAAAGTTCCTTTCCTTTATAGAGTCCACTTTCTTTGATCTGAAAATCTGCATTAATGGATTTAATCTTTTGAGCTTCTTCTTGAGTAATAGCAAAGATTGTCCCAGCTAAAACCGCAATCCCGCCATCAACAATACATCCATCTCCTAGGCTAATTCCTGTGGCACTATTTACTCCTAAAAGACAATTTTTTCCAATACTGATAGGATCATTATTGCCTCCACTAAGCACTCCTAAAATACTTGCACCACCTCCTACATCTGTGCCCTCACCAATAATCACTGAGCTTGAGATTCTTCCCTCATTCATGCATGCTCCCATAGCTCCAGCATTGAAATTCACATAAGAAGCTCCGGGCATTTGTGTATATCCTCCACTTCCAAGATAAGCTCCAAAGCGAGTTTTGGCACTATCAAGGAGGCGGATATTGTCATATTGAGGGATAACTTGCATTAAGTAGCGAGGAAATTTATCAACAAAGTCAATAGCGGGATATTCACCTCTCATTTTTAGTTCAATTTCTTTTTCTCTCAAATAATTTAGCTCATAAGGTTGATTTCCGCTCCAAGCAACATTTTCAAGCAAACCAAAGATTCCATCAAGCACTAGACTTCTTAAAGGTGCTTTTCCAAGTGAGAGAGCAAGGAGTTTCATATACGCACTTTCCACACTCTCACATTGAGCATCTTTATAAAGGATGCATAATCTATAGCGAGGTTTTCCTCCTCGAGTATAAAGATCCCCTCTATCATAGGCGTATTTAAGTTCTAATAAAACCTTGATATTAGGATGGGTAGAACAAGAAAGAGCCTCTGGCATATAAGGAGCAAAAATCTCTAAAGCTTCAAAGATAAATTCTTCATTAATCCCAAAAATTGCTTCATTCTCACTTTGAGCTAGAGGGATAGCACTCTGTGAAGCTTTAAGAAATACAGCAAAGCTTCCAAAATTTTCTTCCCAATTAAGCACAGGATAAGTTGCACATAGGGTTTTTCCACTTTTTTTACCCAACTCTGAGCGACAGATTCCAAACCCAAGAGGTTTGCGATAAGAGCTAGAATTTTGAGTTTGTTCAACAAATGCTTTAAAATCTTGCAGTGTCATAATTTGCTCCTTAAACTAGGTTGTGTTTTACTTAGAAATTATAATACTTTAATCAAATAAAAAAAAGAGAAAGAATGGGGATGACTTATGCAAGATTGATTGGTAAATCTATCCTCTAGCACCAAAAAGCTAGTTATAGCTGTATTAAATCTTTTAAGTAGGCTAGAGGATAGCCATTAAAGTGAGGAAGGTAGATTTTGGGGTTTTCCTAAGGTTTTGAGAAATTCCTCAAGATTAAATTTTTTTCTGTGTGTATCTGTAAAGATATGAATCATCACGTCTCCAAGGTCGGCAATAATCCAATCCTCACTCTCTTCTTCAGTTCCATAAAACTCTACACCTTGAGCTTTAAGGTTGGTTTTTAGGGTGTCAAGGAGAGCAAAAGAATGCTTACCTACAAGTGCGGTAGCAATTACGACATAATCTGTAATATAATCCTTACCCCTAAGGTCAATTACCTCAATATCTTCAGCCTTTTTTTCATCTAAAAGCTGAGTGATTGTTGTGATAAGTTTTTCCACTATATTTCCTTAAATTCTGATTTTTTAGATTCTATCTTAAGCCTTGCAAAAATTTAGGCAAAAATTCTTTTTTCTCTCCATTTCTAATTTCTGTTGATGAGACAGGAATATCGAGTGTAAGGGTTTTGTAGGGGAAGTTTGGAGGTAAAATATAACTTTTGCGTGTAAGAAAAATAAATTCAGCCAAGTTTTTAAGCTCATTAAACTTATCCCAAGTGTGCAAATGTGAAGCATTATCTGCCCCTACAAGGAAATAGAGTTTTGAGATGTTGTAGTGTTTTTTAAGATATCGGAGTGTGAGGATTGTGGGGGTGGGTTTATTTTGATTGATTTCAAAAAGGCAAAGGGAGACTTTGTGATTTTTAATATTTTGCTTGATTGCACGTTTAAGCCATTTTACTCTTTGATGGGAAGAGAAAGTGGTATGAGATTTAAAGGGATTGATAAAAGCAGGAATAAGTAGGCAGAGTGTAGGGTTTAGAGTTTTAAGTGCGACTTTTAGTGCATAGATATGCCCCAAGTGAATGGGGTCAAAACTTCCTCCATAAACCAGCAGTGAGGCAATCTTTTTTCTAGATTTGATAGTGTGGTGAAGAGATTTCATTCTTCCTCTTTTGAACTTGAATTTATTGCAGACAAAAAGTATAAACCCCCTAGAGTTTCAAAGCATTATGGTAAAATCATCAGATATTATTTTACATTATTATTTGAGGGGATTTTATGTCAGCTTTAGAAAAACTTATCAGCAAAATTGATGCACTTTGTCAAAAAATTGAAGATCAAAAACAAACCATTAAAGAGCTTGAAATACAAAATGAACTTTTAGAAGAAACTCTTAGAAAAAAAGAAGTTGAGCTTTCTGATTTATTGGCACGTCAAAGCAGTGAAGATTCTAAACTTGAAGCACTTTTTAGTCGTGTTGAGGGAGCATTGGAGCGATAAAAATGGAAGAGACAATCAAGGCAACAATTAAAAGTAAAGATGGGACAAGGGTCTTTGCTCTCCCCACTAGAGTTGTCTCACAAAAAACACAAGGGATATTAAGAAGATTTTTTGAAGGTAAGGAATCTGTTACGATTGAAGATACTCTTTCATTTTTAATTACTTCTATTGAGGCAGAAAGTAGAATGAGTGAAAAAAATCTTCAGCTTCAAGAAGAAATTAAAAAACAACAAACTAAAATTGAGGAGCTTTGTGACAAGCTTGAACATCTGTAATTACTATCAAATTGCTATTCTTGATAGTTATTCTCCACTGCTTACTTATTATTCCTACTCACCTTTGAATAAGGGTGAGATTATAAGATGCACTTTGGGACATAAAGATGTGCTTGGCGTAGTGATTTGCGAGGTTGAAAAACCAGAATTTCAGTGCAAAGAGCTTGTTTGTACAAATCTCTTTTTCTCTGAAATGCAAATAGATCTAGCTTATTTTATTGCACAATACTATTGCACCTCTCTTGGCAAAAGCTTTGCACTCTTTCAATCTTTTTCATCCCATTGCATTCTTCCTCTATCTTCTCTATCCTTAAAACCTGCGCTCACTCTTTCTTCGATCCAAAATCAGGTTTACAAAGCAATGAAGCATCGGCAATTTTCCCTTCTTTTTGGAGAAACAGGGAGTGGGAAAAGTGAGGTGTATATTTATTTGATCTTACAAAAACTCCTTGAGGGGAAACAATGCTTGTTTTTAATCCCTGAAATTGCCTTAACTCCTCAAATGCAAACAAGATTAGAAGTGGTCTTTGGGGAATATATGGGAGTGTGGCATTCTAAAATCTCCCAATCTAAGAAGAAAAAACTTTTAGAGAAGATAGAAAAAGGGGAGATCAGACTCATTATTGGCACAAGAAGTGCCTTATTTTTGCCTTTTTGTGATTTGGGATTGATTATTGTTGATGAGGAGCATGATGATTCTTATAAATCTCAAACTTCCCTACGATATAATGCAAGAGACTTAGCAATATATATGAGCAAAGCTTTTCACTTCCCTTTAATCCTTGGCTCGGCTACTCCAAGCTTGAATAGTTATTATTTGGCAAAAAAACAAAATGCAATTTTTGCTCTCCCCAAGCATTTTAATTCTCATAATACGCTTCTTACACTTAATGAGCCCTCAGAGCTTACACAGAGTATCATTACTCATATTCAAAAAGCACTCAAGCAGCATAAGCAGGTGATGATCGTTTTGCCCACAAGGGCAAATTTTAAATCTATCATTTGTGCAGATTGTGGAGAGGGAATCCAATGTCCTTTTTGCAGTGTTGGAATGAGCTTGCATCTTAGAGAGCATAAAATGCAGTGCCATTATTGTGGATACTCTCAAGCCCTTGTGCATACTTGCCCTAGTTGCGGGGGTTCACATCTTCTCTCAAAACGTATCGGGACAGTTCAGGTCGCTCAAGAGCTTGGTGAGATTTTTAAAGATTATTGTATTGAGATTTTTGATCGCGACCATATTAAAACACAAAAGCAGCTTGAAAAAACTCTTAGAGAATTTCAAGAAGAAAAGATTGACATCTTAGTGGGGACACAGATGCTTAGCAAGGGTCATGACTATCACAATGTGGCATTGGTAGTGATTATGGGGCTTGATTATGTATTAAAAAGTGGAGATTATCGTGCAAGGGAGAGGGTTCAGTCATTATTCTTTCAAATTAAGGGGAGGGGAGGGAGAAAGCATGATGGGGAAGTGATATTACAAACCCTTAATGCTGAATTTTTTTCTTATGATACTTATGAGGACTTTTTAGAAGATGAGTTGCACTTTCGTGAAGGATTGTATCCTCCTTTTGTGCGTTTAGCAACATTAACTTTCTCCCATAAGCAAGAAAAAAAAGCACAAGAGAATATGCAAAAAGTTTTGCAAATTGCCCAAAATAATCCATATGGTGTATATGCTGTTGGGAGTAGTGCATTAGTTTGTAAGATTAAAACCCAGTATCGTTATATGATTTTATTACGTTCACAGAGTGTGAGTGCCTTACTTAAGTGTGTAAGAGAATTAAGTGGATATGAAAAGTGTGAGATTGATATAGATCCACTCAATATTGTGTAAAATTATAAGAAAAATGGAGTAGTCAATGAAAATTGCCTTAGAGTGTCAATCCCTCTTACTTCAAGATTCTTTACGTTTTTATCTTTCAAGCTATTTGTGTGATGTGATGGAGTGTGATTTTGTCATCAGTGATTATTTAGAAAGAGGGCCAAAGCCTGTGTATCGTCTTTGTTTAAAAAATAAGACCCTGCCCTTTATTCCAGAGAGATTGATTGGAGATTTAGAAGCTTTTTATCAAATACAATGCAAAAGGTCTGCCTCTAGCATAGCAAGAAATGCACGGAGTGATGATGAACTCAAAGAAGAGATTCAGGCCTTGCTCATGGAATTTAGTGATAAATTTTTACAGGTGATTAAAAAATACAAATGAGTATGCTTAAAGTCATTGGAGGAAAATATAGGGGGATGAGGTTAGAAATGCTCGAGGCTACAACAACACGACCCACAAAAGCAATTTTAAAAGAATCATTATTCAATGTTTTACAAAATGATATTGTAGGAAGAGTCTTTATTGAGGGATTTGGTGGAAGTGGTTCTGTAGGAATTGAAGCATTGAGTCGAGGGGCAAGTGAAGCCATATTTATAGAAAAAGATGAGCAAGCTTTGCAGATTTTAAAAAAAAACCTCACTCGATTAAGAGATGAGAAAACAGAGGTTTTGCAGGGTGATAGTTTTACGCTTTTACATTCTGTGATTGAGAAAATTCAGAAGAAGGGGATTTTATATCTTGATCCCCCATTTTGCATTAGAGAAAATATGCAAAATGTTTATATACAATGTTTTTCTCTAGTGGAGCGCATCATTAATCCTTATCTCAATCTTGTGATTTTTGAGCATCTCAGTGAGTATGAAATGCCAAAAAACTTGGGGAATTTCTGTATAATCAAGTCTAGAAAATTTGGAAAAAGCACATTAAGCTATTATGTAAAGGAAGTCTAAGATGGCAGAAGAGGAAATCAAGGAAGAGAAAAAGAGTAATAAGGGTTTAATCATCGCAATTGTGGGGATTTTAGTTCTTTTAATTTTAGCAATTGTTATCATTGTGTTTATTTTTTTGGGCGGGAGTAAAGAAGCTCCAGCCGAAGGTGAAGCAAGTCAAACAAAAGAGAGTACAGAGCAGCAAAGAGGGGTTACGCAAAGATCAGATTTTGTAAAATTAGGACCAACTTTTGTGATCCCTGAACCATTTGTTGTCAATCTTATGGGGCAAAATGGAAGACGCTATGTGAAGGCTCAAATCGCTTTAGAGCTTTCTTCACCTGAACTTCAAAAAGAAGTTACAACTAAAATTCTTCTTATTAAAGATATTATTATTCGTGTGATGTCTTCAAAAACTTTTGAAGAAATTTCAACCCCAAAAGGAAGAGATAAGCTTAAAGAGGAGATTGTCCAAGAGATTAATACTTATATAGTGGATGGCTATATTAAAAGCATTCTTTTCTCAGAATTTATCATTCAATGATTGGAATCGATCTTACAAGTATCTCGCGTATTCAAAAATCTTATAAGCGATTTGGGAAACATTTCTTAGATCGCTTTCTCTCTATTGAAGAACAAAATCTTTGTCTCAAATCTGATCAAAGTCTTAATTTTGAGCGTTTAGCTTCGTTTTGGGCAATTAAAGAGGCTATTTCTAAGGCTTTGGGTGTAGGGATTGGTGCTGAGATTGGGTTTTTACATATTGTCATTAATAAAGATCTTAGAGGTGCTCCAGAAGTGAAATTAATCCCAGAAAAAATGAAATATTTTAGGATAAAAGAAATTGCTGTGAGTGTAACGCATGATTCAGGATTAGCCATTGCTTCTGTAATGATTACAAAGATTGATTCTTAACCCCCCCCCCCATACCAACAACTCATCCATAAAAACATTCCTATATCTTTAAACAAATCTCTTTGTGATTAAAAACCTCTTGTGTCATTATAAATAAAAGCTTAAAAGAAATAAAAATAAGATAAAACAATCAGGATTAACCCTCATTCATAATACCCTAATAAACAATAGAGCCCCGACTATTCTCTAGGGGGAGAGAATAGTCTATTAAGACTTAAAGGAGACGCTTAATGAAAAAAACAGTAAACTATCTTGAAGG
>NZ_NXLU01000014.1 GCF_003364215.1 Helicobacter cholecystus
TTTAAAACAAACACAGCAGTAGAAGAGCAATGCAAACGTTGCACTTATCCAGCAACCTAACTCTCTTTTCTCCTATTTATCTCTCTAAGAACAATATATTAATGCCCTAATCTTACTTGATAACACTTTTATCCCTTCCATGCATCATTATCTTGTTCTATAGAAACAATTAATACTTTTATTTTTAAAGCTTAGGAATTAAAATTCACTTCTTTTCTTTTTCCCTCTCTCCTAAATAACCTATCCTCTCACTTCTTAACTCTTCCTTCTTACAGCTCTCTATCACCAAGAATTCATTTATCTCCCCTATTCTTTATTTTTTATTTTTATGTAATCTAATATCCTAGTAAACCCCCTATAAAAATAAAAATTTCATTTTTTTGCAATTTTTGTAAAGATTTTTGACTCATTTTGATTTTTTTGTTGTATACTTCCACTTCACATTCAGTGAGACACATTAAATCTCCCTAGAATTTGGCTTTAATTTCTAAACTCATAAGAGTGAAAGATATTATTGTTTTTTTCTTAGATTATGTCTTAATGTGATGTTCTATTTATTGTATTTGATAGTTGATTGATTTTGAAAGCATCAAATAACTTTAGATAATGATCTTTGACAACTAAGCAAAAGAAAGTTAAGTTTTGAAAAATTTTTATTTTTAAACACTTAATATTCTGATGTTATTTATTTACAACTCTTATAACCCGTATAGATTTTCTATATTGAAGTTATAACTTGTGATTTAAAAACATAACAGAGTTTTAGGACAAACACAACATTTTTTATGGAGAGTTTGATCCTGGCTCAGAGTGAACGCTGGCGGCGTGCCTAATACATGCAAGTCGAACGATGAAGCTTTTAGCTTGCTAGAAGTGGATTAGTGGCGCACGGGTGAGTAATGCATAGGTTATGTGCCCTTTAGTCTGGGATAGCCACTGGAAACGGTGATTAATACCGGATACTCCCTACGGGGGAAAGTTTTTCGCTAAAGGATCAGCCTATGTCCTATCAGCTTGTTGGTGAGGTAATGGCTCACCAAGGCTATGACGGGTATCCGGCCTGAGAGGGTGAACGGACACACTGGAACTGAGACACGGTCCAGACTCCTACGGGAGGCAGCAGTAGGGAATATTGCTCAATGGGCGAAAGCCTGAAGCAGCAACGCCGCGTGGAGGATGAAGGTTTTAGGATTGTAAACTCCTTTTGTGAGAGAAGATTATGACGGTATCTCACGAATAAGCACCGGCTAACTCCGTGCCAGCAGCCGCGGTAATACGGAGGGTGCAAGCGTTACTCGGAATCACTGGGCGTAAAGAGCGCGTAGGCGGGGTAGTAAGTCAGATGTGAAATCCTATGGCTTAACCATAGAACTGCATTTGAAACTACTACTCTAGAGTATGGGAGAGGTAGGTGGAATTCTTGGTGTAGGGGTAAAATCCGCAGAGATCAAGAGGAATACTCATTGCGAAGGCGACCTGCTGGAACACTACTGACGCTGATGCGCGAAAGCGTGGGGAGCAAACAGGATTAGATACCCTGGTAGTCCACGCCCTAAACGATGAATGCTAGTTGTTGGGGTGCTTGTCACTCCAGTAATGCAGCTAACGCATTAAGCATTCCGCCTGGGGAGTACGGTCGCAAGATTAAAACTCAAAGGAATAGACGGGGACCCGCACAAGCGGTGGAGCATGTGGTTTAATTCGAAGATACGCGAAGAACCTTACCTAGGCTTGACATTGATAGAATCTGCTAGAGATAGCGGAGTGCTGGCTTGCCAGAGCTTGAAAACAGGTGCTGCACGGCTGTCGTCAGCTCGTGTCGTGAGATGTTGGGTTAAGTCCCGCAACGAGCGCAACCCTCGTCCTTAGTTGCTAGCAGTTCGGCTGAGCACTCTAGGGAGACTGCCTTCGTAAGGAGGAGGAAGGTGAGGACGACGTCAAGTCATCATGGCCCTTACGCCTAGGGCTACACACGTGCTACAATGGTATGTACAAAGAGACGCAATACCGCGAGGTGGAGCAAATCTCAAAAACATATCTCAGTTCGGATTGTAGTCTGCAACTCGACTACATGAAGCTGGAATCGCTAGTAATCGTGAATCAGCCATGTCACGGTGAATACGTTCCCGGGTCTTGTACTCACCGCCCGTCACACCATGGGAGTTGTATTCGCCTTAAGCCGGGATGCTAAACTGGCTACCGTCCACGGCGGATGCAGCGACTGGGGTGAAGTCGTAACAAGGTAACCGTAGGTGAACCTGCGGTTGGATCACCTCCTTTCAAGAGAGATAAGCAGATATTCATTTATCTTGCTTCATTTTCAGACTTTTCTGACTTTTGCTTAGTTTTCAGAGATTATATTCTTGGTTAGTTGCTTTTTCAAAGTAGGGGCTTATAGCTCAGGTGGTTAGAGCGCACCCCTGATAAGGGTGAGGTCGGAGGTTCAAGTCCTCCTAAGCCCACCATTATGGGGAATTAGCTCAGCTGGGAGAGCGCCTGCTTTGCACGCAGGAGGTCAGCGGTTCGATCCCGCTATTCTCCACCAAGTCAATCTAAAAGTCTAATATAAGTCCTTGATCTCTTAAGGATTTATATTAGACTTTAGGGTCTAAATGTTATTTAAAAACTCATTGTTAAAGCCTAATAGTAATAAGACTACAATACTCTGTTTTATTTGAGTGTATATACATTCAATAAGGCAGTGATGACTTAGAATCATTCACATAGCAGTTTTATTGATACTTTGAAAGCATATAAAAATAAGCTTTTAAGGGCAGATGGTGGATGCCTTGGCAAAGAGAGGCGATGAAGGACGTACTAGACTGCGATAAGCTACGGGGAGCTGTCAAGAAGCTTTGATCCGTAGATTTCCGAATGGGGCAACCCAATACATAGAGAGTATGTATTACCTTAAATGGAGCGAACCTAGGGAAGTGAAACATCTCAGTACCTAGAGGAAAAGAAATCAAACGAGATTCTCCTAGTAGCGGCGAGCGAACGGGGAAGAGGGCAAACCCAATGCTTGCATTGGGGGTTGAGGACTGCAACATCCACTTGTATCATTTAGTAGAATAATTTGGAAAGATTAGCCACAGAGGGTGATAGCCCCGTATATGAAAAATGATACATAGGTAGCAGGATCCAGAGTAGGCCAGGACACGTGAAATCCGGGCTGAAGCCGGGGAGACCACTCTCCAACCCTAAATACTACTCTTTGACCGATAGCGAACAAGTACCGTGAGGGAAAGGTGAAAAGAACCGCAGTGAGCGGAGTGAAATAGAACCTGAAACCATCTGCCTACAATCATTCGGAGCCCTATGATTTATCAGGGTGACGGACTGCCTTTTGCATAATGATCCTGCGAGTTGTGGTATCTGGCGAGGTTAAGCAAACGCGAAGCCGTAGCGAAAGCGAGTCTGAAAGGGCGATTAGTCAGATGCTGCAGACCCGAAGCTGAGTGATCTATCCATGGCCAAGTTGAAGCGAGTGTAATAGCTCGTGGAGGACTGAACTCGTACCCATTGAAACGGGTTGGGATGAGCTGTGGATAGGGGTGAAAGGCCAAACAAACTCAGTGATAGCTGGTTCTCTCCGAAATATATTTAGGTATAGCCTCAAGTGATAGTAATAGGGGGTAGAGCTCTGATTGGGCTAGGGCTGCTCACCGCGGTACCAAACCCTGTCAAACTTCGAATACCTATTACCGTATCTTGGGAGTCAGGCGGTGGGTGATAAAATCAATCGTCAAGAGGGGAACAACCCAGACTACCAAATAAGGTCCCAAAGTTCTATTCTGAGTGGAAAAAGATGTACAGTTACTTAGACAACCAGGAGGTTGGCTTAGAAGCAGCCATCCTTTAAAGAAAGCGTAACAGCTCACTGGTCTAGTGATTGCGCGCTGAAAATATAACGGGGCTAAGATAGACACCGAATTTGTAGATTACACGGCACAATTTAGATGATCTAAAGTGCTTATGTATAAGCTTTATTTCTTAGCTCATAAAGTGAGTTAAGCAAATATCTATAAGATCGTTTAAATTGTGCCGTGTAGTGGTAGGAGAGCGTTCGTATCTGCGCTGAAGGTATACCGGTAAGGAGTGCTGGAGCGATGCGAAGTGAGCATGCAGGAATGAGTAGCGATAAAATATGTGAGAATCATATTCGCCGTAAGTCTAAGGTTTCCTACGCGATGCTCGTCATCGTAGGGTTAGTCGGGTCCTAAGCCGAGTCCGAAAGGGGTAGGCGATGGCAAATAGGTTAATATTCCTATACCAACATTAGTGTGCGATGGAGGGACGCATAGGGTTAGGTGAGCCAACTGATGGAATAGTTGGTCGAAGGGTGTAAGTTGGGAGATTGGCAAATCCGCTCCTGTATCACAAACCTCACAGGCTCTTTGAAGTTTTCGGATGGAAGAGAGAATCACTGATACCGTCGTGCCAAGAAAAGCTTCTAAGTTTAGCTAATGTTGCCCGTACCGCAAACCGACACAGGTAGATGAGATGAGTATTCTAAGGCGCGTGAAAGAACTCTGGTTAAGGAACTCTGCAAACTAGCACCGTAAGTTCGCGATAAGGTGTGCCACAGCAATGTGGTCTCAGCAAAGAGTCCCTCCCGACTGTTTACCAAAAACACAGCACTTTGCAAACTCGTAAGAGGAAGTATAAGGTGTGACGCCTGCCCGGTGCTCGAAGGTTAAGAGGATTAGTCAGCCGCAAGGTGAAGCTTTGAATTGAAGCCCGAGTAAACGGCGGCCGTAACTATAACGGTCCTAAGGTAGCGAAATTCCTTGTCGGTTAAATACCGACCTGCATGAATGGCGTAACGAGATGGGAGCTGTCTCAACCAGGGATTCAGTGAAATTGTAGTGGAGGTGAAAATTCCTCCTACCCGCGGCAAGACGGAAAGACCCCGTGGACCTTTACTACAGCTTGGCACTGCCGATGGGAGCATTATGCGCAGGATAGGTGGGAGGCTTTGAAATCTTCACTCCGGTGGAGATGGAGCCATCCTTGAGATACCACCCTTAATGTTTCTGTCTGCTAACTGGCTTGAGTTATCCTCAAGCAGGACAATGCCTGGTGGGTAGTTTGACTGGGGCGGTCGCCTCCTAAAAAGTAACGGAGGCTTGCAAAGGTTGGCTCATTGCGGTTGGAAATCGCAAGTTGAGTGTAATGGCATAAGCCAGCCTGACTGTAAGACAAACAAGTCGAGCAGAGACGAAAGTCGGTCATAGTGATCCGGTGGTTCTGTGTGGAAGGGCCATCGCTCAAAGGATAAAAGGTACCCCGGGGATAACAGGCTGATCTCCCCCAAGAGCTCACATCGACGGGGAGGTTTGGCACCTCGATGTCGGCTCATCGCATCCTGGGGCTGGAGCAGGTCCCAAGGGTATGGCTGTTCGCCATTTAAAGCGGTACGCGAGCTGGGTTCAGAACGTCGTGAGACAGTTCGGTCCCTATCTGCCGTGGGCGTAGGAAAGTTGAGGAGAGCTGTCCCTAGTACGAGAGGACCGGGATGGACGTGCCACTAGTGTACCAGTTGTTCTGCCAAGGGCATCGCTGGGTAGCTACGCACGGATGTGATAACCGCTGAAAGCATCTAAGCGGGAAGCCAACTCCAAGATTAACTTTCCCTGAAGGTCGCAAGAAGACTACTTGCTTGATAGGTTAGATGTGTAAGTGCAGTAATGCATTTAGCTGACTAATACTAATAGACCGTTTGGCTTATTTTTATCAAATACAAATAAAACCTAGTGAATGTGTCTTCACTGCCTTATTGAGTGTATAGCTATTACTAAGAGGCTTTAGTTATGATATAATCCCAATGAAAAGGGAATAGAGGATAAGAGCTTATCTTCTCTTCCCTTTTCCCTGTGTCTATAGAGAGGAGGTCACACCCAGCTCCATTCCGAACCTGGAAGTTAAGCTCCTCATCGCTGATGATACTGCACCTTTCAGGTGTGGGAATGTAGGTCGATGCAGGGTTGGGATTTACTTCTTTTTCTTCTAAGAATTCTTCAATATTTTTTTAAAAGTTTGATTAATGTTTTTAAAATATTTTAATAAGAAAGCTCTTTATTGATTTTCTTGATATTTCTTCTAATCTCTTGTCTTAATGAATCAAACCTTGCATCAATATATACATCCATACTAATGATCTTTTCATTATAAAAAGTATTTCACTCAATCTTGAATATCAAAGATATTCTAGGGCAAAAGAATGAGGAAATGATTGTTTAATGGGATTATACTTTTAGGAGAGCAGAGGGTTGAGAGTAAAATCATAGTGTATCTTCATAGAAGTGGAGGGCCTCTTTAATGCAAAGCTCTCCATTAAGGGATTTTT
>NZ_NXLU01000015.1 GCF_003364215.1 Helicobacter cholecystus
TATAAATACCCTATTTATAGTTATTCTATCACTTTTAATAATATTAATATTATTATTTTCTTAAATATATAAATACAAAAAAATATAATTTTAATAAATTTACCCCCCCCCCCCCCGTAGATTTTTGTATATAATCTCATTTAAATTTCTATGAAGGAAATTTAAATTAAAATAAATAAATAGGAGATTAAGATAAGCATGAAAAAAGTAAATTTTTATTCTTATAGAAGACAAGGGGGGGGGGGATAAATTAAACCCTAAATATTCTTTATTTAAGCCCATAATTGCAAGTTCACTTGCTTTAGCTCTTGGTGTGAGTGTGGGGAGTGCACAAGAAACTTGTTCAACTGCACGACAAGGTGAAAATCCT
Source organism: Helicobacter cholecystus (assembly GCF_003364215.1). Lineage (GTDB taxonomy): Bacteria > Campylobacterota > Campylobacteria > Campylobacterales > Helicobacteraceae > Helicobacter_G > Helicobacter_G cholecystus. The sequence continues at coordinate 371 of NZ_NXLU01000015.1, forward strand.
ATATTTTGCTATGGGGCAAATGAAAGTAGTACTCAACAATTTACCCCTAACAGTGATTTTTCTTGGAATAACGCATCTTCCGGAGATATGGAAAACTATTGGATGCCAGTTAATTCATCTAGTAGCAATCCATTCAAGCAACTTATAATCAATTTCGATGGTAATGGCGCACCTTCAAGCTCTATAAGTGATAATAACTATACAATCTCAGTCGGTAATAATGGCAATAACTACTTCTCATTACAAAATGGAACAAGCACAAATACCAAAGGAATCCAGCTCGGGAATAATGGGGGAGGAACACTTAAAGTTAATTTTAATTCTCAAGTAAGCAAAACTTTTGAACTCAAATTGGATAATATAAAATCTGAGGCCTTTGCCCTTAAGGGAAATATTGAAGTTAATGGGAGTGATGGCAATGGCACCAATAATAATTTATTTAAGACTACTTTTGGAGGAAAGGGCATTCAGGGAAATATTATCCATAATGCCAAAAACACAGGTGGTTCAACTTATAACTTCAAAACTAATGCCAATCTTGAAGGAAATCTAACAATCAGTACTCAAACAAAAAATAGTGGCACAAATAACCCTATTTCAGTTACCTTTGAAAATGGACACATTATAGGAAATGTTAATGCAGAAAGTAATAATGTAGTTTTTAAGGGGAAAACAAACTATATTCAGGGAAATGTTTCTAGCGGTGTTATTGTATTTGAGCAACAAGATAGTTATATTCAGGGAGATGTTGGATATTGGGCAAATGTCATTTTTAAAGAAACTGGAAGCTATATTCACTCTAACACAATAAGAGTATCCGAACATCAAGATACTGCTGTATTCACTTTTGAAAAAAGTGGCTATATTCAAAACAGTAGCGGAAGTGCAACAAATATCAAAATTGAGGGTGGAACTCTTAATATAAATTTCAAAGATACCAACAATGCCCTAGAAAAAAACTATGTCAAAGGAAATGTAACAAGTAATTGCTGGGGCGGAACCTTTAATCTATCTGGAGGAACTCTACAGGGAAATATTGGAGGACAAAAAAACGGTGGCCGTAACACAAAGGATCTAGTTGTAAACTTTACAAATGGTGCGAAAATGGTGGGAAATATTTTAACAGGACATTCTGGAAATGGTAATGACTTTCAAAAAAAAGTTGTGACTTTTAGTGCCGTAAATTCTCAAATATCAGAAATAAATAGTGAGAATTTTGTTTTAACTGGAAATATTATTAGCTATGGACGAGGATATGTAGGTAGTAGTGATACAAACAAAGGAAACCATATTACTTTCCATCATGGTTCAATGCGAGGGGATGTTACTGCTAATTTTATCAGAAATAGAGGTGGTTACAACAATGTTGTTTTTGATCATGCAACAGAAAGGCAAATTCTAAAGGGTAATATTTCCGTATCAAGGGCAAATACGGCAGTTAGTGAAAATAAAATCACCTTTAACATAGGAGAAATCACAGGAAACATCACTTCAAGTGGTGGAAGCAATAATATTACCTTTAAACAAAGTGGAACAACCACAGGAAATATTGAAACAAATGGTGGCACCAATACCTTGATCTTTGGTTCCACATCACAGCAACAAGCATCTTCTTCAGACATAGAAGTAAGTAAAATCATAGGTGATATTAAAGCTAATAGAAATGGATCAAACACTATTACTTTTAATAATGCAGGAAGTATTCAAGGAACTATTCTGGCTGGAAGTGGTGGGTATGAAGGTAGTAATACTATCACATTCAAAGGCAATGCTACAATTGGAAATGCATTATCTGAAGATGCATCAGCTTTATCTACAAATACCTCTTCTCTTATCGCAAATAATGCAAGTAACGGCAACACTCAAAAACGCAACACTCTAACCTTTGAGGGTACTACTAATCATATTGTCTTTAATGAAGTAAAAACAACTGGGCATGGCAATACTAAAAACATCCTCCTACTCAAAAACAATAGTGGCGCAACAAGTGCACTCACTATTAATAAAATCACCACAAGTGGTGGGATTAATTCTATTGCTAAGGAAAGCTTTGAAAATACTTCAGAAATTTCTAGCATGGATTCTAAAGTTTTCACTGGAACCCTTCAAATTAAGCAAGGAATTATAGGAAATAATGGGGGTTGGACAAATATTGCCTTCAAAGCTCAAAATGGAAGTCAAACAAATAGTGTTATTTCTGCAGGAGACAATGGAAATGCTATTGAGGGGAATGCAAATATTTATCTAGATCTTTCAGAAGCAAATTTAAATAATCAAGCAATCATTGATGGTAATATCAATGGAACAGGTTCAATGTATCTTACTCTTAAGGGTAAAAACTCTTCTAACTCTGTGGGAATCCAAGGAAATATTACAACAGGGCAATACACTACAAAAATCACTCTTGTAGATGCAGGCATTCAAGGAAAAGCATCACAAAAAGCTCAAGAAGCTACAGGATCAAACATTTCTGTTACTCAAAGTAGTGGTAAAAACATTATTCTTGCAACAACATCAACAAATCTCAATCTTGGAAGTGTCACTGCACTCTCTGGTGGAGTTAACTCCATCGCCAAAGCCGATCTCTCTTCTATTAACAACAATGGCTTTACTTTCTCACCTGCTTCTACTCATAGCGACAATGCTCAAGTAAGAGGAGTGCAAAGAGTAGATGCACAAGCAGCAGATCAATCTGATATTGCCTCTAAAGCAATGGAGGGAACATTACAAATTAAAAATGGTGTGAGTGCAAATAATGGAGGATGGAATAATATTGCTTTTAGAGCAGGTGCAGGACAGAGCTCTCCTGTCATTGCAAAACTCAAAGAAGTTACTCCTGCAGAAGAAGAAGCAGAATTAAATCAAGGAGTTGCTCATTTTTTAGCATCTGATGGAAAAATTCTTGAGCTTGATACAGCTGTCTCTGGAAATGCAAATCTGTATTTAGATATGAGCAGTGTTGATAGTTCATTTGGACAAATTCCAAATCAACCCTCAGCATTTTTTGCGAATTTAGCTGATAATGTATCTTTAGATCCTCTCTCTAAATCTGCCATTCTAGGACATCTAGATAATCTTGGTGGAAGACAGAATATCTACATTAAAGGCAAAGGTGATAATGCTGGCTTAACTCTGGGGTTAACTGGAAACATTACAAATGGCAATGGCAGTAGTGGAAGTATGAATATCATCTTTGAAGATAGTCTATGGACTCCTTATGCTGTCCTTAAGGATGGAAGTGGAAGTGCAACAAATGCAGGAGGAGTGGTCATTACAAATGGAAGTAGTGCAAAAACTAATCTCATCCTCAGAAAATCTCCAAGTTCAGCAGGAGGTTCAACAGGAGCTCCAGGAGTAGCAGCTATAGATACATCTACACTCTCAATTCCAGTG
>NZ_NXLU01000016.1 GCF_003364215.1 Helicobacter cholecystus
GGAAGCATATCCAATAACTCTGGAACCAACACAATCTCTGTAACTAAGGGAAATATTACAATTAATGGAAATGTATCAGGCTCTTCTAATTCTGCATCCAATACAATCAAAGTAGATGATGGGAATATTACAGCTCTTGGAGACTTTTCCCTCAATGGTGGAACAAACTCAATCAAGGCAGAACAAGGAACACTTACTTTAGGTTCTTCTGGAGCAAAGAGTGCAATTAGCTCAGGGGGAGGATTGACATCAACAACAACCATTAAAGCAAAAACACTCAATGCTTATCTCTCTAAGCTAAATTCAGGAGGCAACACTAATAGTAATAATAGCATCACTATTGAAGCCCAGAGTGCAACTGCTGTGATTGATGAACTTTCTGCAGGTACAAATAAAGCCAATGGTGCAGGAGGAATCACTCTAACATTTGATCAAGCTGATTTGACAATTGGTAAAATGTCTGTAAATTCTAACTCTAACAATACAATAAACTTGAGTGGTACTGCTGTAGTCAATGGAAATATAGAAAAAGCAAATAATGGAAAAAATAACTTCACCCTTAAGGGAGAGGCTACTTCTCTTACACTCAAAGGTGCAAATAATGCGATTACAACACTTGATACTTCCGCTACAAGCTCAACACTCAATCTTGACGCTTCACTTAATGATAATCTTTCAACCACTATTGATACAATCAGTAATGGAGGTAACTTACAAGTAAATTTTGCTGGAATTAATGCAGAGAAATCTATAAGTCTTACTCTTAATACAGCAACCTCTCAAGAAATTAAAACCCTCTCTATTTTAAGTGGAGTGAAGAACATTCTTACTCTTAATGGAAACAATACAATGACTATTGATGATTCTGTATCAGTGACTGAAGGAAAAGGATTGGCTTTCTTCCTTGATCATGGAACAACTCTTAATCTTGTAAGTGGAATGAGTGGTAATGGGGAAACTAGCATTAATATTGATTCAACTTCAGGCAATAAGAGTGCTGTACTTACTGGAAGTAGTGTTAGAGTTAAAAATGTTAATCTCTCTGGTACAACTTCACAGCTTACACTTAAAAATACACAAACAGATATCTCCACTCTCTCAACTACTACTTCTGCAAGTAGTGTTCTTGAGCTTGATGGAAGTAGCAATAAAGTGACTGCAACAATTCAAGAAATACAAGGAGATAATCTTAAAGTTCTAATGGGCGGAGATAGACATGGAGCAGAACTTAATCTTAATGGGGGTGTAATTAAAAGTATAGAAATTAAAAATGCAGATATTGGCCATAATGTCTTTAACTTTAAAAGTGGCACAACCACAATTACAGATGAAATTAATGGCCAAGTTGTAGCCAATACCAAAGGCTTCACTCTTAATCTTGATGGTGGAAACCTTATACTAGGGAGTGCAATCAGTGCGGGAGATGATAATTTAGGAGGAGAGGCAGAAGTTCATATCTCTGCTGCAACTCTTTTCCTTAAAGGTGGAACTAATGCAATTTCTAAGCTTCAAGGAAATGGGGGAATTGTTGATCTTGCTATGGCAAATTCTGAGGGTAATCCTCTTACAAGAACAATCTCAACAAGAGCCTTTAAAACCCTTAGTGTTAATAAAGAATATTCAGGAATTACAACATTTCATCTTTATATTAATCCAAAAGAAAGTTCTCCAACTAAAGCAGATAAGATTATTTTCAATCAGAATGGGAATGATTTTAAGGCTTCAGGAACTGCGATTTTTACTGTAATGGGAAATGTTGATGATATTTTGGCTGTAACTTATGTAAAAGATGGAAATGATAATGTCCAAATAGGTGAGGGGATGCAGGATATCGATGTTGTAGGTGGAGAAAGTCTTATTGGCTATGATGTGATTAAAGCCCAAGTCATTAAAGAAGATGATGGAAAAGTTTATCTCGGTTCATCCACAAGCCAAGGTGTAGCACCAGAAATCAAAGATGTAGCAAGATCTGCATTGACAGTGAATTATGATCTCTATCTTGCTAACTTCAATTCTTTAAATAAAAGAATGGGAGAATTACGCGATAACCCAAATACTCAAGGTGTGTGGGCAAGAATCTTTGGGGGAGCTATGAGCAGTGACTTTGGAGCGGGAAGTAAAACAGATTATATAACAGCCCAAGGAGGATATGACTATGCTCTAAATGTGGGAGAGAATGTTAAAAATTATGTAGGGGTAACTATTGCTTATGGTAAGTCTTGGACAAAGAGCAATACTCTAAATATTCAAGCAGGTAATGGAGCAAGCATTGCCCTCAAAGATGTAAATTCTTCTATGGTAGAAGTAGGAGTTTATAATAGCTATGTGGCAGATAGCGGTTGGTATAATGACACAATCTTAAAGTTTGACTACATTATGAGCACCTTTAGCATGACTGATAACCCCTCTTTAGAGAGTAAAACCAATAACTTTGCAATGGTGCTCAGTGATGAGTTTGGATATCGCTATAAATTTGGAGGTGATGCAAGTTGGTATATTGATCCACAAGTAGAATTGGCATTAGGATATTTTAATCAAAGTGATTTTAATCGTGAAATGCTTGCCACAAATGCAACACTTCAAGCCTCTCAAGATTCTATTTTTACTCTAAGAACAAGAGCAGGAGCAACATTAGGAAAGAAATTTAGTGTAGCAAAGGGCTTTGCAAGTCTTTATGTAGGAGCATTCTACGAATATGACTATATTAATGGAGGAAATACACAAGCCCTCTCTAAGAGTGGAGTTTCAAACCCTCTTGATAGTGTCCAAAGTAATGGAAGAGCAATGCTTAATATTGGAAGTAATATTGGACTTACAGAGAATGCAAGACTTTATATTGATGTAGAAAAGAGCTTTGGAGATAAGCAAAGAACCTTTATGCAATTTAACTTTGGAGCAAGATACAGTTTCTAAAGAAGAGATTAAAGTTTAAATTTTCTAGTTGGGGGTGGGCTAGAAAAAGACTTAATTCATCTTTGTGTTTTCGGTTTTTGC
>NZ_NXLU01000017.1 GCF_003364215.1 Helicobacter cholecystus
ATTACAGCCAACAATGGTGCTAGCATCACAGGAGACATCATTAGCTCAAATCATGGTAGAAATAATATCTACATCAAAGGAACTCTTGGCACTGCTTCTACTCCTTTACCTTTTGAAGATTCTTCTGACCTCTCAACTCTTGCCTCACTCAATGGTAATATCATTACAAATGGTGGAGAGAATTCAATTGTCTTTGATAATGCATTCTGGTTGCCTGCTCAGCTTATTACCTCACCTTCTGCACCAAGCACTAGAGAAGCTACTAATACTGGAACACTCACTACCACTAGTGGTGTAAGCAACATTGTTCTTCGTCAAGGGAGTAGCAATCCTTTAAATAGTGCAACAGGAATATTTGGGGTGAATGCTACTGGAGGAGTGAGCAATATTGTTATGGATGCTAATAGCAGTGCAAATGCTCTTAATCTTGCTGCTAAGATTAATTATGATCAAGGAGCTCAAGTCAATCTGCTTTTCTCTTCTGCAAATAACCTTAATCAAGCTTCAAGTTCTAGCACTGCTAGAGGTGAGAGTAGAGAGAGTGTTACTGATGATTTTACAAGCCCTAATGTTACAGACATTACAAAAGGACAAGTGCTAGGAGTTACTTATTACAATGGATTAAAACTCAGTATTGCAGATAAAACTCTTGAGTATGGTAATGAAAATAAAAGTGTAGTCAGAACCTTTGGGGATCTTTATAGAAATGCTGATGGCTCTTTACTCACTTTAACAACTAAACGAACTGTAGATGCTGATAGTGCAGAAGTGAGTGGATTGCTTATTGGAGATGTGACTTCTTTGCAACTCAAACCAACTACAACTAGAGCGGATGCCTCATCTTCTAAAACCTACTCTTTAGTCCTTAATGAAAATTCTGCTCTTGTTGGAAGTGTTACTTTAGAGGGAGCTGATGTTATCACTAGAGATCCTTCTACTCCTAGCAATGTTATAAAACTCAATTTAGAGATGAAAGACTTCTCTAAACTTATCATCTCAGAGAATAAAAGTCTCCTCAACACACTCACTCTTAATACAACTTCTAAAAGTCAAATTGATATGCAAGCACTTAGCCTTGATACTCTAGCCCAACAAGCTACAATCATTGACCTAGCGACTAATGGTGGGAGTAAGAATAATGTCAATAGAGATACTCCTTCCTTTAGAGCTTTAGTGATTGGTTCAAAGACTGCAAACACAGATACTGGATGGGTAGTAAACAATACTTCTAACCAAGATCCAAAATCCAAATGGCTCTATATAGGCTATGTAGATGCTCATGCTGATCAAAGCCAAGCGAGTTTGGGTGGAGTAAAAGTTAATAGTAATACTAGAGACTCTTCTACGCAGACAGCCAAAGCCTATGCAGATAGACTAGTTGTGCTCAATGCTGGAGATAATAGCAAACAAGTTGAGGGTGAGCTTTATGTGCAACTTGCTTATAGCTCAAATACTCATCTTAATGATATCCGCTATAGTGAGGGGGGAACTGAGAAAGAAGGCAATATTGCAGTAGTTACAGTAAAAAAGATTAGCTCTAGTAATGGGGCTAATACTCCATTAGAGAATCAAGGAGTGCTTGCTGTTAAATCCACAATTTATCAACAAGGCTTTGGGATTATTTCAAGCACACTTAAAGCTGTAGAGACTGATGAGAGTGGTAAGACTTCTGCTTCAAGTAAAGATTACATCACTTACTTTGTCTCTAATGCTGGAAGTTATGGCGTTGTTAATTCTATTGCACAAACTGCAGCCTCTAGCTTTGCAACAAGTCTTGATATCTTTGTGGCAAACTTCAATTCTTTAAATAAGAGAATGGGAGAGCTAAGAGATAATAATGGAGCTCAAGGAGCTTGGGGAAGAATCTTTGGTGGATCACTAAGCAGTGACTTTGGAGTAGGAAGTAAAACAGGCTATGTCACAGTGCAAGCTGGATATGATTATGCCTTTGGAGTAGGAAATGGAGCAAGTAATTATCTAGGAGCTTCTCTTGCTTATAGCCACTCAAGCTCAAAAACAAATAATCTAACCAATCAATATACAGGTGTAACTGAAGGATTGCTAGGAGGAAAACTTACAAGTAATCTTGTAGAGATTGGGATCTATAATGCTTATGTGCAAGATAGTGGTTGGTATAATGACACAATCTTTAAATTTGACTACATCAGCAATAGCTTCACTCTTGATGGAACTGCAAGTGGGCATAGTGTCTCTACAAACAACTTTGGAGTTATCCTAAGTGATGAGTTTGGATATCGATTTAAACTAGGAGCTAAGCAAGAATGGTATATTGATCCACAAGCTGAACTCTCATTTGGCTATGTCAATGCTTCTTCTTATATCCAAAATGCAGGGGATAATAGACTAGAGGCAAAAGCAAAAGCTCTCATCAATCTTAAAGGTAGATTTGGAGCTAGCTTTGGCTATGACTTTAAGAACTTTACTGAAGGTAAAAATATTCAAGCCAAGGCTTATGTGGGAATCTTTGCTGAGAGTGATTATGTCAATGGTGGAGATGTCACATTGACTGAGAACTTTGGTGGAATAGCTTCACTGCAAAGCTCTATTAAAAGTGATACTAGAGCAGTGATGAATCTTGGAACTAATATAGAGATTAAAGACAATACTCGAATCTACTTTGACTTTGAGAAAAGCTTTGGAGGTAAAATTAATACAGAGTATCAAATCAATGCGGGTGTAAGATATAGCTTTGGTGAGAAAATTAACTATGCTCCTGAAGTAAGCAAAAGCTCTGCTCCTCTTAAAGTAGAGAGTAAGGAAGAAACTCAAAAGAGTGAGAGTAAAGAGCAAGAGAGTGCTCAAAGTAAAGAAGAGCAAAAGCAGTAAGGAATAAAGGAATAAAGGAATAAGTAATAAAGGAATAAGTAATAAA
>NZ_NXLU01000018.1 GCF_003364215.1 Helicobacter cholecystus
GAACAAATATCGTAAGATTCTCCCTCTCCCCTCTCCCTTCCCACTCTCCTAAATATGCCCTAGCATTATAACTATTCCCCTCTCTTAATACTCCACCTCATCATCCTCTCCACTTGCACTCTGAGCAACTTCATTTAAGAGAAGAGAGGGGATACTTGGAAGTGCAAAGAGAGAAGAGAGGTAAAGGAGGAGAAATAAGAGAAAGTTAGGCATTAGGATTCTTTGGGAGTAGGGGATTTGGAATCTTCAGGGAGGAATTTATGACAGAGTGTGAGCAAGATAATCAATTCTCCACAATAAAAGAATAGATAGGCTATGGGGAGAAAAATAAGGGCAATGATGATCATTGCACTGCCGATTCCGCTGATAATATATTTAAGAATGTAATTTATATTTTCCCCAGTTTGAATGGCTGCGTAAAACAAAAAAAGAAAACTTATATTCAAAACCCAAAATAGAATCTTCTGATAGAGCTTTTGATGATACTTTAACAATAAAAGCCAAAGTGAGAAAGTGCCACAAATTCCACTGATAAAATAAATCCCCAATTCCTTTTCTCCAAAATTCGGATTATCAGGAAGTCCAAGTGCTCTTGTAAAAATCACATAAGGCAATGCAAAAAAGATAGTTCCCAAACATTGTGAGCCATATTTTTTGTATAAAAAGAGGGATAGACATACAAGAGCCAATAAATATCCAAAAAATGGATACTCATCAGAAAATAAATCTTTTGTAAAAACAAACATTCCATATGCCACTATTCCAATAATAATCACTATTCCCTTTTCTGTTTTTTTATAAATCATAATCCCAAAATTCACAATCATCAGTGCCATAAGACAAATAGAATAAGCAGTCATTGTCTGACTCTTTGTTGATTGAATATTTCCCTATATCTATTTTTCAGATCTTTTACCGCTTTTCTCATGAGTTTTTCTTAATTATTTGTACTAAATATGAAAATATGTTTATTGTAATTAATACAATAATGCAAATAGAAATTATAGAATACACAGTAAGGTAGCATACAAACAGAATCTGTCCACTTTGTGCTTCCAGCCAACTTAGGCAAAATATAAGTAAGGTAACAAAAAAAGAGAGACAAAAAATTTGTTTAAATGTTGCTAATTTACTAAAACAAGAGAAGAATAAACAAAAATTTGTCAGATACAAGTAGATAAAAAAGGCTAGTACTGAGTGGGACAAACATCCAATAATTATAATTCCATATAAATGTACTATTATTAATGATGAGCAAGAACATAAATAACATTTTTTATGGTTTTGTAAAAAATCATAAATTAAACTAATAGAGCTAATAATAGCAATAAGCAAGATAATGAAAGTAGAAGGTTTAAAAAATAAAATAAAATTTAGTAACAATAGAGAAAAGATAGCAAAACAGTTTCCGAGTAATTTTAATGATTTAAATATTATTAATCTATAAATTACAGCAATATAATATAAAAATATTCCAAGAGCAAGGTTAAGCAATGAAAATGCAATTATACTTTCAGACATCGCAATCATTATTTCTCCTTGCTCAGTGTGTGATACTCTTGTATAACTCTTTGAATAAAATCTTGACAATTATTCATGAGAAAGTTATAGCTTTTTGTTTGAGGGGCTACTCGATCTATTGCTTTTCTCATAATTTTGTCGTCATATTTTGTATTATTTTTTGGCTTGTATTTAAAAATATTTTCTAGTGTGTCTGGTCTAACCTGACTATCTCCAAAGAATCCCACATTCCCACCCTCCTCATCTTCAAAGAAGATTTGTTCATGTTGAAAATTGTATGTTTTAAAAAGAGGGAACATCAGAGAATTGGTAATAGTAAATTCAAGTGTCTCTCTTCCAGCAATTGGAATATTTAGAGATATATCTAAAGGTCTCCTCCTTATCTCAGCATTCTCCCTCTCCCCTCTCCCTTCCCACTCTCCTAAATATGCCCTAGCATCCTCACTTGCACTCTGAGCAACTTCATTTAAGAGAAGAGAGGGGATATTTGGAAGTACAAAGAGAGAAGAGAAGTAAAGGAGGAGAAAGAGAAGATTAGGCATTAGGATTCTTTGGGAGTAGGGGATTTGGAATGTTTGGGGAGGATTTCATAGCAGAGTATAAGGAAGATAATAAATTCTCCAAGACAAAAGAATAGATAGGCTATGGGGAGAAAAATAAAGGAATTAATTGCACCAATACCAATAATTCCTTGAAAAATATATTTAAGAATACCATTTATATTTACACTCTCTTGAATACCTACATAAAAACAAAAAAATAGGCAGAGACTAAAAAGAATAAACAGAATCTTTTGATAGAGCTTTTGATGGTCTTTCAGAAATAAAAGCCAAAGTGAGAAAGTGCCACAAATTCCACTGATAATATAAATCCCTAACCCTTTCTCCCAAAAGTCTGGATTATCAGGAAATCCTAATGC
>NZ_NXLU01000019.1 GCF_003364215.1 Helicobacter cholecystus
AATAAAGTTTTAGGTAAAACCTATAAAGATGGAGTCAAACTTGCTCTCTCTGATAAGCAAGTCAGCATTGGAGATACTCAAAAATCTTTCTTAGAGACTTATGGACATTACTTCTCTGATACTTTTAAAGATGGAGGATTGCTTAATGTTACAACTGCAAGGGTCAATAATGGAAGCAGTAAAACTCAAACTGATACAGTGCATATCCAAGGTCTTGCTCTTGGTAATATCTCTCCTCTAGCTTCTAGCACTGCTGCTGCTTCAAGTAGAGGTGTTAGCTCTCAAGATGGCAGTGATAGTGCTACAACTTATAACTACAATGTTGTCATTGGAGAACATTCAGCCTTTGTAGGAGATATTAAACTACAAAATGATGCACTCATTCATCTTGTGATGGAAGATAGCTCTAAGCTCTTAACTGATGTAGAGCATCTAAAACTTAAAAGTCTTACTCTTAAATCCAGTGGCTATAACACTAATGAAATGCTTTTAGATACCTTTGCTCAAAATAACACCATTATTGATATTGCAACAATGGGAGATGCTCTAGGTAACTTAAAGGAGAGAAGCAACTTTAGACTTCTTGAAATTGGAGATGCTCCTAGCAGTGGTGCAGGTGCAGTTCAAGCTTCTTCTTCTACAGGTCTTAAAGGTTCAGGAGCTCTCTTTAGAGTGTATGTCAATGCTAATGCAACCCAAGGAGCAGATAATGCAATCCAAAAAGAAGCAGATGCTCAAGTAGATGCTAAGAATGCCACTCTAGGAGGAAACTCTAATAGTGGTGGGGCAAATGGCAAGTATGGTTATGTCTACTCAGATCGTATCATTATTCATGATGCCTTAAGTGAGGGTGATGCATCTAGTGGCACAGTATCTAGTGGTGCAACTCTAGCCTCAACAAACACAAACTATATCCAAACTATCTATGATGCCAATACAGATATTGCTCAACTCACCTACCATGGGGGAGGAAGTGAGAAGCAAGGCAATATTGCAGTAGCAACTGTAAAAACAAGCTCAGGCATTACATTTAAAGGTGCCACTCAAATCCAAGGGTTTGATGAAGTAGGAACAACACTCACGACTGCAAATACAGATCAATATGGAAAAGTAGTTAATAGTAATGGAGAAAATCAAGCTAGTGGAAATAGTAGAGTTAATGCTGCAGCTGTAGCTCAAGAGGGTGATAGTGCTAATACTGCAGATTACACCACTTACTTTATTAGCTCTGTAGAGTCTAAGGGTGCTTCTGCTGCCAATACTCTTGCAAGCACTACTGCACTAGGACTTAACTATGATCTCTTCTTAGCAAACTTTAACTCTTTAAATAAGAGAATGGGAGAGCTAAGAGATAATAATCACTCTCAAGGAGCTTGGGGAAGAATCTTTAATGGAATGCTTAGCACCTCTTATGGATTACAAACCAAATCTATCTATACAACTCTTCAAGCTGGATATGATTATGCCTTTGGATTTAATGAAGCCAATAACTATTTAGGATTTGCTCTCTCTTATGCAAATTCAATCATTAAGCCTAAAACAATGCTAGATATTGATGGTAATGCTAAGGGGATTGATAAAACTAACTCTAATGCAGTAGAACTAGCAATCTATAACTCTTATGTAGAGGATAGTGGATGGTTTAATGACACCATCTTTAAATTCAGTTTCATTATGAGCTCAATTAATATGGCAGGACAGAGTTCAAACTACAATACAAACAATTATGGAATTGTTCTCTCTGATGAGTTTGGATATCGATTTAAACTTGGAAATGAGAGTGAGTGGTATATTGATCCTCAAGTTGAATTCTCACTAGGATACTTTAATGCAAGCAATCTTAAACAAGTTTTATCTGAGGCAAGTCTTAATGGTACTCAAGATGCAATCTTTAATCTTAGAAGTAGACTAGGAGCAAACTTTGCTTATGATTTAAAGAGATTTACACAAGGTAAAGACATTAAAGCAAGTGTGTATGTAGGAACTTATTATGCCTATGATTATATTAAGGGAGGAGAGATCTCTTTAACAACAAACCTTAATAAAACAACTCAGCTTAAAACTCTTGGTTCTACAGGAAGATTTGAACTTAATCTTGGAACTAATGTAGAGATTAAAGACAATACTCGAATCTACTTTGACTTTGAGAGAAGCTTTGGAGGAGATATTACAACAGAGTATCAAGTTAATCTAGGTGTAAGATATAGCTTTGGTGAGAAAATTAACTATGCTCCTGAAGTAAGTAAAAGTTCTGCTCCTCTTAAAGTAGAGAGTAAGGAAGAAACTCAAAAGAGTGAGAGTAAAGAGCAAGAGAGTGCTCAAAGTAAAGAAGAACAAAAGCAGTAAGGAATAAAGGAATAAAGGAATAAAGGAATAAAGGAATAAAGGAATAAA
>NZ_NXLU01000001.1 GCF_003364215.1 Helicobacter cholecystus
TCCTCCCAATCTTAGTTCAGCAGTTTTAGAGGAGTAATTTTGCTTATTTCCATCTGTTTTACCTGTGAAATTAAGATTTCCATAAAAAGCATAAGAAGACTCCTCTACACCAGAGAGATCCATAATGAAAGTTTTTTCATCTGTATTATTTTTGGATGTCCATTGGTCGAGTTGCAATGTTCCTCCTCCATTCTCACCCATAGCTAAACCTTGAGTTGAAACAAATATTGAGTTTTTAGGAATAGTTAACTGTTTTTTAGAGTCATCCCATACGACAGATTCTCCTGTAACATACAGTTTAAAGGTGTCTAGAGCTTGATCTGAAAACTTAAATGTAGAATAATTTTTACCATCAATAACTACTGTATCAAAGGCAATGATTGTAGAAGTGTCTAACAATTCCCCTTTAGTCATATCATCTTTGAGTTGATAAAATCCTGGAGATACTGAAGGAACAAACTTAGATGAATAGTTTGATGAAACTAACTCTATTGATGAAGGATCTTTAGTTTGCAACTCTAGCACTTTTGCAAGATTGCTGACTGTCTCATCAGCAATTGCAACGCTGCAAAACAATGAGCTTAACCCAATGCTACGAGTAGTGCAGAAGATTTTTCTCCAAGAAGATTTACTTACTTTATCCTTTAAAGTGATGCTTTTCATTTTGTCTCCATTTTGTTTGTAAAAGAATCTTTTACTTTTATTTATCTTAACTTATTAATTTAAATTAAGATTAGACCATTATATCTGAAATCTTTTAGGGGGGGGGGGATAAATATTAAAAATATAAAAATAATAAATATAAGTATTTATTAAGTATTTCTTGTCATGATAAAATTAAAGAGACATTACTTCCTCTCTTTTTAGCGTCTATTCTCATCATCTTTTTTCCCTATTATTTTATAAGGTTTTAACTTAAGAATAAGCTTTGGTTATAATTCTAGTCTTTAAAGATTATTAATTTCATACAAAGGGTAAAAATGCAAAATTTCATCAACCTCGCCCAAAAACATAATCTACTCAAAGTCATTGACACTCCACTTGATATTGATCTAGAAATCGCCCACCTCTCCTATATTGAAGTTAAAAAACAAAATCCCCAAGCCCTTCTCTTCACTCATCCTAAAAGAGGAAATAAAAGCTTTACAACCCCAGTCTTAACAAATATTTTTGGTTCTTTTAAGCTCCTTGATCTGATTGTGGGAAAAGAGATTGAAGAGATTGCACATAGAATTGAAAATCTCCTTAAACTCTCTCCTCCAAAAACCCTTGGGGATAAAATCATCAAAGCCAAAGAGCTTTTTTCCCTTAGACATGCATTTCCTAAGATCCTTCGCACTAAAGGAGAGTGCCAAGAAATTATCAATCTTAATCCCTCCCTTCTAGAACTTCCAGCTCTTAAGACTTGGGAGAGAGATGGGGGAGCATTCATTACAATGGGGCAAGTTTATACCCAAAGTCTTAAAGGAGAAGTGAAAAATCTAGGAATGTATCGCTTGCAAATCTTTGATGATACTCACCTAGCTTTGCATTGGCAAATCCACAAAGACTCCAATCACTTCTTCCATGAGTATCAAAAAGCGGGAGTAAAAATGCCTGTAAGCATTGCACTGGGTGGGGATCCACTCTATACTTGGTGTGGACAAGCTCCAATGCCCTATGGTGCATTTGAGTTAATGCTCTATGGAATGATTCGCTCCAAAAAGGTTAAACTTGTTAAATCTATCACTAATCCCATTATGATCCCTTCTGATGTAGATTTTGTCATTGAGGGATGGGTAGATCCTAGTAAAATGGAGCTTGAAGGACCTTTTGGAGACCATACTGGATACTATACGCCTATTGAGCCCTATCCTGTATTAGAAGTTAGCGCAATCACTCACAAACGCTCTGCCATATTCCCTGCTACTGTTGTAGGTAAGCCTCCACTAGAAGATAAATATATGGGCTATCTTACTGAACGACTCTTTCTCCCTATACTCAAAACTACAGCTCATGGACTGCTTGATTATCATATGCCAGAAAATGGGGTTTTTCATAATCTTATCCTTGCTCAAATCTCTCCAAACTATCCCGCCCACTCTCAACAAATTATGCATGCTTTTTGGGGTGTGGGTCAAATGAGTTTTGTCAAACATGCAATCTTTGTGAATGCTTCCTCTCCTAAACTCACAGATTATCAAGCCCTCACCACTCACATTCTCAATCGCTTCCACCCTAGTAAAATCCTTATTACTGAGGGGATTTGCGATGCGCTCGATCACTCCTCACCAAAATATGCACAAGGGGGGAAACTTGGGCTTGATGTGAGTGGAGATGAAGTGAGAAATGAAGATTTTGTGCTTTTAAGCGATGAGGAATTATTTAAAAAAATTAAAGCCCTTATGCCAGAAGCAGAGCTCTTGCGTCAATACTTTACTCACACCCACCATCCCATTACTTTACTTGGAGTGCAAAAAGATTCCCACTCTTTGCTCCCCTCTTTCCATGCTCTTGCTCCACTACAAAAGCATCTAAGCATTCTTATTGCTCTTGATGCACATAAGAATGATTTGGATAATCCCTATATGATTGTTTGGAGAGTTGCAAATAATATTGATGCCAAAAGAGATATTGTGATCTTAGAAAATCTTGTATGCATTGATGCTACAGATAAAGGAGAATGTGATGGCTATACAAGAGAGTGGCCATTAGAAACTGATTGTAATTCTGAAGTTATTTCTTCTTTAAGAGAGAGGGGCTTACTTGATGTGAATGATGAGTTTTTACACCACTTTCACATCACAGGCTCAAGCCAAACTAAAGCACACTGATAAAATAAGGCAGAATGCCTTGAGTGTGCAAAAGAGAGATAATATAAATTAACGCTCCCATTCCTACCCATACAAGCGCACGTTTCATCTCTACATGATAGAAATGCACCAAGATTGTAAGTTTTTGAGGATATGTAAAGTTTTTGATACGAGTATCGGGAAAAAATCGAGGGACATCTTTGAGGAATTGGCGATAACTCTCCCCATAAAGCCCCTCAAGATAAGTTTCTTCATCTCTGATTGTTACACGATAGGCTAAAAGATAAGCAATGATTCCTACAATCAAAAAACTCAGTTGTGCTTTAATCAAAAGCAAACCAATAAATCCAATGAAAGAAAAAAGATATAAAGGATTTCGACAAATTCCATATACTCCTTCTTTAACAAAACTATTGCCATCACTTCCCCTATTTTTCATTCCACCAATATACAAAGTGGCATAAAGTCGGCCTAAAACTCCCACCATAATCAAACAAAATCCCCCCACAAGCATAAGATTTTGAACAATTTGAGGCAATGCACTTTGACTAAAAATCACCCAAATGGCAAAAAATGATCCAATAATGTATTGCACAATCATGCGTTTTGTCATTGATTTTCCTTACATAATGATTTTTTAAAAATTCTAGCAGGTTTATCTTGGATAAAAATATGTTTTAAGCATTTTCTAGTAAGTTATAATTTTATTTTAACTCTAAGCTCAAAGGAAAAATATGAGAGGCTATAAGATTTTTACAGGAACTGCCTACCCTGATTTTGCACAAGAGGTTGCACGTTTTTTGGATGTGCCTGTTGCAAATGCGATTGTTGGAAAGTTTAGCGATGGTGAAATCAATGTACAAATCAGTGAATCTGTGCGTGGGAAAGATACTTTTATCATTCAACCCACTTGTGCACCCACAAATGACAATCTTATGGAATTACTGATTATGGCAGATGCATTTAAACGAAGTTCTGCACGCACAATTAATGCAATCATCCCCTACTTTGGCTATGCAAGACAAGATAGAAAAGCAGCTCCAAGAGTGCCTATCACTGCTAAGCTTGTAGCCAATCTAATGGAAACTGCAGGGATTAATCGAATTGTAACAATGGATTTGCATGCAGGACAAATTCAGGGATTTTTTGATGTGCCTGTAGATAATCTCTATGGCTCTATCATTTTCCGTGACTACATTAAACAAAAAAATCTTCCCAATCCAATCATTGCCTCTCCTGATATTGGCGGAGTATCACGTGCAAGATATTTTGCTGATCAATTAGGATTTGATCTTGTCATTGTAGATAAAAAAAGAGAAAAAGCAAATATCAGCGAAGTGATGAATATCATTGGTGATGTCAATGGAAAAGATGTAATCCTTGTAGATGATATGATTGATACCGCAGGGACAATGTGTAAGGCCGCAGATGTGCTAAAAAAACATGGAGCAAAAAGTGTAATGGCACTCGGCACTCATCCTGTTTTAAGCGGTGGGGCAATTCAAAGAATTCAAGAGAGTGTGCTCGATGAAGTTGTCATGAGTAATACCATCCCTTTAACACAAACCTGTTCTAAAATCAAAATCCTTAGTGTTGCTCCACTTTTTGCTGAAGTGATTCGCAGGATTAATAATGATGAGAGTGTTAATTCTCTCTTTATCTAATTCTCCCCTCTTTGGGGAAAAATCATGAGATATAAAATCAAATATCTTCAAGCCAATCAACTTAAAGAAACTACACTCAAAGCCCAATCTCCTCAAGAAGCCAAAGATATTCTTATCGCACAAGGCTATATTCCTCTTGAAATTCAAGAACTCCCTACTCTTACAAATCTTTTGCCTATTTCCTCAAAAGAAATCATTGCTTCACTTTGGCAACTCTCCTTAATGATTTCAGCCTCAATTCCGCTCTCTCAATCCCTTAATCTTCTTAAAGACCATTGTCCCAATGCAAAACTTAAAAGGATCTTTGCCTCTATTGAAAATTCTGTAGAGAATGGAGTGAGTTTACCTGAGGCTTTTGCTCCTTATGTGCATATTTTTGGAGATCTCTCTTTAGCGATGATTAGCTCAGGGAGTAAAAGTGGCAATCTTTCTCATACCCTAAAACTTCTAATTAATGAGCTTAAAATCAAAGAGAAAAATCAAAAAGCAATCAAAAAGGCTTTGTTTTATCCAAGTATTGTTTTATTTTCAACCTTAGCCTGTTTTGCATTTGTGCTTATTTTTGTTCTTCCTAATTTTGCACAAATCTTTGCTCAAAACTCTATTTCCCTCCCCCTAAGCACACGCTTTCTTTTTGCACTCTCACATTTTTTCTCTCAATATTCTCTTTCTTTCTTCTTGGCTGTTTTAGGAGGGGTGGGGATGTTCATCTTGTGGATCAAGTCTAAGAAAGGACGGGCGCAAGATTTGCTTCTTGCCCTGCCTTATATTGGAGAGATTTTTAAATCTTCCTACATTCAACGTTATTGTCTTTCTCTAGAGATTCTTCTTAACTCAGGAATTCCACTTTTACAATCTCACATCATCGCTCAAAGCTCTTTTTCATCTTCTAAAATCTCTAATGCCCTCTGCCTTACTCAAGAAGCTTTAAAAAATGGAAAATCTCTCTGTGCATCTCTAAAAGAAAGTAAGCTTTTCACCCCTCTTGATCTTGCTTTGCTCCAAATCGCCCAGCATAGCGGAAAAGTAGAAGAAATCCTAAATATCCTCTCTAAAGAATATGCAGAAAAAATGCAAGAGAGGATTGAGAAAATCATCGCTGTGCTTGAGCCATTGCTCACTCTCTTGCTCGGTGGCTTTATTTTACTTTTGGCACTGGGAATCTTTGTGCCTATTTGGGAAATGGGCGCATAGATTAAAGAATTTTTTTGAGCTTGAGGTATTGCTCCATTTTCTCATCATCAAGGACTTTGTCATAATCTTTTTGAATAATATATTCAGCATTGGCGACTTTAATATTTGCATTAATACTTTCAATAAATTTTTTAAAATCAGGATTCTCTTCTACAAGCAAATCCATTGTTTTAAAATCTAAAATCTCTTTTTCTTCTGCAGGAATTAAAATTTCAGAAGCAAGCAAATCTTGGGAGTTGAGTTTAATCACTCCAATTCCAAAAGCATTATTTAATCGCCAAAGCTCATTGATAAACTCTTTACTCTCATTCACTTCCAAAACGACTAAATACCCCTCATTTGCCCAGCTTGAATTGCTCACTGCTTGAAAATAGCACTCTCTAAGATTTGAAAAATCTAATGAAATTTTCAACTCAAAACTATAGAGTTCATAAGGAGTTTGACTAAAATTTTGCAGAAGATCTAACGTCTCTCTCTGAAATCCAAAGGGATAATGCACCCCTACAATATCAGGGTGTATCCATCGATTTTTTCCACCCTTTGCCCTTTTGCTTGATTCATGAAAAATTG
This sequence comes from Helicobacter cholecystus, assembly GCF_003364215.1. Taxonomy (GTDB): domain Bacteria; phylum Campylobacterota; class Campylobacteria; order Campylobacterales; family Helicobacteraceae; genus Helicobacter_G; species Helicobacter_G cholecystus. The sequence goes on from NZ_NXLU01000001.1 coordinate 6,221, forward strand.
TTTTACAGTAGAGATTAAATTCTTCACTCTCTCGCATAAACTTCACAAGTAAAGGGTGCAAATCTCTCTCATCAAACTCATATTTTCTTGCTCTTTCTTTATTTTCCTCTTGGGCTTGGATATTCTTCTGCACCTCTTGAGAATCTAGCTCTTGCCTCCTTGATTTAAGCCAAAATTTTGTGGGTTTTTTTGAGGAAATATAAAAAATGGAATCTATGTTTTTAATATTATTGTATAGCATTGCACCTAATGAATTTTGCGGGGTTTTACCCTCACTGCCTAATTTTTGATCCAATCCCTTTTCTTTTGCAAAATCCCATAATTCATCAGGTGTCATAGGAAAATCTGCTCTCTGGAGTGCTTCTTTTGCCAAGTCAAAAAATGTGTATTTTCTCATTCCTATACAATCTCCTCTCTAAAAAAACTAAAAGCTGGGAGTTTTGCAGGGAGTTTAAAACGATTGATATTTCCACTATGAATTTCGCTAAGCTCCTTGCCATTTTCAAGCTCAATCTTTTTAAAACTAATAAGATATTTATCATTATGTTTAACAATCACGCCAATTTCATTATTTACACAAACAATCTCTTCTCTCTTAGGGGCAATGATCTCTTTATATTCTCCTAGCCTAATCGTATGGCGACATACACACCATTCTCCACACTCACTCACCTCTGCATTGACTTGATAACTCCCCTCACTGATAGCTGTTTTATGGTTTTGGGTATTGAGCTTTTCATGGGGACGATGGATAATATAGCCATCAGTGAATCCACGATTTTTTAGAGTATTGAGCTCTTGTTGGTATTTGGGCGCACGATATTCTCCAGCATAATAATCATCAATTGCCTCACGATAGGCACGTGCTGTAATTCCTGCATAATAATTGCTTTTGGTTCTACCCTCAATTTTAAGTGCATCAATTCCTCCACTCTTAAGAATCTCATCAAGATGAGAGGCAAGATTAAGATCTTTGGCATTAAAAATATGTGTTCCTACCCCCTCTTCTTCGTGCAACCTCATCATCACCCCATTATCAGGATTTCTCACATAATATTCATAATCAAATCTGCAATCATTTGCACAACTTCCACGATTGGGGACTCTACCATTTTGTAAAGCAGAGATTAAACAACGTCCCGAGAAAGCAAAACACATGCTTCCATGCACAAAAATTTCAAGTTCAAGATCTGGAAGATGCTTTTTAATTTCAACAGCATCTGAGAGGCTAAGCTCTCGTGCTGCTACAATTCTCTTTACTCCTAGCTCATAAAACACCTCAGCATCTAAAACATTAAGCACATTGGCTTGTGTGGAGAGATGGATAGGAATATGAGGGGCAAGCTTTCTTGCTAATCGCACTACTCCTGGAGTTGCAATAATAAAGGCATCAGGAGAAAGCTCTGCCATTTTGAGAATATGATTTTCTAAGAGTTTGAGTTGGGAATTAAAGGGGAAACCATTGATTGTGGCATACACTTTTTTTCCTCTTGCATGTGCATACTCAATCCCTTCCTTAAAACTCTCTAAATTAAATTCCTTTCCCGCACGATTCCTAAGAGAGAAATGTGATACCCCTCCATACACTGCATCTGCCCCATAATTAATAGCGATTTTAAGCTTTGTAAGATTTCCTGCTGGAGAGAGAAGCTCAACCTTGTTCATTTTACCCCCTTTAAATAAAAATGATGTTTGAGACTCTGCAAACTCTGTGCATCAATCTCTTGGATACCTGCATTTTGATTGTTTGCTGTTGTTTGAATAAAATCCTCTATCTTCTCGCCCAAAAGCATATCCAAACACCCAATCACACTTTTTAAAAGCAAAGAAGCCTTAGCAATCCCCTCTTGTTCTTGGCTTGTATTAGCACTGACTTCAAGAATTTCAAGTCCTCTTTCACTTAACTGTGTAAGAGCAAGAGAATGTAGAAGTGCCTCTTGAATTTGATCTTTTGAGCTCTTAAAAATTTCAAATTCTGGATTTTGCTCACTGACAATTTTCATAACTTGGGCTTGCTCTTTAAGACATTGTTGCACAAAAGTATTTCTTCCCTGCATTTGAGTCATAACAGAACAAAGCTTCTCAATACGCTCCAACATCTCTACACTATAAGTTTTTGCCTCTTTAATGAGTTCTAAAATTTCTTGAATCTGTGGAAGTTGGGGACTCATTGCACTGCTCCACTCACCAAAACCCCCTCAATCATTTCATCTAAATCCCCATCTAAAATTGCATCAACATTACTATAGGCTAGATTGCTTCTAGAATCTTTGACTTGCTGATAAGGAGCTAGGACATAACTTCGAATCTGATGTCCCCATCCAATTTCACTTTTTTCTTGCAAAGAGGCTGAAGCATTTTGCTTTTCTTTCTCTAATTCATAGAGTTTGCTTTTTAGCATTTTCATCGCTGTGGCCTTATTTTTGTGCTGACTGCGATCATTTTGACACTGCACCACAATGCCTGTAGGGATATGGGTGATACGGATTGCAGATTCGGTTTTATTCACATGCTGTCCCCCAGCTCCACTGGCTCGATAGGTATCAATTCTAATATCTTTCTCTTCAATCACAATATCAATATCATCATCAAGCTCAGGACTAACTTGCACACTTGAAAAACTTGTGTGTCGCTTAGCATTGGCGTCAAAGGGTGAAATTCTCACAAGACGATGCACTCCATTCTCACTCTTCATATATCCATATGCATTCTCTCCCTTAATGATAAATGCCACACCTTTAATCCCTGCCTCTTCACCATCTTGATAATCAAGTAACTCAACCTTAAATCCTCTTCTCTCAGCCCATCTCAGATACATTCTATAAAGAATACTTCCCCAATCTTGACTTTCAGTTCCTCCAGCTCCTGGTTGAATTGTAATAATTGCATTAGCTCCATCATTCTCCCCACTGAGCATGACTTCAATCTCTACTTTTTTAATCACCCCCTCAAGCTTAGGACTTTCAGAAAAAAGTTGCTCTTTTAAACTTTCATCTTCTTGGGCAATTTCAAACAACTCTTTTGCATCATCAAGCATTCCCCTAGCATGATGATAAGTTTGCAAAAGTCTTGTAAGTCTTGATTTCTCTTTCCCTACTTCTCCTGCCTTTTTTGCATCATTCCAAAAGTTAGGATCTTGCTCTATTGCCTCAATCTCATTAAGCTGGGCTTGAATATTATGGGGCTTTATAATTTTTTCAATATTATTACATTTGTTATCAAGTTCTTTAAGAAGTTCTGAGTATTCATAATTATCCATAAGATTCCTAAAATTTAATTTTTAGGAATTCTAGCAAAAGATGCTCTTTTTGCAGATTTTCACCCCCTCTTTTTTCTTATGGCAATTAAATAAATTCGCCCTTAATTTGTTTTACCCAAGCCTTAATTCTTCCCTCTGTTAGCTCACTTTGATTTTCTTCATCAATAGCAAGTCCTAAAAACTCTCCTTCATCAACAGATAAACTCTCATCATAGATATACCCTTCAGCATTTACTCTTCCCACAATTTTGGCACTTTTAACCTTTTCATAGAGATGGTAAATACTATCGCAAAATGTATCTGAGTAACTGTCCCCATCTCCTACCCCCACTAGAGCAATAACCTTAGAGGCAAAATCACTTTCATTAAAATTTTTAAAAGCCTTTTCCCAATCATCTTGCAAATCTCCACTTCCATAAGTTGCACTTGCTAAAATAAGGTTGTCAAACCCTAAAATCTGCTCCTTACTTGCCCCTGACACATCAAAAACTTCTGCCTCATCCCCAATCTCTTGGGCAATCTTTTGGCAAACCTCTTTAGTATTTCCACTCTCACTTCCATAAAAAATTCCAACTTTTTTCATTTTTTTCCTTTCTTCAATAATTTGCTTTTGCAAGTAAGCGTATATCCAAAATATGATTTATTTTTTATTAATTTAAATGAAAATTTAAGGTTATTTAATCTGAGAAAGTTTTATGAATACACAAATCAATAAAAAGAGCAAGAGCCCTAGCGACTCCTTGCTCTTTTGGCATATTCTTCTCCAATTTCAAAGGCTTTTTTATTGATTTCAAGCACCTTGCTTGGCACTTTCTTTTGCATCACACAAAAGACCAAATCCCTATCCATACATTCTGAAAGTTCTACACTTACCCCCAAAGCAACAACAGATTGAGTCACAACATTTCCAACTTCATTTTTAGCAATAGAGATGATAGGAATTTCAATGATTTTGTACTTTTGCCTATCCTCCTCACCCACTCTAACAAGATTGCTATCAATAACAATAATCCCCCCTTCCTTAATCCCACTTTTAAAAAGATCAAATCCTATTTGGGCTGTAGAGAGCATAAAATCAATACTTCCCTCTGTGGCATAGGGATAGAGAATGGGTTCATTATCTAAGAGAATATCCACCTTTGTTGGACCTCCACGCACTTGACTTGTATAGCTTGCGGCCTTAATTCCATAGCCCCCACTTTCAATCTTAGCCTCTGCTAGGATTTCTCCAGCAAGCAATACCCCCTGTCCCCCTACTCCACTAAATCTTAGTTGCTTTCTCATCTGCTCCCCCTTGCTTTCTCTCTAATGCCCTCATAAGCCTTGGTATATTCCATCCTGTTATCTTGATGCAAGATACCTGTAGGAAATTTTCCTACCCTCTCCTCAGATGAAAGAGTGTCAAATTTTGCTTTTGATACAGTTAGGCTATCAATCCAATTAAGACATTCAATGGCTTCCCCCATTTTATTTTTGCGTCCAAGATTAATATGACAATTACTAAAAATCTCCATAAAACTAAAACCCTCATGAGCAAACCCTTGTGCAAAAATCTTTTCCATCTTCTTTGGATCAAGCACACTTTCTCTTGCCACAAAAGAAGCCCCTGCACTTAAGGCAAGTGAGCAAGCATCAAAGTTTGGATCAATATTGCCATATTGTGCCGTAGCAGTCCAAAATCCTTGAGGCGTTGTGGGTGAAGTTTGAGAATTTGTTAAGCCATAGATAAAATTATTCACAAGTACAAGATTAAGATCAATATTCCTTCTGCATGCATGGATTGTATGATTCCCGCCGATTGCCAAAGCATCTCCATCGCCACAAACCACAATCACTTTTTTACTTGGATTTGCGAGTTTAATCCCACTTGCATATGCTAATGCCCTTCCATGCGTAGTATGAACAGTATTACAATTAATATAAGAACTCATTCTTCCACTGCATCCAATACCACTGACCACACATACATCTTTCATATTCCAACTATTATGAGCAATTGCTCTAATGATCGCTTTTAAAATCACACCATCACCACAGCCCCAACACCAAAGTGTGGGCATTTTGTCCATTCTTAAATACGGGCTATAATCAAATGCCATTATTTCTCTCCTAATACTTCTAAAACTTTTTCTTTCATTACAAGTGGATCAATAGGACGTCCATCAGATTGTCCAATAAACTCTACTTCTCTCCCTAATGCAAGCTCAATTTCTTTAACATACTGCCCACTATTAAGCTCAATAACAATCACTCTCTTCCCCTCTAAAAGGGCTTTAAGCTTTTCTTTTGCAACAGGATAAAGAAGTTTTGGAGAAAGAATTCCTACTTTCACTCCATCTTTTCTTAAAGCCTCAAGTGCTTCCATTGCTGAGAGATAGACTGAGCCATAGACAACAATCACACTCTGTGCATCCTCAAATTCAGCGATACTATAGTCAAAAAATTCTTCAGCTCTACTTTGTATTTTTCCCAGTAAGCGATCAATCAGGGCCTGAGAGAGAGCCTTATCCTCTGTGGGGAATCCCGCTCTACCATGATGAAGACCCGTAATATGATAATAATAACCTTGAAAAAATGGATTAAGAACTGCGGGAGAGTTTTCTTCTACACCATAAGGGAAATATTCGCAAGGATCTCCACTAAATCTTGCACGATTCATAATCTTTAATTCACTCACTTCGGGCAAAAGGACTTTTCCATACATATGCCCAATAGTTTCATCAAGCATCAAAAATACAGGTGTCATCAACTCTTCAGCAAGATTAAATGCCTCAATGGTTTTAAGATAAATCTCCTCTAAATTTGAGGGGGTAATCACAACAGCTTGAAAATCTCCATGTGTTGGATGTTTAAGAAATTCTACATCCCCTTGAGAAACACGAGTGGGAAGTCCTGTTGAGGGTCCACCACGCATCACATCCACAATCACTAATGGAATCTCAGCCATAAAACCATAGCCAATTTGCTCACTTTTAAGAGAAAGTCCTGGCCCTGAACTTGCAGTCATTGCCTTAACCCCACTCATTGAAGCACCCAATGCTACACAAATTCCACCAATTTCATCTTCCATTTGGATAAAAGTCCCTTCATTTTGAGGAAGCAAAATACTCATTTGATGAGCAATTTCACTTGAAGGGGTGATGGGATAGCCTCCAAAAAATTTGCATCCCGCATCAATTGCGGCAATTGCTACAAGCTCATTCCCATTAATGATCAATTCTCTCATGCTTTTTCTCCTTGGGGCAATACATAATTATTATTTTTAATTCTCTTTCCTCGCTCTTGGGCTTCAAAGCTAATTTTTGCAAAACTGTATTCCCCCTTCTCTGCAACAAAAATTGCAAAATCAGGGCAGTGCAGCTCACACTCCCTACATCCAATACAGCTATGAGGAAAGCTCACCTCAGCGACTTTCCCTAAAACTTTATGAGCATCTAATCTCATTGATAATACCCCTGCAGGACAAAGAGAAACACAAATATCACAACCCTTGCACCTCTCCTCTTCAACCCATACAGGAACCTTGTCCTCCATAATAACCCTCCTAAAAAATAAAATTTATCAATTATGATAGTATATCTTTACTTTAAACTTTAAAAACCAAGACATCAACTATCTATAAAATTACACAAAATCTCATTTTACTCAAAGCTTATTTAACCCTCTCTTTTTTCTCTATAATTTATCAATACCCTATCAATGATCTTAAGAACTCTCTTCTTTTCTTATAAAGAATAAGCAAAGCAAGTGGGGGTTTGAGCTACAATAATATAAAACTTTTTATCAAGGAAATGTTATGAGCGTTGTAACACGATTTGCCCCCTCTCCTACAGGATATCTCCATATTGGAGGATTAAGAACTGCATTATTTAATTATCTTTATGCCAAAAAAGAAGGGGGTAAGTTTTTACTCAGAATTGAAGATACAGATTTACAAAGAAACTCTCAAGAGGCTGCCAATGCTATTATCAAAGCATTCCAATGGTGTGAAATGCATCATGATGGTGAAGTCATCTATCAAAGTCAAAGATTTCCGCTTTATAAAGAATATATTCAAAAGCTTCTTGATGAAGATAAAGCTTATTACTGCTATATGACAAAAGAAGAGTTGGATGCACTAAGAGAAGAACAAAGAGCCAATAAACTCCCTCCACGCTATGATAATCGCTATAGAGATTTTAAAGGAATTCCACCCAAAGGTGTGCAACCTGTAGTGAGGATTAAAGCACCTCTTGAAGGAAGCATTATTTTTGAAGATGGGGTAAAGGGGAGAATTGAAATTGCTGCAAAAGAGATTGATGACTTTATTATTGCAAGAAGCGATGGAAGCCCAACATATAACTTTGTTGTAGCCATTGATGATGCTCTTATGGGAGTGACTGATATTATCAGGGGAGATGATCATACAACAAATACTTCTAAGCAAATTGTAGTTTATGAGGCGCTAGGGTTTAAAGTGCCAAAATTTTTCCATGTGCCCATGATCCTAAATCCCGATGGCAAGAAGCTTAGCAAACGTGATGGGGCTACAGATGTTATGGAATATAAAACAATGGGCTATTTGCATGAAGCCTTACTAAATTTTCTTGTTCGCTTGGGGTGGAGCAGTGGAGATAAGGAGATTTTCTCCATGGAAGAAATGATTACTCTTTTCTCACCCAATCATCTCAATAGTTCTGCAAGTTGTTATAACCAATCCAAACTTGATTGGCTTAATAACCACTATATTAGAGAGATGGATAATTCCAAACTCAAAGCAATGCTCAAAGACTTTGGCTCTGAAGTAAACTTGGAAGGAGAAAAGCTTGAAGTTTTATTTCAAGCACTTAAGGAAAGAAATTATACACTTGTAAGTTTTGCAAAAGGAGTAGAAGAGGTATTGAATGCTCCAGAGAAATATGATGAAAAAATGTATACAAAACTCAGCCAAAACAGCAAAGAGAACCTCTCTAAATTTATTGCAACTCTAAGTGAGGGTTTAAGTGTAAGTGAGTATGAGGCAAAGAGCAAGGAGTTTATGAGCAAGCATTCTCTTAAACCTGCAGACTTTCTCCAACCCCTCCGTTTAGCAATTCTTGGAAAAGGTGGAGGAATTGGAATGGCTGAGTGTATTTTTGTTCTTGGGGTTAAAGAATGTGCCAAAAGAATTGAGACGCTTATAACAAAATAAAAAAAGACAAACCCTCAAAAGGGTTTAGGGGGAGGGGGTTATTTATATCTAAATGTGATTCTGCCTTTATCTAGACTATAGGGTGTAAGTTCGATCTTAACACGATCTCCAAGTAAAATCTTGATATAGTGCATTCTCATCTTCCCAGCAATATGGCAAAGTACAACATGCCCATTATCTAGCTCAACTCTAAAGGTTGCATTAGGCAGCACCTCAATCACCTTCCCATCAATTTCAATGACATCATCTTTTGCCATTCTCATCCTCCTTTGACAAAATTTCTGCTTTACCACCCACAATAGCAACTGTATGTTCATAATGACTTGTATTTAATCCATCTTCTGACACGACCGACCAAGCATCAGCCAAAATCCTAGGTTTTCCGCTTCTTTGGCAGATCATTGGTTCAATGCAAAACACCATTCCTTCTTTAATCTTTGGCCCCTGTTTTGCACTTCCATATTTAAGATAATTAGGGATTTGAGGATCTTCGTGGGGCTTCCTTCCAATCCCATGACCACAAAAATCTTCCAAGGGGACATATCCATATCCCTCAATGAGTTCTTGCAAAATGACACTGAGTTCTTTAAAATGCATTCCTACCCTAATGCTCTCAATCCCTTCAAACAAAACATTACGCGAACAATCAATTAAGGCTTGGTCAGAATGAGAGATTTTTCCTACACCTGCCGTAATTGCAGCATCACCAAACCAACCATCTTTTTCCACTCCAATATCAATCCCTAAAATATCTCCCTCTTGGAGCTTATAATCTGTGGGAATTCCATGGATGATCACTGAATTAAGAGATAAACAAGCAGAATTAGGAAAACCATAAAGCCCCTTAAAGGCTGGGCGAGCACCTTGAGAGAGGATAAAATCTTCAACCATTTTATCGATCTCTAAAAGTGAGATTCCAACTTTTAAAGAACGTTTTGCTAAACTCAAAGCTTCAGCGACAATACGATTAGAGGCACGTAAAGAATCAATCTCGCGTGCATTTCGTGTTGCAATTGCCATTAAAGTCCAGTTGCGCTTAAAGTTTTATAGCGACTCATATACACTTGTGCTTCAATCTTTCTCATTGTATCTATTGCAACTTGCACAACAATCAATACTGCAGTTCCTCCAAAATAAAAAGGTACTCCCATTCCTTTAAGTAAGATCCAAGGCAATGTAGAAATGACTGCAAGATACAATGCTCCCCAAAATGTAAGATTATTTGCAACCTGATTAAGAAAACTCACTGTTCCCTCACCTGGCCTAAGACCGGGAATAAAACCTCCCTGCTTTTTAAGATTTTCAGCAATATCTTTTGAATTAAAAACAATGGAAGCATAAAAATATGCAAAGAAAATAATAAATACAAACATTAAAACATTGTAGAGGTACCCACTAGGATTAATCCAATCTGCAATTTGAAGCAAATAGGGATTGCTCGAACTTTGCAAAACCGTTGAGGGGAAGACAAGCAATGCAGAAGCAAAAATTGAGGGGATCACCCCACTTAAGTTCACTTTAATAGGAATGTAATTGACAATTCTCTTATTTTGATTTTGCATCACCACTTTTCTTGCATAAGAAACAGGAATTCTTCTCTCTGCTAATTCCATATACAAAATCACAAACACAGTAGCCAAAATCAACACAGCAATAACAATAAGTTTGAGAATATTAAGTTCTCCAGTATTGACAAGCTCAAATGTTTTTGCAATTGAAGAAGGAATTGCTGAAACAATTCCTGCAAAAATAATCAAACTCACCCCATTTCCTACACCTCTTTGGGTAATCTGCTCACCAATCCAAAGTAAAAGCATCGTTCCTGCAAGCATCGAGAAGGCAGAAATCAATACAAAGTGCGTCATATCAATCATAATTGCACCATTATCATTAAGACTTCGTAATCCAAAGCTTACACTTACAGCCTGAATGAGGGTAATTACAATTGTTGCATACTTAATAATTTGAGTGTATTTTTGAATCCCATCTCTCTCTTTCTTAAGCTTTCCTAAAGAAGGAAAGGTCGCAGCCAAAAGCTCCATAATAATAGAAGCGGTAATATAGGGCATCACTCCCAAAGAAATGATACTAAAACGCTCTACCGCATTTCCACTAAACATATTAAATAAACCCAGAGCATTATTTGCATTTTGATCTAAAAATCTTTTGATTTCAAGGAGATCTACTCCTGGCACAGGAATATATGCCAAAAGTCGATACAAGAAGATAAAAAGAAGGGTGATTAAAATTTTATCTACAATCTTTTTATTCATTATTTAGCCTTGGTCGCCTTCACTCTCTCATCTTTGATTTTAGATACCAAAGTATTTGCCTTGCTTCCAATCAGTTTTACACTCTTGATATAAAGAGGAAATCCATAAACTTCACGCAATGATTCTAAAGAAATTTCAGCAATTTTACTGACTGCCTCACTTTTATCAACATTGATAATATAAGGCTTTTGAACTCTTGATTTAAAGCCAACTTTAGGCAATCTTCTTTGAAGGGGTTGTTGGCCTCCTTCAAATCCTCTTTTTGCCTTATAACCAGTTCTTGCTGTTTGTCCTTTACCGCCACGAGTAGAAGTTTTTCCCATACCACTTCCTTGACCTCGTCCAACACGCTTGATATCACGTGTGCTTCCAATGGCAGGCTTAATTTGTTCTAATGCCATTTCCTACTCCTTAAGCTTTAATTTTTGCTAGAGCATCAATTGTAGCTCTTACAACATTATAAGGATTGTTTGATCCCAAAGACTTTGTCAAAATATCTTTGATTCCTGCAAGTTCAATAACAGGTCTTGCACTACCACCAGCAATTACCCCTGTTCCCTCACTAGCAGGTTTTAACAAAATTTTGCTTGCATTATATTTGTGTTCAATGTCATGAGCGATTGTAGTTCCTTTGATATTGACTTCAATGATATTTTTAAATGCATCATCAATTGCTTTTTTAATTGCATCAGGAACTTCCTTGGCTTTTCCAAGTCCAAATCCTACAAGTCCATTCTTATTTCCTACAACAACAAGAGCGTTAAAGCGGAATCTTCTACCACCTTTTACAACCTTTGTAACACGTCCAATATTTACAACAACTTCACTAAATTCTTCTCTATTGATTTCCATACACCTATCCTTATTATAGCATAATGCCATTTTCACGTAATGCATCAGCAAAGCTTGCGACAACACCGTGATAAATGTATCCATTACGATCAAAAATAACTTCAGAGATTCCTGCTTTTTTAAGATTTTGTGCAAACTGCTTTGCCACCTCTTTTGCATTCTCCTTGTTGTTTCCAAGCCCAAGTTTCTTTCCATCAATACTTGCAAGAGTTATACCTTTTTGATCATCAATCGCTTGTGCATAAAGATAACGATTAGATCTAAAAATGCTCACTCTTGGTTTAGAAGCAATACCAAAGATATTTCCTCTTACTCTAAGCTTTCTTTTTGCTCTAAGTTTTTTCTTTTGCTCTAATACTTTATTTGTCATTTTTCACCCCTTACTTCTTAGCAGTTTTTCCAGCTTTTCTGATGATGACTTCATCGCTGTATTTAATTCCCTTACCTTTGTAAGGCTCTGGTGGTCTAAACTCTCTAATTTCAGCAGCAATTTGCCCAATTTGTTGCTTATCAGCACCCTTAATTGTAATTGTATTTTTATCCACAGTGATTTCAATACCCTCAGGAATATCATATTTTACAGGGTGAGAGAATCCTAAAGCAAGTTCAAGAACTTTTCCAGAAACACCTGCTTTATAACCTACTCCATTAATCTCAAGTGTTTTGCTAAACCCTTGGCTAAGACCTATGACAATATTGTTTGCCAAAGCTCTATAAGTTCCCCAAAATGCTCTTGATTGAGGCTCATCATTAATAGGTTTAAAGCTAAGCTGTTGTTCAGAACACTCAATCATTACTCTATTGTGTGTTTCTAACTCTTTAACAAGCTTAGAATTTTTAAAGACAATTTTGCTCCCCTCAACGCTTACCTTAAGCTCTGAAGGAATGCTAATTGGTCGCTTTCCAACTCTTGACATTTCTTTCTCCTCTTACCAAATACTACAAAGTGCTTCGCCACCAACATTGGCTTTATAAGCATCTTCATTTGCAATTACACCCCTAGAAGTGCTCACAACGATTGTTCCATAACCATTTTTGAATCGCTTAAGTTCATTTCTACTCTTATACACTCTTCTTCCTGGCTTGCTGATTCGCTTCACTTCACTGATTACACTATAACCTCTTTCATCATAAGCCAATTGAACGCTAATGGATTGTTTTCCATCTTTATCATTAATCTTATAATCTTTGATGAAGCCTTTATTTTTAAATACTTCAAGAATTGAGACAACAATCTTTGCATAATAAAGTGTCGTATACTCTAATCTTCTCATTGAAGCATTTCTAATTCTTGTTAGAGAATCTGCAATAATATCATTTACCATAATTTCTCCTTACCAACTTGCCTTACGAAGCCCAGGAATTAGACCTTCGTTACCCATTTTTCTGAGACATACTCTACATAAACCAAAATCCCTATAAACAGAGTGTGGTCTTCCACAAACTTGACATCTTGTATATGCTCTTGAACTAAATTTTGTTTTTCTGCTAGCTTTAGCAATCATTGATTTTTTTGCCATCTTATTTTCCTTTTGCAAAAGGCATACCAAGAAGTTCTAACAACTTGAATGCTTCTTTATCACTATTTGTTGATGTTACAAGTGTGATATTCATTCCATGAGTAACCATAATGTCATCATAAACAACCTCAGGGAACATCAACTGCTCATTTAAACCAAAACTATAATTTCCACGTCCATCAAAACCATTTCGAGAAACACCTCTAAAGTCTTTCACTCTTGGTAATGAGATCACAATGAGTTTTTCAAGGAAGTTATACATCATATTGCCACGCAATGTAACTTTTACACCCATTGGCATTCCTTCCCTCATCTTAAATCCAGCAACAGATTTCTTAGCCTTGGTAATGACAGCTTTTTGACCAGCAATAATAGAAATTGTATCTGCAATATTTTGCATAATCTTCATATCTTTTGCATACTCACCTGCACCTACACTGATAACAATTTTCTCAAGTTTAGGAGTAAGCATAGGATTTTTGATATCTAATTCTTGAACTAACTTTTGTTTAATTTCATTTTGATAAACACTTTTTAATCCAAACATTTATTGCTCCTTCTTTACATTAGAAATACTCATTGGAGCTTCTTTATTGATAAATCCACCTTTTGGATTCTCTTCAGTTGGTTTAATTGCTTTTTTAACCATTTTGCAACCCTCAACCACAACCTGAGCAGTTTTTGGATATACAAAAAGCACTTTACCTATCTTTCCTTTATCATCACCAGCGATTACTTTTACAGTATCACCTCTTTTAATCTTAAATTTTATCACTTACAATACCTCCGGAGCTAACGATACAATCTTCATAAAATTTGCATATCGCACTTCTCTACTTACAGGACCAAAAATTCTCGTTCCAATTGGCTCTCTTTTTGCATCTAAGATTACTGCTGCATTATCATCAAATCGTACTAGAGATCCATCTTCTCTTTGAATTTCTTTCTTGGTTCTTACAACAACTGCTTTGACAACCTGCCCTTTTTTGACCTTTCCATTAGGAATAGCTTTTTTAACAGATGCCACGATTACATCACCAACTGTTGCATATCTTCTATGGCTTCCACCCAAAACCTTGATACACATAATCTCTTTTGCACCACTATTGTCTGCAACATTTAATCGTGTAAAACTTTGAATCATACTTAAACTCCTACCGATACAATATTTTGCAAGTTAAATGTTTTTGTCTTAGAGATTGGTTTGCACTCAATCGCACTAATTACATCACCTACCTTAACACTATTACTTTCATCGTGAATTGTGTACTTCTTGAATCTCTTAACGATTTTTCTGTACTTAGGGTGAACAACTTTTCGCTCAACCAAAATCACAACACTTTTATCTCCAGCCTTGCTAACAACTTTTCCTTGAATGACTCTTTTGTGTGGCTCTTTCTTGATCATCTCTTAGTCCTTTTTTGCATTAATCGCTGTATTGATTCTTGCGATGTCTTTTCTCACACTTCTAATCTCACTAGGATTAGTCAATTGCATTGTTTTAAGTTTGAGTTTAAGCTCAAACAACGCCGTTTTTTTCTCTTTAAGAAGCCCTTCTAGCTCCTTTATCCCTTTTTCTCTCAACTCAGTAAATTTCATTTTCACTCTCACTAGTAACAATTTTAGTTTTGAAAGGCAATTTGCTTTGCGCGAGTGCTAAAGCATCTCTAGCTGTTGCCTCATCGATTCCAATCATTTCATAGATAATTCTTCCAGGCTTAATATTCATTACCCACTTATCTACTGCACCTTTACCTTTACCCATTCTTGTCTCAAGAGGTTTAGCGGTCAGAGGCTTGTCAGGAAAAACACGAATCCAAACCTTACCTGCTCTCTTGATATGTCTTGTCATCGCAATTCTAGCTGCTTCAATTTGTCTAGAATCAATTCTTCCATGCTCAACAGCCTTAATTCCAATGTTTCCAAATGCTAAAGATGCACCTCTAAAAGATTTTCCTCTATTGCGCCCTTTTTGCTGTTTTCTGTATTTTGTTCTTTTTGGCATCAACATCGCTTATTGTCTCCCTCTTCTTGATTTTGAGCGATCTTCTTTGCTACTCTCTTCACGCTTCTCAGTTTGGATTCCCTTATGGAGAACCTCACCTTTGAAGATCCATACCTTTACACCAATGATTCCATAGGTTGTCATCGCCTCGGCAAAACCATAATCAATTTTTGCCCTGAGTGTATGAAGTGGAACTCTCCCCTCCATATACCACTCAGTCCTTGCCATTTCAGCACCAGCAAGTCTTCCAGAAACCTTAACTTTAATTCCCTTTGCACCTGATTTCATTGCTGATTGCATCACTTTCTTCATTGCACGTCTAAATGCAACCCTTCTTTCAAGTTGTGTTGCAACACTTTCGGCTGCGAGTTGAGCATCTGCTTGAGGACGTTTAACTTCTTTGATATTAATCGCAACATCTTTTTGAACAATTTTTTTCAAAGACTCTTTGACTTTCTCAATATCTGCACCTTTCTTACCAATAATAAGTCCTGGGCGTGCAGCCACAACAGTTACCCTAAGTTTCTTTGCTGCTTTCTCAATAATAATTTCACTGATTCCTGCATAATAAAGTTCTTTTTTAAGAAATTTTCTAATCTTATGATCTTCTAAAATATTATTTGGAGTCACAGCAGAACCAGGAAACCATCTAGAAGTCCAATTTCTATTAATACCTAGTCTTAAACCTATTGGATTAACTTTTTGTCCCATTTATTTGCCCTCTTTCTTAGTTTTTTTCTTATCTGCTGACTGTAATGCAACCTCTACTAAAATATGTGAAGTTGGTTTTCTAATTGGTGTTGCCCTACCTCGTGCTCTTGGCATAAAACGTCTTAGCACTGGACCTGCATCAACACGGCAAGATTTCACAACCACTGATTGTGGTTCATACCCCCCATTTGCAACTGCTGAAGCAATAACTTTTGAAATCACCCTTGCTGCCTTATTGGGTGTAAATTCAAGTGAAGCAATCGCAAGTTCCGCATTCATTCCTTGCACTTCTCTTGCTACCAATCGAGCTTTTGTAGGAGAGAGTCTGATGTATCTTAATAATGCTTTACTCATTGTTGCTCCTTACTTACCGATTTTCTTTTGGACACTACCTTTGTGTCCTTTAAATGTTCTTGTAGGGGCGAACTCACCAAGTTTATAGCCTACATGATTTTCTGTAACATACACAGGCACAAAAGCACGACCATTATGAACATTGAAAGTTAATCCAATCATATCAGGCAAAATCATACTTCTGCGTGACCAAGTCTTAATAGGTTTACTGTCCTTTGTTTCTTTTGCTCTAAGCACTTTTTTCAACAAGCTCTCATCGATAAAAGGACCTTTTTTTACTGATCTAGCCATTTTCTTTCCTTATTTTTTTCTTCTTGAGATAATCAATCGATCACTTGCTTTTTTGCGTCGTGTCTTGTAACCCTTAGCAGGTGTTCCCCATGGAGATACAGGATGCCCACTTGAACCTGTTTTACCTTCACCTCCACCATGTGGGTGATCTACTGGGTTCATTGCACTACCTCTAGTTTGAGGTCTAATCCCTCTATGTCTATTGCGTCCAGCTTTACCGATAGAGATGTTGATAAAGTCTTCATTTCCAACTACACCAATTGTTGCCATACATTCTTCTAAAATGTATCTCATTTCACCACTTGGCATTCTAAGAGTAGTGTATTTTCCTTCTCTACCCATAATTTGTGCACTTGCTCCAGCACTTCTGGCAAGTTGTCCTCCTGCACCTGGATGCATTTCAATATTATGAACAACTGTTCCTACGGGAATACTCTTGAGCTTCATTGCAAAACCAACTTTAATATCAAGGCCACTCTCAGCGGCAATGACACTATCACCAATATTAAGCCCACTGGGACGAATAATATATCTCTTCTCACCATCAGGATAGACAACTAAGGCAATTCTACAGTTTCTGTATGGATCATACTCAATTGCTGCTACCTTTCCTTCAATATTGAATTTATTTCTTTTAAAATCAATGATTCTATAAAGCTTCTTAGCTCCACCTTCTTTATGTCGACTTGTAATTCTTCCATTGTTGTTTCTACCTGCACTTACAGGAAGTTTCACAAGAAGAGATCGAACACTTGGCTTTGCTGTAATATCTTTTGAGCTAAGGTTTGACATAAATCGCCTAGAAGGCGTATAGGGTTTATAAGTTTTAATAGCCATTTAACTCTCCTTTACACTGCCAATGAATCGATTTTTGCGCCCTCAGGCAATTTTACATAGAACTTCTTATAAGATGCTCTCTTGCCCTCGCGACCTTTAAATCTTTTCACTTTTCCACTTTGTTTCAAAGAATTTATTCTTATAGGAGTAAATCCAAAATACTCTTTGAATACTTGCTTGAGTTGATTTTTACTCACTTTTGAAGAAGTTTGCACAACCAACACACCACTCTCTTGAAGTGCCAAAGACTTCTCTGTGTATAAAATTGATTTGATATCTGTAATATCTGCCATAACCTTAACCCTCTTTCACAATTTCATCAAAAACTGCTTTTTCAATCACAACAGATCTAAATGCAGCCACAAGATAAGCATTAAGCTCATTAGAATCTGCAAGATAGCAATTTTTTAAATTTCTATAAGCCAAGAATGTAGGTTCATCGCTCATTTGAGCAACAAAAAGTGTGCTTCTTTCATTGAGACTTTTAAATACATTAAATGCATCTTTTGTTTTTCCGCTTGATATGGCAACAGAATCTACAACATAAAGTTTCCCCATTTCAGCCTTTTGCTTAAGAGCAAACTCAAGTGCAAGTCTCTTTTGTTTTTTATTGACTTTGAGATCATAATTTTTATTATTGCTTGGTCCATGAGATACCCCTCCACCTACAAATACTGGAGAAGTAATACTTCCTGCTCTCGCACGACCGCCACCTTTTTGTGCCCAAGGCTTCTTGCCTCCCCCACTCACCTGTCCTCTTGTTTTTGCATTTGCACTATTTGCACGCAAAGAAGCAAGATAGGACTTAACATAAAGATAAAGATTATGCTCTTTAATGTCTTTATATCTTTCAGGCAACGCAACTTCACTGGTTTGTTTCATTTTAGAATCTAAAACTAATGCTTTCATTACCTTATCCTACAACTTTAATTTTTCCATATGCATTGTTAAAACCTGCAACGGAACCCTTAAGAACTAAAATTCCATTCTCTTTATCAAAAGAGATGATTTCATTTTTTGCACTTACTTGCTCATTTCCATAGTGTCCAGCCATTTTTTTACCTGGTTGAACTCTCCCTGGCCACTCACGATTACCAATTGATCCTAATCTTCTGTGAAATCGGCTTCCATGTGCTGCAGGTCCACCTTGGAAATTCCATCGCTTCATCGCACCACTAAATCCACGACCTTTAGTTTTAAAAGTCGTTTTTACTACCTTGCTCTGTGCTAAAACACTTGTATCCAAATCACCCACTTCTTGATTTGCAACAATCAAAGTTGCAAACTTATTAAACTCTTTAGCAAGGCTGTATTTTTTTTGTTGTCCCTCAATGGCCTTATTAAAATCCTTACCTTGAGAGTAAGCAACCAAAGCCTTGCCATCTTCACGCAAAGCACATACTTTTGCATCTAAAACTTTCAGAAGTGTTACAGCAGTGCTTGAAGACCCTATTGTTCTACTCATGCCAATTTTTTGAACGATAAATTCCATAATCACTACCTCTTACTTAATTTTTACCCATAGATACGACTTCTACATCGACCTCTGGTGCCAAATCCAGGCTCATCAAACTATCCACAGTATCAGGAGTTGCAGACATGATGTCAATGATTCTGCTGTGAATTCTAATCTCAAACTGCTCTCTTGAATCTTTATTAATATGTGGAGATCTAAGAACTGTATATCTTCTTTTCTTAGTTGGCAAAGGAATTGGACCCTTGATCTCCGAACCTGTTCTCTTCACTGCTTCTACGATAGATACAACTGATCTATCAAGCACTCTATGATCGTAAGCCTTAAGCTTTAATCTAATTTTTTCCATTATTTTTCCTCACTTAAAAGAACTCATCAATTCCCATTGATGTATTTTTTGGAAGTCGTGATTATATGAAAATCCATTTTAGAAGTCAATACAATCTCTAAAAAACGACATTCTCTAAAAAAATTGTTTCCTTTTAAAAAGGAAATTCTACATATAATTCAAATTAAAATTTAAAAGAAGGATTTTGATGCACATTTTCTCACAGTTTTTTAATGAAAAAACTTACAACATTCTCCCTAGAGAGCTTTGTATTTCTTCCAATAAAATTGTTATTTACGGGCCTCCAAAAAGTGGAAAAACTTCTTTAGCACTGGATTACATAAACTCATTAGAGATTTCTAGCAAAAAAATTGCCTACCTTGATTGTCAAGATCCAAGAGTGAGGATAGAAGAAGCTAAAAGCGAACTTCTTAAACTCTATTTAGAAAAAAAGATTGAGGCTCTTATTTTAGAATCCTATCCCCCATCCTTTGCTTTGCCCAATCTCCCTATCATTTTACTCACCTCAAACTCTCCAATTTCTCTCCCTACCTTTTCTCTTCTTAAAACTCGTAATCTCAGCTTTGCAGAATATATAAGCTTTGATAGGAAAAATTCCTCAACCCAAACTCTACTTAAAAATTTCATCAAGGATGGAAATCTTCCTCAAATTCACTTCTTGAATGATTATCAAAAAATTAAAACAAAACAAGATAATTTGAAAATTGCTCTTGAGGAAAACTATCCTCTCTTTTGTAAACTCTCCTCTTTCTCTGCTTCTAAGCTCACCGCTCATCAATTCTACTCACTCCTTAAAAAAGAGCAAAAAATCTCAAAAGATCGTCTCTATAAGTTTTGGGAGAGATTAGAGAGTGAGGGTATTTTGATCAATATCCCCCATATTCAAGAAAGTAAAAATAAAAAAATTTACTTCTATGATTTCACTCTGCCCAAAGCCCTGAATTCACAAAGCACAATTTTGCAAATCTTAGAAAATATGTTTATACTTGAGCTTTTAATCTTTTTGGAAAAAAGGGGTGATACCCTAGCTTATGATGATCAAAATTTCTTTATTACCCAAAAAAATGGAGTATTTCTTTTTGCCCCCTTTGCACATCAAGACTTTATTATTCAAAAACTCAAAAAATCTCCTTATTCACAAGTTAAAATCATCACGCTTGAAAAAGACTGGGAGATGGATGGGGTTTATGATTTTATGGAGTTTAGCTTAGGAGAAATTGAATGATTTGTGGAATTGATGAGGCTGGAAGAGGTTGTGTGGGAGGAAGCCTTTTTGTCTGTGGGGTAGCATACCCCAATGAGTTTATCCCTTCACTCTCTCACCTAAAAATTAAAGACAGCAAAAAGCTCTCTTCTCAAGTAAGAGAACAAATTGCTCAAGAACTTCTCTCAAACCCTAAATTCATTTATCATCTGGTCAAAAAAGAGGCTCAAGATATTGATAAGAGAGGACTAAGTGCATGCTTAAGGGAGGGGCTAGAAGAGATTATGCATACCCTCTCTCAAAGATACCCAATCAAAAAGTTTGTTTATGATGGTAATTCCACCTTCAAAGCTCAACCCCCACTTTTTATCCCTCTTAAAACATTGATTAAAGGGGATATTCTGATGCATCAAATCTCTTGCGCTTCCATTTTGGCTAAATATGCCAAAGATAAAGAATGCCAAGAAATTCATACCCTATACCCAGAATATGAATTTCTCTCTCATAGTGGATATTGCACGCCAAAACACAAGGAACTCATCAAAACTTTAGGTTATTTGCCCTTTCACAGAAGAAATTACAAACTTACTTAATATAAGTAAGCCCAAGAGAGAAAAGGGTAAAACTATCTCTTGTCATTGCTTTTCCTTGGTTTTATTTTGATATTCCAATGCTTGACACCCCACAAATAGCACTTAAAATTTTAATGATCTTGGTGAAAAGAGAATGAAGCTTAATGTGTATGTTTCTTTGCATTGACCTCTATTCCTTCACTCTTTAAATTTTTAAGCTTATTTCAAAAAGCCAAAAAAGAAAGTTTTGTAAGGCAAGATTTATAGAGAAAAAAGATTTGAAAAAGATGGGGCTTAATTTTAAAAATAGCTTTGTTTCATCCAAAAAATAGGGAAAAGATTTATTATAAGGATTCTTTCCTTTCTATGTTTTGCTCCACCAAGTAGGGGTAAACTCAAACCATTTATGCTCCCCAGTATACACAAGCTTTCCACACTCAAATCACTGAAAATACACGCTTTCAACCCCTTCTTCTTGGAAAAGTTTAGTTTTCATAACTAAAAATTAAGAAAAGGCTTTTGATCATTTTAAGGTATGCATAAAGTTAAGTCGGGTTAGAGAAGATCCAAGTTTTGTATGCAAATGCAGAAGATAAAATCTTTTCTTAATAAGATCATATATCATTTGGCAGAGAGTTTTATGAGGAGGAGTTAAAAGAGGTATCATAAAAGGGGTTCTAAAAGTCCTTGTTTCATTAAAATAATGCACTTTTTGCCAATTTTACAAAAACTTGCATTTTCTTGCTTTCCACTGTCTACTTCTTCCCCTACTTTTTGTTCCTCTCTTTTTTAGTCTTTGGGGACAATATGGCAATTTCTGCACCTTGCCTCATGCATCTCTTTGGCTCCTATTTGTATGACATTATTATTATAGGGTTCTCCTTTTATAAGTCCTATTCAAGATTGAGCAAGAAAATTTCATTATATAAACACAGTAAAAATTTTATTAAATATTAAGGACTTAAATAAAAACTTAAGTCATGAAGAAAAATGCTATCTATTTTAAAAAGGTGTAAAACCTTCTTTTAAGAAATAATTCCTTAAAGTAGGCAATACCTTTTTAAATTTTGTGCTCAAGATATTTTAAGAGATATGCTTGTTAAATGACACTTAAGTACCCCAATATAATTGTTATTAAAAATCCAATTCCCACTGTTATCCACGCTTTAGTCTTAATTTTGTTAAGGTTTGCAATAATTAATCCAGAAATATATAGTGCAACTAGAGCAAAAGCAAAACCAAAAGCAAGAACATTAAAATACCATTTAATTTTTCCTTTATGTAAAAGCATAATTAGACCAATGAAGCTTCTTTGTGTTACAGTCACACGCATACCTTTTTCTTCTGCCTGAACAACAACATTATATGCTGCACTTCCATACATTACACCCCCACCCTTTGCCTTTTGAGGCTCAAAGTTTGAGGGAAGAGCAATATTATTACTTTGCAACAAAATTTTAAGCTCTTGGACAACCCTATTTCTATCAAATTCTCCAGGAAGATGGAGGACTTGTTTTTTTGCACCTGTATCCTGATTAAATCCACATACAAGCATAATTCCTGTTACTGCATACATTAATGCTAAAGGTAAAAAGAATAGACTTACATAAATATGAATTTGTCTAAAAGTCTTTCCCATAAAAGTTCCTTAAAAAAAATTATGCCCCATTAAAGGAGCATAAAAAAATTTTAAAAGCAAAATATAAATTTTGTATAAAATAAAGAAGTTTCATTCAATCTGGCGACCCCTAGAAGATTTGAACTTCTGTAACTGCCTAGAAAGGGCAGTATCCTTGGCCACTAGATGAAGGGGTCATCGTCAATACTTTACTTTGGGTAATGGCGGAGCGGACGGGGCTCGAACCCGCGACCCCCTGCGTGACAGGCAGGTATTCTAACCAACTGAACTACCGCTCCAAGACGAAAGAATCAAAGTGGTGGTCGCTACAAGACTCGAACTTGTGACATCTACCTTGTAAGGGTAGCGCTCTACCAACTGAGCTAAGCGACCTAATATCTTTGATATAAATGAGAAAAAGAAGTTAAAGTGGTGACCCCTAGGGGACTCGAACCCCTGTAGCCACCGTGAAAGGGTGGTATCCTAACCGCTAGATGAAGGGGCCACTGCGTTTAACTATCAAATAATGGTGACCCGTGTTGGATTCGAACCAACGGCCCACTCCTTAAAAGGGAGTTGCTCTACCGACTGAGCTAACGGGTCATTCTTCTAAGCCCTTTTTTATGGCTGGTTAAAAATAGAAAGTGTGATTATATTTGCTTCTATAAAAAAAGTCAAGGGCAAAATGCTATTTTTTTGTTTTTTTTTATTTTTTAGACAATTTTGTCCCTTTTGGTTACATTTTTATAAAAAACTCTATATTTTTTGTTTAAAAAAACTATCAAAGCTTAAAACTTCAATTATTATTCTAAAACAGGGTTTATCTTATTTTTAGAGGAAGCAAAATGGAATTCGTACAAAAGCTTAACAAACGCTTAGAAAATCTTTCTCCTTATTTTTTAAGAGATTTTAGCAATCAAGAAAAAGAATGGGTAAAAAATGCAATCACACTTTTAGGATTGCCCAAGGAGCATCTTGATACCTATTATGAGATTCTTACACATTCAAACTACAGGGTAATTTGGTTACATATGGAAGAATGTTCTGGATGCAGTGAGAGTCTTTTAATGAACTCAGACTTTGGATTTGAGCGCTTTGTCATTGATTTTATGCAAATTCAATATCACGATATGCTTATGGCAAATAGTGGCTATCAAACTAAACAAACCCTTAAAGAAAGTATTACAAACCATCCTTATATTCTTATTGTAGAGGGCAGTATTTCTGAAGAGGGGGATATGTATCTCACTCTTGGGGCAGAAGCACACAGTGGTGCAAAAGAGTGCAGAGAATTGGCACAGGGGGCTGAATTTGTAATTGCCGTAGGCTCTTGCTCTTCTTTTGGTGGAATCCAAGTTGCCCATCCCAATCCTTCCAAAGCTAAACCACTGAATGAAATCATTCAAAGACAAACAATTAATATTGCAGGATGCCCTCCCAGTGATACCAATATCTGTGCAACCTTGCTTTATCTTGCCCTTATGGGTGAGTCTCCTAAACTTGATGATTATTCACGTCCTATTTGGTCCCATGGAAAAACAGTGCATGATTTATGTGAGAGAAAAGGAGCTTTTGGTGCTGGGGAATTTGTGCAAGAATTTGGTGATGAAGGATCAAAACTTGGCTATTGCCTATACAAGGTAGGATGTCGTGGACCTTATGTATACAACAACTGCGGAAAAGTAAAGTTCAACTCAAAACTCAGTTGGCCAATCCAAGCAGGACATGGATGCATTGGATGCAGTGAACCAAATTTCTGGGATAATATGGGGAAATTTGAAGAACCTATGGGCAATAATATCCCTAAGCTCGCTCCTAGTGATAAATATAATCCAAAATTAGCAAAATTTTTTACTGCCCAATCATTCCAAAATGAGAGTGCGCTTCCCGAATTCTGTGATCAAAAAAGAATTAATCATGCACTCTTAATCTCACTTTGGTTTGATAAACCAAGCAAATTTATCTCCTATAAAGAGGGCAAGTGCCAAGAGGTTGATGCCCTTGCATTTGAATGTAATCCCAAAATCCTTTTTGAAACTCTCAAAACTAAGACAAAGATTGGAGGAAAACTTGCAGATAACTATCTTAAGGCATTCCCTACAAAAGAAGCTTTTATCAACTCTTTGAGTGCAGATTCTAAAATCAGCTCAAATCTCACTGATCTTTTTGGAGCAATTTGTATGCTCATTGGAGAAGATAGACAATATGCAAACAAAGAACTTCCCCAACTTGCAGAGCAATTCATTCATAGCTATGCAAGTAAATATGCAATGAAATTTAAAGCTGATGCAGAGGGCAAATATAATGTAGATTTCTCAAAATTTATTAATCCTCTCTTTTCTTATGCAGTGGGTGGGCTTGATATTTATGGACTATGCTATGGTGTCATTGATAGCTATGCTGAAAGTTTTGGAGATATTGCAAATGGATTTGAAAATATCATTCTTTGCGGAGATGTATTTGCCCAAAAAGAAAAGAGTCTCTTTGTTAGGAAACTCTTAGAATATGGGCGAGGAAAAACATTTTATCTTGCCTAATTGAGAAATAAAAACTTCTGAGCCTCATTTCTAGGAAGAGGCTCTAAAGTATAACTCTTCTCTCCAATACTCACTTCATATTCTTGATTCATTTCACTCTTTCCATAACCCAAGGCAATACGTCCTGCAAGAAGTTTATCCTCATATGATGCACTCTTTTCAACAAGTGCAATAGGGCCCTTACAGTTTTGTAAAATAATTAAGTCCATTTTAGGATTGGGTTTATGAAGCTTGATATTCTCTTCTTCATTTCTTGCAATCACGCATCTTGCTCCACTTGGAAGAACCATATATCGGCCAACTTTAA
This sequence comes from Helicobacter cholecystus, assembly GCF_003364215.1. Taxonomy (GTDB): domain Bacteria; phylum Campylobacterota; class Campylobacteria; order Campylobacterales; family Helicobacteraceae; genus Helicobacter_G; species Helicobacter_G cholecystus. The sequence continues at coordinate 31,554 of NZ_NXLU01000001.1, forward strand.
CAAGCTCAATATCTTCAAAGACCATTCCCCGATGAGTGTTGAGGTCTTTAATTTTCTCTGCCACACTTGTATCTGTAAGCAAACATCCTCCACCTGGTTTTTCATAGTATTTCCAACCATAATGTTTAATCATTTCTAATTGGCGATTTCTTCCTCTTCCTTGCACATCAAGAAGCTTATTTCTATCTACCCACCCTACGCGCTCAGGATAAGTTTCTTCTAAAAGTTTTGCACTCATGGGACGTAAAATTAACTCATCTAAACTTTTAGGCTTTGCAATCCCATCGCCATAAGGATCGATTAGGTGGGCAAAACGGGTATCCTCTCCTAACTTTCTAACCAAACTTCTTACTTGATCAAGCGCCTCTTTTCTTTGACTTTTAGGCCTTTGCCCCACAACCTCACCGCTAATGACAAAATCAGCCTCAAGCTCTAAAAGAAGTAAGAAAGCATTTTTAAACATATTGGCATGGCAATCAATGCAGGGGTTAAAATATTTTCCATAGCCATATTTTGGTGTAAAAAGCACATCATCAAAAAACTGCTTTCTGATATCTACGCTCTTAAACTCAACACCAATTTGTTTTGTTGCATTATGAAAATACTCACTTTTATTTTTATTACTTCCAAATCCAATATTAAAATTGAGTGCAATCACCTCAATCCCTTGCTCTTTAAGCAATTGCATACTGATAAGACTATCACATCCTCCACTAAAGAGAGCAAGAGCTTTTCTTTTTTTCATCTATAACTCCTTTTTAATTTGTTGAATTTTTTGTTGAAGTTGTGTAATTGCTTTGAGCTTTGTATCATAATCTAGCTCATTTGAGGAAATAATTTTTTGTATTTTATTCTCATTTTCTTTGCAAACTTTAAGTAAGACTTGTTTTTTAAATTCTTCTTCATGTGCAACTCTAGCATTGGCGGAAGAAAGGAGTGCTTGAAGCCTACTATCTTCTTTCCGATTAGCCAAAAGCGCTTCATACTCACTTTTACATTCTAAAAAATGATCTTTTTCTAGATATTCAATCGCCCACTCTAACAACTCCTCTTTCTCATACATTGTAGTGATGATCATCACCTCAAGGGGATTGTTGTAAATAGAAATTTGGGATTGAACTTGCAAGACTTTGGACTTTTTAACCCTAATAAATTCTGGAGGGACTTTAAAGATAGCAGAAAATGAGGCAAAATAGGTTCTTTGAACTATTGCTGAGAGAGTTGAGAAAAACTCTCTCCCCTCCTTAAGTGCTTTCTCTTTTTGGAATACATCATTTAAATCATAAGAATAGGCAATCTGCTCTAAAGCAAATCTCACAAAGGGGATAGGTGAGGCAAAGAGGACTTTTAACTCTTCAATTCTCCCTTGAGTGACCATATCTGCAGGATCAGCTCCATTGGGAAATATTACCACTCCTCCCTCTTTGCCCTCACTTGCCAAAAGTTTTGAAGCTTTTGTAGCTGAATTTATTCCAGCCTTATCTCCATCATAACCTACAATAATCTTTGGTTCTCCGCGGTTAAGCAATGGGAGATGCTCAGGTGTAAGAGCTGTTCCAAGAGTGGCTACTGCATTCTTAATTCCTGCTTGATGGAGTGCAATGACATCAATATATCCCTCTGTGATAATGATTTCTTTTTTACTAAAAATACTCTCTTTTGCAAGATGATAAGCATAAAGCAACTTGCTTTTATTAAAAACCTTACTTTGAGGGGAATTAAGATATTTTGCTAACTTGCTATCACTTTGAATCACTCTCCCTCCAAATCCTACAACCTTACCATTTGCAGAATGGATAGGGAAAATCACCCTCTCAGAAAATCTTGCATACACCCTACTCTCATTTTCCCCCAATACCCCTAACTCTATCGCCTCTTTTCTAGCATTAAGAGAATCTGCAAAGTTGATACTTAAAAATCCTGCTCCGCAATAGCCCAATTTAAATTGAGCAATGCTCTGTGAAGTAATACCTCTTTCTTTAAAATAGGAGAGATGGGTAGGGGAGGAAGCAAGAGAGTTAGCATAAAAGGTTGCAAAGCTTTCTAAAAGAGAACTCTCCTTTTTAATATTCTCTCCCCTATCTTTAGTATAAGTGAGAGTAAAACCACTCAAGGCTGCAACTTTCTCTACACTCTCTGCAAAACTCAGCTTCTCATACTCCATCACAAAAGAAAATGCATCCCCACCCACCCCACAACCAAAACAATGATATGTCCCTCTTGAGGGGCTTACCATAAAACTAGGAGTCTTCTCTCCATGAAAAGGACAACAAGCAGAATAATTAATCCCTGAGCGTTTCAGTGGGATATAGCTTGAAATGATCGAAACAATATCAAGTGAGTTTTTTAATGATTCAATGCTTTCTTTAGTAATCATAAAAGAATTTTAGCAGGAATAAAAGGTATCTACACTAAGCCAAAACTCTCTCTTTGTATTTTTAATACTTAGTACCCCCACTTTTGCACCAACATTAAAAGGATTCCCTGCCGTATAAGCCCTACCCTCTCCATCCCATAGAACACTTGTGGCATAACGAGAATTTGTAAGATTTTGAGCAAAAAATGTGATTTCATAGTGCTTGAAAAGTTTATATATCAAGCTTATATCCCAAAGCACATAAGGTTTTTGGACTAATTCACTCTCACGATTAAAATCATCAAGATAATACATACTTGAAAAACTCAAAAGATTACTGAATGTGAGGCGATGATTGGAATTAGAAAAAAGCAAAAAATCTAGCCCTGTATTAAAACTTGCTCTAGGAGAAAACCTCGTACGAAGCCCTCTTACATCATAAATGCTAGGATTGCCGCCAATGATTAATACCCCTTTGTTTTTCTCATCATCTCCAAAATATGAATACCCCACATTAGCATTTAAAAATGTAGAAAGAAAAGAATTTTCATAAGAGAGCTCTATATCCACTCCAAAAGCATAAGCTTTTCCGATATTAGCAATACTTTTATTATATCCCTCCCCTACATAAGCTTGAGTATTTTCACGAATCATGGCATAAAGAGAAGAATCAAACTTTAAACTTTGAAGTAAAAACCTAGAATGATTCCCAAACTCTAATGTATAGATTTGCTCTTGCTTATAGGGAAGTGTGTCTGTATCTGTAAAAGGGAATTTACTAAATCCTGCAGGTTTAGTGGAGTTTGCAAAGGTAAAAAAGAGCTGATGCTCAGAGTTAAAAGAGTACATCACACTTACTCTAGGATTAAGGAAATGAAAAGAAATTGAGTTTTTATAAGCAGGCATTAGCGGTGACATCGGAGGAAGAGGAACATCAATCCCTGTGTTGTAAAATTGATATCGCAATCCCAAATTAAATCCCCATTGTTTATAGGGAATATAAACATCTGAGAAAAAAGCTATTGCGTGAGTTTGCTCAATGGCCCTCCAATTACCATTGTAATACAATGGTGGAAGTCCAGGAAAAGCATTTCCCGTAGGAACATTATCCATTCCATTGTCAAGCAAAAGATACTTATAATACATCCCCAAAAGACTTTCAATTCCTTGAGGATAGTTTATATGAACCTTAAGCTCTTGGACAAACTCAGTCGTATCATAATAATTTCCATCCTTACTCACATCTTGAACAAAAATTCCTGGATAACTATTACCCAAGGTATCTGTTTTTTGAAAAGCACTGATAGAGCTTAGAGTACTCTCTGTGAAAAAATATTCCATTTTTACACTTGCATTATGGGCTTGGAGTGTATTAAAGGGAGACTTATTGAAAATTTTGTTTTGCACTCCATTTTGATATTCCTCATATCCACTGATTTATTCAAAACTCTCAAGAGAGAGCGAATCAAACTGTGACTTAGAGAGAAAAAAATCTTTGTGAGTATAGACATAATGATGGTTATACTGCAATGAAAGCAAAAACTGCTCTATAGGCATATAATACACTCCCACTCCCACCAAAGCGCTCTCTCCAGAATTGAGCATTTTTCCACTTTGAGGATCTTTAATAAATCCATTATCCCTAATGTATCGCCCATTGACTTTAAACCATAATTTAGAAGGAAGAAGATTCCACCCAATGCTTGTTTGAACATCCTCGTGTAAAAATGAAGCACTCAAAGAGAGATTTGCATAATTGCCTTTTAAAGGACTTTTTGTTGTAATTTCAAGCAAACCCAAAGATGCATTCTCTCCATAAAATAATCCTTCAGCACCCTTAATAAGCCTTACATTCTCCACATCACCTAGAGTTTGAATCATAAAGTTCGGGCTTTGAGGCACACCATCAATATACAATCCTAAAACATAAGAGTAATAATCTGCTCCGCTTACACCCCTAAGAGTAATCATAGGAAATGTATCGCTCCCTTGAGCATAGATTTTGAGATTAGGGAAAAAGGAAGAAAAAGAAGAGGTTGAGGAAATTAAACTTTTATAAATCTGCTCTTCTTTAAGGATTGAAGAACTTTGAGAAGCTTCTGCTTGAGTGCGATACTCTGGAGTTCCTATCTTGACCTCATCTAAATTTTCTCCATAAACTATAAAACAGAGTGCTAATAATAAAAATTTACTCATAACCTGTCCTTTAAAATAAAGTGACAAGCAAAGGGTTTATTGGGGTAAATGAAGTTTTAGTATTCCCGACGCTGGCATTACCCAGATCCGGTTCGGTCTAAGTTCACAACTTACTCTCAGCCTATTTATAGACTCCCGTCACTTGCAAGTCAAGATTGTAGCAGAAAAATTGAAATTTAGGATTTTTAATTGACTCCTAAGATTCCCTCTATATCAAAGCCTATGCGAATCTTTTGAAAGATTTTAAACTCTGAGGCTCTATGAAGGGGGATGAGTTTTTTTACAATCTCATCCCCAATTTTTAGCTCCAACAAAAGCTCTTTACCCTCTTTGGGTTCAAGTCTTATGCCAATAATATCAGCTTCAAAACTTTTGCCCTCTTTGGGTTCAAGCAGAAGATGGTCTTGGGTAATGATGATCCCCTCTCTTCTGTCTAAATGTTTAGAATTTGGAAGCAAAAGTACTTCACCATTACCAAATTCATAGAATTTCTCCCCATTATATGTCTCACTCCAATTATGTGAGAAGAGATTGGCATCATTTTGAGTAATCAATGAACCAAAATGAAGTTTAAGACGACGATTAGAATTTGCATCTAACCATTTTTTATCATGAGAGATTGTAATTACACAGGTATTAAAATGAGTATGTGCCCATTTTATAGCATTAGAAAATGCCTTTGTCCCTGCACTATCCAAGCTATTTGTAGGCTCATCTAAAAGCAAAACCTTTGGCTCCAATAAAAGTCTTTGTGCTAATCCTACTCTTTGTCTCTCTCCACTACTGAGCTCATAATGCTCTCTTTGCAAAAACTTCTTAGGGTCAAGTCCCACAAGCTCCATAACTTCGTAAATCTTATTGCTTGATGGAGTTTTTTTGCGGATTTTAAACATATATTCTAGATTGGCTTTGACAGAACGTGAAAGCAGATAAACTTCTGGGAGTAAAATTGCAATTTCCTCACTTGAGCTAAGCTTTTCTCCGCGATAAAGTATCTCACCCTCACTAGGAATTTCAAGAAAAGATAAAAGTCGCAATAAAGTGCTTTTCCCACTTCCATTCTTCCCACTAATTCCAATAATTTCCCCCTCGTGAATTTCTAGATTTTTAAAATCCAACACCACCTTTTGATGATAACGTTGGACAATATTGCTCAATTTATAGAGAATCATCGCTGCTTTCTCCTTAAAAATGAAAGGGCAAGATTAATACAAAGTGCAATCACCACAAGCACAATTCCTAGGGCAATTGCTAGGGCAAACTCTCCTTTATTGGTTTCAAGCGAGATGGCGGTAGTGATTGTGCGTGTATGCCATTTAATATTTCCTCCAATCATCATAGCAATTCCAATTTCACTCACAATCCTTGCATATGCCGTAATCACCACGCTCAGTAAAGAATGTCTAAGCTCCCAGAGCGTGGTGGTAATCATTTGGACTTTTTTTAATGCAAATGAGCGCAAGGTTAAAGAGAGGCGGTTGTCCATATTTTCCACAACAGAGGAGGAAAGAGAGATGATGATAGGAAGAGCTAAAAGAGTTTGACCAATGATCACTCCCTCATTACTAAAAAGCAATCCATACTTCCCTAAGGGCCCTTGAGAACTAATAAAGGCATAAACAACAAGTCCTACAACTACTGTAGGAAAAGCTAAGAGTGTATCACAAATAAGCTTAATTGTTTGCTTCCCCCAAAAATCAAAATACCCCAAAATAAATCCTGCAGGAAGTCCAATAAGTGTACCCATCATGATTGAAATACTGGTAGTGAGAATTGTGTTATAAATTGCATTAAGCGTCTCTCCATCAAGATGGTAGAGAAGTAAAAATGCTTCATAAAAACCATTGAGTATAAAATCCATGCCTACTTCTTAAATAAGATCAAAGAATTCTAGCGATTTTAGAAATATTTTTTCCACCCTTGCCCATATTCTCTATATCTTTCCTTTGTATTTAAAACAATCAAACATTCCGTAGCTCTTGTAATAGCAACATAAGTTTCAAAATCATTTTTTTGATCTTCTTTCCCATCGCTAATATAAATTACCACTCCATTTTCTAGCCCCTTAAAACTATGCAAAGTGAGAATTTTAAGATTCTCATCTTTTTGCATAAAGCCTTCTTTACTTTGAGCATCAAAATAAGTTTTCACCCCAATATTTTCACTCTCTAAAAATTCTTTAAGTTCTAAGCCACTTTTACTTGTAAGAACCAAAACAACAATATTTTTATTCTTATAACCTCTCTTCATCAGATATTGATAAGCACTTAAAAAACTCTGTTTAATTTCTTGTGTGTTTTTCCAAAATAAATCCACACTCTTAAAAAGTCGCTTAATTGGACCTGTTTTTTGAATATTTTCACATTTAATGGGTATACCAAAATTTCGATCTGGGTGAGCTTGCAAAAAGTCTTTTAAAAAGAGTTCAAAAAAGCGATTGGATTCTTCAATAACTTCAGGGAATTTTCTTTGGCGTATATTATCTTTGAGGATTCCCCAAACTCCTTTAAATTTGTATCCACACCCTGCCATACTCTCATTAATCCAAGAAATCTCTCGATTATAAATATTTTGCTTATCATCAGCTACAAGCAAGACCTCATCATTCTCACTCAAAAATTTCAAAAGAAAATCAAACCACTCCTTTTTAAAATCCTGTGCCTCATCAATCAAAATTGCATCATATTTTCTTGATTTTGCATTCTCTCCCTGTGATAAAAGTGTATTTGCACAAAGGAGCATATTTTTCTCATATTGCTCAAATCCTCTCCCATTCTCAACCTTTGCACCATTTTCATCTATAAAGAGCTTTAAAAACTCGTGAAAGTAATGACACTCAATGAGATTCCAATCAAACTCTTCTTGACTTCTGGCAATATTTTCTTTGATATAGGATTTGAGCGTTTTGTTAAAACAAAGGATCAGTACTCTTTTTTGATTTGAAGCAATACTTGCTGCCTTTTGTGTAATCACTATAGTTTTTCCTGCTCCCGCCACACCCTTTACTCTTCGCCAAGAATTTGGAGTGTGAGTAATAAGCGTTTTTTGCTGTTGAGTAAGTTTGAGTCTTTCTCCCTCTTCTTTTTTATGTAGAGGAACAATCAAAATATTGCGAACTTTTTTCTCATCAATCTCCTCATAACTTTTAGCTTGTAAAATATGCTCTTTAATGGTTTTAAAATTATCAAAACCAAAAAATTTCACTCCTTTTACTTGAAAAAAGCTCTCTATATCTTGAGATTTTGCATTATGAAAATATCCAATAGTTGTAATAGGAATACTCTCAAATAAATTCTTACACACAAAAACGTATCGCTCAATCTGACTTGCAGGGTTAATGATTTGAATCACGCTATCTTTTTCACGCTTGAAAAAAGCATTCTCTTTCTTAAAAAATCTATCAAGCTTCCAATCTTTGACCTCAATGATAAAAATCCCTTGCTCTTTGTGGAACAAAATCATATCTGGACGATTTCCTTGCAAATTGGGTTGAATATAAAGATCATATTCTAAAGGCAAGGTTTGGTTTAAAAAATTAAAAATAAATTCTTCTCCCTCTGTGAGAGAATAAGAAGTATTGTGATATATAAATCTCAAGACCTGCCCTTAAACTTAACAAAATAAATTAAGTCATTATAGAAAAAAATAAACATTTTCATTCCAAAAATACTTTTATTGACTCTTAAATAAGGTTTTTTAATATAAGATAACATCTTGTTATTTTTAATCTCAATATAAAGGAAACAAAATGCTAAAGAAAATCTTTTTAGCAGGTGCATTTTTTACGAGCTTTGCACTAGCTCAAACACTTCAAATGGCTACAACAACAAGTACAGATAATACAGGATTGCTTGATGTTCTTGCTCCAAAGTTCCAAAAGGATACGGGGATTGAACTCAAATGGGTAAGTGTGGGAACAGGAAATGCACTCAAACTTGGGCAAAACTGTGATGTAAGCGTTTTACTTGTACATTCTCCAAAGGTGGAAGAAAAATACGTTGCTGATGGTTATGGAGTGGATAGAAAAGCTGTGATGTATAATGATTTTGTCATTATTGGTGATGAGAGCTATCTTAAAGATCTTCAAGGAAAAAGTCTTAAAGATGCTTTTACTTACATCAAAGAACATAAGATTTCATTTATTTCAAGAGGGGATAAAAGTGGAACTCATAACAAAGAGATTGGAATTTGGAAAAGCTTAGAAGGTGGTGTTCCAAGCAAAGAAGATGCATGGTATAAAGAGAGTGGACAAGGGATGTTAGCAACAATTAATATTGCAAATGAACAAAAAGCAATTACCCTTACAGATCGTGGAACTTTTATCAAATATCAGAGTGCTCTTAAGGGTAAAAAAGGGCTTGTAATCCTTATCCAAGGTGATGACGCACTTAAAAACTTTTATTCTGTAATGGCGGTTAATCCTAAGAAATGCAAAAATACTGATTATCAAGGTGCTTTAGCATTTATCAACTGGATTACTGGAAAAAATGGACAAGAAGCAATCAAAAATTTTAAACTCAATGACAAAGAACTCTTCACCCCAAATGCCCAATAAGATTCTCCTCCTATGCACTGGGGGGACAATCGCTGGAATGACTAAAGAAAAAACAACCTCATCGGTTTATCAGGCCGGAGAACTCTCCGGTGCTTCGCTCCTTGAAACTCTTCCTATTCAAGATGATCATTTACAGATACAAGAAATTGCACAAATTGATAGTGTAGATATGAATTTTTCTATCTGGCAAAAGCTCTATAAAGCAATTCATGAAAGTGCAGATGTCAAAGGGATTGTCATCACGCATGGGACAGATTCTATGGAAGAGAGTGTATTTTTCTTTTCTGTGGTCTTAAAACCAAAAGTACCCATAGTATTTGTAGGGGCAATGCGGCCTAGTAATGCCATAGGAAGTGATGGTGGAAAAAATCTTTGCAATGCCCTAGCTCTAGCTAATCAAGCTCAAGCGGGTGTATATATGATCAATAATGATTATGTCTTTGATCATTATGTGCAAAAATCTCATACACACAATCTTAATGCCTTCTCCTCCTTCTCTCCCTTAGGCTATATTTTAGATGGGAATTATTTCCCCAGTTTTGAACCAAAAGAGAGAATGCATCTGCCTATGCCCCACACTCTCCCCAAGGTAGAATGTATCTATACTTATGCAGGAATTGAGGACTTTGCTTTAAGTGAAGGTGTCAAGGGTGTAGTGCTTATTGGAAGTGGAGCAGGAAGTATCCCTAACAAACTTATAAAAAAACTCCAAGAGCTTGAAAAAAATGGTATTTCCTTGGTTGTCTCTACACGTGTAGCTTATGGAAGAGTGATTGCAGATCGTTTTATTCCCTCTTACTCTCTTACTCCTCCCAAAGCTAGAATCTTACTAGCCCTCTGCCTTGCTCATTCTAAAAGTAAAGCAGAGATAAAAAAATTCTTTGAAATGTGGGGGTAAGAATACCCTTAAGAATAAAACTCCTTAATCCTCCTAACCACCTCTGCTTGCTCATCTTCTGTGATAAATGCACTCATTGGAATTGAAAGGATATGCTTACTCACTTCTTCGCTGATAGGAAAATCTCCTTGTTTATAGCCCAAAGACGCAAAAGCTTCTTGGAGATGCAAGGGCTTTGGATAATGAATGGCTGTAGGGATAGAGTGGGATGTTAAATATTCTCTAAGAGCATCACGTTCTTTGACATAAAGAGAGTATTGAGCAAATACACTTAAATTATGTGGCTTGATATAAGGAGTCTTAAGCCATTGATCCAAGCCCTCAGAGATCAAAGATTGTGTATAAATTTTGGCTACTTTTTGGCGTTTTGCAATCTCTTCTTTAAAGTATTTAAGCTTTACACATAAAATTGATGCCTGAAGAGAATCCATTCTTGCATTCATCCCAATGGATTGATGCATATAACGTTTGACTTGACCATGTGAGAGCAGAGAACGGATTTTTTTCTCCATCTCCTTACTCTGGACAAATATCGCTCCTCCATCACCATAGGCTCCCAAGGGTTTGCTAGGAAAAAAACTCGTGATTGCAAAAGGGGTGAGTGAACAAGAATACCTACCCTTATAAAGTGCTCCAAAACTCTGTGCTCCATCCTCAATCACGCTCAAATTATATTGTTGGGCAATGGAGTTAATCTCATCAATTTCACACACTTGCCCATAGAGGCTAACGGGTAAAATTGCCTTGGTTTTTGAAGTGATTTTCTCTTCAATTAAAGAGGGGTTAATGTTATAAGTGTTGGGACAAATATCTACAAATACTACTTTTGCACCTAAAAATGTGGCAGCCTCTGCTGTGGCAATAAAAGTAAAAGGTGTAGTAATCACCTCATCTCCAACTCCAATTCCCAAAGCCATTAACGCAAGTATTATTGCATCTGTTCCACTTGAACATGCAACAACATAAGGCACATGAGCAAACTCTCCGAGTCCCTTTTCAAGACGAGCGATACTCTCTCCTCCAATATAACTTGAAGTATTTAAAACTTTTTGAATTTCTTGATGAATCTCATCTTTGTAGAGCTGATATTGAGCTTGAAGATTTGTAAAGTCCATAATATTACCTTACTCCCTTTCACCCCCTAGAAGGGATTAAAAAGAAAATTTTGTAAAAGCAATAGCGCGATCAAAAGAATTTTCTCTTACATATCCTCCACCAATAGAAAACTTGGTATAACGATTATTAATAAGATTAACTTGAGCCACTGCTGAAATCTCTTTATAATCCAAACCTGAATAAAGTACATCAAGTTCAAAATATTTATGTGTAAGTCCTACAAATGCATACCACACATCATTTCCAGCTGCAAAATAATTACTTCCAACCCCAAAAGTACTTCCATAAAATCTTGTCCGATCGCTTGGATGATAGATTCCTGTATTATTTCCCACAGAATAATAACCCCCACCAAACTTGAAGAGATCAGCAAGTACAAATTCTTGATCTATCCACCATAAATAAGTGCTTTGTGTTGCATTTTGATACATTCCTCTAAGTGTTGTATCTGAAGAAAAATTTCTTCCGCCAAAGATAAACTCTAATTTACCTCCAGCCTGAAGAAGATCATTTCCATCTTGGAGCAAATAAGTTGCATAAGGATCAATATAAATCATATCATCAATATTGATATCAACCCCTGTTGAGAAATAATGCGAATCCCCTAATCCATTTTTACTATATTGATGAAATCCCATTAAATTATTCCCTATTCTTCCGGGATTTCTTGAACCAAAGTCCATTGTTTCATAAGAGTAGATTCCCCACCAATTGACATACCTACTTTCCAATCTAAAGCTTAAACCTTCATTAAGACCTGAGAACCAATCTACGCCATTAGCATACTTTCCATCTTTGCCATCAAAGAAAGCACTGAGATCATAACGACCTCCAATAATTGAAAAATAGCGTGTATCTACTCTTAAAAATGCATCAGAAAGCCAGTTATACCACTTAATATCACCAGCCTTTGTAAAATATCCATTTTGTATTAAATCTTTAAAATCTCCACTAGGAGAAATAGCATAAGGTAATCCACCTGCAACACCAAAACCGAGACTTACAGGACCCATACCTACTTCAAATCCTACTCTACCTGTTGCACCACCAAACCGAGGTTTATTCCCATCTCCTAGCTTGTCAAGGCCAAAACTATATCCACTTCCAATGTGACCAAATGCTTCAAAAGTAGCTGCTTGAGAGCTAGCCACCAAGGTACTAATCAGTGCAATTGAGCCTAAAAATCTTTTTTTCATTTTTTCTCCTTTTAATGGTATAAATTATGCTCATTCTATTAGAAATTATAAAATCGTCTGCAAACAAAAATCTTTAATAAAAAAACTGCACATAGGTTCTCATTCCATATTGATCTCCTTGGATTTGAGGAAACTTATTAGCTCCTGATACCATAGTAAGATCAAGACCAAGTTTAAGGTTTTTAATGGGATAATAACCCGTTTGTGCTTCAAAACCAATGATCGTTCCTCCTTGTGTTGAGATACTTGTCCTTAGGGAAGTTTTAAGCGAAATATCATATTTGAAATTCAATTTTCCAAAAGCATAAAGTGTGATCATATTTCCCTCAAAAATTCCTGTCGTATTGATAAAATCTGTGTTTTGTCCAAATACATCAATATCCTTAACTCCATAACTTGAAACTGCCATCATTCCCCCACCAGCCTCAAATCTATTGCGTGTATCCTTCCAGATTAAATCTGACCAATACATCACACTATCTCCCCTAAACTTCCTATTATGATAAGCTACATAAAAAAGTAATGTCGCTCTTGCCTCAAGATTCCCACTTATTGTAGGAAAATAAAAATTCATACTTCCCTTAGCTGCTGATGCCCAAAACAAATCTGCAACACTATAAATATAAGGAGTCACAACTACTGTGGTATTGGGGATTTTAAAATTACCACTTACCCAAAGCCCTCCTAGCCAATTTTCTGCACCATGAAACATCTGCACTTTGTAATATTCAATTGTTGCAGCACGATTAATCCAAGTAATCTCATAGTCAATATCTTGAGTGGGTGCATGATAAAAACTGGCTCCCTGCACATAATTTTTAATCCAATCTCTCGTATAAGAAAACCTTCCTGCATCAAAACCAAAATTCAGACGATTATTAAAAAATCTAATTCCTAGCTCTGGAAACTCAAGCCAAGTTTTATTCTCTCTCCATCCTCGATTCATCTCATAAAGTTTTGGATTAAGCCAACCTGATATATAAAATTTATATCCATAAAAATTTCCACTTTCATAAGCAAGTGATGCACTCAAATCCAAATATGTTCCATCCCCCACAAAATCAGCATCTATAAGTGAGCCTACATGCCCTTTGGCTTTTCCTGCTCTAAAAGCTTCTCCAATCTCCGAGGAGTAAAGAAAGGTTGACAATAACAAGACTAAAAATAGTCGAAGAATCAAAACTTTTCCTTTTTAGAATACAACTTAGATGTATTCGATCTAAGCAATTTCTAGTCCAATTCTATTTTTTAAAGAAAAATCGAGATTTCTAAAAAGTTTGCTTATAGAAAATTAAAGGAAAAATTGTAAAGATTTTTTAGAAGAAAAAGAAGTGAGGGGGGGGGGGATTACATCATCCCTCCCATACCACCCATACCGCCCATTGCACTCATATCAGGCATTGCAGGTTTATCTTCTTTAACATCATTAATTGTTGCTTCAGTTGTAAGAAGCAGACTTGATACACTTACAGCATTTTGTAATGCTACTCTAGCTACTTTAAGTGGGTCAATAATCCCAGCTTTAAACATATCCACATACTCTCCATTGCTAGCATTAAATCCAAATGTATCTTCTTTTGCACTCTCAACATTATTAACAACTACACCTGCATCATATCCAGCATTTTCTGCAATTTGCTTCATTGGTGCTTTAATTGCTCTGAGAATAATTTCATATCCAATTTGCTCATCACCCTTGAGTGAAAGAGAAACTTTTTGAGCTGCACGGATAAGTGCCGCACCACCACCAATAACAATTCCTTCTTCAACAGCTGCTTTTGTTGCACTTAGAGCATCATCAACTCGATCTTTTTTCTCTTTCATCTCTACTTCACTTGCTGCACCTACTTTAATTACTGCAACACCACCACTAAGTTTTGCAAGACGCTCTTGAAGTTTTTCTTTATCATACTCACTTGTTGTACTCTCAATTTGAGTTCTAATTTGTGCAACACGATCCTTAACCTCTTGAGCATTTCCCTTTCCATCTACAATTGTTGTATTGTCTTTATCAATGACAATTCTTCCAGCTTGTCCAAGATCCTCAATGCTTGCAGACTCTAAAGTTTTTCCAAGCTCTTCACTAATCACTTGCCCACCTGTAAGGATTGCGATATCTTTGAGCATTTCCTTTCTTCTATCGCCAAATCCAGGAGCCTTTACTGCTGCAACATTAAGCACGCCTCTAAGCTTATTAACAACCAAAGTTGTTAGTGCTTCACCCTCAATATCTTCAGCAATGATCAATAATGGCTTACCGCTCTTCATTGTCGATTCAAGCAAAGGAAGAATATCTTTCATAGAAGTGATTTTCTTATCTGTAAGAAGAATAAAAGGATTATCAAGTTGTGTATTCATCTTCTCACTATTTGTTACAAAATAAGGAGAAAGGTACCCTCTATCAAATTGCATTCCCTCTACTACGCTAAGTTCATCATTAATCCCCTTAGCTTCCTCAACTGTAATTACCCCATCTTTTCCTACTTTTTCCATTGCCTCAGCAATCAAAGCACCGATTTTCTCATCAGAATTTGCAGAAATTGTCGCAACTTGAGCAATCTCTTCTTTTCCACCTACTTTCTTGCTTCCCTTTTTGAGTTCCTCAATAATTGCTTCACTTGCCTTATCCATTCCACGTTTAACTTCTACTGGATTTGCGCCGGCTGTCACATTTCTTAATCCCTCTTTAAAAATACTGTATGCCAAAACAGTTGCAGTTGTTGTTCCATCACCTGCCGCATCTGCAGTCTTACTTGCTACTTCTTTTACAAGTTGAGCACCCATATTCGCAATAGGATCAGCAAGCTCTACTTCTTTTGCTACACTTACACCATCTTTTGTAATTGCTGGAGCACCATAACTTTTTTGGATTAAAACATTTCGACCTCTTGGCCCCATTGTAACTTTAACTGCATCACTTAATTGTTTTACACCTTCATAAAGTTTATTTCTTGCGCTATCTGAAAAATTAATCTCTTTTGCCATTTTTTACTCCTTATTTAATTATTCCTAATACATCTTCAATATCTAAAACAATATATTCTTTTCCATCAAGTTTGATTTCATCACCCTTATATTTTCCAAATACAACAATTTCACCTACTGAAACCTCATTGCATCCATCACTGATTGCGATAACTTTTGCACTGAGTGGTTTTTCTTTTGCATTATCAGGAATAATAATCCCAGAGCTTGTCTTTGTATCTTCTTCAAGTCTCTCAACTAAGATTCGTTTTCCCAGTGGTTTAAAATTCATTTCAAAACTCCTTTATTTGAAAATAGCACTTAAAATCTTTAAGTGCCATAATTCTATAATTTTTTTGATTTACTTTCAATACAATATTATTAATACTATAAAGATTATTTAGTCATATACACTAAAGAATATTTAGCTAATCTATAATATCTTTCTTATTTTATTTGTTGTTATACCGAATTTTGTATCGATTCTTAAAGTTTTATCTTATTTATAATTTATGCAGAAACTGATAAAACACTCTATAATTGATTACTTGATTTTATAAATATTTTATTAATCTTATTCCAACCCTTTGTTTTAAAGAATTAAAAGACAAGTTTAATCTCTTGATAAAAGACTGGGTGATGTAAATGTATTTTCTAGGGAATACTTATAGACTTAAGCACACATTAGAGACAATAGATCTTGAGATAGCCATCAATTTGTAGCATATAGAATTTATTTAAAAGTTCCTCACTCAATATCTACTCTTTTGCCCCTTTAACTCCTTATCATAATCACTTCCCCTACTTCCACCCACAATTCTTTTTCTTTTATCATCAAACTTTTCATGGATCACGCTTCTTGTAGGATCAAACTCTGGGGTTTTTATTCCTGCAATATCTAAAATCATATGAATCAAATCATCACTCATAAAGGGGCGATGAATTGAAGATTTAAGTCTTTTATAAAGTTCTGGATGCTTTTGGATAAACAAATCAGATACATAAATAAGCATAGGGATTTCACAAGTAAAGCGTGTAATTCTATTTTCTCCATGTCCAATAAAATCATCAATCTCATAAATTTCTTCCCCATGATCAGAAAGATAAATCACAATTGAATCACTTTGAGAAAATCTCTTAAAAATTTCATTTAGGATATTGTCATTGTAAAGCATAGCATTATCATAAAGAGCGATTTTTCTTTTTTTCTCATTAAACTTTACCGATTTAAAGATTCCAAACCCTACAGGATAGCGATCTGCATAGGCATTATGTACTCCGATAAGATGAATGGTTAAAAATTGTTTATGCGTCCCCCTCTCTTTAAGTATTTGATCAATATAGGGCAAAAGTGCTCCATCGTGAAATTGTTTATATGCTGAAACAAATAAACTCTGGTCACAAATCGATGCAAGCATTCCTGCTGGAGTAATATACAAAGCGGGTTCTTGATTAGAGAGCCAATAAGTTTTATAACCCACAGTTTTAAAAAATGAAATAAGCGTAGCTCTTTGATACCAAGGGCCCTGCGCTTCATTTTCATAATTTGCAAGAGTAAAAATCTTTGGAATAGAAAGGCTAGTTTGAGCATGAGGGGAAATAACATCATCAAAAACTAAAAGATTTTTTGTTTTTTCTAAAACAGTCATATAGGGACTTGTAGGTTTTGTATAACCATAGAGTTGCATATGCCCTCTTTGTGCAGACTCTCCTAGCAATAAAACAATATTTTGGATGGGATTTTCTTGAAGTTGTGCTTTTAGATTTTGCTTAAGTGATTTAAGTTGAAAATCAAATTCTTGCTTAGTTTTCTCTTTTGTCTCAAAAGTATAGGCCATATTCATTCCTATTCTTATTGGCTCAAAATATGCAAGATTTTGATGTGTATAGTAGGGACTCATAGTAAATAAGAGTTTATGACACTCCACGATCCAATTAATTATTCCCACAAATGAAAAAACTGCAAATACAATATAAATCTTTTTCCCCACAAAAGAAAAGGAGATCTTATAGTACAAAAAACTTGCACTCAAAAAAAGGACAATCGCCAGAAGTGTTTTTGCATTTAAATAAAGCCCTAAAAATTCCCAGCTCTCTTGCAGAGTTGTTTCAAAAAGTGCATAACACATAGGAATGCTTAGATTTGAAGAAAAATTGATATAACAAAACAAATCTATAACAAAGCAAATAAGAGAGACAATGATAAAAAGTTTCAATACTTTTTTCCCAAACCAAGGGGGAGTATGGGAGAGAGCAAACACAATAAAAGCAAGCATAGAAAAGCCTAAAAAAGCATTTCTAATATCAATAAACCCCACTATTTCGGCATTAAAACCAAAAAAATAAGCAAATGAATAAATTAAAGAAAGATAAATAAATCCTTTTAAAAAAAGACTTTTCTCCACACTAATCCTTGAATAATGATTCTAGTGCATCAAGTCCTGTCTTTTTCCCACTTTCCTCACCTCCATTTTCTTGAACCTCAAAAAGATCACTTACTCCAACTTCTTTAATCTCAATCTCATATCCTGTAAGCATTGAAGCGAGTCGAATATTTACCCCTCCTCGTCCAATTGCTTTAGATTTTTGATCACTTGTAAGAGTCACAATGGCTTTCTTTTTTTCTTCATTTTCTTCATTAATCTTTACACTAATAATAGTCGCTGGAGAAAGAGATTTTGCAATAAACATCTCAGGATTTTCACAATATTCCACACAATCAATACTCTCTCCATGAAGCTCTTTGCTTACGGCATTAATTCTTACACCCTTTGTTCCAACAGTTGAACCAATAGGATCAATTCTTGGATTTTGCGTAGAAAGAGCAATTTTAGCTCGATCTCCTGGAATCCTTGCACATTTTTCAATCACCACTTCCCCATCTTTAATCTCTGGCACTTCAAGTGCTAAGAGTTCCATAAGAAATTTTGGAGTAGTTCTAGAGAGTTCAATCTTCATTTCTCCCCCCTTACCAAAACGCAAACCCTTAAGAATGCAATAAATTGTATCTCCAACTTTAAATCTCTCCCCTTTAATGCGATTTTTCATACTCAAAACCCCACGCAACTCTTCAATCTCTACATAGGTATTTTCTTCATCATCTACTCTTACAACCTGCCCACTTACAATTTTACCTATACGAGTGCGGAGCTTCTCATAAAGCTTATCTTCTAGAAGTTTTTGTAATCGCATCTCAAACATTTTAAAGAGTGCATTAATTGCACTTCGACTCATATTCTCCAAGCTGATTTCATAATTTAACTCATCGCCTACACTTGCTTCAGCATTAAGGGCTTTTGCCTCTGAGAGTGGTATATGTGTCGCTGAAATCTGTTCTCCATCAGGGCAAATACTTAGTGTTTGAAATAATTTAAGTGTTCGCTCTTTCTCATCGACAACAACACTAAAATTTGCATCTTCACTGAGTTCTTCTTGTGCAATTTTGATTAAACATTCTTTAATAATCTCAGTAACAATAGAGTTTTCTAAACCCTTTTCATAGGAAATAACCTCAACAATATCTAGTATTTTTTCCATTTCTTTCCTTTCTTTTCTGCAAAAACTTATGGATTCTTTGAGAGATTGAAGTTTTGGATGATTATAGCAATACTTTTAAACTCTAAAGAGTATAATATAGGTTTTCAATCTCAAAAACCCTAAGGATATTTTTATGGATTTTAAACTTGCTAAATCAACACTTGATAGCAAAAGTGCAAAAATTTCACTCAAGCAAATTGAGGAAGAATGTGCAAAAGAGGGAAAAATTTATTATTTCTCTAATGAAAATGCACATAAAGATTTACTCAAAATCATAGGAGCTTTTAACACTCAAGGTCGAAATGCATACTTGCACGAAACAAAATACGGGCTTGATGAAAAAGAATATATCTATGAACTCCATATCATTTAATGCCAATGAGTGAAAAGAAGCTCTATATAGAAACTATGGGCTGTGCGATGAATAATCGTGACAGCGACCACCTCATCGCCGAACTTAAAGAAAAAGAAGGCTACACTCTTACAAATAACCCAAAGGAAGCAGATCTTATCTTAATCAACACTTGCTCCGTAAGAGAAAAGCCCGAAAGAAAGCTTTTTTCTGAAATCGGTCAATTCAATACGATCAAAAAACCCAATGCAAAAATTGGTGTATGTGGTTGTACAGCTAGTCATCTTGGAGAACAAATCATTAAAAAAGCTCCCAGTGTTAATTTTGTACTAGGTGCAAGAAATATTAGCAAAATCACCCAAGTTATTCATCAAGATAAGGCTGTAGAAGTTGCAACAGACTTTGATGACAGTACCTATATGTTTTCTAAAAATAGTAATCCTGACATTAAAGCTCTATTGAATATTTCCATAGGCTGTGATAAAAAATGCTCTTATTGTATTGTGCCCCATACAAGAGGAAAAGAGATCTCAATCCCCACTGCCATGCTTTTAGACGAAGCTAAACGCCTTGTAAGCAATGGGGTTAAGGAGATCTTACTTTTAGGACAAAATGTTAATAACTATGGAGCAAGATTTTCTACCCCTCACAAACAAACCAATTTCACTCAACTCCTTAGAGAACTCAGTGAAATTCAAGGGCTTGAGCGTATTAGATTTACTTCTCCACACCCCTTACATATGAATGATGAGTTTTTAGAAGAGTTTGCAAGTAATCCAAAGATTTGCAAAAGTATTCACATTCCTCTTCAAAGCGGATCTACAAAGGTCTTAGCGGATATGAAAAGAGGGTATACCAAAGAGTGGTATCTCAATCGTATACAAAAACTTCGCTCTCTTGTGCCAGAGGTGGGGATTAGCACAGACATTATTGTGGCATTCCCCACAGAGAGGGACGAGGATTTTGAGGACACAATGGATGTGCTGGAACAAGTGCGATTTGACACACTTTATAGCTTTATCTATTCTCCTCGCCCACACACTACTGCACAAAATCTACCCAATTGTATCAGCAAAGAAGCAGCCTCAGCACGTCTTACAAAACTGCAAAATCGTCATAAAGAGATTCTAAGAGAAAAAGGTGCGGATGAAATTGGCAAAGAGCATTGGGTGCTGGTAGAAAATTATCGAGATGATGAGGGAGAGAAGTGGAGTGAAGGAAGAAGTGACAGCAACCGTTTGATTAAAATTCCCAACATTATTCTTCCTTTAGGTTCAATCATCAAGGTCAAGATTGCTTCTCATGACGGAGGAAGTTTGAGTGGAGAAATCCTTGCAAAATGAGCAAGAAAATTAAAGTCTTTTTACTCACCTCTATCTTTCCTTACATAATGTATGTATATTTACGCTTTGTTTCTTGGAGCAGTAAGCATCATTTTTTTATTGCTCAAGATTCTTTGCAGGGAAATTTTATTGCCACATTTTGGCATGGAGAAATTCCTATGCAAGGCCATCTTTACCATCATATTCTTAAAACAAGAGGAAAAGAAATTGATTTAGACAATATGCGCTATGGCACAATTATTAGTGAGCACACTGATGGAGAATTTGCAGCCAAGCTCTATGCTCTTTATGGTTTTAAGGGAATTAGAGGTTCAAGCTCAAGAGGTGGAGCAAAAGCGCTTGTTAATGCCTTAGGAAAACTCAAAGAAAAATGGGATATTGGATTAACCCCTGATGGTCCAAGAGGACCCTATCACTCTATTGCCAATGGTGCAGTAGTTATGGCAACTAAGAGTCAAACAAAAATTGTAGGCTTTAGAGTAGAACCAAGCAAGTTTTGGCAACTTAAAAGTTGGGATAAAATGAAAATCCCTAAACCCTTTGGAGAAATCAAATACTATATCCTCCCTCCACTTTATTTAGATGAGAATGAAACTTTAGAAAATAACAAAGAAAAGTTAAAAAGATATCTAGAAGCAGATCCACAAGAATATTTTATGGAATAATTCTTGCTAACATATTGGCTAGATTAAAGTAAAAAATAAGGGCAAAAAGTGTTGAAAGGATTGTTGCAGTTTTTCTATTCTAAAGTTTTGATTGGATTAAATCTTGATTATGATAACTGCCAAGTGCATGTTATTCGTATCAAAAATAAATCAATCAAACAAAACATTAAAACAGACATTAAAACCATTGACAATATTTTTCCTGCAGAAACCCTAAAGCTTATTAAATATTACAAAAAGAAGTTTCCTTTTACCTATATTGGGATCTTTAGTAAAACCTACAATCAGGGAGCAATTCCGACAACAAAACCTAAAGAATTCATTAAATACGATGTCAATCTTCAAGGCTATAGCACAAAATCCTTTGATGGATCTTGGAGTGCATATATTAAAAATCAAGACTGTCTTAATGAAGTCTCACAAAATCCTGATTTAGGAGATATTGATCTAGTTTTTTCTCCCTTTATCTCAATTTATTTACAGAGCAAAAAAGAAGCAGGAAAAACCTCACTTTTTGTCTTGCAAGAAAAACAAAATATCAGTGTAGTCATTAGCAATGATCAACAAGTCTTCTTTGGTGGATTTTTTGAAATTCAAAATGATGCCATAGAAATGAATACTTCACCCAATAATCAAAATAATCCCTCACCCTCAAACTTCAATACCCTTGAAGACATTCTTAGCTCCTTGAATGAAAATATTGATGATGATATTGATAATTTTGATATTGAGATGCTCGAGGAGGAAGATAGTGAAGAATATCGCAAACAAGAGCAAAATCGCATTGAAGAACTCAAAGATTTTATGCGTGCAACAACCACTGTCAGTATACTTGAAAATGTGATTAGCAATTATTATACAAATCCAAACTTCCAAAGCACTTTTATTGATCAAATCATTATCTTGGATACCTATGGAATCACACCTGATGCAATTGGACATATTAAAGATTCTTTAATGATTGAAACTTTTGTGCGACCATTCTCTATTTCTGAAGCTATTACAACATTAATGTTAGAAGAAATCAAAAGGAAGAGCCTATGACTTTTAGTTTTACCACACCTACAGATAAACCTATCTTTTCTCCAATAACAAAATCATGGCTAGCATGTTTTTTTGCTTCATTTCTGATTGTTTTGATGGTTTTCTTTATATTAGGAGAGCAAACTCGTTCCATGATCAATCAAACAAATTCTATTGATGCAGAAATTGATCAACAAGGCATAGTCAAAGCCAATCTCCAATCCAAAATCCAATACCTTAACACCCAAATTCAACAAATCTCAAATATTAAACAAGAAAATTCTGCTTTGCTTGCAGGGCTTGAAAATCTTTTTAGACTCATCCCTGAACAAATCACGCTTGATACCATATCACTTGATAATGATAGTTTAACAATTAAGGGGATTACTCCTTCAAAAGAACTCTACCTTTTCTTACTTGAATCACCTCTAAAAGCAATTTTTAATGAAACTAGTGTGGATTTTTTTGTTCTCCCTAGCGGATGGTACAACTTTGTATCAATTAATAAAATTATCAAACCTCAAGGAAATAACAATGCCCAATAAAAGAGAAGAGCTTGCAGAATATATCATTAAAAATCTTTTATTTATGGTTGTTTTTCTTTTTGTTATTGCCTATGTTTTCTCTGGAATTATTCTCCCCAAAGTCAATATGTATAAAGACAAAAAAAATGATCTTCGCTACACTCAACTTGCTTATGCTAAAACTTTAGAGCAAAATAAACTGCTTAATCAAAAGATTGAAACAGATCAGCAAAACAATCAAAAGCTTCTCACTCTTCTTAAAAATCCTCCAGCAGTTACAAAGATTCATGCTCTTGCTCAAGAATTCTTTGAGGTAAACTCACTTAAACAAATTGAACGAAAAAAAGAAGAAATTTTTGTAGATAGAATCTTTAGGATGCAGGGCAAAATAAAAAATCCTCAAGACTTTTTTAACTTTACCAAAAAGCTTGAAATACTATATCCTAATATTACACTTATTCTACCCTTTGAAATGAAAAAGCAAAACCCTCTTGACAGTATTCTTGATCTGACATTTCACTTTAAAATTACACAAATTGACCAAACATAACATTTCTTGATTAATCTTTGGAAAAAATCGCTTATTTTTAATGTAATATTACATACAGGCTCAAATTGAGCGTTTAA
This sequence comes from Helicobacter cholecystus, assembly GCF_003364215.1. Taxonomy (GTDB): domain Bacteria; phylum Campylobacterota; class Campylobacteria; order Campylobacterales; family Helicobacteraceae; genus Helicobacter_G; species Helicobacter_G cholecystus. Next base: position 54,906 of record NZ_NXLU01000001.1, read on the forward strand.
AACTTAGGAGGAAGGAATGAAAATGACAAAAACTTCACTTGCAGCACTTGCGGCAATGGGAGCACTTACATGTGCAAATGCTGAAACTTCTCTAGAAGAAGCAATCAAGGGTACAACAATCAGTGGTTATGTTTATGGACAGCTTACATCAATGTTTGGTGATGATGCTAGCGGTTCAGCATTCAGATCAAGGGTATTTACCAATATCAAAACAGGGGGCGTTGGTGGTTTTAATATTGGATCAACAGCAATTGCTACAATAGGTGGGGGTGCTCCAGATGGTGGAGATTTTATCAGCAACTCAACACGTACCGGTAGTGTTGCCGATACACTTAATCTAGGACTACTCTCTCTTTATGGAAATATGAATTTTTCTGAATACGGAAGCAAAACGACTCTTATGGCTGGAAAAGTCAATATTCTCACTTCTTTTAACGATAATGTATGGGACTTTGGATATGGTGTCTATGTAAAGAATGAGGATATCGAAGGTGTTAAAATCTCTGCACAAGCTCTTGGTGCTTGGAGTTTAGACAATAATGATTTTATGAGTGGTGGAACGAGTGAAATCAACTCAAACAGTGGCTTATTTATTGCTGGTGTTGAGGCTGGTGGAGAGAAACTTGCTGGAGCATCTATTAAGTTTTATGCAGGACATGCAACAAAAACAATCGATTATATGCTTGCAACAGATTTGGCCTATACTATTTCTGGGATCACAATCCAAACTCAAGTAGCTGTAGCTGATGTGGATGTCAATAGCTACCATTTTGCCAAAATTGGTGCTTATAATGAAGATCTTTCTGCAAATCTTAGAGGACTTTATAACATTCAGCTTGCTTACACAAACAAAGATGTAGGATTCTCTGCAAAAGGTGGTTTTACAGGTAGCTTTGGAGATGGTTATGGTGCATTGTTGAATAATTCCTCATTTAATATGGGTGGACAATTCTGGTATGACACACTTTCAAGTGGAGCAAATGGATATGGTTTAGCAGGTGCTGGAGGGATGAAATATGCAACTGGGGAAGCCAATAGTGTTACCACTCATAGCACAGATATTATGGTGGGATATGTAGGCGTAGCTTATACTGGTGTAAAATCCCTTAAACTTGGACTTGACTATGCTTTTGTAGGTGGAAACAATAACTATGCATTGATGAAAAAAGGAAAAACAAATCCTGCAAATACTTCAAAAAAGAATCTTGATCCTAATGGTCATATCAATGCAACTTTCCACGAAGTTTCTTTCACAGCAAGCTATGGCTTCTTTGATAATAAACTCATGCTCTCAGGTCTTATTGGATCTACATTTGGCGACCTTCAAATGGCTAGAGCAAGAATGAAGGTTCAATATTCATTCTAATCCCTCTTGAGGGGTTACCCCTCATTGTGTTCAATTCTATTTTTTTAATTCTTTACCCCAAAAATCTCGACATATAGAGCTTGAAAGTGAGCAATAAATCTTTGGTTTATAAGAAAAATCCTGAGGAGAAAGTGTAAAAATAAGTTTTTTTCCATAGACAAAGGCAATAATTTGAGAGGGTTTGACTTGGAAATAGCATTGTGGATTCTTCTTTTGGGCAAGAGCATTAAGGATATTTTGAGGAGATTTAGGGGGTGAATGATTAAGAAGTGCTTCAGAATAAAGAAAAAAGAGCTCATCTTGAGCTTTAAGAAGTTTGGTTCTTAAGAGATATAAGCATTCTTTTTGGGATAGAGAGCTAACTTTGGGCATAGCCATAAAAACAAGGATTCCCAAAATCCCTATACATAATATTAATTCTAAAAGAGAAAAACCCTTAGTGAGTGATAAGAGGGATGATCTTACTCTCATAGGTTTTGTTGAGTTTCTCACATAAGGCTGAAGAAGGTAGAGACGTAATTTCTAATACCAAATCTTTTTGATTAGCAAATTCAAGAGAAATGCAATCATTATCATGGTCAATACTACCATTTTTGGCAAGCTTAATTTGATTGCCCACAGCAATCCATCGCGATTTATTCAAACCTGCAATTTGTATCATAGTATCTGCATTAATTGCATTGGCTGAAAGATTTTTAACAAACACCTCTCTTTGAATTGCACTGAGAGTTTGAGTAAGATCAGCCTGAATGCTTACTGCCTCAGCTTCACTACGAGTAGAGGAGAATTTAGGAATAGCAATAGAAGCCAAAATCCCCAAGATCACAATCACAAATACTAGCTCTAACATACTAAAAGCCCTTCTCACCCTCTCCTCCTTTTTAAGTAATTAAAATATTTTTGCCAACATTGCCTCCACAAAATCTGCACTGACTTGAGCACTATGCTCTAAAAACTCATCAAAGCTTATATCAGCCCCTCCATCTGCACTATCACTAATAGAGCGTAAAATACAAAAAGGTATTTTAAGCAAATGGCAAACATTTGCCACACTTGCCCCTTCCATCTCTACTGCATCAGCTTGAAAATTTTCAATCAACCACTTTTTCTTTTCACTACTTGCAATAAAGCTATCTCCACTCGCAATCACACCCTCCATTAAATCAATCCCTTTTTGTTGAGCAACCTCTTTTGCAATTTGGTTAAGAGAGTGGTCAGAATCAATATAAACACTGCTTTGCGGAATAAATCCAAGCGGATGCCCAAACGCTGTAATATCCACATCATATTGGCAAAGTTTTGAGGCAATAATCAAATCCCCCACCTTTAACTTAGGATTCAACCCTCCAGCAACACCACTAAAAATCAACTTCTCACAATTAAATTTTAAAATCATTGTACTTGCACTCAATGCAGAATGAACTTTTCCAATCTTACTGTATGCCAAGATTAATTCATTCCCATTATAAGGGATTTTATAAAAGGTATTTCCTCCAACCTCTTCTTGAGTGTAGTGAGGGAATTTCTTCAAAAATGGTGTAATCTCTTCACGCATTGCACCCAAAATTGCAATCTTCATCTTTTCTCCTTATTGTAATATTTGAATGGTTTCTTTAAGCGTTGTCACATCGCTCACACTATATGTTGGCTTATCACTCAATCTCTTATTAAGCCCTTTAAGCACTGAGCCATTCCCAAACTCAATAAATCCATCAATTTCACCTAAAATTTTTTGAATACTTTGTTTATACAGAACAGGCATCACAAGTTGTTGGGTAAGCAGTGTTTTAGCCTCAGGTTTTTGCGTATAGCTCTGAAGTGTAGCATTAGAAAGAATGGGATTAACAAATTCATCTTCAAGCAATTCCTCAAGCAAACTTTCAAACTCTGTATATATCTCTTCCAACATTGGACAATGACTTGCCACAGACATTGGCAACAATAGCGTTCTCTTGGCTCCCAAAGATTTAAGATCAGCTTCAATCAAACCAAGATCTGCTTTTTTTCCTGCAAGCACAACCTGCCCATCTGCATTATAATTTGCACACCATACACTTTTGCCCTCTTCTCTCACTTTAGTGCAAAATTCTTCAAGCACACCATCTTCTAAACCAACAACCACCATCATTCCAGCATCTTTACCCTCACATGCCTTTGCCATAAGCCCCCCTCTCTCATAGGTAAGCTTCAATGCATTCTCAAAGCTCATACCCTTAGCCATTGCCACTGCGCTCACCTCACCCAAAGAATGTCCTAGTGAAATATTGGGGAGTAAGGGGAATTCATTTTGCAAAATTGTATGAGCAATATAACTGACAAGAAAAATGCAAGGTTGGGTATATTGTGTGAGATTAAGCTTGTCATTTTCTTCAAAAAGTAGATATTTAAAATCAAATCCTAATGTATCACTGGCTTGTTCAATAAGTTCTTTAGCAATTGAAAAGTTATCATAAAAATCCTTTCCCATGCCTTTGCTTTGGCTACCTTGGCCAGGGAAAATAAAAGCATATTTCATTCTTTTATCCTTTTGTTTTGATTTTTTTTTGAGAGTTTAGCATAAAAAAATTTTTCTAAAAAATTAAGGTTTTTTTTAGAAAAATAAGATAAAATTGCTTTTTTACTTTAATTTGGACAGATGGGTGAGTTGGCTGAAACCACATCCCTGCTAAGGATGCGTAGCCGCAAGGTTACCGAGGGTTCGAATCCCTCTCTGTCCGCCACTAATTTATTTCTACTTTTTATATCATCTCCCCTAAATTAGACTTGCTTTGAGATTTTTAGATAAAATATAAAAAATATTTTTTGGAGAAAAAAGTGAGATGGATTAAATCTATATTAATATTGATGATGATTGTAGGCCTTAGGGCAGAAAATATTATCGATGGAATTGCTTTTAAGGTCAATAATGCCCCAGTCACTCTCTATGAACTCAAATCTCTGCAAAAAAGTAAAAATATCAGTGAAAAAGAAGCAAAAAAAGAACTTATTTTAAAGGTTATTAAAGCTCAAGAAGCCCAAAGACTGCAGATTGTTGCTGATGAGACAATGATTGATCAGCAAATCCAAGAGGCTGCAAGTATGAAAGGAATTAGTCGTGATGAATTTGTGGCTAATATGATTAGTAGTGGTTACTCTTATGAGGAACTCCGAGCCTTTTATAAAAACTATATTCAAGAGCAACTTCTCACTCAACGTATTCTTTCTACAAATCTAAAGATTGTTGATGAACAAGAGTTAAAAAAGTTTTATGACTCGCATCAAAAAGATTTTACCCTTCCCCAAGAAGTGGTTGTGATTCAATATGCATCAAATAATGAAAAGCTTCTTGCCCAAGCGATGAATAATCCTTTAATGCAGATTCGGGGAGTGGATAAAAGAGAAGATAGAATTTCCCTTTTAAGTATCAATCCTCAAATTGCACAACTTTTTGCAGATACACCCAAGGGAAAATTCACACAAATTCTTAATAATGGAGGTGCTGTTGTAGCCTTTTATGTTAAGGACAAGATTGGAAGCTCCCTACTTCCTTATGATCAAATCAAACCTATGATTATGCAAAAAGTTGTTTATGCTAGAAAAGACAAGATTTTACAAGAGTATTTTGAAAGATTGCTTGCAAGTGCAATCATTACAAATATAAGGGAATAAAGGTTTGGGAGATTTAAGCTACATTTATCGTGACCCACTTTTTGGAATAGCTACTCTTATTGCTATTATTGCCTTTGTGCTTATTGCGGACTACTATCGTAATCTTTATCAAAAAAAACAGCGCCAAAAATCTCTTAATGCTTTAGTGAAAAGCTATGAACATCATGGTATTTTTGATGGAATTGCAGAATTTTTAAAAGTTTCAAAAGAACCTATCCCAACCCTTATATTTCTTGCTAAAAGCTATGCAAAAGGAGGAAATAATCAACAAGCAATTAAAATCTATCTTACCCTGATTGAACAATTTGATGAATCTAGGCAAAAAATTGAAATCCTAGAAGAACTTGGGCTACTTTATGTTCGTGCAGGATTTTTACAAAAAGGAAAAGATATTTTTTTAGAAATTCTTAAAAATAATCCAAAAAACCTCAAAATCCTTGCAAATCTTGTAGAACTCTATGGAATACTTGGGGATTATCAAAGTGCCTTTGATACACTTGAATGCATTGAAGAGAATATGGGGGAATTAAGCAAAAAAGACAAGGATAAACTTGCATTAGCAAGAGAGTATTTTAGAATGCAAATGACTTTTATTCTTAGAGATGAAGAAGAAAGAAATACAAGACTTATTGAGATCTTATATAAAGAACCTCGTGTGCATAGAGTAATCCTTAACTTTTTCAAAATCAATGCCCCAAGACTTTTTTGGGAGCATTTTCCCCATGAAGATTGGGAAAATCTCATTGATCTACTCTGGGATATTCCACCAAATAAAATCCCTCTTGCTATCATCAAAACTAGCCCTGCAATTGAGGTCTTTCAAGCTAAGGGGTATTTTCCTACAAAGCAGTGCAAAAATTTTTCATTAGAGACTATTAGGTTGTTTGAAACTTATTCCAATCAAAAAGCAACATTAAGTTTTTTATATGTTTGTCCACATTGTCAAAGTCAATTTCCCTTTGATGATTTTAGATGTGCTGTTTGTGGTGAACTAGGAGAACTCAAACTCATTACCAAACCCCAAAGGTTACAGTATGAAAAAAATCACACTTTATTGTGATGGCTCCTCTCTTGGCAATCCTGGGGCTGGGGGATGGTGTGCAATCCTTTGCTACAAAGATAAAGAAAAGATTTTAAGCGGTGGAGAAGCCAATGCAACAAATAATCAAATGGAACTTAAAGCTGTTGTAGAATCTCTTAAAGCCTTAAAGGAATCTTGTGAAGTAGAAATAGTAAGTGATTCAAAATACGTATGTGAGGGGATTAATTCTTGGTTAAATACTTGGGTGAAAAAAAATTTTAAAGATGTTAAAAACCCTTTAATGTGGCAAGAATATCTCCAAGTTTCTGCACCTCACAAAATCAAAGCAACTTGGGTTAGAGGACATGCAGGACATATATATAATGAGAGATGCGATACAATAGCCAAAGAAGAAGCCCAAAAATACAAGGTTTGAGATGCTAGAGAAATTACAAAAAAATATCCATTATCTTTTTAAGGATCAAAAACTCCTCCATCTTTCTCTCACTCACAAAAGCTATAAACGTAGAGAAAATAATGAGAGATTGGAGTTTTTAGGAGATGCGGTTGTAGATTTGATTGTGGGGGAGTATCTTTATTCACGTTTTGACAATCATCAAGAAGGAAAACTTAGCCAAATTCGCGCAAGCATTGTGAATGAAGAGGGATTGGCAATGTTTGCGAGGGATTTAGGGATACAGGATTACCTTTATCTCTCCAATGCAGAAGAGAGTAATAATGGACGCAATAAACCTTCAATCCTAGCTGATGCACTAGAAGCTTTAGTTGGGGCAATTTTTTTAGAATCAGGATTTGAAGAAGCAAAAAAATTTTTACTTCCCCTCATTGAAAAACATTATGCAAAAATAGATTTTGAGAAAAAAATTTTAGACTATAAAACTACGCTTCAAGAACTTACACAATCTTTATTTGGGGAAATTCCTCAATATGTTCTCTTGCAAGAAATAGGTCCTGATCATCAAAAGTTTTTTGAAATGGCAATTTTTATTCAAGGGAAAGAATACGCTAAAGCAATTGGAGCAAGTAAAAAACAGGCTCAACAAGAATGTGCCAAACTCGCTTATAAGATTTTAAAAAAATCATGAATACTTTTGGCACCGCACTTAGGCTTACAACCTTTGGAGAATCTCATGGAGAATGTGTTGGGGGAGTGCTTGATGGACTCCCTGCAAATCTATCAATCAATCTCCAATCTATTCATCAAGCAATCAAAAAAAGGGCGGGGGGAAGAAATGCGTTTGTAACTCCAAGAAGTGAGAGCGATATTTGTGAGATTTTAAGTGGTGTGTTTGAGGGAAAAAGCACAGGAGCACCCCTTGCTTTTATTGTTAGAAACACTCATCAAAAAACTCAAGATTACTCAAATCTCAAAGATGTCTTTCGACCCTCTCACGCAGATTTTACCTATTTTTATAAATACGGTAATAGCGACTATCGTGGTGGAGGAAGGGCCAGTGCAAGGGAAACTTTGGTGCGTGTCATTGCCTCAAGCATAGTTGAGCCCTTATTACAAAATATCAGTGTGCAAAGTGGAATTCTTGGCATTGGAGAGATTGTAGGGGAGCAATTAGATTTTTCTTTTGCATCACAGAGTGAGATTTTTGCCCTTGATCAAAACAAGGAATTTGCTCAAAAACAATGTATCACCGAGTGTAGAGAGAATGGAGATAGCATTGGTGGGGTTGTCCTTTTAAGGGTTAGGGGAGATTTATTAGGATTGGGTGAACCCATCTATTACAAGCTTGATGCAGAGATTGCAAGAGCCATGATGGGGATTAATGGTGTTAAGGCTGTTGAGATTGGTGAAGGCGTTCATGCCTCAAAATTCAAAGGCTCACGATATAATGACATGCTTAGCAAAAAAGGATTTCTTAGCAATCATAGTGGAGGGATTTTAGGAGGAATTGCAAATGGAGAGGAGATTTTAGTCAAGATTCATTTCAAGCCCACACCAAGTATTGCACTTCCTCAAACTACGCTCAATAAATATGGAGAAGAGCAAATGCTACAAATTAAGGGACGTCATGACCCTTGCATTGCAATTCGTGGAAGTGTTGTTGCACAAGCAATGATGAAACTTGTTCTAGCAGATATGATATTACTCAGGAGGAGACAATGACAATTACACAAATTCAAGCTAAAAAAGGGAAAGAAAAAATCACAGCCATTACAGCCTATGATGCATTATTTGGAAAAATTTTTGATGGCGAAGTGGATCTTATCTTGGTAGGAGATAGTCTTTCTCATAGTTTTGGGGGGATGGAGGATACCCTAAGTATTGGGATTGATGAGATGATTTATCACACAAAGGCAGTATGTAGAGGTGTAAAGCAAAGTCTTGTGGTTGGAGATATGAGCTTTGGGAGCTATTGCAATGAGATGGATGCTATTAAGAATGCCATCCGATTTTATAAAGAAACTCATGCTGGGGCGGTCAAACTTGAGGGTGGAATCAATCGCGCAAAGACTATTAAATCCATCATCAATGAGGGAGTAGCAGTCATGGGACATATGGGATTAATGCCTCAATTTGCTCGCAGTGAGGGGGGATATAAAATTAAAGGAAAAAATGAAGAGAGTATAACAAAACTCAAAGAAGATGCCTTGGCATTACAGGAGGCAGGAGTATTTTCTATTGTTTTAGAGGGAGTGAAACACGAAGTTGCTGAACAAATTACCCAAATGCTTTCCATCCCCACTATTGGAATTGGCAGTGGAGTGCATTGTGATGGGCAAATTTTGGTATGGAGTGACGCATTTGGATTTTTCACTGAGTTTAAACCCAAGTTTGTAAGACACTACTTCCAAGGAGAAAAACTGCTTAAAAATGCAATTAGAGAGTATGCTAAAGATGTCAAAGAACAAAAATTTCCAAGTTTGGATGAGAGTTATTAATGGAGAGAATTGTTGATATTGAAAAAATCAACTTTGAAGAGAGTTCTGAAGTTTCCCTACGCCCAAGCCTATGGGAAGATTACATTGGACAAGAACAAATCAAAAAAAATCTTCAAGTCTTTATCCAAGCTTCCAAAAAACGAGGAGAATGTTTAGATCATATTCTTTTCTTTGGCCCCCCTGGACTTGGAAAAACCACTCTTAGTCATATTATTGCCACAGAAATGGGGGCTGAGATAAAGGTTACTGCTGCTCCAATGATAGAAAAAAGTGGTGATTTAGCAGCAATCCTTACCAATCTAGGAGAGGGAGATATTCTTTTTATTGATGAGATTCATCGCTTAAGTCCTGCAATTGAAGAAATTCTCTATCCTGCAATGGAAGATTTTAGACTTGATATTATCATTGGTTCAGGACCAGCAGCCCAAAGTGTAAAAATTGATATTCCACGCTTTACACTCATTGGTGCAACCACACGAGCTGGAATGCTTAGCAACCCTTTACGGGATCGCTTTGGAATGAATTTTAGAATGCAGTTCTACACCGCAGAGGAGCTCGCAAAAATTGTTAAAATTGCGAGTTTAAAGCTTGGAAAACCTTTAAGTGATGAAGGTGCACAAGAAATTGCAAGAAGAAGTCGAGGGACGCCTAGAATTGCTTTACGACTTTTAAAAAGGGTAAGAGACTTTGCAGATGTTTACAATGAGGAGAGTATCACTTTTAATAGGGCAAAATTCGCACTTGAGGAACTTGGAGTGAATGATTATGGCTTTGATGAGCTGGATTTGCGTTATTTGCATATTCTTGCAGAGAATAATGGGCGTCCCATTGGACTGAGCACCATTTCTGCAGCAATGAGTGAGGATGAAAGCACCATTGAAGATGTGATTGAACCTTATTTGCTCGCAAATGGATATTTAGAGCGTAGTGCAAAGGGAAGAATCCCTACACAAAAAACTTATAAAATCTTAGGAATTCAAAGAGAGGGGAGCTTATTTTGAAAGAAAAGAAAATGAAAGGGCTTTATTTTTTCTGGATCACCTTTGGGGCAAGTTTATGTGCAATGGCATATCTCTATAATGCCTTTTTACTTAATCTTCTTATTGCTTTGCTTTTATGTGTTTCAACCTACTTTCTTAAAAATTTTTTTGATCACTATATCTCTTATAATTGGCTCTCCTCTTTATTTTGCACACTTGTGCCTGTTATTTTATTTGCCATTCCTATGGTATTTGTTGTGATTAAGGGAATAGATGTGCTCTCTACAATTGAACCCTCTTCTCTTAATCAGTTTATAGAATCCACAAAAGAAAAAATTTTATTTTGGCTTATAGAGATCTCTCCTGAAATTGCATCTAGAGCTAAAGAGTTTATGAGCAATTTCTCAGGAAGTGTAATTTTAAATTATGTTTTCGGGATGAGTGCAGGATTTGCAAAATGGGGTGTTACACTTCTTGTTAATATAGGCTTTATCATTGTATTTTTATATTTTTGCTTTTTTTACTCTAAGGCCTTTAGGGATTTTACCCTTAATCTTATTCCCTTCTCTGTAGAACAAACAAAAAGTATTTATGAAGAGATTAGCGGGGTATTGAATATTGTATTTTTCACCTCTATCCTTAATATTTTGCTTCAAGGTTTTTGTTTTGGGGTAGCGAGTTACTTTTTAGGTTATGATGGATTTTTGCTCGGAGTGCTCTATGGTTTTGCCTCAATTGTTCCTGTTGTGGGAGGTGCACTTGTTTGGGTGCCAGTTGCATTTTATCAGCTCTATTTGGGAGACACGACAGGAGCTATTTTTATCGCCCTTTATGGGGCAATTTTTATTGGACTGATCATTGATAATGGTGTAAAGCCCCTTTTAATTGGCTTTGTCAAAGACAAAGTGATTAAAACTTCTGTCAAAATCAATGAAGTGCTTATCTTTTTTGCAATTTTGGCAGGAATTAGTGTTTTTGGTTTTGCAGGAATTGTTATTGGCCCAGCGGCCACAGCACTATTTATTGCTCTACTTCGAGTTTATGATAATAGCCTTAAAAATTAAGTATTTTTACTTTGTAAAATTGCTTGGTGTGCATTATGAAAAACTTTTAAAAAATCTCTATCATTTTGAATTGAACGATAAGGATTATGCGTATTTTGATTTTTAAGCTCATTAAGACGGTAGAGTGATTGGGCTGCCAAGATCTTATCGCTCTCATTCATTTCAGCCGTTGCTCTTACAAAAGCTAGATATTCATCATCGCTCATTTTCTCAATAACACTTAAGCCATAAGTTTGTCTTGGGAGCGAAAGTTCTATAGGATCTTCTTTTGTATAAGATTGTTTTTTTTCTTCAATCAAAGGCTTATGCATCTTATCTGCTTCTTTGAGATATTGTTCTTGGATATCTGAATAAAGTGAAGGCATTGTTGTGTAAGATGAAGTAATTTGCATAATGTCCCTTTTTAAATATTTTTTTTTAAGAAGGGACAGCAAAAAGGAGTCCTAAAAAGACTTTTTGGTAAGATTTCAAAAACTACAAAAAAGGAAAAGCTATGGATTTTGTTGCAGTAATGATGGGGAGTAAAAGTGATTGGGAAGTGATGAAACATTGTATTGAGATTTTTAAAAAATTTGATGTTGCTTATGAGATAGTCATCAGCTCTGCGCATCGAAGTCCTGAACGCACAAAAGAATATGTCAAAGATGCTCAAGAGAGGGGTGCGCAAGTTTTTATTGGGGCAGCAGGTATGGCAGCTCATCTTGCAGGGGCAATTGCCTCTATGACAACACTCCCCGTTATTGGTGTTCCACTCTTAGGCGAAGCACTTGAGGGGTTAGATGCGTTACTCTCTACTGTGCAAATGCCAGCTTCAATGCCTGTTGCAACAATGGCTATTGGAAAGGCAGGAGCAATTAATAGTGCGTATTTGGCGATGCAAATTCTTGCACTCAAAGATCAGGAGCTTAGCGGGAAGCTCTTGCAAGATCGTGTCATGAAAGCCAAAAAGGTCGAACTAGATTCTGCAGAGATTGAGGTAAAAATTCAGTGAAATGGTTGAGTCTTAATGAATTTATGCAAGAAACTTCTTATAGCAAATCTCAAATTGCACAAGGAGTGAAAAGCAAACAAATCCAAGCTAAAAACATTAAAGGTGAGCTTTATTTAAGAAAAATTTATACTCCAGAAAGTGATTTATTTCAAGAAAGCATTGCACATATTTTAGAAATGCACTCTAAACTTACTTTGGCAAAGGATGAAACCATTGCCAATCTCAAAAATGAAAATGAATTTCTCAAAAGCACTATTGTAGCCATGCAAGAAACTTATTTAGAAGAGAAGAAACTGATTGAGTTTTTAAGAAATGAGCTAGAACGCAATGCACAAGAAATAGAAGCATTGCAAAAAAAATATAGACTGATGTGGGAAAAGGTGAGCAAAAAGTGAAAGCTCAAAAAGAGTGTTTTATCTGTCTTTACAATCAAGCCAAAGTATGGAGTGAAAAAATTGGTCAAGAGTATTTGCAAAAAATCCCCAAAGATAAAAATGGTAATAGCGTAAATCTCACTCCTCCACATATTGCAATTAAACTCTATGAGAAACTTGCACAAGAAAGAGGGGTGGAGGATCTTTATAAGCAGATTAAATATGACTGCATTACAAAGGCTTATGATATGTTAAAAGGGATTGACCCTCTTAACATAAGTTTAAAGGAGGGAATTATTTTTGGAGCCTTGGGAAATGTGATTGACTATGGCAGTGCTTTAAATTTTCAAATCAATGAATTTGATTTGAAAAAAGAAAGAGAAAAACTTGAATTTGCCCATTTTGATTTTGAAGCATTTCAAAAGAGAGCTAAGGAGGCAAAAAATATCATCATTATTGCTGATAATGCGGGGGAAAACCTCTTTGATGAAATTATGATCCAAACTCTTAAAACCTACTTTCCCTCCCTAGTTTTTTCATATTTCCTTAGAGGAGCTCCCATCATTAATGACCTTACGCTCCAAGATCTTGGCAATCCCTACTCTCAAAAAATATTCTCTCTTGCTCAAGTGGTGGACACAGGAGTAAAAAGTCCATCCTTTATTTATGCGAATGCCACTGCTCAAGCCCAGGAAATTTATAATCAGGCAGACTTGATTATTGCTAAGGGAATGGGGAATTTTGAATGCATGGAAGAGCAAAAAGATGAAAGGGTATTTTTCTTATTTAAAATCAAGTGCCAAGTCATAGCCAATTGGCTTTCTTTACCATTGGGTAAAATGGTCTTTAAACAAAACTTATAAAACCCAAAATAAAAAAATCACTCCAATCAGAATACGGTAAATTCCAAACCCTACATAAGTAAAACGTGAGATAAATTTCATAAATATTTTAATGACAAGCAAAGAGGTCAAAAATGCAACTACTCCTCCCACAAGAATATATTCCATTTCAGCACTCTTAAAAAGGGTGTAATTTTTATAAATATCATAAAAAGTTGCAGCAAACATTGTAGGAATGGCAAGCAAGAAGCTAAACTCAGCGGCACATTTTCTTGAAAGACCCAAAAGCAATCCCCCAATAATTGTTGAACCACTTCTTGATGTGCCTGGAATCATTGCTAAAGATTGGAAAAGTCCAATAAGAAATGCTTGCTTATAGCTCACCTCTTCAACTCTTTGAAAATGATATTTTTCTTGGCGATAAAACTTTTCAATCCATAAAAATACAATCCCCCCAGCAATAAGCATATAGGCCACAATATTTGGAGAAAATAGATCTTTAACTATTTTATAAAGTGTTAAACCTAAAATTCCTGTTGGAATAAATCCTACAATCAATTTTGCCCACAATGAGCGATTATGCAAGAGCTTCTTAAAATACATTACAACAACCGCAAGGATTGAGCCAAGCTGAATAGCTACTTCAAATGTTTTAAGAAAATCTGTTTGCTCAAGCCCCATAAGTTTTGCACTTAAAATCAAGTGGCCCGTAGAGGAAATAGGTAAAAACTCACTCACTCCCTCCACAATCCCTAAAACCACACTATGAAAAATATCCATAAAATCCCTTTGCTACTTAGAATAAAATGAATTTTATCTAATTCAGGTTGCAAGGCCAAAAGATAGGGTTACAAAAGTCAAAATTACAAGTATAATAACAATTTTATTTTTCATCGGAGTATGGCGCAGCCTGATTAGCGCGCACCCTTGGGGTGGGTGAGGTCGTGGGTTTGAATCCCGCTACTCCGACCATTCTCTCTTTCGTAAAATCCTATCTTTTTTATTATATTTATACTTTTCCATCTTAAGAAAGTGAGTTTTTTCTTTTTAAATTATTGGCTCTAGATTTGGGTGCAAAAATTTATATCCAACTTTGCTTTAAAGTTTGTTATTTTAGCTCTGCCCAATTTTTCCCAAGTGCTACTCCACATTCAAGGGGAACCCTTAATGTATAAACCCCATTCATAATTTCAGCAATTTCTTTAGCCTTCTCTTGTGCCCCTTCTTCGGGGAGTTCAAAAATCAATTCATCATGCACTTGAATAAGCATTTTAATGGCACTGCCTTCAATAAAATCTCCAATCTTATTCATTGAGAGCTTGATTAAATCTGCTGCACTCCCTTGAAAAATACTATTAATCCCTTCTCTAAGATAGTTAGCTTTTTGAAAATCTGTTGCATCCCTAAAATCAAAATATCTTCGATGCCCCAAGAGTGTTTGGGCATATCCTACATTCTGTATGCTCTCTTCTTGAAATTTAAGGAAATTTTTTACTGTTGGAAAGTTTTCAAAATAGTTTTGGATATATTCTTTTGCCTCTTTAAGAGAAATTTTAAGAGTTTCAGCAAGCTTCTTTGCCCCCATTCCATAAATTAAACCAAAGTTGATACTTTTAGCAATTGCTCTCTTCTCCTCAGATCCAAAAATCTTAAGCGCCGTTTGTGCATGAATATCCTTCCCTTCTTTAAAAGATTGGATCAAACTTGGATCTTGCGAGAAATGGGCCAAAAGTCTAAGCTCAATTTGAGAATAATCTACACTTAAAAGTACATTCCCCTCTCTTGCAATAAAACCTTGCCTAATCTTTTTTCCCGCTTCTGTTCTTACGGGGATATTTTGTAAATTAGGAGATTTTGAACTTAAACGCCCAGTAGCTGTCCCTGTTTGAAGAAAAGAGGTAAAGACTCTATCTTCTTGTTTTGCTAATTTTAAGAGGGGATCAATGTAGGTATTTCTTAGCTTATTGGCCTCTCGATATCTTAAAATAGGAGTAATGATGGGATGAATATCTACAAGCTTTTCTAAAACACTCTCTTGTGTGCTATATCCCCCCTTAACTTGCTTACTGCCCTGAAGTCCCAATTTTTCAAAAAGAATGATAGAAAGTTGAGAGGGAGAATTGAGGTTAAAAGTTTCTTGAGCAAGCGAAAAGACCTCAGAGGAATATTCAGCAATATTTTTTGTCGCAATCACTCTTAAGGATTCAAAAAACTCAACATCAATCTTAATTCCCTCAGATTCCATTTCTGCAAGTGTCTTAATCATAGGGAATTCAAGTGTATATGCTAATTCAAGAAGATGGTGGAGGTTTTGGTTTTCAAACTCACTTTTCAATCTCTCATAAAGACAATACGTTGCTACAGCATCTTCACATGCATAACGTGAAGCCTCTTCTAAAACAACTTGTGAAAAATTCTCTCCCTTTTTAACAACCTCATCAAAAGAGAGCATCTTATAATCAAACCACTTAAGCATTTGTCGGTCAAGTCCTACAGGGAATCCACTATCATAAAGCCATGCCAAAAGCATGGAATCAAGCATTCCTTTTTGAGGAGTAAGAGAGAAATTATGTTTTGCGACAAGATAATCAAACTTAAGATTATGCCCAATAATAGGATGTTTAAAAATCTCACCTATAAGCTCTTTGGCCTCATCTTGGCTAACCTGTGTCTCAACTCCTAAATAATTATGAGCTAAAGGCACATAATAACCTTTTTTTTGATCAACACAAAAACTAAAACCCACCATTTTTGCTCGATAAGTCTCTAGAGCATCTGTTTCGCAGTCATAAGCAATAGGTGTATCTAATGGAATAGATCGCAAAATTTCAAGAGCCTTTTGAAAATTATTTAAAAGCTCATACTCATAGCTAAAACTATTTTGAATAATTCGCTCTCTTTTTGAACCAATATCCTTGCGTGGATCACGTTTTGTAGCAAGATTTTGCTTCTTCACTCGTAAAATTAAGCGATCAAAATCATAGGTTTCAAGCTCATCAATAATTTTAAGTAATGGATTTTCTTTAGGAAATGGAGTGGGAGAAAAAGATGTGATTAAATCATCGTGGAGCTTAACAAGCTTTTGACTAAGATAGGCACTCTCTTTTCCTTCTTTAAGCAACATTGCAAGTCTAGGGGTAATTTTATTCTCTGCCCAATGTTGCTCATCTGCATACAGGGCATCAAGACTATGATAATGATTGATAATTCTTTGCGCACTCTTTGCGCCAATTCCCTTAACTCCCTTAACATTATCACTGCTATCTCCAAGTAAACTTTGAAATGCTACAAAATCCTTAGGATATACTCCCCATTTATCCAAACACTCTTGAGTATGAATCTCTTTTTTTTTGATTGGATCATACAGATGTACCCCTTCTGAAATAAGCTGATAGAGATCTTTATCATGACTGACAATACGCACATTAAGCCCCTTGCCTAATGCCCACTTGCTCAAAGAAGCAATCACATCATCAGCCTCATATCCTTCAATAGAAAGATTAGAAAAACCCATCTTTTCTATCCATTCAATAGCAATAGGGAGTTGCATTAAAAGCTCTTGTGGGGTTTCTTGACGGGTGGATTTGTAACTAGAATCCAGTAATTTTCTTCTATTCACTCCTCTGCCCTCAAGTGCAAAGGCCAAATACTCGCATCCCCCCTCTTGATAAAGACTGTGAATAAGATTTGCAAAACCCATCAAAAGTCCTGTAGGGAATCCTTTGGAATTACGCAAAGGGGGAAGTGCATAATAGCTTCTAAAAAAGAATCCAAAAGTATCTATGATTGTTAGAGTTCGCATAACTATCCTTTGGCTTTTTTAGATGATATTTTATGATAAGTTGGGTTAGGGATTAGATTTTTCGATAACCAAAAGCCTCAATTAAATGGGTTTTTTTAATTTTTTCACTTCCCTCAAGGTCGGCAATTGTTCGTGCAACTTTTTTAACTTTTTGTATCCCTCTAAAACTTAGTCCAAATTTTTCTTGCATTCTTTCAATAAGTTCAAAACACTCTGGTTCTAAAATGCAATATAGGGCAACTTCTTTTTCACTCAGTTTGCCATTGAGATTTTTTTGCCCTCGCCTTTTTTGAATCGCAAAAACTTCAAAAACTCTCTCCTGCATCTGTTTTGAGCTCATTCCTGCTTTTCCCTCTTTTTTCTCACTCATTTGAGTAAATAGATCAATGCGATCCCAAAAAGGTTCTGAAAGTCTATTGCGATAAGCATTAATCTCCTTATCCTGACATCTACATTCCTTGCTTACTGAAAGTAAGTTTCCACAAGGACAGGGATTTTGTGCACCGATAAATAAAAATGAAGTTTCATACTCAATTTTGCTATGCACTCTTGAAATCACTAAAGCATTATTCTCTAATGGCTCACGTAAAGACTCTAAAATATCTTTTTTAAAATGAGGTAATTCATCAAAAAAGAGGATTCCATAATGTGCAAGTGCAATTTCTCCAATCTTAGCCTCTATATTTGTTGCTGAACCTAAGATGCTTGATTTTGATGCACTTTGATGCGGCGAGCGAAAAGGACGTAGGGGAGAGTAGTTTGTGCTTTGATTTCCCAATGCTTGAAGCTTGACACACTCAATCATCTCTTCTAAACTCATTGGGGGCAAAATCCCCCTCATTCGCTTGGCAATCATACTCTTTCCACATCCTGGACTTCCCTCAAGGATAAAATTATGCATTCCGCACGCTGAAATTAATGCAACACGCTTGGCTACTTCTTGTCCTAAAACATCTGAAAAATCATAAGTGAAATCTTGAGTGTAGTAATACCTCTCTCCTAAAACCTCAATACTTTGAAATTCTAAAGCTCTCTTTGCAAAAGATGGGGGTAAGGGATTGGATTTTAGGAGTTCTAATGCCTCTTGCAGTGTGGAAACAAAATACAAAGAGAGATGAGGGATAGGGGAACAGATTTTCTCTCCCCCTTTAGGCAAAATGACTTTTGCATTCCTTTTTTGTAAGGCAATCTCAAGCAAAAGTGGAAAGATCTCCTCTTGATACTTAAGCACTCCATCTAACCCTAGCTCTCCAAAAGCAAACCACTCTTCTTCCAGTCTCTCTTTTTGCAATGCTCCTAAAAGCGCAATGGGTAGATCAAAATGACTTCCACTTTTAGGCAAATCTGCTGGAGAAAGATTGAGAATAAAACGCATTGGGGGAAGGGGAATTTGTGCAGATTGTAAAGCTGATTGGACTCTATGCTTAGCTTCTTGAATAGAGTGATTAGCAAGACCTGAGATATTAAAACTAGGCAATCCTCGATGGAAGCCTCCCTCTACTGCAACGATTTTTGCACCATTTCTATAACGTGTGGCACAAAAAATCGTATTGATCATCTCTTATTCTTATTCCTTTGCTCTTTCTTAAATTCTTTTTCAAATTTCTTTCTTTTCATAATGGAAAGTCGATCAACAAATAAAATTCCATTAAGATGATCCATTTCATGTTGAATTGCTACAGCTAGATATCCTTGAGCTTGAAGTGTTTGAGACTTGCCAAAGCGATCTTGATAGGTAATTTCTACCTCATCATATCGCAAAACATCTTCATAAAAATTAGGAACTGACAAACATCCTTCAGTAAAAAAAATTTCCCCCCTTTTTTTTGTAATCACAGGATTAATAATTTCTAATAAGTCCTCTTTATATTGAGTCTTATCTTCTCTTGGAATATTAATAATTAAGATTCTCCGAGGAATATTGACTTGAATCCCCGCAAGTCCCACACCTTCATGAGAGAGCATTGTTTCATACATATCATCAAGTAAGGCATGAAGATGTTCATCAAAAACTTCAACCTCTATCGAACGTGTTTTAAGAATGGGATTAGGGTAAGAGAGAATAGGTAAAATCATTATACTTTCTCCTCTTGAAATTCTTGTATTTTTTCTTGCAAACCATCATGATTAATTTCAATATCAATCATCCCATGAAAAGCTTTATCACAAGCAACTGCACACCGCTCAATCTCTTCACTCAAATTTGCACTAGGTAGAGCAAAACGAACTCCTGCACAAAAATCAAGTGTCATTTTGCCATTTAAAACAAAACTATTTTCTTTTGCACTAGCGATGATTTTTCTTACCCTTTCAAGCACCTTTTTATTATCTATATACTTATAAAGCATCATAAACTTACCATTACCAAAATAGCATAATGCCTCATCGCTCTGACTCTCTTTACAAAGAACTGTTGCCATTGCCTTTAGAGAAAGTTTAATGAGTTTCTTATCTCTCAAACTCTCTAAATACCCCTTAGTCAGACTAAATCCTACAAAAGCATAAGGGCAATTAATCTGATCGAGCAATCGCTTTTCCTTTTCGCAATGGGAAAGAAAATAACGTCTATTATAAACATTATAATGCGTATCGTAGATAGAATTTTTACTCACATTATCAATATTGACAACAATTTTCTTAATTGCTTGCCTCATTTGGACAATTTGGGTTTCTAGCGTAATTTGAAGATTTGTAAAATCTTGAGAATACAGTTGCACGGCACTTTTAAATGCAACAGGGTTATCAATCTTTGTAAGCTCCTGACTTTTTTGATGAATGGCATTTTGTGTTGTCACTACACTTTGATAAATACTTTTTGTAATATCTAAAATATTTTTGACATTTTTAATCCCATCTTTAACGCTAGATTCAAAGCTAAGCAGACGATCCTTTGCCTCAAGATTAATATCTACTTTTTGTCCAAAAATATTTTTAAACTCTTCACTCTCATCAGCAATGAGTTGCTCAAAAACAGATTCAAAACTATCAGCAAAAATAGGGATATCTTCTTGTTCAAGACGAGAAATTACATTTTGAGCAATTTTTGTAGTTTTAGCGGCGAAATCTTTTTTTTTCTCTTGATTTCTTATTCCATCGCTAAAATTTACAATGTTATCCTCCATTATTGGCTCACTTGATTTTTTTCCAACACCTTATCAATGAGTCCATATTCTTGAGCTTCTTTAGCACTCATAAAAAAATCTCTCTCAGTATCTTGTGCAATTTTTAAAACATCTTGCCCCGTATTGTTTGCCAAAATTTCATTAAGAGTAGATTTTAATCTTAAAATTTCTTGAGCTTGGATTTGAATATCTGTGGCTTGCCCCTTTGCTCCACCTAAGGGCTGATGGATCATAATACGGCTATTAGGAAGTGAGAATCTCTTTCCCTTTGCTCCACAGCTTAATAAGAATGCCCCCATAGAGGCAGCTTGCCCAATACAAATTGTACACACTTCAGGGCGAACATAATTCATCGTGTCATAGATACTCATTCCACTTGTAATCACACCACCTGGGGAATTAATATAGAGATAAATATCTTTTTGAGGATCTTCGGCTTCTAAAAAAAGAAGTTGAGCCACGATAGAAGAAGCAAGCTCATCATGAATCTCTCCGCTAAGCAAAATAATGCGATCTTTTAAGAGACGAGAGTAGATATCATAACTTCTCTCTCCTCTCCCTGTTTTTTCAATCACATAAGGGATATAGTTCATTATTTTTCTTCCTTCTTTGTTGTGCTTTTCTTAGTAGATGTTTTCTTTGGTTTTTCACCTTTTATTTCTTTTGGTTTATCCTCTTTGCTTGAAGCCTTTGAAGCTGAAGCCATATTTATTTTTTCATCTAAAAGCATTGTTAGGATTCTATCTTCTAGCATTGCCATTTTTACAGCTGGAAGAAGATTTTGCTTTTGATAAAACTCAAGAGTTGCTTTAGGATTTTGTCCTGCCATCATTGCCTCATAATAAAGTGCTTGAATCACTTCATTGTCTTGCACTTGCACCCCATATTCTTTTGAAGCGCTATCTACAATAAAAGTAATTGTAACACTCTTTTTCGCTTCATCTTCAAGCTCTTTTCTTTTTGCTTCAATTGCCTTGTTATCTGCTTGAAATTTCTCAAATTCTTCTTGAGTAAGTGTTTTGACATAATTATTAAGTAAAATATTTATCTCTTGCTCTACAATGAGATCTGGTAGATCAAACTTAATACTCTCAAGAATATTATCTACTAGTTTAGGTTTAAGCTCTTCATTGTAAAGTTTTACCCTCATTTCATTTTGAAGCTGAAGTTTGACTTGGTCTTTGAGAGTCTGAAGCGTTGCATCTGCATTATTAAGAATCTTCTTTGCAACTTCATCATCAAGCTTTGCCTCATCTTTAATTTTGATCATATTCAGCTTAATTTTAAATGTTGCTTCTTTTCCTGCAAGTTCTTTTGCTTGATAATTCTCTGGAAAAGTGACTTGAATGTCCTTCTCTTCACCTTTTTTCATGCCAATAAGTTGAGGTTCAAATCCTGCAATAAATTGATTGCTTCCAATTACAAGATCAAATCCCTGTGCCTTTCCACCTTCAAATGCCTTTCCTGCAATAAATCCTTCAAAATCAATATTTGCTGTATTGCCCTCTGCAAGTTTAGCTGTTGCTTTTGCTTCAATAAGGGGTGCCTGGGATTTTGCAATCTCATCCAATCTTTCATCAATTTCTTTTAAACTTGGATCTTTAATCTTTGCATCAGGCACACAAGACTTAAGCTTAGAGAGATCTATTTTTGGAGCTAGAGAGATTTTAAACTCTATATCAATCTCATTACCCTTTCTCTCAAACTTAGTAATTGCAGGATTTCCCAAAACATCTTTTTGCTCAACCTTAAGATCTTTAAGCACTTGTTGAAAATTCTCTCTAATTGCTTCTTGCTCGACTTCTTGTTGGATTTGTTTAGCATATCTCTGTTTGACAATGTTTAATGGAACCTTACCTTTTCTAAATCCGTGGATATTTACATTTTTTGCAAATTGCTGTGTAATAGCTTGAGATTTTTTATCTACAAGCTCTGCAGAAATTATACTGCTTGCAATAGCATTAGCATCATTTACACGTTGTGTCTTTAAACTCATATTCTTCCCTTAAGATATTTTAGATTGAAGTATAATTTGCTAATTCTAACAAAAATAATTTTAAAACCCAAAAAATTTATTGGTTTTACTGCATGCTCACAACCAATGACATAAAACTTTAAGGAAAAAGAATGCCTCTAAAACAAATAAGGGAAAAGCTTAAAAATACCTCTTCTCTCTCTCCTACCTTTGGGACTCTCCTAAGCGTTACGCCTACATTACTTGTTGGAGAGGGATTAAATCCTAATGTGGGAGATGTGGTAGAAATCCACAATGAATTTGGAGTTAAAAGTCTAGGAGTTGTCACCTCATCCCATAATCAATCCTTCTCTATCGCACCTTTTTCTTTTGTAGAGGGACACAAAAGTGGAGATAAAGTTTATCTTCATAAAAGTGGCTTACAAATTCCTGTGGGGAAAGAACTCTTAGGAAGAGTGATTAACCCCCTTGGTGAGCCACTTGATGGAAATCCCCCCTATACTGCCACTTTTTATACTCCTATTATCAAAGCTCCTACAAGTGCAATGCAAAGAGGAATTATTGATGAAATTTTTAGTGTAAAAGTCAAGAGCATTGATGGGCTTCTTACAGTAGGAAAAGGTCAAAAACTAGGAATTTTTGCAGGAAGTGGTGTGGGAAAATCTACTCTTATGGGAATGATTGTGCGAGGTGCAAAAGCACAAATCAAGGTCATTGCTCTCATTGGAGAGAGAGGAAGAGAAGTCCCAGAGTTTATTCACAAAAATCTTAAAGGGGATTTAAGTGACACAATTTTAGTTGTAGCTACAAGTGATGATTCTCCATTGATGAGGAAGTATGGAGCCTTTAGCGCAATGGCAATTGCAGAATATTTTCAAGATGAAGGTTATGATGTGCTTTTTATGATGGATTCTCTCACACGTTTTGCAATGGCTCAAAGAGAAATTGGGCTTGCTCTGGGCGAACCCCCCACAACAAAAGGCTATCCACCTTCTACTCTCACCCTACTCCCTCAACTCATGGAACGTGCTGGAAAAAAAGAAGGAAAAGGCACCATTACTGCATTTTTTACTGTATTAGTTGAAGGAGATGATCTAAGCGACCCTATTGCCGACCAAAGCCGAAGCATCTTAGATGGGCACATTGTACTGAGTCGAGAGATGACAGATTTTGGAATCTATCCTCCAATTAATATCATCAACTCTGCCTCAAGGGTAAGCAACAATCTTATTGATAATGATCAAAAAAGAGCAGTTCAAAAATTCCGACGCCTCTATTGTATACTTAAAGAAAATGAGGTGCTTATTCGTATTGGAGCTTATCAAACAGGGAGTGATTTTGAACTCGATGAGGCCATAAGCAAAAAAGAATGGATTGAGGATTTTCTCAAACAAGGTGAAGAAGAATTGTTGGAATTTGAAACAATCAAAGAAAAACTTCTAGAAATTTTGTAATTTTTGTAGTTTTCATTATTATTTTGTGATATAACGCCAAATAATAAAAATTATTAATGAATTTCTAATTTAACAAGGATAAAAAATGCAAGCTTATTTGGACAATAATGCAACGACTATGATTGATCCTAAGGTGCTTGAGCTTATGCAACCCTATCTGAGAGAAAAATATGGTAATCCTAGCTCATTGCATAAATTTGGAACACAAACTCACCCTGCAATCTCTGAAGCTATTGATAAACTTTATACAGGAATTAATGCAAAAGATGAAGATGATATTATTGTCACTTCCTGCTCAACCGAATCAAGCAATTGGGTTTTAAAAGGTGTATATTTTGATGAGATTTTAGGTAAAGGAAAAAAACATATTATCACAACAGAAGTAGAACATCCAGCAGTAAGAAGCACTTGTGCATTCTTGGAAACCTTGGGGGTAAAAGTTACATATTTACCAGTGAATGAGGATGTTCGTGTAAGTGCTCAGCAAGTGCGCGATGCTATCACAGATGAAACTGCTTTAGTCAGTATTATGTGGGCAAATAATGAAACAGGTGTAATTTTTCCTATTGAAGAAATTGGAGAAGTTTGCAAAGAAAAAGGGGTGCTTTTCTATACTGATGCTGTTCAAGCTATTGGAAAGATTCCTGTGGATGTGGCCAAAGCAAATGTAGATTTTCTCAGCTTCTCAGCTCATAAATTCCACGGACCAAAAGGAATTGGTGGATTATATATTCGCAAAGGTGTAAAGCTCACTCCTCTCCTTCATGGTGGAGAACATATGGGGGGAAGAAGAAGTGGAACACTCAATGTCCCCTATATTGTCGGGATGGGAGAAGCAATGATATTGGCTCAAAAAGGGTTAATCTATGAAGACACAGAAGTAAGACGTTTGAGAGATAAACTTGAGGATGCGATTTTAAGGAATGATGAGATTTTGGTTGTAGGAAAAAAAGAACTTAAGGTCCCCAACACAATCCTTACAAGTGTAAGAGGAATTGAGGGAGAGGCAATGCTTTGGGATCTCAATAAGGCAGGTATTGCAGCTTCTACGGGGAGTGCCTGTGCAAGTGAAGACTTGGAGGCAAATCCTGTAATGGCTGCGATTGGGGCAGATAAAGAACTGGCTCATACAGCAATTCGATTCTCTCTTTCACGATTTAATACTGAAACAGAGATTGATTATGTTATTGATATATTTAATAAATCAATCAAAAGATTAAGAGAAATTTCATCAACATATTAAAAGGAAGGAATAGCAAATGGCAAAAAATGATCTTATTGGTGGAGCATTATGGGATGCATATTCCAACAAAGTTGCTCAAAGAATGGATAACCCCACACATCTTGGAGTTCTCACAGAAGAAGATGCGAAAGCACGCAATGCAAAGCTTATTGTGGCAGATTATGGAGCCGAATCTTGTGGAGATGCCGTAAGATTGTATTGGTTAGTGGATGAGAACGACACAATTATTGAAGGGAAATTTAAAAGTTTTGGATGCGGAACAGCTATAGCAAGTAGCGATATGATGGTAGAGCTATGTGTAGGCAAAAAAGTACAAGATGCTGTAAAAATCACAAATATTGATGTAGAGAAAGCTCTTAGAGATGATCCCGATACTCCTGCTGTACCAGGGCAAAAAATGCACTGCTCTGTAATGGCTTACGATGTGATTAAAAAAGCTGCATCAATTTATCTTGGAAAAGATATGGAGGATTTTGAAGAGGAGATTATTGTATGTGAATGTGCAAGAGTAAGTCTTAGCACAATTAAAGAAGTGATTAAAATTAATGATTTAAAAACAGTTGAGGAAATCACAAACTATACTAAAGCTGGAGCTTTTTGTAAGAGCTGTATCAAGCCTGGAGGACATGAAGAAAGGGATTATTATTTAGTGGATATTCTTAGAGAAACACGCCTTGAAATGGAAGCTGAAGCCCTTAAAGAAAAAGCTCAAAAAACTCAAATGGGGGATTTGATCTTTACAGAAATGACTATTGCCCAAAAGACAAGAGCAATTGATAAAACAATTGATGAACATATCCGCCCAATGCTGATCATGGATGGAGGAGATCTAGAAATTATTGATGTGCAAAATAGCTCTGATGGATATACTGATGTTTTTATCCGTTATATGGGAGCTTGTCATGGATGTGCTTCTGCAAGCACAGGAACGCTCTATGCGATTGAAAACACTCTCCAAGAATATCTCAATCCTCAAATCCGTGTTCTTCCAGTCTAATCTTCCCTATCTTGGGGGGGGGGGGATAGATGATATATCAAATCATCAACACAGCATTGAATGACGATGCATTCTAGATATTGTATAGTATTACTTAGGATTCTTTTTATTTGCCGTATTACTTCATGCTTATTTTCTCTATCCAGTCAAGGTAAGCATCCTCTCTATAATCTACAGCTAACCTTATTTTGGAATTCAATTATTTTTGTTTGAGTATTTTATATAATTTGTAATAGTGAAATTTTTGATTAAGATTAATTTCAAAGATTCTCCTAGCCAAAAAAGCTAGGGGAAGAACAGGCTTTAGAAGATATATTTATAACCTACATTAATGCTAATTGTTGGCAGTATGGCTATAAGATAAGTTTTTGTTTCAGTTTCTGATACAACAGAGCCTATGGGAAGCTTTGCTAAAATATCAAGCCGATGGTGCTCTTCTAAAAGCGTACTGATCCCTACACGTCCAGAAAAATCAAGCAAATGTCTTGTGGGTACATCTCTTGTTTTCTCTTCTGTCATTGTATTAAAATACGAAAGCAAGTAATGATAATTTGCCTCCACTCCTCCAAAAACTCCAAAACTATAAGCTCCGTTACTCCAAAAATTTACCATTAGATCAAGATTGACTCCTGTATCTAAAAATTGACAACCCTCTCTGAATTTGTCACTAGATTTCCAAAGACTAGAGTTTGAAGTATTGGTTTTGGTAGTAATATTCTTATAGTTTGTATAGCCTATAAGTCCACCAACACGGATTCCCAAATAATCATCTAAGAAGAAATGTTCGCTTCCAAAGTTAAGACCGAGATTAAAGCCTAGGTAGGGTTTTTTAGTGTATGTATCTTGTCCATCGCTTCGACTTTTTGATCTAAAAGCACTAGCCCAAGAATTGGGATTAACAGTTAGAAAGCGTATATTTTCATTTCCTACACTCCTACCCTTAGGTTCACTGATTGCTGTTGTATATCCAGCATCAACTCCAATAAAAAATCTTGCCTCTGCCATACTTGCATATGCAATACTTGCAATTGCTATACTTAAAATTTTTCTCTTCATAAAAAAGTTCCTCCATTTTTGGATTTTTTATATTGAAAGAGTTCAATATAAATCTTTCAATTTCTATAATTGTTAGTTAATTTTAATAAATTATTACATTATTTTTAATATTTCTTGAAAATAACATAAATAAATTCAAAATTTACTTTATCTTATAGCAATTATTCTTCAACAATCATATTTGTTAAATCTCTAGATGGATTAAAATTATTGATATGAGATAATACACATCAAGAATCAATATTGAATAGATAAATTTTTTGATTTTCTCATTGAATTAAAGGAGTCAAAAAACCTACGAAAATCTTGCATAGAAATAATATCTCTTTAATTTCTTCCACCATTGGGTTTTAAACTTTAAAATCTGTCTATGGTAAAATAGAAGTTGAGCAAGACCACTGCTGGCTAAAGGCTTTGCTTATCCTCTGCTCTAGCATTACCTAAGAGTGTAGTGCAAAACTCTTGAGTGATGCAGGGATTCCCTAAATCTTTTTGGATATTAAAAATCTTTAAAAGTTCTTCTTTAAGCTCACTTCTCCCAATACAATGATTGTAATCATCTTTTTTATTTCGGACACGAAGAAATCTTTGGCAATAGAGCTTAAACATCATCTCTCCAACTGTTTGGTAAGCTTCCTGCTTGATTAATGCGATATTTTGAGCAATAGCTTTTTTAATCTTGCCATCTTCATTATCTTCAATCCCATAAGTAATATCATCATATCCCCTATGCTTAGCAATATGTAAGATTACCCTTGCTAACTCCTCTTTATTTAATTCTCTATACAATGCCCTTTCTCTGAGCTCCCAAGGAGAAATAAAATTCTTAGAAGTTTGAAAAATTGGAGCAAGTCTCTCCTCTTGTAAAAAACATTTGGAATCTAATCCTAAGGTTTGGGAAAGATAGGATTTGATTTGAGCTATTCTTCCTCTTTTGCGTGCAGTCCTACGTCTTGCACTCCTTGCACTGCGTCTAGGTAATGCTAAAGATGCTTTATCTTTAGGGTTTTCAGCCCTTGTAAAAATTCTCACTCCACTCTCAATAATCCCCCTATCTTTAATCCCCTTATCTGTCCTCTCCCCCTCAATGACCGCCCAGCCAATACTTGCAATCCCAATATCCACACCCAAAGTCAAAACCATTTTTTACTCCTATTTTTCTTATTTCTTTATATTATCTAAGTTCCTGAATTTTTGAGTTTTTTTAAAGCAAACTACTGAATAGATATTACTTTTTGATTAATATGGATAAATTAAACTTTTAATAAAATTAATAATTCAAATATTTTCAAATAGAATACTTTCCCATATAGTCATTAGCATATACAATAGATTAAGAAATATTGAAAACCTATATTTCTGCATACTTTACATAGTTTTAGACCGACTGATTACAAACTATTCTCTTGGAATATTGCTCACAAGAAGTAGAGATTACTGAATACGATTCTGCTCTTTAATCTTTTTTTAAAATCCAGCTTATAATGCTAGAGAATCAATAGATCACGCACAGCTATTCTTATATTTTAACCCTTCTTCTCTTTTAATAATTCTTTCACAATCTTTAGTGTTGGCTTTTCTTTAAGATTTAAATCTAGAGGTAAAAAATTTAAAAGTGTCTTAGAATATGCCTCATTTAACTCCATATTTCCTAATAAATAACTGGCCCCACACTCTACAAACTCACCCCATTCACTCACTTCACGCAAAATTAAGCAAGGCTTTTTGGCATAAACTGCCTCTTTCTGTAGGCCTCCGCTATCTGTCATCACCATTTGTGCATTTTTCAAAAGCCAAAGAGTTTGTAAATAGCCCTGTGGTGGGAGAGCAATAATATTACGAGGGAGGGAGAGGGAAAACTCTTCTAAACGTTTTTTTGTGCGTGGATGAAGGGGTAAAAGTATCTTAGTGGGGATTTTTCCCAAACCCTCAAGCAAAAAATGCAATCTGTCTTGATGATCCACATTGCTTTGACGATGCAAAGTACAAAGAATAAAACTCTCCTCACTCAACCCCTCAGGCTTTTGTGCAAGAGGAGAGAAAAGCTCAAATCCCTCCTCCATCACATCTCCGCTCAAAATCACATCTCCTCTTACCCCCTCTTTTAAGAGATTTTCACACGCACTCTCATTAGGTGCAAAAAGTTTATCTGAGAGTTGATCACAAAGCACACGATTTCTCTCCTCAGGCATATTCATATCAAAACTTCTCACTCCAGCCTCAATATGGGCTAAGGCCAAAGAATTCTCTTTTGCAAATAGGCTTCCTGCAAGAGTAGAGGTTGTATCTCCATAAACAATCACCCAATCAAACCTCTCTCCTCCCACTCTCTTCTGCATTTCCCCAAGCATTTCTCCAAGTTGAATAAGAGAATTTGTGCTTTGAATTTCAAGCTGAAGAGTTGGAGGTTTAAGTGAAAGCGAAGAGAAAAAAACCTTACTCATATTATCATCAAAATGCTGCCCTGTATGCAAAAGCACCTCATCAATCCCAAATTCAACAAAATGTTTTTGCAAGCTTGCATGCTTGATAAACTGGGGTCTAGCACCCAAAATACTCAATATTCTCATTCTTTCTCACACTTTTGGCAGATCCCTTTAATGAGCACACTTTTAACCTTGCCGCTTGTAATGCAGGGCATTGTAACATTAGAGATCTCTTTGCACACTTCACAGACAAAATATGCTTTTGCTTTAGTGGCAAGTTCATAAAATCTTTTACGTTCAATCTCTGTTGTAATCACAAGCCCTTCCTTTTCAAACAATTCCATATTGCGATAAAAGGTCGTCTTATTGGCATTGAGGCAAAAAGATTCGAAACTTAAGGGAATATTTGATCGCGCAAGAGTTTGTAATATCTCTATCCTCATTCCACTCACAGCAATATTGTGATCTTGCAAAAGTTTTATGGCATTCATTAAAGTCCTTGAAAGTTTTATCTCAGAAAATTGTATCACTTGCAACTCATTTTTATAGAAGCAACTCAGTTGCATCTGCTACAATTCCTCTTTTATCTTAGAATAGGAGCAATTATGAGAGCATTGATTATTTTTTACATTTTTATTTTAAGTGCATATGCTAAGCCCATTGTTTCTGTAAGTATCCCTCCTCAAGCCTACTTTCTCAAACAAATTGCTCAAGACACTCTAGAGATTAACATTCTTATCCCTCAAGACAGCGATCCTCATACATTTGAATTTAAACCCAACACACTCTCTTCACTCACTAAAAGTGAGCTTTATCTCACTATAGGATTAGAGTTTGAAAAGATTTGGATTCCAAAACTCAAAGCCCATCTTCCTCAGACACTAAGCATTACAAATCAAATCCAATTCCTACCTAGCATACATGATGATCATGACCATCATAATCATCAGAGTGATCACAATGATGGGGAATATGATCCCCATATCTGGCTTAGCCCAAAGCTTGTTAAAATCTTAGCCTCAAACATTGCCTCAATTCTTATTGAAAATTTTCCACAACACAAAGCCCTTTATGAAAAAAATCTTAAAAAATTCTTACAAAGATTAGATTCTCTTGATAAACAAATCACTCAAGCCCTCTCCCCCATAAAAAATAGAAAATTTATCGTCTATCATCCCTCTTGGGGCTACTATGCTAAAGCCTACAATCTTACGCAAATTCCTGTTGAGATTGAAGGGAAAGAGCCAAAAGCAAAAGAATTAAAAGCACTCATTACCCTCGCAAAACAAGAAGGCATTAAAATTATTTTTGCTCAAAATGGTTTTTCAAAAAACTCAGCCCAAGTCATTGCAAAATCTTGTGATGCACAAGTATTGCTCACCAACCCCCTTGCCTATGAGTGGGAAAAAGAGCTTTTAAATATTACTCAAAGCCTTGCAAAATGGCAGAAATAAAAATCCAAAATCTCTCTTTCTGCTATGCAGGAGAAAGAGTATTAGAAAATATTTGCCTACAAATCCACCAAGGGGATTTTTTAGGAATTATTGGGGCTAATGGTGGAGGAAAAAGCACATTACTTAAACTCATTTTAGGACTTTTACCCTGCAATCAAAATATTTATAATTCTTTCTCTCATATTGGTTATGTTCCCCAACACACTTCTGCCAATCCCTTTTTTCCTTTAAGAGTATTTGAATGTGTGCTGATGGGTGCACTCTCTCCTATAGGGCAATACACTCAAAGTCACAGACAAAGAGCACTAGAGAGTATGCAAATCTTAAAAATTGAACATTTAAAAGATAAAAAAATGCAAGAGCTTAGTGGGGGACAAAGGCAAAAAGCACTCATCGCACGAGCAATCTGTACCCAAGCACCACTCATCATCCTTGATGAGCCTACAGCTAGCCTTGATCATTCCTCTACACAAGAGATTTTCTCTCTCCTTCATCATCTCAATTCTTTAGGCATAACCATTGTCACAATCTGTCATGATTTAGAGCTTTTATTAGAAGTAAGCACACATATTGCTCATCTTCAAAAAACTCTCTCTCTCTACACTATCCCTAAAGAGAGTCAACAACTCATTGAAGATTTTGGGTGCAAACATCATCTTAGAGGAGAGTGTGATGCTTGAAAATTTCTTTGAGCTTTTCAAAATGCCTTTTGTGATTAATGCATTTTTAGGACTTATCCCTCTGTGTATCCTTTGTGGCGTAATTGGCACACTTATTTGTGTCAATCGTCTCTCCTATGTTGCTGGAGGGCTTACACATGGGGCATATGGAGGAGTAGGAATTGGTGTATATTTTTCTCTACCTATCTTAGTGAGTGCGGGTATTTTCACTTTGATTATAGCTTGGATCGTAGCATTCCTTATTTTAAGATACAAAACTCAAAGTGATCAATTCATTGGAGCAATTTGGGCCTTTGGTATGGCATTAGGAATTATTCTTTTAGAACTTTCTAAGGGATATAAGGCCGATATGATGGGATATCTTTTTGGAAATATTCTAGTTCTCTCCTCTCTTAATCTTTATTTACTTTGGGGTGCAGGGATCATATGTGTGGCACTTGTATGGTATTTTTATCCACAATTTCAAGCTCTAAGCTATGATGATGAATTTGCGAAAATTATGGGTGTCAATCAAAAGGGATTTTTCTATCTCTTAATGACGATGATTGCAATATGTGTATCCTTGAGTATGCAGGCAGTAGGCTTGATTCTTGTAATCTCACTTTTAAGCATTTCTACTTTTATTGCCCAATCTTTAAGCAAAACACTTAAAGAAATGATGATTTATTGCACAATTTTAAATCTTGTATTCTGTATTTTAGGGTTGCTTTTAAGTTTTTATTTTGATCTCTCCAGTGGAGCAAGCATTATTTTAGTAAGCGTAGGGGGAATGGCAACCTTTTTTATCTCTAAACATTTCTTCGGGTTTTTACAATAACCCTCCTCCTTATATAATTGGCAAAAATAATCAAGATTATCCCGCTGAATATGAAGGATTTGTTTTAGGGATAGAAAACTTTTTTGGAGAGTCTCAAATTATTGGTACAAGACTAGGAGTTTATCAAATTAAGACCTAAAAAGAAGTTAAACTTGGCTTTAGGCTACTCCACCTATTTTAAATGAAGATCCCCTTATCTTAAATCGATGTGATATCCATGCTTTACTGATTCGAGTAGGATTAACAACACTTTTTTCAAAACATCATCGATTTGAACTTATAGGGCAAGTTCCTGCGGATTTCGTCTTTCAAATGGCAAGTCTTAATTACTCAAATTCTAGAGGCAGTATCAACGCAAATTACACTTTTTCATTTGAACGCATTCAAGGACTATTAAGCTACAAACGTATCTTTTAGATCTTAGAAATGACCTCTAAAGCTTCAATAACTCTAAGAGTATGCTCTCTATCCTCTTGGGTGTTTTGTAATATGCACTTATAAAAACATTCAATGGACTTGTCTAAAGAAAGATAGCTAGGAAGCTTTGGGGTGTATTCCTCACCTAATTTATACTCCACCATTTTGGCATATAAACTATTTTTATCAAGCTCATCTTTGACAATCACTCCTGAATCATAAATCTTAATTTTATCCCTCTTTGTATCATCATAGACTACACTCTTTTGTGTCCCACCAATGATCATTTCCCTTACCTTTACAGGGCTAAGCCACGAAACATTAATTGTAATAATTACGCCATTTTTTAATTCAATATTAATATTGGCTAAAGCATCATTAGGGTAGCTTTGATATTTGCGTGAAAATGTGTTGACCTTTTTAATCTCAAGTTTTATGAGTGCATCAATAATGCTTAAATCATGGATTGCCAAATCCCAAATTACATCAACACTGCTTTGAAAAAGTCCAAGATTAATACGTCTTGAATTGATATAGACAATATCTCCAAAAGAGCTCATATTTTCTTTAAGATACCTTACAGCTGGGGAGTGCAAAAAAACATGATCACAATGCAAAATCACCTCATTTTTCTCTGCCAACTCATAGAGCTCATAAGCTTCTCTTGAATTGGTTGTGAGTGGCTTTTCTACAAAGATATGTTTTCTTGATTGCAATCCTTTTTTAGCCAATGCATAATGAGTTTGTGGAGGAGTGATGATAAAAAGCGCCTCAATCCTTTCATTATCTAATATCTGATCAAAACTCTCATAGGGTGTAAAACTGTAAAGCTTTTGGGCTTCTTGCACCCTTGAGTTATCCTGGTCAAAGATTGTTTCTATCTCAAATCCCACTCCTTGATCCTTAAGTTTTGAGATTGTTTTTGCAATATTTATCCCCCAATATCCATAACCAATAATCGCTACTCTCACCACTCTCTCCTATAAATCTCTAATTTTTCTTGCTGGATTACCTGCATATATCCCACGCTCTGTAATATCTTTGCACACTACACTCCCCGCACCTATCACAACACCATCACAAATTTTCACAGGCAATATTGTTGCATTTGATCCAATACTCACACCATTTCCAATTTCTGTTCTTTTCCACTCAGAAGAGTTTGCTGAAGGGTGACCTTGGGAAAAAAGATCATTAACAAACATCACCCCATGCCCTATAAAACAATCCTCTCCAATCTCAACAAGTGAGCAAATAAAGCTATGGCTTTGAATACGGCTCCTAGCGCCAATGCTTACATCACATTGAATCTCCACAAAAGGGCCTATAAACACATCCTCACCCAATTCACATCCATAAAGATTGCAAGGTTCAACGATCTTAACGCCTTTTGCACTTTGAACATTAATGATTTTTGCCTCTCTCACTTGCATATTTTCTCCCTTAATTCTAAAATCTCTTGATGCACCCCCTCTAATTTATGGGCTAAACTTTCAATCTCTTGCATATAAGAAACATAGCGATTCAAGTCTTTAGGCAGAGGAATTTGGGTGAGTTTCACCACATCTAATACCCCATCACAAAGCTCTTGCAACACCCTTTCTCCCTCAAGACTAAAAAGGTATCCATATAATCCCAAAGCCTCTTCTTGACTATGAGTTCTCAAGACCAAAACCCCAACATTTGCAATACAGGGTAAAGAGAGATGATTAGAAAGAATGGCAATTTTTGGAGAATTTCCTCTGAGTGCAATAAGAATATCATAAGGTTTGAGGGCATATTTTTGGATTTTTTCCTTATTGCCTTTTTGACGTAAATTTTCAAAATGAGAGCTAAAACCAAGAGGAGCAAAATCACTCACCCCTACTTCAAAATACTCAATTTCTTCATCTTTGCTGCTTCCATACACTCTTTGTCCCCGAATAAGTTGAGCAATATCTCCAATACTCTGACTCTCTTGAGCTAAAGTGCGATGAGAGAAAAATTCATCCATACATTTTGCTTTTTTACTGTATTTAGAATTTGTATTTTTTTTATATAAGCAAAGGATTTCTTCAAGATTGCTTAGACGATTATAGCGCCCTTCTTTACGATAGAATTCTTCAGCATTAATATATAAAATCTCTTTTGCCCCTTCTTTAAGAATCACAAGGGAAAAATCATGATTTTGATAGGGGAAAATATTTTTTGGAAGTTGAATAATGCATTGCAAACGTCCTTCAAAAAATGAATGGAGCTTAGATTCTAAAGTAGAAGTTTTAAAAATCTGACTCCTAAGCACAAAAGCTCCTCTCCCTCCAAAATGCACCAAGGCATGAGAAAGAAATATGAGTTCAGGATAACTTTTTGAAAGTACCCCTGTAAAACGCTCATCTTCTTTAATATAATGAGTCCCCATATGAGAGTGCAGAGGTGGATTGCAAATCATTGCATCAAATTTCTCAAATCCCTTGCTACTTTTAAAACTAGAGTGCTTTAAAATATCATTAGTTAAAAGATATGAATTAGGCAAATCAATAAGATCACATACAAGCTTTGCAATCTCACTGAATCGCTCATCCAGTTCTTCCCCATACACTCTTACCCCTTCACCCACTTGCAAAAATAAGCTTCCTAGTCCATAGCAAGGGTGGTATAGGCTTTCATTTTTTTGGATTTTTAAAAGAGAGAGAATTAAAATTTGCACTTCAAGAGGCATTGCATAAAAATAAAGCTTATTTTGGGTTTTTTTCTGAGTCACAACATCAAAAAATATCCCAAGAATCTGTGAATTAAGGGGAATCTGATCTAAGATTTTTAAAATCTTTGTGAGATTGAGGTTTGGATTTGGGGCAATAAAGTGTCTCACTGAGCCCTGCATAAGCTCGATACATTCCTCATAAATCTTTTTTCTTTTTAATGCTCTTTGTAAAAGGGGGGAGATTTGATCTTGCTTTTTGAGGATAAAAAATTCAAGTAAAATGTATAAAGATTCTAAAATATCAACATGATAGCGTTTGATATAATCAAAACAATCTAAAAGTTTCTTCACAAACCTGCCTCAAAATTTTTGTTAAATTTTAGCGATAAATACAAGATGTTTTTAATTTTTTCATTGTTTCCCCACGAGGGGGAGAAGAATTAAAAAATCTGCATAACAAAATCAAGTGTGAAGGAGTAAGGGGAGTATTTGACTTTTTGTGCTTCATTTGCAGGTATATTAGTCCACACCATTGTAGAAGTTACGGGAATTTTTGCCATAAGCTCTAGACCGTATTTTTTATCAAACAATACTCTTGCACCAAAATTAAATCTAAATTCAAAATCAAGAAATCTATCAATTCCATCAATATTTTGATAAAGTGTTTTATATTTCCCATAAAGCTCTCCCACCAAAGCTCCCAATCCTATTCCACCTATTAGAGCAATATCCATATTATTTTGAGAAAAAACATTGGCAATGACATCGGCATTGATCGTGTGTGAAGTAGAAAAAATATAAGCTTCACGAGCTGGATTAACCCCATCATTGATATCTCTTCCTGTAGGCAAAACATTCCAATCAAGATTGTAATATCCTCTTAATCCAAGTGTGGGTGTAAAAAAGTAATCAACCCCTGCCTTAAGTGAGGCGACAAAAGAAGCAAAAGTTTCACTGGATGAAGGAATGGGGGTAATTAAAGGAACTTGAGGTGAGAAACCTGAAAATTTCATACCATTGGCACCCACACCAACTCCTGCACCTATAAAGAAATTGATGTCTATCTTTTTCTCTTGAGTATCCACACGCAATTCTGCAAAACAAAAACTTATCATTGCTACATAGAGTAGAAAAATCTTTTTCATTGTATTTTCCTTGTTTTTGATTAAAGATATGTAATTATACATTTGCAAATAAACTTTTTTTAATTTTGCCAATCTATTGGGGCATATCCAAAAGATTTAAGAGCTTCATTAGCTTGAAGAAATACCCCGCTCCCCACAAACCCTCTTGCAAGTGGGCTTGGATGAGGAGCTTGGATAATGCAATGCTTAGTCGCATCAATTAAAATTGCTTTTCTCTTTGCATAATTGCCCCAAAGCATAAATACCACCCCTCTTAGATTGCAAGAAATATAAGAGATCACGCTATCTGTAAATGTCTCCCAACCAAAATATGCATGAGATCCCGCTTTTCCTGCTTGTACAGAAAGCACACTATTGAGTAAAAGCACCCCTCTCTCACACCATGCGCTTAAATCTCCGTGATTTGGAGGGATAAAAGAAGTTGTATTTTGGAGCTCTTTATAAATATTTTTTAGACTTGGAGGAGCCTTAAGAGGCTTGGGGACAGAGAAGCTTAATCCCATTGCTTGGGGAATGACTTCTGCATTAACTCGCTCACTCCCATGATAGGGATCTTGCCCCAAAATCACAACCCTCACCTCATTGGGGGCGAGACGATTAAGTGCCTCAAATGTTAAACTCCCTTTAGGATAAATCACTTCACCTCTTGCCTTAGCTTGGAGATAACATTGCTTAATATGGGCAAAATAAGGCTTATCAAATTCTTGTTTTAAAGCCTTTTTCCACTCATCTCTGAGTTTAATTCTTTGGATATCCACTATTCAATAATTTTTGGAACAATAAAATAATCATCCTCTGCTTTTGGAGCATGAGAGAGCACATCACTTTGGATTTTAGAATCTTGAGGAATATCTTCTCGCATTGGGGTTTTTGCACCCTCTTTTACCTTAAGATTTTGAGTATCGAGTGTAGCAATATTATCTACAAATCCCAAAATCTCTGAAAGTTGAGATTTGATTGCCTCTTTTTTATCTTCTTGAATTTCAATCATTCCAAGTCTTTGGAGCTTTGCTAAAAGCTTATCATCAATTTGCATATTTACCTTCCTTAATTAAGGATAAAACACTTGCTTTATCTCTTCAAAACTATACTGACTTTCACAAAAAATTTCAAAAGCTAAAAATGCTTGATAGCATAACATATCAAGCCCATCAATTGCACGAATTTTATACTTTTTCGCAAAAGAAGAAAATAGAGTATCTTCTCTTTTTTGCAAAAATCTCAAAAAATCTTCTTTAGAAAAAATTGCATTTGAGCTTGGATAAATCAAATCAAAAGCAAGATGTGATTTTATCAAAATCTCCTCTAATTCCCTCTCTTGTAGGGGGAGTTTGCCCTCAAGCCCAGAACTTGTTGCATTAATCACCAGCTCATAGCTCTCCTCTCTATTATAAGGCATAACATTGGCAAAAGAAGCAATTTTTGAAGGAGTGCGATTATACATAGAAACCTTAACGCCATTATTTTGCAATGCCTTAAGCACTGCTTTTGCACTCCCTCCAGCCCCCAAAATTAGAGCATTAGTAATCTTTGAAATATTTAAAGAGAGATAAAAACCCTGTGCATCTGTGTTATACCCAACCCATTGATGATTTTGATAATAAAGAGTATTAACGGCTCCAATCTCCTTCGCAATCCCTATAACCTCATCACAATACTCTATCACCTTTTCTTTATAAGGAAGCGTAATATTTGCACCTTTAAGCTTAGAGAGCAATGAGGGAAAATCTTTACAATCAAGCAATAAAAACTTTTCATAATATTCAGGAATACAAAAATAAGTAAAGAGTGTATTGTGGATTAGAGGCGAAAGGGAGTGGGCAATGGGATTACCAATCACTCCAAACATTTATACCCTTGAAAGATATTTAAGAAGTACCCAACCATTCTCTAATTGGGCCCACTCACCCTCAAGTGCAAGCACTTTAACAGAATCTGAGCGATGAAGCTTTGCATTAATTTTTGACTGTATAGAGGCTTGCGATCTAACATTAAGCACACTAGCCTCTACAAAATACTCACCTAAATCTTGATTCTTTACTTCTAGCACTGGATCTATAGGTGCTTGTACTTGAGCAATATTGATTTGAGGTTTAAGGGTCTTTAGGGTTTCTTGAGTTTTTAATTCATGAGCTTTTTCATAAGCCATACAATAAGTTGCAATCCCAAAAATTGCAACAAACACTGGAAGAGAATAGAGTTTAAGAAATAATCTCACCCTTTGCAATGGGGATTTTGCATGTAGATCTAGATTCATAGTAATGCTATTTCCTTTCCTTTAATCACCTGACCAATAACATAACCACCACTTTTGGCAATCACACTATCAATCTTATTTTTATGACAAGCAAGGATCATTCCAACTCCCATATTAAATACTCTAAAACATTCTTTCTCTTCAACATTTTTAGCAATAATTTTAAAAATCTCTGGGGTTTTAATCACATTTTTTTGAATTTGGGCCCCTAATCCTTGAGGTAGCACTCTAGGAAGATTTTCTACTATCCCTCCTCCTGTAATATGTGCCAAAGCATGAACTTCAGAAGCAATATTTTTAAAAGTCTTAACATAGATTCTTGTAGGCTCTAGTAAAATATCAATGAGTTTTTTTCCACTAATCTCACTCTCAAAATTTAGCTTTTGCTCTTCAAATAATACTTTTCTAGCTAGAGAATATCCATTACTGTGCAATCCACTGCTAGGAAGAGCAATAAGATAATCCCCCTCAATAACTCTACTCTCCCTCTCAACTGCCTCTCTTTCAGCTACACCTACAGCAAATCCAGCCAAATCAAAATCTTTACCCTCATACATACTGGGCATTTCTGCAGTCTCCCCACCAATGAGCGCACATTCTGCTTGCATACAGCCTGTAGCAATTCCTTTGATTACTTCAACTGCTTGAGATTTTTCAAGCCTTCCGCATGCATAATAATCTAAAAAAAACATAGGGGTGGCAAAGTTACAAATCAAATCATTGACACACATTGCCACTAAGTCAATTCCCACACTTCCAAGCCTTCCTGAATCAATGGCCAATCTTAGCTTTGTCCCTACCCCATCAGTTGCCCCCAAAATCACAGGGTTTTTATACCCTTGAGGGAGTGCATAAGCTCCAGCAAAAGAACCAATTCCACCAATGACATGATCACTAAAAGTTTTTCTCACATAGGGTTTAATTTCCTCAACAAATGCATTTCCCTCATTAATATTTACTCCACTTTCTTCATAGGTGATCTTCATTTTCTTCCTTATTTCTTAATGTTTAGCCCAAATTCCATAACTTCCATCTTTTTTGATGTAATACACATTATAAGCCTCTTTTCTTCCTCCTTGTTCCATTCCTGGGCTTCCTTGAGGCATATTGGGCACTGCTAATCCTATAACATCCTTGGGTTTTTCTCTAAGAAGTCTTTGAATATCGCTTGCGGGAATATGTCCTTCTAAAAAATATCCATCAACCACACCTGTATGGCAGCTTCTTAGATTCTTAGGAACTTTCATCTTATCTTTAAAAGCCCACCATTGCTCTGTTTTAATATCTTGGGTTTGAAACCCATTTTTTTGTAAATGCTTTGACCAAAGCCAACAACACCCTCAAGTTGGACTTTCATACACACTCACTAGAGGTAGTGCCCAAGAAGCTACACAAGCAAGTAGAATTAAACCTAATTTATTCATAATTTCTCCTTTATACATTAACTGGGCAAAAGGCTAACAAAAAATACTAAACATTGCTTCTTATCACTAGACTTTGGGGTAAATTAAAATGCTCTATAATCTCTTTTTCTTTCTCTCGATGTTCTCCATTATCCACTTCGTGGTCATAACCTAACAAATGCAAAAGGGCATGAATAAATAAAAGGGTAGCCTCAGATTCTAGACTATGGGCATATTCTCTGGCTTTTTGTTCAATTAAAGTGGAGCTCATCACAATACTTCCTAGTGGCAATCCCTCCACTACTTCTTCACAAGGGAAAGAGAGCACATCAGTAATCCCTTTTTTACCTCGATGGGTAAAATTAAGCTCCGCCATTTCTTCATCTTCTAAGATATACACTTCTACCTCACGCGTAATATGCAAATACTCTAAAATCTTCTCAAACTCTAAATCTTTTAACTCTAGCACGCTTTGATTTTCAAAATAAATCATTAAGATTACCTTTATCAATAAAGTAGGGTATGCTCATCTCTCCTCATCTTTGTTAAAATTTAGATTCTACTATGGATTTTGCTTATTTTACAAATCTAACATTGCGTTCCTACCCTAAAGTTTATAAGCTTTTTCTCCTTGGATAGAATAGGTTTCTTTAATCTTCTTAAAGAATATCAACCGATGCTTCCTTGGCAAAAAACTGCAATAGACTAAAAAGTTATATAACTTATTTAATTTTACTCTTGACAGAGACTAGGTCTCAGGTTTTATACTTACACTTTATTTTTGACTTCAAGGAAACGAGATATATAAAAAATACAAAAAGGGTATAAGAATTTTGCCAATCTCTGCAAAAACTTACAAGTAGAGGGGATATTTTTTAAGCTTAATATCAAGAGATAAAAAATAAAGTCTAGCACTGATAATTCAATCCTAGGGAACACAATAAGTTTGAGTCAAAATACATTCAAACTTAAATATTACCTATTAAGCATAGATTGGATGCATTTGCACAACAATGCACAAAGATCTTATTTAAGCAATGATCTTGTTTTACAAGAATGTCTCAAATAAATAAAACACAAAAAGGAGAAATAATGAATATTTATCTACTCAACGGCACAAAGGAATTTGGACATTCCAAGGGGGAATTAAATACAACTTTACACAATCTCGCAAAGCAAACACTTTCTGAACTTGGACATCAAATTAAAGAGGTGATTATTGATCAAGGCTATGAAATAGCTCAAGAAGTGGAAAATCTTAAATGGGCAGATTGCTTGATTTATCAATTTCCTGTTTGGTGGATGGGAGAGCCTTGGATAGTAAAAAAATATATTGATGAAATCTATATTGCAGACACTCAATTATTTGCCAATGATGGCAGAAGCCAAAGTGACTTAAGCAAAAAATATGGAAGTGGTGGGTTAGCCCAAAATAAAAGTTATATGCTTTGCAGCACTTGGAATGCACCCCTAGAAGCATTTACAGATAAGGATCAGTTTTTTGGTGCTTTTGGGGTAGAGGGCATATTTGTGCAACTAGATAAAACTCATCAATTTTGTGGAATGCAGAAGCTTCCAAGTTTTATGTGCAATGATGTTATAAAAGATCCACAAGTAAATCAATATCTTACAAATTATAAGACACATTTAAAAAAGATATTTGGATAAGCCCGATGCCCAAGAATCACATCTTTCTTATCCCAACACTCATGTTTGGCGTTTTTGCATTACTTACTATGGAACTTGGAGCAATGGGCATTATTCCAATAATCGCTCAAACCTACCAAATTAGTGTAGCTGATGCGGGATGGGTAGTGAGTATTTTTGCTTTGATTGTTGCCCTTTGTGGCCCAATCCTCCCAACATTTTTTACAAAATATGATGCAAAGAAGATTCTAATTATTTGTTTATCCATTTTTGCAACTAGCTCATTTCTTTCAGCATTTTGTACCAATTTTATTCTCTTACTTATTTTACGCGCACTTCCTGCATTTTTCCACCCTATTTATCTTGCATTCGCCTTTAGTATTGCCCAAAACTCTCTTTCACCTGATCAAGCTCCAAAGGCAGTAAGCAAAATCTTTATGGCAATTTCTGCAGGAATGACACTTGGAGTCCCTCTAACAAGCTATGTCGCAAGTTATACAAATCTTGCAGTATCATTTATCTTTTTTGCCATACTTCATGCAATCGCACTGCTTGCAACAATCATGATTATTCCCTCACAAAAACAAACACAAAAATCTTCACAAAAAGAGCAATTTAAAGCATTTAAAAATCCTATTGTATGGATTTGTTCGCTTATAGTGATTGCATTTTTTGGTGCAATGTTTGGTTTTTATAGTTATATGAGCGAGTTTTTATTGAATGTTTCAAATCTTAGTTTTACTTTTATTAGTGTATTGTTGTTGGTGTATGGATTTGGGAATGTATTGGGAAATTCTATTGCTGGAAAAGTTCTTGTAAAATCTCCAGAAGCAACACTTAAAATTGTACCTCTATTATTTATAGCACTTTATTTAGCGCTATTTTTTAGTGGAGAGACACAGATCTTTGTAACAACTCTATTAGCCATCCTTGGAATTGTTGCAGGAGTAGGCAGCAATATGAGTCATTTTATCATCACACAACCCCTGCCACAATCCAAAGAATTTGCAAATGGTTTATATATAAGCACAGCAAACATTGGCACAACTCTTGGAACATTTCTTTGTGGGTTATTTATCTCTTTCAATGGATCACGCTTTGGTGTGCTTGCCTCTGTGCTTTTAAGTATTTTTGGTATTGTTTTATTGCTGATAAGAACACGACTTTTGGAACAAAAGGAAACCAATGGCTTGGACAATCATTGAAGTAGAGAGAAAAACAGGAATCC
Organism: Helicobacter cholecystus; assembly: GCF_003364215.1. GTDB lineage: Bacteria > Campylobacterota > Campylobacteria > Campylobacterales > Helicobacteraceae > Helicobacter_G > Helicobacter_G cholecystus. The sequence continues at coordinate 97,911 of NZ_NXLU01000001.1, forward strand.
CCTCAACAAAAATTCGCTTTTGGATTAAAAAGGGGCTATTCCCCTCTTTGCAAACTGATAAAAATAAAGTGCGATATTTTAGTCAGCAAGATATTGATCAACTAGGTTGGATAGAGTGTCTTAGAAAAACAAAGATGGATATTAAAACTATAAAGCTCTACATTAATCTCTATCTTCAGGGTGATCAAACCCTAAAAGAGCGTAAAGAAATTATTAAAAACCAAATAGAATTTGCCAAAAAAGATTTAATAAAAACAAAAGAGATCCTCAAAATTTTAGAAGAAAAATATCGCATGTATAAAGATCTAGAATACACCAAAGAAAAGAGAGATTAAAAAAATATAGTGCTTTTCCTTATTGCTGTTATAATCTTTCCTTTACTTTGCATCTAAGGGAATATAATGGTTGATTATGGGATAAATTTTTGGGCAAATCAAGATTTTTTAATTGAAGATGGGGTAGTTAAACTTGCCGCCCAAAGTAAGCCTGCGCTTATAGATATTGTTAAAGATATCCGAGAACAGGGGTATCGAGGGCCATTATTACTCAGATTTCCTCATTTAATTAAAAATCAAATTGACAAAATTTTTAATTGTTTTGAACGTTCGATTTCTGAATACAAATACAAAGGTGCATTTAAAGCTGTTTTTCCACTCAAAGTCAATCAAATGCCAAATTTTGTCCTCCCTCTTGTTGAGCTCAGCAAAGATAGATGCTATGGACTTGAAGCAGGGAGTAAGGCTGAACTTATTTTGGCTATGGCATACACCAACAAAAATTCCCCAATCACAGTGAATGGCTTTAAAGATAAGGAAATGATTTCTTTAGGCTTTGTTGCGGCAAATATGGGACATGAGATCACTTTAACCATTGAAGGACTTAATGAGCTTGAAAGCATTATTGAAATTGCCCAAGAGTTTAGTCCTCCCTATCCAAATATTGGACTTAGAATTAGACTTCATAGCAGTGGTGTAGGAATTTGGGCGAAGAGTGGAGGGATCAACTCTAAATTTGGTCTTAATAGCACTGAGCTTTTAGAGGCTATTGCCTTGTTAGAAAAAAATAAACTTCTCAATCTCTTTACAATGATTCACTTTCATATCGGAAGCCAAATTAGTGATATTTCTCCACTTAAAAAGGCTCTAAGAGAGGCAGGAAATCTTTATGCAGAGCTTAGAAAAATGGGGGCCAAAAATCTCACTTGTGTCAATATTGGTGGAGGTTTAGCAGTTGAATACACCCAACACCCTAGCATCAATCATTGCAATTACACTTTAAATGAATTCAGTGGGGATGTGGTGTTTTCTTTGCGTGAGATTGCCAAAAACAAACAAGAGCCCGAGCCTGATATCTATATTGAATCAGGACGATATATTGCAGCTTCTCATGCTGTGCTGATTGCTCCAGTCTTAGAACTATTTTCTCAAGAATATGATGAAAAAGCCCTCAAACTTAAAGACAAAAACCCTCCACTCATTGAAGAACTTAATGATTTGTATCAAAGCATTAATGAAAAAAATGCCATTGAATACCTCCACGATAGTCTTGATCATATGGAATCTTTACTGACACTTTTTGATTTAGGTTATATTGATTTACAAGATCGGAGCAATACTGAAGTGCTTGTCCACTTGGTGATTAAAAAAGTGATCAAACTCCTTAAACATAAAAACCACAATGAGCTTATCCGTATCCAAGAGCAGGTGCAAGAACGCTATTTACTTAATTGCTCCTTTTTCCAAAGTTTGCCAGATTATTGGGGATTGGGGCAAAACTTTCCTGTCATGCCCCTAGATAGACTCAATAAACGCCCTACACGAAGTGCAAGTTTATGGGATATTACTTGTGACAGTGATGGAGAAATTGCTTTTGATAGCAAGAAACCCTTATTTTTACATGATGTGGATGTGACAAAGGAGGATTATTTCCTAGGTTTTTTCTTAGTGGGAGCTTATCAAGAAGTATTAGGAATGAAACATAATCTCTTCACTCATCCCACTGAATTTAGTGTTGTGCTTGATGATGATTTGAATAAAGGTTATGAGATTACAAATATCTTAGAGGCTCAAACCATTTTAGATGTACTTGATGATATTGATTATGATACTAAAGAAATTGAACGCCGATTAAGACTTAGGATTGAGGAGAATGCGGAGTTAAATGATGAGAGCAAAAAAGATATCTTAGGACGATTGTATGTGATGCTCAGTGAAAATGTTTATCTTAAAACTATCACCCCCACAGAATAAGGAAATGAATTGAAAGTTGGTTTCTATCGTAATGCTCTTATTGGCGATACCCTTGTTGCCCTTCGTGCAATCTACTCTATCAAAGCCCTTTATCCTCATTGCAAACTTGTAGTTTATACCAATGATATTGGGATAGAAATTTATCAAGATTTCGATTTTATTGATGAACTTTTCAATCTTAACACTCATAGCTATGAACAAACCTTAGAACATATAAATTTATTAGAATTTGATGAGTTTATTCTCACTCAACCTATTAAAACCCCTTGTAATCTTTTGGCAAAAAGCAATGTCAAAAGAATTATTAGCCTCCTTAGCCCTAGAAATTTTTATCGATTAAAATTCCACAATATTTTTATTTCTAGAAACTTTAATTCTACACCCCAATACAAGCGATTGCTTAGACTTGTAAGAGAGATTGATAAAAAAATATTTGATGAGGGATATAGCAAGATTGATTTTTCTCCCATTACACTTAAACCCAAGGACTATCATTTTGCATATGCACAAAAGTTTTTAGATGAAAATTACGCCCAAAATTTTAAATATTGCGTGATGATTAACCCCTACTCACGCACATGCTCCCACTCCCTTACTTCCAATGGCTGGATTAAACTTATCACAATCTTAGCAAAACGCTATTGCGAAGTTTTTTTTATTATCCCCACCTATGAAGGTAATCCACAAAGTTTTGATTTTCCAAAACTCCAAAATCTTAAACTCTTTTATAATACACTCGATCTCTATAATCTTATTGCCCTAACAAGCAAAACCAATCTTCTTATCTCACCAAGCACAGGAAATGCACATATTGCAAATAATCTCAATATTCCTTTAATTGGTATCTTCAGCAAAAGGGATACGATGCTTTGGATTGGGGAGAATATGAGATTAGAAAATCTTGTTATTGTCCCTAAAAAAAGAGAGCAACTCACAAAAGATGATGAGGATAAAATCATTCATAAAGTCATTGAGAGGTTTGAAGAGTTTTGCAAGCAATAGGCTACTATATTGATTCAAAAATTGGAGATAGCGTTGTTGCATTGCCTGCCATCTATGGTTTAAAAACTCTACACCCTCAAGCTAAGCTTTATATTTTTTGCAATACCCTAACACAAAATCTCTACTCCCCTTTTGATTGGATTGAGGAAATAGTATTGATTGATCAACATATTATTTCTCACATTAATGAGCGAAAGCTAGATTTTCTTGTTTCTAGTAACACTGATAGAAACACAATTTGTTGTCTAAAAAAAAGCAATGTTCCTCTCATCTACACCTTTCTTAAGCCCTATAATCTCTTTGATCCACGTCTTAAGCTTCTTTTTGCCAACATTATCACAAAACCCCAAACCATTAAAAAAACACTCCTTGATCTTGTGTGGCTTACTCGCCCTAAAGGCACAAGAATTAAACTCTCTGATTGCATCCCTACACTCAAAACATACCCTCACAATGTCCAAACTATTGATACTTTTTTCTCTACTTTAAATATCAATCATCAAAAACTCATTATGGTCAACCCCTTTGGATATGCTGCAAAAGTCAATCTCTCTTTAAATGAATATGCCCATATTACTCAAGTCCTACTCAAGGATTATTTTGTGATTGTCCCTACCTTTAAAGATAAAGATTCTTTAATTAAAAATACTTTTCCTCAAGAAGTCCTCTCTCATCCAAATTTCTGTATTTTTCATAATGATTGGGATTTACTTAATCTTGTTGAATTGATTTCAAGGATTGATTTGCTCATCTCTCCAAGCACAGGAAATATCCATATTGCTCAGAATTTAGGCATTCCTAGTATTGGGATCTTTAGCCTAAGGGATATGATTTTATGGGGAGGAGACAAGATTTATACCCTCATCAATCCCAAAAATCCTCAAAAAACTCTAAAAAAAATCCTTGCACTCACTCACAAACTACTTTTTCCTAAAAAACCCTAAAGCTTTTTGTATTATTTACCCTACCTTTCTATGATTTACATGCTAATTCATATTAAAAGGAAAAAAATGAAAAAATCTCTATTATTCACAACGCTTATGAATGTTTTTCTAAGTGCACAAATTTATGTTTATGGTCCAGGTGGTCCTGCTCCAGTCCTTAAAGAACTGGCCTCTATCTATGAACAAAAAACAGGACAAGAGGTAATCATAATTGCAGGTCCAGCTTCAACTTGGATAGATGAAGCCAAGATTCAGGCTGATATTATTTATAGTGGCAACTCTGCAATGATGGATACTTTTATAAGTAAAATGGATGGAAAAATCAGTGCAGAGAAAATTGAAGTGCTCAATATTCGTAAAGCTGGAATTATTGTTCGTCCAAACAATCCCAAAAAAATTAAAAATTTCAAAGATCTACTTAAGAAAGATATCAACATTATGGTAGTCAATGGTGCAGGACAAGTGGGACTATATGAAGATATGGCGCTAAAGTATGGCAAAAGAGAAAACCTTGTTGCTCTGAGAAAAAACATCAAAGTTTTTGCCCCAAATTCAAAAATTGCTGTTGAGAATTGGAATAATGATTCAAGTATTGATGCGCTCATCATTTGGGAACACTGGGCAAATGCAATAGGTAAGGATAAGGCAGAGTTTATCAATAGTGGTAAGGGGAGTGTAATGTATCGTGCAAGCGAAATTGTTATAACTAATGATTCGCAAAATATACAAGAAGCTCAAGATTTTATCAACTTTATCAAAAGTGCAGAAGCTCAAAAAGTTTGGGTAAAGGAAGGCTGGATTTCTACTCAGTAAAAAAAGAGGGAATAGTTATCTTCCCTCTACATGAAAGTATCGTGTTTTCTTCACAATCAAACGAATGATAAGATAAAACACAGCAGACCCTATAAACACCCACGATAAAATCGGATTTAAAGTCACTTTAAAACTCTCTTGAGAAATTGACACAATCAGATAATTTGCAAAAAAGAGTGAAGTTGTAAGACCAAAAAATGAATGATATTCCCTTTTTAACATTGTTTTTAAAGAAAAATCTAAAACACTTTTCTTATACATTTTAAATGAAGGAAAAAATGCAGGGGTTTTTTGAGCCCATTTTTTATATTCTTCACCAAATTTTTCTTCCAAAAATCTCTCTTCTGTATAAATAATGCGCTCATAATAAATCCAAAAAAGCGCACAGAACAGTAGAAGCAAAAGCCAGTTCCCCAACAAAATCACAGGTGCAAGCATCATAAGAAAGTTTCCAAGATACAAAGGGTTACGACAAAGAGAATACATTCCTGTGGTATTGAGTGAATGAGCTACCTGTCCATGAACATTTCTTCCACTCGTTCCTTGGGGCACATAGCCTGCAACAAGAATTCTAATCCACTGACCCAAACAACCTACAACCAATGCTGTAATAACTAAAGTATGATTATATTTTCCTTGAGTAAAGAGATTTTGTCCAAAGTCTAAAAGAGAAAATATAATCAATGGAACCATAATTAAGGGGATATAACTTCTATAGCGAAAAAGAATATCTCCACTTTTTACCATTTCGTTCTTCAATAACATTTTTACTCCTTTAAAATGTATATTTTCACTTATTTTCACTCTAAATCAATATAGCTTGAATGAACTTTAAGACTATAAGTTGAACATTCTGAATAAATTCTTTTCACTTCTGGGGAGTTTTGCATTTGTTCTTTGCCAATATGAGTAAAAAGAGGAGGGAGGATTTTTAAAGAGGATTTACTTTGTATTTTTGCTTTAATCATTACAAGTGTAGCCTCTTTTTCAGCCCTAGGATGGACAAATCTTGCAACTTCTGCATTAAAACCAGCACTCCTAAGTTCAAAAAAAACTCGATGAGCCTCCTTGGCATCATAGCAAAAAAGCAAGATTCCATTAGGTTTAAGTATACATTTAGATTTATGAAAAAACTTTTTAAGAGGCATAAAAGATTCATTACGTGCCCAATTAAGTCTTTTATTTTTTGCAGGAATAATTTCACATCGATAAAATGGAGGATTACAAAGCAAGACATCAAAACGCTTTTCACTCTGATAGTTCAAAAAGTCCCCACAAATCACCTCTGAATCTAAAACATTTTTTTGAGATAAAAATGCCATATACTTATCTTTTTCTATCATTGTGAGTTCTACGTCAAAATCTCTTTTAGCAAGCTTTCCTAATATCCCACTCCCACAACCTACATCTAAGAGACTTTGCTTTGCTTTTAAGAAAGATTTTGAGAAATCGTAGAGAAATAGACTATCACTATTGTAGCAATATCCATCGCTAAGCTGATAAAGTCGTACTATACCTGAAGCCATAAAAACACATCCTCACCTCCGTTATCCCTCATACTATGAGAATGTAAATACCTTAAGTCAAATCTTTGCTTTATTTCTTCACCCTTTCCTCTAAACTTTGGAGCAAAGATGAGTAATAATGCATCCAAATGCTCTCTCAAACTCTCAAGCATCTCATATCCTCCTTCAATAATATTAAACCCCTTATCTAAGCCTAAAGAAGAGAGGTTTTGGTGCAGGGTAATATCTGGGGAGTGAATACAAGAATACTCTTGAGGATTTAAATTTTGTTTTGTGAGAATCTTTACAGGAATATATGTCTTATCCTTTCTATAAGCACAACGCAAATCTAGTCTTGGCTGATCGTACAAAATCGTTTTTCCTGAAATTATCAACGCATCAGCTACACCCCTTTGTGTATGCGTAAATGCTTTTGAACTCTGATTTGAAATTTGCCCTTCTTTATAATTTGCATTAAGATATTGAGCGATTTTAAAGAGATTAAAATGTCCTTTTTCTCTCATGCATAAAAAGGGATAGAGCAATCTATCACCCTTCTCTTCACATACCCCAGCAACAACCTCAACTCCCTTACTTTGAAGATACTCTGCCCCTCCTTTAGAATAAGAACCCAAATCATAAGAAGAAAAGAAAACTTTTTTAATTTTAACCCCTGTCAAAAGTTTAGCGCAAGAAGGAGTTTTACCTTCATGGTTACAAGGTTCTAAAGTGACATAGATTATGCAATCTTTAAGAGCATTTTGATGGGAGCTTAAAATAAGATCATACACTTCCCAAGAATTAAGATTTTCACACCTACTTTGATCTAAGACATTCAAAGCGATAAGAGCCTTTTTGATTGCCTCAAGCTCTGCATGAGCTTCTCCACTTTTTTGATGGAAAGCATAAGAGAGGGGACGATTAAAAGAGTCTGTAACTATTGCTCCTACACTTGGATTAGGAAGGGCAAGGGTTTGAAATTCCCAAGCTTGATTGATAAGCCAATTAAGAAAAATCTCTTCAAGTTTTACCATTGAAAGAGTGTTTTAACCCTTTTGGTTTGAGAATAAGGAATTTTTTCTCCATTGATTACAAACCCTTCTTCATCGCTTGCCTCAAGCATACCTTCAAGAATTGTTTTATCCATCCTTTTCACTTCAATCCTCTCTCCAATAGAAAATTTAAAATGTTGAGGTTTCTTAAGAACCCTCTCAATCCCTGGAGAGCTTACTTCTAATATATAATTTGATGCAATAGGCTCTTCTACATCAAGCAGTGGAGAAATGAGTTCAGAAACCTCTTGGCATTGATTGAGTGTAATCCCCTCTTTTGAAGTGATAAAAACTCTTAAAATATCCTGATTAAACTCTTTAAGCATTACTACATCATAAAGCTCACAACCACAGCTTTGAATGTATTTGTTGAGCTTTTCTTCTAAATCTGGAGTAATCATCACCCTTCCCTTTCTTGAGTAATTTGTGCAAAAATCTTATCCAAAGAATTTACGCTCTTAAGACTATCATCAAATTTAAAGTTAAGTTTTGGACATTTAAACCATCCGCTTGAGCTTAGAATATGTTCTCTAAGAATCCCCTCTGCCTTTTTGAGTTCTTTTAGAATAAGAACTTTTTCTTCTGCTGAAAAATCACTTCCTTCAATAAAAACTTCAGCATTATATTTCCCACGAGAACAGATCACTTGTGTAATAGATAAGGAGTTTAAAGTAGGATTTGAAAGCATACCTAAAGCTTCAGTAACAAGCTCTAAAAGGAGAGATTGGGAGCGTTGAAGTTTAATATCACTCATAATGTTTGCTTCTTAACCACTTCTTTGTAAGTTTCAAAAACATCCCCCACTCTTACATCATTATAATTTTCAAGCATAATTCCACATTCATATCCTTTTGCTACTTCTTTGACATCATCCTTAAAGCGTTTAAGTGAAACAATGCTTCCATTATGAACCACAACACCATTTCGAATCAGACGAACCTTAATTCCTCTTTGAATACTTCCATCAACTACAAAACATCCAGCAATTGTTCCTACTTTTGGAATATTAAAGGTCTCTCTTACCTCTGCTTGTCCTGTATTTTCTTCTTCAAATACAGGGGACATCATTCCAGAAATTAAAGCTTTAACATCATCAAGAAGAGCATAAATAATCGAATAAGTTTTAATTTCAACTGCAAGCTCTTTTGCTTTATTTTTCACACTTCCAGTTGGACGAACATTAAACCCTAAAATTAAGCAATTCTCTGAGGCACTTGCTAAAGAAATATCACTCTCAGAAATTCCGCCCACACCAAAACTAATGACATTAATTGCCACCTCATCATTATTGAGTTTCTTTAAACTTGCTCTAATAGCCTCAAGAGAACCTTGAGTGTCTGCTTTAACAATCACAGGAAGAGACTTGAGCTGCCCTTTTGCTACCATCTCACTTAATTCATCAAAACTTACCTTTGTGCTCTTACTGAGTTCCTTTTGCCTTAAATAGCTTGCCTTTTGCATTGCAAATTCTCTTGCAATACTGTCATTCTCAACATTCATCAAAGTTGCCCCAGCACTTGGGACTTCTGAAAGTCCAGTTACAACTGCAACACCTGAAGGATAAAGCTCCTTAATATTCTCCCCCCTATCATTAAGCAATGCTCTTACACGTCCAAATGCCGTATCTGCCACAATTGGATCTCCCACTCTTAATACACCATTTTGCACAATAATTGTAGCCACAGGACCTCTTCCCTTCTCCAAACTCCCCTCAAGCACAATTGCTTTAGCTCTATTAGAATGTGTAGCCTTAAGCTCAAGAAGCTCTGCTTGCACTAAAATATTCTCTAATAAATCTTCAATTCCTTCTCCACTTCTAGCTGAGAGGGGAATAAAATCATATTCCCCACCCCATTCACTAGGTGTAAATCCAAGCTCTGCACACTCTGCTTTGACTTTATCGGGATTTGCATTTTCCTTATCCATTTTATTCATTGCAATAATGATTTGTACATTTGCCGCTTTTGCATGATTAAGTGCTTCAATAGTTTGCTGTTTTACACCATCATCTGCCGCTATAACAATAATTGCAATATCTGTCACTTGTGCTCCTCTGGATCTCATTTCAGTAAAAGCTTCATGACCTGGTGTATCAATAAAGGAAATCATCTTTGTATTTTTTTCCACCATATATGCCCCAATATGCTGAGTGATTCCTCCTGCTTCGCCACTTGCTACTCTTGAATTTCTAATTTTATCAAGCAAGGAGGTTTTTCCATGATCAACATGCCCCATAATTGTTACAACAGGGGGACGCTCATAAGTCTCTAAATTCTGTTCTTCTTCAATCTCAATCTCAGGGGCAATATTCTGAAATGAAATTTCAATGCTGAATTCTTCAGCCAAAATTTCAATTGCATCACGATCTAAGAAATCATTCTTAGTCACCATCACTCCAAGCTTAAAAAGAGCACCAATTACGTCTTTTAACTCACGGCCCGCAACATCTGCAAACTCATAAACCCTAATTTCCTCAGGAATGACAATTGCACTTTGAACACTTTTTTTCTCTACTATGGCTGGGGAGGTTTTTCTCTTTTTCTTATCACGTCGAATAGAGCCTTCATTCATCCATTTATTTTTCTTTTGCATTTGTACACGATCAACGATCGCCTGTTTTTTACGATTTTCTTCATCCTCATTTTTAATTTCTTGTTCATGCAAATCAAAAAGAACAATTTCATCACTCTCATCTTCAAAGCTACCAAATTCGCGATCAAAATTCATTTTTTGTTCGTTTTGTTTATGGGAAACTTGAACTTTTGGCTTCTCTTTTTTCTTTGGCTTGACCTTGAGCTCTTCTTCCTCTTTGATATCTTTAATTTCATTAAAAAGATCTTTAATATTTGGGGAAATCACTTGTTTTTTAGTTTCTTCTTTAATTGGCGTTTTCATAGATGCATCTTTACTCTTTTTTACAATAGTGATTCCTACACGCTTATTTTCAAGATTATTTTTCTCTTCTAAATCTGTTGTAGCCTCTTTAATTGCCTCTTGAACAATTTCTTTTTTTGGATCTTCTTGAATTTTCTCACTCTTTGCTTTAGTAGGCTTATTTTCTTTATTGAGTTTTTCCATCTTTGCATTTTTAGATTTTGAGCTTGCCTTTTTTTGTGGAAGTTTTCCACTCATAATATAATCAGCGAGTTTTTGCGCATCCTCATCACTAATCTCACTGCCTACATTTTTGACAGAAATGCCAAGCTCTTTTGCTTTTTGGAGGGCATCTTTAGGGTTGCTCATTGCAAGTTCTACTGCAAAATCTTTGATTGTGATTGACATAAGGCTACAATCTCCTTTAGTTGAAGTAAATTCTCTGTTGTATGAATTCTTTTGATTTTGAGAATCTTATCAAGATTTCTAGGTTCTGATAGGCAAGACAAACAAACATAAAAACTTCTTCCCTTACCTTCAAAAATTTTTAGAGAGTTTTCTTGAGTAAAAAATCTCAATATTTCACTTTGCAAAAATTTCTTTCTACAGCACACACACATTCTTTGACTTTTAGGTGAGGCGAGTTTAAAAGATTTTTGAATTTGATTTTTTAGCATTTTATCTCATTAGCCCCTTTTAAATACACCTAAATTATCAAATTCTAATGCCAAAACCTTAAAATTCCTGAATCGGTCACTTAAAACTTTTTTTAATTTTTCTTGATCATCTGCATAGCAGAGATTAAAAATTGTTGATCCACTCCCTGAAAGTGTGCTCATTAATGCCCCATTATGCAAAGCCCACCTTCTTACATCATCTAAAATAGGAAAAGTCTGTATTCTTTGACTTTGATGCATCATATCTTTGCTTGCTAGACGTAAAAAATCCCATTTTTCTGAGAAAAAGATCCCTGTAAGAAAGCTGGAGTGAGAGAGATTAAACACACTCTCTTCAACACTATATTTTTTAGGCAAAATAGAACGTGCAAATTTTGTGCTCATGGGTTTATCAGGAATCACAACCACAGCTTTAATAGTCTTGGGAAGATTTTGTTTAAGATAAAACACTTTATTTTTCTCAAGCATAGAAACTGTAAATCCCCCAAATGTTGCTGGTGTAATATTATCAGGATGCTTTTCATACACTAAAGAACGATTGAGAATTGCTCCCTTATCTAAGCGTCTCCCTGCCATTAAAAATCCTGCACTCACAGCTCCAACAATCATTGCCGAACTGCTTCCCAATCCTCTTGAAATAGGAATTTGATTATGGAATTTAAACAGAAAATCTCGATTCTCTCCCCCCAAATCTTTTAGCACTTCTTTAAAAATCTTAACAAACAAATTACTCTCATCAGCCCTTAAACGCTCTGCCCCCTCCCCACTAATTTGCACACTTGTCTTTGTTGCAGGAATAATCTCAAAACGATTGCGAAAATTTAGAGATAATCCCAAGCAATCAAATCCAGGCCCAAGATTTGCGCTTGTTGCAGGAACACTAATAACCAAAATAAACTCCTTTAAACCGGTGGCAAAATATACAAAGGTTCATTAATTCTAGAAAAATCCTCTTTACATATTTTTTGGGGCAAAACAAATTCTTGGCTCTCTACTTTTTCAAGACTTCTAAGCATAATCTCTTCATCTTCTTTGACAAAATATTGATTCCCAAAAGCCCTAATAGGTGAATTGGAATTAAAATAAAAGGTATCTGTTGAGTAGAGTTCAATTTCTTTTGTAATGCTTAAAGTCTGCACAAAAATATGGGTTAGCTTAATTGCTGTAAAGCTCCCAGGACCTCTAGCATAAAAAATGCGTTTAATCTTTCTCTCACCAAGAAAGACAAGCAAGTCTATAAGTGCATCTAAAGTTTTACACTCATAATCTTTTCTCTCTTTGAGTTCTAGATCCTCATAAATACCGCATATAAGAGGAGAAGAAGTAGAGAGTAAAACAAGATCAATGCTCTTTTGAGTAGGCATACTCTCTTTGCTCCTCATAGGCCATTTCTTCATCAGGAAGTTCTACAAGTTCATAGGCATCACTTTGGGCTAAAATTTGTTTAGTTAAAAGATGATTAAGTTTATGACTGCCCGCAAAAGAAACATAGGTTCCAAGTAATGGCATTCCCAAAATTGCCATATCTCCAATCGCATCTAAAATCTTGTGTCGCACAAATTCTTCTTGATAACGTAAGCCCTCTTTATTGAGAATTCCATTCTCATCAAGCACAATACAATTATTCAGTCCTCCACCTTTTGCAAGCCCCTGTGAGCGCAAGTAATTGACCTCCTGTACAAATCCAAAAGTTCTGGCCTTTGCTATTTCTTCTTTATAGGCTTGAGTACTGAATTCAAAACGATAATTTTGTTGCTGTATGCTTGGATGATTAAAGAGGATTTTAAAATCAAAGATTGTTTTACTGCTTGGTTCAATACGCACAAACTTATCTCCTTCTTTAACCTCAATAGGCTTTTTAATCTCAATTAATTTTCTCTTAGCATCAAGCTCTACAATCCCTGCCTCATCAAGTAAAATACAATAGGCAATAGCACTGCCATCCATAATAGGAATCTCTTCATTGTCAACGCTGATTAAAAGATTATCAATTCCATAAGCATATACTGCAGAAAGAAGATGTTCAATGGTTGAAATTCTTACATCCTCTTTTCCTAAAACTGTCGCCATTGTCGTATCTACAACATTCTCGGGTTTAAGAGGAATTTTGACATTTTTATCTGTACGATAAAACACAATACCGCTATTTGCTGGTAGTGGGTCTAGGGACATATTCACAGGCACACCCTTATGAAGTCCAATGCCCACAACCTCTACATGTTTTTTAATTGTTGTTTGCTTCATTTCTGATCCCTTAAGATAAGTTTTTCACCTTTTTGAAATACACTTGTAATATTATTTTTAATCCATTTACCATCCATCCACTCAGCAATTCTTACAAATTGTCCTTGAATTAAAATACTAAAATGCAAATGATCTCCAAAAGCCCAACCGGTTGATCCTGTCTCAGCAATTACATCCCCATCTGTCACCTGATCACCCAAAGATTTTTTAAAATTTGAAATATGAGAATATAAAGAAGCTAATCCTAAATTATGATAGATTACAACTGTATTTCCATAAATTCCTAGTTTTTGTTCTAAAACAATTTTACCTGCATTAGATACGATAATGGGTGCATTTGCTACACTTGCAATATCAAGTCCTAGATGATAAGAATTGCTAATATTTTTATCCTTATAGTAATAATGTCTACTATCTCCAAAAGATCCAACAACCTGAGCCCCTTTAAGAGGATAAAAGCGTTCAAAAATAATGGGATGAGAAATGAATTGAGTTTGAAAGTTGCAACTTGCATCATAAATGGCTTTTTCATCTTTTTCTCTAATCATTTCATTGAGATACCTAAACTTTTCACCTTGGCTTTCAAAAGTCATATTAGGCACAAGCATTTGAACAAGCTCATCAACTTTTCCAAAATTTTTATCTTGTAAACGGATTGTAGAATCACGATATCCACGAAGTTTTTTAACAATTGCAATTTGATAACGCGTTTGATTATTTGCATGATCTTGGGCAATAATTGTAGGGGTAAAGGATTTATTTTTCACAGGCCAAGCCATCAACACAGCATAATAACCCTTTTTAAGATAGGGGAATGGAATAAATTCATCAACACCATTACTGACTACAAGCTTTTTAAGATTATCCTCAAGTGCTTTAAAAATAATTAAGGCACTGCCTCCATAGCTGATGGAAAATGACGAAGCGATGACCTCAACCTTTGGCGCTAGAGTATCAATTGTAAAATCCATTCGTTTTAAAGTTGTATTTCCACTAAAAAAATTTGAATTACTCCAATCTGTCGCACTGATTTCATAGCTAATCTTAGCCCCTTCAGGAAGCTTTCTTTGGGGAATAGGCAACAAAATTTTAAGCTCTTTTGGCTTATCAAGCACAACTTCTTGAATATCTAAGACTTTCTCCCCGCTCTCAAGGGTTGCAAGGATTGAGTAAGATTTAATAGAACTGCTGTCCTTAAGAATGATTTGGGTTTGGGTTTTTGGATTCCAAAAATTCCCTGCATTCTCAATAATAATTTCGGGAGATTTTTTTTCAAAAATTTCTGATTGGCTTGCAAAATACACTAGAGCCCCAATAACTACCAAAAACAAAACAATCAAAAAACCTTTATAATTTGTTTTTCTTCTGTATCCTCGAATCTGTGCCACTGCTTAAACCTTATATTTTTTCTTCTTTGAAAATCATATCAAAATCAATCATCAAAATTAAAACGATTTCCCCTTCCTTGCAGATTTTCAATTCTAATTACCTCTTTGAGTAAAGTTGCAACTGCTGCAAACATATCATCACTGATGGGTGCATCAATTTCCACTCTAGCATAAAGCTCTCGTGCTAATGGGGGGTTTTCTATAATTTGAATTTCATTTTCCCTAGCAATAGCCTTAATCCTAATAGCCAAATGATCAATTCCCTTTGCTACGACAACAGGAACACCAAAACGATCTCTATCTTCCTTTGCAAAACGAATTGCAACAGCATAATGCGTAGGATTAGTCACAACCACAGAAGCACTTGGAATATTTTTCATCATTCTACTCATTGCCACTTTCATTTGCATTTGTCGAATCTTTTGCTTGATTTCAGGACTTCCTTCTTGTTGCTTATGTTCATCTTTAACTTCTTTTTTGCTCATTTTTAATGATTTGGTGTACTGATACTTTTTAATCATAAAATCAATACTTGCCAACACAAAAAATAAAAGAAGTAAAATTCCAATTAAAATCAGTGCCTTATCTCTAAACCAAATCATCTGATCAAAGATTCCAAGACGTCCA
Source organism: Helicobacter cholecystus (assembly GCF_003364215.1). Lineage (GTDB taxonomy): Bacteria > Campylobacterota > Campylobacteria > Campylobacterales > Helicobacteraceae > Helicobacter_G > Helicobacter_G cholecystus. The sequence continues at coordinate 113,286 of NZ_NXLU01000001.1, forward strand.
ACGGTTGGTATTTCTCCTAAAAACCCAATAAATACTCCAATCCCTACACCAAAAGAGAGAAAAACCTTAAAGGTGATAAACATTCCTTCTAAAAGTTTTTTCAGAGAAAAAACATTTTTTAATCCTGTAATAGGATTGATTTTTGAGAGCTTGGGCATTATGGCTTTTGGACTAAAAAGCAAACCAAACTGTCCTACATTTCCCAATATCCCCCCGATCATCAACCCTATAAAAATCGGGGCAACCATAAAAAAAATCTCCAAAAGCAAGGTAAACCAAAGATTAAGTCCATCTTCCACACTCATTTCTTGATTGAAAAATTTTATCACCTGCATATACACTCTTGAGCATCCATCAACCCAATAGCCAAACAGTAAAAAAATAAGAGAAAGTCCAATAATTAATCCCAAAAACCCAACGACCTCTGGACTCTTGGCAACATTGCCTTCTTCTCTTGCTTTGGCGATTTTACGCGAAGAGGGGGCTTCGGTCTTTTCTTCATCAGCCATGTTGCCCCAATCTCTCCAACGCTTTTAAATAGTGTTCTTGAGTATTAAGATTACTAAAAATCTCAGGATTCTTAAAATCCATACTTTTGTGAGGAACCAAATCTATAAAATGAGACATTTTATAGTCCTGTTTTTGTATAAGATCTAAAAGTATAGAATAAATTGTTTTTGAATAAATTCCACAAAGATAGTGTTCTTTTTGACTATCTTTAGCATAAGTCACCCCCTCAATGCACTCTGCAAGCAAAGTATAGATCACTTCTTCTGTGATAAAAGGCGTATCTACACTTAAAAAAAAGATTTTCTGGCTTTGCAATGTCTCAAAAGCCTCCCTTATCCCAATCATTGGTGCAAACTCTCCTGTTTTTTCTTGAATCAATCTCACATCATAAGAAAGTAAAGGGGTTGTATTTTTCAAAGAAAGATACACACTAGAAAAAATCTTCTTCATTTTTTTAAACATAAAAACAGCCAAAGGCTCACTGGGAAAAGGTAAAAGTGCCTTATCTCTTCCCATTCTTGAACTTTTTCCTCCACATAAAATCACACAAGGGATAGGCATTACTGATTTGCTCCAATGATCTCAAACACTACTTTTGAAATCTTTTCTATAGAGCTAATTTCACACCGCTCATCTGTAGAGTGGGGGTTATAAATATTAGGTCCAATCGAACAACACTGTAAATCTCTGATTTTTGCTCCAATGATCCCACATTCAAGCCCTGCATGGATTGCATAATAACTTGCAGAAGGATTGTATGCTTTCATCACCCCTAAAACTTCCTCAGAAAACACACTCTTTTTTGGCTCCCATGGCAAATAAAAATTATCACTTCTCACATCTTGAGTGAAATAAGAAAAAAATTCTACACTCTCAAATTCAATTGCTCTTAACTCACTCTCATCATTTGAACGTGCAAAAAGTTCAATATTAATCTCCCCTCTCTCAAGCTTTGCTATTGCAAGATTAATGCTTGTTTGTGCAATCTTAAGTTCGCTATTATAAGTGCGTAATCCTTGTGGAAAGCTATTGAGTAAATATAAAAATTCTGCACTTTTTAATGATATTTTCTCCTCTCTCACTCCCAAGGATTTGAAACTAATTTGTTTCTCTTCCTTTGGGGGTTGAGGAAAAATAACTCTTGCTTTAGCATATTTGGGAATAGAATTAATCCTCTCACCCCCATTAAAACTAATGATTTCTCCTTGATTTCTTTTAATAAAAGAGGCAAGGGTTTTAATTGAACTTGTTGGATGATTAAGAATATCTACACCTGAGTGACCCCCCTTAAACCCATACACCTCTACTTCATACACCTCTCCTTGTAGGGTCTTTGTCTCATAGGGTATTTTCACAAAAATATCCACACCTCCAGCACAACCAATAGTAACTTGACTATCATTTTCATGATCAAGATTAAGAAGTTTTTTTGACTTAATTTGATGCTCTAAACCATTGGCACCAATTAGTCCTACTTCTTCATCAATTGTAAAGAGACACTCAATATTCTTAAATTTTCTCATTGCCTCCATCATAATTGCACATCCAATGCCATTATCTGCCCCAAGACTTGAATCTTTTGCCCTAAGATAGCCTTCTTGCTCATAAATTTCTATATCTGGAGCCTTTCCCATGCATACCATATCATAATGACTTTGTAGACATACTTTTGGATCTCCCTTATAGGCATGAATATTGCCCACTTTATCCACTTTGACTTCACATCCACATTCTTTAGCATACTCTACTAAAAACTCTCTCATTTGCTCAGTTTCAAAACTGCAATGTGGAATCTTGCTCAAGTCTCTGAAATGACTCATCACTTCTTGCACATTACTCTCCTTTTTTATTGCAATTGCTGAATTCTAAAAAAGAACATTATAAAACAATCAAGGTTCTCTTTCACGCTCTTTAACTCTTACATCTTTATTTTTGCCTTTTATGCTTTTGCCCCGTAATTATTTTATTGCCTATCTTATTGCTTTGTGGAAATGAATTATGCTCTAGCTTACAACATCAATCATTCTTACAAAAAAAAGGGGGGGGGGACACTAACGCTTATTATATCTTGCACATTTTTTAATCTTGGAAAAATTCAGCAAGTGATTAGCTTAAAAAATGATTATGCAAATTCTGCAGAATTTATTGGCTAAAAATCACTCGATTCTCTTAGGTTTTTTAATCCCCAAAATTCTTAGTTCTCGATGAAAATGCTCTAAAGCTCTTTTTTCTTTGCTTTTAAGAGCATAATAAATTTTTTGCAAATATGCCCTAATCTCTTTGGGTGGAATCTTGGAAGAATAAGAGCTTTGGATAAGAATATAATAGGGAATTTTAGGCTTTGTGCGTGAAAATCCTTCAAGCATACTTTGGATTTTCTCACTTCTTTTTTTTAGGCAAAATAATCCAAATACAAAAGGAAGTCTGTGTTTCTTCCACCATAAAAGCCCCAAATCCTGATATTCTCCTCCTTGAATTTTATAGTGCAATGCCCTATCTCCTATCCTCACTTCTCCACTCACCTTTAAAACTTTAGCAAGAGCATTGGAGGTAGCTGATTGATAATCATCTTGATTTTCTTTGGGCAATACAATCACACTCCAAACCTCACCCTTTGCAATGATTCCTATATTTGTTGTTATATTTTTTTTTCCTAAAGCCATAATAGAAGAAACAAACCCCCCATCAAGTCTAGAAAATAAAAAATCACTATTGAGCTTTGCAGGATAAGATTTTCTATAAGTAATCATTTTCTTTTGTTGAAAGCTTAAGGATGATTTTTTAAGATAAATATCAAAGGGCAAAAGATTGAGATAATCAATCTTTCCAATTTTTAGCATTTATAAAACCATTAAAATTTGCGGATGATTTTTGAGCTTGGCAAAAAAATCATTTCTCTGCTCTTGAGTAGATACTTCAACACTTACAACAATACTGACAAACTTTCCACTACTTGAAGCTTGTCCATCTTTTAGATTATAATCTGGGGGAAAAATTTCTTCAACAATCTTTTGCAATTCTTGTTTGTCTTTTCCAATAATTCGATATTCCCACTGCGTTGGATAATCAATTTGTGGTTTTCCCTCTATTTGTTGCATTCTAAAACCTCCAAAAAATCTTTTGTAATCTCACATGGTTTTCCGCTTTTAAGGTTAATACAGCCAAGCTTAACTTCCATTTCAAAGATTTTTTCTTTTTCTTTATAAATTTCTTGTTTAAGAGTAAGTTGCACTTTCTTTAATTCAAGAATTAAATTTTTAATTTCAAGAATATCGCCTAACTTTGCACTTTTAATAAAGCTTGCATTCAGACTTCTTACAACAAAACTCAAACTTTGATTATAAGGCATTTTTCCTCTATTAAAGAACATTTCACTTCTTGCTCTCTCACAAAATTTTAAGTAATTACTATGATAAACAATACCTCCACAATCTGTATCTTCATAATAAACTCTAATTTGCATCTTTTCCTCATTGCTTTAATTTTACTGAAGGCAATTTATACACTATTTTTTGTCGCAGAAGGCAAATTTAATGATACTTTTTTAAAATATTAGATACAATCGAAACCTTTTAAGAATTTTCAAATTAAGGAGGAAGTAATGAATAACTTCAGCAAACTAGGCTTTATTCTTGCTACTTTGGGTAGCTCTATTGGTCTAGGTCATATTTGGAAATTCCCTTATATGGCTGGACAGAACGGAGGAGGGGCATTTGTACTTTTCTATCTTGTTCTAGCACTTGTTATTGGTGTCTCAATGTTGATTGCCGAAATGCTTATTGGAAATAAAGCCAAATCAAACCCTGTAGATAGTTTCGTAATTTTAGAGCCAAATAAAAAAAGTACTTGGAAATTTATTGGTATTATCACGATTGGTGGACCAATGATTATGACTTTTTATGCAGTTGTGCTTGGTTGGGTACTTTATTATCTCTTTGTTGGGAGTTTTTCATTGCCTCAAGATTTACAGAGTGCTAAAAATTCTTTTGAAACTCTTGCTACAGGTTCAATCTCTACTCAAATTGCAGGAATGCTTGCTTGTATGATTCTCACAGGCTATATTGTTTCCAAAGGAGTAAAAGCAGGAATTGAGAAGCTTAATCTTATTTTAATGCCCCTACTTTTTATTATCTTCATTGGACTACTTGCCTATGCTTGTACACTTGATTCATTTCCAAGAGCATGGGAATTTATGTTTGCTTTCCAACCTGAAAAACTTACAAGTGATGTAGTTTTAAGTGCTTTGGGGCAAGTCTTCTTTGCCCTCTCTCTTGGACTTGGAACAATCCTTATATATGGAGCCTATGCTGACAGTAATGAAAATTTACTTTCAAGCTCAATTTGGGTTGTAATTTCAGGATTATTTATCTCTATTGTTGCAGGATTAATGATCTTTGCTTTTATTTTTCAGTTTAATGGTGAGGCAAGTGCTGGACCAGGATTGCTCTTTATTTCCCTCCCCCTTGTATTTGGAAAAATGGGAATTTGGGGAAATATTATTTCTTTTCTTTTTATGCTCTGTGTAGCATTTGCAGGAATCACTTCTACTGTTTCTATCGTTGAACCTGCAGTATCCTACCTTAAAGATCGCTTCAATTGGGGGCAGGCAAAAGCAACATGGATTTGCTGTGCTCTCATCAGCATTGTGGCTGTTTTTGTAGTTCTTTCTATTACAAAAGAATATGAGGCAAGCTTAAGTATTGGAGGAAAAAATCTCTTTGATTGGATGGATGTTCTTACTTCTAAATTCATAATGCCTGCGGGAGGATTTTTTATCCTTATATTCAGTGCTTATGTTATTGGCAAGAAAAGACTTAGAGAGTTCACTCAAAGTTATCTCTCACCTATTCTTTTTGAAATTTGGTATATCATCATTGCCTTTATTGCACCTATTGTGATTGCGGTTATTGCACTTGTGCCACTTTTTAAATAGCTATCTTAAGAGGGTAATCCCCTCTTGGGATTGATTTATTCGATCCGCTAATTTTACTAATGCTCTTTTAAAAGCTTTTTTACTCATTTTTGCAATTTTATAAATCTCTTGTGGATCACTATCTTTTGTAAGTTTTAAAGTATTTGCATTAGCTCTAAGAGTCTTAAGCAAGCTTTGTACTTCATCTTCTTGCACAAGCTTTAAATCCAACTTCCCATCAGGACGAATATTTTTTATCACAACTTCCACTTCTTGAGCAATAGACAAAACAGAAAAGAGTTCATTATCATAAAGCATTCCTTGATATTTCTCTTCCACTACACACTCAAAGCCTAAAGGGGTCTTGCGATATACTTTAGCAAAAGATTTTGTTCTGAGCTTGCTTTTATCCCTGCAAGGGATAAATTTTAAAATCGGATTAGCAATTAATCTCCCTTCTTTATCTTTTTGGATTTTTACCACTCTCTTCTCTCCACGTTTAAGAGAATAGGGAAATTGATGAGGCATAAAGATATCTTTAGCAATCCCAAGATCAAGATAAACACCATTGTTTACAATATCCACAATCTCCAATGCCACAATTTCATCTAAAACCCCATAAGGTTTAAGTGTAGTGGCAATAATTCTATCCTCACTGTCTGTATAAACAAATACCTCAAGAGTGTCTCCAATCTGGCAGTCTTGTGGCATATATTTTTTAGGGAGTAGAATTTCTTTTTCTCCCAAGATTGCGCCAAAGGGTAAAATCTTTCTTACCTCCAAATTTACATAACTTCCAACCATTACCTTTCCTAAAAATAAAAACTCTTTGGCATAATATCAGATTTATTAACAAGCGAGTTTTTTATGCCAAAAGTCAAAGATATTTATCAAATTTGTGATGAACTCTCTCCTTTTTCTCTGCAAGAAAAATGGGATAATAGTGGGTTAAATCTTGGAAATTTTGAGCAAGAATTTCAAGAAATCTATCTCTGTCTTGAAGTTGATAAAAATATAGCACAAAGTATTCAAGCAAACTCACTCATTATCACTCATCACCCTTTGATTTTTTCTCCAACAAAAAACCTAGATCCTCAAACTTATCCAAGCAATATTCTCTATACTCTTATTGCTAAAAATTGTGCGCTTATTGCAATGCATACAAACTTTGATCTCACACATCTTAATCCCTTTTTCGCTCAAGAGCTTTTAGAATTTTTTCCTTTAGAACCCTATCTTTACGCCCTTAAATGCAATCAAAAGATCACTTTTAATCTCCTTTGCAAAAAAATTGAGGAGAAAATGCAAATTTCAGATTATAAATTTGTTCAAGCCCACCAAGAAATTAGGCAGCTATATTTTTGCTGCGGAAGTGGTGCTTCACTGATTGCACATCTTCCCCCGCATAGTTGTCTTATTACAGGAGACATCAAACACCATGATGCAATGCTTGCACAAAGTCTTGGAATCTCACTCATTGATGTGGGACATTATGAGAGTGAAAAATATTTTGCACAAATTTTGCATAAGAATTTGAAAAATTTTGGCTATGAGGCTATAATAAGCCCTTTAAAAAATCCTCTAGAATTTTCTAAACCTAAGGAAAGACAATGAATAAATATTTAAAAGAGCTCATTGATGTTTCTTTGTTGGACAAAGAAATTGATTTGATGGAGCCAAAAATTAAACAAATCAAAAAAGAGCTCAACCTTAAACTCTATCAAAAAGAGGCAAAAAAACTAGAGATTGTCAATCTAGAAGAACAAAAAGAGACCTATGAACTTCAAATTCAAAAGAGTAATGAATCTCTTGAAATTCAAAATACAAGACTTGAAGAACTCGGTAAGAAAATGAGTGAAGTTAAAACCGAAAAGGAACTCAAAGCCTTAAATATTGAAGAGGAATTAGCAAGAGAGCAAATCACTTACCAAAACTCTGAACTCAATCGTCTTGATGCCCTTAAAGATAACGTTGATGAAAAAATCAATGCAATCCAAGAAGAGATCACAAAAATTGATACTGAAATTGTAGAAATTGAAAAAACTATTTCTGTCCAACTTGCAGAAATCCATAAAGAGCAAGAGGCAATCTCAAAGAAAAAAGCCATTATCGTAGAAAAAATGGATCAAAAAATTGTCCTCTTCTATGAAAAAATCCGCAAATGGGCAAAAAATACAAGTGTTGTGCCTGTATATAAACAAGCTTGTGGTGGATGTTTTATTAGAATCAGTGATCGTGTTTATAGCGAGATACTCAAAGGTGATGATATTATCACCTGTCCACATTGCGGAAGAATCCTTTATATCCAAGAAGATTAAAATGCACAGGATGGAAAAATCTTTTCCTCTTGGCTATTATTCTTTACTTATTCTTACCTATATTTTTGTATTTCCTTTTCTTTTCCTATTGTCTTTTAAAAAAAAATATTCTCACTCTATCCCTGCACGATTCTTTCTTAAAAACTTTGCCCTAGAGTTTTCTCCTACATATTGGTTCCATTCCTGCTCTTTTGGGGAAAGTAAATCTTATGAACCTATTTTAAAAACCCTAATACAAAAAGAACCCTATGCTAAAATTTTGCTGACCTGTACCACGAATACGGGTTACTCCTATTTGCACACCTTTAAAGAGAATAATCCTCATAATTTTATTATCCACTATCTTCCCTTTGAGATTTTTCTCCCCTTTTATCGTCCTTATCTCAAACATCTCAAAACACTTATTGTTACAGAAGCAGAACTATGGAAAATGCTCTTTTGGATAGGAAAAAGTATGGGGGCAAAGACTCTGCTTGTCAATGCCAGAATCTCTAATCATTCACTTAAAAACTATCAAAAAATGAAATGGTTTTACACTTCAGTGTTTAAATATGTTGATAAGGTCTTTGCTCAAAGTCAAACAGATAAAGACAGGTTGGAGAGTTTGGGGGCAAAAAATGTAGAATCTTTTGGCAATCTTAAAATATTCTCTACACCTCAAATCACACACCACTACACAAAAGAGCGTGACATTATCCTTTGTGCTTCTAGTCATAAAGATGAGGAAAAACTTGTTCTTCAAGCCTTTCTGCCTCTTAATCTCGATGCTACACTCATCATTGTTCCACGCCACCCTGAAAGATTTACTGAAGTTCAAAATATCTGCAAACAAGAGTGTAAAAAATATACCAAAACCTTCTCAACCTATAAACAATCTTGGGGGGATGTGGTGCTTGTGAATGCAATAGGGGAACTGAATAATTTCTACCGTATTGCAGATTGCGTGATTCTTTGTGGAAGTTTTATTCCTGTAGGAGGACATAATCCACTTGAACCCGCATTCTTTCATGCCCCAATCTTAAGTGGAAAACATATCCATAACCAACATGCTCTATTCTCTCTTATAGAAGGATACGAATTAATAGAGGGCGAAAGTTTGGGAGAGAAGCTCAAAAATTATAAATCCCTCCCCCACTCCTCAATCAAACAATACCAAAATAAGCTTGATGAATTGGTTTCATTCATTCAAGACTAAAATCATCCCTTATATCTTAATTGTGATATAATGCGCCTCTTAGTGTCAAGGATTGACAATAGCATTTTTTAGACTTCTTCTTACTTTCTAAAAAATCCTTTAAATACTGCAACAAGGATATTCTATGTGGAAACATTTCAAGGAAACTTATTTAATCAAATTTTGGAATCCCTTTTATTCTATTTTGTTCTTAGCTGTCCTTTCAACTTATTTTTTTGGTATCACAGGCAAACATTGGGCAGTAACTGGGGAATTTACACGTTGGGGAGGGGGAATTTTAGAGTTATTTGGAGTAGATGTTAAGAATTGGGAATATTTTCATGTCATTGGTTTTAAGGGGCATTGGTGGGAAAGAGTGGATGGGATTATGCTGATGATGATGTTTGTAGGAGCTTTCATTGCAACACTTTTTGCCAGCCGATTTCACTTAACAATGCCTGCAAATAAAATAAGGATGATTCAAGCACTCATTGGAGGGATCATTTCTGGATTTGGTGCAAGACTTGGAATGGGGTGCAACTTGGCAAGTTTTTTTACAGGAATTCCTCAATTTAGTCTGCATGCTTGGTTTTTTACGCTTATGAGCATTATAGGGATTTATACAGGAATAAAAATCATTCAAATGCCTTTTTTACAATCTAGGGCAAAACTTGTAAAAGGAGCTTATAAAGGTCAACCTCAAAAAAACAAAGATACTTTTATATGGGGAGTGTTGCTCCTCATTATAAGCTTGGGGACTATTGTTTGGTTGATGCAAAGTGATAGCTTTGGAGAAAAAAAATCAGTCCTAGGCATTGCAGGTCTTTTTGGTCTGGCTTTTGGGTTTGTAATTGCTAAAGGACAAGTCTGCTTCACTTCTGCTTTTAGAGATTTATTCCTTCTAGGTCGCGGAATGGTTGCCAAGGCTATTGTTTTGGGAATGTTTATCTCCACTCTTGGTATTTTTGCTTTTATTATGCTTGGGGTACATCCCAAAGTCACTTGGGTAGGATTAAATGTTATTATAGGTGGTTTTTTATTTGGTCTAGGAATCACTCTTGCTGGTGGCTGTGAATGTGGCTGGCTCTATCGTGCAACAAGGGGGCAAATGCAATATATTATTGTAGGAGTAGGCAATCTTATTGGCTCTGTAATATTGGCTTATACATGGAAATTTTATGACAAGGCTTTGGCAACAAGTTTTCCAAAGATCAATCTTTTAGAGAGTTTTGGGAATTATGGAGGATTACTTATAAATTACACTCTCCTCATGGTGCTATTGCTTATAATTTTACTTATTGAAAAAAGAGTGCAAGCAAAGATTAGGCAAGGAGTTTTTTAAGATGAAAAATTATGAAATTACCTATCATATTAATTTAAAAGGCGAGTCTTGTCCATATCCTGCAATTAAAGGAGTTGAAGCACTCAAGGAATTAAAAAAGGGAGAGATTTTAGAGATTGTGAGTGATTGCCCTCAAACCATGCACACGATTCCTATTGATGTAAAAAACTATGGCTACGATTTGCTTGATATTGTCCAGAAGGGTGGAGATATTCACTATATTGTTCAAAGAAATTTTTAATCCAACTCAACCAAGATAGAAGACATTTGCTTAAGAATGTCTCTCTTAGGGTTAACTATAATAAAATTTAAAAAATCTATCCAAACCAAAAAAGATAAAATTTTAAATCTATAATCTAGATCTGCAAAAGAGGAAAAATGGAAAAGGCTTATAAACTCCTAGCTCTCCAAGAAAGAATCTCAAATGCTCAAGCTAAAACACTTATAGATAGAGGACTTGTAAGTGTCAATGGCAAGCGTCTGAGTATTGCTAGAGGAGAATTAAGTGAAAAAAGTATTTTTGTAATTGAAAAAGTGAATAAACCTGAGATTTTATTCCAAGATACAAATCTTCTTGCAGTGGAAAAACCTGCATTTATTGAGAGCTATGATTTGTGTAAGTTTTTTAAAGATTGGAGTTTATTGCACCGCTTAGACAAAGAAACCAGTGGTGTGATTTTACTGATCAAAGAGGGAAGTGAGTTTCACAAGAGGGCTAAAGAAGAATTTAAAAAACAAAATGTCTATAAAGAATATTTAGCCATTGTCAATGGGATTTTAAGTGAAGAGGTGCAAATTAACCGCCCCATTCTCACTATCAAAAAAGGCTTTGCAAAGAGTAAAATCAGCAAAGATGGGCTTCCTGCACTCACATTAATCTCACCTCTACAAATCAGTGGAAAAAAAACTTTAATCCAAGCCGTGATTAAAACAGGACGTACACATCAAATCCGCGTACATGCTCAAAGTATTAATCACCCCATATTTGGAGACACCCTTTATGGTGGAAGCAATGCTAAGCGATTGATGCTTCATGCACACAAAATCAAACTCTTTAACTATGAAATCAGTTCAAAAATGCCAAAAATCTTCAAGGATCTTATGCAATGAGATTGCATCATACACTTGAAGAAGGAATAATTAGAATTACTTGTGCAGATAAATTTAGAGCACAAAGGGATTGGATAAATTTTAAAGATTATTTTTGTTCAACCTTGGCTCAAAATTCAGATATTAAGCGAGTGACGATCAGCTTTGAGCAACCTAAAATTGATTTGAGTATTTTGGGTTTATTGCTTAAATATATCAATATTGATGGCTATGAAATCCATTTGCTTATCTTGCATTATTCTTGCTTTAGAGCATTAGAGGAATTGCTTTTACTTGAAAAATTCAATGTTAAATATCAAAAGGTGCGATGATGAATGATTGGTATTCACAGTTTAACCCTATAGCTTTTGAAATTTTCTCAATGAAAGTCCATTGGTATGGAATTGCCTATGTTTTAGCACTTATTAGTGCCTTATGGTTTGCAAGTCTTTTTAGGAAAGATCCTCGTTTTAGTGAGATTGACAAAAAAGATTTAGAGAACTATTTTTTATTCGCAGAACTTGGTGTGATTTTGGGAGCAAGGCTTGGATATATTCTAATTTATTCTCCCCAAAGATGGGAATATCTCTCTGCTCCTTGGCAAATTTTTAACCCCTTTAATGCTCGAGGTGATTTTGTAGGAATCTCAGGAATGAGTTACCATGGAGCTATTATTGGATTTTTACTTGCAAGTTATATCTATGCAAAAATTAAAAATCTTAATTTATTCAAGTACCTTGACCTAATGGCTTTAAGCATTCCTCTTGCATATGTCTTTGGTCGTATTGGAAACTTCCTTAATCATGAACTTTACGGACGTATTATTCCAGAAAATGATGTATTGTGGAAACCTTTTGGGATCTATATTAATGGAGCATTACGCTACCCCAGTCAACTCATTGAGGCATTTTTAGAGGGAATTTGTGTTTTTATTATTGTATGGATTTGTAAAAAGTTTTTTAAATTTGATGGAGCACTGATTGGAGTCTATGCACTCAGTTACTCACTGATGCGTTTTATTGCTGAATTTTATAGAGAACCTGATGAACAAATGGGCTATTATGGGATTTTGAGTATGGGCCAGATTCTTAGCCTTATTATGACTCTTGCCTCAATTGCAATTCTTATTTATGCTAAAACTAGGGCGAATGAGAAATAAGGATTCTTCTAGAAACTTTTCTCAAGATTTGCCCACTAAGCAAATCTTGAGTTTGCACCATACTATCAAGTAAAATTGCCTCAGCATCTTGAGCAATCATCTCAATAGCAATCGTATAATCGCCAAAAACAAAACTCATACTTTTGCACTCTTTGAGCGAATAATGTTTAAGACAAGCTCTTGCGATCATAGGCACACCCTCATCATAAAATCTTAGCTGAAGATAATAATGTTCCCTGCTCTTAAAACTGCGCGCACCCAGCTCATAAAATATTCCTATCATGATTCCCACTCCCACAAGTAAAGTGAGAAAAAATACACTATAAAAGCCCCTTTTATAATATCTCATACACTTTCCCCTTTTTTAACCCATACTCATAACATTGTATAAGACAAATTTTTATTTCTATCCAAACTTGATTTTCTTTAATAGAAAAATCCCTCACTCTTTCTAAAAGAATTTGTTCATTGAGATAAAGTGCAGAGTGATGAAAACTAAGAATGAATTGCTTTTGTAAGGGGAGAAAATATTTTCCCTCTACTTTTTTGAAAAATTCTAGTGTTCGTTTATGTGCTGATGCGATAGGATAAAGCTCTTGCTGTGGTAAAGAGAGTAAAAAAGCAGAATGAGTAGGAAGATATGAGAGGGTGAGTTTTTTATCTGTAAGAAAATGCACAAGAGGAGAGAAAGAGGTGGAGTGATAGGCTTCTAAATCTAAGGGATAAAAATTTAATCCTATGGCAGAGGTTTGGATAAAAAAAGAATTATAGAGGTAATTTTGCAAGAGGAAAAAAACATTTTGTACACGCATCCCCTCTTGAAAACTCTTTTGATATGCATGCTCTTGCTTATAAAGCATTAAAAATAATCTTGCTCCCCCAATGAATAAAAGCGAAAATATGATTAAGGCAATTAAGGTTTCAAGGAGTGCAAACCCCCTCTTCACAACACATCCTGAATCAATAAATACCGCTCATTTTTCAAATACCACTCCCCAATTTTAAATTCAAGTTTAATTTCTCCACTTTGAAGTTGCTGAGTCTTAAGGGTATGGATTTGACGTTGTTGTGCTAAAGTAGGAGAAAAGACTGAGGGTTTTTTGAGTGAAATCAAAAAGAAAGAAAGAGAAACAATCAGAGTAAAAATAAGCAGGGAAACAAGTGCTTCAAGGAGCATAAAGCCCTTTCTAGCGTGCATACACCTCTCTCTCAAAAAAGATTTTTTTAGGACGATCATTTTCAAGATAACTCACCTCAAAAATTGCTTTATAGCGTCCTTCTTTAAGAGTTCCAAAAGCTTCACTGGCAAAATAGCCTTTATTTTCTTCATAATGCATTTCACCTAAGTCAATTTTCCTCTGTCTGGCATTAATTTTCTCCATATACAGCTTAATAGAAAGATTTTGGGGTTGCTTGCAAAGTGCTTTGACATACAGGTGATTGTTGTCTTGATTCTCAAGATAGAGCTGACGTACATTTTGCGCATTACTTTGTGCAAGATAAACAGGAAGCAATTTAGCATATCCATCGACTTTGGGGGATTTATTTACACCTAAGTAAAGTGTATACTGCTTGCAAAAACGATTTTGATCCTTGATGATCTCATTAATGCTTTCATCAATGATTTTCTTTGATGAGAAATAACTATCATCTTCTCTTACTGGATGATTGACTGCAATAACAACTGTTGCAATAACTGCACACACCATCAAGGTTAAAAAGCCAAAAATAGCCAAGGGCCATAAATTCTTCTTCATCCTTTTTTTCTCCTCAATAAATAAATTCTTAAAACCAGAATAAATGTCAATCCTAGCATTGTAAGAAAAGAATAATGCACAAAATTTTTTGCACCACTTTTATCTACGATAATGTTATCAGGTAACTCTTGATGAAAGTGAGTTGCTATCTCATCTGCAAGTTGTGCATAACCATTTAATGTGGCAGCTGAGAGCGTTGAATCTGTGAGCTTTTTATCTTGGATTAAAATGGGTACCATATATTCTGTAATAATTGTATCTGGATTAATTGAATTAATTTTTGGTTTTAAGACAATATCAATTTTTTTATGTGATTTAATAAAAAAGATCACTCCATAAGGCTCTTTTAAGCCTGCAAGAATAGTGTGCTTATATTTTTCACGCTCTTCTTTCTCTCCCTTTAAATGATCCACCAAGACTACATAAAGACTTACACCTGTTTTTTCGTAGAGTTGGGTAGAGACCTTTTGTATAAAATCAACACTTCTAGAATTTAAAAAAGCATTTGAAAGCACATAGGACTTTGCACTTAGGGGGACAAGATTAATCCCCAAAAGTAAAAGCCATTGCAAAATCTTCATGTTAACTTAGATTGAGTAAGAAATTAGGAATAAAAGGAATCACAATTGCCATACAAATCATTGCAATAATTAACACAAAAAGAATTTTCTCCAACATTGTATGTTCCATTCTCTCCTCCTTATTTAATAAGCTCATAATACTGAGAATTTTGTGCACTATTTACCTTAACCTCTTTTGTTTGAATAATATAAGCATTACTTGCTTGAGCTTTTTGAGTTCTCCAAGCCTGAATTCCAAGACCTATTGCCACACTCAAAAGCACTATAATTAAAAGTAAAAGCCCAGCAATTCCATTAAGTCCAAACATTTTATTCATCTTTCTCTCCTTAATTTTGTGGCTCTAAAGATTCAATATAAGCAGAGAGTGCTTTAATTTGAACCTCATTGAAATTTGCATGATCAAAGGAAGGCATACGACCAATCAAGCCTTTCTTTCCATTTTTTAGTACAACAGCTAAGAATTTTGATGTCCCATAGCTACTTAAATCTGCAGCAACACCATCCATTCCTTTTCCATCATCTCCATGACAACTATTGCATCCAGCTGTGTTATACACTTCTTTCCCCTTAGCAACATCTGCAGGATATTTTGTATGCTTAACTTCAGAAATATCAGCCATGATATAAGCAGATACTGCTCTTGCATCATCAGCACTCAGTTCTACTCCCATAGAAGGCATAGAAGGCATCTCAGAATCAGGTCCAAGCAAACCCTTTGATCCATGATTAATTGTATAAATAATTCCCTCTTCTTTACCCCAAGCGGTGAGATTTTGAGCCTTTCCGCTCATACCATCTGCTGTAATTCCATGACATTGGGAGCATTGAACCAAAAACATACTCTCACCCATTTGCACAAGTTGGTTTTGCGAAAGATTTTTCCACTTCTCTTCATATTTTGCATTATATTTTGCAACCTCTTGATTGTATTGTCCAATTTGTGAAAAAGATTTAAGCGGATAACCTACAAAAATGTACCAAAATCCCCATAAAATCACAAAACAAAAACAAATCCCCCATCCAAAAGGAATATTATTGGCAAACTCACCAATTCCATCCCAATTCTCATCTAAAAGTTTTCCTTTTGGGGTTTTATTTCTCATTTGCTTGGTGTATAGATTGACAACAAAAGCTGTCAAAGATAAAATCACAATTGCAGCGATAAAAGCCATTAAGTTAATTTCGTCGCCCAAGTTTAACCATTTCATTGCTCTCTCCTAAGCTTATTTTCTTTTTTCAATAATTTCATCATTTAGCCCATCATCTAATGCTAAACGAGAATATCTCTCATAATCTCTGACTCCCTTTTTTTCATCTCTAAACATTTTAAAAATATAAGAATAGAGAAAGACACACAAAAGAAGCGTAACTACAAGATAGGCGATCTTTTGTAGCGCCAATATTATGCTCAAATCCATTTTATTGTCCTTGAGCCACTCTTCTTGATTGCCCCAAGCTATTAAGATAAGCAATTAAAGCAACAATTTTTGGAACTTCGCCCTTTTTAACAGCCTCAACCATTTTTGGATCATTCATATCTTGTGCAATTTGCTCAGCTTCTTTAAGATAGTTTGCTCTAGCTTGCTCCACACTTCCTAGCTCTACACCACCTTGTGTATCATAAGGCACACCAAATACAACTTTTTGAGTATAAGCTTCAGCATAAGCTGTATCAAAGTCTGTATTTATTTTATAAAGTGGTTTATATGAAGGCATAATTGATCCTGGAACCACACTTGTAGGCTCCCACATATGGTGAGCATGCCAATCTGTAGTTCTTACATCTCCTACACGATGCAAATCAGGACCTGTTCTTTTTGATCCCCAAAGAAATGGGCGATCATAAGCATACTCTCCACTTAAGCTATAAGGTCCATAACGGTCGGTCTCAGATTTAAATGGACGAATAAGTTGAGAGTGGCAGTTATAGCATCCCTCTTCAATGTAAACTTGACGACCTGCCGTCTCAAGAACTGTATAAGGTCTCAATCCTTCTAAGGGTCTTGCAGTTTTTGCAAATCCAGGCAAAATTTCTACAAGACCAGCGATTGAAAACACACCTACAAATGCAAGTGAAAAAAAGAATGGATTTTTCTCCAACCAATGAAACATAATTCCTCCTTAGTCCGCCATAGGTGTTGCGTATTGTGGTTCTTTTTCCAAAACGCGTCCTGAATTAATTGTCATTAAAATGTTATAAACAAACATCACAAAACCAATCAAATACATTGTTCCACCAATTCCTCTAATGATGTAATAAGGAATAAGTGCCGCAACAGTATCAATAAATTGATAGCTCAATACTCCATAAGCATCAGTATCTCTCCACATCATACCTTGTGTAATTCCAGAAATCCACATACTTGAAAAGTAAAGAATAATCCCAATGGCCATAATCCAAAACTGTGCATCAATAATTTTTTTAGAGTAAATTTCACGCTTAAAAAGTCTTGGTGTTATATGGTAAACCATACCAATAATCGTAAATCCTACCCACCCAAGAGCCGCATCATGAACATGTCCAATAATCCAATCTGTAAAGTGTGCTAGAGCATTGACTGATTTAATGGATTGAATTGGCCCTTCAAGAGTTGTAAGCATATAGAAAGTTGAGGCTAAAACCATAAATTTAATGATTGGGGATTCTCTGAGCTGTTGCCATTGCCCTCTCATTGTCAGAAGCATATTAATTCCTGTTCCCCAAGAAGGTAAAATCAGAATTACCGAGAATACTGAACCCAGAGTTTGCACCCAATCAGGTGTAGTTGAATAGATGAGATGGTGACCTCCCGCCCAAATATATACAAACATCAATGCCCAGAATGAGAAAAGTGTAAGTTTATAAGAGAAAATAGGTTGGCCTGATTCTTTGGGTAGAAAATAATAGATTAAACCAATAATTCCAGTTGTTAAAACAAAAGCTACTGCATTATGTCCCCACCACCACTGAATCATTGCATCATTTGTCCCTGAATATAGAGAAATCGAATGCCAAATACTGCCCATATTTGCTACAAAATATGTTGGGATAGCAAGATTATTGAAAATATAAAGAGTTGCAATTCCAATAAATGTTGCAATAAAATACCACAAAGATGCATAGATTGTCTTCTCGCGTCTTACTCCCATACTTCCAAAAAGACTCACGCCCCAAAGTACCCAAGCTAGAACAACAAGAATATCAATAGGCCAAATAAGCTCTGCATATTCTTTAGACTGTGTAAGTCCACCAAGCAAAGTAATAACAGCCAAAATCATTACAAGCATATAGACATAAAAATGTGCCAATCCAATAAATTTTAAGAATGGATGCTCAGCATAAGAGATCTTAAGCACTCTTTGTCCAAGATAATACCATCCAGCCCATATTCCACTCAAAGTGAAACCAAAAATTACACCATTTGTATGGATAGGGCGAAGTCGCCCAAAAGTTCCATACTCTCCAGCGAGATAGTTGAGTTCAGGAAATGCCATTTGCAATGCGATAATTACACCTATTAGCATTCCTACAAAACCAAAAAGTAATGTTGAGAACATAAACAATTTAGCAATTGTATAGTCATACTCGACACTTTTTACATTGTCTTGCATAATTCCTCCTATATATATTTTCACTATTCATTTTTTCGTAGAATTCTAAAATTATACTACCTTACAAGATAAATATATTCTTAAATTGAATATTT
This sequence comes from Helicobacter cholecystus, assembly GCF_003364215.1. GTDB lineage: Bacteria > Campylobacterota > Campylobacteria > Campylobacterales > Helicobacteraceae > Helicobacter_G > Helicobacter_G cholecystus. Next base: position 131,815 of record NZ_NXLU01000001.1, read on the forward strand.
TCAAAGATGTCTCCTAAAATGCAGATATTCAAAGTTTAAAAACTCTCCAAACTTTCTATAAAGAAAATTATCTTTTACCTTCTAAAAAATAAGAAAATCAATTTTAGTTTTTAAGAAAAAATTCTTTTATTTCTTGATGTTTTTTACCTAAAGCAAATACATTAGCTCGGATATTTCTAGGGATTCTTAATTTTCTACACAAATCTCTAAAATCTTTATCCATTATTATTTTTACCTTTGAACAAAGATAAATTCTTCCCTCATCACTCTCAATAATCCATTTCCCACCAATTTCACAAACAAAATTCTCTTTAATAATTTCCTTTTTTTGCAGTGCACTCAGAAGATATCCCCTTTTTTTAAGTAATAAGTCAATCTGATGCAAATCGTCTTCTTGATCTCCTCTTTGAAAACTAGCTATATCCCCAAATTCTGTAATTTCTTTTTTTTTATAAAGCCTTTTTTTTTCTTGATTTAAATATTCTAGGCTCTTCTCTATCCCTCTTGAATATTTTAAAATTAAAGGTTGTAAATACTGTCTAAAAATGTTACGTGTATATTTTTCCTCTTGATTGCTCAAATCCTCAAAATAAGCAATCCCTTTTTGCTTGCAATACTGATACAAACTTGCCTTGGGTACTTTCCACAATGGGCGATAAATTAAATATTCTCTATAACTTTGCACAAAATCAAATCCAAGCAAAGTATTTAACCCTGCACCTTTGCACATTTGCATCATGGTCCACTCAAATCGATCATCAAGTTGATGAGCCAAGATCAAACCATCGTATCCTCTTTTAATGATCTGTGAGAAAAACTCATAGCGAAACTCCCGTGCTTGAGATTCAAAATTATTCATAAATTGTGGGGCTTGAGTGCAAAAACAAAGCTTTTGATGTAACCGTGCAAGCTTTTTAGCATAAACCACCTCTTCTTTACTCTGCTCTCTTAAACCGTAATCTACAATTGCAATATCAAACTCTACTCCCAAATCCAATAGCAAAAAAAATAATGCACTGCTATCTACCCCTCCTGAAAAACCAAGCAAATACCTTCCCTTTGGTAATGTTTCAATTTCAATCATTTCCGCTTCTTTTTGGTTTTGATTTTTTCTATAATTATATAAATTTTCATGATTCAAGGAGAATATTATGTCATACCCTAAAGCAATCGGGCCTTATAGCGCATATACAGTAGCAGGAGATTTGGTTTTTATCTCAGGACAACTTCCACTTGATCCAGAAACTATGGAATTTGCTGGGAAAGATATTAAAACACAAACCCATCAATCCCTAAACAATATTAAAGCAATATTAAAAGAGCTTGGATTAGGAATGGATTGTGTCATTAAAACTACAGTTTTACTCTCTGATATCTCTGATTTTGCGCAAATGAATGAAGTGTATAGCTCATTTTTCTCATATCCCTATCCTGCAAGAAGTGCTTTTGCAGTGCGTGATTTACCCAAAGGAGCGAAGGTAGAAATCGAAGTCATTGCAAGTAGAAAATAGTTCTTATACACAAAGCAGTCACTCGACATTCTTCAAAGGAATATTGTGCATAATCTTATTAATTTCATCGTTGATACTGTTGGAAATTTGGGCTATCTGGGTATTTTTATGATGATGTTTTTAGAATCTAGCTTTTTTCCTTTTCCCAGCGAAGTAGTAATGATCCCTGTAGGTGTGCTGATTTACAAAGGGGAGATGAATGTATATTTGGCAATTGTTTGCGGAGTAGGAGGCAGTCTTTGTGGAGCTTTGCTGAACTATTATCTTGCTTTAAAAATGGGGAGAGCCTTTATTCTTAGGTATGGAAAATATGTATTTTTTACCCCTGAGAGTATGCGAAAAATAGAAGTCTTTTTTAAAAAGCATGGCCATATCAGCACTTTTGTAGGGAGACTGCTTCCTGGAGTGCGTCAATACATTTCTCTCCCTGCTGGAATTGCAAAAATGAATCTAGGTAAATTCTGTATTTTTACCACTTTTGGCGCAGGAATATGGGTATGTATTCTCACTTGGATAGGCTACTCTCTAGCTTATCTCGTTCAAGATCCTCAAACTATTGATTTACTCCAAGGGGAAAATGCACAATTCTTTAAAGATTCTCTTTGGCAATGGACGTTCTATATTTTAGGAGCTTTAATTATTCTTATTGCCCTATATATCTATAAAAATAGAAAATAATTTTTATTATAAATTTTGTTAGTGAAGTTATTAAAACTATTTTTTATTTTGCTTGGAATTTAATTTTGTTTCTCTTGCTTTTGGTATAAAATAGCATTTTTATCTCTAGGAGGTTTTTGATGTTTAAAATCATTGCAATCATTGGATTATTATGTGTTGGAGCCTTTTCTCATCAAATTGTAGCTAAGCCTTTAGGAAAAAATCAATATGAAATCGCATTTTGGACACATCAGGGATTTGAAAAATACAATCCTGCTCAACTTCTAAGTGTTAAAGCCTTTGATAGTGATCTTACACCCATTAAAGCTGGAATCGACTATCACAAAAATGCCTTGGTTTTAAGCGAAAAAACTGCAGCAATGATGAGTGCAATTTTTGATGCAGGCTATTGGGTAGAAACCCACAAAGGCTTTGTGCAAGGTGATAGAATGAATGCAAAGGGTATTGTTTTTAGCTCAATTCACTCCATTAAAATGACAAAAACCCTATTTTCTTGGCAGGATGCTATGACTAAGCCTGTAGGAGAAATCTATGAAATCGTGCCTCTTAGGAATCCTTTTACTCTAAAAGTAGGGGACACCCTACCTGTACTTGTGTTAGAAAATGGAAAACCTGCTGTGAATGTAAATATGGAAATTGCAAATCATGATCAATTACAAATTAAGACAGATGCCCAAGGAAAAGTGCTTATCCCTATTAAAAGCAAAGGGCTTCAAATCATTGTTGCAAGTTTTGAGAAAACCTTGCTTGATGATCCCAAAGCTACTACACTTTTTGTGCAATCTTCTCTAACATTTGAATTGAAATAATGGTTCGGTTATTTTATTTATCATTGCTATGCATGAGCAGTATCTGGGCTCATGGAATTTTTTATGATCTCAAAGAAGATAAAGCACTTGTTTTTCATATCAATTTCTCTCAGACTACTCCTGCAAGCTATGCAAAAGTCATAATCTATAAGGGGGATTCTGCAATTCCCTATTTGGAAGCAAATTGTGATGAGAGAGGTGTATTTGCCTTTATTCCCCCAAAAGAAGGGACTTATAGGGCATATGTAAGTGGTACAAGTGATCATGGGGAACATACGCAAGAATTTAGTTTTGAGGTAGGGAAAGATTTTTCACTCTCTACATATCAACAACCTCTTTATGAGAGGTACTCTGGTGTTTTGAGTGCCATTGGATTGCTTTTTGGACTTTTTGGAATCCTTGCTTTACTTAAAAGCAGAAAGAAAAATTAATGCATATTTCTGAGGGGATTTTAAATACACCAACACTTGTAGCTGGATGGGCTATTTCTGCACCCTTATTTGCTTATACACTCTATAAAATCCCTCAAAAAGAGATTCCAAAAGTTGCCTTACTCTCTGCACTATTTTTTGTAGGCTCTTTTATCCATATTCCCTTTGGCCCAACAAGCTTCCATCTCATTCTTAGTGGTCTTATAGGTGCAATTGGTGGAGTTTATGCAATCCTTTCTATTACGATTGCACTAGTTTTTCAAGCCCTGCTTTTTGGTTTTGGAGGATTGGGGGTTTTAGGTATCAACATTCTTGTACTCTCCATACCTACTATTATCATTTGGTATTTCCTTAAACCTAGAATCACAACACTCAAAACCTATGAACTGTTTTTAGGTGGGGCGCTTCCCGCACTTTTTAGCCTTATATTATTGAGCGCTATCTTGCTCTCTAATCACATTAAGCTTGAATATGGTGTTATGGCCATCTTTCTTTATAATCTTCCCTTATTGGGTATAGAGGGTTTGATTTGTGTTTTTAGTGTTAAATTTATTCTTCAATATATGCCTAGGGCTCTATGACACGCCCTAATTTTTATTTTTTACTCTTACTTTGTGCATATGGATGTATTTTTCTTTTTCCCTCCTATTGGCTTTTTTTACCTGCTTTATATGTATTCATCTATTTATCACACACATTAAGGAAATCTTTATTTTGGTTGGGAATTTTTAATCTCCTTATGCTTTTTTGGCTAAGCTTCCTTATTTTAGGAGGAGAATGGAAAAAAGGTTTTAAAATCCTCTGGGTTTCTAATCTTTTTATTACTTTTGCACTTGGACTTTATTGCCATAGAGGAGCAATGTTTATCACTCAATCCTTACAAAATTTTTCTCCAAAAAAAATGAATATTTTAGTTTTTTTAAGTGCAAAACTGATTGATGAACTTAAACATGAACTTAAAATAAGCAAACACACATTCCAAATTCGTCTCCCCTCTCATTCAAATCTAATCATCACTTGCAAGGCTTATGGCTATTTAATTGGTAAGCTCATCTGTCATGGATTATTACGAGCAGAGCAACTCTCTGTGACACTCAAAGTTCGAGGATATGATGGAAGTAGGCTTGGTATCTTAAGTGAGTTTGCTACAATCAAAGATTATTTTGCATTAGGACTTTTGCTTATCAGCATACTTTTAGGAGAGCTCTATGGTTGAGGCAAGAAATCTTGCTTATAGAATTGATGGAAAAGAGGTTTTTTCTAGCTTAGATTTTAAAATTGAGTCAGGAGAGAAAAAACTTTTAGTTGGGAAAAATGGAAGTGGAAAAAGCTCGCTCTTAGGAATTTTGCAAGGATTTTTATCTCCAAGTGAAGGAGAGGTTTTAAAGCCCAAAGAGCTTAAAAGCACCTATCTTTTTCAAGATACGCTCAATCAATTTATTGCACCGATTGTGCTAGAGGATGTTGCTTTTTCTCTTATTGCTAAAGAAAAATATACTCAAGAAAATGCACTCAATCAAGCTAGAGAGATTCTTAAAAGATTAGAGATTCCTCACCTTGCCCAAAACTCTATTTTTTCTCTCTCGGGGGGTGAAAAACGCCTTATTGCGCTCGCAGGGGTACTTGTATGTGAATGTGATTTATATTTACTTGATGAACCGTTCAATGAACTTGATCAAAAACGATGTGAGATTGTTAAAGAAATTATTTTAGAAAAAAAAGGAGCTTGCTTAATAGCAAGCCATCAAATTTTAGACTGGAAAAATCAATTAAAACTGTAAGCAAGAATAAAATTCTTGCTTGGTGTTTTAAAATACATATTTATAGCCTGCACCAATAAATGACTTAGCACCACCACCAAGTGATTGCTTATCACCTTCATGCCACTGTTTTGTGACTTGTGCAAAAGGGAGTTTCGCATAAACTTCTACTCTATGATGTCTTGCAAGCAAAGTTGTCAAACCTACACGACCATCAAACCCAAGAGTATGAACATTATCTAAACGTGAATAAGAGTTAAGTGCAAGTTGATATTGAGTTCCAATACCTCCAAATAGACCCAAACTAAAACTTCCCTTATTAACAAGGTTAAGAATCATATCAAAGCTAACTTCTGTTGAAAATACTTCTTGTTTCCAGCTTGAACCATCATCAAAATCAACTGATGAATATCCAAGACCCAATCCCCATCTTAAACCAAGAACACCAAAATTTGCTTCTTGTCCAAGAATACCAGCTACAGCAAAGCCTCTTCCATAATAAGCAGTAGATCCTTTAATAATATCACCAAGAGTCCCTGCTGAAATAGTTCTAAATCCGCCTTTATCTGGATATGCGGAAGTTACTGTCTGTCCGAGATACCCTCCTTCAATACCAATATAGAATTTTGCCGATGCTACAGAAGCAAAGCTTAAAGTTGCAAATACTAAAGTGAGTAATCTTTTCATATTTTCCTCCTAGATTTTTTACTCAATTCCCTATATCGGAAACTCTATAAAAAAATAAAGGCAAGATTGTAACTTTTTTTGTTTGATACATTTTAAGAGTTATTTCTAATCTTGCTTACAAGATTAGAAAGCACGGCAAGAAGGGATTTTTTAAAAGATTCAACATTGGTGCCTTTTTCTTTTTGGGAAATAATTCCACTTTTGAGCACTTCAAAATTCTTTAGACTTGAGAGTTCATAAAAAACACTAATTTCTACCTCTCCACTCGCAAGTATGTCAAAATTTAAAATCTCCATTTTTAAAAGAAAATCATTCTTAATTCCACTAAATGGGGGAATTGAAGTATGTATACACTCTGCATTAAATTTTTTTAGAAGCATTTTTTTAAAAAGATTTTTTGGCAAATCTATCCATACTTGTGTTTGAGAAGCGACAATTTCTCCATTTGCTTTTCTTAAAATCATTGAAGGATTTTCATAAACAGCTACAGATCGAATCTCACTGATCCCAAGATTGATGCTCTTTTTGCATTTTTTCTCTTTAAAGTTTTCATCAAGATCAAAATAACTCACTTGTGGCAATGGGGTTTTTAATTCAAAACATCCACTTAAAAAGAGACATAAACCTAAAATAATAAGCTTTTTCATTGATTTTCCTGCTTTTGTTTTCTTTGTCCAAAGAGAGTGTCATAAGGGCTTTTTTCTAATCGATCAAGTAAAAAATTAGCTTTTGAAAAAAATCGATTGATTTCTCCTATTGTGGATTCTAATCCCAACATTGCAGGAGAAACAATAGCTCTTAGATTATAATCTCCTCTTTTGACACCAAGATTAATCTCATCGATAGCTTCTTTTGTACTCATACTTAGAGCATCAATATTTTTGCGAGTTTGCTCTAAGTTCTTTGTCACATCCTTTAAAGAGGCAATAATTTCTCTAATATTATTACTATTTTGATCATCAAGTATTTTTTTAATGCCTACAATAATTTTTTTCACATCTTCTCCACTTGTTTGAACATCCTCAAAGAGTTTGCCTATAAATCCTTTTTCATAACAAAGCTCATTTTTATTTTTCAAAATCTCGCCACTTCCTTGAATCACTTGTAAAAATGTTGTTCCTGCAAGGCCTTGGCTTTCTGGCATTACACATGCTCCTTCTTTTAGTTTAATTTCTGAGAGAATATTAAGTCTAATCTCTATTTTCTCCATATCCCCTTTTTTAAATCCAATACTTTTAATCTTACCCACCAAAATCCCCTTATAACGCACTGCACTCCCCATGCTAAGCCCTGAAATACTCTCTGGAGAATATACAACATACTCTTGGTATTTTTCCTCATCCAAATATTTCCCACCAATCCAAAAAATAAATGCAACCATTGCCACAATGATGGCTAAAAAGATTCCACCAATTAAAACAAAATTTACATTCCTTTCCATACCCTCTCTCCTCGCTTACTCAAAAAGAGTTCTCCAATTTCTTTTGAATGCACCATTTCTTTTAAATTTCCATCAAAAATAATCTTGCCTTTCTCTAAAACAACAAAACGATCCATACAATCTCTAACAGAATCAAGATCATGTGTAACCATTACAATTGTAATTCCTAAAATCTCTCGTAATTTTAAGATAAGTTCATCAAACTTTTCACTACTTGCAGGATCTAATCCACTTGTTGGTTCATCTAAAAATAAAATTTCTGGAGAGAGTGAAAGTGCTCTTGCCAAGGCTACGCGCTTTTTCATCCCCCCACTAAGCTCATAGGGGTAAAGATTGCAAACCTTTTGAGAAAGTCCCACAAGAGAAAGCCACATCTTAGAATTCTCTTCAATAATATGCTTTGGATAATCTGAATATTCACTGAGTAAAATCCCCACATTTTCTAAAACATTCATTGAGCTAAAAAGTGCACCAAATTGAAAAAGTACACCACAACGTCTAAGCAAAAGCTCTTTTTTTCTTGATGAAAGTTTGCAGAGATTTTCTCCAAAAATTCTTACTTCTCCCCCACTTATAGGATTGAGCATTAAAAGAGTTCTGAGCAAGGTGGATTTTCCGCTCCCACTCCCTCCTAAAATCCCAAAAATTTCACTTTTTTTAACGCAAAAACTGATTTTGTCATGAATAGTAATGCCATCATATTGAGTTATAAGATCTTTAACCTGTATAAGATTCATAGATCAAACCTTGTAAAAACAAAAGAAAAGATCGCATTCACAACAATAATCCAAAAAAGTGCACTCACAACACTCAGTGTAGTATATTTTCCAACTGATTGGGTATTGCCCTGTATTTCTAATCCTCTATAACACCCCACTAATGCGATCACTGCTCCAAAAAATGGAGCCTTAATCACACCTACCCACATATGAGAAATACCAACATATTCATAAAATCTTTCAATATATTGTATAAAAGTAATATCTGTTTGCACTTTAATCACTAATGCACTCGCAAAAAGTGAAACACTATCAGCCACAAACACAAGCAAGGGCATTACAATCACAAGGGCCAAGAATCTAGGCAAAACAATAAAGCGATACCAATCAAAGCCCATCACTCTCATTGCATCCAACTCCTCTGTAATTCTCATTACACCAATTTCTGCTGTAAAACTTGATGCACTTCTTCCTGCAACAACAAGTGCTAAAATAAAAGGTCCCATTTCACGTAAAGCAAGTTTTGCCATTGTCTCAACGCTTGCTAATGGCACACCCATTTTTTGAAGTTGTATTACTCCTTGAATACTGATTGCACAACTCACAATTGCACAAGTTACAAGTCCTACAGGAAGAGCTTTAAATCCTGAATGATTCATATGAAAAAGCAAGGAAGAAAATCTTAAGAGTTTGGGATGAAGAAATATTTGAAATAATGAAACAATAAAATATCCAAAAAAATTAAAAAAATCTAAAAAACCTTTGGCCTGTTGATAAACCCAAATTCCTAGTTTTGCTAAAAATGATGAGGAGTGGGGGATGATTTGAAATTCGGAGCGTCTTTGAATAAGAGAGAATATTTCAAGCACCTCACAATGAGCATCTATTAATTCATAAGTAATATTCTTCTGTTTTAAAATTTCATCCAAAAAAATAGCAAAAGAAAAATCTATTTTTTTAAGATTTTTGCATTCAATCTTAAGATGAGGAAGTGAGGGAAGATCTAGGAAGTAATGTTGCCTGAAACTTTGATAATTACATTCTCCACTCAGCCTAAGAACATCCCCTGAATTTCAATACTCATCACTCTACTGTTACACTCTTGGCTAGATTTCTTGGCATATCTATATCATTTCCAAGCCTCATTGCAATCTCTAGGGCAAAAAGTTGGAGGGCACACATCATAGAAAAAAACTCTTGCATATAAGATGAACAAGAAGGGATATAGAGCATATCATCTGCACTCTCAAATTCCAGAGAGCTTAGAGCACAAATTGTGGCGTCTCTTGCACTTAATTCTTCGACATTACTTTTAATTTTTTCATACAACAAATGCTCGGGCATCAAAGCCACAGTAAAAAGTCCAGTATCTGCAAGTGCAATAGGACCATGTTTCATCTCTCCACTGGGATACCCTTCAGCATGTAAATAGCTAATCTCTTTGAGTTTAAGGGCGGATTCTAAAGCTAAGGGATAGAATACATCTCTTCCAATAAAGAAAAAGCCATGTCCATGTAAATATCGCTTAGAGAGACGTTTAATTTTTTCATGCATTTTAACTGAAATCTCCGTTTTTTTAGCACTCTCCACCATATCTGCTATATGGTTTTGCACATCTACTGCACTTAACTTATCTGTAATATGGCCAATATAAGTAGCAAGCATCCAAAGTACCATAACTTGCGTCGCAAAAGCTTTAGTTGATGCCACACCCTTCTCAATTCCTGCACGAGTGAGAAGCACCTCATCGCATTCTCTTACAATTGAGCTATTATCAACATTACAAATAGCCAAGGTCTTATTCCCATAAGATTTAACAAATTTAATTGCCTCTAATGTATCAAGAGTTTCTCCACTCTGTGAAATTGCAATAAACAATTCATCGCCTCTAAGTACTGGGGAAGCGTAGCGATATTCACTTGCGATCACAACATTTGTTTTAATCCCTGCATAACGCTCTAAAAGATATTTTCCTACCATACCTGCATGATAACTTGTCCCACATGCACAAATTGTAATTTCTCCTACTCCCTCAAAAAAGTTAGCATCAAGATTTTCAAAATTAATTTTTCCTTCACTTACTCTCCCCATCATTGTTTCAAGCAAAACACTACTTTGCTCATAAATTTCTTTTTCCATAAAATATCTAAATCCCTCTTTTTGAGCATAGCCCTTATTTTGTGGGAGTTGCTTAATATTGGGAAGAGAGGAGAAATTATCCATACAGATATAACCCAAAGATCCATCTTCAAGATAACTTACCTCTTTGGCATATCCTATTAGTGGTGCATCAGAGCTTGCAAGATAGATTCCACCCTCCCCCCTACCAATAATCAAAGGAGAAGCATTTTTGGCATAAAAGATTTTTTCAGGATCTTTTTTAGTAATCAGTAAAATTGCATATGCACCCCTAAGTTCAGAGATTGTTTTTTTAAATGCTTCAAAGCATTCTAATCCCTCATTAAGATGCTCCTCAAAAAGATGAACAATCACTTCTGTGTCAGTTTGGGAAAGAAAGTCATGCCCCTTTTTTTCTAATTTCTCTTTGAGTTCTTTATAATTTTCAATAATTCCATTATGAATGACATTACTAAACTCTGCAACATGAGGGTGGGCATTAGCCTCTGTGGGCTTTCCATGTGTTGCCCAACGTGTATGACCGATAGCCACACCAAAACCATTTGAGCTAAAATCTTTGCATTTTTGCTCTAAATTTACAAGTTTTCCCACTGCTTTATAAGTAATGAGCTCATCATTGCTTAAGGTCGCAATCCCTGCGCTATCATAGCCCCTATATTCCAACTCTTTTAAGCCATTAAGAATAAAGTCTTTCTTTTCATTATTTCCAATATAGCCAACAATCCCACACATTCTTTACCTTTTTAAAGAAATAAAGTTTGTATTTTATCTAACTCCCTCTTTGCTTTTAGTTTTTTACCCATTTCTCTTTTAAAAGTTTTTAAACTTTTTAATTTCTAATCCAGATTTTTAAATGCCCATCCTATACGTTTTAATGGCAATTTTGACGATTTATTTAGACAACAAGTCACAATCATTAAGCCATCAAAGATCATAAGTGCAAAAAAGAAAAATCTACTCTTTTTTCTCCACAATATTCATTTGTATTGACAAGCACTCCTAAAAAGATTTTTTGATGGTTTTGATGTTATGATTCAAAGTTATATTTGAAATCTTTAGGGCAAAGTATGAAAAATCAAGATTCTCTAGGTATTCTCTCTATGCTTTTGGCGTGCCTATTTTTTTCCTTGATGAATGCCTTAATTAAAATCCTCTCTCAAGATATCTCCATTATGCAATCCATGTTTTTTCGCTCACTCTTAATGAGCGGTTTTATTCTTTTACTTTTTTTAATTACTCCACTTAAACGCAGCAACTCTCAAGGTGGATATCTCCCTTTACTGATACGCACCTGCTTTGGAGGAGTGAGTATGCTTCTTACATTCTATAATATTGCAACTATCCCTTTAGGAATCGCCTCCACATTTGCTCAAACCACTCCATTATATGCAGTATTTCTAGCCTATTTCTTTCTCAAAGAAACTCTCTCTCCTCTTGTTTTTATTGCCACAGCATTAGGGTTTGTAGGGATCTTATTAATTAGCTCACCTAGCTCTCATATTCCCTTTGTTAATATTATTGTAGGTATTCTTAGTGGACTTGGGGCTGCAATAGCACTTGTGAGTGTAAGGGAATGTAAAAAATATTTTGAAGAAAGAGTGATTATTCTAGCCTTTGGGATTGTAGCTACACTTTTAAGTTTGGGGTGCTTGATGATTGGAGAGTTTTATCCTATTGAAATTTTTGTTTGGCGGAGTATTGAGGGAGATTTATGGTGGGTGATACTCATTATGGGGATTTGTGGAACTTTGGGGCAATACTTTATGACCAAAGCTTTTATCCTTGCTCCTGCAGGAATCATTTCCCCTATTGATTACACAAAAATTATTTTTAGTCTGATTTTTGGAATTTATTTAGGAGATCAATTGCCAAATTTGACAAGCTTAATGGGTATGATGTTTGTCATTGTTTCAGGAGTAATGATTGCCCTACCTATTTTTATCAAGGACTATAAGAGAAATGCAAATTCAAGAACTTCTAAAAATCAGTAAAAATATTGCCATTATTGGACTTTCTCCTCTGCCCTCAAAGCCAAGCTTTCAAGTAGCCTCATATCTACAAACAAAAGGGTATAAAATTTTTCCTATTTACCCTAGGGGTGAAGAGATTTTAGGAGAGAAGGTCTATAAAGATCTCGATGAGCTTCAAGAAGAAATGGATATTTTTCTCATCTTTAGAAATGGGGAAAAATGCTATACAATCACCCAAGAGATTCTCTCATCTTTTAAACCCAAAGTAATTTGGCTTCAACTTGGAATCTGCAATCAAGAAGCAAAAGCTCTGGCTGTTCAAAAAGGAGTGATGTTTGTGCAAGATTGTTGTATCAAAATTGAAAGAGAAAAGTATGAATGCAAAAAAGTATGAGTGAGAGAAAAGCAAATATTTATTTTTTCCTGATTGTTTGTCTTGATGCTTTAATGCTTTGTCTCATGATTGATGAGATCAGTATCAGCTATAAAGAAGCATTGATTTATTTCTCTCAAAACACAGTTGCTGGAAATATTGCATATCTAAGCACACAAATTTTTGGACGCAATGACTTTGGACTGAGACTCCCCTTTTTACTTACTCATCTATGCAATCTCTATTTACTTTATGAGATTTGCAAATACTATCTTAAACATCCTATTGACAGGCTTTTATGTGTAGGAATCTTTGCACTTTTACCTGGAATTAATCTCATTTCAATTTTTGTTCATAAAAGTGTTTTTGTTCTATTCTTAACACTTCTACTTTGCTTCTTACATATCAAGCGCTATCGTATACTTTTCTACCCTCTTTGTGCGACAGCAAGTTTTTTAGATCCTGCTTTTAGCATTATCTTTCTTGCTCTTTTTCTATATTCACTCAAACACAAGCACAATAAAACTCTCTTCTTTTCACTCTTTTGCTTTAGTGCAAACATGTATCTTTTTAATCTTCATATTAAAGGGATTCCTCAAGGACACTTTCTTGACACACTTGGATTACTCTCTTTATTGTATTCACCCATGTTATTTGTTTATTTTTTCTACACACTTTATCACTCACTTTTAAGAAAAGAACATTCTTTTATTCTGTATGTGAGTGCAACAAGCATTGTTTTTACCATTGTGCTTTCTTTAAGACAGGAGATTGATTTATACACTTTCCTTCCCCTAAGTGCTGTAGGACTACCTGTAATGATTAAAGTTTTTATGCATGATTTAAGAATCCGACTTAAACCTTTTAGAATCTCCTATCTTAGACGCTTTTATTTCATCATTATTCCTCTTTTATTAGAAATTTCACTTCTATTTTGTAACAAAATCTTCTTTCTTTTTGATAAGCACCATTTCCTAGATAACTTTTATTATTCCAAAGAAATTGCCAAAGAACTCAAAGCTAAAAACATTTATGCCATCAAAACTCATGCCAAACTTGCACTTCCTTTAAAATTCTATGGTATTTCTCCTTTCTCCCCCCTTTCTCTTATTCCAAAAGAAAATGGCTCAATCAAGGTTGAATATCTCCACCGCAATATCAGAGAATATGAAATTACAGGTTTATAAAAGCTCAAAAGGTTTTGGACTCTTAGAGGTTATGATTGTTTTTATTATTGCTAGTATTATGCTCACTTTAACAATCCCAAAAGTAGATGAAGGGATTGAGCAGGCAAGTAAAATCTTGCTCTCTGATATTCTTCTTACTCAAAACCTAGCACTCAGTGATGATAGATTTTATTTACAAATTTCTTTTACACACCCTTTTAAACTCCTCTCTCCCTCTATTGATACTCAAATCCTTCTTGCTCAACCCCAAAAAAATATGTGGCAAATCCAATTTCACACAAGTGGTATTTATACACAAAATAGTTATAGCATCTACAACGATACTCCCAGAATCTCTACAACAACAAATTATGATGGCCGTCCAATGAGTGGAGATTTTATTGCAGTAAGTCCAAGCAACTCCCAATGCCTAAGTGGATACAACAATACCAATATTTCTGATTTTTGCAAAAACAATACCCATCCTAATGTGAGATTAAAAGAACGATTTGGGATTGAGGAAATACAAATCTTTGCTCAAAAATCCTGCAAAGAAAAAGGAGGGGGAAGAGTGTATTTTGATCAATTAGGAAAACCTTATTGTGGGAAAAACCCTACGCCTCTTACTGAGCCTTTTATCATTACCTTAAAAAAGGCAAAAGCACAAAAAAGCATTGTCATTACACCGCTGAGCTCTTATACTTATATTTCCTCAAATCCAACCCCTAAATTTACAAAAGAGCAAAAGCAAGGAGGGGTAAAGTGATTATAAAGTTGGGTTTAAAAGATATCTCTCCAATATAATCATTGCCGCAAGACTATCAAGCTCACCGTTTTTAATTTTTTCACTTCGTTCTTTTTTTTTCAACAAAAATAATCGCTCCTGAGCTTCTATTGAACTATAACTCTCATCAACATAAATAATCTGACCCTTAAAATCTACAAGAGAAATAAAATGCTTGATTCTACGTTCCATTATGTGTTCTTCTTCATTAAGCTCACTTTTTGGAATCCCCACAATAAGCGTATGGATTTGCTTTTCTTCTAATAAAGTTTTAAATGCTTGTGAGGCTTGTTTACGGTTTTTTCTAAGAATGGGTTGGAGGGGCAAAATAATATGATTGCAATAAAGCGCTATGCCAATACGTTTTAATCCAATATCACAAGCAAGAAGATTAGAGCACATAAAGGATTCCATTATTTCTTTTGATTTTTCCCTCAAACTCATATTCATAAATTTTCTCTCCAAAACGCTCATATGCTTCCTCAAAACTAGGCATTCTCTTACAAAACTTCAAAACCTCATCATTCACTGGAGCAAATGAATCCTCAAACCATTCTTTAATCCATTCATTCACACAATAAATTGCCTTGGCCTCTCTATCTGCAAGCAAGGCATTTGTTCCCTCGCTCTCTCCTAGGCGATGAGGCAAAACATAAAGAGGCTTTTTCAACTCTATGGCAATTCTTGCACTCTGCATAGATCCACTACACAAGTCGGCTTGTGGGATAATCACACAATCGCTTAAAGCAATCACAAGGCGATTTCTTTGTAAGAAATGATACCCTCTAGGTAAGCTAATATTTTCATATTCACTCAATGCTAGAGCTTCAGAATAAATCGTGGAAATGATTTTTGCATTGCTTGAAGGATAAATATGTTCTAGATCGGTTGGGGCAATCATAATCGTGCGAGGAAAAGCTCCACTATGAGCGATGATGTCTATCCCCAAGGCTCCACCACTTACAACCACTCCCCCATTCTTTGCAATCATCTTAGCTAAAGTTTGAGTATAAACTCTTGCATAAGGATTGGGCTTGCGTGTCCCTACAATTGCAATTTTTCTCTTAGAAGATAATAATCCTGTATCACCCTTGGCAAAAATCTTTTTAGGAGGATTTTTTAAGAGATTAAACTCCAAGGGAGTGGGGATAATCTTCATTGAATCTGAATTATTTGCTCTTGGGGGACTAAGGGAATATCTTCAAGCTTAAGAGAATCTTCTTTTATTGCTTCTAACTCTTGCTCTTGAGTAAATCTTGAGGGTGCTGAAGTGGGAGATTGGATTATTTGAATAGAAGCTTGGTCAGATGAACATCCTAAAAATAAAATTGCAAATAAACATCCTAAAATTGCGTAACCCATGGCATTAATCCTCTCATCTGTTTCCCAGTTTTCTCAATTTGAGAATCTTGAAGAATTTTACGCTCTTTTTGAAGTGTAGAAAACCCCTCTTCCCTCTCTTGTATAAACTTTTTAGCAAATTTGCCTTCTTGAATATCACGCAAAATCGCCTTCATTTCTTCTTTAACTTGCGCATTAATAATACGTTCTCCTGCAAGAATATCTCCATATTCAGCAGTATTTGAAATATGCTCCCGCATATAAGCAATCCCTTTGGCGTAAATAAGATCCATTACAATCTTTGCTTCATGCAAACATTCAAAATATGCTACCTCTTGGGGATATCCTGCCTGTGTAAGTGTCTCAAAGCCAGCCCTAATCAATGCTTCCAATCCTCCACAAATCACACTTTGCTCTGAGAAAAGATCACATTCATACTCATCTTTAAAACTACTCTGAAAAATTGCACTTTTTCCGCTTCCCAAAGCACAAGCATACTCAAGTGCAATGTCTTGAGCATGATGCGAGAAATCTTGATGCACTCCTATAAGGCTAACCACTCCTCTACCCTCAAGATATTCACTCCTCACAGCTCTTCCTGCTCCCTTAGGAGCAACCAAAATAACATCAACAAAACTTGGAGGAATAATTTCACCCACCACAATACTAAAGCCATGAGAGAAAAGAAGAACTTGACCCTCCTGTAAATAAGGAGAAATACTACAAAACACTTCTTTATGCCACTCATCAGGGAGCAAAAAAGCTAAAATGTCACACTCTTTTACTGATTGCTCTATATTCAATACCTCAAAACCTAATTCCTGTGCACTCTTAATTGAAGGAGAATCTTCTCTTAAAGCAATTTTTACATCTAGTCCACTATCTTTAAGGTTTTGGGCTTGGGCCTTACCTTGAGCACCAAAACCTAAGATTGCAATTTTTTTATTAGAGAGCAAATGTGTATGAATATCATCTTGGGTATAGAGTTTTAAAGCCATTCTTTCTCCTTATTCAAACATATCTTTTTCCCAAAAGAAATCAATCCAATCCATAGGCTCTTTGAGAAAAAAATCTGCTTGGAAAATTGCTGTAGATTTTTGGAAAATTGCAGAAGTATAAAAATTAATACAAGGATTGAGTGATTTAAGCATATCTACAATTTTTATTAAACTCTTACCACTATCCACAATCTCATCAACAATCAGAACTTTATCAAACTCTTCGGGAATACTGGGGATATTTTTAATAATAAGGTCACCTTGCTTATCACCTTGATAAGAGATGGCATTAAGAGTATAAACTTCCCTAAGATCCCATCTTAATGAGAGTAAATGTGCCATAGTTAGCCCACCTCTTGAAATTGCGATGATTGCATCAGGTTTTCCAATTTCATTATCAATCTTATTATAGAGATCTTTTAAATCTTGTAAAAACTCTTCATAAGAATAATATTTCATCTGCACTCCTTTTAGTAGGTCTTGATAATATGATAAAGACTATCGCGTTCCACAGGAATAAAACCCGCATCTTTGATTTTATAAACCAAATCTTCAAGCTCTACTCCATGAGCACTTTTTGCTCCTGCACGTGATTGAATACTTTCTACTTCAATCGTTCCATCAATATCATCAGCTCCAAATTCTTGAGCCACAAGTGCAAGATTTAATCCCAAAGTTGCCCAATAAGCTTTAATATGAGAAATATTATCCAGCAAGATTCTCGCAATGCTTAGGGTTTTTAAAATTTCTTGAGAAGTGGGGAAAGATTTAACATTTAAAAAATTATTTTCTTTTTGATAAAGCAGAGGAATGAAGGCATTGTAACCTCCATGATTTTGGGTATTTTGCATTGCCTTTAATCGCAAAATATGATCAATTCTATGCTTCCTCTCTTCTATATGACCAAAAAGCATTGTTGCATTACTATAGCGCCCCATCTTATGCCAAAGGGAATGAATATGTAACCATTCATTAGATTTAACCTTGCCTTGGCAAATGATTTTTCTCACCCCCTCATCAAAAATTTCAGCACCACCTCCAGGCATAGAATCTACCCCTGCATTTGCCATATCCTCTAATACTTGCTCATAGCTTTTGGCAAAACGTCGGGAAAAGTAATCTACTTCAGCTGCCGTCATTGCCTTAATGTGCAAGGCAGGAAAAGCACTTTTAATCTCTTTAAACATTCCCATATACCACTCATACGTATAGTTTGGAGAATGTGAGCTAACAATATGTACCTCTTTTGCCCCTTTATGGACTGCATTTTGGGCAATTGTAAGAATTTCATCAAGATTCATCTCATAACTATTTGGGTTTTTACGGCTTGCAGAAAATGCACAAAACTTACATACATCTGCACAAATATTGCTAGGATTAATATGGCGATTAATATTAAAAAAAACCTGATTACTGAATTTTTCTCTTCGAATTTTATCTGCAGCTTCACCTAAAGTATAAAGATCATAATCATATAGCTTTGTTAGTTCATTTACAGGGAGTGCTTCACCCTCTAAAACACGCTCTAAAATTTCCATTTTCTTCCTCGATAAATTAAAGGATAAAATTTTAGCTTCTTTTTAGCCACCTGTATAATAAAAAGCTCTTGAGCTATGTTGATTTTGTTCATGATCCCATTGATTTTTTTCAGGTTTATTATACACGGAGAGTTTAAGAGCTTTACGCATTCCCTCTACATCCCCCTGCAAAATCACATCTCTAGCATTCACTGCCTCTTGGTAATAGAGACAAGGACAAATTGTCCCTTCACTCGTCAGTCTAACACGATTACAACTTTTACAAAAATCATCATTATGGGGTGCAATGATTCCAAATCTCCCTGCCTGTATTGCAAATTCCTTTGCAGGCCCAATAGTCTTTTTCTCTACTTGCTCAAATGCATATTTCTTTGCAATGAGTTCCAAAATCTCTTGTTCACTCATTCCCTGTATTTTTTGATTAGCATGCGAATTTTCCATAAACTCAATATATCTAAGGAAAAATCCATTCTCTAAACAATAATCAAGCATACTGAGCACCTCATTATCATTGATTGTTTTTAAAGGCACCATATTAATCTTAATAGGAAAACCTATTCTTTTGGCTTCTTCTAATCCTTCGAGAATTTGATGGAGTGCATCACGTTTAGAAATAAGCCGAAGTTTTTGGGGGTTGAGCGTATCTAAAGAAACATTAAGGCGATTAAGTCCCGCATCTTTGAGACTTTGGGCATATTTTTTAAGAAAAAATCCATTTGTAGTTAATGCAATTTCAAGAGTGGGGCTATAGGCTCTAAGCAAGGCGATAAACTCACTTAAATCATCTCGAAGCAGTGGCTCTCCCCCTGTAATTCTAATCTTCTTTACGCCCTCATCAATTGCAACTTTTAAAAATTCTAAAGTCTTATTCAGAGGGATAAGAGAATTGTCCTTAAAATCATCAGGAGTATCTGGCATACAATACTGACATCTAAAATTGCATTGCTTTGTCACAGAAATGCGAATATATTCAATCTTTCTCCCAAAAGTATCTACTAGCATCAAACCTCCACTTTAGTATTTCAAGGCATTATATTTTTGTAAATATAACGAAAAGAATCTATTTTTATTGGGTTTTTCTAAAATTTATTTTTATATAGGCTTGGAGTTATCATAATTTATTTTTAAAGAAATAAAATAATTATAGAATTTCTAGAAATTAACTTTTTAATCAATTAAAGAAAAAGATTTGAATTACAATTTTAGTTTCTTATTTCCTTTCAAACTCTCCAACACAATTTATATAAATTTTATTTTTGACTTCTATAATTCTACTTCCTCTTTAAAAAAGAGAAATCTAAGTTCGGGAGAAAATGATGAAAACATTCTTAACAAGCATAATGGCATTGATTTTAAATGTGGGAGTTTTAATGGCTATGGATTTTAAAGGAGTAATTGAAAGTATTGATAATGCCAATAAAACCATCCGAGTGAACAACAATACAATTAAAGTTATGCCCTATACAAAGATCAAACAAGAATCCTGTGGAATGAGCTGGAGTAGTGCCAAAAAATTTGTAGATCTCAAAGAAGGTGATATTGTAAAAATTAATTTAGCAAAAAACTCTACTGAAATGGTTGCGGAAAAAATCAAAATTAAATGTGTTAAAAACTCTGCATACTAAGATGCAGGGTTTCTTTTCAGGCTTATTGCTTTTTATTTATTATCCTTCTTAACATATAAAATTAAAATTATTTTTTATAATCAGGAATGAATATCCTAATTTTATTCATAAGATAGTGGGAAAATGCAGAGGAGCTTAGGTTCTATAATTTAAAATAATTCAATCTCTCCAAACCCATAGATCCCATATTGCACTTTCTTATATCAAATCAAACCAAATTTCACGCTTTTATTATCCTCACAGAATATATAGGCAATCCTCACCTTTATAGATTTATCTATAATTTCTATGATCTCTTAAAGATAGGGGGGGGGGGCAAGGCTAAGCTCTTTTTTACAACTCTTAAAAGCTTTATTACTCAAACTCACTGATCCTCTTTTCCGCCACTCTTGAGGATTTGAGCCTTGAAATATCAAAGTTTCTTAATTAATTTGTAATGATTTTTTGAAAAATCATAGCCAAAAAGCTTTTCTATCTTGCCTAAGATTCTATGACGTTTTTCTCGTTTTGTAAGTTTGTGAGCACGATTAGCTTCATAAAGCTTAGGGATAGAAAAATCAATTGTGTTGTCCTCCAACCACTCTAATATAACTTTAGGATGAGTGCCTTGAAATCTCTTTAATACTTCAAAATCAATCTCTGAATAGTTATAAATATTGGGATTATGTTTCCAATATTTAGCAACTTTAGAATGTTTAAGCGTCATTTTTTCTTCAGAGCGAATCCAGCCATAGTGATAAATATGTGCTTGAGTTAGGATCGCTTGAGGATAGCGACCCACTTTATTATTTCCATCTAACACCACCCAAAAGAGTCCATCAGGCGCATAACTTCTCACACTCGTTTTAATTGCCCTAACTTCTGTCCGATACCATCCAGGAGAATAAGCATAGGTATGAGCATTGCCATAAAAATGTATATAGTTAAATGCCAAGGCTTCTACTTGAGGATCTTTGAGATAAGTTTGCATTACTTCTTTGATGTGGGGCAAATCTTGTTGGTGTAAAACCTCATCAGCCTCAAGATAAAATGCCCAATCTCCACTGCATTGAAACTGAGCAATCATTTTCTGCTGCCCATAGACATAGCCCTTATTTACCATTTTTTCACACCAAGTGCTTTGAATGATCTTAATTTTTTGTCCTTCTTCACTTTTTTGAAGCTCTTGAAGTTGCTCTAATGTGTTATCTTCGCTTATCCCCACATTAACAATAAACTCATCAACTAAAGGAAGAAGAGATTGTATGGATTGTATAAAGGGATAGCCCAAAATTGAGCCATTTTTTAAAAAAGTAAAGCCACTGATTTTCATTTTATGCCTTAATGTCTAAAAGATGAACTTGAGGAGTTTTACCTTCTTGCTCTTCTTGGTGATGGCTTCTTGCTCTTTGCTTCTGATCTTCTTCTTGATCATGTCGTTTTTTTTGTGAATCTCTATCAGGATTAATTGCCTCATTTTCTTCTAACTTTCTAACTTCTTGGGTGCCATTAAGCTTGTCTTGAAAATCTTGCATATTGGCAATATTTGCAATATCCCCTTTATGTTGTGTTCCTGCTTGATGAGCTGAACTTACTTGAGCATTTTGATTGATAAAGGTTAAATTTCCAATTGAACTGACTGCCATTTTATCCTCCTTAAAGCCTAAGAGTTTTCTGTTTGGCATAATTAACTATTGCGTCTTGAATGATTTTAACAAATCTCCGTTGAGTATAATCGACAAGCACCCTTTGATTTGAAATTCCATTTAACCCAGCTAGAATTTTTGCACTTTTATAAATCATTTCCTCTCGTGGTTGTCTCTTTCCACAATGAATAATCATATGCGAAGAAGGAATATTTTGTAAGTGTAACCATAAATCATCGGCTTTAGCGTCTTGAAGTAGCTTGACATTTTCTTTTGCATTTCTACCAATTGAAACTTTAAAACCATCGATAAAAAAACTCTCATAGTCTTTTTTAATTTCCTTATTCTTTTGAAGCTTTTGAGAAAAGATTTGTAAATCTTCCAGATATTCTGTTTGTCTTACAAAAGAAATTTGAGAGTGAATAAAATCAATTTTTGACTGAAGATTTTCAGACTGTAAATGAAGATTTGCAATCTTTTTTTTAATCTTTTTATTTTGAGTAAAGAAATAATTTGCTCCTTGCGAAAAACTACGAATCTTATGAGGAAACTCAATTTTTACCTCTCTTTGATTATCATCCTGCAAAAATAAAGGAGAGTGAAAATACTTTAGAGTATGAAGATAGCGGAGAATAAGATTTGCATACTGACTATAGTTCTCTCCCTCTGTTTTAAGTTCTTCAAGCTTTGGCAATGAATGAAGCCTCTCTTGGAGTGAGGAGAGCTTTTTTTCTAGACTTCTAAGCACCACTGCTCGTTTTTGCTCAAGCTTATGGGTATGCAAGAGGTGGTATTCTTGCTCTAGGAGCTCTTTAATATTGGCTATTTTTTCTATTTGCTTAGAGCAAGTAGGCTGAGGTAGAGGAGTAAAGGGTTTTTGAGGTTTGACTACTCTTATACTTTTGCCCTCTCCAACATGCCTCAAAGCCTCGATTACCACTCCTTGAGTATCAACTAAAATCACATTAGTATGCTTGCCTGTAAATTCAAAATGTAAAGAAAATTTCTGCTCTTTATATTGACTTTGGTGCAGAAATTCAAAAATTAAAATACGATTATTTCCATCAAGAGCACAGGAAAGAAGTTTGGCCCTTGAGCAATATCTATTCAAAGCCACATCAAAGGGTGCGCGGTAAGGGGAGCCCAAAATTCTCTCCTTGCTTATAAAGATTCTAGAATTTCCTTTAGTCATATCCAAATAAAACTCATTAAAATCCAAAATCAGTAAAAAGAGATTATCTTCTAAACGTCTGAGTGAAAAAATACTCTTATAGGTTGAGAATAATTCACTGATTGCTTTAAGAACAGAAAGTTTCATAGTCCTAACTTTTTACTTGCAAACTCTAAAGCTTCTTGTGTGAGTGTGGCACCACTGATCATTCTTGCAATTTCTTTAATCCTGCCCTCCCTATCAAGAGCGATCATCTCACTTTTATTTTCACCTTTTTTGATCAAAAAATGCATATCTGCATAAGAAGGAAGATGAGGTTGATGAGAGATTGCAAAGACCTGATAAGAGCTTGAAAGTGCTTTAAGCACTTTGGCCACACCCTCGCTTTCCTCTCCACTCAGATTTGCATCAATCTCATCTAAAAACAATATCCCTCCATCATTTTTATTCTCTACTGCCAAAACTGCAAGCCTCAATCGATTGTATTCTCCAGAACTAAGAGTCTGTACCCCACTCTCTTTAAGTCCAATTCTTAACTCATCTTTCCCCAAAATACTCATTTCTCCTTCCTCAAGAGTAAGATTGATTTTGGAGAGTAAAAGGAGTTTAGAGTAAGAATCAAGTCTATCTTTAAAGATTGCAAGAGCCTTTTTTCTCTCTTGGGTGAGTGTATGTGCAAGAGCACTTAAAGAGGAAGAGATAAAAGTGATTTCTTCTTGAATATAAGAAGAATCCTCATCAATCCTCTCATATCCCCTAAGTTTCATCTTTTGTTCTTGGAGTTTTTGTAATGCCTCCTCTATCCCACCATAACGAGAAATTAATGAATTAAGAGCAGAAAGCCTATCTAAAATTTCCTCAGGATTGATCTCTTGGAGAATATCAAGCTTCTCACACTCACTCTCAATCATAGTCCTTGCTTCTAGGATAGTTGATGCAAATCCCTCAATCTTAATCTCTGCATTTTCCAAAAAAGCACTCACACTGCTCATATTTTCTAAAGCGTTAAGGGCGTCATTGGCTAGAGTTTGTAACTTTTCTTTTTTAGAGAGACGCTTCTTAAGGGCTAAAAGTTCTTCATATTCTCCAACTTTTGGAGAAATTTTCTCAATTCTTTCAATTTCAAAGAGTGTAAATTCTTTAAGCTCTGCAAGTTTTCTTTTCTCATCTAATAGCTCTTTTAGTTTTTTTTGTAAGGCTTGATGATGCAAAAAATCTTCTTGAAATTTCTTTAAGGTTTCTTGATGCTCTGACGAAGAAATCAAAGTATCTAAAACATTTATAAGATACTCACTTGTAAGTTCATTGGAATTCTTATGGGTTAAAAGCTTGGTATAGGGGAAAAAAATATCATGAAATC
This sequence comes from Helicobacter cholecystus, assembly GCF_003364215.1. GTDB lineage: Bacteria > Campylobacterota > Campylobacteria > Campylobacterales > Helicobacteraceae > Helicobacter_G > Helicobacter_G cholecystus. The sequence continues at coordinate 155,941 of NZ_NXLU01000001.1, forward strand.
TTTTTTTTGAACTTGATTGCTCATTAAAATAATAGCGTGCCTTATCTTTTTTAAGAATCTGAATGAGCACTTCTTCTTCTTGAGGATATTCTTTAACATCAATTTCCCCCCCTACTTTCGCCTCCAATGTACTTGCATTGCTCTCTTTAATCCCCATAAGCGCAAGAAGGGAATGGAAAAATACAGATTTTCCAGCCCCACTTGCCCCACTAATAATATTTAATCCCTTAGAAGGTGTGATTTTAACCGTATCAAATGCGGGAGAATGTTTGATGAGAATATGTTCAAGATACACTATTGCTCTCCCCAATGAAATTTTTCTCTAAGCACTTCAAAATAATCTCTCTGCTTAGGATAAATAAGATGTGCATATTGTTCTTCAAAACACACTCTTAAAACTTGTGAGGGAGAAAAACTAAATTCTCTTTGCCCATCAATAATAATCTTTGAATCTTCTAATACTTTAAACTCCAATTTCACCTCATCACTCAATACCATTGCTCTTTGTGTCAAAGAATGTGGAGCCAAAGGAGTAAGAAGAATATTTTTGCAATAGGGATAAACCACACTGCCTCCTGCTGAAATATTGTATGCCGTTGAGCCTGTTGGAGTGGCGACAATTAGACCATCACAACGATAATGATTGAGTGATTTTCCATCAATTCTTGCCTCAATTTGTACCATTGTTGGAAGAGATTTTTTAGAAATGACGACTTCATTAAGGCAATAAGAGATCAAGTGATCATCAAGATAGAGACTGAGCATTGCATGTTTTTCAATTCTATAATCATTTTCTGAAGAAAAAAAACTTTGGATTTGCGAAATTCCAATCCCTGTAAGAAATCCCAATCTTCCTGCATTAATCCCCAAAATAGGAAGAGAGTGGATTTTACCCAATGTTGAAATCAAGGTTCCATCACCTCCTAAAGAAATAAGAAAATCACATTCTTGTTCAATCACTGCTAAGTCCTCACCCTCAAAACCATAAGGATTGTTCATTTCAAAAATAATATTTTTAGGAGAGAGTGCTTGTGAGAGAGTATGAAGAATCGTATGAATTTGAGGGATATGAGCTCTTAAAAAAACACCAACATACCCACTCATACAGACTACTCCACATAATAAGCACGGATAAAGTAGCCTCTTTTTCCTTTTTCTTGAACGCTTAAACCTTCAAAAACTGTGATTGTTTGGAGAGATTTTTTAAGATATTTAATCACGCTCTTTGCTCTAAAAGATGCTAATCCCTCTTGCTTGAGTTCAGGGCTAGAACCTCCGTATTTTTGCTCATCAACTACACCACTTACTTCAAGTGCTACTATTTTTTTATCCTCTTTAAGCATCATTTCAACATTCTCAATCAAAGTTTTTACACACTCTTGGGGAAGTTGCCATTTTCCTGTTTTAGATTTATAGCACTCTACAACTAATTGAGTCTTTGGCTTAATAATATAACTAAGCCTTTGGGTCATGCTTGAAGCCTGTTTTTTAAGAGCTGTATTTTCCTCTGTAAGGACTTTAATTTGATTGTTTTTAATTCCAATTTGCTTAATAAGCTCATCCATCTCTTTTGCATTTGTGTCATGAGTCATATTGCTTTTTAATGTCTGGGCAATAGGCAGAGCATCAATTTGATTTCCTTTAATCATAAGATAGTAATACCCTACACCTCCTAAAGCTCCCAATAAAATCATAACACTAAAAAAACCTAGCAAAAATGTTACTACACCTTTTTTTTGTCGCTTTGATTGTGGATTGATGACTGTATTATCCATACTTACTCCTTAAAACTGACTTGCCCTAATTGCATTAAAAGCATTTTGAACCTGTAAAAATTTCTGATGATAGATTTGCTTAACTTCAAAATCGGCTAAAAATACATTGTCTGGATGATATTTTCGCACAAGCTCTAAATATTTTTTACGCACAAGGGCAAAATCATCTCCCACTCTAGAATCTAAAATTAAATAATTTTGTTCCATTGCCCTTTCCTCTTTTGTTGCAAACAATGAGTTTCTTCTGAAAAAATCAAAACTCAATAAAAGATTGCCCACAATTCTTTGTTCAATCAGATTCATAAATTTATCCCAAAATCCCTCTTTAGTGCTATCAAGCACAAGCTCAAAACCTTTGATTGATTTTACAAATCCACCAAAAAGTTGGATAAGGCAACGCTTTGTGCGATAATCTTGCTTTTGCATAATTAATTGAATCTCCCTAGCATTTTGCACCCTAGCTTGCACACACACCTTATAAACTGCTTGATTTTTTCCTACAATCTTAATACGTAAAGGGAGATGACAGAGCGAAAAAAGCTTTTGCAGATTGTAAGGAGAGTAACTATCGGGTAAATGGAAAATAGAATTAAGAAAATATTGTTTTTTAATTTTTTTACTATCATCAAGAATAAGAATGGATTTTGAGAGCTTATGAATGCTAGAAAAAAATTTATTAGCATCACTCAAAATTTTTTCCAAAAACGGGCAATATTCTTTGACAGAAATTTCGATGTATTTTGGATATATCTCGATAAAAATCAAACTCTTTCCTTCTCTTAAATATTGGTATTATTTTACAATTAAGATGAAAATTCTTAGCAGGTTTTTGGGGTTTTTATGGATTTTTTTTATCTTGCCTTACTTGGCTTTTTTTCTGGAATCTCTTCTGCTCTCTTTGGAATTGGTGGAGGAACAGTTATCATCCCTATCTTGTTGTTGATGGGTTATGATATGCCCTATGCTGTAGGAATTTCAATTTTGCAAATGATTTTTGCAAGCTTTTTCAGTTCTTATCTTAATTACAAAAAAAATCTTATTGATCTTAAAAATGGTGTTGTGCTAGGTATAGGAGGTTTAATAGGATCTAGTTTCAGTGGTGCAATTCTCACACATCTAAGCGCTCAGAGTTTGCATATTACATTTTTTCTCTTTACTTTTCTTAGTTTTTATAAATACTTTTTTAGTTCCTCCAAACACTATATCTATCAAGATTCTACACCTCTAAAGCGTTCAATTATTCTTCTACTCTCAGGGTGTATTGTAGGAATTTTTGCCTCTTCTCTTGGTATTGGTGGCGGACTTTTGCTCACCCCACTTTTAGGATATTTTTTGGGATTAAATTCTAAAGAAACCGTTCCCTTGGCACTCTTTTTTATCTGTTTCTCCTCAACTTCTGGAGCACTTAGCCTCTATGAAGCAGGGTTTATCCATATTCAATCAGGGGTAATTGTGGGAGTATTTTCTATGATAGGAGTTATATTTGGACAAAAAATCCTCTCTTTAATCTCAGCACAAACCCACAAACTGGTTTTAGGAGGGATTTATCTTGCTTCTATGGGAATTACACTTTATAAAATTTTCACTTGAGAAAAAGCTTTAAAGAATGTATAACAAATCATCATTTTTCTTTTAAACGATTAAAAAACTCTACAATCTCTTCTATGACAACTCTCTTATTACTCTCAAGCAATAATTCATGCCTTGCCCCACTATACATTCTAAGCTCAACATTGCAATATCCTTGAGAAGTAAGGTGTTTATAAGCCTTAAAAACTCCCTTGCCAAACTCTCCACAAGGGTCATCATCTCCACTCATAAACATTATGGGTAAAAAAGGATTTTGAACATTAGAATAGGGGGAGAAAACCTGCTTTAATCCACTAAATAAATTTTTAAAAGAATTGAGCGTAAAGCTAAATTGATAATCTGCCCTACTCTTAAATCCTTCTGCATTTTTCAATTCACGTGTTAGCCATGCATAGGAAGGGTTATGGCGATTTTCTTTTATAAATTTTTGATTAAAGCTTATAAGAGTGGCAAAATTCATTCCCTTTGATCCAAGGGATTTCATCCCAAAAAAATTAAGCATATCACAAAGAATCATTCCTACACCTGCAAGAGAATTTGGCGAGGGTGTACCCATAAGAATAAGTCCTGAAAGTTCATTTTCATATTTTTGCAAATACACTCTTGAGAGTAAACTCCCCATAGAATGGCCCAATAAAAAAAGAGAATATCCCTTAAAGCGATCTTTAAGAATAAGAGTAAGGGTGTGCATATCTTCTACAGCTCTCTCAAAACCATTTTCTCCCATTTCCCCCCATACCACTTCATGCTTCCCGCTTTTTCCACCAATACTCTCGCCATGTCCTCGATGATCATTAATTGCTACAATATAACCACTTTGACAAAGCGCTAAAGCAAGTTCTTCATATTTGCTCTTCTCTTCAATCATTCCATGAGCAATTTGCACAATAAAGCCATTAGGATTTTCACACTCATAGAGCAAGTAAGCAATCTCTCCAAAATCACTCTTAAACTTTAGATTCTTCCTCATTAAAACTCCTTAAAGAAAAATCCTAAGTATATCCACAAATATTTTTCTATTTGCTCACCTCATCAAGTAAATAAATAATATGCTGCCATACTTTGCCCGTATTCTCACTTAATCCTATTTCACAGGTGCTTGAGGTAGAATACAAGCGATTTGTAGGATTATTTTGGAAGTATTTTTTAAGACTTTGCAGTGCCATAGAGTTGAGTTCTGGATAAAAAAAGCCTTTATTTCCCGCAAAACCACAACACTGGGTATTCTCATCAATATAAACTTGATGGGTGGTGCAAGACTTTGCAATTCTAAGGACATCATCCATATAACCCCCCTTTCTTGTAGAACAAATAATATGTAATCCCACAGGATCATTAATGGGTGTGATAGAAAGATAGGGAAGAATAAATTTTTGAGCAAAGGTGGATAAATCATAGACTTTTAAACATTGAGCTTTTGCGGGTCTTTGGATCTGGGCGATGAGTTCTGCACTGCAAGCACTATGATCAAGCACAATAGGAATCTCTCCAAAATTTGAAGCATTAAGTAAAATTTTTAATGTTTCTTGAAGTGGAGTAATACTAGGGTCTTTGGGTGTGAAATCTCTAAAAGCCTTTCCACAGCACATTTTATTAATTCCATCTGGATAAATTACATCAATTTTACTTTTTGCACACAAACTCTCAAAAACTTCTTGAATACTTCTCCTGTCCCTTGCTTGTTCATTTGGAGAAAAAACACGATTAAGACAGGAAGTAAAATAAATCACTTTTTGAACATTTCCAGAGATTTTGCTTTGGAGTTTATAAGTATTGACATTAGGCATAAAAATAGGAGAAATAGGGGTCTTTAATCTTTTATTCATCGCAAAACTTAAAGATTTAAGATTTTTCTTTCCAATGACTTTAGAGATAAGATTTGAGCTTGCTACACCAAAACGTGCGAACTTAATAGTTTGAGAAATATTTTGTGAAGCTTTTTTTGCAATACTTAGAGCCATTTTTGAGGGGTGATTACACATAATACTTACTTTTCCTACTGAGATTTGCAAAGGACAAGCCATTGCACACATTCCACAAGTCGCACAAGTTTGCACTCCAAAATACTTATAATCTCTCTGTAATTGCTCCAACTCTTGTTTTTCTTCTTGTGTGGGATTATCTAGGCCTTTTAATCTCTCAATCTCTCTAAAAACTACAATTCTTTGACGTGGTGTAAGAGTAAGGTTTGTGCTTGGACAAAATCTCTCACAAAATCCACACTCCATACACTGATTGAAATCATCACAAATTGTATTACTGGGCTTGAGATTTTTAAGATGGATCTGAGGATCATCACTGATGATGACATCAGGATTAAAAATATGATCAGGATCAAAAATTTTTTTGATTTTACGATTAATTTTATAAGCCTTCTCCCCCCACTCTTTCTCTACAAATGGAGCAATCATTCTTCCAGTGCCATGTTCTGCTTTTGTACTGCCTTTAAGTAAAATGACAATCTCAATCATTTCTTCCATAAATTGACCAAATCGCTCCCTCTCCTCTGAAAGGCTTAAAATTGGACAAATAATAAAATGTACATTTCCACTTAAAGCATGGCCAAAAATCATTCCCTCAAAGTTAAACTTATCAAAAAGTTTTCCAATTTCCTCAATCCCCTTTGCAAAATTTGCAATCTCAAAACAAATATCCTCAGTAATCACTGTGCTTCCATCTCTTCTTCTTGAAGCAGCAAGAGGTAAAATAGCTTTACGAATTTTCCACCAAGAGGCCTGAATGTCTGGATCAAGACTAAAGTGAATTGGAAAGAGTGTAGGAATATTTTCAAGTAAGGAGGTAATGGTTTGAATATACGAGTGCATTTCTTCTTTCTCATTGCTCTCAAGTTGGATAAGTAAAGCACAATTTCCTTCTTTAATGTTTTTAAGCTGAGTAATCCCTTGAATTCCTTGTGTTGCCTTAAGACAGAAGTAATCCATAATCTCAGCTGCACTGACAATCTCTTGATATTTTGAGAGAAGTTCAATCGCTTTAGAGATAAGGGGAAGATTCTCATAAAAAAGCAAAGCACAGGCTTTATAAGCTTTATCTTCCACAGTATGATATTCCACTCTTGAAATAAAGCCCAATGTCCCCTCTGCTCCGACAAAGATATGATTGAGAATATCTTTAATTTGTGTAAAATCGACAAAGGTATTCAAAGAATAGCCCGTAGTATTTTTGATACTAAATTTTCTTGTAATTTCATTTTTTAGCTCTATATCCTCATTAATTTCCTTTCTGAGTTTTTGCAATTGTTCAATAAGCTGAGGATGAGTTTGGATAAAATTTTGAATATTTTGAGAATCTGAGGTATCTAAAATACTTCCATCTTCTAAAATTACGCGAATGGATTTGATCGTTTGATAGCTATTTTGCTTTGTCCCACAGCACATTCCACTTGAATTATTTGAAAAAATTCCTCCAATACTTGCATTATTAATTGTTGCAGGATCTGGACCAATTTTTTTACCAAATGGCTTAAGAGTCTCATTAGCATTGGCTCCTATCACTCCACACTCAAGCCAAATGCTCTCACTCTCCTTACCTACTTTTATCTCTTGCCAATCACTTCCGCATACAACAAGCACACTATCCCCACAAGCCTGACCACTTAAAGAAGTTCCTGAACCTCTAAAAGTTAAAGGGATACAATAAGCTTTTGCAAGCTTAATAATTTTCTGCACTTCTAGCTCATTGCTCGGTTTAAGAACAAGCTTGGGAATATAACGATAGCAAGAAGCATCAATCCCATAAGCAAAACGTTGGATATAAGAAGTGAGGATTGCACTCTTATCCATAGCATCTTGGCAACCTAATAGAAAATTTTTAAAATTTGACATATTCAATCCTTCCATAAAAATATTACTTTGAGTATGACTTATTTTCATTTTTATTCTGGGGCTGCTTCAATATAAGAGTCTTGTAAGGATGGCTGTATTACAAAAAGTAACTAAAATTTCAATATTTTTTTACTTTTGTACAACTTGGGAAAAACAAAAAAAAGGGGGGGGTGTTATTTGTATATCTTTTTTAAATGAATTGGAGGGATTTCTAACTCTTTTGCAAGACTTTTGGCTTTTTGCAAATACTCTTTTTCATTCTCATATCCATATGCACAAGAGGAGAGGAAATAGTAGGGTGGGTTTAATCTATGTAAAAATCCATTTGTCTCATAGAAACGATAAATAGCCTTAAAGATATCAAGCAAATCATAGCTTCTAAATTTTTTGTGATTGCTCATAATGCTCTTTTCTCTCTGACGATAATAATAAGGTTCTCCACAATATCGCACAAATTTGCTCACAAAGGGTAAGACCATATATAAAAATCCCTCATCTTCATAAATTTTGCCCTCTAAAAATTTTACCCCACTCCTATTAAGCAAACTTTTGGCAAAAAGACATCTCCACACTGCACCTCCTAAAATAATACTTTGAGAATCTACTTCTAATTCTCTTGGTTTGACTCTTGGTTTTAGTTTTGGCTCATCTAAGTCAAAAGGTACAATATGATCATTACACACAAACTCTACCCCAAAACTTTGAGCAATCTCTATCATTTCTTGTAAAAATCCTGCGGCAATATAATCATCACTGTCTATAAAGTAAATATATTCTCCCCTAGCTCGACTTAATCCAATATTTCTAGCCTGACTTAATCCTCCATTTTGTACACTTATGAGTTCAACTTGTTGATTGCTTAAATATTCTTTTGCAATGATTTCACTCTCATCTGTACTTCCATCATTAACTAAAATAATTTGTAAATTTGAATATGTTTGAGAAATAACACTGTCAAGACATTGTTTTAAATAAGGGGCAACATTATAAATAGGAATAACTACACTCAATAGTGGATTCATAAATATTCCTCCTCCCTAAGGGAGGAAAAAATTAAGAGAGTTTGAAAGGATGCTCTACAACTCTTTTTCTATCAATAATATAAGGAATCAAAGCCATATGTCTAGCTCTTTTGATTGCTTTCTCCACTCTCTCTTGCCATTTTTTTGTATTACCTGTAAGGCGTCTGGGCATAATTTTATATCGCTCTGAGAGAGAATGCTTAAGCATTTCTACATCTTTATAATCAATAAAATCGATTTTTGCCTCTGTATATCGGCAGTATCTTTTTGAATATTTTTTCTTTTCCATTTTAATTTCTCCTAGAATGGTATTTCATCATCATCAATATTGATTTCAGGAATATTTTGCGTGTAGGTTTCGGAATAAGCCTGTTGTTGAGGCTGATATGTATTTTGTTGTGGTGTTTGATAATTATTTTGTAGAGCTGCTTGTTGTGAAGCAGAAGTATTGTATTGCTCATAATTTTGAGAGTTTTGAGTATCTTGACGAGTATCAAGCATTTGCATATTCTCACCCATAATACTATGGCGACTTTTCTTTGCACCTGTTTGATCTGTCCAAGTTTCATAAACTAAACGTCCCTCAACAAGAACTTTGCTTCCTTTTCTCAAATATTGATTCACAACCTCAGCAGTCCGACCAATAAATTTAACATCAATGAAACAAGTTTCATCTCCCATACTTCCATCTTGTCGCTTAAATCTACGATTACAAGCTAAGCCAATTGTTGCAATTGCACTTCCGCTATTAGGAAGATAGCGTAACTCTACATCTCTTGTCAAATTCCCTATCATTACCACTTTATTAAACATTACTCAAACCTTAGTTTATTCTTCTTCCTTATTCGCTTCTTCAGCAACTTCTTCTTTCACTTTGGGTGTCTCTTCTTTCTTAGTAGGTTTTTTGACATACTTAGAAGGATTTTTTGCTTTATCTACCAATGTTTCCCAAGCTTTTTGTTCTTTTTTATTCTCATACTTTACAACGATAAATCTTAAAATATCTTCGTTGATTCGATAAAGTCTCTCAAGTTCTAAAATCAAAGAAGGCTCGGCTTTGAAATAAATAACAAAATAATAGCCTCTTTTATTTTTTTTAATTTCATAAGCAAGATGTCTCATGCCCATATCTAAGCAGGTTTCAATCTCACCACCATTTTTAATAATTGCTTCTTTGTAGAACTCAATTTTTGATTTGATCTCATCTTCTACAAGAGTAGGTTTAACGATAAACATCGTTTCATAATGCTTCATAAAAACTCCTTATGGTTTTAGCCTAACTCACAATTGTGTGTCAAGCAAGGTTCTTTTTAAAAAATAAAAAGCTCTTGATTCTAGCGTAAAATTTCTTGAAGTTTATTTAAAGCATAAATTGCATTACTTTCTTTGCCTTTACCTGAGAAGATTTTTTCTCTCCACTCAATGAGTGTTTGAAATATTTTTTGATATTGTTTTTCACGCATACTTTGTGCCTCTTGAATAAGTTTATTCTGTATAAAAGATGGGGGAGCATAACCTAAAACTTCTTTTGCATCAAATTTTCCAAATGCTCTCATATACACAAAAACTAAAAATAAGCGATAAAAATAATTTTCCATTCTTGCTAAGAGTTCCATCTCTCCTATTCCCTCTTCTTCAAGTCTATTATAGAGTTTAAGCACTTCAAACCCCTTTCTCTTAAGCAATGCCTCAAGTAAGTCATCACTTTCCACTCCTCCTAGAGATGAGCAAAGAAACATGAGATCTTTCTCTGTAATTTCTCTTGGATAAAGAGTGAATTTTTCTAACTCTTGTAAGACAATAGCAATATCCCCATTTTGGAGATCTAAAAGAATAGAGAGTAATCTAGGATGAATCTGCACTCCAAGCTCATTGGCTCTTTGAACTAACAATCCTATACATTCACTTGCACTAGGTTCATAAAACCTCACTTCAATAGCTCTTTGTGCCTTAAACACTCCTGCCATTTCTTTACAATCTCTTGAATATTCTCCTGCGCTCTTTTTTTCATTTTTATAAAATTCAATGATTAAAGAATTATCTGGATTTCTAGAAAGTGCTTCTAAAAGTGCTTGGATTTCTTTTTTAGAAATTTTTTTTTCCACTTTTAAGATTGCAAGCAAACGATCACCAAAAAGTGAGGATTGATTGAGTAGTTCATAGACTTGCTGAAAATGATATTCATCATAATAAAAGATTGTTGTATCTTCTTTTTGTGCAAGTTTTGGGGCAATAATTTTAGAGTAATACCCAATCCAAAACTCTCCTTCTCCATAAAATAAACTCGCTTGAGGAATAAGAGTTTTAAGGTATTGATCTAAGTCTTTTTTAGTCATTAATTCTCCCATAAATTTTTGCATGAGCAAGATTAACTTCTTCAATAATAATGTCAAAAATATCAAATTTTTCACACATTATCTTATCTCTTAAAACTATTCTTGCACTATTAATTTTTTCTAAGGCTTGGGTAAGGATAGGAAATTGTGTATCAATCACACTCACTTTTAGACTTTCCCCTAAATGTACCTTTGCCCAATGAGCAAATTTTCTATCTTTATATTCCATTTCAGCTCTTGCAATTTTTTTTTCACTCTCATTCAAATTCTTACAAAGTGATTCGATTCCCTCACTCAAATAAACAAGTTTTTTACCCCCTCTTAAATGATCTTTAAGCAAACGATGCAAAAGTAAATCACTATAACGCCGAATAGGAGAAGTAAAATGAGTATAACTTTCAAAACCTAAACCAAAATGCCCTCGATTTTCACTGCTATACAGTGCCTGATTTTGAGATTTAATAATCATTTTATCCACTTCCTTTTCTATTCCTTTATTTTTAGCCCAAGTTTGAATAGAAGTAATGAGAGAGTGAATATCTTTATTTTTTCCCTCAAATCCCAAACTTTGTACAGAAGAAAGCAGTTCAAAAACTTTTTCCTCCTTCATTGCTTCATGAATTCTAAAAATTCCTTGTATATTAAGACTTTCCATAAGCTTAGCACTTTGAATATTGGCAAGCAACATGGCTTCTTCTACAATATGATGGCTAACTTTCTCTAAATTAACTTTAACCTTTTTAAGACTTGTATATTCATCAAGTTCAAGTTTAATTTCATCTCCAAAAAATGTATAGCCTTTTTTCAATCTCTCTGTAAAAAGTTTAATAGCATAAGGATAAAAACTCTTAATACTTTCCCTTATATTTTGTGGAATATTTTCTGTCTTATTTTCTTCAATAAATGCATCAACTTGCTCATAAGAAAGATTGTAATGATTAAGAATCACTGCTTCAAAAAGTGAAGTTTCTTTAATTTTAGCTTCAGAAGTGAGTGTGATCTCCCATACAAAAGCAAGTCTTATTTTTCCTTCCTTAAGTGAGCAAATATTTTCACTTAATTCTCTAGGGAGCATCGGAATACTTTTATGAGGGAGATAAAGACTAAACCCACGCTCTCTTGCTTCTCTATCAATAGAACTTTCCTTACTCACATACTCACTCACATCTGCAATAGCAACATAAAGTTTTTTTTCTTTAGAATTAAAATAAATTGCATCATCATGATCTTTTGCATCACTTGGATCAATTGTACAAAAGGGTAAATGTGTTAGATCTCTACGATGGGGATAAAATTCAGTATATACATCCTCTCCAAAACTCTGTGCTAAAGCAATGGATGAAGAAGAAAATTCTTCTTTAAAGTTATAAGAGCAAAGGATAATTTTTTCATCAATTCTCTCATCTTCAAGTACTCCTAAAATTTCAAGAATTTCTCCATTTCTTACATCTACTTTCATCACTGTGTGAGGTGGGAGAGAATTTAGAGCTTTCTGCCTAGCTTTTAGTGGAATTTGTAAGGGTTTTTCCTGTGTACTTTTAAGCTCAAGTGCACAAATTTTTCCTTTGATTTTTTCAAGATAAACTAAAGTATATGTTAAAGGACAATATAAAATACTTATTAATCTTACTCTTGTACTTTTTGAAATTATTTTGACTAATACAATATCTCCACTCACTATACCCTTAAAAGCTTTCATAAGCTTAAAATCTTTTTGATGAGTTGGACAAAAAGATTTAAGAAAAATTAAATCCTTCCTAATTACATCAAGCTCACCAATTGCATAACCCTCTTTAAGGATAAAGATTTTTCCTTTTTTACTGATTGCATCAAGTTTTTGCAAAGCATAAAAAAGGGAGTGATGCTTTTTAGGAATTTCTCTCAATCCCCCACAGAGTTGTTTTAAAAAATCTTTAGTTTGCATTTTGAAGTTTTTATCCTTTTAAAAAGTAGGATTAAAAGCATCAGAAAATGCTCTTTTAATGCTCTTCACTCAAGCAAGATTCAAACAAAAACTTATGTTTTTCTGGCAGTGCTTCATAAAGTGCATAAGCAAGTCTTCTAATCTCCCATAATGCTGCTTTTGAACTTCTTAAGATTAGGAAGTTTTTTAATGCTCTTGCATTCACACTCCAAGCAAGAGCCGTCTTATAATTCTCAGGCATTGCATACTTAACATAATCCCCTATAATCCCTTCAAATAAAAGCTTTTGAAGATTTTCAAGTGCAAGAATTGAACTCTGATCTACAGCCTCATTACCTGTAAGAACAAGATATTTTTGAGCTACTGCTTTAATATTCTCTTCAGATTTAAGTTCTTTGAGAGTATAACGGGAAGATTTTACAGAAAGAGAAGCATGACGATGGCGCGCAAGCTCTTGTAAACATGCTCTAGAAATTCCATCAATTGCAAAATTATAAGTAAGATGTTCAGCGACTGAGCCATGTTTATGTTTATTTAAAATTCGATCCAAAAAATCTTGATCAACTTCAAGAATTTCATCTGTGGGTTGTGGATAGCATCCTCCTCTATCTTGAGATTGCCAACAAGTTCTTCCAGCGCTTACACAAATTGAGAGTGGAGTGTGAAAAAGTAATTTGACTTCCATTTTATCTCCTAATATTAAGTTTGATTCTTTGAATATGAGTGATTCCTACAGCAATGGCATCAGTAATATCTAAAGGTTTAATTTCTTTAGTAATCCCTAAAAGTTTTTTAACCATAAAAGCAACTTGAATTTTATCTGCTTTTCCCTTACCTGTAAGAGCCTTTTTTATTTGCAAAGGAGTGTACTCATAAAAATATCCAATTTCTTGAAGAATTTTAAGACTTAATGCTCCACGAAATTGAGCAAGTTTAATCACACTTTGAGGATTATAAGCATAAAAAATATTTTCTATTGCAACTTCCTGAATACTATGAGATTTTAAAACTAAATCAATTCCTTCTACAAACTCTAAAATTTGTGCTTGTAATTCTCTTTCTTTAATTTTAATTAATCCTGCTTCAATCAATTTAATTTTGGAATTTTCATAATTTAATATTGAATATCCACAATTCCTACTTCCTGGATCAATTCCCATAATATTCATCCAAAAACTACCTTATAATTCATATTAAAAACCAAAGAATTATAACTTATTCACATTTTTATTCACATTGTGAAAACTTATAAAAATGGAGAAAAAATGAGTATTCAAATTATTTTTGAAAATTTAAAATCACAAGTTCCATCTGATGAATTTGAGCGATATTTTTCTAAGATAGAATATGATGCAGAAACCTCAAAATCAGATCTTTTGGTTTTTAAAGTTCCTAATAGATTCATTGCTTCTTGGATTGAGACAAAATATAGTGCTCATATTGCCTCACTTTGGGAAGATATTTATGGAGTTCTGCCAAAAATACAGATTCTCACACAAAGTCAAAAACAAAATGTGAATAATTCTACTCAAGAAATTATTAAAGTTATTCGCACTCAAACTTTTCTTAATCCTGATCTTATCTTTGACTCATTTGTTAGGGGTGAAAGTAATAAAATTGCTTTTGATATTGCTAAAAATGTTTCACAAAATCAAGCCAAACATTTTAATCCTGTATTGATTTATGGAAACACTGGACTTGGAAAAACTCACCTTCTTAATGCCATTGGTAATGAAGCTCAAAAGCAAGGAAAAATTGTTGTGTATGTAAGTTCTGAACAATTTCTTAATGAATATACAAATCGAATTAATAATAATACTATGGATAGATTTCGTGAAAAATATAGACAATGTGATTATTTATTGATTGATGATATTCAATTTTTTGGAGGAAAAGATCGCACACAAGAAGAATTTTTTCATACTTTTAATGAACTTCATAATAATCAAAAACAAATTGTAATGACCAGTGATAAACCCCCTAGAAAAATTGTAGGACTTGAAGAAAGATTAAAAAGTCGTTTTGAGGGAGGAATGTGTGTAGAAATTATTCCTCCAGAAATTGAATTAAAAATTGCTATTGTGAAGCAAAAATGCCAAATTAATCATATCAGTATTGATAATGAGAGTATTGCATTTTTAGCAACAAATGTGAGCAATGTTAGACAGATTGAAGGGATTCTTACACGTCTTAATGCAATGGCAAATATTATGGGAGTAGATATTTCACGTAAAATGGTAGAAAATGCCATTAGAGATAATATTAATGTCAATAATAAAAATATTACCTTAGAGAGTATTATTAATAAAGTTGCGCGATTTCTTAATATTAAACCCTCTGAAATTCGAAGTAAAACACGGACAAAAAATATCGCTACAGCAAGACGCTATGTAATCTTTTTAGCCAGAGAACTGATCCCAAACTCAATGTCAGCACTTGCAAAAGAACTTAATATGAAAGATCATAGTGCAGTTTCTAAAGCCCAGAAAAAAATGGAAGAAGAAATTGAACAATCAAGTGCACTTAAAATAATCATTGAAGATATGAAAAATCAGATCCAAGAAGAACAAAATGATAAACTTTCTTGATATAGGGATTTTTAGATACAATTTGAATGTGAAAAAATGTGAAAAAAATATTGGAGGTTTTTCACATAGGCAGCATCCCAAAAAAAGGGATTTAGAGAGAGTTGTTTCACATTTCACATTACTCTACAACTTCTCCTCTATTTTTATTAAATATCTCATCCTTAGGAGTCATAATGAAAATACAAATTTATAAAAGCCCTCTTGAAAACGTCCTTAATAATTTTCAAGCTTTTTTAGATAAAAGAGATCAAAGTAATATTACCTCCCATATTTACTTCAAAGTTCAAGATAACCAACTTTTACTTAAAGCTACTGATTTTGAAATGGGAATTAAAGCTTTTATTAATATTAATTCTATTCAAGAAGAAGGAGAGGGAACTGTTAATGGAAAAGAGATTTTAGGGATTATTAAACAACTCAAAGAAGATAAAGAAATTACTTTTGAAACAAAAAATGATGAATTTATCATTAAGCAAGGAAGAACAAACTTTAAACTCCCCATGTTTAACTCAGAAGAATTTCCACAATTTCCTTCATATACAGCAGAAAATAAAATCAATATTCCTACTGAAAATTTTATTGAAGCCATTAAAAAAATTTCTCCAGCAGTTGCAAACAATAATACAAAAATAGAACTCAATGGTGCAAATTTAGATATTAAAGAATATGTAATTAATTTTGTTTCTACTGATACAAAGCGTCTTGCACTTGTAAAGATGGAAACTCAATCTATCTCAACTCTCTCAGTCATCATTCCTAAAAGAGCTCTCATTGAAATTCCAAAACTCTTTTTAAATGATTTTGAAATTTATTACAACACAAGCCAACTTATTCTTGTGACTGAAAATTATTCATTCTTTACAAAATTGACAAATGGAAGATTCCCTGATTATGAAAGAATCATCCCAAAAACATTTAAACATTCTTTTACACTCCAAAAGAATAAAATGATTGCATCTTTAAAAATGATTCAATCAGTTTCTCAAGAAGTAAAAATCACTTTTAATCAAAATGAAGTTCTTTTTGAAAGCTTTGGAAATAACAATTCTCAAGCAGAGGATGGATTTGAAGCTGAGATTACAATTTCTGAGCCTATTGAAATTGCTGCAAATTTAAAGAGTTTATTAGACTTTTTAGGACAAATTGATAATGAAACTTTTGAATTATGTATTACTGAAAAAACAACACCTTTTTTACTAAGAGATAATAATTTTTTAACCATTGTCATGCCAATTAATCTATAAAAATAGGAAGTAAAAATGAACGAAGTCAAAGACTACGGAGCAGGAAATATTAAAGTCCTTAAAGGACTTGAAGCTGTAAGAAAACGTCCAGGAATGTATATTGGGGATACAAATATCAATGGATTACATCATATGGTTTATGAAGTAGTAGATAATTCTATTGATGAGGCAATGGCAGGACATTGTAATGCTATTTCTATCACCCTTACAAGTGAAGGGAGTGCGATCATTGAGGATAATGGCCGTGGAATTCCTGTAGATATGCATCCTACTGAAAATCTTCCTGCTGCAACTGTAGTTCTTACAGTATTACATGCTGGAGGAAAATTTGATAAAGATACTTATAAAGTTTCTGGAGGTTTGCACGGAGTAGGAGTAAGTGTTGTTAATGCTCTCTCACGTAAATTGATTATGACAATTAAAAGAGATGGAAATATCTATCGCCAAGAATTTCAAAAAGGTGTTCCCACAACTGCACTAGAAATCATTGGAAAAACAAAAGAACATGGAACAACTATTGAGTTTTATCCTGATGGTGAAGTGATGGAAGTTCTTGAATTTGATAGTGAAATTCTCATTAAACGCTTTAAAGAAATGGCCTATCTTAATCGTAATATTATTATTTCTTTTACTGATGAAAAAAATGGAAGAAGAGAAAAATATCATTTTGAAGGGGGACTAAAACAATTTGTAGAAGATATTAATAAAAAACCCCTTCTTTCTGAAATTATCAGTTTTGAAGTGAGTGATGAAGAACTTGAAGCAGAAATTGCACTTGCATATAATGAGGGTTATGATGAAAAAGTCTTAAGTTTTGTTAATAATATTCGCACTCCTGATGGTGGAACGCATGAAGCAGGTTTTAGAGCAGGACTTAGTCGAGCAATTATTAATTATATTGATGCAAATGCCAATACTAGAGAAAAAGATTCAAAAGTTACAGGAGATGATGTGCGAGAGGGGCTTGTAGCAATTATCTCTACAAAGGTAATGGAACCTCAATTTGAAGGACAAACTAAAGGAAAGCTTGGAAGTTCCTTTGTTAAACCCATTATTCAAAAACTTACTTATGAAAAACTTACAAAATTCTTTGAAGAAAATCCTATTCAAGCCAAAGCAATTATGCAAAAAGCACTTTTAGCAGCTCGCGGAAGAGAAGCAGCTAAAAAGGCTAGGGAACTTACACGAAAAAAAGAAACACTTTCAGTAGGAACTTTACCCGGAAAATTAGCAGATTGTCAAAGTAAAGATCCTAGTGAATCAGAAATTTATCTTGTTGAGGGAGATAGTGCAGGAGGATCTGCAAAACAAGGAAGAGATAGAGCTTATCAAGCAATTTTACCCCTTAGAGGAAAGATTCTTAATGTTGAAAAATCTCGCCTTGATAAAATTTTAAAAAGTGAAGAGATTAAAAATATGATTACAGCTTTTGGCTGTGGGATTGGAGAAGAATTTAATCTTGAAAAACTTCGCTACCACAAAATTATTATTATGACTGATGCTGATGTTGATGGCAGTCATATCCAAACACTTTTGATGACATTTTTTTATCGCTATTTAAGACCATTGATTGAAAATGGTCATATTTATATTGCTCAGCCACCCCTTTATCGCTTCAAAAAAGGAAAGAAAGAAATTTATCTCAAAGATGAGAGAGCTTTAAGCGAATATTTGATTGAAAATGGAATTGAAAATTTTAGTTTTAAGGGGATTGGGAATAAAGAACTTCTAGAAATTCTTAAATTTATTTCAGCTTATCGCAGTGTGCTTAAAGAGCTTGAAAAACGTTATGCAATGATTGAAGTGATTAGATTTTTGATTGAAAATCGTGATTATGTAGGGTTAGAATTTTCAGCAATGAGTGAAAAAATTGAGGAATATTTAAAAAATATTGATTGCAATATCCTCAATAAAATTGTTAGTGAAGATGAAATTTTATTTTATATTCAAACAAAAACAGGATTAGTGGAACTTGTTTTAAATGAAGATCTCTTTATTGATAAACATTTTGAAGAGGCTTATTATATTTACAATAAGATTCAAGAAAGAGATTTAGCATTCTTAGAAGGAAAAGATTTATTAGAGGTTTTAGAGAATATTGAAGAGAGTGCAAAAAAAGGAACTTATATCCAACGTTATAAAGGTCTTGGAGAGATGAATCCTGAGCAATTATGGGAAACAACAATGACTCCACAAAATCGGACACTCTTAAGAGTAAAACTTGAAGATATGCAGAGTGCTGATGAAATCTTTACTCTCTTTATGGGAGATGAAGTTGAGCCAAGAAGAGCTTATATCCAAGAAAATGCTAAAAATGTGAAGCATCTGGATGTATAAATGGAGATTTCAATTTGGCAAATTACTTTTCTCTTTATCTTTATCATTCCTCTTGTTTTTCTGCCTACAATCATTGCTTTTGCAAGAGGACATAAAAGTAGATTTGGGATTTTTGTGCTTAATTTTTTCTTAGGTTGGACATTTGTTTTCTGGGTAGTTTCTTTAGCTTGGGCATTGGGTAAGAAAGATTAAAATGGAATGGATTTTTATTTTATTAGGTTTATTATTTCTTATATTACTGATTAGAATTTTCTTTTTACCTGCAAGAATTGCACACTCTAAAAATACAAGAAATAAAAGAAAGATTCTTCTATCTAATTTATTTTTAGGTTGGACATTGATTTCTTGGTTTATTATTTTACTTTGGGCAATTAATGATAAAGAGGAGGAAGTAAATGTTTGAAATTTTAAGCAATATTAATGTCATATTTTATATTTTAGCCTATGTTGTAGGAGGGATTCCTTTTGGGCTTTTAATCTGCAAAAGTATTTATAAAATCAATCTTAGAGAGATTGGTTCAGGAAGTATTGGTGCAACTAATGTTTATCGTGCAATTAAAGAGATTGATCCTAATAAAGCCAAATTCTACTCAATCTTAACAATTTTTCTTGATGCGATCAAAGGAATGGTTGTGGTGGCATTAGCTAAGATTTTTGGCTTAAGTTATGAAACACAATGGATGATTGCACTTCTTTCAGTCATTGGACATTGTTATAGTCCATTCTTAAATTTTTCAGGGGGTAAGGGAGTGGCGACTTCTATTGGTTCAGTTTTTTTATTGATGCCTGTTGAAGGGAGTTTAGGACTTCTTGTATGGTTTATTGTAGGGAAAGTTTTTAAAATCTCTTCACTCTCTTCACTCATTGGGGTTTTAAGTGGGATTGCTCTGAGTTTTGTAATTCCTTATATTTTTCCTTTGCCAGAGTGTATCAATATTAATTCCCAAGTCCACTCCCATGCCCCAGTATTGTTAATTGGAGCATTGATTATTTATACACATATTCCAAATATTATTCGTCTGATTAAAAGAGAAGAAAAAAAGATTTTTTAATGACTTTATTGATTGAAAATCTTTCATTTAAAGCTATTGTTGGAATTTTACCGAGTGAGAGAGTAAAAGAGCAAAATATTATTATTAATGCAGAATTTAGCTATGAATATAAGGGAGAATATCTCAATTATGTGGAGATTGTAGAGTTTTTAAAGACAGAATTTCAAAATAATGCCTATGGACTGCTTGAAGAAGCCCTAGAAGATCTCAAAGTTAAAATTGCAATCTCTTTTCCCTCTATTACACACTATACCCTCTCAATCAAAAAGCCTGAGATTTTGAGTGATTGTGTGGTGGGGGTGAAAATCAGTATATGAAAAAGATTATTTTCTTATGTATGTATATTTTAGTGTGTTTAGTAGGATATAAATAAAGAGAGCTTGTTGAGCTCTTATCAAAATGTTTGAAATAGAAGTGTTTAAAGAGCCAATAAAAACAATTTTTCAAGATAATACTTTTTTATTCTCCTGTAAAAAACAAGAAAATTTTTAAAACTATGAAGGAGTTTTAATCCTTGGTGGGAATCCTCTTATAAGGCTTAGTAGAGCAATTGCTCTTTATAAAAATAGAATTATCAAAAAATCTATATCACTCAGCCAAAAAATCATATCCAAAGCTACAATGGAATTTTATAAAGTGAATTTGAAAAGCTCTCAATAGTGTTTAACTCACTTAAAATCTCTTATGAAGTTGTATAAAATCTAAAAAGTGGAGCAATAAGCACACTAGAAGAAGCTAAAGACTTTATAAGATTTGCTAAAAATCAAGATATTAAGAAAGTTTTGATTCTTACAGATTCTTTTCATACTTTAAGAGCATATACAATTTTTCGCTCTGAATTTGTAAAAGAGGGAATAGAGATGGATTTATACATCATAGAAACTAATCCTTACTATGATAAAAATAATTGGTGAAAAAGTGAATTAGGATTAAGAATTTATTGTTGAGAGTGGAACATCTAGTCTATTGGCTCAAAGCTTTTGAGAATGTAAAAGAGTATTGAGAAAAGTGTAACTAGAAAAGTATTAAAATAGGGATAGTAAGAAATTCTTTACTTATTATTTTAGAATTGCCATCTAATACGAGTTGGCTTTTATTAATTTTTAGATTGTGAAATAGCAAATTTTATTCAAGAGAATGCTCATCTACTTTTATAATTCAGATATTATTATAAGTAAAGTATTAAGTTCTAGAACACTCAAAGATAGATTGATTTTCTAAACTACAAAAAATTCTTTCCTTAATTTATTCATCTGATCTAATGCTTGTTTGAGTTTCTGGGCAGAAGTATTGATTTCTTCAAATGCCCAATCACTTAAATCCTCAGGCATATCCTTTGAACCTCTTTTAATCAGAATATAGTCTTGCATAGAAATACAAGCAAGATTAAGTGCGATTTGAAGCTCTTCTTTTGCTGTTTCTATCTCTCCATAGATTTGATCAATGCGTTGGAGTAATGGATCAAATGTCATTGAATACCTGCCTCAATGAGTGTATGGAGATGTAAAACCCCCAGAACTCTTTTTTCTTTATCTACAATGATGAGAAGTTGAATTTTATTCTCTTCCATTATTTTTAAAGCCTCATAAGCTAAAAGATTTTCATCTTGACAAGTTTTAGGGTCAAGTGTGCAGAAATCTATTGCAGGGCGTTGAAAATCAAAATCATTCCTCATCATTGCCCTCCTTAAATCCCCATCACTTAATATTCCTATTAGCTTGTGATCTTCTACTACAATGGCACTGCCAAGTCTTGCTTCACTCATCACTACAACAGCATCTTTTAAAGAGAGTTTTGGATCGATGAAAGGAAGATTTTCTCTTTGCATTAAATCTTTGATTCTGACAAAAAGTCTTTTGCCCAATGCTCCTCCAGGATGAAAAGATGCAAAATCTTCATGAGTGAAATTTCTCTCTTTCATTAAACATACTGCAAGCATATCTCCAAGAGCTAAAGTAAGCGTAGTGGAGGTAGTGGGAGCAGTGTTAAGAGGACAAGCTTCTGCATCAATTTCAAGACTTAGAAAATAATCCCCAAGAAGAGAAACTGAACTTGTAGGGCTTTTGGTCATTGTCATGATCTTTGCTCCAATGCGTTTGATATGAGGGAGAACCATTTTAAGCTCATCACTCTCCCCACTATAACTAATTGCTAAAACCATATCTTTGTTTTCAATCATTCCCAAATCACCATGGAGTGCTTCTGTGGGATGGATAAAAAAGCTAGGAGTGCCTGTGCTTGCTAAGGTTGCTGCAATTTTAGCCCCAATATGTCCACTTTTTCCCACACCCATAACAATGAATTTTCCTTCTAAAGCAAGAATATTTTTAATAATTTCTTTTAATTCTTTTTCATTAATTCTTTGGCTAGCCTTAATCAATGCTTGCGCTTCATCTCTTAAGACTTTTTTAGCAATTTCTAACATAGTTTAATCCACAAAGAAATTTAAAGAGAGTAGAGGATATTTTTTGTATTGCTTAAAAATAAGTTTTTTAAGAATATTTCTAGCCTCTATTTCAATATTTTTAGAATTGAACTCTTTTTTAAATGCCTTAAGCATTAAAGTAAGTGCATCTGCAATTTCCTTACTGAGTGCTTTTTCATCTTTTGGATTAGTCAGACCAAAACTAGAGATTCTCACCTCTCCATCAAAATCCATATTTTTCTTACTCACTTTTGCACTTAAAGTTACAACCCCATCATTTGCAAGGTTTTGACGATCAAGAATTGTATTGTAATCAATCTGTCGATCTGCTTGATTATCAATAAAAGTCTTTCCAGTTTTTACAGAGCGAACTTTACGAATATAATTTGGATTGACTTCAATTTGATCACCATCTTCCAT
Source organism: Helicobacter cholecystus (assembly GCF_003364215.1). Classification (GTDB taxonomy): domain Bacteria; phylum Campylobacterota; class Campylobacteria; order Campylobacterales; family Helicobacteraceae; genus Helicobacter_G; species Helicobacter_G cholecystus. Next base: position 178,499 of record NZ_NXLU01000001.1, read on the forward strand.
AAGATAAATATTTTTCTCAGGCACTCCACATTTAATTGCCGTTTCTTTGTGCTTTGCAATATGATTATATTCTCCATGCACAGGAAGGAAGAATTTAGGTTTAATCAGACGAAGCATAAGCTTTTGTTCTTCTTGTGCAGCATGCCCACTCACATGAATTTCACTAAAGTCTTGATACACTACTCTTGCCCCACTTTTTTGTAAGAAATTAATCACAGCAGAGACTGATCCCTCATTTCCTGGGATAGCTTTAGCAGAGATAATGACTAAATCACTGGGTTTCATTTTGATGTGGCGATGCTCATCAGTGGCCATTCTGTAAAGTGCACTCATTGTTTCACCTTGGGAGCCTGTGGTGACTATAAGCACTTCTTCATCAGGATATTTTTCTACCTCATGAGCTTCAATAAAGATTCCTTGAGGGATATTGATATATCCTAATTCTCTTGCAATTTCTAGGTTTTTTTCCATCGATCGCCCAATTACTGCAACTTTTCTATTGTACTTGATTGCATAGTTAATGGCTTGATACACTCGATGAATATTTGAGCTAAATGTGCTCATAATTACCCTACCTTCAGCTTGTTTAAAGAGTGCATCAAATGTTGGCCCTACAACTGCCTCACTAGGAGTGACGCCACTTTTGTGAGAATTTGTGCTATCGCTAAGTAATACCATCACCCCTTCTTCTCCATAGTAAGCTAATCGATGCAAATCTGTAGGTAATCCATCTACAGGTGTATGGTCAATTTTAAAATCTCCTGTATGTAAAATTACACCCGCTTCTGTGCGGATAGCAAGAGCTGAAGCATCAATCACTGAGTGAGTGATATGAATCCACTCAATTTCAAATTCTCCAATTTTAATAGGCTTTCTTTTCTCTACACTTCTAAAAAGTGAGCGATATTTTTTTAACCCATGTTCATCAAATTTTGCACTAATCATTCCCAAGGGTAGTGGAGTTCCATAAAGTGGAAATTGCATCACTTTATAAAGATAAGGGACTGCCCCAATATGATCTTCGTGTGCATGGGTGATAATGACTGCTTCAATTTTATCTTTAATGGTTTGTAGATAACTAAAATCAGGGACTAAAATATCTACCCCTGGCATACTTTCATCAGGGAAACTCATACCTACATCAATGATAATTGCAGATTTTTCAGTCTCAATGACTGTCATATTTCCTCCAATTTCTCCCAATCCCCCAAGTGGAGTGATTCTTACTTTAGATTTTGTATTGAGATTAAGTTTATAGTGAGGATTAAGACTATTTTTTTGAATTCTTGTATTGTTATCTACATTACGTTTAAGTTCTCTATGCAGATTAAGATTACCTTTTTCATTGGTGCTTTTAATTTCTCTTACACCATCGTGATTCTGAACTTCTTCTTTGGTATTTTTATTATGAGCATAATTATTCTTCCCACTCCATCGACGATTTTGTGTTCGCTTATGTTCTTTATTTTCATTATTCTTATGGGTATGACTAACTCGACGTTCTTTATTATTTTGTTCTTTATTTTGGTGAACTGCTATCTTTTGTTCGTTGTTTTCCATTTTTTTCCTTATTTTCTAAAATTTGGTGATAGAGTGTAGTGTCAACTTCGTGAGGTCTTAGATTTTCTTGTAATCCTAATTTAGAGAAAATCTCCTCAATTTCTTGCTTAGGATAGAACTTTACTAGATTTTTGGCTAGTTTTTTGCGTGGTGCAGAAAATGCAATTTTAAGTAAAGTCTCAAGTTTTTCTATCTCTTCAACTCTAGGGTGGTTGGGTTTTTTTATCATTCGAAATACTGCTGAAGTTACTTTTGGAGCAGGTTCAAAAGCACTTGCAGGAACTTCAAAAAGAAATTCTATTTCTCCCACACTTTGAGCTATAACACTCAGAGCACAAAACTCTTTTTCTCCCACACGGGCACAAAATTTTTCCGCAACTTCTTTTTGAGTCATTACGACAAATCCCTCACACTTTTCATCTCTAAGCAGTTTTAAGACGATCAGCGTTGCAATGTAATAAGGGAGATTAGAAACCAAAAAATATGGCTCTGGGTGTAGCCAACCTGTGGAATCTTTGAGCTCCAACACATCACATAAGACCAATTTAAGTTTTTGCGTTTCTAGCAACCTAGAGTGTCTTTTAATAAGCAAAGAACATAAGTCTTCATCTACCTCATAAGCTATCAAATTGTGGATTTTGATTAGCTCATCAGTCAAATCACCCAAGCCAATCCCAATCTCAATGAGTTGTGAGGAAATATTGGGAATCGCTTGGACAATTTGGCGTAAAAAATAACCATCTTTTAAGAAATTTTGTCCAAATTTCTTTTTTGCTTTATAATGCACTCTTTAAGTTTCCTTTTGATTTTGATTGTATCTTGTTTTTGGAAATGTTGGGAGGAAAAATGTTTGTATGTGCTGGAAATGGTGAAGAGTTTGAATTTGCAAAGAGTATAGGTGTAGGATTAGTAGAAAGTGCGATGACTTTAAGCCAACTTTGCTCTTGTAAAAATATAGAAAGTCTAGTTTTTATTGGAAGTGCAGGAAGCTATGACAAAGAGGTAAAATTACTGGATTTGTTTGTGAGCGATTATGCTACTCAAATAGAAAATTCATTTTTGCAAGATAAGAGTTATACCCCTATCCCACAAGAAATTAAACTCACTCAAAATGTTTCATGTGAAACAATTCAAAAGATTTTTTCTCTTGATTTGCCTCAAGCTATTGTTAATTCTAGTAATTATATTTGTGTAGATTCAAATTATGCGCTGAATATGAAAAAGAAAGGAATCTTGCTAGAGAATATGGAATTTTTCTCTGTGCTTTCTGTGGCTAGACGTTTTAATCTTCCTGCTTTGGGAGTGTTTTGTGTAAGCAATTATTGTGGAGAAAATGCTCATCAGGAGTTTTTGAAAAATCGGGGAAAAGTGATAGAAAAATTAAAAAGCGTGGTGGAGAGATTGAAGGTTTGAGAGATAACCTCTAGAGACTTAAAAAGAGGTTTGATTTTTTAATGATGTCTCAAATATCTAGTGTTTAATCATTCTATACAAGCTATAAAGAGAGATAAAAAATACAAGAAAACTAACCCCAAGGTTTTGAGTAATTATATAACTAAAGACTGAAACAATAAGAGGGATTCCTAATAAAAAAATATAAAAAATTGCAACAAGTGCAAGACTTAGCCAAAGCTCCCAAAAACCTAAAATTAAAATAACTAAAAATGTCCACATTACTTTTTTCTTTCTTTTTAATCTAATTAAGTATTTAACTATACCCCCCCCCCTTCCTTAAAATCTACTTAAAAAATAAAATTTTGTATTTAGATTTATGGCTTTTGATGTTAATGAGAGAGTGGAGAAGAAATTTAAACTTAGAGAGAATTAAACAAAAGCTAGGATTATAGTGTTTTTTGCTACAATCCCCCCTTTATTCCAAAACCCAATAAAGAGTATTCCAAAATGAAAAAAAATATTTATGACTATACCCTTAAAGAAATGGAAGAAATGTTTTCTCCTAGTTTTAGAGCTAAGCAAATTTATCATTGGCTTTATGTCAAGTATGAAGAAAATTTTAATCAAATGCAAAATCTTCCCAAGACCTTACAAGAAGAATTAAATGAAAAATTCTGTGCCCAAAATCTAAAAATTATTACTATTGAAAATAGCATTGATGGAAGTAAAAAATATCTTTTTCAGACAAAAGAAGGTCTAAGTTTTGAGAGTGTTTTTATCAAGATGAGAGATAAAAAAATTGATGAAACTGGAAGAATTGTTGAGGGGGAAAAATATACCTTCTGTCTTTCTTCTCAGGTGGGATGCAAGGTTGGGTGTGCATTTTGCTCTACTGCTAAAGGGGGATTTGTGAGGAATTTAAGTGCAGGAGAGATTGTAGAGCAGGTTGTAAGGCTTAAAAAAGACAATGATTTGGCTCCAGAGAAGAGGGTCAATATTGTTTATATGGGTATGGGAGAACCATTAGATAATTTAGATAATGTTTCTAAGGCCATCTCAATTATTGCTGAACTCAATGGACTCTCCATTTCTCCAAGACGCCAAACCATTTCTACTAGTGGTATAGCTCCAAAAATTAAAAAACTAGGAGAAATGGATTTAGGAGTGCAACTTGCAATTTCACTTCATGCTGTAGATGATGAGTTAAGGAGTAAGCTTATTCCTATGAATAAAGCTTATAATATTAGAGCAATTCTTGATGCTGTGAGATCATTTCCTGTAGATACAAGAAAGAGAATTATGTTTGAATATCTTGTGATAAAAGATCTCAATGATGATCTAGCAAGTGCAAAAAAACTTCTTAAACTTCTTGATGGAATTAAATCTAAAGTTAATTTAATTTTCTTTAATCCTCATGAAGAGAGTGAATTTGAACGTCCAGAAGTCGAGAAAGTCAAAGCTTTTGCTGATTTTTTAGTACAAAGAGGATTGCTTTGTACAATTAGAGAATCTAAGGGATTGGATATTTCAGCAGCATGTGGTCAACTCCGTGAGAAAGAAAAAAGAAAAAATGTTTCATGTGAAACAAAAGGACAATAAGATGGGTGTTGTTGATGTGATTTTATTAATTATTTTGAGCATTGTTGTTTTAGTGGGTGGAGTAATGTTTATAAAATATTTCAAGTAGGATGAAGCAATGTTGGTGCATATTTGTTGTAGTGTAGATAGTCATTATTTTTTGAGTGAATTAAAAAAAATCTATCCTGATGAGAAAATGATTGGTTTTTTTTATAACCCCAATATTCATCCCCGCTCAGAACATGATCTAAGATTGCTTGATGTGAAGCGAAGTTGTCAAATGCTTGGAGTAGAACTTATTGAGGGACAATATGATGATGAGGTTTGGAATAAAGAAGTTAGAGGTTTAGAAGATGAACCAGAAAAAGGGGCAAGATGCAATGTATGTTTTGATGTGAGATTGATACAGAGTGCCAAACTTGCTAGAAAGTTAGGAGAGAAGGTTTTTACAACAACTCTTCTTTCCTCTCCGATGAAAACCCAAGACATTCTCTTTTCTCAAGGAGAAAAAATTGCTCAAGATTTTGGATTAGAATTTATCAAGATTGATGTCAGAAGCCAAGGTGGGACACAAAAACAAAATGAACTCAGTAAAAAAGACAAACTTTATCGTCAAAATTATTGTGGATGCAAGTTTGCACTTCAAAAACAAAGAGAAAAGCAAGGAAGATTTCCCTTAGAATTTATTTCCCCTATTCATCAGCAAGTGATGAAAGGGAGCATTGAATATCGTAATGAGGTTTTTAACAAAAGAATGAGGCTTGAAGAGGAGAAAAAATCTTATATTCTCGTGCAACAAAAACAACTTATTTGGCGATGCTTCCAGGCTAAATTGGAGGTTTTTGGAGCGTGTGCAAAAAGCTATGTGGTGACTCATTCTCAAAGTAAAAAAAATATTAGATTAGGCGCACTCTCTTGGGTCATTCCAAAGAATTTTCCCCTTAAGATCGGGAGAGTGGGGATAAGTAAAAGAGATGATACGCTGATTTTTACCCTTAAGGCTTTTAATGAAATCTTAAAATTAGATTATAAAAATCTTGATGATTTGCTTCTCTTTCCACCCCCTTATATGCTTGAGCTTTCTTTGCGTGAAAAGATTGGTTTCCCTCAATCGATCAATCCAATCTTGGTTGTAGAACATGAGTTTAAAGAAGACGCAAGAGTAAATATTCAAAGCATTTTCCAAGAAGAGGCAGTTTTTGAAGTGTTAGAAGTTTAGTTTTGGTAAAATGAGCGATCTTAAAGATTTATGAACTAAAATAATAAGGGAATACAAAATGATGGATGTCAATATTATCAAAAAAATTCTGCCACATCGCTATCCGATGCTCCTTGTAGATCGTGTAGTAGACATTAAACCCAATGAGAGCATTGAAGCTTATAAAAATGTCACAATTAATGAAGAAGTATTTTTAGGGCATTTTCCAAAGCAACCTATTTATCCAGGAGTAATGATTATTGAGGGAATGGCGCAAGCAGGTGGACTTTTGGCATTTATAAGTATGTTTGGGGATAATTATTCTATAGCAGAAAATAAGATTGTTTATTTTATGACAATTGATCGAGTGAAATTCAGAATCCCTGTTGTCCCTGGAGATAGACTGATTTATAAGGTAGATGTCATCAAAAATAAAGGAGCAATTTGGCAAATGGAGGCCAAGGCCTATGTTGATGACAAGCTTGTCTCTGAAGCAGAGCTTAAAGCCATGATTGCTGATGTGGAGAAGTAAAATGATTGCCTCAAGTGCAAAAATTGCAAAGACCGCCATTATTGCTGAGGGTGCAAAAATTGGAGAGAATGTTGAGATTGGCGAGTTTTGTATTATTGGAGAGAATGTTGAGATTGGCGAAGGGAGCAAGGTTTTTCATCATGCTTGTATTGAGGGCTATACAAAGATTGGGAAAAACAACAAAATCTTTTCTTACGCAGCTGTAGGAATTCCTCCTCAAGATCTCAAATTTTCTGGAGAAAAAACTGAACTCATTATTGGGGATAATAATCTTATTCGAGAATTTACTACACTTAACCCTGGGACTGAGGGAGGTGGAGGAATTACAAAGATTGGGAATAATAATCTTTTAATGGCTTATGTGCATGTGGCACATGATTGTTTGATTGGAAATCACTGTATTCTTGCAAATGGTGCAACATTGGCTGGTCATATTGAATTAGGAAATTATGTTAATGTCGGAGGACTCACTCCAATCCATCAATTTTGTAAAGTTGGAGATGGTGCGATGATTGCAGGAGCATCAGCCCTTTCTCAAGATATCCCTCCTTATTGTATGGCCGAGGGAAATAGGGCGGTAATTCGCGGATTTAATCGCCATAGAATGAGATTGCTTTTCTCTCATGAAGAAGTGGATAGCATTTGCACACTCTATAAAGTTCTTTTCTCTCGTGTAGCCCCAATTAAAGAATTAGCTCAAGAGCAATTAGAAAAAAATCCAAATGATACACATACTCAAAATATTTGTAATTTTATTTTGAACTCAACGCGAGGAATCCCACTTAAAAAAGGAAGTGTTAGTGAATAGATGTAGTTTTTGTGGAAAAAATTATCCTGATGAGATGCTCATTAAAAGTGATAGGGAAATTTCAGGAGAAGATGTAGGGATTTGTGTGCATTGTATTGCAGCCATTAATCGTCTTGCGGATATTGAAGAAGGGAGTTATTTTACAGGAGAGGGAAATGCTTGTAAGGAAATAAAACTTCCTACTCCAAAAGAATTAAAAGATGCTCTTGATGAGTATGTTATCGGTCAAGATGAGGCAAAAAAAGTTTTAAGTGTTGCAGTGTATAACCACTATAAGAGAATCTATAGAGAGGACTATAAAGGAGAGTTTGAAGATGTTGAGGTGGGGAAAAGTAATGTGCTTTTTATTGGGCCAACAGGAAGCGGAAAAACTCTTATGGCTCAAACTCTAGCAAAAACCTTAGGAGTACCTATTGCAATCTCTGATGCTACCTCACTTACAGAAGCAGGCTATGTAGGAGAGGATGTAGAAAATATTCTCACTCGTCTTCTCCAAGCCTCTGATGGCGATGTTCAAAGAGCTCAAAAAGGGATTGTTTTTATTGATGAGGTAGATAAAATTTCTAGACTTTCAGAAAATCGAAGCATTACAAGGGATGTTTCAGGTGAGGGAGTGCAACAAGCATTGCTTAAAATTATTGAAGGAAGCTTGGTAAATATTCCACCCAAGGGAGGAAGAAAACACCCTCATCAAGAATTCATTCAAATTGATACAAGCAATATCCTTTTCTTATGTGGGGGAGCTTTTGATGGGTTGCAAGAGATAATCAAGCGTCGTCTTGGAGGAAATACTTTAGGATTTAATCAAGAGAAAAACAATCAAGATGAAAGTGATGTTTTGCATTTTGTGCAACCAGAAGATTTGGTTTCATATGGACTGATTCCTGAACTTATTGGACGTTTGCCTGTGATTGCCACACTTGATGAGATCACACAAGAAGCAATGGTAGAGATTCTTATAAAGCCCAAAAATTCACTCATCAAACAATATCAAAAACTCTTTGATATGGATGGGGTAAAACTGAGTTTTCAGAGTAATGCATTAGATGCAATTGCAAAACTTGCAATTGCAAGAAAAACAGGTGCAAGAGGATTGAGAAGTATTTTAGAAGAAGTGCTTAATCCCATGATGTTTGATCTTCCATCATTAAGTGGAAAGGAAGTTGTGATTAAAGATGAGGATATTCAAAAAATTCAAGGAGAGAAAAGATGATACTTGATCGTTTTATTGGGATTTTTTCGCATGATATTGCGATTGACTTAGGAACAGCAAATACTGTTGTCTCTGCCAAAGGGCAGGGAATTATCATTAATGAACCCTCAATCATTGCAGTGCAAAATGATCGCTATGGGGCTAGGGGAAAACTTCTTGCTGTAGGAAACTCAGCAAAAGAAATGGTGGGAAAAACCCCAGGAAGTATTTATGCAATTCGTCCAATGAAAGATGGAGTTATTGCAGATTTTGATATGACTGAGAAGATGATTCGCTATTTTGTAGAAAAAGCTCACAAAAGAAAATCACTGATGCGTCCAAGAATTATGGTGTGTGTGCCTTATGGGCTTACAGGAGTTGAACGAAAGGCTGTAAGAGAATCGGCCATGAGTGCAGGAGCAAGAGAGGTTTTTTTGATTGAAGAACCTATGGCAGCAGCTATTGGTGCAGGACTTCCTGTGCGTGAGCCTCAAGGAAGTTTAGTTGTAGATATTGGTGGAGGAACAACAGAAATTGGTGTGATTTCTTTAGGGGGACTTGTCATTGCTAAATCACTGAGAGTTGCAGGAGATAAACTAGATACAGCAATTGTAGATTATGTGAGAGCAAATTATAACCTTTATATTGGAGAGCGAACAGGAGAGGAGATTAAGATTGAAATTGGTGCAGCGATTTCTTTAGATCAACCCCTTAAAATGCAGGTTAAAGGAAAGGATCAGGTGAGTGGTTTGCTTAATACTATTGAGCTTACAAGCGAGGATGTAAGAGAGGCAATTAAATCCCAACTTAAAGAGATTGGAAATGCATTAAAGAGCGTCTTAGAATCTATGCCACCAGATTTAGCAGGAGATATTGTTGAAAATGGTGTTGTACTTACAGGAGGTGGAGCACTTATTCGTGGGCTTGATAAATATCTCTCTGAGCTTGTTAAGCTTCCAGTTTATGTTGCAGAAGAACCTCTGCTTTGTGTTGCCAAAGGGACTAGTCGAGCAATAGAGGAGATGGATCTTTTGGAGCAACTCAGTTTTGAACAATGAGGATCAAACCTTTTTTTATCCTTGTTTTTTTGTTTGTAGCGATTACAATTTTTTTTAAACTTGACCATTCTTTAAGAGGAATGATTCTTTCTTTGGGTGATGAGGTTAAAAATGCAGTTTTTGATTTTAAAGAATGGGGGAAAGAGACATATTTAAAATATTTTAATCAAGCTCAAAATATCCAAGAGCTTAATAAGAAATTAGCAATAATCCAAAAGATTGAACTCCAAAATATCCAGCTCAAAGAGGAATTACAAAGACTAACAACCTTTTATAATATGCCCTCTTTAGCACTTGTAAACATTGTTCCTGTAAGAGCTATTTCTTATTGTGAATTTGGCAATTATGAACGTTTATGGTTAAGTGGATTTGAGAGTGGAGTAGAGGGAAAAATTTATGGACTTGTGCTTGATGGAGCTGTGGTTGGGATAGCTAAGTTAGGAGAGAATGGACGTTTGATGGGATTGCTTAATGGTGATCCACTTTGTTCTTATGGAGTGTATATTGGAGAGGGAAAGGTTTCTGGAATTTTTAGAAGCGTGGATGGGCAAGTAGAGATTAGTTATATTCCTATGGAGAGCAAAATAAAAGTGGGGGATAAAATTGCAACAAATGGAATGGATAATATCTTTTTTGAAAATATTCCTGTAGGAGAAGTGAGTGAAATTATTGAGGGGAATGGCTATCTCAAAGCAAAAATTAAGACTTATGCACCAAAAGTGAATTTAGGATATATGTGGTTGCTTGATAGGAGTGAGAATGCAAAGTAAAAGTGAAATAGAAAAATATATTAAAAGCCTAGAATCCTCAAGTTTAGAACAAATGTTAAATCTATATCAGCAAGATGAAAAAGAGTATATTTCTTTTGCTCTTTCTTTGCGTCAAAGTATTTTGGAGAATATCTTAAAAAATGGTGATGTTGGTGAGAGTACATATCTTTTACTTTATTTTCTTTATGCGCCACTTCAGGGAAAAATTCCACAAGAAGAAAGCTTAAATCCTTTTATTCAGACAGCAAAAAGTCATTTTCTTACTCAAGGATTGGGAGATTTTGAAAACCAAATGCTCCTTGAGCTTGAAGTGCTTTGCTTACTTTTGAATGCTCAATGCGATGAAGCAATCAAGGTCTATATTCAAGGTATTTCCCATCTTAATATTCACTCCCCTTCTTCTGGATCATCAGCAGAATTAATTAGAACATATTTTCCTAAAATGAACATTTCTATGAATTCTTTTTTAGAAGCAATCAGCGGAGTATTACAAAAGGATTATTATTGCTCCCTTTCTCTTGAGCAAAGACGATCGATTTTAAACTGGCAACTCCACTGTTTTTGGAATGTTTCGACATTTTTTAATCATCGCTCATGGCTCTTAATGTATCCATTGTGGAAAGAGCTATTTTATTGGCATTTACAAAATGGTGGTGTAGAAAATATGGATCATGCCCTTTATATGCAGTTTTTCATCTATCATATGTGCGGTAATAGTTTCTCTTCTCAAGAGCAATGGAGGGTTTTTAGCGCAGAAATTGATGAATTTGCTTCTTCCTATTATGCCTCCTTTGCTTCTTCTGAACATCTTCCTTCATTCACTCCAAGGAATGAGGGAAAAATCACAATCGCACTTCTTAGAGATAGGATTGTGGAGAATTCTCCCTATAAGGTGGAATATAGCTTTTTAAAACAACTTTTATCCCATCAAGAATTTAAGGAAAAATATACAATAAAAATCTATCTTATGAGTTTATTGGAGAAGAGTGAAAATTCTCAAAGTGCTTTAGAGAGTTATCAAAATCTTGGCATTGAGATTTGTGATGTTGCTCCTTATTGCAATCAAAGGGGATTTTATAATTCACATTTACAAAAAGCAATGCTTTTACGAGAAATGATGATTAAAGACAAAGTTCAAATTCTTCTCTCTCCTAATAATGGCTATGGCATTAGTGATTTTCTGATTGCTTCTAGAGTTGCACAAAGTCAGATTTTTTGGTCACATGGAAATTTTGTTTATAATGTTGCAAAGCTTGATGGCAGGATTACACATATTTGTGGCAATGAAACGAGATTTAAGAGAGAGGGGTATGAGTTTGTAGGCATTCCTGTAGTGATGGATAATGCTTTTTATAATCCTCCTATTTCTTCTGAACTTATCTCCCTTAATCGTTCAAAATTCCCAAAAGATAAGGTGATTTTAGGAACAATTGGTAGGCTAACAAAAATTGATAGTTTACCCTATCTCTCAATGCTTGTAAGGATTATGAAAGCCTTTCCTCGCACCATTTATTTAGCTTGTGGGAGTGGAAATACTGAGGAGATTAAGCAAAAACTTAAGAGTATTTTAGGGGCTGAATATGAAGAGTTTATGCAACGCTTCTTTTTTTGTGGATATGTCAATAATATTATTTTTGGACACTTGATTGACTTTTGGCCCGATAGTTTTCCTATGGAACAAGGTGAGAGTAGAATAGAATATGTTGCAAAAGGAAAGCTCTCGCTTGTGTTGCTTAAAGATCCAAGCAAAGCACAAAAAGAGTGGATTACAATGGCAGTGGATGAAGAGGATTATTATCAAAAAGCACTCCATCTTCTTTCTTTGGATAAAAAGCAAAAAGATGAACTCATGACTGATATCTTAGGTGGGCTTTCTCGCTATAACCAAAAAAGAGAAGAGTTGGGCGTAACCACAATGATGCAATTTTTACACTCCTTATGCAAAAACTCCTAATTCTCACGGCTTCAGACCCTGCCTCAAATCCTCGTCCAAGAAGAATGATAGAAAATCTTAGAGGATCTTATGATCTTTATGCAATGGGGATTCATACAAAAGCAATAGAAGGTGTAAAAACTTTTTGCTTCCCTGCATATACGAAGCGAACAAAACTTCAAGAATTAAGATTGTATATTGATGTTTTTCTCTGCAATTGGGAGAAGTTGATTTGGACACAAAATCGTCTAGAGATTGCCCCATTTTTACAAGAAAAAGAGTTTGATTTTATTGTTTGTTTTGATTTACCTCTTTTGCCCATTGCGCTCAAATATAAAAAAAATGCAAAAGTGATTTTTGATGCCCAAGAGTATTTTCCCCTGTGGCTTACTTCAAGTTTAAGATGGAGAATTCTTTTTCAAAGATTTAATCACTTCTTGTGTCAAACTTTTCTTCCTCAGTGTGATGCAGTTTTAAGCGTTTCTCCAAGTTTTGTGAAAAAATATGCTCAAAATTATGGAATCTCCCCCTATTTGTATCTTTCTTTGCCCTATTACTATGATATAGCTCCTAAACCCTGTGATGTGAATAATATAAAAATACTTTATCATGGCTCACTTTCAAATAATCGTGGGATAGATACTCTTATTACTTTAATGCAGTATCTACCCTCAAATTTTTCTTTAGATTTGATTTTGGTGGGAGGAGAGAGGAAGTATAGAGAAAAAATTCTCTCACTCATTAGCAAAGCTCAAAAACAGGGGGTAAAAATTTCTCTTTTGCCCCCTGTCCCTTTTGATGAGATTATTCCCTTTGGTTCAAAGTATGATATAGGACTTTATTTTATGCCTCCCAATACCTATAATTTGCGCTCAACCATTCCTAATAAATTTTTTGAATATATTGGCTCCTCTCTTGCTCTTGTAATCACGCCAAATACAGATTTAGTGCCTATTGTTAGAGAATATAATCTTGGAGTGGTAAGCGAGGATTTTAGTATCCAATCCGTGGCCAAGGCATTGCAATCTTTGAGTATAGAGCAGATCAACTCTTATAAACTTGCCTCCTATAAGGCTCATAAGAAACTCAATAATTCTCAAAATCAGCAAAAGATTCTTTCTTTGCTCTCTGCTCTCTCCTCCCCATCTCTTAAGGATTTGTAGGAGTATAGATTGAAAAAAGAGATGGGTTTTACTTCTTTGATCTTTAGATAAAATTCTTTGTATTGCTTATAAGGAGAGAAAAATGATTATTGCTGGAAATTTTAAAACTCATCATACACGTGCTTCAACATTAAAATTTTGCACAGAACTTGATAAAAGATTGGCAAAAAAACAAAATAAAGAAGTGAGGATTTTTCCTACCCTTGCCTCTTTGCCTTATAATGATTTTGCAAATCTAAAAATCGGAGCCCAAAATGCTTATAGTGCAAGAAATGGTGCTTATAGTGGAGAGGTAGGATTAGAACAACTCCAAGAGTTAGGAATAAACACTTTGCTGATTGGACACAGTGAGAGAAGACTGATCTTTGCAGAGGACAATAGGTTGGTGAAAGCAAAGTTTGAGTTTTATTCACAGGAGGGGTTTGAAATCTTTTTTTGCATTGGAGAAGATTTATCCACTTATCAAAATAGAAGAACAAAAGATTTTCTTCTCTCTCAATTGCAAGGAATTGATCTGGATTATCCAAAACTTATTATTGCTTATGAGCCAATTTGGGCAATTGGCACAGGAGAAAGTGCAAGTTTGGAGCAGATTGAGCTTATTCATAGCTTTTTAAGAGAAAATGGTGTGAAAACCTCTGTATATGGAGGAAGTGTTAAGCCCAATAATGCTAAAGAGATTATGGACTTAAAGAGTGTAGATGGTGTGCTTGTAGGCGGTGCAAGTTTAGAGCTAGAAAGTTTTTGTTCTATTATTGGTTAGAATTTATATTTTAATTTTAAGGAGCTAGAATGTTGATGCAAGGAAAAAAGGGGCTTATTGTTGGGGTGGCTAATAATAAATCAATTGCTTATGGGATTGCTAAAGCATGTAAAGAACAGGGTGCAGAGATTGCTTTTACCTTTCTTAATGAAGCACTTCAAAAACGTGTGGAACCTATTGCCAAAGAGTTTGGAAGTGAAAAATATGTTTATGAGCTTGATGTGAGTAATGCTGAACATTTCAAAACACTTAGAGAAAAACTTACTGAAGATTTTGGAGAACTCGATTTTATTGTGCATTCTGTTGCATTTGCTCCAAAAGAAGCACTCGATGGTGAGTTTTTAAATACAAGTAAAGAAGCATTTAATATTGCAATGGAAATTTCTGTGTATTCACTTATTGAGCTTATTAGAGAGCTTAAACCCTTACTTAAAAGGGGATCAAGTATTCTCACCCTTAGTTATCTTGGAGCGCTTAAACATGTAGCACATTACAATGTTATGGGCGTGGCAAAGGCGGGATTAGAATCTGCTGTGCGCTATTTGGCTTATGATTTAGGAAAAGAAAATATTCGTGTGAATGCAATTTCTGCTGGACCTATTAAAACTTTAGCAGCAAGTGGGATTGGAGATTTTAAGACAATGCTTAAGTGGAATGAAATTAATTCTCCATTGCGGAAGAATGTGGGCATTGAGGAGGTAGGAAATTCTGCAATGTATTTACTCTCTTCACTCTCAAGTGCAGTAACAGGCGAAGTGCATTATGTAGATTGTGGATACAATATTATGGGGATGTGCGCAACTGAAGAGGTGGATGGAAAAATGGTGCTTAGATGGGACAATATGGAGAAGTAAGAGTGGGGAAAAAACTACATTTAATTTCTTTAGGATGCACTAAAAATCTTATAGATAGTGAAGTGATGCTAGGAGCTTTAAGGGAATATCACATCACTGATGAGGTCAGTGAAGCAGATGTAATTATTGTCAATACTTGTGGATTTATCTCAGCAGCTAAGCAAGAGAGCATTAATACAATTTTAGAAGTAAGTTCAAGAAGAAAAAAAGGAGCATTGCTTGTAGCAAGTGGGTGCCTTTCTGAACGCTATCATAAAGAATTATTACAAGAAATGCCTGAGATTGATATCATCACAGGTGTGGGGGATTATGACAAAATCAATGAGATGATCAATCAAAAAAAAGGATTTCTTTCCCATAAAGTTTTCCTCTCTGAAAATGCCGAGAGAGTGATTACTGGATCAAGTATTCACGCTTATGTCAAACTTTCTGAGGGGTGTAATCAAACTTGTAGTTTCTGTTCTATCCCAAGTTTTAAGGGAAAACTTCATTCACGGAGTATAGAATCTGCCCTTAAAGAGGTAAATGCACTTGTGGAGAGAGGATATAAGGACTTCTCTTTTGTTGCCCAAGATTCAAGTTCTTATCTTAGAGATTGGGGGCAGAAGAGAGGATTAATAGATTTTATTGATGCACTTGAGACCCAAAGTAAGGCTAAAAGTGCGAGGATTCTTTATCTTTATCCAAGCACTACAACCTTGGAGCTTATACAAAGAATTGCAGATTCAAAGATTGTGCAAAATTATTTTGATATGCCTATTCAACATATTAGTGAGAGTATGCTTAAGAGAATGCATAGAGGAGTAGGAAGAGAGAGGCATATAGAGCTTCTTAGAGCTATGAGGGCGGTGCCTCATTCATTTGTAAGAACGACTGTGATCGTAGGACATCCTCAGGAGAGTGAAGAGGAATTTGAAGAATTATGCCAATTTATCAGTGAATTTCAATTTGATGCAATCAATGTCTTTGCATATTCTAGTGAAGAGGGAACAAAAGCACATGCAATGGATGGGCATATTTCTACAAAAGTGATCAACTCAAGAATTACTAAGCTTAATAAAATTATTACAGCCCAGCAAAAAGAGCAAAAAAAGCAAATGTTGGGCAAGAGATTTGAGGGCATTGTAGAGGGAAGAAGTGAGGAGAGTGAATATTTTTATTCAGCACGACTTCTCCCTTGGGCACCACAAATTGATGGAGAAATTTTAGTGAATGAAATACAGATAGAAGGGTTAGAGGAGCTACAAGCAGGCTACTATACTTTAGAAATCAGTGATGTTAAAGAGGACTTTGTCTTTGCAAAAATTCTCTCAAAGCTATAAACTCTAAGCATTCTGCAAACTCAAATAGTGTAAAATCATGGCACCAACTTGATAATAGGGGTTAAGAATGAAATTTACACATTTACACTTGCATACTGAATACTCACTCCTTGATGGTGCAAATAAGATTAAGCTTCTTGCTAAGAAGCTTAAAGAATTAGGCATGGATAGTGTTGCAATGACCGATCATGGCAATATGTATGGAGCTATGGAGTTTTATACGGTAATGCTAGAGAATGG
This sequence comes from Helicobacter cholecystus, assembly GCF_003364215.1. Lineage (GTDB taxonomy): Bacteria > Campylobacterota > Campylobacteria > Campylobacterales > Helicobacteraceae > Helicobacter_G > Helicobacter_G cholecystus. The sequence goes on from NZ_NXLU01000001.1 coordinate 194,865, forward strand.
CATCAAACCTATCATCGGAATGGAGGCCTATATTCACAATCAAGAAGATATCAGTGACAAATCAATCAAACAGCGATATCACCTTTGTTTGTATGCTAAAGACCTTGAGGGGTATCATAATCTTCTAGCCCTAAGTTCACAGGCTTTTATCAATGGTTTTTATTATTATCCAAGAATTAATAAAAAACTTCTAAGAGAGCATAGTAAGGGACTTGTATGCTCTTCAGCTTGTTTGGCAGGTGAGGTGAGTTATCATCTTAATAGCACCAACCCTAAGCGATTAGATGCAGGTGCAAAAAAGAATCGCCCTTACAATGCCTATGGATATGCATTTGCTAAAGAAGCAGCATTGGAGTATCAAGATATTTTTGGTGATGATTTTTATTTAGAGATTATGCGTCACGGAATCCAAGAACAAGAACATATTGATAATCTTCTGATTAAGCTCTCACTTGAAACAGGGATTAAAATCATTGCAACAAATGATTCACACTATCTCACCCAAGATGATGCAAAAACCCAAGAAGTAGCAATGTGTGTAGCTATGGGAAAAATTCTTAATGACAAAGATCGCTTAAAACATTCAGTCAATGAGTTTTATATTAAATCCCCACAGGAAATGGCAGTTTTGTTTGCAGATATTCCTGAAGCTCTTGCAAATACTCAAGAGATTGTAGAGAAATGTAATCTCACTCTCCCCTTAAAAAATACTGAGATTGTCAATAAGGAGAGTGGAGAGAAGATTTTAAATTTCACCCCTGCTACTCCTCCTTCATTTCGATTTACAGCTCAATACGCTAAAAATGAGGGTTTGGATTTTAGTGATGATGCAAATTATTTTGCTTATAAGTGTAGAGAGGGATTAAAAGAAAGATTAAAACTTGTACCCCAAGAGAAACATAGTCTTTATGAAGAAAGACTTAATCAAGAAATAGAAATTATCACTAAAATGAATTTTCCAGGCTATATGCTTATTGTTTGGGATTTTGTGAATTTTGCTAAAAAAAATGGAATCCCTGTTGGTCCTGGAAGGGGGAGTGCAGCGGGAAGTTTGGTGGCATTTTGTTTAAAAATTACAAATATCGATCCCATCAAATATGATCTTCTTTTTGAGAGGTTTTTAAATCCTGAACGTGTCAGTATGCCCGATATTGATATGGATTTTTGTCAAAGAAGAAGGGGGGAGATTATTGAGTATGTGAGTAATCTTTATGGCAAATATAATGTTGCTCAAGTCGTTACCTTTGGTGAGCTTAAAGCCAAGGGGGTGATTAGAGATGTTGCAAGAGTTTTGGATATGCCACTTAAAAATGCAGATGCGATGGCAAAACTTGTTCCTGAAGAGCTTAAAATCACGCTCCAAGATGCTTATGAAAAAGAACCAAAACTTAGGGAAATGATAGAAAGCGATTCTCTTGCAAAAGAGGTATGGGAATATTCACTTAAGCTTGAAAACTTTAAGCGAAATACTGGGGTGCATGCAGCAGCAATTGTCATTGATAGTGAAAGAGAGCTTTGGTATAAAACGCCTTTAGCTGTGGCAAAAAATGGGGGAAGTGTTACCCAGTATTCTATGAAATGGCTAGAACCTGTGGATTTAATTAAATTTGACTTCTTGGGACTAAAAACTTTAACCGTGATTGATGATGCGCTTAAGCTTATTAAAAAGCGTTATGGAGAGGAGATTGACTTTTTAAGTGTCAATATAGAAGATCCTAAGGTATATGAGACAATGCAAAGTGGAAATACTTTAGGGCTATTCCAAATTGAATCAGGGGGAATGCAAGATCTTAACAAGCGTTTAAAGCCAAGCACATTTGAAGATGTGATTGCGGTTTTAGCACTCTATCGCCCAGGTCCAATGGAATCAGGAATGCTTGATGATTTTATTGATAGAAAGCATGGATTAAAGCCTATTGAATATATGTTTCCCGAGCTTGAGCCAATTCTTAAGCCTACCTATGGTGTGATTGTCTATCAGGAGCAGGTAATGCAAATTGTTCAAACTATTGGCGGTTTTTCACTGGGTGGAGCAGATTTGGTACGAAGAGCAATGGGGAAAAAGATCAAAGAAGAGATGGATCGCCTTAAAGATAGTTTTGTCAAAGGGGCGATCAATAATGGTTTTGATGGAGAAAAAGGAGGAGAACTATGGGATCTTATTGTTAAGTTTGCAGGATATGGATTTAATAAATCTCACTCTGCAGCTTATGCTATGGTTACTTTTCAAACAGCCTATCTTAAAACTTATTATGAACATGAGTTTATGGCAGCAATGCTTACAAGCGAGACAAGTAAAGTTGAAGCTGTTGCTAAATATATTGATGAAGTTACAGCAATGGGAATAAAAATCTTACCCCCTCATGTCAATCTTTCAGAAAATGATTTTGGTGTGAATGGAGAAGGTGAACACAAAGCAATTGTCTTTGGTTTGAGTGCAATTAAAGGAGTTGGAGAAGCTCCAATTGAAAATATTGTCAATGAGAGAATGAAAAATGGTGAATTTAAGAGTTTGGAAGATTTTGTAGGGAGAGTAGATTGGAGTAAAATCTCTAAGCGTGTATTAGAACCATTAATTAAATCAGGAAGTTTGGACAATCTTGGATACAGTCGTGCATGTATGTTAGAGCATCTTGATGAGATTTGTGAGACTGGACGTAACAATAATCGACTTTCTCAATCTTTAGAAGCTTCATTATTTGCAGGATTTGAAGATGAGCTCTCTAGTGAAGTGAAGTTTAATTTTATTGATACACATACTTCAGTAGATGAGAGCGCATCTTTAGAAGGAGAATATGAATGTTTGGGGCTTTATATTTCTGGACATCCGCTTGATGCTTATAAGGCACAAATTGATGAGATTAAAGGGATTGGAAAGAGTGTGGAAATTCCAGAATATAAAGATGGAGAAAGTTTGTTGCTTGTAGGAAAAGTGATTGAATGCGTCAGAAGAATCAGTAAAAAGAGTGGAAATCCTTATGGAAGTATTGAGATTTTGGATCGTTGGGGGAAAGTCACTTTTATGCTTTTCTCCCAACTTTTTGAAGCTTTTGAAAAGATGGATTACAATAAAGAGCCCTTAGTGTTTAAATGCAGTATTGAAACAAGAGAGGGCAAGAATCAACTTGCCATTAAAGAGATTCTTAGCCTTGAAGAAGCCAAAGAAGTCAAAATCTCAAAACCTAAAAAACAAAAATTACAAGCCTCTAAAGAAACTCCTCAAAGTATATTGGCAAGCACTCATGAGCCTACCTGTCCTCTTGCAATTATCATCTCTTCAAAGAGCGATAAGAATTTCATTAAAAGTATTGCCCAAGAGGTGAAAAAATATCAAGGAGAACGTGAGTTAAAAATTATTGTTGAAGAAGATAATCAAAGCTATCTTTTTTCTTCAAACCTAAAAGTGAGCACTGAGGCTAGAAGAAAGCTCTCACAACTCCAATGGGTAGATCTATGAGGCTTAATCAATATATCTCCCATAATAGTAAATATTCTCGCCGTGAGGCAGATAGACTGATCTTAGAGGGAAGGGTAAATATTGAAAAAAGAAAAGCTACCCCTATAAGTGTTTTACAAGAAGGGGAGAGAGTGTTTATTGATGGAAAATTTCTTAAGCCCAAAGATGAAGAAAATTATACTCTTCTTATCTACCATAAACCCAAAGGTGAGCTTGTAAGTAAAAAAGATGATCGAGGCAGAAAAACCATTTATCATTCACTTAGCTCTCAATATTCTCATTTTATTCCAGTAGGGAGATTGGATTATGCATCTGAGGGTTTGCTTATTCTTACAGATAGTAAAAAAGTAGCTACAAAGCTTATGGAGAGTGAGTTAGAGAGAGTATATTTGCTTAAACTTAATGGAAGCATCACTCAAGAGATGATGAAGGCAATGCAAGAGGGAATGACTTTAGAGGATGCAAGAGAGGGAGGGCATCAAAAAAGCATTATCACCTCAATGGAATTTGCACCTTTTATTGATTTTGCTGTGATCAAAAATACAAGAAACTACTCTAAGATTAAAGTGTGCATCACTGAGGGAAAAAACCGAGAACTTAGACGCTTCTTTGCCCACTTTGGACGAGAAATATTGGATTTGAAGAGAATCTCCTATGGATTTGCCTCTCTTAATGCCTTGCCTTGTGGAAAAAGTCGTTTTTTTAGTAAGGATGAATATAAGGCCTTGCACCAATTTATGAAACAATTTAAAAAAAAGGATTAATATGGATTTTTTACGCATTTCTCAAAGCTCAAAGCTTCAAGGAGAAGTTGAGATTTCTGGAGCAAAAAATTCAGCACTTCCCATTCTCACCGCTACACTGCTTTCTAAAAATCCTGTTGATATCACTAATCTCCCCAATGTTGCAGATGTGATTACTCTACTTAAACTTTTGGAGATCTTAGGTGCAAATTATGAGCGCTTCTCTTCTAATCATATTTGTATTGATACGCTTGGAGTAAAAGAAACAAAAGCGACCTATGATATTGTGCGAAAGATGAGGGCTTCTATTCTTGTGCTTGGACCACTTTTGGCTAGATTTGGACATTGTGAGGTAAGTCTTCCAGGGGGGTGTGCTATTGGTGCGCGACCTGTGGATTTGCATATTAAGGCAATGGAAAAAATGGGGGCTGAGGTGATTATAGAAAATGGTTATATCGTCGCTAAAGCTCCTCAAGGATTAAATGGGGCAAATATTGTTTTTGACAAAATTACAGTGACGGGAACTGAAAATGTTCTTATGGCAGCAGCCCTTGCTAAGGGAAAAACAACAATTATCAATGCTGCTAAAGAACCTGAAGTCATCCAGTTATGCCAAATTCTTCAAGAAGCAGGTGTGCAAATACAAGGGATAGGCACAAATGAGCTAGAAATTATAGGAAGTGATAGGGAGCTTTTAGCCATGAAGCCTATCAGTGTGATTGCAGATAGGATTGAAGCAGGAACTTATCTTTGTGCAGGTGCAATGACAAATTCTTCTATTACGCTCACCTCTATTATTCCTCATCATCTTCAAGCCATCATTGAAAAACTTGAAGAGATTGGTTTTACTTTTAATAGCACACAAGATTCTCTTACACTTCTTCCTGCAAAAAAAATGCAAGCTTTTGAGGTTAGAACTGCAGAATATCCTGCATTTCCTACAGATATGCAGGCGCAATTTATGGCACTAGCAATGATGTGTGAGGGTGTAAGCAGTATTGAGGAGAGGCTATTTGAAAATCGTTTTATGCATGTCAGTGAACTTCAAAGATTAGGGGCAAATATTGCCTTAAGAGGAAATACTGCTAATGTTAGCGGAGGAGTAGAGCTCAATGGTGCAGATGTGATGGCTACAGATTTGCGAGCATCATCAGCACTTGTGCTTGCGGGGCTTGTAGCTAAGGGGGAGACAAATATTCACAGAATTTATCATCTTGATCGAGGATATGAAAATTTAGAAAATAAATTGATTGGACTTGGAGCCAAAGTCCAAAGGCTTAAAGAGGAGTAATTATTTTCTCCTCTCCCCAATTTTGAGTATTGCATAAATCCCCCCTATTAAAATAACTAGAAAAGCGGGCATCACATAGGGATAGCTTTGGAGTTTTTCAAATATATCTTTCACCCAATCGCTTAGAAGGTATGCACAGATCCCAATCCCTACAGCCCAAAACATACAAGCAAGAGCATTAAAGAGTATAAACTTTTTGAGTGAATAAGAAGAGAGGCCAATAGCCAAAGGAAGAATAGTCTTAAAACCATAGATATATTTATTGATAAAAATCAGTCCCACCCCATAGCGTCTAAGATACAGATGGGCAAGGGCAATTTTGCGTTTATGTTTAGCAAGGTAACGCATAAAATCTTGTTTTTGATATCTTGATAGATAGGCTAAAAGAGTGCTTCCAACAATATTTCCACAACAAGCAATGATAATACAGAGAGTGAGATCAAGCTTTCCAAGGGCAGAGAGTATGCTTGCAGCTACAAGGCCAATAAAACCCCCACCCATAGAATAAATAAAGAGTGCAATATATCCATAAGTTTGAAGATTACTCAGTGTTTCTTCCATACAACCTCCTAAACAGACAAAGTAAAATTATAAGGGTTTTAAATTTACCCAAGCGAGAAACTTTGCTACTTTGATAAAACCATACGCAAAAAACTTGATATTCAAAAATCCTGCAAGGCTATTTTTAAGATTCTTACTTTTGTTTGTAAAAAGTTTTTAGGGAATAATTGAAAGCTACTCTTTTTGATTGCTTTTATGGGTTTTGTATTTTTAAAGTTTCTTTATTGAGGAGGCAGAGGGTTTAAATGGCGAGGTTGCTTCCCTCACGCCCCCGATAATGCTTTGTGCATTGTTAGGATAGGGATTGCCTATCCTAGTGAATTATTGATTATTTTCGAGTTTTTGAGGGAGTATTTTTTGAGGTTTGGGCAATGAGGTTATTTTATCCCCAAAGCTAAATCTCGCTCCAATATTGGCTTGATAGTCTGTATTTCTATTTCTTCCACCAAAACTTCTCTCAGCATCAATATACATTCTCCATTGCTCTGTAAGAACAAGATTAGTTCCGACATTAAACACGGCCTTTATATTGTTGCCAATATTTCTTTGAGCCTCTGTAATCCCATCATAAAGTCTAATAGGAGTATTATCGCTCACAGTTTCATTCACTAAATTAGCTCCTAGTCTAAAATCAGCCCTCAAGCCATTTTGAGTTTTAAGAGAATAACCTTGCACCACTCCCACTCTTGCATTCAGAGCCGTTGTCATTTTAAGCTCCCCCTTTACAGATTGTCCATGAATGATGCCTAGATTAATATCCTTTACTCCAAGGATTAACCCGCCTATAAGCTCTACTTGGGGCTCAAAGTAGAAATTACTCTTCCCCATATAAGCCCTATAGCCCACTTCTGCTCCCAAAGAGAGTGCGTGATTGCCAAAATTAGAGCGAGAGTCTGTATTGAGATCGAGTTTTTGATCTATATAGAGATATTTTGCAATCGTATCTACATATAAGCCACTATCAGCAATATAGGCATGATAAGCTGCAAGGCTATAAGTGTTGGCTTTGCCATTGTATTGATTTGCAGAGATATTTACCATTGAAGTAGAGAAGGCTACGCCACTATAGTTTTTTGCACCTATAACCCCAATGCCATAGTCATACCCTAGCTGGATATTGGTATAGAGATTTTTCACTCCCTCGCCGCTATCACTCCCATTAAAGATTCTTAACCATGCCCCTTGATTGTAAGGAATCCCTCTTAAATCCCCCATTCTTTTATTCAGATTATTACTCTCAATCATAAGCATTCTATAAGGATTGGAGATTAAAAAACCACTCTCATTGACTAGCTCTTCATTGATTTCACTGCTAAGTCCAGAGAGAACCCAACGATGTTTTTTATTGGCATAATTTGCACTCCCTTCATCCTCTGCCTTACTCCAAATCTCTGCAGTGGTTTGAGTGTTATTTGCAGTTCTGCTTTGAGGTGTTGTAGAACTAGGAGTGAGAGTAGAAGGATTCTCACTGACTTGATGCTCTAAGGTTGTAGTCACATAGCTAAGTCCCTCTTTTCTTATGCTTCCTCTCACTACACCATTATTAACACTATCAGCACTCACAAGCACGATAGCTTCAGGATTAGAATCAAAGTTTCTTGGAGTAAGATTGACATCTTTAACACTGATATATAAATTTGTAGTTTCTAAGGTCCCAATTTCAAGCCTATCACTCTTATTGCCATCTATCCCAAGAAGCACTCTTCCCTCATCACCTTTGAGGTTTTTAATTTCTAGTGTTCTAAGGTTATTATTAGGGTTAGAAGTACCTCTAGTTACAGTTGAAGAGTTTTGCACCCTAGGGGCAGAATAAAGATCGAGATTAAGAGTGTTTCCATTGTTAGTTAAAGAGAGGTTTGTGACCCTTGAATTCTCAGTTATGAGCCATTGAGCATTGTTCTTAAAGGTAAGTGTAGTAGTGGCTCCACTGTTACTCGAGTAACTTGCTTTTCCAGTAAGATTGGCATTATCAAAAGTAATGTCGTGAGTTTTATTATCCAGTGCATAAATATCTCCAATCATATGAGCATTGTTGGAGAAAGAAAGATTTGTCTGAGATTCTCCACCATAAAGGCCTGCATAGACATTTCCCATAAGATAAGAGTCCTTGCCACTGAAGTGAGCATAGATCTTTCCTGAACCCTCTTCTGTATTTAAACTTTTGAGACCTGTTGAGATGGATCCTTTTATTTGAATGATGGCATCTTTATTTTTAATTGTTCCATCATCATTTGCATTGAGATAGATGGATCCATTTTGAGAAGCCATTAGAGCAATGATACCTCTTTGTTGATTATGTATAGGATGACCGATAGTATTAATTTTTATATAATTACCTAAGAGTTTAACAACACCGCTATCATGTGATCCAATGGCAGAAACCCCTAGTGTTCTCCAAGTGGCTTGATCATCATCCTCTCTATATGTAAAATCAAGATTTGAAGAGATTTCAAATTTTCCCTTCACATCTGTCAAAATCCCTCCTCTTGCTAAATCCACCCCTCCCCAACCACTAGAAAGAAAATTAATCTTGATTGTCCCTCCTGTCCAACTCCGCTGAGTGCCTGCATTAACACTACTTGCAAATACATATCCATAACCTGTAGTATTTGTTGCAAATATCTCTAAAGTCGCCATGTTATTGATTGTGATATCTTTGCTTAGTTTTGTTGTCATCTCATTTGTTTGCACATTATAGCGAGCATCAAAAGAGCCAATCGTTGTGTTTTGATCAATTGTGATAGTGGATTGGTTAAAGATTTCTTCTACCTGATTTCTATTAATTTGAATAGTAGCAAATGCAAGAGTAGGAAGAAATGAGCTTAGTGCCAAGCTTACAAGCAATGTAGAGGATTTTTTACTCTGCCCCCCCCCCTTCAAGAGTTTTTCTGGTTTTCTTTAATTCTTTTTTCATTCTTTCTCCTTCAAAACTTTTTAATTCCTTTAAGTCTAATTTTAAAGAAGTTTATATTGTATCTAATTTTTTTGTGGGGGGGGGGGGTAAATATTGTAAATATATAGTCAATGAAAGGTGGCTTATATGCATTCTTTTTGAAACGGAGAAGATTATTATTTTGGAACATTTCTTGCTAGTTATTCTCTAAATTTATTTTTGGAGCAAAGGAATGCAAAGCGGATATTATAGTGCGACAGGGGGGATGGTCACTCAGTTTAATCGACTTGATGTGATTGCTAATAATCTTGCCAATCTTAATACTAATGGCTATAAAAGGGATGATGTGGCTATTGGTGATTTTGAGCGTCTTTTTAAAGAAACTCGCGATGAGCTACCTTTGGAAGATAACACACGGGAGGCAGCTAAGTTTTGGAATCGGGCAATGGATAAGGTTCCTGTGGTGACAGAGGAATATACAGATAGAAGTTTAGGTGCGTTATCGCAAACAGGAAATGTACTTGACTTTGCCCTCAAGAATGAAAATGCGTATTTTGCAATCCAAACCCCAAATGGCGTAAGATATACACGAGATGGAAGTTTTAATCTTGATGCAGAGGGAACTTTAGTCACAAAAGAAGGATTTAAAGTGCTTTCTCGCAATTGGATTGATCATGAGGGGGGAATCACGCTTGATGAAAGAATGCAACCCATTTTTAGTCCTAGTGGGAAAATTTCTTTTAGAAATGCAGATGGAGAGATTGTTGAGGCGGGTGCAGTGGCGATTGTGTTTTTTGCAAGTCCAGAGTATTTGAGTAAAACAAGTAACGGGCTTTATGAGTATAAGGGTAAAGATTTGACAAAAGATCGAAGTTTATATTCACTTAATGATGATGTATTGCGACAAGGGTATTTAGAGAAAAGTAATGTCAATGCAGTTCTTGAGATGACAGGTCTTATTGAAACAAATCGACTTGTAGATATGTATCAAAAAGTGATGAAAACCCATATGGATGATCTCAACACAGAAGCCATTCAAAAATTAGCAGTCAGAGCATAAGGAGTAAAAAATGATTAGAGCATTACATACAGCCACAACAGGAATGTTGGGACAGCAGATGCAGATTGACACCACTTCAAATAATATTGCCAATGTCAATACGATTGGGTATAAGAAACAAAGAGCAGAATTTAGTGATTTGCTTTATCAAACAATGCAATATGCAGGGACAAATACGAGTGATACAACAGTTTCTCCTACAGGGATTGAAGTAGGTCTTGGTGTCCGCCCCATTTCAGTAGCAAAAATGTTTTCCCAAGGAAGTCTTAAGGAGACGGATAATAACCTTGATGTTGCCATTGCTGGAAAAGGATTTTTTCAAATCCAACTCCCTGATGGGAATGTGGGATATACTCGAAGCGGAAGTTTTAAGATTGATTCTACGGGTGCGCTTGTTAATTCTGATGGATATAGGCTTATTCCCGAGATTACAATTCCTGAGGATACTACACAAATTAGTATCGGGACTGATGGAACTGTAAGTGCATTACAGGGTAATCAAGGGGATATTGCAGTGCTTGGACAAATTGAGATAGTAAATTTCATTAATCCTGCAGGTCTTCATTCTTTAGGAGACAATCTCTATGCAAGCACAAATGCCTCTGGTGATGCCATCGCGGGAGTGGCAGGTCAAAATGGTCTAGGACAACTTAGACAAGGATTCATTGAGCTAAGCAATGTTAAGCTTGTAGAAGAAATGACAGATCTTATTACTGGACAAAGAGCTTATGAGGCAAATTCAAAGAGTATTCAAACAGCAGATGCAATGCTTCAAACAGTCAATCAGCTTAAGAGATAAAAGTAAGATAAAGTAACAAAATGGGGGATAGGAAAGTGGAGGAATAAGAGTTTATTTTTTCTTTTTCTTCTCTCTTATTTTTGCAATATATATTCCCAAAACAATAATAACCATTCCAAGAATCTCATAAACCCCTAGTTTTTCCCCTAGTAGAAAATACCCCATAAGTCCAGCGATCATGGGTGTAAAAAGTAAAATCAGAGAAGATACTTGGGCATCTAGTTTTCCCATAATATATCCAAAGCATCCTTGCCCAAGCACTTGACCAAAGAGTGAAATGGCAATAAGCATTCCTAGGGTATGCCAATCTTGAGGAGTGCTAAAGCCCTCCATCGGAATGCCAATGCTTAAAAGAACAATGATTGAGCCTAAAGAAGCAAAACTCATCAAAGTGAGTGTGTCATAACGTTTACGTAATCCATAGACAAGAGAGAGAAAGATTCCATAACACACCATACTTAAAAATGCCAAAAAATCTCCCAGTGGTGTAGCTACGCTCTCTCCACCGCGTCCTTTAATGAGAATAAATACTCCTACTAAAGAGATCAACGAACCCAAAATAAAATCGAGATGGATCTTTTCTTTAAAAAAGATTGCACCAATAGGCACGAGGATAAAGCATACAAGTGAGGCAAAAAGATTGACATTGGCAATACTTGTTTTATGTAAGGCAAGATTAAAAAAGACAAGATCAAGACCAAAAAATACTCCAGCTCCTAGCATAAGAAGCATGTCTTTTGCTTTGGCTTGTAACAGTCTGCGATTAGCAAAGAGCATAAAGATAGGCAAGGCAAATAATATGCGATAAAAACCTGCAATAATAGGTGAGAGATTGACAACTTTAACCAATACACTTGCATAGATGATAAAGGCTTCTGCCAAGATGGCTAAGAATATAAAGCGTTTCATTATTTTTATCCATTAAGAATTGAGAATACAAAACTGATGGAGCTATAGAATTATGCTATACCCTACAACTCATAAAATATCGATATGCAACGATACTTAAGATTTTTTTGTATTAAAAATTTTGATTTTTGATGTGAAAATATATCACAAAAAGATTTTTTATTATTGCTTCAAAAGCAAAGAAATTCTTTAAGGAATTTCACAAATTGAAGTCATTAAGGATTTGTATTCAATAGATTGCTTAGTTGATTTATGTCTTTGAGAATATTTTCTCATAATGTTTAAGAGATTTAAGGAGAAAATCATCATTTGGTGGAGCTGTGGGGGATCGAACCCCAGTCCAAAAACCAAACCCACAAAGACCTCTACATGTTTAGATAGGGTTGAAAAACTTAAACATAGAGGCTCAACCCCCAAAACACCCTATATCGCAACCTATTTTCTTAGTCTGTATCCCTAGGTTGAATACAGAAGCAACTAGCTAAGATGACGATTAGATAGATTAGCTAGTATCATCTACCCAATCGGCTCCGAAAGGTTAGTTAAGACTTACGCCGCTGCGTAAGCTGGAGCAAAATTTTTGTTGTTTGCGTTTAATTTTAAACTGGCAGGATTACGGAATGCCATCCGACATGCAGTCTAAGTTATTTGGCTCCTGTCGAAAGCCAAGTCAGCCCCAGAACTTTGGTATTATAGCTTTTTTTGGTTTTTGTGTTGGCCCTGTTTAAATTTTGCTCTCTTTTCTTTAAAAAGCCAAAGATATGTATTGGGGCGAGATAAGATATAATAAAAAACAGCATCACCAATCTAGAAGATTATTACAATCAATAAAGAGATGTTTTAAAGGGGAAAAAATGATTGACACTAAAGCCTTAATTGCAGATTTTGATGCAGTTGCACAAAAACTCAGAATCAAAAAAGTTGACAGTATTGTTCTTGCAAAACTTAAAGAAAGCGCACTTGCTTATAAAGAGAATAAGCAAAAACTTGAAGAACTTCAAGCAAGTCAAAATGCCAATTCTAAACTCTTTGCCCAATATCAAAGAGAGGGAAAAAACATTGTAGAACTTAAAGAGAAGCTAGAGGCCAATAAGCAAAATATACAAATCCTTACTCAAAGTGTTGATGAGCTTGAAAATGCTCTTTACTCCTTACTTCATAATATTCCTAATATTCCTGATGAGAAAACTCCTGAGGGTGAGGATGAAAATGACAATATAGAGCTTAAAAAGATTCTTACTCCTAGAGAATTTGACTTCACTCCAAAAGAGCATTGGGAATTAGCCCAAAAAAATGGTTGGATTGATTTTTTGGCGGGAGTAAAACTTGCAAAAAGTCGTTTCAGTGTGCTTAGAGGTGAGGGGGCAAGATTGAATAGGGCATTAATGAATTTTATGCTTGATTATAATCAGCGCAGAGGATTTGAAATTATTGCCACACCTGTTATTGTTAATCGAACTTGTCTTTTTGGGACAGGGCAACTTCCAAAATTTGAAGAGGATATGTTTAAAATCACCTCAAAAGTTGAAGAGCTTGATGGGAGTGAATGCGAGAATGATTTATTTTTAATTTCAACCTCTGAGATTACACTCACAAATCTTTACAGTGATGAGATTATTCCTGTAGAAAATCTCCCGATTAAAATGACAGCTTGCACCCCCTGTTTTAGAAAAGAAGCAGGAAGTGCGGGGAGAGATACAAGAGGAATGATTCGCCAACATCAATTTGATAAAGTTGAGCTTGTTGCGCTCACTCATCCTAATGAAAGTGAGGCAATGCAAGAATATATGATAGAGACTGCATCAGGAATTCTTAAAGAGCTTGGATTGCCTCATAGAATGATCCAGCTTTGTGGTGGAGATTTAGGATTTAGTGCAAGCAATACTGTAGATATTGAAGTGTGGCTTCCAGGTCAAGGAAAATATCGTGAGATTAGTTCTGTATCCAATACTCGAGATTTTCAAGCTAGAAGGGCAAAAATTCGCTACAAAGAGAATAAGAAGAATGCCTTAGTGCATACGCTCAATGGTTCTTCACTTGCAGTAGGTAGAACACTTGTTGCTATTATGGAAAATTATCAAAATGCAGATGGAAGTATTAGTATTCCCGAGGTTTTAAGAAAGTATCTCTAAGATGAAGGTTACGCAATTTAAAGATAGTTTTTTCTCTATGATTAAAGCAATTGGAGAGTTTTTTAAACGAAATATTCACACTAAAGAAAATAGAACTTCTTCTTATGTAGTTTTAGCTCTATTGGGTGGACTTTTTATTTTTTATCTTTTCTATACCCTCATTGCAGATACAAGAGCAGGGGGATTAACTTCTAAAGAAGTGCAAATCCAATTAGAAAAAGAAACAAAAGAATCAGAAGAAAAGGTGCAAGAAGGGCAACTTTTGCAAAGAGATTTGGTCTATTCTCCCCCTAATAATGAACTCTCAGAGATGATTGCAAAAGCAAATATTCTTTATAACAATGGAAGAGTGGAGGACGCATTAGAAATCTTTAATAAACTTGCTCTGTATTCTCAATCTTTGGCAAATTATAATCTTGGTGTGATTAAAATTGTCGAAGGACGTTATAAAGAAGCAGAAGAAATTTTTAATCGTGCAATTGATGGGGGGGATGATGTATCACTCTCTGCAATTAATGCTGCTTATGTTGCTTATAAACTTGGAAATCAGCAGGCATTTTCTGATTATTTGCAACTTGCAAACTCTAAATTAATTGATTCAAGAAATGCTCCTTTTTATTCTTATCTCTATGGGATAACTTCTTATTACAATAGACATTATTTTGAAAGCCTCTCTCCTCTTCTTCACCCTAATACTCAAGACTATGAACAACAAAACAATCTCTTAGCTTCAAAGATTTTTCTTATTTTTAATGATGATGTTAATGCATTAAAACATTTAGAGAAGTCTGCAAATAAGGAAGATTTCTTAGCTCTTGGTATGCTGTATGCACGTAATGGAGATTATCAGAAAGCAAGAGATAAGATTGAAGAATATCTTCTTAACAAACCTCGCGATCTTCAAGCGATTAATGCTCTTGAGCTAGTCAATCTTAAACTTAGAAATTATACAGAGGCTGCAAGACTATTAGATTCCTTTCTTGAAAAAAAGATGCCCTTTAAAATTAAAACAGGATTAAATGAAGATTTATTTGATATTAATATTGCTCAACAAACTTTTTGGAATCGCAAATTTGAACACCGCCAATCATTGCAGTATAAGATTTTATTTTATTATGCGCCTTATAAAGTTTTTGATAGTCAAGAAGTGTTTCGAATCCTCTCTGAGGGGAATTTTGAGTGGGGTGCAGGGAGAATTGATGAAAGCTCGGATTCTTACATTCGAAGCAAAACAATCTCAAAAATCAATCGTGATATTGCTAATGGATTAAAGGAGATCTACAATGGAGATTTAAGAAATGCATTAAAAATCTTCCTTAAAAATGCCAAAACTTATTCTCAACACTCCGTGTTGTTTTATGATATTGGGCTTATTTATGCCCAGTTAGGAGATTTTGAAAAAGCCTTTACGTATTTCTCTAGGGCTTATTATCTTAATAATAAAGATATCCTCTCAGGAATCTTTGCAGTGATGAGCGGTCAGCTTGTTTATCAGGATACTTCAAGGATTGAGAGTTCAATTAGTGTAGATTTTGCAAATCTTGATTTTAAAAATGATGAGGAGAAGACTTTTTTATTTGAGCTTTTTGAATACAGTAAAAGCGGAAAAACCTCTTTCTTGAGCTTTTCAAATAATGTAACAGTGGCAAATCACCCTATATACTATGCCTTTGGTGCAGTGAGTGCAATGGGGAGAGTGGATGGCCCAAAACTTATAGAATGTTTTTCAAAACTGAGAGAAATACAACCCAATGACTTGGTCACAAATATCTTGTATGAAATTTCTAAAAACTTTGGAAAAAATCTTAAAGATATTTCTTTGAATTTCTCACAAAACTTTCGAGAGGGAAATTTCTCCAACTTGCATTCACTCTATTATGGCGGAGCATTAGTGAGAGAGCTTTATATTTATTTAGCCTTTGTTACAGGAAGTCTTTCTTATATAATTGAAGAATTGCAAAACAGGCTTATTTCTGAGGATAAATCTCCTAATGGAACAATGCAAGCCCTTGGTTTAGCCTATATTTATCATCAAGATTTTGAAAAGGCTTTTGCAACTTATAATACATTGATTGATAATCTTGGAGAAGATGATGCAAGAACGAAATTCTTAGGAGCAGTGAGTGCAATTGGCGCAGAGCATTACAATAATGCTGTAGCCCTGCTCCAGATCTCAAAGCTTGATTCTATTGCATCTTTAGAGAGTCGTTATGCACTTGGGCTTCTTTATCAACAAGCAGGGAATATTAAAAGTGCAATAATGCTCTTTGATGGGATTGCAAATAAAAATTTTAGATCTGAGTTTTTTGATTTTCAAATTGATTCAAGTGATTTATTAGAGGCAGAGCAGAAGTGATTTTTTTGGAAGGGTTGAACTCTAAACAAAGAGAAGCAGTTGAATATATTGATGGGGCATTATTGCTTCTTGCGGGTGCGGGAAGTGGTAAAACCAAAACTCTTATTTCCCGTCTAGCTTATCTTATTGGTGTGGTGGGGATTGATCCTAGCAGTATCTTATGCCTTACCTTTACCAATAAAGCAAGTGTAGAAATGAGAGAGAGGGCAATAGGACTTCTAAGAAATGAGGGAATGGGAGTAAAAAATCCTCCTCTACTTTGCACATTTCATAAATTTGGACTTTTATTTTTAAAACACTCGATTTCTTATTTGGATAGAGAATGCAATTTTGTGCTTATTGATAGTGATGATGCAAAAAAGATTATCAAGAGTTTTGAGAGTAAGATTGCAACCTCAACACTCTTGAGTGCAATTTCATTTTATAAAAATGCCACACTCTCACCTTCTGAAGTTTTACAAAATGTTTCAGATACTCAAGAGAGACAAATAGCTAAAATTTATGAACAATACCAAGACTATCTTAAGCGCAATAATCTTGTAGATTTTGATGATTTACTCTATCTGACTTATTTAGTTTTAGAACAAAATCCCTCCTTAGCACAAGATTATTCTAAAAAATATTCCTACATTATGGTTGATGAGTATCAAGACACCAATCCCTTGCAATACAAAATCTTAAAGCTTCTTACTTGTACTCATCAAAATCTATGTGTTGTAGGCGATGATGATCAGAGTATTTATGGTTGGAGGGGTGCAGATATTCGTAATATTTTAGAATTCACCCAAGATTTTAGAGATGCCAAGATGATTAAACTTGAGCAAAACTATCGCTCTACTCCTGAGATTTTAAAAGTTGCTAATGCACTCATTGAGAAGAATTCTGAACGTTTGGGAAAAGTGCTAGAGCCAATGCTTGAGAGTGGAAGAGAGGTGCAGGTCAATTCTTATAAGAGTGATCGAATTGAGATGGAGGCAATCAGCAAGAAAATTAAAGCCCTGCATCAAGAGGGGGTAGAGTTTGGAGATATTGCCATTCTCTACCGCCTTAATGGAATGTCAAAGGGTGTGGAAGATGGATTGCTTAAGGCTAGGCTTCCTTATAAGATGATAGGCACTGTGAGATTTTATGAGAGAGCAGAGATTAAAGATGTGGTGAGCTATCTCAGAGTGATGGTCAATATTGATGATGATTTTTCTTTGCTCAGAGTGCTTAATCGTCCTAAAAGAGGTTTTGGCAAAGCTTCTGAAGAAAAACTTCTTGCAGGGGCAAGGGGAAGAAAAATCAGTGAATTTTTTGCAAATGAAAATGAGTGCAAGTCTTGTATTGGAGAGAAAAACTACAAGATTCTTAAAGAGTTTTTTATTCTAATTGCTGAGCTTAAAGATGCTCTTTTGGAATCTTTTGAAAAATTTGAAGATTTTTTTAGTCAAAGGATTAATATTTTAAATGAATATCCTTTAGCAGAGAGAGAAGAGAGGGGAAGTAATCTTAAGGAGCTTTTTACTTCTTTAAAAGAGGAAATAAAAGAGGGCAAGAGCTTAGAAGATTTTCTTAATGAGCTTTCTTTAAGCTCTGATGCAGATAAAGAAATGTCCAATAGTATCTCTTGTATGAGTATTCATCTAAGCAAGGGATTGGAGTTTGATTATGTTTTTGTTATAGGGTGTGAAAATGGATTTTTCCCACTTTTAGGCGAGAGTGGAGATATGGAAGAGGAAAGGCGTTTGGGTTATGTGGCCTTTACACGAGCTAAAAAAGAGCTTTATCTTAGTTATGCACACACCCGCTATTATCGTGGAAAAGCCTCAAATCTACCCCCCTCAAGATTTCTCTATGAATCTAATCTCTTAAGTGATGATTGTCAAGAAGTCTTCTCTTTGGGAGGAGAGATTATGAGTGTAGGTGCAATGGTAAGGCATAAGATTTTTGGAATTGGAAGAGTTCTTGAGGTGAGTGGGAAGGGCAAAGAGATGAAAGTGAGGGTAAGTTTTGGGGGCAGTGAGAGAATGATCCTTGCCTCATTTTTGGAATTATTATGAGATTGTCTTTATTTTTTTTATTTGTATTTTTTGCTTTTGGGGTGAATTTGCAAGAAGAATACAAAGTCAAAGGCAATGAGATTTATTCTAATGATCTTATTGCTGATGCTCCAAGATTTTTTATTGCTCGCTTTGGAGATACTTTTGAATTTGAAATTCCCTCTGCTGATCTTATTGCTCTTTTTAAACGTTATGGAATAAAACTTGAGGCAACAAAAGATATGACAAAGTTTATTTATCAAACTCCAAAAGCATTTGCAAATCTTCAAAAGCAGGTGAAAAAGTTTTTTTTACAGGCCTATCCTTCACTTAAAATTAAAACAATTTATCTCAAACCCTTAAGTAAGGCTTCAGACACTTCTTTTGAGGCCTTACTTACCCCCTCTGTGCTTAAAAAGTCAAAATTTGAATTTTTAGCAAAAAGCACCCCCAAAGAGGGGGGGATTATTTTTGCCTGTGAAATTGTAGGGGAGATTGAAGTCTATTTAGCCAGTGAGGATATTCGTTCACGTCAAATATTTAACCCAAGCAATATCCAAAAACAAAATATTGCTTTTAAAGGATTTTTACAAGAGCCCGCATTGTATGAAGATTTAATGAATTCTCAAGCTAAAGGTTTTATCAAAAAAGCTCAAATCATCACGCGCAATAAACTCTCCCCTAGAACCTTGATTGAAAAAGGAGGGATGATTGATGTGGTGTTGCAAGAGGGGGGAGTAAGGGTTGAGATGAGAGTAGAAGCTTTAAAGAGTGGTTCTTTGGGCGAAGTGATTCCCGCAAGAAACCCCACAAGTAAAAAAAATTTAAAAATCAAGGTGATTGCTGAGGGTAAGGGGGAGGTTTTATGAAAAAGCTTGTGATTGCTATCAGTGGGGCAAGTGCAACAACTTTGGCATTAAAATTCCTCAAGGAGGTTCAAAAAACTCAACACTGCTATGCTATTCTCTCAGAAAGTGCCAAAATCGTCGCATTTAAAGAAAGAGGAGAGGATCTACAAAAAAAGATTGAAGATATGGGGATAAAAGTCTATCAAGAGAGTGAAATATGGGCAGGAATTGCTTCAGGGAGTTTTGGAGTTAATGCCATGGCAATTATTCCTACAAGTATGAATACTTTAGCAAAGATTGCTTGTGGAATGAGTGATGATCTTATCTCGCGTTGTGCGGCTGTGATGCTCAAAGAAAAAAAAACTCTACTTTTAGCCCCTAGAGAAATGCCTTTTTCTGCTATCGCTCTAGAGAATATGAGTAAACTTGCTTCTTTGGGGGTCATTATCGCACCTCCAGTTTTAGGATATTATTCAGAGGTTAAGAGCTTAGAGTTGATGGAAGATTTTTTGGTAGGAAAATGGCTAGATGTATTGGGAATACAAAATAGTTTATATCAAAGATGGGAAGATAAGAAATGAGAAAAATTGCAATTTATCCAGGAACTTTTGATCCACTCACAAATGGGCATTTTGATATTTTGTATCGCAGTATTGAAATTTTTGATGAGGTGATTGTCGCAGTAGCAAAAAATACTTCAAAATCTCCCCTATTTACCCTTAAGGCACGTTGTGAAATTTTAGAATTATGCTTAAAAGATTTAGCAAGAGTGCGGGTGCAAGCTTTTGATACACTTTTGGCTGATTTTGCCAAAAAGGAAGGGGCGAGTGTGATTTTAAGAGGGTTAAGAGCTGTGAGTGATTTTGAATATGAGCTTCAAATGGGTTATGCTAATCAATCTTTAAATCCTAAGCTTGAAACATTATACTTGATGCCAACATTGCAAAATGCTTTTGTGAGCTCCTCAATTGTAAGAAATATTTTAAGCTATGGAGGAAAAATTTCCCATCTTGTTCCTAGGGGTGTAGTAGAATATCTCAAAGCAAAGGGTTATAAATGTATGTAGCAATTGAAGGGATTGATACTGCAGGTAAAAGCACGCAAATTTCACTGCTTCAAAAAGCATTTCCTCAAGCATTTTTTACTTTAGAACCAGGAGGAAGTGAGCTTGGCAAAAGGTTGAGAGAGATTTTATTAGAGAGTGAAATGCACTTAAGTGATCGGGCAGAATTTTTGCTTTTTTTATCAGATCGAGCAGAACATACCCATAAGGTTTTACTTCCCCATAGCAATGAGTTTATTATCTCTGATCGCTCTTTAATTTCAGGGATTGCTTATGCTCAAACCTTGTCTTTTGAGCAAAGCATTGCTCTTAATCTCTTTGCGACACAAAATATAAAGCCAGATTTAGTCATTCTCTTAGAGCTTCAAAAAGAAGAATTAAGTAAAAGATTACAGGCCAAAAAGCAAGATAATATTGAGCTTAGAGGGTTAGAGTATTTGCTTGAGATTCAAAATAGAATGGTGTTAGCAGCTCAAAAGTTAGGCATAAGATTGGAGAGAATTGATGCAACTTTGGAGATTGAGGAAATTCATACAAGGATTAAAAAGGCATTGAGTTGAAATGCTTAGTGTGTGGAGCATGGAGTTTAAGGATAATTTGTAAGAAATGCCAAGAATGTATTGTTTTTAAACCTACAATTCGTTTATTGGGAGATCTTAAAGTTTATAGTTTTTTTGCTTATAGTGAGATTGAAACCTTACTTTATTATAAATATACCCCCATTGGCTCTAGGGTTTATCAAATCTTATGCAATCTTGCACAAGAATATTTTAGGGAGAATTTCTCTCTCCAAGCTTGGGGTGTGGGGATAGATGATTGTATTAAAAGGGGATATTCACATAATGGAATTTTTTTGCATACTTTTAAAAAATGTGGGATTAGGCCTATTTATGGAGAGCTTTTAGCTAAGAATAAGGTGAGTTATGCTGGAAAAACACTCAAGTATCGCCAAGATCATCCCAAAGGGTTTGATACTTCTCTTAAGGGGTGCAAAGATTTAATCATCTTTGATGATATTCTCACTACAGGAACAAGTTTGCTTGAAGCCAAAAAGGTGCTTGAAGAAAAGAGTAATGAGATTCTTTTTGCTCTCACACTCTGCAATGCAAGAGAGTAGGGGTGCAAAATTTAGAGTGCTTTTTGTTTTTTTCTTAGGGTTTGTAAAATCATCGCAATCACATCATCGTCATCTTTACTTGCAGATTTTAAGGTTTCTTTGGTGCCATCATTATAAAGGAATGTAATGTTTTGTCCATAGTTTGAGATCATTTTGAGGTTACACAGACTGCCCAAAATCTTAATAATAATGAGATCTAAAAATTGTTTAGTATATATATCAGGTTTGCCGAATCGATCTTCAATCTCTGCTTGGATTTTAAAAACTTCTTCAACACTTTTGCAAAGTGAGAGACGGCGATAAAGCTCTAGCCTTAATCGATCAGAGGCGATAAGCTCGGGATTGAGATAAGCAGAGACATTGAGTTTGAGCTCAACACTTTTAGCCTGTAGTTTTTCTTTGCCACTTAGGGCATTAATACATTCTTCAAGCATTCTAAGATAGAGTCCATATCCAATATTTTTAATATGTCCGCTTTGTGCTTCACCCAAAAGATTCCCTCCTCCCCTAATCTCTAAATCATGATATGCAAGGCTAGCACCGCTACCAAGATAGGAATTTTGCTCCAAGGCTAAAAGCCGCTTCTTTGCCTCCTCACCTAAAGACTCTCTATCTTCTATAAGAAAATAGCAAAATCCTTCCTTATTCCCTCTTCCTACTCTTCCTCTAAGCTGGTGCAAATCAGCGATTCCAAAACGATCCGCACCTTCTACAATCATTGTATTGGCATTGCTGAGGTGAATTCCTGATTCAACAATTGAGGTGCAAAGCAAGAGATTGTATTTTTTATTGAAAAAATCCTCCATAATTTCCTCACTGTTTTGAATCTGAGAGTGCAAAAGTGCAATTTTTAGGCTAGGCATAAGTTCTAAGAGCTTTTCTTTTCTCTTTTGAATGCTTGCAATGTGATTGTGAATGAAAAAGACTTGTCCTCCTCGTCTTAGCTCTCGACTGATAGCTTCTTTTAGCAATGAGTCGCTGTAATTTTTTACAAAAGTCCTCACCCCCTCTCTTTCATTAGGTGGAGTGAGAAGCGAACTCATACCCTTAATTTGTGAGAGTGCCATATTGAGTGTTCTGGGGATTGGAGTGGCAGACATTGAGAGGAGGTGAACATTAGAACTTAGCTCTTTGATTTTTTCTTTTTGCTTTACACCAAACTTATGCTCTTCATCTACAACAACAAGCCCTAGGTTTTTAAAAGTTGCATTTAAAAGTGCTTGGGTGCCTACAATTACATTAATATTGCCCTCAGCAAGATTTTTAAGCACAGCAGATTTATTTTTAATCGTGCTATCAAGCTTGGCTAATGTAATATTAAAGCCTTCAAAACGAGCTTGTAGAGAGGCAAAATGTTGAGAAGAGAGCAGGGTAGTAGGAGCAATGAGTGCGCATTGATAGCCACTTTTGCATACAGCAAATATTGCATTCATCGCCACTTCTGTTTTTCCAAATCCTACATCACCACTTAAGAGGCGATCCATTACCTTCCCACTACACAGATCGTTAAAAATTTCACAAATACTTCTCTCTTGATCTTGGGTAAGTATAAAGTTGCAGGCATTTTGAAAAACTTTTATTTCTGGATTTGTAATATCAATCTTGCAACCCTCTAGTAAATCTCTTTTTGCTGCAAGAGCAATAATGCCTTGAGCAATTTCAAAAAGCTTTGTTTTAACCTTGTCCCTAAGTTTGATGAAAGCCCCCTTACCAAGCCGATCTAAAATGGGAACATTTCCAGAATTAGCAATATAGCGATCAATGAGGTGGAGATTTTCTACAGGCAGTAAGAGCTTATCTTCTCCTTGGTAATCAATTTGGATAAAGTCTCTTACACTTCCAATAATTTCAGTTTGCACAATCCCTCTAAAAATCCCAATACCATAGTCTTGATGGACAATATACTCTCCAATTTTTAGTTCATCAAGCAAGATTTTGGGTTTTTTGGTTTTTGTTTTAGAGCTAAAAGTATTGAGTGAGAGAATGAGTTCTGTTGGAGTTAAGATATTGATGATGTGTGGAGAGGTTTTGAGTGTAACCCCCTCAAGATTGTAGTGAAATTTAAGATTTTCAAAGACAGAGGAGTTATTGCAAAGAAGAGTGATTTGTTTATCTTGATGAGCAAGAAGAAGTTCAAGATTTTTAATATCAAAAAGAATATCACTATACCCTTCAATAGGTTCTAAAACTCTGCACTTTTCAAGATCATTTTCTCCTAAATCGCTTTGTTCTTGGAAAGAGAAAAACTCTATAGCTTCACTTTTTGCTTCTTGTGTCAGGGCTGTGCTAAGAACTTGTGGAAGGAGGATTTTATGTGGAAGAAACCAAAATCCTAGACCCTGAACATCTTGACTGAGAGATTGGAAGTCTTGCTTTTGTATTGTCTCTTGGATAGTTTTTTCCTCATCTTCTGAAAGAGAGAAGAAAGGGGGAGTGATCTCAATACTCTGCACTTCTCCCTCTAAACACAACTGACTTTCTAATTCAAATTCTTTAATTTCTTCTACAAAAACATCAAAAAAGGAGATTCGATAAGGATTGGGGTGATGAGGGATAAAAATATCCATAATATCCCCTCTAATGCTCACCTCTCCCTCTGTTTCTACAAAATCTACAAATTCATAACCATAAAGAGAAAGTTTTTCTTTAAGCTCTTGGATAGAGTAGTTTTGTTCTTTTTGTATCCAAAAAGATTGGAGATGCTGAGCGCTTGGAAGTGCATACATCACGCTCAAAATTGGAGCAATGAGAATTTTTTTGCCTTCAAAGGCATAATAATTTCTAAGAGTATGACTCAGCGCACTCAATTCTTGAAAGTAGGAACGCAAATCATCACCAAAAACTATACGTAATTCTGGAAGTAAAAATGGCTTGATTTGACTTTGAGGGCTAAGATAGTCAAGGGTTTCAAAAGCCATTTGTGCTTCTTTATAGTTTTGGGTGAGTAAAAGCTCAAAATTAAGAGCTTTATTTTGAGTTAAGGCATATAAAATGCTACAAATCAATCTAATTGCTCCCCATCCTCAACAATACTCTCCCCTGTAAGATTCCCCTTTCTTTCAATCACTAACTCATGACTTGAGACTTTTCCATCAATTTTTCCATAAGGCATAATCTCAACAATTTTAGATTTTACAGTTCCAAAGAGCTTGCCACTTACAATTAATTTTTCTGAGAAAACCTCACCATTGACAACACCATTCTTGCCAATATTAACAGTGCTATTGGAGTGAATCACTCCTTCAAAATCACCATCAATATGTAAATGACAATGAGTATGAATTTCTCCTTTTATTTTTGTGCCACTTGAGATAATGGTAGCTCCATTTGCTCCATCAAGTTGTTTATCGTTGTTAGCAAAGACTGCCATGGTATATTTGTCTCCTTTTTAAAAATAGAATCAAAATCTCGCATATTCCACTCAATAAAAATTTGAGGATCTACATAAGCTCCCAAAAATCTTATTTCATAGTGTAGGTGAGGACCAGTACTCATTCCTGAATTGCCACTATAAGCAATAATCTGTCCCTTTCTAATGAAATCCCCTCTTTTTACAAGTAGTTCATCTAAATGTGCATAATAAGTTTTAAAACCAAAAGAGTGATCAATCTTAATGAGATTTCCATATCCGCCATTATAATGTTTCCTTGCAAATTCTACAACACCATCAGCAGTAGCATAAATCGGTGTTCCAATCTCTGCGCTAAAGTCTACCCCAGCATGTAGGTGTTTTCTTTGTAAAATTGGGTGATAGCGATATCCAAAAAAATCTGATATTCTTCTGTAATAATCCATAGGATAACCATTGGGGATGAATTTCATAACAAAGGCTTTTTGTGCCCCTGCAAGTGAGGCAATTTCAAGTCTATCTTGGAGTCCATAATTAATTTTCTCATACTCTTCACTGTCTGAGGGGATTCCAACCATCCCTTCTAAATGCTCCACTCTATCACCTACAAGTGCAAGTTCTTCAATACGTTGTTCAATTTTGTCATTTAAGAGAGTATTTTTTTCTAAAAGTTTTTGATACTCATTAAAGAGAGTTTGATTGCTTTGTTCAATCTCTAAGAGTTCTTGTCTGAAAATACTGATTGAAATTAAAGAGAAAAAAATAAGTGTAAATATAAAAATTGCTACATAAAAGGCAATCCGCTTAAAAAAGGCTTTGATATTGAAAATACGGCTTCCTCTTGAATCTGTAATCATTAAAACTAAGCGATGATCAAACATATTTAGCCCTTATTGTTGAGACGATTTTTAATTTGTCTTAACTCATCAATTGCCCATAAAAGCTTATCCCAATGCACATGGGTTTGTTTTTCAAAAATACTGTCAAAATTTTCCTCACCCCATTGAGTGTAATCGAGTGGGTTTTGATAGCCTTCTAGAAATCTTACTTCATAATATAATCTTGCACCATTGCTGTTTCCACTATTCCCACTGTATCCAATGAGTTGTCCTTTCTGAACAAAATCCCCCTTTTTAACTAAAATCTCTGAAAGATGTGCATACATCGAGCTAAAACCATAGGCATGCGTGAGTTTAACAAACTTTCCATAACCTTTTTTTCCATTTCTAGAAAGATCAACAATCCCTTCAGCGGTAGCATAAATTGGGGTTTTAAGTGGAACAATGTAGTCAATCCCACTGTTTATACCATAAGTTCCTTTAGAGGGATGAGGGCGAAGTTTGACCGAGGCGATTTTTGCACTAATTGCAATAGGTGCACCATTGGGAATGATTTGAAGCAGAATCTTTTTTTGCTCCTGTGTGGTTTGAAGGTTTGAGATATTGTATTGGATTGGATCATCAGTGTTTTTGGAGAGATTGACAATCTCCTCTAAATCATCCACTCTTTTTGTAATATCAATAAGCTCTTGGGATTTAGAGCTAATTTTTGTTTTAAGCTCTTGATTTTGATAAAAAGTGTCTTTGTAATTTTGTGTTATTTGTATTTTTGTAGCAGAAATATCTCGAATCTGCTTCATTAAATAAGTCATTAAAAAAAATCCACTCACAATCGTGATCAATAGAGCAATGAGCGAGTAGAGAAAGATTTTTTTTGCAACTTTATGCAGATTGAACTGCTTTGATCCCTCTTCATCAACGATGCTAATATAGATTCTATCTCTCACCCACACTCTCCAAAAATGCTTTTACAACGCTAAAAGAACCAAATACAAGAATTTCTTCCCCCCTCTTAACCTCTTTAAAATCTGAAAATTTTAGCCCAAGTTCTTTTAAAATTCTTTTTAGCTCCTCTTTGCTTATTGCTCTAGGATCATTAATTGGAATGATTTGAACTTCTTTGATAATAGGGGAGAGGATACAGAGGACTTGAGCGACATCTTTTTGTTTGTAAGCATTATAAATTAAAATTATTTTTTTACCCATAAACTCTTTGAGTATAGCTCTTGCACCATCAGGATTATGGCCTACATCTAAAGTAATAAGGGAGGAGTATTTTTGCATACGCCCTTGCAAATCAAGTGTAGCAATTTGTGCCAAATTGTATTGAATATTCAGAAAATCTAATACTTCTGAGGCAAGGGTGAGATTTTCTACTAAAAATTCAGGCATAGCAAAAGGGGGAGTGATAAGGTCTTTTAAGATTGTAATTTGAGCTTTTTTACTTTGTGCAATATTTTTAGCAATATGTTGCACTTGAGGGTATTTTTGAATTCCTAAAAATGCAACTCTTCCCATAGAATTAAGCTTGGTTGTAGCAATTTGTTCTAAACTCTCCCCTAAGATCTCACAATGATCTAGGCCAATTTGGGTAAAGACTGAAATTTTTTCCCTAATAACATTGGTGCTATCAAACTCTCCTCCAAGCCCTGCCTCAAGAATTAAATATCCACAATCTTTTGCCAAATATAAGCATAAAAATGTCAAGTATTCAAAATAACTAGCCCTATGCATGTATTTTTTTTCATAAAGCTTTGTATGTGCATCTTCAAGTGCTTGGAGTGCAATATTTTCTCCATTAAGATAAAAACGTTCATTGATGCAAAAGAGATGAGGAGAGGTGAAATGCAGAACATTTTTTAATCCCCTTGCAATCATTCTTCCTGTGCTTCCTTTGCCATTAGTGCCGACAATATGAATGACTTTAGGGTGAAAATAGGGAAGAAAATCTTTTACAAAAAGTTCAAAGATTTGAGGTGCACGATTGGGATCAAAGGGGGCATATTCAGCCCCTTTTTTCTCTAAAAATTTAGCGAGATTCATTGCCACGCTTTTTGAGATAAGTTGCACCTTGATAGAAGGTTTGAGAAACAAATTTATTGATTGCTTGCTCTACTGCAAGATTAATTGCATCAAGCTGGGCTTTTTCTGTGGCAATAGAGGTCATATTGTCTGTTGAGGCATAATCACTGCTTCCACTTGTAGTGATCGCATAATCTTGCCCATAAATACTTTTGTATTTAAAATCAATATCCACTGTAATTCTGTAATGCGTGCTAAAGCCCTGATCATCTTGGGCAATTGAGGTAAAGTCAATCTTTCTTAAATCCATTAAAATATTACTTTGGGCTTGGTCTTTTGGAACAACATTGAGATGAAATCTAGCAAGAAAGGCTTTATTAAGCATATCTTTTGCAAAGATTCCAGATTTTGGAAATTTAGGATTAATCACCACTTCTACATAAATACTTTCACCAAAAATCTCTTTAGCAAAATGTCCAATGGGGCGATATCCACACCCCATAAGAAAGAAGAGTAAAACCAGAATAAAAAATTTTCTCATTTTAAGACAAAATTTACTAGTTTATTAGGGATATAAATTTCTTTATTGATCTCCCCTTCTAGCCATTTGCTTACACTCTCTTTTGCAAGTTTTAAGATTTCATGTTTATCTAGATTTAAAGGGATTGTAATATCAGCTCTTTTTTTGCCATTGACACTCACAACTAAGTTTAAAGTCTCATCTGCTAAGGCATTTTGATCAATTTCCAAAGGAATGAAATTCTTAAGAGAAAAAAGTTCTTGGGAGAGTTCATAACTTATATGTGGAATTATGGGCTCTAAAAGATTAAGTAAAATAAAATATCCCTCACTCCACACATCTGCATTATCTTGATTGCTTAAGGCATTGAGTGCCTCCATACATGAGCTAATAAGAGTATTAAAGGGGTAGCCTGCAATTTTTTTATTAAAAATTTCATTGCTTTTTTTAAGTGCTTCATAAACTTTTTTTCTTGCAAATTTGCTTTCTTTGCTGAGTGATTGAGGGTTGATTTGAGGAAGAGTTTGGCAAGGAATAACATTTTTGCTTCGATCCCAAAGGCGTTTAATGAATCTATAGGCTCCCTCAAGTGCATCATCATTCCACTCTAACTCTTTTGTGGGAGGTGCTGCAAAAAGAATAAAAAGTCTTGCACTATCAGCACCATATTTTGAGACAATGCAATTTGGATCTATCACATTACCCTTACTTTTACTCATCTTTGCACCATCTTTAAGCACCATTCCTTGAGTGAGGAGATGTTCAAAGGGTTCACTAATATGCACATAGCCTAGAGTTTTGAGCATTTTTGTAAAGAATCTTGCATAAAGTAAATGCAAAATAGCATGTTCTACTCCCCCAATGTATTCATCAACATTAAGCCAATAGCGTGTGCTTTCTTCATCTAAAGCCTTTAAGGTGCGTAATTTCTTAGGTGTAGCATAGCGCAAGAAATACCAGCTTGATTCCATGAAAGTATCCATTGTATCTGTTTCTCTACTAGCCTCAATTCCACATTTTGGACAGGTGCATTTCTTCCAAGTTGGATGCTTTTCTAAGGGATTGCCCTCACCATCAATCACAACATCATAGGGAAGTGTGACAGGAAGGCGAGTTTCAGACACAATTCCACAGGTTGGACAATGAATAAGTGGAATAGGGGTTCCCCAATAACGCTGACGTGAAATTCCCCAATCACGGATTTTGTAATTTGTGACTCTTTTTCCTAGTGCATTTTTTTCAAAATACTCAATTACTGCTTCTTTGGCTTGAGTGTTGGACATTCCATTGAATTCTCCACTTTGGATAAGCTTTCCTTCAAGGGTGTAGGGAATCTCAGAACATTCTATGACTTTTTTAATGGGTAAGTTATAGAGAGAGGCAAATTCAAAATCTCTGCCATCATGTGCAGGAACACTCATCACAGCTCCACAACCATAATCATTCAAAACAAAATTAGCTACCCATACAGGAAGACTTTCTCCACTTAAAGGATGGATGACATTTACCCCTAGAGGCACACCACTTTTTGGGGCAATAGAACGCTCTCTTGCAGTCATATTTTCAATTGCTTTGATCTGTTCTTGTGCTTCAAGGCAGAGTGAGGGGAGGAGTGCTTGGGTAAGAGGATGCTCTGCACTGATTGCACAATAAGTGACACCATAGATTGTGTCAGGTCGTGTTGTAAAGACTTTGAGTGTTTGGATTTTGTCTACGGGAGAAGAAAGTTTAAATTCAAATTCTAACCCTGTTGATTTTCCAATCCAGTTTCTTTGCATATTAAGTACTTGAGAAGGCCATTTATTCTCTAAAGTATCCAAATCATCCAAAAGTTCTTGGGCATATTGTGTGATCTTGATGTAGTACTGATCCATCTCTTTTTGGACTACGGGTGTATCACATCGCCAACATTTCCCATCAATGACTTGTTCATTAGCTAAAACAGTTTGATCATGGGGGCACCAATTGAGTTTTGCACTTTTTTTATAAACTAAACCACTTTCCCACATTTTTGTAAAGATCTCTTGCTCAAATTGCGTGTAGTCTTCATCACTTGTTGCAAGCTCTCTTTCTTGAGAGAAAGAGAGTCCTAAGCTCATCAACTCTTTTTTCATATTTGCAATATTGCAATAGGTCCAATCTTTAGGGTGAAGTTTATGCTTGATTGCGGCATTTTCTGCAGGCATTCCAAAAGCATCCCAACCAATGGGGTGTAAAACATTAAACCCACTCTTGCGATAATATCTAGCAAGTGCGTCACCAATACAATAATTTCTCACATGTCCCATATGAATTGATCCACTTGGATAGGGGAACATAGAGAGAATGTATTTTTTAGGAAGGCTATGGTCTTCTTTAGGCTCAAAGGTATTTTTCTCTAGCCAAGTTTGCTGCCATTTTTTTTCTATTTCTCGTGGATTGTATTCACTCATTGTTTTTCCTAAAAATTAGATTCTTTGCTCTTTGCACATTCAATCAACATGAGTGCCACAGAAAATATACATGCAGCTAAAGCACCTACTGCAAGGGCATTGGCAACTTTTTGATTATGATAAATTTGAAGAACTAAAAATGCAGGAATAAGATGCAAATCCACGACCAAAGAGCTTGCAAGCATCTCTGAAGAGAGTAAATTTTTTACTCCAATTTTAAGTGTTGTAGAAATGAAATTTACTGCTGCTGCAATAAAAAGCATGATGAGACTTGGATCATAAAGAAAACCAATAATTGATGTTAAACTCATTAGGCTAAAAAATATAAAAAATACTCTACCCCAATCCATTTTTTCCTCCTTAAATTTTAAATTTGTCCATTTTGATACATTTCACGCATTTTTTCTCGCTCTTTTTCTTTTTTTTGTTTGTCGGTGAGCTTTTGGCGATAAGCATCAAGATTAAAACCAAATAATACGATTAATCTTGGAGCCAAAAACATTGAGCTATATGTTCCCACAATTACACCTACAAGCATAGGCAGTGAAAATCCAACAATAATCTCACCTCCAAAAATATAAAGAGTGGCTACTACAAAAAGCACTGTTAAAGAAGTGAGCGAGGTTCTTGAGAGTGTAGAATTGAGTGCCTCATTAATGACATCATCAAGATTTCCTGCTCTTCTTGCAATGATTTGTTCTCGAATACGATCAAAAATAATAATTGTGTCATTGATGGAATATCCAATAATGGTTAAGAGTGCAGCGATTACCTCAAGATTGAGATCAACTTTAAAGAGAATGATGCATGCAGAACTAATGAGCACATCATGAAAAAGAGCAATAACAGCAGAGAGAGCAAACTTCCATTCATAACGATAAGAAACATAAATTAAAATTGCAATCAATGCCAAAAGTAAAGCAGTCAATCCTCTTTCTTTAAGCTCGGCCCCCACTTTAGGACCAACTAAATCTACGCGACGAATTTCAAATTCCCCTGTATTTTGAAGAATGCTTTTCACTTCATCATTGAGTTTTCCTGCAGAGAGAGAGGGAGAGTAGGGAATTTTAATCAAAATTTCTTCCTTGCTCCCAAATTCACTCACTTGCGATCCTTTAAAGTTTGCATTTAAATCAAGAATAGAGCGAATTTGTGTGATTGGAGCTGGGGAATTGTATTTGATTTGCACCAAAGTCCCCCCTGCAAAATCCACCCCATAGTTAAAGCCTTTAATGAAAATCAGGCCCAAAGAAGCAAGAAGAAGAAATAAGGAAAGATAAAAGCTGTAATAATTATATTTGACAAAATTAAAGGCAGTGTGATTTTTAATCCATTGCATATTTATCCTTTAATCCCAAACCAAAACTTTTTGCGATTAGGGTTAATTTTTTTAAGAATAGCAAGATAAATTCCATGTGTTCCAAAAATAGCTGTAACCACAGAAACGACAATCCCAATAATCATTGTGATGGCAAATCCCTTAATTGCTCCTGTTCCATAGGCATAGAGCAGGATAGCTGCAATGATTGTTGTAAGGTTAGAATCAAAAATTGCTCTTGAAGCATTGGCATAACCTTCTTCAATAGATTGAGCAATGCTTTTTCCCTCATAAAAACACTCTCTAATACGCTCATTGATAATGATATTTGCATCGACTGCCATACCTACAGTAAGTACAATTCCTGCCATTCCTGGGAGGGTGAGTGTTGCATTAAAGAGTGCCATAATCGCAATAATGAGTAAGATATTTATAAGAAGAGCTCCTACAGCAATGACACCTGCAAAATGATAATACATAATCATAAAAATAAGCACCAAGGCAAAACCACTAAAGAGTGCAATCATCGAAGCCTTGATACTCTCAGCTCCTAAGCTTGGCCCAACACTTCGTTTCTCAATCACTTCTACTGGAGCTGAGAGTGCACCACTCCTAAGAGCAATCGCTAAATCACTCGCTTCCTCAGAAGTAAAATTTCCACTAATTTGTCCGCTCCCGCCTCCAATTCTTTCGCGAATGACAGGGGCTGAATAAACTTTTCCATCAAGCACAATTGCCATTCTTTTTCCAATATTTGCACCAGAGAAATCTCCAAAAATCTTAGCCCCTTTTGAATCAAGGTTGAAAGCTACAACAGGTTGGGAGTTTTGATCGTAAGAAACTTTTGCATCAGTAATCATTTCTCCATCAATAATTGGCACAGCTTTAAGTAAAATTTTCTCTTGAGAATTCACAAAGGGTAAAAGCACATCGCCTAGTCTATGTGCTTCACTCTCACTCATCATATTGGCTCTACTTGCTCTTTCTTCATCAACAGCCATCATCTGCAGATGTGCAGATTTTGAAATTAAATCAATCGCCCTTTTTTCTTCTTGAGCATTTTTAATCCCTGGAAGAGCAACAAGAATATTTTCTTTTCCTTGTCGTGTAACGCTAGGCTCACTTAGTCCAAATAAATCTAAGCGATTACGGATTGTTCCAATAGCTTGATCAATGGCATTTTGAGTAATTTGTGTAATTTGCTCTTGTGTAAAACTTAAAGAATATTCTCCATCAGAATAATTAATCTCTAGTCCCCCAAAATCTTTGAGAAATTGATCAATTTTGGGTTTTTCATCAATATCTAGCAATTTAAAAGAAAGAGAGTGATCATTTGTTTTAAGATTTCTAATGAGAATTTTTTGTTTCTTGGCTTCATAATTAAGGCTAGTTGCAAGAGAGTTGTAGCGAGATTTTATAGCTTCAGAAGTTTTGATTTCTAAAAGCATTGTCAATCCTCCTTGCAAATCAAGCCCAAGATTAATCTTGGGACCTTGAAGATTTGTAAAAGAAGGAATTGAGAGTAGCAGTCCAAAAATGGAGCAAGCAATAAAAATTAAAAGTCGAAAGTTCATTGTGGCTTATTGCTCAACTTTGTAAGCGATGTATTCCTTTACAAGCTTCATTGTGCTTTCACCCGATCTTACAAGAAAATGATTGTCTTCCTTTTTAATAATCTCACACATAATCCCACCATAAGAAACAACCTTATCTCCCACCTGTAGTGCTTCAAGCATCTGTTTATGTTTTTTTTGTTGATTTTTTTGGGGACGAATAAATAAAAAATAAAAAATCGCAAAAATTGCGATAAATGGAACAAGAGAAGTTAGAATCCCTGTAAGGCTATTTGCATCTTGCATTGTGTATCCTTTTATTTAAAAATTAAGCTTGAGATTTTAGCATATTAGTTTTTTTACATAA
The DNA here is from genome assembly GCF_003364215.1 of Helicobacter cholecystus. Lineage (GTDB taxonomy): Bacteria > Campylobacterota > Campylobacteria > Campylobacterales > Helicobacteraceae > Helicobacter_G > Helicobacter_G cholecystus. The sequence continues at coordinate 228,515 of NZ_NXLU01000001.1, forward strand.
AAACAAAAGTGTCAAACTTCCTAAAATCCCTGCTAAAAGTGATGAACAAAGAATGGAAATTTTTGCAATATCAATATGTCCTGCATTCTCAAAAGCTAGATTTGTCACAAACATTGACATTGTAAATCCAATTCCTGCAAGCATTCCTGCTCCTAAAATACACCCCCAAGAGAGATGACTTGGGCGTGAGGCAATGCCAAACTTTTCGCATAAATAAGTAAGAATTAAGATTCCTAGAGGTTTTCCCACAATTAGGCCAAGTCCTATACCATAAACAATATGGCTTGCTGTTGGATCAATATTTCCTCCATTAATTGCAACTCCCGCATTGGCAAAGGCAAAAAGAGGCATAATTAAATAAGTAGAGTAGGAGTGTAGAAAGTGTTCAAGTTTAGAGAGAGGGCTTTGAACTTCACTCATTACTTTGTGCATAGTTTCAATGTGATGAATTTGCTCATGATTTAAGAGGACATTTTTTCTCCCCTTGTCTTTATTGCTGAAATGCTCTAGCTCTTTATTCATCTTTTCCATAAAGATCTTGGTTTGTATTTTAGGTTCGATAGGAATACAGAAGGCAAGGATTACTGCTGAGATTGTTGCGTGAATTCCGCTTTCATGTATACAAAACCAAAGCACAATACCAATAAGCAAATAGGGGGTCAAAGATCGGACTCCTGCATAATTGAGTGCAACAAGAATTCCTACTAAAAAGACTGAGCAAAGAAGCCAAAAAGATGCAATGCCTGAACTATAAAAAATTGCGATCACAACAATTGCACCCAAATCATCAACAACAGCAAGAGTGACTAAAAAAAGCTTAAGTGAAGAGGGGACTCTCTTTCCTAAAAGCAAGATAACACCTAGAGCAAAAGCAATATCTGTGGCCATGGGAATCCCAAACCCATGTTCTGTGGGAGTACCAAGATTAAAAATCAAATAAATGATTGCAGGGAAGATCATTCCTCCAACGGCTGCGATTGCAGGAAAGGCTGCTTTTTTAAATCCTGACAATCCTCCATAGAGGAATTCTCTTTTAATCTCTAACCCCACCATTAAAAAGAAAAAGCTCATTAAAACATCATTGATCCAAAGATGGAGACTAAAACCCAAAAAGTGATCTCCATAGCTAAGGCCTAGTTTTTGATTCCATAAATCAAAATACCAAGAGGCGATAGGACTATTTGCTACCACCATTGCAAGAAGAGCACAGAAAAATAAAAAGATTCCTCCAAAACTCTCCATATGGATAATTTTTTTTACTAATGCAAACATTTATACTCCTTCACATATGACTTGATGCAAGTCAAGATTGTGCTGATACATCAAATAGCCTCTAACCTCAGCTTGAGGGTATATAATCTTGACAAAATTTGCATAACGTCTGATTTGATCTTCATAAGTTTTGTTTTCCCCACCACTTTTATAATCAATGACAATTGCTTTTTTGATTGTCTGATTTTCATCCTTACAAAGTAAAAGACAATCTATTCTATAAAGTTTATCTTCAACCATAAAAGAAACTTCTGTTTTTAATTCACTAAAATGAAATTTTTCAACAAAAAGTGATGAGATTTTTTGCAAAGACTCTAGAATTTTACCCTCTTCCTCCATATTGAGGTAGATTCCATAATGATTTTTTAGATATTTTCCTATTTTTAGGATAGGACATTTGTATCCAAGATAAAGCTCTAAAGCCTTATGAAAGGCATCTCCACGCTTAATTGCTGGGATATGATTAGGTTTATAAATTTTTTCTTTGACTTTAATAAAGCTCTCTTGGCGTCCAAAGTCTTTTTGGGTAACGACTTCTAAAAGAGGCTGATTTTTTTCATTCTTGATGCTTGTGATATTTTCAAGTTTTCCATATTCACTCTTAAGAAGCAATACCCCATCTTTATCAACAAGACCAATATTCTCAAATGCACTATTTCCTCGATAGGGATGAATGGGCATAATCCAGAGACTCTCCACTGCTCGTGTGAGTGCAACATAAAGCAAATTTTGCTTCTCTTTCCGTTCTTTCTCTTTTTTGACTTGTTTAGCATATGCATAGATTTCATCAAATTCTTCACGATTTTTTTGTTTTAAAAAGAGGGTTGCTTTGAGTTCTTGGTCGTAGTGGTAAAAAAGAGGATCTTTATCATTACCTCCCTTACTCATTTTATCCACTACAATAAGATGAGGAAATTCAAGTCCTTTTGATTTGTGGATTGTAAGGATTCTTAATCCTTGTTTTTCTTCTTCAAGTCCATTAAAATTCTTGACATTGCAAATAAACTCTTCAATATTTTTACTCTCACAAGCCAACTCAAGCATCTTTTGTGCTTCCAAGGAATTAAGAGCATAGAGTTTGATACTTTGATAAATAAACTCTTCAATGCTTTGATCTTTCCAAGCAATATAGGGAGGAGGAGAGTCAATATCTTGACCCAAAAGCTTTGCAAGATTATAGGGAGCTAGAGAATTTGTCTCTTGAGGATTAAGAGAGTATTGCAATGCATTTAAGAGGATTTGTGCATCTCTTTTTTTATCTAAAGAAATACTTTCTTCTGTGGTAATGTGTTGATAGTATTTTTTAAGAAAATCACCTATTTCTAGAACTTCTTGATTGTTAAAACAGAGTATTGCAATCTCATCAAGTCTTGCGCCTTTTTGTAAAAGTTCCTCTAAGGTAGAGTGAATTTGATCAAAAACAATAGATTTGTTATCTGTATCTTTTTCAAAGAGAATCTGTGGGAAAATCTTAACATACCCTCCACTTTTTTGTGAATTTTGCTTGGTATAGTCGCTCATGCATTGCTCAAAAACTTGATTGACAAATTCTACGATTACCTCTCCACTGCGATAATTTGTATTAAGTGCATAATCTTTGAGTGAGAAATTTTCCCTCACATCTCTCATCAATCTCCCCTCACCCCCTCTAAAACTATAAATACTTTGCTTCTGATCCCCTACAACAAAAAAACTTCTTTCCTTGATTCTTCCATTCCCAGAGCAAATCTCTACAATTAATGGGTAGAGAATTTTATACTGCAAAACACTGGTGTCTTGAAATTCATCAAGAAGAATATGTGAGATTTTCTCATCTAATCGGAAATAGAAAAAATCTGAGGAAATTTTGTTCTCACATAATAGGCTATAACATTTTTGCGTAATATCGGAGAAATCAAGCGCATTGTGTTTTTTAATCATATGGCTTTTGCTTTGGCTGTAGTGGAAACGAAATTGTTCAATAAAGCCTAGAGAGATGCTTTCTTTTAGGCAAAAATACTCTTTTAAAGCTTGAGTAAGTTCATTAAAATCACTAGGGGAGAGTTTGAGGTTTTTAAAATAATGGTATTGCTCTCTTTTAAGAATCCAATTTTTTGAAAGAAGATCATCAAAATTTTTAAAACTAACATTTTTCTTTGCTGTATCTGAGGCTTGAGGGTGATTAAGAATTCGATCTGCAATGCTCTTAGCCTCTTGTAGAATTTTTGCTTTAATCTTTTCAAGATCCCCTTGCAACAATTGTTTTAAACTATTGGGATAGTTTGCATTGACTTGATCAATCATATTAAGAATCTGAGAGAGAGATTGGTCGTGAGAGAGGCAGAACTCAAGCAAGAATTCTTTTTGTTTGTCTTGAAGAGTGGAGAGAAAATGCTCATAGATTTCTTTAGTTTCAAGTTTTTGAGGTGAAAAATTATAAGGAATACCCATATACCAACAAAAGCGTTTTGCAATGGAATTAAAAAATGCATCAATCGTCATAATTTTGGGAGTTGAGATATAGAAATTTTTAAGAAGCCTTTTTGCATTTTCTTGCACTATGGTTTGATGAAGAGCGTAGTGTTGATTGAGATTTTTAATCAGATTGCTTTTTTCTTCACATTCTTCTCCTGCAAGGATTTCTAGAAATCTTGCAATCCTCTCCCCCATTTCTTTGACTGCTTTTTTTGTAAAGGTAAGAGTGAGAATTTCTTCTACTTTTGCACCCTCAAAAAGCAAATAAACATATCGCATTGCTAAGCTATAGGTTTTTCCACTTCCTGCAGAGGCTTCAAAACAAACAAGTTGTTTGCTCTCACTCATTTTTTCTCCTTTAATCTTTTCTTTGAAAATTTATATTGATTAATTTGCTTGAGATGATTTTACTCAGAGTTTGAGAAAAAACCAAGAGATGAGAGTTTTGTTTGAAGTTAAAAAATAAGGGAAAGATAATAGGAGAGTAAGATTCTATTGGTATGACAAAGAGCTATTGATTTTGTTGTGTTTTATGCACCAAGGAGTATTCTTTTTTGTGCTTGGCAATCAGTGAAAAGTGAGTGATTTAGTTGGGAGTGAAAAATCTTTGTTTAAGGGTTTCTACAATCTTTTCAAATCCTGCTTTTTCTTTTTCAAATAAATGTGCATTTGGGACAGGTGGGGTGAGTTTGCTGAGGATATTGCGTGCAAAAAATAGCACTTCTTGTGGAGTTTTGGCATGATGCATTAACCTATTTTCAAGAAGATAGATATCATGATAAAGAAAAAGTGAGCGTGTAGAAATAGTAGGAATCCCAAGATAACAGCTCTCAAGATTCATTGTCCCCCCTCCACCAATAAGCAAATCAATATAGGGATAGAACTCGCTAGGATCTAACTTTTTCTCCAAAATATGGACATTGTTTAAACCACCAAATTCTTTAATAAGCCCCTCACTTCCATAGCGTGGCATAATCACCAAATTAGCATTGAGTGAGGAAGAGAGTAGATGAACACTCTCATAAATAATAGGAAGTTTTTCTTTGACATAGTGAGCTTTATACTCCTCTTCTCTAATTAAGATACAAGGCAAGGAGGAGTCAAGCCCTAGCTCTTCTCTAAAATCTTTTCCTTTCTTAAGATCTCTAAGCCATAGAGCCACATCAATAAATTCATAAGCAATAATATTTTCTTTTGCAACACCTAGTGCTTCATAGCATTGAGCGGGGACAACAAAGGGATGAAAAACAAGGGAGGAGAGAGGGAGGGTAAGACGAGAGAGAATGGTGAGGGCCTGTAGAGAGAAGATATGCCCTGCAATAGGGGTGTCAGCAAAGTTAATCACAGGAATTCCTAGCCCATAAGCTGTTTGGACTCCCTCAACACTTGCTCCTGTAATAAATATTTGAGGGGTTTTACCCAAACGCTTAAAAAGAGATAAGAACCCATTTTGCCTTTGCAGTCTTGCTTGGAGCTTCCCCAACTTACTCGCCCCTCCATAACCCCCTATACAGTATGCCTCAATCTTAAAAAGTTCTAAAAGTCGATGAGTTTCACTATAGTCCTCATTCCCTCTTGTTGTGATTATCACTTCATCTATTTTTTTAAGTAGAGGAAGCATGCCTTTAAAAAAAAGGACATATTTTGGATCTGTAATATCAAGCCAAATCATTTTTTTCTCCCAATAGCTCTGCAATGAGATGTAAAATCTTTTTTTGGTTTTCTTGTGTGCTTAAAAGTGGGCTTACTTTATGGGCATTGGATTTAAAGTGGATAACATCTTGTAGGGTCAAAGAGTTAATTAAAGCAATTAAAGAAGAGGTTTGAAAATCTTTTGAGACTTTTCCAATTCCATATTTTTCTATCAGTGGAGTGATTGAAGGTAGGGGTGTGCTCATCACTCCAAGACGAGCTTGAATATACTCAAAGAATTTATTAGGCAGAGCATGAGTGTTATTAAATCCATTGGGTTTAAGTGTAATGACTCCAAGATCAAAGGCATTTGTAAAGGGGATAATCTCCTCTAGCTTTTTTGGTGTATGAATTTTAATTGTGGGGATTGTTTGGGCTTGGGAGTGAAAATCTTTTAAAAAAGAGGGGTGATTGCTAAGGGTGATGAGGTTTAATCTTATCCCCTCTTTAAGCCCTTTAGCAATTTCTAAGAGATTGAAACTCTCGCGATCAGGACTGATTAGTCCATGGTAGATAAGCTCTAAATGAGTATTTTTTGAGGGGGTGAGTGGGCTGTATGGAGGAAGAGAGAGAAAGAGTGTGGGGCAAATGTTATATACTTCTTGATACTTGTGTGCAATCCCTTCACTTACACAAAGAGCACGATCAACTTGGGGTAGAAATGTATCGCAGAGATATTTAAAAAATGCCCCAAAACTCTCTAACCATTTTGCATCATTTTCATACTCTAGGGGATAATATTCTCTTAAATCAATCATCACCTTGGCTCTCAAATTATTTTTTTTATATTCTAAGGCAAAGGGCAAAAGAGTGATATCTTCAACAATCAATAAATCCAGCCCCTTAGTGCTAAGAAGAGCATCTTTTAGTATCAAACGATTAGGAGTATAGAGAAGTTTGTCAAAGTTTTTATTTCTGCAAGCTTGGAGTAATTCTTCTTGCTCTTGGGGGGTTCTTTGGGCTGCACTCTTGCTAGGGGGAAAAGAAAAGGTTTTCACTCCTTGAATTAAGGGGCATTCTTTGCCAAACACAAAAAGATGATAAAAGCCCTGAAGCATTCTAATAAGTCGTGCAGGACGTGGCTTGGTCATTGGATTGCTGTCACATAAAATTGCAATATTTTTCACACACTTACTCCAAAATAAAATCATGATTTTAAAATAGAAAAATCCAAATGATAGAAGAAATTTTTAAAAAATCTTGTCAAAAAGTAAATTTTGTCTTATATTTTCTGTATTTTTTCCTTACAATAGAGAGACTTTTTTAAAGGAGCGAAAGATGAAAACAAAATTATTAGGGGTTTTTATATCTTCTTTATTGTGTGTAGGTGTGGCAGAAGCTAGGTTTTACATAGGAGTTGAGGGAGGGTATCTTAGAAATCTTTCACAATTTGAGAACAAAATATATCATTATTCAATAAATCTAACACCCAATGGTCCAGTTCAAGAAAACAAGAGAGTAAATTTGAGAGAAAATGGAGTGGTGGGAAATCTTGTTTTAGGGACTGAACATTTTATCCAATCGCAGTATTTTGGCTGGAGATGGGGAATTTTTGGAGGATATGGAATAAGTTGGGGCAAAGTTGAAAGTAGAAAAACTCAGCTTAATACTATACATTATGGGTTCAACACAGATTTCTTAGTCAATTTTCTTGTGGAAGAGAAACTCACAAGTGGATTTTTTGTAGGTGTCGAATATGCCATAACAGATCTTAACCCAAAAAAACAAAGTGTCATGGGATTGACATATACTGTCAATAATGTCTCAACTGATGTTTATGTGGGTAATAAGATAGTGGCTCAAGATGCATTTTTACGTGCAGGATTTAGCACTTTGGTGAATAAGAATCATCGGGTTGAGGTTATGGCAAAAATCCCTATGGCAAAAACAATAAACTCTAAACACTATGATTATGAAGATGTGCTCAATAACACTACACAAATAAAAGTTGATGACACATTCATCTTCACTTACCAAAACATTCAAGCTCTTGTGAGCTATAAATATGTTTTCTAGGGGAGCTAATTTATAGCCCCCCCCCCCACTAAAGCTTCAGCACATTTTTTCTAGCACGTCAGCACATCGCTTACAAGGAGTATTCTCCTCTAAAGAAAGATATCTCCAACACCTTGGACATTTGTGTTTTGTGCTTTTATGAAGATTGAAAATCTTGCCATTAACTTCAAACTCTGCGACCTTCTCCCCAGAACCCTCTTTAAGACTTTCAGAGACAATGAGCCATACATCAAGGGCCTCAAACTCATATTCACTTACTACAGCAAGTTCAAGGGAACTTTTGATTTCTCCCTCTTGCTTAAGCGTGTTGAGTGCAGATTCAAAAGCATTTTTAATCTCTAATAATTCCTTAAAGTCTTCATTGACTTCATAGCGATAGGGACTTCTTGAAAGAGAGAAAACATCTTTGATTTTCCCCTCTGTGATAGCCTCACTTGCGTAGCCTAGAGCCTCATTGGCAGTATAGGTGAGGATTGGGGCGATACAATAGAGCATCTCTCTTGCAATGATTGCCATCACACTAAGGCTCGCTTCTCTTTTTTTGCTTCCCACCTCATCACAATACAAACTATCCTTACAGAGTTCAAGATAGATTCCACTGAGCTCATTGGTGATGAAATTTTGCAAGAGTGCAATTCCTTTGACAAAGTCAAATTCTCTAAAGCATTCTTGGATTCTATCAAAGGTTTGCATCGCCACTTGATATGCCCATTTATCAATTTTTGAGAAATGTTCAAGTCCTAAAATTTCTTTACAATCATTGGTATTTGCAAGTAAAAATCTTAAAGTATTTCTAATTTTTCGGTAAGACTCTGCGACTTGTTTAAGGATAGATTTTGAAATTTTTAAGTCATTTTGATAATCACTGCTTGCTATAAAAAGTCTAAGAATTTCACTCCCAAACTCTTTGAGTATTTCTTCAGGGGCAATAACATTTCCCTTGCTTTTGCTCATTTTCTCTCCATTTTCATCGACACTAAAGCCATGAGTAAGCACCATAGAAAAAGGAGCTTTGCCATTAAGTGCACAAGAGAGCAAGAGTGAGCTTTGAAACCATCCTCGATGCTGATCACTCCCTTCAAGATAGAGGTTTGCGGGATAGTTTCCGCTATTATATTTGCTAGATTGTAAAACTGCTTTCCAAGTGCTTCCACTATCAAACCAGACATCTAAAATATCTAAATTTTTCTCAAATTCTTCTGCCCTATGTTTGAGATTTGAGGGCAGAAGCTCTTGTATGCTCTTACTCCACCACGCATCACATCCTTCAGTCCTAAAGATATTTTGAAGATGTTTCATCACTTCAGCATCTAGCAAGGCTTCCCCACTTTTTTTATCAATAAAAAAGGCAATAGGAACCCCCCAGTCTCTCTGTCTTGAAATACACCAATCAGGGCGATTTTCAATCATTGTTTTAAGGCGATTTTTTCCACTTTCAGGATAGAAGGCAACTTTTTCTATCTGCTCTAATGCAATTTCTCTTAATGTTTTGCCCTGATAAAAAGGCTTGTCCATTAAGATAAACCATTGTGTTGTGGCTCTAAAAATCACAGGTTGGTGTGTTCTCCAGCAATGAGGGTAGGAGTGCTTAATCTTTTGGGCCTTAAGCAATGAAGCACCAAGAAGAGTCATAATCTTCTCTTGAGATTCAAAGATATTTTTGCCTAAAAATTCCTTATCCAATAGCCCCTCAAGAATAATGAGCTCATTATAATTCCCCCCATCATCCACAGGAACAAATACAGGTAGGCCATATTTTAATCCCACCCTATAGTCATCTTCTCCATGTCCTGTAGCTGTATGCACACAGCCTGTTCCATCGCTCATCACAACATGATCTCCAAGGATGATGAGACTTTCTCTGCCATTGAGAGGATTGAGTGCAACAAGTTTTTCTAGCTCACTTGAATTCCACTCTTTGATGATTTTCCCCTCCTTTAAAACATCTTTTTGAAGCAGGGTTTCTAGCAATGCTTTTGCAATAATGTATCCCTCACTTGTAAGCACATAACATTCATCAGGTTTGAGGGCAATGGCTACATTTGCAGGGAGTGTCCAAGGAGTGGTTGTCCAAATCACAAATGAGGCTTTTTGCACACCAAGTTTTTCAAGACTTTTAGGGCTAAGAGCAAAGGCGACATAAATAGAATCGCTAATTTTTTCTTGATACTCTACCTCTGCTTCTGCAAGCGCACTTTTAGCTGCCCAGCTCCAATAGATGGGCTTATAGCGTTGGGCTAGAAGTCCATTTTGTGCAATTTGACAAAGCACTTGATAAATATCAGCCTCAAAGTCAAAATCCATTGTTTTATAGGGATTTTCAAAATCTCCCAAAACCCCTAAGGATTGAAATTCTTGACTTTGGATATCAACAAAGTTTCTTGCCCACTCTCTGCAAAGTTCACGAATTTTTGCTTTGGGCAGAGAATCTTTTTTTTCTTTTCCAATTTTTTTCTCTACCTGTTGTTCAATAGGAAGCCCATGGCAGTCCCAGCCAGGGGTATAGTAGGGATATTCCCCTTGAAAATAATGAAATTTTATGATGATGTCTTTAAGGATTTTATTAATAGCATGTCCGACATGAAGATGTCCATTGGCATAAGGTGGGCCATCGTGGAGTGTGAAGCTTCTTAGCGGATCTCTTTGGTTTTGCATTTGTAAAAATGCTTTTTGCTCCTGCCATTTTTTATAGGTAAGAGGCTCGTTATTTGGAAGATTTCCACGCATTGGAAAATCTGTTTGAGGAAGTTTCATACTTTCTTTATAATCCATTGTAAAATCCTTTAGAAAAAATCAGATTCAAGATTTTAACAAACCTAGCTTTGGAGTAATGAGTGAATTATGGAGTTTTTCATAGTTTTATAGGAGAGTTTTTTATCTTAGAGCAAGAGGAGAGGATTATTGCACTTCATCAAAACTTCTCACTTCTCCCCTCTAATGCTTCTGCCTCTCCAACCCCGCTGCTTCAAGAGGCAATGAGTGAGCTTAGGGCTTATTTTAAAGGAGAGTTAAAGACTTTTTCCCTCCCCTTTGCTTTGAGTGGGAGTGAGTTTGAGAGAAAAATTTATCAAACACTCTCTTCTTTCCCCTATGCACAGACCTTGAGTTATCAAGACTTAGCACTTAAAATCAATGCTCCAAACTCTGCAAGAGCTCTAGGCAATGCTTTGGGTAAGAATCCTCTCTTGCTTCTTATTCCCTGTCATCGGGTGATTTGCAAAAATGGAAAAATAGGAAACTATGTGCTAGGGGAGGAGAAAAAGAGAGGGCTTTTGGAGCTAGAAAAGAAGTGGAGTGAAGATTAAAATTTAGGGGGAGTTTGTGTGATTTGTTTCTATGGCTAAGTTTTTAATAAGAGATAGGGTCAGTGTTTAATCTAGCATTTCACACATTCACCCCAAAGCTTAGATAAAAACTCTGTGTTTGCACCTTATAGGGGTTATAGATTGGATAATACCACCAAAACTCCATATTAAAATAAGATGCAAACATCTTAATTCCCACCCCTCCCCCTGAGAGAAAATTATATTGATCTACACTTTCTTTAAAATCTTGCACATATCCTGCATCAAGTCCTAGGGAGGGGGCAAAGATAACTCCTGCAACACTTGGGAGATAAATCACTAGATCATTTCTATAAATCACTCCAATCTGTTCACTTAAAGATAATCCATCAAATCCTCTCACACTTGCTCTCCCTCCAATATTCATTTTCTCACTGGCATACAAATCACTCTGAGAGATTTGAGTTTTAAGCATTGAGCTAAAGTTAAAGCTTTGATTTGCAAGAGTAAAGGGGATATTGAGATAGAAATCAAGAGTGGGGATCGTATAGAGATAGGGGTTATGATCTCCTAAAATTTTATTACTTCCAAAGGCAGAGATTCCCTGAAGAAGTGAGAGAGTCATCATAAACTCAGAAATCCCAAAGTAATGCTTATAGTTTAAAAACAAAGACACATCACTTAAAAATTTTCTTTGCACTTCTAACTCAACTTTGTCTAAGAAGTTTTTAGTATCTTTGATATTCCACCCTATGCCTAAAGACAAAGAGTGAAATACATTGCTTAGAAGTAAATAACTTAGCTTTGAGCTAAAGCTCCAAGATTTGCTAGAGTTAATTGGTGAGCTAAAATCAAGCTCTAAAGTAGAGGCACTTTGAGAGTAAGAGCCACTCAACTCAAGAAGAGCTCTTCTAATGGGTAGGGCATAACTTGCAGAAGCATATAAGCAATGAGCTCCTTGAGTAAAAGGAATGGAATTGTTGATAAAAAAAGAGAGAGTATCCCCTAGATAAGTAGGATTTTCTATCCCAAAAAGAAAACTTGATTGGATATTGCTAGTCAAAAAGCTTTTAAATTTATCCAAAGAGCTTGAGCCATAGTCTCTCACTCCTGTGCTTCCCCCATTATCAAGTGTGGCACTAAAGAAGAGAGGCAAAGCTTTCTTATTCACTACAATCTCTACTCGGCTTCCTTCTCCTAAGGGAGTGATGATGACTTTAGGGTCTAGGTATTTATTTCTTCTAATATTGCTTAATCCAAATTCAATTTCTTTATTATTAAGAATATCTCCTTTTTTAATTGCAAAATCTTTGGAGAAAAACATTAAAGTGGAGTTATCTCTAAATTCTAATTCATCGATGATTCCCACCTCTATGCCAATCTTTAAAACCCCGCTTTTAAGATCTTGAGGAATAAGCCCAAATTTTGTAGTGATATACCCCTCTTTAATCGCACTCTTATTGAGTTCTTCTAAAAGAAGAGAAATCTCTGAAACACTTAGGCAAGAGTGAGCAAAGGAAGAGAGATAAGAGTTTAAAAAAGTAAGCTCATCAAAGATCTTTTCTTTTTCAATGACTTTTAGTGAAGTCTCTGAGGGGACAAACTCAATGGTGCTAATAGGAAAACAAGAGGCAAGACCTAAAGAGAATCCTATAAAAACAAAGGAGAGAAATCTAGGGAGTGAGAGCATAGAGATTTACCAATTGCTTAGAGAGTGATGGCTTTTTCATCGTTTTTCCTTATTTCTTAGTTCCCTATCATTTCGTTAGAAGAGATGTTTGTAGCCAAGGGTGAGGGTGGAGGGCATCATCATTTCTCCAAAACCAACACCAAGTGTTGGGAAGCTAAGAATACAATCAAATATATTATTCTCTACTTGTGTATAAACCCCTAGTCTTAATCGCCCGATAATGCCACCTCCACCAATTAGTTTGTTTCCCTCTTTCTCGTTTTTGCTGTAGTTCATATTAAAATCAAAGGATATTCCCAAATTTATTCCAAATCTATTCCCACTGGTTTTTACAAGATCAAATAAACCATCTATTGCATAATACAAGAGTCCAAAAATATAAAAATCATTCCCTCTATAATCTAATTGCTCATTCCCTCCAAATTTCCCCATATCATATCCCCAATCATATTTAACCCCAAAAGTATGGCGAATCCCTACTTTTTCATAATCATAGCGTTGCCAACCTCCTAAAATCCCTACAGAATAACCTAAAGTCGATGCTAGTGTTTTACCAGCAAGAAGTGGATTGCCTGTAGCAAAAAGAGCATATGCAAAATCATAGTATCCTACTCCCCCCTCAACTCCAAAGAAGTGCTTTGTGCGTTTCTTTTGTTCTGCTTCAATTCTTGCTTGTTCTCTTTTTTCTGCATCACTCATAAAAAGACTATCTATAAACCCTACTGCAAAACTTTGTGTGAAAAGCAATGCGCATAAAATAACTTTTTTCATTGTTTCTCCTAGAAGAGGTGTTTGTAGCCTAGAGTTAGAGTGGAGTTGATAGGGACATTAAGAAAGTCTCCAAATTTCCAATTAGGATCAAGGCTAGGTCCTGAAGCTAGCCCAAAAGTTGGAATATTAAGAGTAATATCAAATACATCATTTTCAATTTGAGCTTTAAATCCAAATCTTGCCACAAAAGAAAGGGCGACTCCCAATCTATTAGAAGCTTTTTGAATCCAATCTAATCCCAACACATCAATCCCTAACCCCACAAACATTCCATATCGTTTCTTATCTTGCACAGAGAAATCAAAAAGCCAATCGGTAATAAAAGAGAACATAAAGCCATAGCCATTGCCTAGAGGAAATTGCTTATCCCCATCATCATACTTTCCATAATTTTGCATATAATCTCCACGCAAAGAGAGAATAAAACGTTTCCCAAAATGCTCAGAGTAATACTTCTGCCACCCCACTTGCAGAGCAAGGTTATACCCCAAAGAATCAGCATAGGGCTTTTTTCCTCCTAAGTAAGTATTGAAGTGCGCAAAAAAAGCTGAAGTCATAATACTATACAACCCCACTCCCCCTTCAACTCCTATAAAAGTCCTCCACTGCCCAATATCTGAATTTGATGTAATGTCTTCTGCATTTACAATTCCAAAAATTAAACATAGAGTAAGTAATAGTTTTTTCATTGTTTATCCTTATTTTTTAGTCCAAAATTTTTCATTATTAGAATGGCTAAATTTGATTGATTGTGTTTTTACTGCTTCTTGAGCTTCTCCTCTAAAGATATTCTTTGGTTCTCTTTTATCATCTCCTATTTCTACTTTGATATCTTTAGAGATGCTAGAGGGGCGAGAAGTGATAGAGCCTGAGAGAGAAGAGCTATTGTCTCCAAATTTAAGGTGGGCTATATCGCTAAGCTTTTTAAATGCAGGAATTATTTTCCTATTATTAAAATTATCCTTAATATCTCCAAATCCTCCCATAATTATTCCTTGTATCAACCATTGGTCAAGGGTTAGAATTCCCTTAACGCCAACATCTTGCTGAATATCCAGACTCACATCTTTAAGATCTAATTTTGTCATTGAATGAGATTTGATAGAAGAATCTTTATTTGTAGCAGAGATATAAGCATTGGTTAGTCCTATATTGCGATTGGTTGTAATCTCAACTTTATCAGCTTTTATCCCTGCTTGCTCTTGAATGGTGGCACTAAGATTGCCTTGGAGTTTTCCTTCTGCTTCAAGGGGTTGAAGAAGTGGGGCAGAAATAATGCTTCCTGTTTTTGCTTCAATATCAGCTCTCCCACTTGCAGAGTGGGATTGTATGCTTGAAATATTGAGATCTCCTGCGACATTCATCTTGATATTGTTGGCTTTAAGATTTCCTCCCAATAGATTGACATTGCCAAATAAGAGATTATCCACATAGGCACTAAGGTTTTGTTTATCAAGAGCTATACTCTTTTTTATATTGTTTAGTGCTATTGCTGCATTTGAAGTGATCCCTGCTAGAGCGATAGTTTGTTGGAATTTATTGCCTGTTTTTTGTGCTTGGAGATATTTCTTAATATTTTCGCCAAGCTTTTTAAGATTATTTCCTATTTTTTTATGATTTTCTTCTGCTTGAGAAAGATTGATTGGAGTTTTTGTTGTGTGGATTGTGAGATTGGCTGATTGGATTGAGGCATTATTGACATGTGTAGAAGCAGAGCCTACAGCGCCTCCTTGTGCATAGGCATCTGCTCGTAAATCTGCATAAAAAGGAAAAGAGTAGCCAACATTACTATTAATCCCATAGTCTAGATTATAGGCATATCCTGTTTTTGTATCAATACTTGCAATGGCATTGAGATTTTTAGCTGTGATTGTAGTGTCTGCTGTGGCGTGAATAGAAGAGCCAATAATGCCCGTGTTTCTCTCTGAAGTGATAGTAATATTCTTTCCTGCTAGAGTGCTTCCTGTGTGAGAAGTTCCACTTGTTTGCTCATAGCTAGTGTTGAGTTTTTGAGGGGGGAGTTTTGTATTTGTATCATTTCTTGCATTTAAGATTGCGACAATAGGCTGTCCTACAATTTGATACCCTTCAACCCCTACAGTCAGTCCATTTACCCCTATCCCAGCTTACATACCTAGTTGGAATTTAGTTTTAGAAGTGCTTGTATGAGTTTGCTTGTATTTTGTTTCATATGCTTTGATTCTTATATTTTTTCCCAAAAGAGCCATTTCATCACCCTTAAGATTAGAGCCTATGATATTAATATCCCCTTGCGGATTACCCTTTTTATCTGCTGTAGTGATTGTGATATTTTTTGCATTGATATTGGCACTTGAAGCACTTGTGCGATACAGAGAGTCTTGAGATGAAATCTCTGTATTGGCAAAGCCTCCTCCAACTTCTAAGCTAGGAATATAAGTATTGACCCCTACACTCACTCCTAATCCCCAGAACTCTTCTTTTTTATCAATCGTTTCCTCAAACTTATCTTCTTTAGCTGTAATGGTTATATCTTTTGCTTGTATGGAGATATTTTCTGATTTTGTATCAATAGATTCTAATCTTGCTGTCTTTCCTGATGTAAGGCTAATATTCTTTGCACTTAGAGTTTGATTATTATGAGTAGTGATTGTTGTGTTTGTATCCGTTGTTGTTTGTGTATAGCCTAAAGAAATCCCCACACTTTTTCTAATAGGATTACTTTCTTTATGTGTTTTAAAGCCAAAGCTCTTTTCTACTTTATGCTCCTCAATATTTTTTTCATCTTCCTTAGTGCTTAGAGTGAGATCACCTCCTGCATTTAGAGCTAGATTTTCTTTTGCATCTGTTTTGATATTAAAGCCCTTTAAGTTATTTCCTGCAGAGATAGAAATATTATTGCCTTTTAGGGAATTGGCAATATTTGTTTTTGTTGTGGTTGTGGTGGTGATAGTGGTTTTTGTCGTTTTAAACCACCCAATCTTTGTTTTTGAGCTTGAAGTTTGAGTGATTGAGATATTTTGGGCAGTATCAAAGAGAATATTATCTTTTGCATTGATTGAGAGATTATTATTTGCTTCCATATTGACTGATGTGAATGTTGCATCAGAGTTTGAAGTGATTGTGATGTTGTTTCCAAAGAGATCTGAGGTTTTATTGCCCACACTCCCAAGATCACTAGTTTTGAAACGAATTGTCCCAATTTCTACATTATCAGCATTGATAGTTAAATCATTCCCCGCAATTAAGTCAGCTCCAAAGTTTTTAAAATCTCCTGCTTGGATATTGAGATCTCCTCGTGAGGTAATCTCTCCATTCTCATTGAATACCTTATCTCCGATGATTGCGATATACCCCGCCTCTATGAGAGCGCTATTTGTAATTTCTCCACCTTCAATTTTCACACTCTCTGCACTAATTCCTGCACTTGTAAGAGTGTTAGGGTCAATATTTTGCTTTGCTTCTTTTATCTCTTGCAATCTTCTCTCTAGGTTTTCAAATGCACTATTGAGCGCTTGGGTGTTTTGTTGTCTGTAGGTCTCTTTTAGCACGGCAAGTTCTATTTCTTTTTGCAGAAGTGCATTAGAGTAGTTTGGATCCCTGTGGTAGTGAGATTTGACATACTCTTTATAAGAGTCTGAGGCAAGATAGGAAGAGAGGCTTACATACTCTTCTCTACTCTCTTGTGTGTAGTTTGGAGTTGAAGCAAATATTAGGGCATTGGAGAGGATTTTTTCTTGATTGCAGAGGAGGAGGTTTTGGAGATTATATTGGGGGAGATTGTTTTGGGCATACCAAGAGTTCTCTATCTCCTCGTGGTAGGTCTCTACGATTTTTGTATCAATATTTCGCCTCTTATAGTGATGGCGATATACTTTTACTTTCAGCTCTGGAGCTTTGTTGATAAAGCTCTCTTTTGTTTTAAACACTGCCTCATTTGTAGCATTGAGATTGCCCATATCATTTGTAATACTGCCTGCTGTAATAGTGAGATTATTTCCTGCTTGAATAATGGCGGGGGAGTAGTTTTGCACTTGTTCTTCGACCTTCCATCGCTTATCAAAAATCTTATTTGTCCCCATATTCACATACCAAGAATCTTCTGTATAGCTTGTTACAACCTCTTTGACTTCATACCTTGAAATATTCTCCACCTTCTCTGCGGTGATATTCACATCCGTATTTGCTGAGATGATTGAGCCATTATGAAGCTCTTTTGCTCTGATATCTAAATTTGCACTAGAGCTAAGAGTAGGGGAGATACTCTCTTGATCAAGTGTGCTTTTTGCATTTTCAGGAGCAGAGATTGTAACAATCCCATTAACATCAATAACAAATCCTCCATCCCCTTTTATCTTACTTCCAGTTGTTGCTAGAGTTCCTGAGTTTCTTACTCCCACTCCCTCATCTGTGGCTACTAGATAGATGCTATTGGCAACCACGCTTCCTAAATGAGTCACATCAAGAGCTAGGGCTTTTTGCTCTTCTCCCTTGGCATTCTTTGTAGTGATTGCTTCATACAGGAGGAGGGAAGCATCACTTTTATTGCTTAAATCAAAGAAGACTTTATTCTCCCCCAAAATCAACCGCAAATCATTTGCTATAAGGTTTCCCTTGACTGATGCACTTTTAGCAATGATATTGAGCTTTGCTGTATTGCTTGTATTCAAAGCTTCAATATTGATATGTCCTCTTTGAGTCATCATTGTTAGAGTTTTGTTAAGCTCATTAATATGATCAACCCTATTGATTTCTTCTTGAGAAATTACACCTGTGGAGAGTGTAAAAGATTTAGCATTTAAAACCCCACAGCCATTGCAAGTGATTCCATTAGGATTAGCAATGATTAAATCAGCTCTTTTTCCAGCTATCTCCATTACCCCTAGGAGTGAGGAGGGATTTGAGCCTGTGACTTGTGTAAGAATAAGAGAAGCTTCATTACTAAGATTAGAATTTCCATTGATATAACCTGCAAGAGTGGTATTTACAAACAAATCCTTAGAATTATTAAAGATTAAGCCCTCTTTGCCCACATTAAAATCTGTGAAATAGTTATTAGAAATTCCTGCATTATTTGCATCTGCAATATCTATAACAGAGATACCATTAGAAGATTCTTTAATTTTAGGAGTATTATTTCCTTTGTGTCTTAGTGCATCAAGTGCCACTGCAGAGGGCTTGATATGAGATTGATAACTTACATCAATAGCGTAAACTTGTGAGGAAATCAGTAGTGAAGAGAGTGCAAGAGAAACTCTCTGTTTAGGGCTTAACATAGGGATTCCTTATCTTTAAGTTTTCTGCAGAGTTCAGAAGACTTTAAAGAAAGTCCCTGAAACCCAACTTTCAAATTTTATCTAGATTATTGAGCATAAGTCAAGAAAAGAGAGTGAAAAAAGTAAATAAAAGGTAATGTTGTTACAGATGGTAAAAGGAGAAGTGTGAATTTTTGCTCAGAAAAAATCTGAGTAAAAATTAGAAAATATATTTATAGCCTACATTGATGTTAATAGTTGGAAACACAGAGATGAGATTGGCTTTTGTCTCTGTTCCTGAAATAACAGATCCAATTGGAAGTTTTGCTAGAACATCTAGTCAATGATGATTTGCCATAAGTGTGCTAACCCCTACACGCCCAGCAAGGTCGAAGGCATGCCTAGAGGGAAAATCTTTTGCACTCTCACGTGTCTTTGAATTATTGAAATCAAGCAAATAATGATAATCTACCTCTACACCACCAAAAACACCAAAACTGTATGATCCATTGCTCCAAAAATTCACCATCAGATCAAAGTTGATTCCAGCATCCAAAAAGTCATAAGTTTCTTTAATCCCAATTAGATTTCTCCCATACTGAGCTGATGTTTCAATTCGAGTGGAATTTGAATAGCTTGTATAGCCTACAAGTCCCCCAACTCGGATTCCCAAATAATCGTCTAAGAAAAAATGCTCACTTCCAAAATTAAGATTAATATTAAAGCCTGAATAAGGATCTTGGGTAAAAGTTGAAGTTGTCCCACTTGGAGTTCCAAAAGTTCCACTCCAAGTTTTTGTTTTAAAGGCACTGCTCCAAGAACTAGGTTTTACACTTAAGAATCGTGTATTACCACTTCCGCTGACACCCCCATTAGTTTCACTGATTGCTGATGTATAGCCCACATCAAGTCCAATAAAAAATCTAGCCTCTGCCATACTTGCACACACAAGGCTTGCTACTGCGATACTTAGTATTTTTGTTTTCATAAAAATCTCACTTTTAAAATTCTCGAAATCTAAAAATACTAAATACACTTTTTAGATTTTGATTTTAAGATTATATCTTAAGTTTTGAATTATTTATATTTTTGAAATCCATTACTTCAACATTTCTCTTTTAAGATATAAATGCCCCCCCCCCCCAACACCATCTTCCAAACTTAAAATATTCATAAAAAGGTAACGTTTCTCATATCTTAATAATACGATGATTGTATCAATTATTGTTTCTTTAGAAATACGATTATGTTGATCGTGAAAATTTTCCTAGCAATTCTCTTTTTATTGATGAGAGTTTAATTTAAAGATGATTGTAAGATTCTCATTATTGAGGCTTACAAAAGGTGGGTTGCTCTATTGATGCGATAATCAGCATCGTGTTAGAAATCATGTTCTTTTGGTGAAAATTTTTTTTTCATAGATTTATTTTGATTAGTCACTCTCTTTTTTGTGGGGGTCAATAGATAAAAGGGGATGAATTTCATTTTAATTCCTAATATCCCTACACTTACAAGAATAACTCCCCAAATCTGCCAAGAGAGGACCTTGGCAATCATAACAATATGCACAAGTGAGCCGATCACTGCCCCATATACTCCATATCTTAGAATAGAATAAAATTTTTTACCTAAAGAGAAAATTCCAAGGATTATCATAAGAATAAGTCCAAAAACTCCAGCATAGATATAGGGTTTTTTAATGATTTCTGCAAGCATCAATCCCCAATCAAAATAAAAATCAAAAAACACAAAGACGCTTGAGTGCAAAAGTCCCATAAGCAATGCAAAAAGCCCCCACCATTTTCCAAAGGGAAGGACTAATCCTCCAACCAGTGCCCCATAAGCTATCCAGCCACTCCATTGATAAAAAATCTTTGTGGGATCTGTAAGGTTCCCCTCAATCTCTAGGAGAATATAAAATCCTCCCATTAAAATGGCTAGAAAAATTCCTATTCCAAGAAGTTTTTTCAATAGAGTTTGCTCCTATCCATTCCCTCATATAAATGCCCCACCTCTTTTTCATAACCATTGAGATAAAGGGTGGGCTTTCTTCCACGCTCTCCAATTAAGCGCTCACTTGCTTGCGACCATCGAGGGTGTGGGGTTTGAGGATCGACATTGGCATAGAATCCATATTCTCTAGAATTTTGCTTCTCCCAAGTGCTAAGGGGTTGGGTTGAGGTAAATTCTATTTTGTTAATTGATTTGATATATTTAAAGCCATATTTCCAAGGTACAACTAGGCGGATAGGCGCTCCATTTTGAGGCAAAAGAGGTTTACCATACATTCCAACAGCAAGTAAGGTTAGGGGATGATTGGCCTCATCTAATCTTAATCCCTCTACATAGGGGAAGTCAATCCCAGAAAACAGGCTTCTTTGCATGGGGAATATATTAGGATCATACAGGGTTGTAAATTGAATATATTTAGCTTTTGAGGTGGGTTTGACTTGATTGATAAGTTCTCTAAGCTCAAAACCTATCCAAGGGATTACCATACTCCAGGCTTCTACACATCGCATACGATAGATTCTCTCTTGTAGCTTAACTCGCTTAAGCAGATCCTCAAGTTCAATTGTGAGGGGATTTTGGACTTCTCCGCTGATTGTAAGCTCCCAAGAAGTGGGTTGAAATCCTTTGCTTCTAGCTTTTGGATCATCTTTACCAAAACCAAATTCATAAAAATTGTTATAGCTTGTTGCATCATTTTCTTTTGTGGGTTTGAGTGAGGGATTTGTATCTTTGAGATAATCAAGCGGTTTGCCATAAGGAGTTTGTGCCATAAGTTCATCGATTAAGAATGGGCTAACCATTGCTCCTATCCCTAGAGATAGAAATTTTCGTCTTTGTAAAAATAGGTCTTGGGGTGTAATCATTAAATGTTCCTTGAAATTAAAGTTACTCTACTATTCTTATAAAAAATAATTAATATTTAGTTGATATTTTGTGATTTAAACTCTACAGGTGACGTGCGATAAAAATCTATAAAATAAAAAACCAATGGAATATTTTTAATGAATCAATGCATGATAAAGGATGACACATTCTCCTTCTTTTTGAGAATGAAGTGTAAAATATTCTCCTCTTGCTTCATTAAGAGTACCCTTTGCCCAAAGGGGTAGGGCAAGATGATGAAGGGGATATTTGAGTCCTTTAGAGGTAAGTAGAGTGTTGGGATTGGGGGTAAAAATTGAGATTTGCTGACCTTTTTGGCTTGAAATTTTACAAGGAGTTTTATGGACACTAAAGGTGCCAAAATCACTTTTAATCACAACACTTTTGCAATGATGAATATAGATAGAGAGTAAAGAAATATTTGCAATCGTATGGTCCTCTCTTTTTCCTGTGGCCCCAAGAATACTAAAATCATCATATCCTAAATCCACGCAGTAAAAAAAAGCTTTAGATAAGTCATTGCTTTCTTGTTCTTTGATGTGGATAATTTTTTGGGAGTATTTTTCTTTGAGTCTCTCTGTAATGCTGTCTAGATCACCAATAATAATATCTGGTTGAATCTCTAATTGTTCAAGATGACATACGGCCCCATCACAAGCAACTAAAAACTCTGCCTCTCTTAGCTCATTAATGAGCGAATTTAATGTTGGAAAATCACCATTGGCAAGAATTGTAGCTTTCATTGATTTTCCACCTCTTGTTTCTTCATTTCTCCCCTCCACACAAAATAGTAATACACCCCCGCTATAAAGAAAATGATGATATTAAGTAATTGTGCAATTTGTTCTTTGCTTGTATCATAAATAAGCCACCACATGATAATTGTAGCGATATTGGCTAAGGTGACTAAAAGATAGCTTTGCACATAGCGTTTGACTTGTAGATAAAAAGAAAGGATCTGAGCCATTACACTAAAGGCATTGAGGTAGGCAAAAGAGGCATTAAGACTTTGTAGATACATTCCATAAATATAAGTTGCAAAGGTGATTAATAGGCTATAAAATATGATTTCTTTTATGTTTAAAGAGGTGATTGTAATTTTTGTTTTTGCTTGATTTTGGTGATTTTTCCACATAAAGATTCCAGCAAAATTGATGGGTAGATATAAAATATTGAGCATCATATCGCCATAAAGTTTATTTTCATAGGCAAT
The DNA here is from genome assembly GCF_003364215.1 of Helicobacter cholecystus. GTDB lineage: Bacteria > Campylobacterota > Campylobacteria > Campylobacterales > Helicobacteraceae > Helicobacter_G > Helicobacter_G cholecystus. The sequence continues at coordinate 251,036 of NZ_NXLU01000001.1, forward strand.
ATAGGCATATAAAAGTGAATAGGGGATGCCAAAAAAGAAGCAAATAAATTTTCCTTCTCCTGCAAAAAATACATAAATAATTCCCAATACTGCCACAACGATACTCAATACTCCTCCATGATTTAAAACAGAGAGCATAACAACAAAAGAGCAGGTGAGAAAAAGCAAAGTGTAGAATCTCAAAGAGAGATTTGTAAATTGGAGTTTAAGAAATTCCATATTTTCTTTCCTTACGACGGCATTATCCGACAAGTTATGAGGGTATGATCTCAGCCTAGAAAACTCTAAGCACCCCTTGAAAATTAAATTTTAGTCAATTTCTAATCAAAAATATCCAAAAATCTTTCTATACCCAAAAAAGTAGAGCCAAAATGGAGGAGGTTTCCTCCATTAGAGCATTATGGGTGCAAGAATAAAGCCAAATAATACACTCAGTGCAATAGCAAGCAATCCTGGAATCATAAAAGAGTGATTAAAGATATATTTTCCAATCTTTGTGCTTCCCGTATCATCCATTTGCACAGCCCCTAAAAGTGTGGGATAAGTAGGGAGGACAAAAAGTGCGCTTACAGCTGCGAATGAAGCCACGATAATATAAATATTTTCTGTGTGTCCTGCATTGATTCCAAGTGCCGCAATAACTGCAGGCATTAGAGCCTTTGAAGTTGCAGCTTGAGAATAAAGGAGCATTGAACCAAAGACAAGTCCAACAGAAAGCAAATAAGGATAATCGGTTACAATGGCTGAAGCATAAGTTTTGATCTCTTCAATATGAGCTTTTACAAATGTATCTCCAAGCCAAGCAATCCCAAGAACACAGATGCAAGCAACCATTCCACTTTTAAAAACACTGCTATCAGGGATTTTTGCAGGAGGAACTTTGCAGAAAAAGACAATCAGGGTTGCTACAGTAAGCATAAAACTCATAATTGCCCCATCTCTTGGTAAAACAACAGGATCAATCAGTCCAATATTTTTTGAGATTGCACATGCATAAATGACAACACACACAACCCCTAGCGCAAAGAAATAGACAGAGCGCTTTGCTTCAACACTGATATGACGTTCATTTTGAGGTTTGGGTTTGCTGACAAGTCCTTTTGCTAATCTCTCTTGATAGATTTTATCCTTGCTTAAATCCAGTGAGCTAAAAGTGCTGATGATAAAGGCTGTGAGCATACATGCACTAAAGGTTGTAATAATCCAGATTCCTAAAAGTGTTAAATAACTCATTCCAAAAGACTCTAATACTCCTGTCATATATACAACTGCTGCTGAAATAGGTGAGGCAGTAATGGCAATTTGAGAGGCTACAACAGAAATACTTAGAGGTGCTGAGGGTTTAATATTTGCACTCTTTGCAACATCGACAATCACAGGCATCATTGAAAATGCTGTATGTCCAGTTCCTGCAAAAAGTGTTAAAGCATAAGTGATTAATGGGGCCAGATAATTAATATATTTTGGATTTTTTCTCAAAATTTTTTCTGCTAAATCAACTAAGTAATCCATTCCCCCCGCAACCTGCATTGCTGAAATTGCAGCAATCACTGAAGCGATAATTAAAATGACATCAGTAGGAATTGCACCCGGTTTTAGTCCAAAGATTAGAGTTAGGATAACTACACCAAGCCCTCCAGCATAGCCTATTCCAATCCCTCCTAGTCTTACTCCTATAAAAATTGTCCCCAAGAGGACAATAATTTCTAAGGCGAGCATTTTTTCTCCTTGTCTTTTAAAATCAGCATTGCATTTTAGCTTTGTCCTCACTGGTCATATGAGGTTTCAACATATTTTCGGGTTTAAAAATTTCATCAAGTTGAGCTTGAGTGAGTAACCCTCTCTCTAATACAATCTCACTTACACCCCTTCCGCTCTTAAGTGCTTCAGTTGCAATAGAGGCTGAATTTTCATATCCAATATAAGGATTGAGTGCTGTTACAATGCCAATCGAGTTAAAGACATAGCTCCTGCACACATCTGCATTAGCAATGATTCCATCTACGCATTTGCTTGCAAGAGTTCGCATTGCTTTTGAGAGCATTTCCATTGAGTTAAAGAGTGCATAGGCTAATACTGGCTCCATGACATTGAGTTGGAGTTGCCCAGCTTCAGCTGCAAAGGAGACAGTTACATCATTTCCAATAACCATAAAGCATACTTGATTAGCGACCTCTGGGATTACAGGATTGACCTTACCAGGCATAATTGTGCTTCCAGGCTGCATTTTAGGCAATACAATTTCACCGATCCCTGCTCTTGGCCCAGAGCTTAGAAGTCGTAGGTCATTGCATACTTTTGAGAGCTTAACGGCCACACGTTTAAGTACACCGCTAACTTGGACATATGCGCCATTGTCCTGCGTTGCTTCAATCAGGTTTCCAGCAGTAATAAATGGTTTTCCAGTCACTTCTTGGAGTTTTTGTTCTACAACCTTTGCATAATCAGGATGAGAATTCATACCTGTTCCAATTGCAGTTCCGCCAAGATTCATTTCTCTAATAAGATTTCTTGCTTCAAGCACTCTGTCAATATCTTCTCCAATCATCACGGAGAAGGTTTTAAATTCGGCTCCTAGAGTCATAGGAACAGCATCTTGAAGTTGAGTTCTTCCCATTTTAAGAATATCTTTAAACTCTTCAGCCTTTTTGTCATAAGAAGCTTGAAGAAATTTCATACTCTCAGCAAGTTCTGTAAGCTTATCATAGATTGCAATCCTTATTGCAGTTGGGTATGCATCATTTGTGCTTTGGCTTAGATTAACATGATCATTTGGATGACAATATTTATACTCACCTTTTTTATGTCCCATAAGCTCAAGGGCAATGTTTGCAATTACTTCATTTGCATTCATATTTGTGCTTGTTCCAGCACCTCCTTGAATCATATCCACAACAAATTGGTCATTATATTTTCCACTTATTACTAAATCACAGGCCTGACAAATATAGTTCTTAAGCTCATTGCTCAAAAGTCCTAATTCATTATTTGCTAAAGCAGCTGCTTTTTTAACTTGTGCAAGTGCAATAATAAATCCTGGAAAGTTTTGGAGTCGATCATGAGAGATATTAAAGTTCTCCATTGCTCTAAAGGTTTGTACTCCATAGTAGACATTTTCAGCAATTTCTAGATCTCCTAGAAAATCATGTTCAATTCGTTTCATTTTTTCTCCTTTTTACGTATTTGTGAATTGATGTAAATAGGATAGTAACCCTCTACAATACTCTAAATAGCAAAAAAATGAAAATTTTTCTCAAAGATTGTGGGGGTATGATACAAAATGTTACAAAATAAATACAAAGAATTAAAATCTTAACTTTTTAGATATTCTTGTTAAAATTTATATATATAAAAAAGTTAAAAAATATTTAATCTAATCTTTGAAATTAAGCTTGAATAGCTGTTTTTCAAAAACTGCAATATGGAAGGTGCCTTCAAAAATCTTAATATCTAGTAATGTTCCCTTAACGCTAATTTCAAATTTTTTGCTATTAGATTGTTTGATTGTGGCTAAAAACATCATTTCTTGTTCAAACTCGACAGGAGCTAAGAATTCCACTTCTGAACCAATGGTAATAGCATGAGGTTGATTGGCTAGACACATTGCAGCATAATTTGCAGCATTAAAAATAAAGCCAGAATGAATAAGATTGCTCTCATCACTAATCATTTGTTTTGTAGGGACAAATTTAGTGATCACTTCTTCATAAGTCATTTTTACAATACTTCCACAAAGTTCAGATTTAAGAGCAGTGCAGGTTTGAAGCTCAATATTATTTTGTTCAAAATTTTCTTCCATAATTACTTCCTTTTAAGTTTAAAATATCCACGAATAGGAGCTTGATAACCTTCAATTGTTAAATTTAGATCATATGGAGAGAGAAAATCCTCCAAACTCATTGTATCTATCCATGGGGTCTTTCTTTGTTCATTATTTTGGGTTTGTTTAATTTCTAGCAATTCCACGCTCTCAAATCCAGCCCTTTCACACCATCCTTGCAGTGCAGAAGGGGAAGGGATAAAATAGGCATTACTCATTTTTGCATAGCTTGCTCTAGGACAGAGAGCAAGATCTTCTTGAGTTTGCAAAATTAATGTATCTAAAATTACTTCCCCCCCGTTTTTAAGAGATTTTGCAAGAGTCTTAAGTGTAGTTATAGGATCTGTGCGATGATAGAGCACGCCCATACAAAAAATCATATCAAATTTTTTACCATATTTCTCTAGATGTTCAATCCCCAGCATTTCATAAACAATAGAAGTTTTAATAAAATGATTGATAAAGTCAAATTGGCATTTAAATAGAGCATAGGGATCAAAACCTGTAATGCTTTTAGGGGAGTGGGAGAGCATTTGAAACATATAATAACCATTATTGCATCCAATATCTGCAATATCTTTGTCCCTTAGATTAAGATAAGGGGTGAGAAGATTCCATTTGATTGAACTATTCCACTCACTCTCAATTCTTAGATCTCCAAGCTCAAAAGGACCTTTTCGCCAAGGTTTTAAAGCCAAGGCACATTCTAAAATCTGCTTTTTTTCCTTTTGATTTAAAGATGTAAAATTGATTTTTATACTTTCATTAAGCTCTAAAGAAGCTTGTAGTGAGGGAAGGGCACTGATTTTCTCAATTAAGGGGACAATATTCTTAGCAAGAAGCTTTTTTTGGGCTTCTTGCCTTAAAGAATCAATCATCAAAAAGGCTCCCACTTTGAGGTTGAGGTTGGAGGTTTTGGAGTAAGAAATCATCATTAACACCCAAGATAATGGCAAAATTATAAGGTCGCTGAAGTTCTTTGAGAAGATTTTGAGGACTGTTATAGGCATAACAGGTGGCAACTGTTGAGAAAATCTCATAATATGCTTGAGGAATAAAGAGGGCAATTTTTGCCCATTTTGCATTGGCAAGAATGTAACCACTGTATTCTTTGAATGCATTTAAATCTTCCTCAGCAATAATGACTCTGCCTGTTTGTCCATATTTACAAAGATGATTTTTAGAATCTACAAAATTGGGCTTAAGATGTGGAATGCTTTGGAATTTTTCAAGTGAAATGTGAATATTTTGGGCTTGGCACATTGTAATCACTGCTGCAAGTTCATTGAGAAAAATACTTGGAAGAGAGAGAGTATTGCGTTGTGAATTAAAATAAATTTTGCTATCAAAAAGTGTGCAAGAAATCACTCTAAAAGGGATATTTTCTGGACGATGGATAGGAATATTTTCCAAAGAAAGTTCAAGAAGTGTGGAGTTTTTAAGAATGAGGTTTTTAAGATTTTCTCTTTGGATCACTTCTAAGAGATCCCCATATCCTCCTTCTAAAATACAAGTGCTTTCATCATCAATAATTTCTTTTGCAATATCAAATTCAATATTTGAGAGATAGAGCAAGGAGATATTTCTCATCAATAAATGAAAACGAATAAAGCGTGTGATTGCATCTTGGAGTAAATCCACTCTAATCCATGCCACTTCATTATCAATCATAGGCATATCACCATCTTCAAATACGATTCCATATGCCCCAAGAGCAATCGCTTCTTTGGCACTCTTTGGGGTAGTTGCTATAAAAAGACTTCCCCTTTGCACTTTTGCAAGATTTGTAGTCACATTTTCAAATATAGAAAGCGGTGGATTATTCAGCAGATTTCCATGAAAGATTTCTACAATTTCATTAACTCTCATTTTTTTCCTTAGCCAATTTTGCTTCCATTTTTTCTTTTCTCTTGAGGAATAATAAGTTTTAAACCATTTGCATCTTTGACAGAAAGGATCATTCCCTCACTTAAAAGACCCATAAGCTTAGCTGGTTTGAGATTTGCTACAACACAAACTTGAGTGCCAATTAAATCTTGAGGATTGTAATATTGAGCAATTCCTGAAATGATTTGTCTAGGCTTTTCTTCGCCCAAATCCACCTTAAAAAGCAAAAGTTTCTCACTGCCTTCTACATTTTTTGCCTCTAGAATTTCTCCTACTCTTAAATCTGAGAGCAAAAAGTCATCAATTTTAATTTGAGGGGTTTTATTCTCTTGTTGTTTTGGCTCTTCTTTTTTATTTTCTTGCAGTATCTCTTCCTTTTTTCTTTTTTCTACTTTTGGAAAAAGTGGAGCAATTTTTTCTAATTTAAAATGATTTTGAAAATGATGGTTCAAGATCATTTGTTGAAAGTTTGATGGAGCAATTTTCATTCCTAGAGCATCGGCAATTTTTCTAGCAGTGATTGGCATAATAGGTGCAAAAAGCAAGGCCCCTTTATATAGGGCGTTGCATAAAAAGACGAGCAAGGCTTGCGTTTTATGGTTTTCCTCATTTTTCATGAGATTCCAAGGTTCATAGCGTGTGATCATTGCATTGGCTAAAGAAAAGATTTTCCATACTTCTTCAAGATAGCGATGAAATTGTGCATTTTCTACAAAAGAGAGCGCTTGAACAATAAGATTTTGCAATTCTTGACTTTCTTGAGGAAAGAACTTTTGAGCCTCAGAGGAAGCTAGAGAGAGGGAAAAATATTTCTCGCTCATTCCTATAAGGCGATTGAGTAGGTTTCCTAAATCATTGCTCAATTCAGAGTTAATACGCTCAATAAGGGCATTGATACAAAAGTCCCCATCTTGCCCAAAAGGTACTTCACGTAAGAGGAAAAATCTGAAAATATCATTACCAAACTCATCACTAACTTCTTTGGGGTTAATGACATTACCAATACTCTTGCTCATTTTTTGACCTTCATTAAGCCACCAGCCGTGAGCATAGATTTTTTGAGGCAAAGGTATCCCCAAAGAGAGCAAGAATGCTGGCCAATAAATTGCATGGAATCGTAAGATGTCTTTCCCTACAAGATGAATTGCCCCTTCCCAAAGATGCATTTTCTCTTCATTTCCCCCATACCCTAAAGCACTTATATAATTAAGTAATGCATCTAGCCAAACATAGACAATATGTTTTTTTTCTCCATTTTGTTTAGGAATTTCAATTCCCCACTCAAAGGTTGTTCGAGTAATAGAGAGATCATTGAGTCCTTGTTTTACAAAGTTAATGACTTCATTTTGACGATAACTTGGCAAGATAGGGTTACTCTCATACCATGCTAAAAGTTGATCTTGATATTTTGAGAGAGCAAAGAAGTAGCTTTCCTCCTTGACTTGATTTGTTGGTTTTCCACAATCAGGGCAGAATTTTCCTTCTTTAAGCTGAGTAGAAGTAAAAAAACTCTCACAGCTCACACAATACTGCCCTTCATACTCACCCTTATAGATATCCCCCTTCTGCAACATTTTTTCAAATGCAAGTTGGACAGACTTGATATGATAATCATCAGTTGTTCTTATAAAGTGATCGTAATCAATTCCAAACTCATCCCATAGATGTCTAAATTTTGTACTGACTTCTGTGGCATACTCCATAGGTGTTTTTCCTCTTGCACTTGCAGATTGTTCAATCTTTTGCCCATGTTCGTCTGTGCCGGTAAGTAAAAAAGTCTCATCTCCTTTGAGAGCATAAAATCGCTTAAGAAAATCAGCAATAATTGTTGTATAGGCGTGTCCGATATGAGGGATATCATTAACATAATAAATAGGAGTTGTAATATAGCGCTTCATTCTTTTACCTTAGAAAAATAAGAATTAGGAAATACTAAGTATTATAACCAAAACTCCTTGAAATTAAAAAAGGGGCCTTGTTTCTTTCTTCAGGCTTAGAAATGTTGAGGAATTTTCCTGCCCTTAAAAGGGCAGGAAAAGGATTATTCCTTATTGCTTGTAAGTCCAATAAGTTGTAAGATGGAAATAAAAAGATTGAGAAAATCTAAATAGAGTGAAATAGCTGCATCAATAGGGCTTTCGTATGCACCTCTAAGAATATTTTGTGTGTCATAAGCAATATAAAGACTAAAAAGAATTGCACTGACTCCAGAAATGATAATTTGGAACATTGAAGAACCAAGAAAGATATTAATCAGTGAGCAAACTACAACAACAATTAATGCAATAAAAAGCATTTTTCCCATATTGGCTAAGTCACTTTTTGTCTTGATGGCATAAAGGCTCATCGCACCAAAAATAATTGTTGTCATTCCAAGTGCATTAGCTACTGCCCAAATACCACTTTTTGCAATGACAAAGCCAAGGAGAGGAACAAGAGTGATTCCACTCAAAGTTGTGAAAGCAAACAGCATTAAAAGATTAATCCCTACCTTTCCTCTACTAAACATTAATCCAAAAAATGCTGCAATCTCAGCAATAAAGAATGCCCATCTATAAGTTATTACAGTTTCAAAAAACATAAAACCTATAATTGCCCCCAAAGTTGCGAGTAAAAGGCTTCCTGCAAAAAATTTATAAGTTGTTTTTACAAAGCTTACAAGTGCATTGTCACTAGCTTGTGTATAGTTAAATGATTGGGTATATTCTCTGTCATAAAGACTCATAACATCTCCTTAATTTTAAAATACAACAAAATCATACACTACTTTTATCTAATACTGAGTTAATTACTGCTTGAAGTAGGGAGATAAGAAATTGGATTGAAAATTGCTTTAAAGTTATAAAAAATTAAAAAAGAAGAGGGAAATTTTGAGTATTAAAATCGCAATCAATGGTTTTGGAAGATTGGGGAGAAGCATTGCAAGAGTAATTTTACAAAGCAAAAATGTAGAGCTTGTCGCTCTTAATGATGTGAGTAATTGGAAAGTGTTGCATTATCTTTTTTGCAATGATACAATCCACAAAGCCTTGCCTTATGAAGTAGAATTTAATGAGGGGTATTTTGGAGTGGGGGGTAGAAAAATTATCCTCTCTAACTTTGAGAATCCTTGTGATATTGATTTTGGATCTGTTGATGTGGTAGTTGAATCTACGGGGAAATTTCTTACCCAAGAGTTCGCCTCTCATTATTTGCGAAAAGGAGCAAAAAAAGTCATTCTCTCAGCTCCCGCACTTGATGATACTCATACCTTTGTTTTAGGGGTGAATGATCAAGAATACAGGGGTGAATCTATTATCTCAAATGCATCTTGCACAACAAATGCTCTAGCCCCAATTTGCAAGATCTTAGATGCTCATTTTGGGATTGAGAGCGGAATACTTAGCACAATTCACTCCTATACCAATGATCAAAATTTACTTGATAATGCGCATCGCAGTGATTTTCGTCGTTCAAGATGTGCAGGATTAAACATTATTCCTACAAGCACAGGTTCTGCTAAGGCTCTTTATCGCGTTCTCCCCAATCTTAAGGGAAAAATGCATGGACATAGTCTAAGAGTTCCTGTAGCTGATGTGTCTATGGTGGATTTAGGGGTAAGGGTAAAAAAAGTTTTGGAGATAGAGAGATTAAATGAAATTTTTGAAGAATATATGCATAAAGAAATGAAAGGGATTATTGGATTTGATGAAAAATATAAAGTTTCTAGTGATTTTATAGGAAATCCACTCAGTGCAATTATTGCCAAGGATTTAACTTTTATACTTCAAGAGAAACATCTTAAGATTATGGCATGGTATGACAATGAGTGGGGGTATGCTAATAGAATTGTGGAAATGGCAAAAAGAATATGCGAATAATCTTTTTTGTTCTTTTACTTGTTGGGTGGAATGAAGCCATTTCTTATTCTGTAACCTCTGCCAATAATCGTGGAGATACAAATAAGGGTTTAATAGAATATCGGGGGAAATTACAACCTAAAGTTGTGGCAAATAAAAGTTATGGCTATACAGCCAAAAGTGATATTCCTATCAATATTCAACCCTCTTTGGCACCAAGGAAAGTTGTGGGAAATTCTCAAATTGCCACTCAGATTCGGCCAGCGCCTCAAATGCAATCACAAGGAAGAGCACAATCTCTTCCTGTGCAAATTACTCCTATACCCAGCCACCTCTCTCAATCTATGGCTTCAACACAGATCCCTGTCCAAGTCATTCCCCCTACACAAGAAAGAGCGCAAAATGTGCAAATTCCTGAACTTAAGGTTAAGGTCTATCCCCCTACAATAGGGAATACAACACGTAAAGACAATCACGAACTCAAGGTTGATGTAGAGCAATCGCGTCCTATTACGCAGGAGATGATGTTTTATCCCCAATCTCGTCCTAAGATGAAACTTCCCCCGCGAAAGAGTAAAAAACCACTCTCCCCACCGCCACAACCCATCTATCAAGAACAGTATGACGATGATGAGAGTGAGCCATTATTTATACGCAATCGCAATGGAGTGATGATAGGTGTTGGTATAGGCGGTATGTTTAATCGTGTATGGATAGGGGGGAGCGGGGATAATCATCGATTCTATGATAATGATTTTACATGGTATTTTAGATTGGGATACCAGTATTATTTTACCCCTTATCTTGGACTTCGCTCTTATGTGCATTTGGGAGATTGGAGTGATAGGCTTAGTGATAATTTTTGGGATGCTCAACAAGGCAGGCGCACAGAAATTTTTGCCACCTCTAATCTTAATTATAGTGGATATATTGAGATGCTTTATGATTTTGTAGTGCTAGAAAATCATAGTTTTGGGATTTTTGGAGGATTTGGTGTGGGGGTAGGAAGTTATGAATTTGGTAATGATGGCACAGATGTGGTGAGTGATTATTTTGTAATGCCTATGATATCAGCAGGATTTGCCTATACTCTTTATCTTAATAATCGTTTTGAGCTAGAAGTTAAAGCACCACTTAGACAAGGCATACTTGAAGGAGTGTATCGTGCAGAATTCTCCACTTGGATGTTGGGGTTGAGTTATACCTATGTTTTTTGAAAATCTCTTGACAACAAAAGGGAGTTGAGATATAATCGCAAGTTTTATGTTTATTTTCTTGTCGGGGCGTAGCGCAGTCTGGTTAGCGCACTTGGTTTGGGACCAAGGGGTCGAAGGTTCGAATCCTTTCGCCCCGACCATTCTTCTTGATTTTATGGTGGGTGTAGCTCAGTTGGTTAGAGCATCAGATTGTGGTCCTGAGGGTCGTGGGTTCGATCCCCATCACCCACCCCATAAAAGCTTTTCGTGCGTTCGTAGCTCAACTGGATAGAGCACCAGACTTCGGATCTGGGGGTTAGGGGTTCGACTCCCTTCGGGCGTACCATAGCTCTTATTGATATGCGCTCATAGCTCAGCTGGATAGAGCAACGGCCTTCTAAGCCGTAGGTCAGAGGTTCGAATCCTCTTGGGCGTACCACTTCTTAGGTTTTTTAATTCTATTATTGTAAATACTCCCTATTTTTTATTAGAGTTTTGACTTATCAATATATTTTAAATTTACAAGCCGCCATTTCATAGCATCATAAGATACTCTAAATCTATCCGCCATTCTTTGGATAACCTGTTGCAGATTGAGATTTTTAAACTCGGGAGTTTCTGTAAGCCTTTTTGCTTCCTGTGCTATTAGTCTTAGAGGCATTAGGAATTTTGCCGCAAAGCTATTTGCCCTTGATTCTCTTGGATCTTCCGATTCACTGCGATAAAGCGTGTTGTAATCATCATTTATTGACATATTTTCTTGATCAAGATTAGGGAGAATATCATTAACGATATGCCCCAATTCATGAGCAAGTGTAAAATTTTGTCTATTCTCAGAAAAAGAGGTGTTAAGCCAAATTTCAGGATAGCCATTTTTAAGATATACACTGCCATCGAGTGCAAGTTTGTCCCACTCCATTTTTTCGCTAATAGTGATATTAAGCTTTTCTCTTAGAATAGTTTTTATATCTACAGGAGCATTGTTGATTTTTAAGATATCTAGAATTTCTTCTGCACTTTTTCCCAAAAGGATACTTTTTAATTCTTCTATATTCATTTTTACTCCTTTCCTTGGAATTGGCTTTGCACTTTTAACTCTTCTTGTGATAACTCATAATCTACGTTATTTTGTTCTTTTGATTTAATAGTTTGTCTAGAATCTAGAATATTTTCTGTTTCTGTGCGTATTAAATCCAAAAATCTCTTTTTAAACTCATCTTTTTCAACAATACATTTTATAAAATTTTCCAAAACCATTGGATTTTGTGAAACTGTATCAAGCATTTTGTCAAAATGTTCTTTAAACTCTTGCTCATTTTTCTTGATTGATGATTTTTGAATATAGATAGCAACACAGCTTACAACAATTGTGGTTATTGCAATAAAGACTCCCATTGCAGAAATAGTTATCCCCATTAGACTGGCTACTTCACTAGCATTTAGTCCCAATGCAAACTCCTTAATGTTTTGATGCTTATCATTAGGAATATTAGTGTTTCTTACCACTTAGGGTTTGAATAGGTTGAGAAGCATGCACATCAAAATCAAAGTCCCTATAATAAAAAATAAGAGTAAATTTAATTGTTTTGAGAAAATCTAATGTTTATTCCTAATTTTTTCCAACCACTCATTGAGTGTTTTTTCAAATCCTTTGGAAGTCTTTTTAACAAACTCTAAAGGAGCTTCTAAATATCTCTGTTCCACCCATCCTCCAAAATCATGAGGATAGCGATAATTTGGACTTGTGGGTAAAATATTTTCTACAATAGGTAGAGGAGGATTGTTCTGAAGATATTCCATTGCACGATTAATAGCTTCATAAGCTGTATTACTCTTGGGGCTTGAGGCAAGATAAATCACACATTGTGCAAGGATGATTCTAGCTTCTGGATAACCGATTTTTCTTACTGCTTGAAGTGTGCTTACAGCAAGATTGAGCGCATTGGGATTGGCATTACCAATATCCTCACTTGCTAAAATAACCAATCTTCTAGCAATAAACTCTGCACTCTCTCCGCTCTCAATGATTCTAGCAAGATAATAAATTCCTGCATTCTCATCACTTCCACGAATAGATTTAATCAGCGCACTTGAGAGATTGTAGTGTGTATCCTCTTCACTTACTCCCTCTTTCATTGGAGTAGGTCGTAAAGATTTGAGTGTTTTAAGGGTAATTGGAGCACTCAACGAAGCAAGATCAAGAAGGTTAAGCATTGCTCTTGCATCCCCACCACTTGAAGAGATGAGATATTCCCTTGCTTCATGGGTAATGTCTATTTTTAAGAGTTCTAATGCCTTGTCTATGAGTTTTTGCATTTCCTCCTTTCTGAGAGGGAGGAATTCAAAAATAAAACTTCTAGAGCGGATTGCATTAGTCAATGAGAATATAGGATTAAGTGTGCTTGAGGCAAAAATATAGGCTTGATTTTCCTCCATAATAGGAAGTAGGGCTTCTTGTTGGGTTTTACTGAGACGATGGACTTCATCAATAAAGATTGCAGGTTTAAGCAAGGAATTTGGAGCAATGATCTTCCTTAAATCTTCAAGTTTAAAGTGCGTGGCATTGAACTCATAAAATTCACTCCCAATGCTTTGGGCTAAGATTCGAGCAAGTGTTGTTTTTCCACACCCTGGAGGACCAAAAAAGATACAATGGGGTAAAACTCTAGCAGAAAGTGCATTGTATAAAGGTGTTTCCTTACCAATGATATGACTTTGCCCTACAAAATTTTCTAATTTATTAGGGCGCAGGAGATTGGAGAGGTTTCTCATTTTTTTAAAATAATTTCATAAGAGCTTTGTTTAAGAGTGACGGATTTGGGTTTAGGACGTTGGGTTTGGGCTCTAAGCTCTTCTGTAAGAGCATCAAGCTCATCAAGTCGTTCTTTAAGGCGTAAAATAATATCTACACCCGCAAGATTAACGCCTAAATCTCTTGTAAGGCGTAAAATGGTTTTAATCTTATCAATATCTCTTTGAGAGTAAAGACGCATTTTCCCATCAGTTCGCCCAGGTTGAATCAAGCCTTCTTTTTCATATTGACGTAGGGTTTGAGGGTGAATTTCTAAGATTTTTGCTACAACACTAATAAGATAAACAGGTTCATCATAACTGTACATCGTTATAGCTCCTTTTGTAATAGTTCAATAAGCTCTGGTGAGAATGAACTCACACTTGGCATAACAATATTAGCTTTAAGGTAAAGATCACCTTTAACTCCACTTTTTCTATTCATTGCTCCAAGTTCCTTGAGACGAAATTTTTGAGCATTTTTAACCCCTTGAGGGATTTTGAGTTTAACATCTTTATAGAGAGTTTGCACCTCTATGCTACCACCAAAAAGTGCAGTCTTGAGTGGAATATCAATAGTTTTTATCAAATTATCCCCATCTCGCTCATAATTCTCATCATTTGCAACTCTAACTTTAAGGAGCAAATCCCCATTATATCCTCCACTACTTCTCCCCTTTCCCTTAAGCCGAATGGTTTCAGCATCTTTAATTCCTGCTGGGATTTTAATATCAAAATTATTATAATGGTACTTTCCTCCTAAAATTGCTGTAGAGAAAGGAATAGTGATACTGTCTTGTAGGTCTAAATTTGGAGAACCAAACCCACCAAATCCTCCTCCAAACCCTTCAAACCCACTAAATCCCCCTCTTCCCCCTCTTGAACTAAATCCCCCACCACTGCCAAAAATTTGAGAGAGAATATCATCAAGATTTACTCCATTAGCTCCCGCTCCACGTGTGAAATCACTAAAATTTTGCCCCCCAAACATTCCATCACCAAATTGATCGTATTGAGCTTTTTTACTTTCATCACTTAGGATTTCATAAGCTGCATTAATTTCTTTAAATTTTTCCTCTGCTCCAGATTCTTTATTGATATCAGGGTGGTATTTTCTGGCAAGACGACGGTATGCTTTTTTGATTTCATCCATACTTGCATTTTCACTAACTTCTAGTGTGCTATAAAGACTTTTTGCCATTTTTAAACTCCTAAAACTTGAAAGATTTGTTGGTTATTTTAGAAAATATTCCATACTATTTAAGTGTTATTCTATCATAAAGCTTTATTCATATACACTAAAGTTTTATGATAGAAAGATTGAAGAGAATTCAAGAATATTCAAGATAAAAGATAGATAATAATATGAGATTGTAAAAAATAAATAAAGAGAGGGAAAATTATGGTGGCCACGATTGGACTCGAACCAACGACCACTACCATGTCAAGGTAGTGCTCTACCAACTGAGCTACGCGACCAAGAAGAGCATAATTATACGTAAAAATCCCTCAGTTATGAGAACAAATTTACAATTTTAAAGAATATAAAAAGATTTTATATTAAGTCACAAAATATTTATTTCTTTAATAAGCGAGAGTATAATCAAAATAAAATACAAGGAGAATATGATGAGGAAACTATTTAGTATTGTGTTTATAAGCATTCTTTGTTTAGGTGCAAAAGATTATAAGGTTGGAGATAGTTTAAGTGATGTTGAGGGTGTAGAGTTTTTCAAAAACTATGCTAAACGTCCTGTTCAGAAATGGCCGACAAAAAACTTAAGCATAGATGATGTGCCTAAGGGTAAAGAGGGAGATTTAATCCGTTATGGGATTGAGATCCTCTCTAATACAGAAGGGGTAGTTGGTCCCAAGAGTAAATTAAAAATGACAAATAATGAAGTCAATTGCAAGGCTTGCCATATGGAAGATGATAATGGTCTTCCTGGAACAAAAAAATATGTGCTTCCTTTGATTAATGCAATTAATAATTACCCCAAGCTTGATATTGAAACAATGAAAATTATTTCTTTGCAAGATCGTATCCGTGGTATGGGGGGTACTGATACACATAAATTTCCAGATGATTCTAAAGAGATGCAGGCCATTATCGCTTATTTTCAATGGCTTAAGAAGGCTTATGAAATTAAAGATGGTGTCAGACTTGAAGGAACTTATCTTGCAGAAATGAAATTTCCTAATCAAGCAGCAAGTCCGGTTAGGGGGAAAGAGCTCTATGGACAAAAATGCTCATTTTGCCATGGAGAAGATGGAAAAGGTGTTTTAAATGAGGATTATGCACAAGGGGGAGGCCATATGTACCCTTCATTGCTCATTTGGCCAGATGGAGGGCATATGGCAATGATTCCAGTTTTGGCAAGATTTTTAAGATCTGCAATGCCACTTGGCGCAAGTGCAGATCATCCTGAACTTACACCTTTAGAAGCAATTGATTTAGCTGCTTATCTTAATACTGGATTTTTACGTATGCCTATGATGAGTACAGAAAATAGGGCAGGATTGGATAAGGCCTATAGCAAATCCCCATCTCTTAAGCCAGAGTATTTTTCTTCTCCACAACAGCAATTAAATCCACAAGAGTATCTCAAGGCCAAATATGGTCCTTGGAAAAATCCTAATTATTTTCCAGGGGAGTAATTCTCCCCTTGATCATTCCTGCTTCATAGAGGAAAATAGAGGGGGTATATTCAATATCTTTAATTGCATCTTTTTTGGCATAACTTAGATAAAGTTTCTCTTTTGCCCGTGTTACTGCCACATAAAAAAGCCTTCTTTCCTCATCTAAACTCCCCCCTTTACTCATAAGTTTAGTATTGGGGAAACGTCCATCCATAAGATCAATCACATACACTTCTTCAAATTCTAGTCCCTTGCTTGCATGAATGGAAAGAAGATTGACCCCGCTCCCCTCACTTGCTTCAGCTCCTCCTAAAATCATAGCATTAAGGAATCTTCCCAAGTTTTCATAGGGGGTGCTTAAGTTTTTAAGAAGTTCAATTTTACGATAGATTCGTTCCAAAGCCTCATTTTTACGATTTTCATCAAAGCTTCCATCTTTGTTTTTTGAACGCTCTTTGGCCAAGGTTTGGATAATTTCTTTAAAAAAAGTGCTTGTGCTGATTGCATCAATAAGTTTTGTAGGGTTTTTAAGCATTTTGGATTGTTTAAATAAGATGTAGAATTCATTAAGAAATTTACATCCTTCAATATTGAGCTTGGGATGTTCTAAAATGGGATGTGAAGCAAATTCTTTGCTTAAAGCAAAATCAAATCTTGCACGATTTTCTAGCATAAAGAGATCATCAAAAAGTCCGGCCTGACTCTGTTTGGCTTTAGGGGTATAGGGAGGTCTATCATTAGGAGAAAGCAAACCTTGAATAATATTACCCTCTCCTAAAACTGCAAGGCCTTCATAAATATCTTTAGCAATCGAGTTTCCTATTCCCTTGCCATAACTGAGCGCGTGAATGTAGGCCATCATATCCTTAGGATTAAAAAAACATGAGAGCAAATCGAGTAAAAGCACAATTTCCTTACTCTCAAAAAAACTACTCCCCCCTTTACGTTTAGAATTTACTCCCATTTCCCTTAGACTTGCCTCAATCCCATCGGCACTTGAATTGTTGCGAAAAATAATGGCAATATCTGAATAATTACATCTTCCCATAGCAATTTTTTTGGCAATACCCTGATATTGTTCAAAAAGCTCATTGTATTCTAAAAGTTTGGGTTCTTGAGCTTCTCCTTGTTTAAAGACCTCTAGATTCTTAGGATAGATTCTTTGATTTTTACTGATAACACGATTAGCTAAATCAAGTATAGCAGCAGTGGAGCGGTAGTTTTTGACAAGAGTAAAAACTTGTGCGCTAGGATAGGTTTGAGTAAAGTTGGCAATAATGGAAATATCCGCACCATTAAAGGCATAAATACTTTGATCATAATCCCCTACACAAAAGAGACTTTGAGGCTTTAGGGCATGGAGAATAGATTCTTGGAGAGGATTTGTATCTTGATATTCATCGCATAAAATCTCAGCATAAGGGCATTGGGAATGGCTGGTAAGCTTGCACATTTCTTCTTTATAAAGCAGGAGCAAGTCATTATAGTCCACATAGTGATACTCTCTTTTGAGTGCATTAAATTCTTCAAAAATTCCCTCATAAATAGGGAGATATACAAGTTGTGCAGGAGTTTTTTTTTCTAAATAGTGTTCAAAACTTTCTTGAGAAGAGTTTAAAAACAGAGAGTAGAGATCATAGAGGTATTGAGAGGAGTAGGGCGTAGGATCTTTTTGCAAGAATGTCCGACGCTCATAGATGCTTTTAAAAAGGATTTTGAGTTCCCGGGGTTGCTTAAGAAGAACAGAAAAATGCTCTTTAAGGTAACGATAGGCTACGGAATGAAATGTCCCTGCTTCAATATTTTGGGCCACTTCTTTACCAAAATATTTTCCTACGCGCTCAATCATTTCATTGCTTGCTTTATTGGTAAAAGTTAAAAGTAAGATTTCATTAGGTTTAATCCCAATAGAAAGTAAGTGTGCAATACGTCCAACAATTGTAGAAGTTTTACCTGTTCCTGCTGAGGCAATGATAAGGTTATGTCCCAGTAAAGCAGTAGCAGCTTGCTTTTGTTCGGGATTAAGATTAGATAATGGCATCAAATTTCCTAGTTTATTAATTCTGGAGGGACAGCTTTGTCTTTGTCAAGTGATATAATTTTACAAAAAAGCTACTTTAAGGAAGTTAAAAAATGAAAACTTATAATCCCCAAGAAATTGAGCAAACTATTTATCAAATTACTAAAAATAGGGGATATTTTGAAATAGAAGGGAATGCAAAAATTGCCCAAGAGGGAAAAAATTTTGCCATCATGATGCCACCACCCAATGTTACGGGAGTCCTTCATATTGGACATGCCCTCACCTTTACTCTCCAAGATATCATCACACGTTATAAAAGAATGGATGGCTATCGCACACTTTACCAGCCTGGAATGGATCATGCAGGGATTGCTACCCAAAATGTAGTAGAAAAACAACTTCTTGCTCAGGGAATTAAAAAGGAAGATTTGGGGAGAGAAAAATTTATTGAAAAAGTATGGGAGTGGAAAGAGAAGAGTGGAGGAATGATTCTCTCTCAAATGGAGCATTTAGGGATTACCCCTGCGTGGAGTAGAACACGATTTACAATGGATGAGGGGCTTAAGAGTGCAGTTAAGCTTGCTTTTAAATCTTGGTATGAACAGGGGCTTATTTATCAGGGAAATTATATGATTAATTGGTGCACACATGATGGGGCTCTCTCAGATATTGAAGTAGAGTATGAAGAAAATACCACAAAGCTTTATCATCTCAAATATCCTATTAAAGATAGTTCTGAATTTATTATTGTTGCAACAACTCGACCTGAAACATTCTTTGGTGACAGTGCGGTGATGATTAATCCCAATGATGCGCGTTATGCTCATTTACTAGGAAAAAGTGTTGTTTTGCCATTGCTTAATCGTGAAATTCCAATTATTGCTGATGAAGCAGTAGACATGGAGTTTGCAACAGGTTGTGTGAAAGTCACTCCTGCTCATGATGTCAATGATTATGAGGTGGGCAAACGTCATAATCTTGAATTTATCACCATTTTTGATAAAAATGGAATCTTGAATGAATATGCTGGGGAGTTTAGGGGAATGGAGAGGCTTGAGGCAAGAGATGTGATTGTGCAAAAGCTTCAAGAAGGGGGATTTGTAGAGAAGATTGAGGATTATAAAAATCAAGTTGGTAAATGTTATCGGTGTGGAAATATTGTTGAGCCCTATATTTCTAAGCAGTGGTTTGTTTCTCCAAAAGTTGCTCGTGGAGCTATAGAGGCAGTGGATAGAGGTGAGAGTAAATTTTTTCCAGCACAATGGAAGAATAATTATGATGCATGGATGAGGGAATTACGTCCGTGGTGTATCTCTCGTCAGCTTTGGTGGGGGCATCAAATCCCTGTATTTTATTGTGAATGCACAGAGCAATTTGTCGCTCTTGAAGACAAACCAACTTGTCCAAAATGTGGAAGTTCTAAGGTTGTTCAAGATCCTGATGTGCTTGATACCTGGTTTAGCTCAGGGCTTTGGGCATTTAGTACTCTTGGTTGGGGTAATGGCAGGTGGGGAGAAGGAGAGAAATGGAGAGAGAGTGATTTAAAAGATTTTTACCCAAACTCTCTACTGATTACAGGGTTTGATATTCTCTTCTTTTGGGTAGCTAGGATGCTTTTAAGTGGTGAATCTGTTTTTAAAGAAGTGCCCTTTAAAGATATTTATTTGCATGCACTTGTCAGAGATGAACATGGGCAAAAAATGAGTAAGAGCAAGGGCAATGTCATTGACCCCCTTGAAAAAATCAAGACCCATGGAGCTGATGCCCTAAGATTTACTCTTGCATCCCTTTGTGCACAAGGAAGAGATATCAAACTTTCTGAAAAAGAATTAGATCTCTCTAAAAACTTTGCAAATAAGCTTTTTAATGCAAATAATTTCTTGATGATGTATTTGGATCAAACAGGCAAAGAGAGGTTTGAAGAGCTGGAGAGTTTTAGCACACCTTTAGGGATTTATTTAAACTCAAGACTTCAACACACGATTAAAGAATTTAGAGATGCACTTGAGAATTATCGCTTTAATGATGGGGCAAGTGTGCTTTACCGCTTTTTATGGGGAGAGTTTTGTGACTGGGGAATTGAGTTGGCTAAGGCAAGCAAAGAGAGTATTAGAGAGTTGGGAAGTATTTTTATCACCTCTATGAAACTTTTGCACCCTTATATGCCATTTTTAAGCGAATATCTCTATCATAAGCTTTTGGGCACAAGTTTGGAGAATGAGGAGAGTATTATGATTGCCCCATTCCCACATGCAAAACAAAGAGATGAAAACATAGAAAAAGAATTTACTTTAATTAAAGATGCAATTACTTCCATTAGACGATTAAAAATCTTGCTTGAGTTAGGAAATCAAAGTATTCATAGCATAGCAATCAAGGCTCAAAGTCAAAATCAAGAGCTATTTAAAACTTTCGTCACAAAGCTTGCAAAAGTTGAAGTTTGTGAATTTGTGCAGAGTAAACCTCAAAATAGTATTGGGGATGTGGGAGAGAGCTGTGAGTGTTTTCTTTCACTTGAAAATATTGATTTAAGTGGGATAAAAAAACGCTTAGAAAATCAAAAAACAAAGTTAGAATCTGAAGTGATGAAACTCAGTGCAATATTAGGAAATGAAAATTTTGTTAAAAATGCTCCTCAAACTGTGATTAAAACTCATCAAGAGGGATTAAAAAATGCACAAGAAAAGCTAGAAAAAGTGCTTTGTGAACTTGAGACACTTAAAGGATAGATTATGAAAAAAACTCTTTTTGCTTTGTTTATTTCTTTTTTAATTCTTGGAGGTTGTGGGGAGAAAAAAAAGGATACTGGTGTGAGCATTGATGCAGTTATAGAAAAGCTTCAGGTTGGAGAAAAGCCTAATGCTCCTCAAGCACTCATTGATGATGCAGAAATTATGATTAATCGTGCAGATATAGGACATTACTCCCTTATTACACCCAAAGAGTTAAAAAAGCTTATGGATTTAAATTCTGCTTTCTCAATTTTAAGTGTTTCTCCAAAGGGAGAGTATTTACTAGGAATGATTCCAAAGGCCAAAAATTTTGAGATTTCTGCTTCAAATAAAAATGCTAATGGGATCTTACAATGGGATAACCAATTGGGAAGTCAAGAGCAATTTGCTGAAAAAATGGGGGGAGATAAAAGAGGAGTTGTTGTAATTTATGACAGTGGCAGTGGATCACATTATTTGAGCTCAAGTGCAGATACGGCGTGTCTTTGGGCAAAAAAGCTAGGGTTTGAGAAAGTCTACTTACTTGTAGGTGGATTTAAGGCGTGGAAAGAGCAGGGTTATCCTACAACCCTACAAGCTCCAAGTTGTTGTGAATAATATTTTCATCATAAGTTAAGGAGGAATAAATGAAGAAAGAGATTAAAAAGGTGGTTCTAGCTTATTCAGGCGGACTCGATACAAGTGTGATTCTTAAATGGCTTGCAGATGCTTATGGTTGTGAGGTTGTGACCTTTACTGCTGATATTGGTCAGGGTGAGGAGGTTGAGCCTGCAAGAGCAAAAGCACAATTACTGGGCATTAAGCCTTCAAATATTTTTATTGAGGACTTGAAAGAAGAGTTTGTAAGAGACTTTGTATTTCCTATGTTTAGGGCAAATACAATCTATGAGGGAGAGTATTTATTGGGGACAAGTATTGCTCGGCCTCTTATTGCTAAGCGCCTTGTAGAAATTGCCAAGGAGGTAGGGGCTGATGCAATTGCTCATGGAGCAACGGGAAAGGGGAATGATCAAGTAAGATTTGAGTTAGGGGCTTATGCACTCAACCCTTCTATAAGGGTTATTGCCCCTTGGAGAGAATGGGATCTTAATAGTAGAGAGAAACTTTTAGCTTATGCACAAAGTGCAGGGATTCCTATTGAGAAAAAGCCCAATCAATCTCCCTACTCTATGGATGCAAATCTTTTGCATATCTCTTATGAGGGACAAATTTTAGAAGATCCAAATATTGAACCTGAAGAGAGTATGTGGAGATGGACAACCTCCCCCTTAGATGCACCTGATAGTGCAGAGGAGATTACTATTGGATTTAAGGGTGGTGATGCAGTCAGGATCAATGGAGAAGCTCTAAGTCCGGCAAGACTACTTGAAAAACTCAATATTCTAGGAGGAAAACATGGAATTGGTCGCCTTGATATTGTGGAAAATCGTTATGTGGGAATGAAATCTCGTGGATGCTATGAAACTCCTGGTGGAACAATCTTGCTTAAAGCACATCGAGCTATTGAGAGTATTACTCTTGATCGTGAGGAGGCGCATCTTAAAGATGAATTGATGCCACGTTATGCTTCATTGATTTATAATGGCTATTGGTTTTCTCGTGAGAGAGAGGCTCTTCAAGCTTTGATTGACAAAACCCAAGAGAATGTTGAGGGTGAGGTGCGTTTGAAACTTTATAAAGGCAATGTTATTGTTGTAGGAAGAAAATCACCCAAATCTCTTTTTGATGAGGCATATTCAACCTTTGAAGAAGATAGTGTTTACAATCAAAGTGATGCACAAGGGTTTATTAAACTTAATGCTTTAAGATTTATTATTGCAGGAAAAAATCGCAAATAATATAATTTTATACCCCTCTTCTCTCTTAAAGAGGGGGAGTTGGCTTGAGTATTCTTCACCCAAAATTTTTCTATTACAAAAGATCTTTCATCCTCTCTATTTTAATTGCTCCATTGGGACAGCGCGAAAGACAGAGACCACAACCATTGCAAGAAATAATTTCAGGATAAAACATTCCTAGATATTTGATTTCTTTAGGACAAACATCTTTGCAGGAGTAGCAAATTGATTTATTCCACGCTAAACAGGCATTTACAGAAATTTTCATGATCACCTGTGTTTGCTCTCTTTCTCTTTGGAATCCTGTATGTTCCCCATTGTGCTCAAAACATATTTCTACACACTTGCCACAAAACACACATCCATTCTCTGAAAAATCAAGCGTGGGAAGGTTGTCAGGATTAAGAGTGATAATATTTTCAGGACAATGAGCTATACAGGGTTGATCTTTACAATGAATACAGATTTCTGAAAGGGCAGAGGTTGCATAAGGCATATTTTGCAAGACCCCCTCTCTTGCAAAGCGTTTTAAAAATGTCAATTACTTCACACCCTCATTAATCACATCTAAAAGATTTGATTTATTTTTGCTATTTTTATTGCGATATTCAGGTTTAAATGTATTTCCTACAAGTGGTTTTAATTGAGCCTGTGGAGCATGGCATTGAGTACAATTCCATCGACTGTCTGAAATTCCATCTGAAATTGCCTTTGCATTTCTTAAATCATAAAGATGAGATTTTGGAACTGCAGTTGCACCCACGTCTTTTGCAACTTCTGGAGAATGACAATCAAGACATGCATTTGTACTTTGAGTAAAATCTGTCATTCCTTCTACATCATGGGGAATCATTGGAGGAGCATTCTCATAGGCTCGGTCAAAAACTTTACTCTCTCCTGGAGCCTTATCTCCATATTTAAAATCTTGAAGCCGCACTTTTTCCTCATTATTTAATGGTACATTTCTTAGTCCAATATCTGTGTCACTTATAGCTTTTGCACCAAAAGCAAAACTCAACAATACACTTCCTAAAATTGCAATTTTATGCATTTTCATTTTTTTCCTCCTAAAATACTAAAGCTTAATGCATCATCATTACAAACATCAACACATCTTCCACATTTAATGCATGCCATTTGTGTGACTCTTGCATCTTTTTTTCCAATCATATCTAAGACCTGTTTTTCAGGGCACACCTCAATACATTTCATACACTTGGTACAATTTTGTACCTTATGCTTGATTTTGAGGAGTGAAAATTTTCCAATCAGTGAAAAAGTTGCACCAATAGGGCAAATATGCCCACAAAATCCATTTTTCAGCACAAAGAGATCAAATAAAAAAATCATCACTATGCCTAAGATTCCAAACCCCATCCCAAAGACAATGCCACGAGAGAACATGCTTACAGGATTGATCATTTCAAAAGCACCTACACCAAAGAGCATAGATAGAAATAGACTCAAGGCTAGAAGCAAATATTTAAATCCTCTAGGAATATTTAAAAATAAGGTTGTAATAGAGAATTTTCTCCTTAGCCATGCACTTAAATCTGTAATTAGATTTATTGGGCATACCCAGCCACAATAAGCCCTTCCAGCAAAAATGCCATAAAAAAGACTTACAATTAAAGCTCCAAGCCATACATCAAAAGCCAATCCCCCTCCAGCAACAAAGAGTTGCAATGTTGCAAAAGGATCGCTTAGGGGGATAGAATCGAGGACTCTGCTAAAACTTAAATCTCCACTGAGGATATGACTGAAGTTTTCTCTATTAACCAATACTCCCTCAAAGTTTGAATTCTCAGTATTAAGCATACTGGAGCCAATGATTCCATTGGGGGTTTTTAACTCTAAAAGAGCATAGTTCCCTAGAACAAATAACGCCAAAATCCCTATTTGTACAATTCGACGCAAAAAGAGGTATTTTGCTTTCCATACCTTAGCCATCAAAATCCTCCATTATTTAGATAATCCAGTGCATTTTGTCTTGGACTTGAGGGGGCAGTATTTTCTTGGATTCTTTCCTCATCACCAGCCTTCCAGCTTCGGATATAATGCTCTCCTACACTTCCTAGCACTCTTTCTCTTCTTAAAACTCTAATGGTAGGTTTTTGTGTTACACATGCTCTCTCACACATTCCACATCCTGTACAAATTTCAGCATTCACCATTGGTAAAAGTTCAGAATGCTCATTTGTGAATTTGCTATGACGAAGTTCTAGGTAAATAGCTTTACCGATTAAAGGACACGCACGATAGCACGCATCACATTGAATCCCACCATAAGCAATACAATGAGTAGTGTCAATCACTGCTACACCCATTTTTGCCTCATTAATGCTTGGTTCCTGAGTTTCTTTGACCAAACGTTTGATATCCAAGGCTCCGCTTGGACAAGCAAAAGTGCAAGGAATGTCTTTGCACATATAACAAGGAATTTTCCTTGGCTCAAAATAAGGTGTTCCAGCGCTAATACCACTCCCAGGAGTTGCAAGCTTGAGGGTAAGATAAGGACAAGCCTCTACACACAAACCACAACGAATACAGCTTGAAAGAAAATCTTCCTCACTTCCTGCCCCAGGTGGACGGAGGGCATCGGTTTTGCTAGCACCCTTAAGATACATGCTCCACACCATTGCCCCTACACCTAATGTTCCAACACTGCCCACCCATTTAAGGATGGTTTTTCTTCGCTCGGGATTGAACTTTTTCACTTAAATTTATGCCTTATAGATTTTTACAGCACACTTTTTATAGTCTGTTTGTTTGGAAATTGGACAAGTTGAATCAAGACATACCTTATTGATAAGCACATTTTCATCAAACCAAGGAATATAAATGAGTCCTCTTGGTGGCTTATTTCTTCCACGCACATCAATTCTTGCTTTAACTTTTCCTCTTCGACTTTCAACCCAAATTACATCCCCTTGCTTTAAGCCTCTTGCTTGAGCATCTTTATCATTCATATAGCAAAGCGCTTCAGGCACAGCTCGATAAAGCTCAGGCACACGCATTGTCATTGTTCCACTATGCCAATGCTCTAATACACGACCTGTGCATAACCACATTGGATATTCACTGCTTGGCATTTCACAAGGATCCATATAAGGTCTTAAAAAGATTTTAGCCTTATTGTTGATGTCGACTTTCTCACTGCTTGGAGCTGATAGGCTTCCTGTTGGGATAGATTTTCCTTTGTTTCCATAAAATGCAAACTTCTCACCCTCTGTTGCAGCTTTTTTAGCATAGACATCATACTCTGTATTAAATCTCCACTTAGTCTCTCTCCAACCAAGCTTTTCATTCTTGTCTTCAATTACAGGCCATCTTAAACCTCTAACATAATGATAAACTTCAAATGGAGCTAGATCATGTCCATGTCCTGTTCCAAATTTTCTATACTCTTCCCAAAGATATTTTTGTACAAAGAATCCACAGCCTTGATACACTTTTCCATCCCCACCTTTAACCTTTCTAAAATCTCCAAGAACTTCAGTATTTTCAAATCCTTTTGTAACAGCATCTTTTCCATAAGGGATTTTCTTAGCTTGTGTATTTGCAAAAATCACATCATAGAGTGTATCACTCTCTTTGTATCCCATAGCCTTAGCTTCTGCCAAAACAGACTTTATGCCAAGTTCAGGATAGTCTTTACCCCAAACTTCTTTGAGTGTAAAGCGTTTAGAGAACTCCATCATTTGCCAAATATCTGGCATTGCCTCACCTGGAGCAACAACTTGTTGTCGCCAATGTTGTGTTCTTCTCTCAGCATTTCCATAAGCACCCCATTTCTCATACATCATTGCACTAGGTAAAATCAAATCAGCAATCTTTGCAGAAATCCCAGGATAGCAATCACTTGTGACAATAAAGTTGTCCATTTCTCTTGCAGCTTTAATCCAGTGGTTAAGGTTTGCAGTGTTTTGCCATGGGTTGTTTACAGCTACCCAAACCCATTTGATTTTTCCTTCCTCAATTTGTCTCATTCCCTCTAGAAAATGTGCACCTACTTTTCCATTGAGTGTGCCAGCAGGGATATTCCAAATCTTTTCAGTAATTTCTCGATGCTTGGGATTATCTACAACCATATCTGCAGGGAGTCTGTGGCAGAAAACACCAACTTCTCTTGCTGTTCCACATGCGCTAGGTTGACCTGTAAGAGAGAATGCACCGTTTCCAGGCTGACTTTGTTTTCCAAGAAGCATATGTACCATATAGCTTTGTTCATTGACCCAAGTTCCTCTTTGGTGCTGATTCATTCCCATAGTCCAGAAGCTTACTACCTTGCGATCTTTTTCCATATAGTAGTTTGCTAGAGCTTGAAGTTTTTTCTTAAAATCTTCAATACTCTCATCATCATCACCCTTTGCAATTTTTGCTACAAAATCAAGTGTATAGGGTTCAAGGCCTTTCTTAAAGTCTTCAAAGCTAATTTCCCAGTGGACCCCAGCTTTTGTGTTATTGCTCATTTCAAGATCATCTCCAGCCTTTAGGCCAAGATATTGAAGTGTTACACCTTCAGTAGCACTGACTTTTTTGCTTACTTCTTTTGCAACAGTATCTTTTTCTGCTTGTCCTACATAAGGAGAATCAGGATTATTTCTTAGTCCATAACCAATATTGACAAATCCTGTTGTAAATACACAGTGTTTTTGCACAAATTCTTGATTGATTGCTTGGGGATTGTTGTATACAATCTCTCTTGCAATGTAATTCCAGATTGCTAAATCTGTTTGAGGTTTAAAGATAATTTCAATATCTGCTAGATCCGAAGTTCTATTGCGATAAGTTGAAAGATTGATGACTTTGACTTTATCTTTGTTTGTAAGTTTTCTATCTGTTACACGACTCCAAAGGATTGGGTGCATTTCGGCCATATTGGCTCCCCAAGTGACTACAGTGTCTGTAATTTCAATATCGTTATAGCATCCTGCAGGCTCATCAATTCCAAAAGTTTGCATAAATCCTGCAACTGCACTTGCCATACAATGGCGAGCATTTGGATCAATATTATTGCTTCTAAAACCTGCTTTAAAAAGTTTAACAGCCGCATACCCTTCAGGGATAGTGTATTGTCCAGAACCAAAAACCATTGTTGCAGTTGGACCATATTGATTATAAACTTTTTTGAATTGCTCTTCCATAACATCAAAGGCTTTTTTCCAGCTTACGGGTTGGAATTTTCCTTTTTTGTCAAACTCACCTTTAGAATTTACTCTAAGCAAGGGCTGAGTTAATCGATCTTGTGCGTACATAATTTTTGCACAAAAATATCCTTTGATACAGTTAAGTCCTTTATTTACAGGGGCTTCTGGATCTCCCTTAACAGCAACAATTTTATTATTTTTTGTTGCAATCATAATCCCACAACCTGTTCCACAGAAACGACAAGTTGCTTTATCCCATCTCCAGTTTTGCTCTCCTTGTTTGGCTTGTGCTTCCAAACTAGAAGGCAAAGAGATTCCAGCACTTACTGCCGCACTTGCAACCGCAGCACTTTTTAGAAAATCACGACGATTTATATTTGACATGTAGCCTCCTAAAGATTTGTCTGCAGAATAAAGAATCCTCTGTGTTTGTACGAAAGAAATCTTAATTCTTAAGCATTAAGGATATTCTAACAAATTTTTATTTTCTTGGTGATTTTAAGAATGAAGTTTTTCTTAATTTTTAAAAATTTTCTAAAAAAGATAAAGAAATATTTTACATTCCCTCCCTACTGAAGGGAGAGGTTATTGAATAGGAGCAGAAAAACCAATTTCTACTTGTGTCCAAGTATATCCTTTGTGAAGTTGTCCACAAGTTTGAATCAAACCTTCTAATGCTTTATTAAGCTTGAAGTTTAAAATATCAAGGACACCCTTTGCCTGAATCTTCCCATCCATAATTGTATATTGCATTGGAATAGATTGAGATGTTTTATTCATTGTTACTTTAGCAAGTAGTGTCCCTTGATTATCACCTTCCATGACTTGTGTAATTTTTACCTTAATTTCAGGAGATGCAAAATTTGAAAAAAATCCTTGAGTAAGATTTTTTTCAGAAGTAGGATTTCCTGTATGAAGATTGCTTAAAGCAATTGTTGCTGTTGCACCTTCAAGCATATCCTTAATGCTTCCTTGATTTTTCTTTAGTTTGTAAGAAATATCCTTGAATGTTCCTTTCACAGCAGTTTTATTGGCAAATTTATAACCTGCCCAATACATTTCAATTTTGCTTGCATCAATACTAGCTCCAAAACAAAGCCCCATTGATACAAATGCACTTAAAATAAGTTTTTTCATTATAAATTCCTCCAATTTAAATCTACCCCTTAGAATTATTATAAATTGTTAGTGTAAAAAATGTCGTTTAAAAGTAAAGTATATTGGGATTTTATGAGAATTTGCACATTCAATAACCTCATTATCCCTAATACTTCCTCCTGGTTCAATAATCGCGCTTACCCCCATTGATACGGCTAACTCAATGCTGTCTTTGAAAGGAAAAAATGCCTCACTTGCAAGAGAACAACCCCTTAGGTCTAATCTCATATCTTTAGCTTTGAGCATTGCATTTCTTGAAGCATCTACTCGACTTGTCATTCCCATTCCAATCCCTACCAATGCCCCATCTTTAACATAAGCTACACAATTTGATTTTGTGAGTGCAACAATTTTATAGGCAATTTCAAGGTCTCTTTTTTGACTTTCACTTGCCTCATAATCTCCCATTTTTTTGGCTTCTTTAACTTCTTCTTCATTTACACTATCGCTTTCTTGAAGTAAAAATCCTCCCAAAATTGATTTAAAACTTTTTTGACTGTGGGGCAGTGAGAAATATTGCATTTCTGAAGTCATACAAAATATTTTAAGCGTTTTCTTGGCACTAAGAAATTCTAGGGCTTCAGAAGTAAGGGAGGGAGCAATGAGCACCTCAATAAAAGTTTCTCCAATCTTTTGGGCAAGTTTTAAATCCACTTTTGCATTAATGGCCACAACCCCACCATATGCTGAGAGGCTGTCACAAGAGAGGGCGGAGATATAGGAGAGAAATGCATTATCTTTAAGTGCAAATCCACAGGGATTGCCATGTTTGATGATGCAGGCACTATTTTTAAATTGGGCAGCAATTTTAATTGCAGAATCGATATCTGCAAAATTATTGAAACTTGGCTCACCTTTGAGGACTTTAAAATCTTTAAAGAAATATTCATTTTGAGCATACAGAGCACCTTTTTGATGAGGATTTTCTCCATAGCGGGTATTCATAACCTTTTTACCCATAATAAATGTATGTTCTCCAAAACCTTCATTAAATCGCTCATTCATATAATTAGCTATCAAACAATCATATCCTGCAGTATGCTCATAAGCTTTAATCATCATCTCTCTTCTGAGTTCTAGGGTGTTTTCTTTATGTTTAAGCTTCTTTAAGATCTTAGAGTAATCATTGGGATCTGTAAGGACAAGAACGCTTTCAAAGTTTTTTGCCCCTGCTCTAATCATGCTTGGCCCCCCAATATCAATATTTTCTATAATTTCCTCAAAATTATCTGTTCTCTCAATGGTATCCTTAAAAGGATAGAGATTGACACAGAGTAAATCAATAGGCTTAATGTCATTCTCTTGTGCGTCTTTAATGTGATTTTCCATACTTCTGCGATAAAGGATCCCTCCTGCAATTTTGGGGTTGAGGGTTTTAACTCTTCCATCAAACATTTCCTTTACTCCAGTATACATTGCAATATCAAGAGCAGGAATATTATTCTCTTGCAAGATTTTTAATGTCCCACTTGTGCTTAAAATTTCATATCCACACTCTCTTAGCCCCTTGGCAAATTCCACAATCCCACTCTTGTCACTCACACTAAGTAAGGCAAACATTATTCTCTCCTTTTGGTATGATTCTTATCAGTCAATCTTACAATATGAAAGAGTAAAAATGATTTGTGTTTTTGATATCGAAAGTGTCCCTGATGTTGAATTCTTAAGAGAAAAATATTCTTATAGTGGAGATGATTATGAAGTGAGTTTACAAGCTTTTAAGGCACAAAATGAGGTTAGTGGAAATAATTTTTTGCCCATTGCTTTTCATAAAATTATCTCAATAGCTAGTGTCATGTGCGATGAGTTTGGGAGATTTCAAAAAGTAGGTGTATTTGGTAGAAGAGCTGGGATACCTAGTGATGATGAGATAGAAAAAGTGACTTTAGAAGAGTTTTTAAAATGGTTTAATAAAACCCAACCCAAACTTGTGAGCTTTAATGGAAGAGGGTATGATATTCCTGTAATGATGCTTAGGGCAATGAAATACAATCTTGAATCTTTAGCTTATTATGAGCAAGACAATCCTAGCTTTAATAAAAATAAATGGGACAATTATCGCCAACGCTACAGTGAGAGGTTTCATACAGACCTACTTGATAGCTTGGGACATTATGGAAGTGTAAGAGGGATCAAGCTTGATGATGTTGCCTCTATGTGTGGTTTGCCAGGGAAATATGATATTAGTGGTGAGAATGTTTTTGAGCTCTATTATAAAGAAAGAGATTTAGTTAAAATTGATGAATATTGTCAAAGTGATGTGTTGAATACCTATTGGGTTTATCTTAAATATGAGATTCTCAAAGGAAATATGAATTTGCAAGATTATGTGAATATCTTGCGGGATTGGAGAGAAAAGCTTCCGCAAAATAAAAGTTATAGTTCTGTTTTTTCTGATGCAATCACTAAGGAAATACAAAAATGCAATACATAGACAGCAATGGTGTAGTTTGGGAGAGAGAAGAGATCTTAGAAGAGATTGAATCTTTACTTAATCGTATTGATGATAAACATCCCAGTATTCTTTCTAAAGAGATGATGAGAGAAGTCGATATGAAAACACTTGGTTCTATCTATGAGGGCCTATTTCAAAAAAGTGGAAAAGAAATTATCAACAATCAAGAATGGCTTTTTGGTCTTGTAGATAATTAAAGAGATAGGTTATAATTATTAAATGACCTTTGTTCAACTATGTATTAAGGAGGAGTAAATTTGAGACTACTTGTCGTCGATGATAGCTCAACAATGCGAAGAATTATTAAAAATACACTTCAACGACTTGGCTATGAGGATATTTATGAGGCAGAAAATGGGATTGAAGCTTGGGATATCTTAGATAAAAATAGCGATATGGGCGTGCTAATTACAGATTGGAATATGCCTGAAATGAATGGCTTGGAGCTTGTTAAAAAAACTAGAGCTGATGAGCGATTTGTAGATATTCCAATTATTATGATCACCACCGAAGGAGGTAAGGTTGAGGTCATTACTGCTATTAAGGCAGGGGTAAATAATTATATTGTTAAGCCTTTTACTCCCCAAGTTCTCAAAGAAAAACTTGAAGTTGTTTTGGGTGTCAATGAAGAATAGCTTAGATGAGGAATATTTTGAAATTCTTGTTCAACCCCAAAGCTTTTATGAGATTTTTTTAGATTTTATTACTCAAAATATCCAAGATACACTTGAAGAAATTTCAACCCCTTATTCTTTTGAGGGGTATACAAATGATCTTTCTGCCTATGATCTCTCTTGTTTTTTTCCAATGAATGAGCAACAATACAATCAGATTATTATCCGTACAACCCAAAGTCCACTGAATATCTTGCCCCTTTTATCTGAATTTGCAAAAATTCTTTCTCAAAGAGTAGGAATGAGTGTAGATTTTGGTTTTGGGTACAAGATTTGTAAAAATCAAGATTGGATAGAGGCTTATCGACAATCAATTATACCCATCTGTGTGAAAGATTTTTATATTCGCCCCTCTTGGCATAAAAATGCCCAAGAACTTGGATATCCTCAAAAAGATATCATTATTGATCCCGCACTTGCCTTTGGATCAGGGCATCATGCAACAACTTGGATGTGTATTGAACTTCTTTGTGAAATGAATCTTAAAGGAAAAAAACTTCTTGATGTAGGGTGTGGAAGTGGGATTTTAAGTATTTGTGCGGCAAGTTTGGGTGCAAAGGTAGAAATTTGTGATACTGATGAATTTGCCATTAAAGAGAGTGAAAAAAATTTTGCACTTAATTCTCAAACTTTTGAAAAAAGTTGGGTAGGTTCAATTGGGGATACCCAAGAGAGCTATGAGATTATTGTGGCAAATATTTTGGCACATATCCTTATTGCCTTCCAAAGCGATTTTTTAGATCGTTTATTGATTGGAGGAAAGCTTATCCTCTCAGGAATCTTGCAGGAGTATCAAGAGCAAGTTTTAGAAAAATTCAAAAATTGGGAAGTAGAGAAAATCTTACAAAAAGATGAATGGATAGCCATAAAACTTGCCAAAGTTAAGTAAGATTACAGAAATAACACTAAAAATTAAAGGTTAAATAATGAATCAACAATCTCCTAATAAATCTTTTAATAAAAATCCTATTCTTCTTTTTGCGCTTCTGGTTTTAGTTGCGATGATTGTTTTTCGCTTTATGTCCCCACGCGAGGGTGGATTTTTTGATAACAAAGTCAGTGAAAAAAAAGAGGTAAGCTATTTTGAACTTAAACAAATGGCAAAAAATAAAGAATTAGAAAATGTTGAAATTGGACAAACTATGCTTAGAGCCATCTCAAGTGATGGAAGGACATTGTATGTTGCCAAAAAAGTTCCAGATTCTACCCTTGTGCCAATTTTGGATGAAAATGGCATTAAATACAGCGGTTTCAGTGAAAGCAATATTTTCTCAGAAATTTTGAGTTGGTTACTTCCTGTTTTTGTACTAATTATCTTTTGGATGTTTATGGCAAGTCGTATGCAAAAAAATATGGGTAATGGAATTTTTGGTATGGGGAGTGCCAAACGCCTTGTTAATGCAGAAAAACCAAAGGTTAAGTTTGATGATATGGCAGGAAATGATGAGGCAAAAGAAGAGGTTGTAGAAATTGTGGATTTTCTCAAGCATCCTGATCGCTATACTCTTTTGGGTGCAAAAATTCCTCGAGGTGTCCTTCTTGTAGGTCCTCCAGGGACAGGTAAAACACTTCTTGCTAAGGCTGTAGCAGGAGAAGCAAATGTTCCTTTTTTCTCAATGAGTGGGAGCAGTTTTATTGAAATGTTTGTAGGAATGGGTGCAAGCCGAGTAAGAGATCTTTTTGATATGGCAAAAAAAGAGGCTCCAAGTATTATTTTTATTGATGAAATTGATGCAATTGGTAAAAGTCGTGCAGCTGGTGGGATTGTTAGTGGAAATGATGAAAGAGAACAGACGCTTAATCAACTTTTAGCTGAAATGGATGGTTTTGGAAGTGAATCTGCACCAGTCATTGTGCTTGCAGCCACAAATCGTCCTGAGATTTTGGATCCTGCATTACTTCGTCCAGGAAGATTTGATCGCCAGGTGCTTGTTGATAAACCAGATTATAAAGGAAGGCTTGATATTCTTAAAGTCCATATTAAAGGAATTAAACCCGCAAAAGATGTAGATTTGCCTGAAATTGCAAAAATGACTGCAGGGCTTGCAGGAGCAGATTTGGCAAATATTATTAATGAAGCCGCACTTCTTGCAGGAAGGGTCAATAAAAAAGAAGTCACCCAAAGCGATCTTAAAGAAGCTGTAGAGCGAGGAATTGCTGGACTTGAGAAAAAATCAAGACGTATCAGTAAAAAAGAAAAAAGAATCGTAGCCTATCATGAGAGTGGGCATGCACTCATTAGTGAGCTCACAAAGGGTGCGGATAAAGTCAATAAAGTTTCTATTATTCCTCGTGGAATGGCAGCTCTTGGATATACACTTAATACCCCACAAGAAAATAAGTATCTTGTGCAAAAACACGAACTTATCGCTGATATAGATGTATTACTTGGAGGTAGAGGAGCAGAAGATGTATTCTTGGGTGAAATTTCTACAGGTGCAAGTAATGATTTAGAGCGTGCCACAGATATTCTTAAGGCAATGGCAAGCTATTATGGGATGACAGAAGTTAGTGGATTGATGGTCTTAGAGAAACAACGCAACTCTTTTCTTAATGGTGGGGGAAGTGGTGGAGAATATAGTGAAAAAACTTCTGAAAAACTTGATAAATTTGTGCAAGAAACTCTTCAAGAGCGGTTTGAAGTTGTGAAACAAACACTTAAAGAATATGCACAAGCTGTAGAAACTATAACTGCTGAACTTTTAGAAAAAGAAGTGATTGATGGTGAGCGTGTTCGTGAAATCATTAGGGAGTTTGAAGAAAAAAATAATTTACCTACAAGACTCACTTCTGTTGAGGAGGAATAAAGGAGGGATTATGGGTTCGCAAATAAATTTTCTGGCTAAAAGTGGTTACAAGGGGACGGTTTGGCTTGTTGCTCTTCTTGGAGTTTCATTGCTTTTTGGACTAGGGAGTTTGTGTTTTATTTTTCTTATTTTTCTTATTTTTTGGCTTATACTTTTTAGAAATCCCGAGAGAAATGCACTCCATCTTTCAGAAAATGCATTTCTTGCCCCTATTGATGGAGTGGTTACAGAAATTTCTTCAACAGCTAACCGATGTCAGATTAAAATCAAAAATCAACTTTTTGATGTGGGCGTCATACGTTCTCCTCGGCATATCCAAGCATATACACTTTCAGAAATTCATGGGATACCTCTTTTTTTTTCTAACAAAAAAAGTCTTTTTAACTCAGAGATTGTTTTTAGCTTTGGAGAAAATAAAATGATCTTCTACCCACAAATCTTCAAATTTTATCCTTTAAATTTAAATCTCAATGAACTTGAGCGAGGAGAGAGGATGGGGTTTATGAAAGGTGAAATAATTCTTGAAATTGAGGGAATTGAAACCAAGGTTAATGTAGGAGATAGGGTTAAGGGGGGTGAGAGCGTTTTGGGGTATTTGCAATGAAAATCAATCCTTTATATGTGCTTCCTAATGCGTTTACGGCAGGGAGTATTTTTTTAGCAATTTTAAGTTTAATCTGGGCTTCTCAAGAGAGCTTTGTATCAGCATGTTGGGCGATTGTAGCTTCAATGATTTTGGATGGTCTTGATGGGCGCGTGGCAAGACTTACAGGAACGAGTTCAAAATTTGGTGTGGAATTTGATTCTTTAGCAGATGTTATAGCCTTTGGTGTAGCTCCTGCAATGTTGGTGTATTTTTATATTGGGCAATATTATGGGCGATTGGGTGTAGTAGTCTGCGCGTTGTTTGTAGTTTTTGGTGCAATCAGATTGGCGAGATTTAATATCACCACAAGCTCTGAACCAAACTCTTTTATAGGCCTTCCCATCCCCTCAGCAGCAATCTTTTTAGTGGCTTGGATTTTATTTAATGAAACTTATGAGCTCCTTCATCTTCCCTCAGGTGCAAAACTTGATGCATTGGATAATAAACTTGTCCTTGAAGGCACTTTTGGATATGGATTGCTCTGTTTAGTGCTTCTTGCAGGAATTTTAATGGTGAGCAATATTCGTTATCCCTCATTTAAAAAAATTAAATGGGATTTAAGAACTTTTATTGTTTTGCTTGTGCTTGGTGGAATTCTTATCTATCGTCCAATTGAAGCACTTGCCTTTGCAATGAGTGGATATGTACTCTATGGAATTATCCGTTGGATTTTTTTGCTAGGAAAGATTAGTTTTAAATAGTCTATTCATCTAACCCTATCTAGAAAAGATGCAGTAAGCCAAAACTTAAAGGTTAAAACTCCGCTCATTATCATAAAGAGATTTTCAGAGAGCTTGAAATTTATTGCAAACCTTAATCTGATCCAAGGAGAAATGATGATTTTATTGTTAGAAGATGAGATTGTGCTTTGCGAGATGGTCGAAGAATTTCTGATTTCTAAGGGATTTGAAGTATATAGCGTAGATAATGCTGATGATACACTTGAAGAGGCGATGAGTGGGAAGTATAAGCTTTTTATTTTTGATGTTAAGGTGCCTTTAGGAAATGGTTTTTCTATTCTTCAAGAACTTAGAAGTCACAAAATTCAAACCCCTGCAATTTTTACAACCTCACTCAATACTATTGCAGATTTGCAAGAAGGATATGAGAGTGGGTGTGATGATTATCTAAAAAAACCTTTTGAACTTGAAGAACTGTATTTAAGGGTTGAAAAACTTTTGGGCAGAAGTAAGAAAGAGAGTGTAGATTTTGGAAATGGAGTGAGATTTGATATGTCTCAAAAGCTTTTATATAAAGATGATGCGCTTTTACCACTGACAAATAAGGAGAATGAACTCTTAGCCATGCTTATAGAAAACAAGGGTCAATATCTTACACTTGAGGAAATTTCTTATCGACTTTGGGGATATGAAGAGCCGAGTTTCACCTCTTTACGTGTGTATATTAAAAATATTCGCCAACAAATTGGAAAGGACTGTATTCACACAAAAAGAGGGCTAGGATATTGCTATGAATGAGGCAAAAAAGACAATTCTAAGTATTCTTGCTTTGTATATGATCAGCACTATAGTTTTTTTGAGTATTATTTTTGGAATATGGTATTACGGAGAATTGGATTTGCTTAAAACACGTTCTTTTCACGAAGTTAAAAATCTAAGCAAACGTATTATTTATGTTTTAGCTAAAAAAGAAAAATATGGTTTTTTTGTGCAATCACTTGAAGGACAAAAGGCAATCTTACAATCTATTTCATTAGAATCGGGCTATCTTATTGCAGCTTTCAATCAAAAAGGTGAGATTGTTTATAGCAATATGAAGATCAATCCTTTTGCAGTCCCCAAAGAAAATGGAGTGTATATCATTGACAATCACGCTATTTTAAGTTCTTATGGACGACCTGATTTTTTATATAAGAGAAATTTTGGTGAGCGCGAAATGATGCATTATAGGCCTGAAAATGATTTTAGAATTATTATTGATGGAGGGGATGTGGGGAATTTGCTATGGAAACTTAGAATTAGAATTTGGGGGATTTTTGGGGTTCTGCTTGTGATGATGGGAATTGTTGGTTTTTTCCTTGTGCGCCTTGCACTCAAACCTCTTAATCAAAAAATTGAAGAACTCAATCTGTTTATCAAAGATGCAACCCATGAAATTAATACACCTTTAAGTGTGTTGCAAATGAGCGTAGATCAAATTGATAAATCCCTTATTCAAGAAAAAGATTTAAAAAAATTTAAATCTATCCAAGTTGCAGCACGCACACTGGAGAGTATTTATCATTCCTTGATTTATACTTCTTTTGGGCGTCTTGAAAATAAGATTGAAGAGATCAATCTATCAAATCTTATCAAGGAGAGGCTAGATTATTTTGAAATGCTTTTTGCACAAAAAAATCTTTGTATCTCAACGGATTTTCAAGATGTATTGCTTAGGGCTAATCTCAAAAGCATTACGCTTGTCATTGATAATTTATTGAGCAATGCCTATAAATACACCCAAAAAAATGGGACTATAACAATAAAGATTTGGAAGGAGGGGCAAAAGAATTTTCTCTCTATCCAAGACAATGGTTGTGGGATTGCCCCTAGGGATATTGAGCATATTTTTAAGCGTTATACACGATTTGATAGCTCTAAGGGGGGATTTGGATTGGGGTTGAGTATCGTGAAGAAAATTTGTGATGAATTTGGGGTGCAAATTGAGTGCAAAAGTGAATTAAAAAAGGGTAGTGAGTTTATACTTGCGTGGAGTTTTTAAGTTTTTTATTTTAGAATTACAAGTTATGTTTATGGAAAAAGGAGTGGATAGATGGCAAAAAGAGTTTTGGTCAAATTTTCAGGAGAAGCTTTGGCAGGTGAAGAGGGCTTTGGAATTGACAGTCAGATTCTAAGCTTCATTGCACAAGAAATTAAGCTTCTTATAGAAAGAGGGATTGAGGTTGGAATTGTTATTGGAGGAGGAAATATTATCCGAGGAATGAGTGCAAGTGCAGGCGGAGTCATCAAGAGAACAAGTGGGGATTATATGGGGATGCTGGCTACTGTCATTAATGCAATTGCAATGCAAGAAGCATTGGAGCATATTGGAATTAGCACAAGGGTTCAAAGTGCAATGGAAATTAAAGAGGTTTGTGAGCCCTACATCTATCGTCGTGCTATTAGACATTTACAAAAAGGACGTGTTGTCATCTTTAGTGCAGGGACGGGGAATCCTTATTTTACAACTGATACTGCCGCGACACTTAGGGCTGTTGAAATTGAAGCAGATATGATTATTAAAGCTACAAAAGTTGATGGTATCTATGACAAAGACCCTAAAAAGTATTCAGATGCAACCATGCTCCAATCTCTTAGTTATGATGATGCGCTCAAAGATCATATTAAAGTTATGGATGATACAGCAATTGCACTAGCAAAAGACAATAAGCTTCCTATTATTGTATGCAATATGTTTAAAGAGGGCAATTTGATGAGGATTGTTAATGGGGAAGAGGGAATCTGCTCTACTGTGAAATAAGAATTTATAGTAAAATAAAAAATAAAAAGGATAGAGAAAATGAGAACTGAAGAAATTGCTGCTAGGGCATTAGAAAAAACTGGAAATGATCGCTATATTTTATCTAATCTTGTTTTTGCACGTACAAAAGAACTCAGCAATGGTGCAAAACCTCTTGTAGACATGGATTTAAAGGTGCATAAACTTGCAGATATTGCAATGATGGAAATTGCAGAAGGAAAGATCACACTCACTTCAATCCAAGACATTCAACCAAGGTAAGATATGGATTTTTTTGAGACTCTTAAAAGGTGTAAAAGTATCCAAGAGTCTCAGGCACTCCTCTCTTCTTATATTCAAATTACTCCAAAGATTCAAAAAGCTATTAACTTTGCAACGGAAGCTCATCAAGAACAGTGTCGTAAAAGCGGAGAACCCTATATTGTTCATCCCCTTTGTGTGGCAAGCATTGTAGCTTTTTATGGAGGAGATGAGGCGATGATTTGCTCCTCACTCTTACATGATGTGGTAGAGGATACGCATTTCTCTCTTCAAGAAGTAGAGGTGGAATTTGGCTATGAGGTGGCACAAATCGTCGATGCCCTTACAAAAATTGTTGAACTCAGAGAAGAGAATATCCCCCAAGGAGCGAGCAATACCAAGATGCTCTCTTCAGCCCTCTCTTTCCGTAAAGTACTTCTTGCCTCAATTAAAGATATACGAGCAATTTTTATTAAAATCTGTGATCGACTGCATAATATGCTAACCTTGGAATCTTTAAGAGAAGAAAAGCAAAAAAAGATTTCAGAAGAAACACTTGTTGTCTATGCACCCATTGCTTATCGCCTTGGAATTTCAAGTATTAAAAATGAACTTGAGGATCGTAGTTTTTATTTTCTTTTTAAAGA
This sequence comes from Helicobacter cholecystus, assembly GCF_003364215.1. Lineage (GTDB taxonomy): Bacteria > Campylobacterota > Campylobacteria > Campylobacterales > Helicobacteraceae > Helicobacter_G > Helicobacter_G cholecystus. Next base: position 291,058 of record NZ_NXLU01000001.1, read on the forward strand.
AGAGTATCAAAAGATTCAATCTTTTCTTGGGGAAAATCGTTTAGCACTTGAGGGGAAGCTTAAGGAATTTGTCGAAAAACTTAAAGTCTTCTTGTATCAAGAGGGATATGGTGATGATGATTTTATCATTCAATCTCGTCTCAAACGCCCTTATTCTATCTATCTTAAAATGCAAAGAAAGGGCGTGGGTGTTAGGGAAATTTTAGATTTACTTGCTGTGAGGGTGATTGTAAAAAACGAAATTGATTGCTATAAGGTACTGGGTATTGTGCACTTATATTTTAAGCCCATTGTAGCAAGATTTAAAGATTACATTGCACTTCCTAAAGAAAATGGCTATCAAACAATTCATACTACGCTTTTTGATGAGCGTACAATTTTTGAAGTACAGATTCGAACATTTGATATGCAAAAGAGTGCAGAATATGGACTTGCTGCTCACTGGAAATATAAAATGGGGAATCAGGTTTCACTCGATTGGCTTAGCAATATTGAATATAAAGATCAAAATATTGAAGAGTTTTATGAACTGATTAAGAGTGATTTGTATAAAGAGGATATTGCAGTTTTTTCTCCAAGAGGAGATGTATTCTCTCTTCCTGCAGGAGCTGTAGCACTAGATTTTGCTTATGCTGTGCATACAGAGCTTGGAGACAATGCTATTGGGGCTTATGTGAACAACCAGAAAGTAAGTTTGCTTGAGAGATTGAAAAGTGGGGATATTGTGAGGATTGTAACAGGAGAGAACAGGGGGCTTAGATCCTCTTGGATTGATATTGTAAAAACTTCTAAGGCAAAGAATAAAATTAAATTAAAATGCCAAAATCGTCTAAAAGAAGTTAATAAAAATATTGCCTTGCAAATTTATAAAACTTTTTTTAATAAAACTTATGATGAAGTTTTATGGGCAATTGAAAATATAGGTAATGCATCATGGAATCTCAATTATGAGTGCATCAAAGAAAATGCTTTAAATCTTGTTGAATTTTTTAGACAAGAAGGAAGAATTTTTACACGCTTACGCTATTTAAATTGGAAACTTAATGAATATGTATTTGAGAATTTTAGAATCCTTTCGCATAAGCATGTTGATGGTATTTTATACGATTATTGTTGTTATCCAAAACAAGGAGATGAGGTCATGGGTGTTTTGGAAAATGATAAGGTTATCTTACATCATCGTTTATGTGAAAAAATTAAGCTTGAAGAAAAAACAAAGATGGTTTTTGTGGATTGGGTGGGAGAAGTGTATGAGAAATATCGTGTCATTGTTTTGCTTGAAGATAGTAAAGGATCTCTTGCAAAGTTCTTATTAGATTTGGCTAAACAAGATTGCAATCTGTTAGGAATTTCTTATGGCGGACATAAAGATCAATTTCTTACCCATTTTGAAATTGTATTTGAAACTGGGAGCAAAAGTAACAAAGAGCTCAAAAACAACTTAACAAACAAATATAAAATTGTAGAATTTCAAAATCTAAAAGATGTCTATCATTAAGGCTTAGGAGAAGTTATGCAAGAAAAGATTCAAGAAGCATTGGCAGAAATTCAGCGTGGTAGTGTTGAGATTATTGGGCTTGAGAGAATAGAAGAGCTTGTAAGGAGATTTTTTGCTACAGGTGAGCGCTATATTCTCAAGGCTGGATTTGATCCAACTGCACCTGATTTGCACTTAGGACATACTGTGCTTATCCAAAAACTTGCAACTTTTCAAAAATATGGAGCAATGATTAAGTTTTTAATTGGTGATTTTACAGCTTGTATTGGAGATCCTACAGGAAAGAGTGAAACACGAAAACCTTTAACTCCACAGCAGGTTGAGCAAAATGCTCAAACTTACAAAGAACAAGTATTTAAGATTTTAGATCCTTCACTTTGTGAGGTAGTGTTTAACTCAACATGGCTTAATGGCTTGGGCAGTATAGGAATGATTGAGCTTACTTCAAAATTTTCTGTGGCTAGGATGCTAGAGAGGGATGATTTTACAAAGCGATTTAAAAGCAATCAGCCTATTTCTATTGTAGAGTTTATATATCCTTTACTCCAAGGTTATGATTCTGTGGCACTTAAAAGTGATATTGAGCTAGGTGGAAACGATCAGAAATTTAATCTTTTAATGGGAAGGACATTGCAGAGAGTCTATGGGATTGGAAAGGAACAATCTGTGATAATGATGCCTTTGTTAGAAGGGCTTGATGGGGTAGCTAAAATGAGCAAGAGTTTGGGGAATTATGTGGGAATTACAGAAGAGCCCAAACAAATGTATGCTAAGATTTTAAGTATCTCTGATGATTTGATGTGGAAATATTTTGAGCTATTAAGCTCAAAAACTCTTGCAGAAATTGAAGAAATTAAACAAAATGTGTTAAAAGGTATTTTACATCCTAAGGTTGCAAAAGAAAATCTTGCATTAGAGATTGTGGAACGTTATCATAATGCAAAAGATGCAAAAGATGCAAAAGATGCTTTTGATCGTGTGTTTGGCAAAAATGAAATTCCAATTGATATGCCAAGTTTTACTTTTGGAGCTGGAGAGTGGGTTTGTCTCATTCTTAAGGAAAGTGGGATGTGTGATTCGACTTCTCAGGCACGCCGTGAGATTAAAGCAGGAGCTTTTAGAATCAATCAAGAAAAAAATAACGATGAAAACCTTAAACTCCAAGAAGGAGAATATGTGTTTCAAATCGGCAAGAGAAAATTTGCAAAGATAATAATTAAATAAGGTGAAATAATGATTAAACTCAAGCCACTAAAAATTGGAAAACATATCATCAAACATCCCATCTTTCAAGGGGGAATGGGAGTGGGGATTAGCTGGGATAATCTAGCAGGAAATGTAAGTAAAGAGGGGGGATTGGGGATTATTAGCTGTGTGGGGACAGGTTACTATAAAAATCTTGAATTTGTTGAAAAAATTGTTAATTCTAAACCTTTTGAAGCAATCAATTTTTATTCTAAGAAAGCTCTTAATGAGATTTTTAAAAATGCAAGAAAAATTTGTGGTGAAAATCCATTGGGCGCAAATATTATGTATGCGATTAATGAATATGGCAGGGTGGTTAAAGATGCATGTGAAGCAGGAGCAAATCTTATTGTTACGGGCGCAGGACTTCCTACAAATATGCCTGAATTTACTAAAAATTTTCCTGATGTTGCACTCATTCCTATCGTATCTTCTGCGAGAGCATTGCGAATTATTTGCAAACGTTGGAGCGAACGTTATGCAAAAATCCCTGATGCAGTTGTGGTGGAGGGACCATTAAGTGGAGGGCATCAAGGCTTTAGCTATGAGGATTGTTTTAAGGAAGAAAATCAACTTGAAAATCTTGTCCCTCAAATGCTTGAAGAGGCGAAAAAGTGGGGAGAGATTCCTATTATTGCTGCAGGAGGAATCTGGGATAGAGAAGATATTAATAAAATGATTTCTTTAGGTGCAAGTGGTGTGCAGATGGCAACTAGGTTTTTGGGGACTTATGAATGTGATGCAACCTATTATCGTGAACTTATGCCAAAGGTTAGAAAAGAAGATATTACATTGGTTAAATCCCCTGTAGGTTATCCTGCAAGAGTAATCCAAACAGGGGTGCTTGCACGTATTAAAGAAGGTACTGCTCCAAAGATTAGATGTGTGAGTAATTGCGTATCACCTTGTCATAGAGGTGTTGAGGCAAAGGCAGTGGGATATTGTATTGCTGATTCTTTAAGTGCCGGGTATAGGGGGGATAGCGTGAATGGATTATTCTTTACAGGGGCAAATGGTTATAGGATCAATGAAATTACCACAGTAAAAGCTATTTTTGAAGAGTTGACCAAGTAGGTCTAATGGCAAGATTTCTTGCACTCTTATTGCTTATTGCTTGTTGGCTTTATCCAGCAAGCAAACCCCAACCATTGCGCATTATTCAAATTGTTCCCTTTGGCAAGAGTAATGTCAAAATCACTTTTAATCGTAAAATCCAACTTGATGATCTCACCCAAAAAACTCTATCTCCCAATAAGGGATTATTAGAAATTCAAGCAATTTTAACTACTAATAAAAAAACCTATCATTTTCCCAATAAAACACAAGTACAAATTTTGCAGTTTAATCCAAAAATTACACGAGTACTCATTACATCTACTAAAAGAGTAGATTATGGACTTAGATTTGTAGATCGACACCTTTATATTGATATTGATCCCCATGATTCTGAATTTCCCATTCTTGGCGAAAAAAGTAAAACCCCACAAAAAGTGGTGAAAAAAGAAAAAAAAGAGCAAAAAAAAATCTATAAAAAACGCATTGTTATTGATGCGGGGCATGGGGGAAAAGATTGCGGTGCAATAGGAATTTTGAAAATATGCGAGAAAGTGATCACTTTGAATGTGGCAAAACTTTTACAAACAGAGTTAAAAAAACGAGGTTATATTGTTTATATGACACGAAGCCAAGATATATATTTAGGCTTAAGAGAGAGAACGGATTTTGCCAATGCTAAGGATGCGGATCTATTTATCTCCATCCATGCTAACTCAGTCCCTAAAAAATCTGCAAAAACAGCCAATGGAATAGAAACCTACTTTCTTTCCACTGCTCGAAGTGAAAGAGCAAGGATGGTTGCAGAAAAAGAAAATAAAGATGATATAGATTCTATGAATTACTTCTCTAAGCTCTCCTTTCTTAATTCTGTCAATACTCATAGAATCATCGCATCCAATAAACTTGCAATTGATATTCAAAGTGGAATGCTCAGAGAGCTCAAAGAGCGTTATCCTAATCTGATTGATGGTGGTGTGAGAGAAGGACCTTTTTGGGTTCTTGCAGGGGCTTTAATGCCTTCAGTCCTCATTGAGATTGGCTATATCTCCCACCCCAATGAGGGAAGAAGAATTAATCATAGAGATTTCCAAAGTTTGCTTGCTAATGGGATTGCAGATGGGATTGATGGGTATTTTGCAAAGAATTTGTAGGGAGAATATATGAAAATAAAAGTAGAACCTATCTTCTCATATGTTTTCTTTTTTTTATTTGTGTTTGTAAGTTTGGCTGTATTGGTTTCAACCTTTTCAGAAACATTTTCTCAACTTTATTTATTACTTACACAAAGTGGCAGAATTTTTGATTTATTTTTATATGGTTTTTCTTTTTTGGGTTTTGCTTTTTGTATTGCGGCCTTGATCCTTTCAAGCTGGAATCAAAAATATCAATTTTATTATAAAGGAAGTATTATCTCCCTTTGTCTTATTTTTGCTTTTATTTTATGTTTTAGTCTCTCAGGGCTTAGAAATAATATGGATTTATTGGATTTGATTTTTAATGATAAGGGGGGCGGTGGATTTGAAAAAGATCCTTATGCACCCTTGATTTTAGGAGTTGTGTATTTATGTTTTGTTTTTTTGCCATTACTTTACTTGCTTTTGGGGATAAGAGTAAAAAGAAATTCTTTTGGAGAGTTTTTGATTGATTTGATGCCCTCAATCAATGTTGTGATTTATGCTATGATGGGATTTGCCTTGCAGGGGTTTTTTACTAAAGCAAGGGGAATTTATTATCTTGATTTAGTGCTGTTTCTTTTAGCCTTTGTTGCATTGCTTATGCTTTATAGGCAGCATAAGTATTTATTTGGTTTCTATCAGAGGGTTAATCTTATTTTATTGTGTATGGGTATTATCTTCTTTGCTTTTTCTTCAAAAGTCATTGAGGAAGCAGATTTTGTGGGAAGATATTGCTTTTTTGCTTTTGCATTTGTGGCATGGTGTGGAGAGTGGATGCTTAAATTTGCAGGAGAAGAAAATCCCCCTTATTAATGAGAGGATAGGGGCAAAGGAAGAAGATCATCAATATAATCTTTTGGTTTGTGCAGAAGAATAAAAGGGTGATTTTGTTTTGGAGCTAGTGGAATAATTTGACTTATTGAGCTTCCTGGATTGAGAGAGTAAAGTTTGATGTTGGGGATTTGGAGTGCAAGTTTAAGGGCCTGTAGATCAATATTTTTTTCATGAACTCCATCTTGAAAATTTTCTTCCCCAAAGGTGGGCATTTTTTCTAGCAGATGGGGTTTTTGAGTGGTGTTAAACGCATAGCTTAATCCCCCATTTTCATAAAAATCAATTCCTGTAAGATAAAACTCTCTATACCCTTGAGCCAGTGCAACAATGAGCATGATTATTCCTGCAGTAAAGCGTTTCTCATAATAAAGGGCATAAAATTTATGCAAAGCATTAAATTCTTTCATTTGTTCTAAAAAAGGATAAGTGCTTTGCACACTTGGAAAATCATACCTAAGCTCTTGTTCTAAATTTTTGGGTTTTCCATCCCAGGTTTGCCGATCCCAAATCCCCATTGTGATATTGCAATATACATCTTCTACTTCATATTCCCCTCTTTCTTTGAGATGATGGAGGGTAAAAAATTGTTCTTTAAGAATAAAAGGATTATAAAACACACCTTTAATCTTCTTGCCTAAAAAATAATAATTTTCAAAATAGAATTGATTACAACGAAAAACATCGAAATCTTTAGGAAGAAGCGAGTAGTCAATTTGTGCAAGTGATGGACCATTACCCGCGATAATAATAGGTTTGATTTTCTCCTCCTCTTTTAGAGGAGGATTTTTAATATTTACCATCTTCCCAACATTCAGTATTTTGAATATTAAGCTTCTTGGGATCAAAGACAGGATTTTTTCCTAATTTTCTTTGATCAAGATAATCTTTGAGTGTTTTTGTGACAATACGAGAGAGGAAGAAAATTGCAATAATATTGAGTGTAGTCATAATGGCCATAAGTACATCTGCAAGTTCCCAAGCTAACTTCAGATTCATTTGAGATCCAATAAACACCATTGCAACAGCACAAATATTAAAGATGAGCATGACATTCTTAGAGTTTGTAAGATACTTAATATTAGCCTGTGCATAATAGTAATTTCCAATAAGAGATGTCAGTGCAAAGCATACAACAGCAATGCTGACAAAATGCATTCCCAATGGCCCAAAGTATTCGCTCATTGCCATCTGCACTAAAGGTAGGGCTGTGGCTTTTTTCTCCACATAGGCTTGTGAGAAAAGCACTAAAAAGGCTGTGCTTGTGCAAATCATTACACCAATAAGTACGCTTAGGGCTTGAACTAAACCTTGTTTAACGGGGTGAGTGGTATGAGCTGAAGCAGCAGCATTTGGAGCTGAACCCATTCCAGCTTCGGTGGCAAATAAGCCACGTTTAATTCCAATCACTACTGCACTTCCAGCAAATCCTCCAAAAATTGCTTTAAAATCAAAAGCATTCTTAAAAATATCTAAGATAATAGTAGGAAGAGAAGAAATATTCAATACAGTCGCTATAAGTGCTAAAGCAATATAAAAGATCGCCATTGCAGGAACAACATAGGCATTAACCTTTCCAATTAAATTCCCCTTACCGAAAAATAGAATTGCTGAAATTGCAGATGAGATTAGACCAATAAGAATGGTCCAATGACTTTTTTCAAACTCGCTTGGATTAGGATAATACAGAGCAAAAGAAGAGGTCATTGTATAAGATTGTAGGCCATTAAATCCAAATGCATAGGTTAAGATGAGTACTACAGCGAATAAAGACCCCATCCATGGCTGATGTAGGGCTTTTTTCATATAATATGCAGGCCCCCCTTTAAATCCATCCCCATCATGACTTTTATAGATTTGGGCTAGTGTGCTTTCTGCAAATGCACTTGCTCCTCCAAAAAATGCCATTACCCACATCCAAAAGATGGCTCCACTTCCTCCAGTAGCGACAGCCACAGCAATTCCTGCAATATTTCCAATTCCTACACGAGAAGCTACTGAGATTGTAAGAGCTTGAAATGAACTGAGTGCATCACTTTTGCCATCAGGTTTTTCTGTGATCACACGGAATGCTTCTTTGAGCATACTGATTTGAACAAACCTAAGTTTGAAGCTGTAAAATATGCTTACTAAGATGAGTAAGCCCACTAAATAGTAAGTATAAGCAAAACCATTAATGTTACTTAGAATTCCTATCATCTTTTCCATAAAACCTCCTTAAGTAAGCCATAGGGCATTTTGCACTTTCTATTATATGCAAAAAGATAATTTGTTACAATCAAACTTGAAAATTCTATAGATTTAGGGCGTTATATGTCAAATTTTATTCAAATCCAGCATCGCAAAATTGGTTATATGTATGAACCTTTAGTGATTGCCGAACTTGGAATTAATCACAATGGATCTTTAAGTGTAGCAAAAGAAATGGTTCTCTCGGCTAAAAGAGCAGGGGTTGAGATTCTTAAACATCAAACTCATATCGTCAGTGATGAAATGAGTTCTTTGGCTAAAAAAACAATTCCAGGAAATAGTCAAAAAAGTATCTATGACATTATGCAAGAGTGTGCTTTGAGCGAAGAAGAGGAGAGAGAGCTTAAGGATTTTGTGCAAGAGCAGGGAATGATTTTTCTCTCTACCCCTTTTTCTCGTGCAGGAGCAGATAGGCTAGAAAAAATGGGTGTGAGTGCCTATAAAATTGGTTCAGGGGAGATGAATAATTATCCCTTGCTTAAACATGTTGCAAGTTTTGGTAAGCCAATGATTGTTTCTACAGGAATGAATAGTATGCAAAGTGTCAAAAAGGCTGTAGAGATTTTGCAAGAGTATCAAGTTCCTTTTGCACTCCTTCATACTACAAATCTCTATCCTACCCCTCCCAATCTTGTGCGGCTTGGAGCGATGCAGGAGATGATGGATGCTTTTCCCTCTATTGTGATTGGGTTGAGTGATCATACTTTAAATAATAATGCTTGCAAAAGTGCCATTGCACTAGGAGCAAGCATTGTAGAAAGGCATTTTACAGATAGAAAAGATCGTAGAGGTCCTGATATCATTTGCTCTATGGATGAAGAGGAGGCAAGAGATTTAATTCTCTCTGCAAAAGAAATTTTTATGATGAGGGGAGGGAGAAAGGAAGCAACACAAGAGGAGCAGGTTACTATTGATTTTGCATTTTCTACTTGTGTGAGTATTGCTCCTATTAAAAAGGGGGAAGTATTTAGTGCAAAAAATTTATGGGTAAAACGTCCAGGTATAGGAGAAATTAGAGCAGAGTTTTATGAAGAAATTTTAGGGAAGAGGGCAAGATGTGATATTGGGAATGATGAACATCTCACTTGGGAGATGGTTGAGTGAAAAAAATAGTTTTTCTTTCAGGAACGAGAGCGGATTGGGGGAAAATCAAAGCCTTGGTGCAAAGGGTCAAAGAGAGCAAAAAGTTTGATTATAAAATTTTTGCTTGTGGAATGCATCTCTTAGAGTTGTATGGAAAGACTTTTATTGAAATTTACAAAGATGGATTTGATGAGGTTTTTTTAGCCAAAGCCTATCGTCATCAAGAAAGAATGGATCTAGCCCTCAGTGATATCATTAAGCAATTCTCTAGTTTTGTTAAAGCCTATCAACCCGATATGATTGTAGTGCATGGAGATAGGATTGAGGCGTTTGCAGGAGCTGTTGTAGGAGCTTTTAATAATATTCTAGTTGCACATATTGAAGGGGGAGAGGTGAGTGGAACGATTGATGAATCTATTCGTCACAGTATCTCTAAACTCTCTCATTTACATTTTGTGGCAAATGCTGAAGCTAAAAAGCGTTTGATGCAATTAGGAGAAAAAGAAGAGGATATTTTTATTATAGGTTCTCCTGATATTGATTTAATGCTTGGAAGTCTGCCCAGTATACAAGAAGTGCAAGAGCATTACTATCAGATTAAGCCTTTTAAAGGAGAGTATGCTCTTTTTTTATACCACCCTGTGACAACTGAGGAAAAATTTTTGCATAAACATATTACTCAAACTCTCAAGGCTCTACAAAAAAGCAAAGAAAATTACATTGTGATTTATCCTAATAATGATCTTGGATCAAAAACTATTTTAAAGGCTTTTAAAATCTTGCAAACAGATACTCATTTTGCACTTTTTAAATCACTTAAATTTGAAGCATTTCTTACTTTGTTAAAGCACAGTAAATTTATCATTGGAAATAGTTCTGCAGGGATTAGAGAAGCACCTATTTATGGAATCCCCTGTATCAACCTTGGTTCAAGACAAGAGGGAAGATATAAAGAAGGTAGGGGGATTGTTAGTATTAAGGAGAGCGAAAAAGAGATTTTACAAGCAATTAAAAAAGTACAAGGACTTAAGCTCCCCCCTTGCTTGGAGTTTGGTAAAGGAAAAAGTGCGCAGGAATTTATTAAGGTATTAGAAACCGAGAAGATTTGGAGCAAAAAGCTTCAAAAAAAATTTATGGATATATTATGAGGGTGCTAGGTATTATTCCGGCTAGAAGCGGAAGTAAAGGAGTAAAGAATAAAAATATCAAAAATTTTCGTGGCAAGCCTCTTATGGCTTATAGCATAGAGAGTGCCTTAAAGAGCGGAGTGTGCAATGAGGTTTTTGTGAGCACTGATAGTGAGGAGTATGCTTGCATTGCTAAAGAGTATGGAGCACATGTTCCCTTTCTTAGAAGCAAACAGAGTGCAAGGGATGAGAGCAAGAGTATTGAGTGTGTGCTTGAGGCATTGGAAGGGTATAAACAAAGAGGAGAGGAGTTTGAAGCTATCATTTTGCTTCAACCCACTTCACCTCTAAGAAATGAAATCCATATTCAAGAAGCTTTTGCTAAGTTTTTAGAGTATCAAGAGGATTTGGCCAGTGTATGTGAGAGTGTGGAAAATCCATTATTAATGAGAAAAATTAAAAATGAGCGATTAGAGCATCTCCTGCCCCTCTCAAGTTCTGTGCGTCGCCAGGATTTGCAACAATACTATATTCTCAATGGTGCAATTTATATTAATGCCACCTCAAGACTTCACCCTCTCACAAGCTTTAATGATAATCCCCTCTCTTATGTTATGGATAAAGAGGTGAGCTTAGATATTGATGAAGAAAAAGATTTTCAAAAATAATTTAAAACAAGAAAATATATTGATTGTTCTTAAGCTTATTGGAACTCCCCTAAATTCCTTCTCTCTCCCCCTGATTGGTTCTTGATTTTTTAGTTTTGCTATAATTGCAGTCTTTAATGACTTTAGCACAAAAGGAAAATGAATATGGCAAAACATACATTTCAAACCCAAATCAATCAACTTCTTGACTTGATGATTCATTCACTTTATTCAAATAAAGAAATTTTTTTAAGAGAACTTATCAGCAATGCTTCAGATGCTCTTGATAAGCTTAATTATCTTACTCTCACAGATGATAAATACAAAACTCTCTCCTTTTCTCCAAAAATCTCAATTAAATTTGAAGAAAACAAAAGCATCACTATTAGTGATAATGGAATTGGAATGAATGAGAAAGATTTAATTGAGCATTTAGGGACAATTGCAAAATCAGGAACAAAGAGTTTCTTGGAAGCTTTAAGCGGGGATAAAAAGAAAGATTCTGCTTTAATTGGACAATTTGGTGTTGGATTTTACTCAGCTTTTATGGTGGCTGATAAAATTGTTGTTCAGAGTAAAAAAGCCACAGAAGATAAAGCCTATGCTTGGGTAAGTGATGGAAAAGGTGAATTTGAAATTACAGAATGCTCTAAAGAGGGCTATGGGACAGATATTACCCTCTATTTAAAAGATGAAGATAAAAATTTTGCTTCTACTTGGGAGTTAAAAAGTATTATTGATAAATATTCTGATCATATTGCCTTCCCTATTTTCTTGGAATATACACAAACAAAAACAGAAGAAAAAGAGGGTAAGACAGAAGAAATCAAAGAAGAAAAAAATGAGCAAATCAACTCTGCAAAAGCCCTTTGGAAAATCAGTAAAGCAGAACTTAAAGATGAGGATTATAAAGAGTTTTATAAGTCTTTAACACATGATAATTCCGATCCTTTAGCTTGGATTCATACAAAAGTTGAGGGAACACTAGAATATACCACCCTCTTTTATATTCCAAGCAAAGCCCCTTTTGACCTCTATCGCGTAGATTATAAATCAGGTGTAAAGCTTTATGTCAAGCGTGTCTTTATCACTGATGATGATAAAGAATTGCTCCCCTCTTATTTGCGATTTGTTCGAGGGATTGTAGATACAGAGGATTTACCCCTAAATGTTAGCCGTGAAATTATTCAACAAAATAAAATTCTCTCCACAATCAAATCTGCCTCTACTAAGAAGATTTTAGGTGAGATTACAGCTTTAAGCAAAGATGAAGCGAAATATAAAGATTTTTATTCACAATTTGGAAATGTTCTTAAAGAAGGACTTTATGGGGATTTTGAAAATAAAGAAAAAATTTTAGAGCTTTTAAGATTTTACTCTTACAAAGAAGCAAAGAACATCTCTTTAAAAGAATACAAAGATGCAATGGGCAAAGATCAAAAGAGTATTTATTTTCTTTTGGGTGAAAATCTTGAGGTACTTAAAAACTCTCCAACACTTGAGAAATACACCAAAAAGGGATATGATGTATTACTTTTGAGTGATGAGATTGATGGTTTTGTGATGCCAAATGTAGGTGAGTTTGATAAAACTCCTCTAAAAGATATTACAAGTAAAGAGGCTTTAGGAGAAGTGCAAGAAGAGATTGATGAGAATACAAGGAAAGAATTTGAGGCTTTAATTGAAAAGTTTAAAACCTGCATTACAGATTCAATCAGTGAGTTTAAGCTCTCTAAAGACTTAGATTCTCCACTTTGTTTGCTTACTCAAGCTCAAAATCCTATGATGGCAAACTTGATGGCTCAAATGGGGCAAAGTATGCCACAGGAGAGAATTTTGGAGCTTAATATCACACACCCCATTATTACAAAACTTAAAAGTCTTGATGATGAAGAGAAGCTTAAGGGTATGATTACACTTTTGTATGGAAATGCAAAATTGCTTGAAAGTGGTCATCTTGGCAATGCTCAGGATTTTTGCCATCAACTCAATGCACTCATTGAGGCTAATCTTTAAATCAAACAAAAAGGAAGGAAAATGAAAAAACTACTCACACTTATTTTTGCACTTGCAAGTTTTGCATTTGCAGATAAAGCATTTTTGGATAAGGCATCAGCGTATATCAGTCAAAAAACAGGACAAAAAATTATCGCTACTGAGGCTTATGATCTCAAATCCACACCCAGTATTAAATTTGTAATTTTAGAAGATAGTGTGAGTAAGACAAAAATCCCTGTATTTATCACCTCAGATGCCAAAATGATTTTAGGACTTTCAAATGTTCTTATCCCAAGTGATAGTACAGACTTAGAGCTTATTCAAGATACATATAAAAAGATTGAGGGGATTAAAGATCCTGACCCAAAGGCCTTGGATAAGTTTTTCTCCTCACTCAAACAAACTCGCTATATCTCTTTAAAATCAGAGAACAAAGAGTCTAAAAAAACAATTTATATGGTTTCAGATCCAAGATGTCCAGGATGTAGAAAAGAGTTGGGAGAGATTGAAAATAAACTTAAAGAAGGTGATGTAAAAATCCTACTTGTTGCTTTTTTGGGCGAAGAATCAGCCACTAAAGCAAGTGTGATTTATGAAAAACTTATTGGTGTTAAAGATAATGCTAAAAAATTAAAAATCCTAAGAGAAGTCTATGATCCTGATTATAAAATCACTCCAAAGGATAAAAAACTCTCTACAAAAGCTGTAAAGCAAAACAATGAAGATGTTGCCAAAGTGGGAATTCAGGGAGTTCCATTTGAACATACAATCAATAAATAGCTTTTTTGGAATAGGCAATGAAATGTAGTCATTGCCAAAATACTTTTCCCAAAGATTCATTGCTTGTTTGCAATGATGAGGGGAAAGAGCTGTATTTTTGTTGCAATGGTTGCAAAAGTGTGTATTTTATTCTTAAAGACCATCATGTCCAAAGCTTTTATGACAAGCTCCAAGGTTCTGCTCTCACCCCAAAAGACAAGATTCAAACCTTTTCTCCAGCCTATTATCAATCCCAATCTTTCAAAGAAAAATACATTCGTAAAACTAAAGACGGATACTCTCAAACGCTCTTTTTAATTCATAATATTCACTGCTCTGCGTGTATTTGGCTCAATGAGACTATGCTTAATAAGCTTGATGGAATCATTGAGGCAAATATCCACTATACCAATCATAAGGCTGTGATTACTTTTGATGAGAGTAAGCTTAGTGTTGCTCAAATTGTCGCACTTATTGAAAGTCTTGGTTATGGGGTGAGTGTAGGGGAGGAAATGGAGCAAAAAAGTCAAGAGGAAAAAAGAAATTTCTTCATTAAGCTCACTGTGGCTATTTTTTGCTCGATGAATATTATGTGGCTAGCAATTGCCCAGTATTCTGGATATTTTCAGGGAATTACAAAAGAGTATTCCCTACTTTTAAATATCGCTTCTTTTCTTCTTTGTACTCCTGTGCTTTTTTATAGTGGAAGTATTTTTTATAAAAGTGCATATTGGGGTTTAAAGAGGGGGGTTGTAGGAATGGATTTACTTGTTTTTAGTGGAGGGTTGATCACTTATTGCTATTCCATTTATGCCTCTTTAAGTGGGGCGGAGACTTATTTTGAGTCTGTAAGTATGATTTTAACATTTGTGATGATTGGAAAATTCTTAGAGCTTAAAAGCAAGAACTTAGCGGGAGAGGTTTTAGAATCTTTGAGTGCTCAAATTCCCCAAAGTTTAAGGGTTTTCAGAGAAGGGGGGATTTGTGAAATTGCTCCTCAAGAAGTGCTTGTAGGAGAGAGAATTGAAGTGCTTGTAGGAGAGAGAATTGTTATTGATGGAATACTAGAGAGTGAAGAGGCACTTTTAGATGAAGTAGCGCTCAGTGGAGAATCAAACCCTATCAGTAAAACTAAGGGAGAGTTTTTAATCTCAGGGAGTATTAATCTTATGCGTTCTATCACTTACAGAGCAACTAAAAGTTTTGAAGAAAGCTCACTAAATTCTCTGATTAAACTTATGCAAAATGCTACAGCAAAAAAACCCGCCATTGAGGCTTTGGCAAATAAAATTTCTGCAAGATTTTCTCAATTTGTCCTTATATGTGCAATTTGTACTTTTTGTGCTTATCTCTTCTTGCATCATCCTTTTAATGAGGCTTTAAGGGTTGCTATAAGTGTGATTATCATTGCTTGTCCTTGTGCCCTAGCTCTTGCAACTCCGATTTCAAGCATTGTGGGGCTAAGTCGAGCCTATCAAGAGGGCATACTTTTTAAGCAAAGCAAGTTTTTAGAAACTTTGGCAAAGGTGAATTATCTTTGTTTTGATAAAACAGGAACTTTAACCCAAGGAATGCCTCAAGTAGTTCGTGAGCAAAAATTTCACTCTTATAATCCTGCCTTGCTTGAGGCTTTGATGCAGAAAAATATCCATCCCATTGCTAAAGGAATTCTCTCTTATTTACATATTCCCTCAAGCCTTGAAATCAGTGAAGTCATTGTGCATAATCACCAAGGATTAGAGGGAGAGTGTGAGGGAAAAATTTTACTTGGAGGAAGTGTTGAGTTTTTGAGGCAAAGAGGTGTAGAGGTGGGGGAAATATCTGGAGAGGGGAGTGTATTTGCTTGGAGTGTTGATGGAGAGCTTCAAAGTATCTTTTTTCTTCAAGACTCTCTAAAACCTTATGCAAAAGAAGCACTTGCTTTACTTAGAGGCTTTGGATTAGAGATGTGTATTTTAAGTGGTGATGCCCAAAGCGAAGTAGAAAGGATTGCCCAAGAGCTTGATGTGGAGCAGTATTATTTTAAACATTCTCCTACTCAAAAGGCTGAAGTGATCAAATCTTTAAGAGAGAGGGGGTATAAAATTGCAATGATTGGTGATGGGATTAATGATGTTTTGGCCCTTACGCAAAGTGAGGTGGGAATCTCAATGGCCAATCGTAATGATTTGGCTATTGAGAGCAGTGATGTGGTCTTGCTGTATTCTGATTTACACACTCTCTCTAAAACATTCTGTATTGCACAAAAAACACTTAAAAATATTAAACAAAATATTTTCTTCTCTCTTTTTTATAATGCTACGACTATTCCCTTGGCAGTTTTAGGGTTTATTGCTCCTATTTTTGCAGCCCTAAGTATGAGCATAAGCTCTTTGGTGGTTGTGCTTAATGCATTGAGATTAAAAAGAATTAAACTATAAATACTGATTAAAATTTTATATAAAAAATAATACAAGGGGAGGCAGGAGAAAACTCCAACCCAATCTAGCCTCCATTTATGGACTTTCTTCCTTGTATTTTTTGTGAGGTGCTAAAGCATTTACTAAACTTGAGCTAGATTGAGTATAATGCCTCTTGTCTAATCATACGGAGCTATATTACAAGCTCAAGAAAAGCTCTTAGAAGCTCGACCAAAGCGACTAAGAGCTTTATAACTAGGATTATTATCTCCATAGCTACCACCTCCTCTCACAAGGAAGCGTCCTTCTTTAGCACTCATTTGGATTATATCAAGTTTAAAATACGCTAATCTAGTTTTATTCTTATTAAGAATTTTCATTTTACAAAATATAAAGGAGCAATATGAAGGCACTTATTCTTCCCTTTAAGGACAAAGTTCCAGCCATTCACGCAGAGACTTTTATTTTCCCACAAACTTCAATCATCGGCGATGTTAAGATTGCAAAGCATTGCAGTATTTGGTTTGGAAGTGTGATAAGAGGGGATATTGCCAGTATTTTTATTGATGAGGGGAGTAATATCCAAGAACTCACTAATATTCATGTGGATTATACCCAAGGGGTGAGAATAGGAAAAAATGTTACAGTAGGACATCGTTGCATTATTCACGCCTGTGAAATTAGCGATGAGGTGCTAGTAGGAATGGGAAGCATTATAATGGATGGGGCTATCATAGGGGCTCAAAGTATTGTGGGGGCAAATTCATTGATTACTAAGAATAAAATCTTTCCCCCACGCTCTTTGATTATGGGAAATCCTGCAAAGGTCGTGCGAGAACTCAATGAAGAGGAGATTAGCTTTATTCATCAATCTGCTCAACACTATATTGCACTAGCAAAGGAATATAGACTTTGAGTGCTTAAGATATGTGAATTTTAAGCTTTGATTTCTGATAAAATCTAGGTTTTTAATCCCCCCCCCCCCCCAAAAAAAAAGACATCTATAGCAAAAGCTATGATACAACAGATGTAAAGTTTCAAAACTACTATAAAGATTTATCGCTATCCTCAATAGTGTTAAGACTTTTGGAAATATTGTGTGTTTTAGAGATTTGGAAGAGGACCTTAATAAGGCCCTTGCACTCTTTGGAAACAAAGATGCTGGGGGGATTGTGTTGCTTAGAAAGTTTGAGGACTACTTCTATGGCTATACTGATGAAAAGGGCAAAGAATATGAGGGATATAAAACCTTGATTGAGAAGCTTCTCAAGAAGTTTCCTCTAGGGGAGAGAATCCTCTCTGAAGCTAAGCAAAAAGAATTCATTAAGCTTTTTGGAGAGATTTTAAAAATCAGAAATATTTTGGGGTGTTTTGATGAGTTTAAAAATCATCAAATCATTGAACCAAGGGATTTGCAAGACTATCAGGGAATGTATCTTGATCTCTATGGCGAGCTTAGGGGAGAAAGGAATGCAGAAAAAGAAGAAATCAATGATGACTTAGTTTTTGAGATTGAGCTGATTAAGCAGGTGGAGATCAATATTGACTACATTTTAGCCCTGATTGAAAAATATGCAAAATCTTGCAATGAAGAGAGGCAGGGAATCAAAAAAGAGATTGAAACAAGCATTAATTCAAGTCTTGAGATGCGCAATAAAAAAGATTTGATTATGGAGTTTGTGGAGCGTGTCAATAATCAAAGTGAGAATGTATTCAAAGATTTTGAAGAGTATATCAAGCAAAAGCGTAGTGAGGAGTTTGAGGCGATTATTAGAGATAATAATCTCAAAGAAGATGAGGCCTATGAGTTTATTCAAAGGGCGTTTGAATATGGACAAATGGAGTTCAATGGGACAGACTTTCCTAAACTTCTCCCTAAAGAAAAATCTTCATTTTTCAGTAAAACCTCCAATCGTGGGGAGATAAAAGAAAAAATATCAGAAATCTTGCAGAGATTTTTTGAGAGATTTTATAGTATCTCTAGTTCAGTGTTTGAGAGGAAGGAGGGGTGAGCATAGGGGTGTGGACATTTCCTAAGAAGCCCCTTATTGAATCCCTTATACCACAAACCCCATGCTCTTCTCCCCATCAAAGCTCCCATCTTTTTCTCTTGCAATTTCTTTGCTAAAGTCTTCGAAGGTAAAAATGGGGTGCTTTTGTGTCGCAACTTTGTAGGCTGTATTTTTGACTATCAGTGCGATTTGTCCACCGCTAAGATCAAAGATAGAGAGTTTTTCTAACAAAATCTCCCTATTTTCTTTAAACTCTGCATTCTTGGGTAAATGAAGCTCCCAAAGCTCTTTTCTTTGCTCTTTTGTAGGACGTTTGAATTCAATTTTATAATTAAATCTTCTAGAAAATGCGCTATCTAAGCTTTCAAGCAAATTTGTTGTAGCAATGAGAATGCCGTCAAATTTTTCAATCTGTTCTAAAAAAATATTTTGCATCTGATTGTGCATTTTATCTGCTCCACTCCCCCCTGTGCTTCTAGCACTGAGGAATTGATCTGCTTCATCAAGGAGTAAAATGGGCTCACTTTTACTTTTTTGTGAGATTTCACGATAGCTATCAAAGATTTTTCTTACATTTTTTTCACTCTCTCCTACATACATAGAGAGGATCTTAGAGCAGTCAAAATTGAGGATTTGTTTTTTTAGACTTTTGGCGAGTGCTAGGGCTGTAAGTGTTTTTCCCGTCCCCGCGCAACCATAGAAAATAATCTTGCTTTCAATTCCACTTTTTTTCTCTTTGATGCCCCAAGCCTTAAGCTGAGAAAGGACTTTTATATCCATTTGCTTAAGCAGTGCTTCTAAAGTCTCTCTTGTAGAAGGAGGAAGTACAATATCTTTAAGATCTTTTTTGGGCTCTAGAATCTGGAAGGTTTCTTGCTCTTTGATGAGGTTTGTCAGGGTGTTTTTACTTTTTTTGTTTTTCTTGTTGGGGTAAATGATTTTTTGTAAAATCTCCTCATTGATAAAAAATGTCCTTGCAATTCCTCCAAATGGACTAAGTATCTCATCATAATCCACTAAATTTTTTTCAATCAAATTGCTTTTTTCATCAAGCAAAGAGCGATTCTTGATTTTGTCATATTCATCTTCACTGATTAAGTCTATGAGTGCATTCATCTCTCTTAAATTGCCCTCTCCCCCAGAATATTCCTCTTTAAGGAGGGCAAAAAAGAGAATTTGTTCCTTATTGCTTAATTGTGCATCATTGATGAGGGAAACGATTTGAAGAGGGGCTTGTGTGAGTTCAACGCGATATTTGATTTGTTGCTCTAGGGTGCTTAGGCGGTATTGGATTCTAGAGAGTGAGGGAGAGTCAAGTTTATAGGAGAGTTTAAGGTGATTGATTTGCACAATGAGATCAATCCTTAAAAACTGATCTTTGAGGTATTCAAGATGATCTTGATAGGGATAGGCTTGGGGAAGTTTGACTTCTAATGTACCATCTTCAAGCAGTCTTAAAAAACTATGGGTTAAATAGATGTTTTCATTTAAAAGTTCAAGAAGTAGGGTATTGGTAGGACGTGAGAAATTGCTTTGAGAAATCCAGCCAAGCTCTAGAAGATTTTTGATTTTAGGTAGATAGGAGAGAGTGGCTTCACCCTTAAGGCCAAAGAGATTTTCTATCAGGCCTAACACCATTATCTCTACTTCAGAGTTAAGCAAGGCTTTTGCCATATATTGTAGGATCTTTGCCTCATCTTCATCACATTTTAAAGAGGAGAAAATTTGAGATTTTGTAATATCTTGAGTGTTGATAAAGTCCAAATAGTATTGCATCATTTCTTCTTTGTTTTGAGGTTTTAATCTCGCGATTTTATCAAATCAATCCATCCTGTTAGGTAAAATGGTAGATTTTTAATCATACAAAAAATGGAGTGGATAATGAAATTAATTTCATGGAATGTTAATGGTTTAAGGGCCTGTATGAACAAAGGGTTTATGAATTTCTTCAAAAATGTTGATGCAGATGTGTTTTGTATCCAAGAAAGTAAGATGCACAGAGATCAAGCAACTTTTGATTTTTATGGTTATGAAGAGTATTGGAATTCAGCCCAAAAAAAAGGTTACTCAGGTGTAGCAATCTTCTCTAAAAGAGAGCCATTAAATATAGCTTATGGCATGGGAATTGAACATCACGATAAAGAGGGAAGAATCATTTGTGCAGAATATGAAAAATTTTATCTTGTTACAGTCTATACCCCAAATTCTCAAAGGGAGCTATTACGACTAGAGTATCGTATGGAGTGGGAAGATGACTTTAGAGCGTATCTAAAAGATTTGGAGAAAACTAAACCTGTCATTGTGTGTGGAGATCTTAATGTTGCCCATAAAGAGATTGATCTTAAAAATCCAAAAACTAATCGCAGAAATGCAGGATTTACAGATGAAGAGAGAGCAAAATTTAGCACTTTGTTAGAGAGTGGGTTTATTGATACTTTTAGATATTTTTATCCTACATTAGAGGGAGCATATACTTGGTGGAGTTATATGGGGAAGGCAAGAGAGAATAATACGGGGTGGAGAATTGATTATTTTTTAGCTTCAAAAGCACTGCAAGATTCTTTAGTGAGTGCAAAAATCTATCCTGAAGTTTTTGGTAGCGATCATTGCCCAGTAGAACTTCAAATCAAAGAATAAAAAGATTTGCAGTTTGGGGTGATGAAATTTCAAAAAGTATAAAATAAATCAAATTTCACCCCCCCCCCCCGGATTTAAGATACAATTTTTGGGCTTTAAAACTATTTAAGGAGAAAAAATGCACAGTTGGAGTCAAGGATATGTTACAGATATCAGTTACACTAAAGGATACTATTCTACACTTAACCCTTTAAGAATTAAGCTTTGCTTCTTAGCCCAAGGTTTGATGCCACCAAAGATTAAAAATGCATGTGAGCTTGGTTTTGGTCAAGGCATTAGCTTAAACTTTAATGCTACAAATCCTACAATTACTTGGTATGGGACAGATTTTAATCCATCTCAAGCAGCTTTTGCACGCCATCTCTCTGAGATTTCTCAAACTTCTCTTAATGTTTATGATGATAGTTTTGAAGAATTTTTAAATCGTGATCTTCCAGAATTTGATTTTATTTGCTTGCATGGAATTTATAGCTGGGTATCGTATAAGGTTAGAGAACAGATTGCAGAGTTTATTTCTAAGAAATTGCGGTATGGAGGAGTTGTGATGGTAAGTTACAATACCCAAGGTGGCTGGGCAGCAATCTCTCCGCTTAGAGATCTTATTAGGGCATATTCAAATTATATTACACCTGTGGGCCAAACAAGTTCTGTAAGGACAAGAGAGGGCTTAGAATTTATTGAGGAATTTATGAAATTGCCTAGTGCAGAAACAATTACTAATCCTCAAATCTCATCAATGCTTCAAACGCTTAATAAAATGGATAATACTTATCTAGCTCATGAACTTTGTAATGAAAATCAAGTTGCCTTTAACTTCTTGCAAATAGGTGAGGAGATGGAAAGGGCAAAATTACAGTTTGGGACTTATGCAAGTTTTTCAGATCATTTAAGCAATATTCAGCTTTCTGAGCAAGAAAGAGAGATGCTTCAGCGAGTGAGTTACTCTCGCCCTGTGTATGAAATGCTTAAAGATTTGATGTTTGCAACAAGTTTTAGAAGTGATTATTGGGTGAGAGGGGCTGTTTCATTAAGTATTCCGCAATGTATGGAAGAACTTCTCAAGCTTCGCGTGGTGCTTACTGTCCCTTATTCACAAATCAATTACACTCTTAATACTCGAAGAGGCGTGCTTAATCTTAATGAAAATTTCTATGCTCCAATTTTTGAGCTTCTCAAGGAGAATGTTCCGGTAGAAGTTGTCCAAATTAAAGAACATTTGAGCAAAAAACTCAAAAGAGAAATTGTATATAACGAGCTAGTTGAAGCCCTTATTGCTTTAACCTCTAAGGAATGTATTAAACTTGCTCAAGATGATGAAGTGATTGCAAACTCTAAGCCCTATACGCAAAGATTAAATGCTCATATTTTGCAAGAAGCTTTGAAAACTCCAGATTATATCCATCACCTTATTTCACCAGTTACAGGAGAGGGGGTTGTACTCAATCGCTTTGAATTACTTTTTGTATATGCTTATTTAAATAAAGGAAAAAAAGCGGGATGGGCTGATTATGTTTATGAACTTCTCTCTTCTCATAAGGAAAAAATCATCAAAGAAGGCAAGGAACTTAATGAGAATGAAACTAAAGCAGAACTTGCTTCTCAAGAAGAAAAAATCAAAGAATGGATCCCAGTCTTTGAAAAACTAGGATTCTTTTAATCTCTTAGCACCCTCATTGCATTAAGTAAGGCAATGAGGGATACCCCAACATCTCCAAAAATAGCCTCCCACATATTTGCAACTCCCATCATTCCCAAAATAACAAAAAGCCCCTTAACCAACAGTGCAAAGGCTATATTTTGCTTGATGATATTTTGAACTTTTTTTGAATATGTGATGGCTTGAGGAATCTTGCTTAAATCATCATTGAGGATAATTACATCCGCACTCTCTTTGCTTAAATCACTTCCAGCATCTGCTAAAGAAATCCCTACCTCTGCACTAGAGAGAACAGGAGCATCATTGATGCCATCCCCAACAAATGCATTAAATCTTTTTTTGTTTGCCAAAAACTTCTCTAGCTTTTCTTGAGGCAATAGCCCTCCAAAAAACTCTTTAATCCCCATTTTTTGAGCAAACTTTTCCACACTACTTGGCCTATCCCCTGAGAGAAGGGCAAGATCAATATGCATATCTTGAAGCTGTTGCAGTGCTTCTTTTGCATTTTCTCTTACCTTATCTTGTATGAGGATATAACCTTGATAGATTCCATTTTTTGCAATATGCACAATGCTCTCACTGTCTTCTTTTTCTTCTATGGGGATTGCATGTTGTTCCATAAGCTTTGAATTTCCTACCAAAATTTCTTGCCCACAGCAATTTGCCTCCATTCCCATACCGCCAATTTGATGATGAGAGAGCGGCGTGTGGGAGAGGTTGGGCTGGGTGAGTGCCTGTGCAATTGGGTGAGAGGAGAGGTGTTCAGCGCAGGAGGCAAGAGATAAGAGCTCCTCTTTGCTCACTCCTTGGACTGGAAAGATTCCTTCAATTTCAAATTTCCCTTGAGTGAGCGTTCCTGTTTTATCAAAAAAGATTTTTTCAAGCTTTGCCAATGCCTCAATAAAATTTCCCCCTTTAATCAAAATCCCTCTTTTTGAAGCCCCGCCAATCCCCCCAAAATATCCCAAAGGCACACTTAAAACCAAAGCACAAGGACAACTCACCATCAAAATAACCAAAGAGCGATAAACCCACTCTTTCCATTCTCCAAAACCAAATAATGGGGGGAGAATTGCAATCAAGAGTGCAAAAGCAAAAACACTAGGAGTATAAACTTTTGCAAAAGAGGTGATAAATTTTTCAACCTTACTTTTTTTCTTAGAAGCTTCTTGAACTAAAGAAACAAGCTGAGTGATGGAACTTTGTTCATAAGATGTACAAATTGTAATTTCCAAAGAGTGGGTAAGATTAATGCTTCCGGCCAAAATTTCATCACCCTCTTTTTTAAAAATCGGAAGACTTTCTCCACTAATGGCTTGATAATCCACCTCACTTTCCCCTCTCAAGACAATTGCATCACTAGGGACTTTCTCTCCAGCTCTCACCAAAACAATATCCCCCTTTTTTAGCTCGCTAGGAAGCACCTCAATCCATTCTTCTTGCACTTTTTTTCTTGCAATTTGAGGAGTAATGTCAAAAAGAGCTTGAATATTGCGGTTTGAGGTTTTGAGTGCTAGACCTTCAAAATATTCTCCAATCCTTAAGAAAATCATTACAGCCACAGCCTCATAATATGCTCCAATTCCAATAGCTGCAAGAGTGGCAGTGAGCATCAAAGTATTTTCGGTGAAAAATTCTTTTGATTTGAGGTTTTCATAAGTTCCCTTAAAAACTGGGATTGCAGCACTGATATAAACTCCAGCTAGACCTAAATATGCCCATAAAAATCCAAAATGCAAGAGTGCAATGCAGATCAAATAACATATAATTAAAGAGAGTAAAAAGCTTATTTCTTTGTAAGATTTAGAAGTAGACTTTGAACAACTGCAACATGAACCCATAAGATATCCTTTTGATTAATTTGGGCATCATTATAGGGCAAAGTTTAATAATAAAAATATTTCTTATTTTTCTGCAAGAAGATTTTTGAATACAACCCCATCAATTCCTTTGAGTGCATAGGTTTGAATCTCTTCTTGGGAAGTAATGATTTTAAGCACTTCAATATCAAGTACATATTCCTTTGCCAAAGTTTGATACACCAAAGGATCTTGTGCGATTAAAGCATATTTTGCACCGAGATTGGCAAAGAGGATAAAGCCTTGGACATCTTGTATCTGCACGGCATATTGTGTATGATTTTCTTGTAAAAATGCTCCAAGATCTAGACTATGAGATAGGATTTGTGGGAAATAAAGTATATCTTTTGCACTTGTATTTTGCACCTCTTTAATTGAGTTGATTTTTTTAAAAGTCGGGCAAGTAATGGGAGGGAAGCCAAAAATTTTCATTATTCCCCCTTTTTGAGACATTTATAAGAGCAGTAATAAGCTCCATTGCTATAAATACATTCTTTTTGTGTCACAAAAGTTCCGCACTCCTTACATTCCACCATTGTTTCTTCTCCCTTTTTGCTTGGACGCTTTTTAATGAAGAAAAACCAAATAACTAAAGCTAGGATTGCCAATATCATCACAGTTTTTAGCATATGCACCTCCGATAAAAATAAATTTGTTCTCCAGTAGAGCGATAAATTTCCTCTTCTTTGATTTCCTCCCCCTCATTGAAAAGATTAGAACCTTTGTAAAAAAGATATGCACCATTAGGTGCAATAAAAGGCTTGGCAAGCTCTAGGAGTGTAGAGGTAGAAGCCACAGCTTTGCTTGTGATCAAATCGGCCCTATCTTTAATGGGGGCATCTTGAATAAGAGAGGGATAAACCTTAACATTATGAAGTTCAAGCTCAATGCAAAGTATTTTTAAAAAACTTGCACGTTTTTTTCTTGGCTCTGTGAGAGAGAATTGACTTTGAGGGAGGAGAATCGCAAGAGGAATAGCAGGAAACCCTGCGCCAGAACCAATATCGATTGCATGAGAGAAGGGGGCGATAAATTCCAAAGGAAAGAGACAATTTTGGATATGAGAGTTGATCTCTTGTATGGTTTTAGCCCCACTAAGATTATGGGTTTGATTCCATTTTAAAAGCGAAGAGGCATATTGGAGGAGTTTTGGATTCATAAGATCAGCATCCCATCACCATAGGAGTAAAATCGATAATGATTTTTAATGGCTAAATCATAGAGTTCCAAACACTTCTGTCTTCCTACCAGTGAGCTCACAAGCATAATAAGTGTGGATTTGGGTAGGTGAAAATTAGTCAGAAGTGCATCAAGTTTTTGGGGGGGATTAAGGGGATGTAAAAAAAGATTGCATTCTCCTTTATAGATTTCCTCTTTAAATTCTAAAGGATTGCGATAGAGATACTCTACTACTCTTGCAGAAGTGGTTCCAACGCAGAGGGTGTGTTTTGCATTACAAATTTTTTCCCAAGAAGAGCGGGAAATCTCAAAAGATTCCGTATGAATTTGATGATGTGTAATGTTTTCACTCTCAACACTTAAAAATGTTCCAGCCCCAACATGCAAAGTCAAAAAACAATGCTCATAATGAGATTTAAGATAAGAGATATCGCTAAAGTGTAGGGAGGCTGTAGGGGCAGCAACCGCACCAAGTTTTTGGGCAAAAACGCTTTGATATTCACTCTCATCACTGCCTTGATCCTCTCTCTTAATATAAGGAGGTAGGGGAATATGGCCAATTTCTTGCACTCGAGTAAGAACCTCATTTATCCCAAGCAAAGAGTGATGATCGTAAAATCTCACCACCCTAAAACCATTATCTAAAAGCCTTAAAACCTCAAGAGTAAAATTATGGGAAAGAGAGATAAGTGTTCCTACTTTTACTCGTCCTTTAATCTGAACTAAAAATTCTACATCTTTAAGGTAACGATGATAAAGTACTTCTACTTTTCCCCCCATTTTCACCTTTTTTCCTATCGATTCCTCTAAGATTTTATGCCCAAACATTCTTGCCTTAATCACTTTTGTGTTATTTAAAACAACAAGATAATCTTTGGGTAAAAAATCATAAAAGTGAAAAAAATCACTATGAATCACTCTATCTTCTTGGCGTAAATACACCAAAAGCTTCGCACTCTCTCTTGGAGAAGCGGGAAAGGTGGCAATCCTTTCTGGAGGAAGAATATAGTCATAGTTCTGCAAATAAAGGTCAGACATTACTCCTCCCTCTCCTCCTCTTTGGCAGGATTGACAAAAATTAAAATTAGGATTGAAAGTCCATAAAGCCCAATTAATGGGATTGCCATAAGGAATTGAGAGAGGATATCTGGAGGAGTAAGGATAGCCGCAAGAATAAAGATAATAACAATTGCATATTTAAAAAAGCTTTTAAGTGTTGCATCTGTAATTAATCCTACTTTTCCAAGAAAATAGCTAATCACAGGAAGCTCAAAGGCTAGGCCAAAGCCTAGAATAAGACGCGTAAAAAAAGTTACATAACTCTCTACGCTAATACTTGAGCTAAATTGTGCATTTCCAAATGTTAGAATGTATTTGATGATGAAAGGAAAAACAACAAAATAAGCAAAACCTGCGCCTAGCGAGAACATAATTGTGGCAAATAGCACAAAAGGAATGACAATCATCTTTTCATGTTTATACAATCCTGGTGCGATGAAAAGCCATATTTGCCAGAAAATGACAGGTAGAGAGATGACAATAGCACTTAAAAAGCTCACTTTCATTGCCGTAAAAACGCCTTCGGCAGGAGAGAGTTGGACAAGTTCGCCTTTGATATCTTGAGCAAAGGCAAGCTCAATGGGTTCTTTAATTACCATAAAAATATGCTCCCAAAAGGAGAAACAAATCATAAAAACAATACCAAGAACACTAAAGGAAATGATAAGACGTTTTCGAAGTTCCTGAATATGGGGCTTAAAATCTTCTAGCATTATTGCTCCTTTTTATATCCAACTTCTTGCGTAGAGGAGAGAGGGATAGGGTTTTGCTCTTTTATAGTTTGTTCTTTATCTTTAAGACTTTGCGCGTTAAGCTCATTTTGCAGGGTAGCTTTTTCTTGAGTTTTGAGTGTGGGAGTGTCATCAAGAATAGAGTGGAAATCATCAAGACCGCTATCTTTTTTGAGATTATCAATGCCTTGTGTGAAAGTATTTTTATACTCTAAGGCTTCTTGTTTAAGTTCCTCAATCTTAAGTTCTTCATCAAGGCTAGATTTTGCTTCATCCATTGTTTTTTTAACAGCCTTAAAGAATTTTGCCAAATCAACCATTGCTTTAGGGAGTTTTTCTGGACCAAGGAAGATGACTGCTACGATTAAAACCATACAGATCTCAAAGAATCCCATTCCAAACATATATAACCTTATTTTGATGGATTAAAAAGCTTATATTTTACTATCAAATAGGTGCTTAAAAGATAAAAATCTAATTTTGATGGATAAAACCCATCAAAATTAAATAAAGAGTTTTGTTGTATAAAAACCAAGAAGTGAAAAAATATAGGCAACAAGTGTTGTGAGCAAGAAGAGATAAAGGATATATTTTTTCCCTCCAGCCTCTTTACCAAAGACTACGGTTGCAGCCAAGCAAGGGTTATAAAACATAACAAAAAGAATAAAGGCGACAGCTGTAGGAATAGAGATCTGCTTAGCTAGTGTATCTCGGAGTGATTGGCTTTCTTCATCTAAATCTTCCCCAAGAGAGTAGAGTACTCCTAGCGTAGAAATCATTGTTTCTTTTGCAGCGAGCCCACTAACAATAGCAACTGAGAGCTTCCAATCAAAACCAAATGGTGCAAAAAATGGCGAAATTGCTTCCCCAAAGTATCCTAAATAACTTTTTTCTAGTAAAAGAGAGTTTTTGTCATTTTGAAGTTTGACAATTTCCTCTTCATTTCCACCTTTTTCTTCAAGTATGCTGATTTGGGTATCAAATCTTTCTTCAATTTCAGGATGTTTTGGATATTGAGTGGAAAACCAAATAAGCATTGAAGCGGCCAAGATAAAGGTTCCAGCTTTTTTAATATACATTTTTGCCTTATTCCATACACTATAGGCAATGAGTTTTAAAGAAGGAAAGCGATATTTGGGCATTTCCATAACAAAGGGCTCATCCACCCCTTTAAAGGCAGTGAGTTTAAGAATCTTTGCCATCACAAGCCCCACTAATGCACCAAAGATATAAATGGCAAAAAGGATATTTCCAGATTGCTCTTGTGGGAAAAATGCATTGATGAATAGCACATATACAGGAAGCCTAGCTCCACAACTCATAAAATTGATGATAAAGAGCGTGAGCATTTTATCTCCACGATTTTTGAGCATTCTTGTGCTCATAAATGCTGGTAAACTGCATCCAAAACCAGTTACAAGGGGGATAAAGCTCTTTCCATGCAATCCAAAACGATGGAATAGTCCATCAAGCAAGAATGCAATTCTTGCCATATATCCAGTTCCCTCTAAAATTACAATCCCAAGGAAAAGAATTAAAATATCAGGCAAGAAGCTAAGCACCGCGCCTACTCCACCAATAATTCCATCACAGATTAAGGATGCAAGGGCTTCAGAGGGAATATAGTTTCTAGCAAAATCGCTAAGATCGCTCAATTGCGCATCAATCCAATCTTTTGGAATTGCACCCAAAGTAAAAGTAGCTTGGAATAAAAGCCACATGAAAAAGAGGAAAATAGGGATACCTAAATATTTGTTAAGCAAAATACTGTCTATCTTTTGAGTTCGATCAGTGGGCCGAGGTTTTTGCTTTTGAACCTCTAAGCTTGCTCCTTTGGCATAGGCATAATGTTCAAGTTTAAAAATATTTCTTAAATTTTCATCTTCTAAAATTTTACAAATACGAGCAATGCTTTGATTTAAAACAGGCGCAATCTCAACCCAACAAGGTTTTGTGCTAAGCATTTGATAGATGTCTTCATTTTGCTGTAAAAGAGAGATGGCAAGTTTGCGATAGTTAATGACTACCCCATCTTTGAGGAGCTGTTGAACACTAGGGTATTGTTTGGTATAGAAATGATCACTTAAGATTTTGATTTCTTCTTCTATACATTCAGAATAGGTCCGTTTTGAAGGACAAAAAGGTCTTTTATGAAGATTAATGATTGCTTCTAGGAGCGTTTGCATATCGGATGCATTAGACGAGGTTACCTTAATTGCAGGGACACCCAAAATATTTGAAAGCTGTTTTTCATCAATTTCGATCCCCTCTTTTTGTGCTTCATCATTCATATTAAGGGCAACAATTGTTTTTTTATCAAGTTCAAGAATTTGTGCTGTTAGTGCAAGATTTCGCTCCAAGTTTGTAGAATCTACGATGTTAAGAATAATGTCATATTTTTCATTAAGTAAAAAGTCTTGAGTAATTTTTTCTTCTTGCGAGTATTGATTGAGTGAATAGGTTCCAGGAAGGTCAATAATTGTAATAGAATAATCTTCATATTCAAAGCTTGAATAAGCCTTTTCTACAGTAACACCTGTAAAATTTCCTACCTTAAGATTAGATCCACTCATTTTGTTAATAATGGAGCTTTTCCCTACATTTGGCTGTCCTGCAAGAACAATGGTGATATGTTTTGTCATTTTACCCTTTACCCTTTTTTGAAGATGTTAAACTACAAATTTTACTTATTTTTTTGTTTTCTGTCAATAAAATAATAACGATTATCATTTTGTATATGATAATCGTTATATTTTTGAAGATTTCAAAAAAGAGGGGCAAAGATTAGAAGGAGAGTGTAAGTCCTCCTTGTACTTGAATGACATTGGGAATCGCATCATTGCCAAGATGAGTATTATAGAAATTGGCAAACATTGTGACATTGTTAGTGAAATTAACTTCAAGTGCAAGATTAACTTCATTTTGTATATGTCTTCCTCCTACAAGGGGGGAAGTAAAAAGTCCTACGCCATAAAGTATTCCAAGAATTACTTCATTAAATTCACCACTGATTCCTGTATAAATTACACTTGTGTTGAGTGCATAAGAAGAATCCAAAACATTTTCCACTCCAAGAGGAGAAATAGTGTTATTGATACGATCTAAGCTTCCCCAGCCAACCTCTTTGCCTGTTTGGATATAGCCAAGATTAAATTTAATGCCCCCTCCCTCTACATAAAATTCCATATTAAAATCTACACCATTTCCTCCACTTTCCCCATTGCTAAACTCAAAACTTCCTGCAGTATTAAGTGATAGACCAAGTTTGCTTTCACCAAATTTATACTCAAGACCTGTTCCTCCCCCTAATATATAATTGACAGAATAAGCAAATCCTGTATAAAGCTTTGCCCAAAGCATCCAGTCCTTTATTGTGAAATTGTATTTTGCTGCTGCGTGGGTAAGGCCACTCCAATTTGGGTTATAACGAGTGAAAGCTGACATTAAGGTAGAGGTGACATCACCATAGGCATTAATCCAATACATTTCTAAAAGTAGATTTTCTAATGAAGCATTTCTTACCCAAAATCCATCAACTTGGTTGCAAGTCCATTCATTTTCAAGAAAGAATCTTCCTATTTTGACACTGGTATCTCCATCAAAATATTCCAAAAATGTATTATTAAGCAAAATAGGATTAGAGCTATCAAAATCAAGATTGATATCACCTTTATGCCATTGCCATAAAGGATAAGCGGCTCTAAAACCTACAGAAAGTCGCATATTCTTATAGAAGGCTGAGCGATACTGCAATCCCATAGTTAAGGCTACATAGCTCTCATCTTTCATTTCAAAATCATTTGCAATATGAGTTGCAAAAGGATCATAGTAATCTGTAAAAAATCCTACATCTCCTTTTGCAATCCCATTCTTAAGGGCTTCGTCAATATTGTCATATGTACTAAGAGTTAAACAAGAGGCCAAAAATGCCATAGAAGTTTTTTTCATATCCATAAGTTATCCAATAGTCGTGTATTTCCTACTTTGCAAGTCAGTAGGACAAGGGTTTGAGAGGGAAGAATTTGTTTAAGTGGCTTAAGTGAGTGATCACAAAATGCCAAATAATCCACTTCTATCCCCTCGAGCTCACTGATTCCAACATGATAAAGCGTTTGTACATCATCTTCTCCTTGAGAGATGAGAGAAAAAATTTTTTGGAGTGTTTGAGGAATTTTAAGTGCTAAAGCACGTTCATTCTTTGAAAGATAAATATTTCTTGAGCTTAATGCCAATCCATCATAATCTCGTACAATGGGGCAGGGAATAATCTCTAGAGGTAAGAAAAAATCTTTGACCATTTTTTGCAGGATAAGAAGTTGTTGGGCATCTTTTTGTCCAAAGTATGCATAATTGGGGCGAATAAGATTGAAGAGCTTGAGTACAATTTGTAAAACCCCCTCAAAATGTCCCCTTCTATGAAACCCCTCATAAACATTTGCCATAGATTTTGGAGGATTAAGAGTGGTTTCCTCATCCCCGCAATAAATTTCAGAAATCTCTGGGGCAAAGATCGCGTCTACTCCTTTAGCCAACATAATATCTGCTTGTAAGGTTCTAGGGTATTTGTCAAAATCTTCATTGCCTCCAAATTGTGTGGGATTAACAAAGATTGAGAGTAGGGTGTGGGAGTTTTTGGCTATTGAAGCTTTCAATAGGCTCAGATGTCCTGCATGTAATGCCCCCATTGTAGGGACAAAACCAAGAGAATTCTTGATCTCTTTTCTCCAGTCTAGTAACTCTTGGGTGGTTTTTAAAATGATTGGGGATTTCATTGAATCTCTTTGTAAATTTTTTCTACAATGGATTTTGGATTTTGGGCTTGATAAATCGGACGACCTACAACAATGAAATCAGCGTTTGCTTCTTTTGCACTCTTTGGAGTGGCAATACGTTTTTGATCTTGGGCTAGATTGTCATTAAAACGAATACCTGGAGTGAGTGTGAGAAGTGAGGTGCAAGCTTTAATTTCTTTGCTTTCATGGGCAGAGCAGACTACGCCATTGCATCCCCCCTCTTGTGCTAAAAGTGCCAAGGTCTTGGTATGTAAAGCAATAGGAGTATTGTAAATAGGAACAAAAGTATTGTCTTCAAAGCTTGTGAGAGCTGTAACCGCGAATACAAGAAGTGAGCTATCTTTTGCCACTGCACTCACTGCTTGCATTCCCTCAATTCCTGAACTTGCATGAATTGTCAGCATATCTACCCCTAAAGCAATGCATTCGCTTGTTGCAGTTGCCATTGTATTGGGGATATCATAGAGTTTAAGATCAAGAAAAATTTTAAAATTAGGATTAATGGCTTTAATTTCTTTTAAAAATTCTTTTCCATCACGAATAAAACTTCTTAATCCAATTTTTACCCATAAATTAAATTCTTGTAATACTTTGAGTAAGGCAAGATTTTCATTCTTTGAACTCATATCAAGCGCAATGCAAAGCTGCATTATTTTTCCTCCTTTATAATTGCATCCAAAACACCATTGATAAATCTTGGAGCATTGTCACTTCCATAAAGCTTGGCAAGTTCAATGGCTTCATTAATAACGATTGGAGCATCTATAGGAGTAAAACAGAGCTCATAAACACCAAGTCTTAAAATTGCTCTCTCAATCCCTCCAATTCTTTGTATATCCCATTCTTTAAGATGTTCGCTAATTCGTTCATCCACATTGCAAAGCTCCTTGAGTGTACCATTAAAAAGAGAGAGGGCAAATTCTTGTTGTTTATTCTTGATCTTTTTTTCATCAAGAATTTCAGGTGCTAGTGTAGTAATTTCTTGATTCCCGCTGTCATATGCATAAAGTAAACTCACTACTGCTTCCCTAGCCTGTGTTCGTGTTGCCATTTTATACCTTTAGAGTTTTGTAGAGATTGATGAGTTCAATGACCGAGCTCATTGCTTCAAAACCTTTATTTCCAGCCTTACTTCCTGCACGCTCAATCGCTTGTTCTATATTGTCGGTTGTAAGCACACCAAAACTTACAGCTTGGTTGTATTGTAATGCCATATTTGCAATCCCCTTAGTTGCTTCTGCTGAAACATAGTCAAAATGTGGGGTTCCACCGCGAATAATTGCTCCTACACAGCAGACTCCATCATAAACTTTGCTTGCAAGAAGTCTTTGAAGAACAAAAGGAATCTCATATGCACCAGGAGCGAGGATTAATGAGAGTTTATCCTCTTCTCCTCCGTGTCGTAAAAAACAATCCTTTGCCCCTTCAATTAATCGATCTGTAATGATATGGTTAAAACGGCTAGAGAGAATTGCAATCTTCTCATTTCCTTCTAGCTTAAGTTTTCCTTCAATAACTTGCATTGTTTATCCTTGTTTTAATGTTTCTTCTATTATCAAAAGTTGGTTAACAAGAGTTTGGATTTTTTGAGTTTTAATCATATT
This sequence comes from Helicobacter cholecystus, assembly GCF_003364215.1. GTDB lineage: Bacteria > Campylobacterota > Campylobacteria > Campylobacterales > Helicobacteraceae > Helicobacter_G > Helicobacter_G cholecystus. The sequence goes on from NZ_NXLU01000001.1 coordinate 324,657, forward strand.
GGGTCCATCACTTAAAGCAATGCTTGGATCAAAATGTGTTTCCATAAAAAATCCATCTACACCTACAGCAGCTGCAGCTCTTGCGAGTGTAGGAACAAAACGACTGTCTCCCCCACTTTTTCCATCTCCAGCCCCAGGCATTTGCACACTGTGTGTTGCATCAAAAATAACAGGTGCAAACTCCCTCATAATCTCTAAGCTTCTCATATCAACCACAAGATTTCCATATCCAAAAGTGCTTCCCCTCTCAGTAAGCCAGATTCCATATTTTTGACTCTCTTCATAGTTTGCACTATTTCCCCCCCGAGTTTTTATCGCTTTGAGCACACTGTATTTCATATCTTTAGGACTCATAAATTGCCCTTTTTTGATGTTGATAATTTGTTTTGTCTGTGCAACTGCAACAATAAGGTCAGTTTGACGGCAGAGAAAAGCAGGGATCTGAATCACATCCACAACTTGTGCCAAAGCTTGAGCCTGATGACTTTCGTGAATATCAGTAATGAGTTTGTATCCAAATTCATTTTTGATTTTCTCTAGGATTTTTAATCCCTCTTGAAGTCCTGGCCCTCGATAGCTATCTAAGCTTGTGCGATTGGCTTTATCAAAGCTTGATTTAAAATAAAAATCAATTTTTGGATGATTTGCAATAGGTTCTAGCATTGAGGCAATTTTGGCTAAATTATCATAGCTTTCTATTACACAAGGTCCACTCATTAATATCATTCTTTCTCCTTTGTTTTTTGGATTACTCTAAATTCTTTGCTTTTTAAGTCATAATTCATAATCTCTCCACTCTCAATTATATAATACCAACCAAAAATCTTAAGCTCCCCAGTATTAATTTTCTCTTTAACAAAAGGATAAGTAAGTAAATTATTAATTTGCACTTCAATATTAATTTGTTCTGTTAGCCAAGTGCGTTTAGCTTTAGTTTTAGGAGAGAGAAGAGCAACCTGCTCTTTAACAGGCTTTAAAAGTTCAATCCATTTTTGAAGATGTTTGGTGTTTTGTCCAAGATTATTGTCATAAAGAGCCTGACAGGCTCCACAATTACTATGTCCACAAACAATAATATTTGTAACCTTAAGCACAACTACGGCATATTCAATTGCAGAGGTTGTAGAGAGATAAGAGTCGTTTTTATTTGTAAAGGGGGGAATAATATTCCCCACATTTCGCACAACAAAAAGTTCTCCAGGGAGTGTGCCTGTAATACGGCTAGGCACGACCCTTGAATCCGCGCAACCAATAAAAAGTGTATCAGGATTTTGAGTTTTTTTAAGTTTCTCATAAAGTTCTTTATGTTCTAAAAAATCTTTTTCTTGAAATTTGAGTGCGCCTTGAAGTACCTTGTCCAATCCTTTATCCCCTACTAAAAAAATTTCTCTAAAGAGTAGTTTTTTCCTATTTTTTTGAGATCGATAAAGACTTGTGCCAAGATAAGATCTTCATTATCTCTAAGAAATTCTTGTGCTTTCTCCATCATTGAAAAATCAAGAAGTAAAAAAACATAAGCTTCTCTTGCTTCTTTATCTTGAATACTTAAATTTTCAAAAAGAGCAATGCATTCATCAGGAGATAAGAGGGTCTTAAAGATTTGGAGTTTTTTAAGGTAATCTTTATTGGAAAGATTTGAGGAGAGTAAAAGTGCTTTGATATCTTCTTGTGGAAGTTTATAACCAGCCTCTAAAAGACTGTCTAACATTGTTCTTGCAAGTAGGGGGGTGGAAGAGGAGATAAGGAATTTATGAAGAGTTTTTTCCCCTAAATGATTATTTTTCGCTAATTCTTGGATTGCCAAAATTTTAAGACTTTCATCATATTCCCCCTCAAGGATTTTTTGAGCGAATTTATAATCTGATCGGATTGTATTTTTTGCATTTAAATTCCAAAACTCATTTTCTTCAGGAATCTTAATTGAGGAGATTCCACCTTTTTGCACTTCTGTAAATGCATTAAAAAGAGCATCAATCTTTGCATAAGAGGAGGGTTGGGTGTCAAGTTTTGCTTGCAAATCAAAGCGTTTAAGGATTTGTGAGAGAGTTTGATAGTGTTTAGTTTTGAAGTGAAAATGCTCAGCTTTTTTATAAAGTGCTTGAGTATAGATTTGATTGAGCAAATCATCAAAATCCTTATCATTGCGATAAGAATTTGCAAAATTTGAAAGCCAATTGCCTGCAAAGAATAAAAGTGTAAAAAGAAAGAAAACACTTAGCGAAAAAGCAATCCAAATGACTGGATGTTGAGTGATTGTATGTCCAAAAATAGAAAGCGTAATATTTGAAGATACGGGATTAAGGGCATAAAAGCCTCCACAAAAAATAATAATAAAAACAATAAAAAATGCAAAATAATATTTGACTTTCATTTTTCTTCCTTATTTTTGATTTTTCTCATAAATTTCACGGCAAATGATACAATATCTTGCATGAGGTTTAATTTCTAGTCGTGCTTCATCAATCTCATCCCCACACATTTGGCAGATTCCAAAACTTTTATTTTTAATACGTTCAAGTGAGAGATCAATGTGCTTAAGTTCGGTCTCATACTGCATGAGCAAGGAATTGTTGAGCATTTCTTGAGAAGTTGCTGAAGTGATATCTGCATGATCAATAAGGGATTCTTCTCGAATTTGAGCAATGGAGTGATTGGCAGTATTGATATGAGCAAGAATCATATCTTTTCTTTTCTCTAAAATCTTTTTAAATCTCTCTAAAATTTTTTTATTCATTTTTTACTCCTTACTTGTGATAGGGATGATTAGCATTAATGCTTAATGCACGATAGATTTGTTCACATAAAATAATTTTTACAATTTTATGACTAAAGGTTAGGGGGCTGAGCGAAATGGGTTGAGTTAAAGAAAGAAATTCCTCATCAAATCCATAGGCCCCACCAATAAAAAAATTGACCTCAAGCCTCCCTTCAAAAAGTTTGGCAAATTTAAAACTATCAAGTATTTTACCCTGAGGATGAAGTGAGAAACTCCAAGATGTAAGATAGGGCTTAAAAGCTTGAGTATAAGAAGATTGGGCTTCTTTGGATAAATTTTTTTGTGCTTTGGCAATTTGATGATTAAAAATATTCTTGAGATTTAAGTTTGCCCCAAGACCCCTGCATTGTTTGATAAATTCATTGTAGAGGCTTTGGTATGGATCGTTTTTAACGATTGAGAACACATTGATTTTCATAGTGAGGGTTAAGGATTCTTATGAGGTTATAGAGGGTTTGTTTAAGATGTTTTCTTTCAATAACCATATCAATCAGTCCATGTTCAAGTAAGAATTCTGCTGTTTGGAAACCCTGTGGCAAATCTGTGCCAATTGTTTGTTTAATCACTCTTGGACCTGCAAAACCAATTGTAGCACCAGGTTCAGCAATAATGACATCCCCTAGAAATGCAAAACTTGCACTTACTCCACCAAAAGTTGGATCTGTGAGCAAAGAGATAAAAGGAAGTTTATGTTCAGCTAAAACATTAAGTGCAGCACTTGTTTTAGCCATTTGCATAAGGGAATAGGTTGATTCTTGCATTCTTGCTCCTCCACTTGTAGAAGCAATGATTAATGCTTGCTTTTGATCAATGGCTCGTCTGATTGCGCGTAAAATTTTCTCTCCTTCTACACTTCCTAAACTTCCTCCCATAAAAGCAAAGTCAAATACAACAAGTTGAACACCAATATTTTGAATTTTTGCCTCACCACTGATCACAGAACTTGCTCTTCCAGTCTTGGCAACCCCTTCTTCAATTCTTTTCTTATAACTTTTCTTGTCAACAAAATTGAGAGGATCTATGGGGGCTAAATTTTTATCAAATTCTATAAATTCATCACAAAGCAATTCAATTCTCTCTTGTGCACTAATCTTAAAGTGATAGGAGCATTTAGGACAGACATTATTTTGTCCTAAAACTTCTTTGTAATAGACAATTGCATTACAGTTTGGGCATTTGACCCAATGACTGGGAGCTTCGTCTTTAGAGGCTCTTTCTTTAGATGACTTATTTGAACCTTTGATTCCGATTTTTTTAAAAAAATCTTCAAATCCCATCAGTTTTCCTTATGAAAATGGTTTTTAGATGTGCTATTCTATCAGAAAAGCAACTTTTTGAAGAATTTCAAGCAAAAAGAATGAAACCTCCTAAAGATTTAGGGGTAATGGATTTAATTCAGAGAAAATATATTCTATAATATTTGCTTATTAAATATCACAAATGGATATAAGGGATACAGAGATGAAACTCCTTGATGGGAAGGCACTTGCCTTCAAATTAGAAGAGCAGATTCAAAAAGAGGTTCGAGAACTTAATGCAAAATTTGTTTATCCGACTTTGGCCGTGATTTTGGTTGGAGATAATCCAGCAAGTGCATCATATGTCAAAATGAAATCAAGAGCTTGTGAGCGCGTGGGAATGAATACGCTTACTTTTGCAATGCCTGAAGAAACACAAGAAGATAGATTGCTTGCAAAAATTGCAAAACTTAATGAAGATGATAAAATAGATGGAATCTTAGTCCAACTTCCTTTGCCCAAACATATTAATGCCACTAAGATTCTTGATGCAATTGATCCAAATAAAGATGTTGATGGATTTCATGCGCTTAATGTTGGACGCGCGACTTTGGGACTTGATTGTTTTGTGCCCGCTACTCCTTTGGGGATTATGCATTTATTAAAAGAGTATCAAATCCAGTTACGTGGAAAAGATTGCGTAGTTGTTGGAGCAAGTAATATCGTAGGCAAGCCTTTGGCAACCCTGCTTCTTAATGCTGGGGCAACAGTAAGTGTATGCCATATTGATACAAAAGATGTTTGTGTTTATACAAAAATAGCGGATATTATTTTTGTAGGTGTGGGTAAACCTAATCTCATCACAGCAGATATGATTAAAGAGAATGCCATTGTGGTGGATATTGGAATTAATCGTTTGAGTGATGGAAGACTTGTAGGTGATGTGGATTTTGAAAATGTTGCTCAAAAATGCGATTTTATTACCCCTGTTCCTGGGGGAGTTGGGCCTATGACAATTGCTTCATTGATTCAAAATACACTCAAATCCGCAAAACGAAAAATCTAATTTTAAAATAAAAGGTAAAAAATGGAATTTTTAAAAAAGCTTTATAGATTTTCATCTTCTTGGACAGGAACAATCCTTATTGTTGCTTTTGTCATTTTTTTTATTGCACAAGCTTTTGTCATCCCTTCAAGATCAATGGTGAGTACATTGTATGAAGGAGATATGCTTTTTGTAAAAAAATTTTCTTATGGAATTCCTATACCCAGAATCCCTTGGCTTGAAATTCCTGTACTTCCTGATTTTAAGGGGAATGGCCATATTTTTGAAGGGGAGCGTCCAAAAAGAGGAGATATTGTAGTTTTTATTCCCCCTCATATTGAAAAAACCTATTATGTGAAGAGAAATTTTGCTATAGGTGGAGATGAGGTAATTTATGCTTATGATGGATTTTATTTGCGTCCTAGCGAGGGAGATCTTTATATCAAACAACATTTTCCCAACATTGAGACTAAGCAATTTTTTGGAAAAACTTTTGTAAAAAACCCTTATATGCAAGAGCATGCAGGAATCCATTATGCGCTTAATAATCTAAGATTCCAAGAAGCTCTTTCAAGTCTTGTCTTTGATGGTAGAGAGTGGAAAGTGCTTGGAGGACAAGGCTTTGCAATGAAGCCCATGGGGGTTGATGGCAGTGCTATTGAACCTAATCAAACTTATAGAGGTGAAGAGATTGTGTTTTATAAAAAAATTGCTCCTGATGAGTTTTTTATGATTGGAGATAATCGTGACAATAGTCTTGATTCTCGCTATTGGGGGAGTGTGCCTTATTCCAGAATCATTGGAACTCCTTGGCTTATTTATTTCTCTATTAATTTAGGAAATTCTGTTGAAGCACAGCAGGAGGCTATAGAGCTTGGAAAAAGTGAAAATTGGTGGAAATATACAGTGCGATGGAATAGGGTATTTAAAAGTGTTGAGGAATTAGAGAGTGAAATGAGGGAGGGGCGGTAATGTTTGATTCTTTTGATTTTATTGATGCTCTTTTACGTTATTTTGCACTGCTTGTTACAATTTTGGGCTGTGCAATTGTGTATGCGTATGTGGCTTATCGCTATGCACAAGATTGTGTAGATACAAGCAGCATCTCAGGAGCGAAAATAAGTTTTAATCCCTCACGTTATTTTGATCCTATAGGAAGTGGTTTATTTCCTGCGATTATGATTCTCTTACAAGCGCCCATTATGTTTGGTTGGAGTAAAAATATTTTTGTAGATTACTCACGTGTCATTTCTTCTTATGGATTTAACTCGGCAATTTTACTTGAAAGCTCTGGAATCTTTTTCCATTTTTTTATCGCATTTCTTTCTTCACTTTTTTTAGATATTTCACCCAATTCACAAATCACTAGTTTTTTGCAATATATTATTCTTTTTAATATCTTTTTTGCCTTTATTAAACTTTGTCCAATTTTGCCTTATGAGGGGTTACGTATTCTGAGCTACATTGGATTGAAGTTTCAAAGTGATTTATTTGCAAGATTGTATTCTTTTCTCGCACCCTATCAGATTTTTGTGCTTTTGATTGTATTTTTTACGCCATTAAATAATCTTATTCTTTATCCTGCACTTTTTGTCATAGGATTTTTATTATAAGGAGAGAGGAATGAAATATTTTTTAGGAACAGATCATGCAGGAATGAATGCTAGGGATTTTATTGTTGAGTATTTTGCCAAAAATAGAATTGAACTTATCGATCTTTCTCCAAATATAATACAAAAAGTAGATTATCCAGATTTTGCGAAAAAGGTTTGTGTGCAGGTACTTAAAAATCCAGATTCAAGAGGGATTTTAGTTTGTGGAAGTGGGATTGGAATGAGTATTGCAGCCAATCGTTTTAAAGGTATCCGTGCAGGACTTTGCACTGATGCATATATGGCAAAAATGACACGTGCGCATAATGATGCAAATATTTTATGTATGGGTGAGAGAATTAGTGGTTTAGGAGAGATGGAATCAATCCTAGAGGCTTTTATTCATACAGAGTTTGAAGGTGGACGACATTATCAAAGAATCTGCAAAATTGAGGAGATGGATCAATGAGTTGGTCAATATTGGGGCAGTGGTTTTTTCTCACAGGCTTTATTATTTTTGTACTTTATATGGTCATTAAAACTTTTTACTATCGTTCAGTTGCCCAAAGAGAAGAAAAAAATTCTGTCAATATGAAACTTACTCTACAAGATGCCGAAATTTTAATTAGAAAACATCAAGTCCAACTCCAAAGAGCTTTGGGAGATATTGATATTCTTACTCAAGAACTCACAGCTCTTAAGGGTGATATTCGTTCACTCAAACAAAGAAATTCTCAATATAAAATTGAGGCTGATCGCTATAAAGCAAGGATTAAAGAGTTAGAACAAAAAATTGAATCATTATTATAAGGATAAGCTATGTTAAAGCAAAAAATACTCTCAAGCATTCGTGAGATTCCAAATTACCCTAAAGAGGGAATCTTATTTAAAGATATTACTACTCTTATTGGTAATGCAGAGGTTTTTTCGGAGTTTATCTCTCATCTTTGTCAGCGCTATAAAAATCAGAATATTGACTATATTGTAGGACTGGAATCAAGAGGCTTTATTTTTGGGAGTGCTTTAGCTTATGCTGTGGGTGCAGGATTTGTTCCTATTAGAAAAAAGGGAAAGCTCCCCTATAAAACTATTTGTAAAAGTTATGCGCTTGAATATGGAGAAGATAGCGTAGAAATTCATATTGATGCTTTTGGTTATAAAAAAGGAGCAAGAGTTGTGCTTATTGATGATTTGATTGCTACAGGTGGGACTGCTAGAGCTGGGGTAGAATTAATTGAGGCAATTGGAGGAGAGTGCGTTGAAGCGTGTTTCTTGCTTGATCTTGTTGCCTTAAATGGATCTCAACAATTGAGTAAAAGAGTGAAGGTGTATAGTATATTGGAGATTGATTGATGGAGGCTTGGTTAATAGAGCTTTGGAATAACCATGCAGGAACTTGGGGCTATTTGATTTTGTTTTGTTGGAGCATTTTAGAAGGGGAGATTGGGTTGATTTTCGCAGGACTTGCAAGTCATGATGGACATATGAATCTTTTTTTAGCAATCTTTATTGCTGGACTTGGAGGATTTGTTGGAGATCAGATTTATTTTTATATTGGAAGGCTTAATAAACGTTCTTTGGGAAAAATGCTTCACTCTCAAAGAAGAAAATTTGCCCTAGCTCACTTGTTGCTTAAGAAATATGGATGGCCTATTATTTTTATTCAGCGTTATATGTATGGAATGCGAACGATTATCCCAGTTAGCATTGGATTAACTCGCTACAATGCCTTTAAATTTGCATTCATCAATCTTTTAAGCGCTTGGGTATGGGCAGGGATAACGATTATCTTTGTATGGTATTTTGGAGGAGTAGTTTGGCATATTTTGGGATGGTTTAAAACTCATCCTTATTTACTGATCCCATTAGCAATTGCTTTTGGTGGAGGGATTTTGGCATATTTTCACTACAAAACTAAAAAGTAAGGAGAAAAGATGAAGATAGAAATTTTTAAAGAAAGTTTTGAAAATATTCAAGCTGATTGTTCTGTGGTATGGGTATGGGATAAAGATATAAGTAAGCTTGCAGACAAAGAAACATTACAAGAGCTTAATTTCAAAGAGATGTGTTTTATCCAAGGAAGTAAAACCCTCTATATTAATCTTGCAAAGCAACAAAGTGATCTCTTACGTGAAGCTGCATGCAGAGCGATTAAATTTTTTACAAATTTTACATATAAGAGTATAAAAATTCAAACCCTTGGCAATGAACAAGAAGACTATGCAATCTTACTTGGAGCTTTAAGTGGAGCCTATTGCTTTGATGCCTATAAGAGTGAGAAGAAACCTTTGACTCTACAAACATTGCATTTGAGCAATATCTCTAAAGAACTTTTAAGAAAGGCAGAGGTTTTAAATGAGAGTTTAACTTTAGTTAGAGATTTGGTGAATACTCCACCCTGTAAGGCTACGCCAAGTTTCTTGGCTCAATGTTGTAGGGATGAAGCTCAAAAGCTTGGAATTGAATGCAAAATTCTCTCAAAAGGAGAGATTGAAAAAGAAGGCATGAACTCTTTGCTTGCAGTTTCAAAAGCTTCAAGTCAAGAGCCAAAAGTCATTCATCTTAGCTATAAGGGGGAAGATACAAAAGCAAAGCTTGTATTTGTAGGTAAGGGTTTAACCTATGATAGTGGAGGTTTAAGCCTAAAACCTTCAGATTTTATGGTTACAATGAAAGCAGATAAAAGTGGAGGTTGTGCAGTTTTGGGCATCATCTTGGCAATTGCTAAACTCAAGCTCCCCTTAGAGGTGCATGCAATTATTGGGGCTGTAGAGAATATGATTGGAGGGAATGCCTATAAGCCTGATGATGTGTTAAGCTCACGAGAGGGTAAAAGTATTGAAGTAAGAAATACAGATGCAGAAGGAAGACTTGTTTTGATTGATTGTCTTAGCTATGCCCAAGACCTTAAGCCTGATTATTTAATTGATTTGGCAACTTTGACAGGTGCGTGTGTTGTAGGACTTGGAGAATATACTTTTGGAATTATGGGACATAATGCTGAATTAAAGAATTCTTTTGAGAGAGAAGCGCTTAAGAGTGGTGAACTTGTGGCACAACTGCCTTTTAATTCCCACATTAAGAAACTCATTGATTCAAAAATTGCAGATGTTTGTAATATTGCCTCTTCACGCTATGGTGGAGCGATTAGTGCGGGAATGTTTTTGGGTGAATTTATTAGAAAAGAAAATGAGCAAAAATGGCTTCATCTTGATATCGCAGGTCCAGCATATATAGAGAAAGAGTGGGATATCAATCCTTATGGGGCAAGTGGTGCAGGAGTGAGAGCTTGTGTTGAATTCGCTCTATCTTTGTGTGAGGAGAAGTAATGGGACTTTCAATTGGAATTGTAGGATTGCCCAATGTTGGAAAATCGACAACTTTTAACGCATTGAGTCAAACCCAAAATGCCCAAGCGGCAAACTATCCATTTTGCACAATTGAGCCTAATCGTGCTGTGGTGCCCGTGCCTGATAAACGTCTTGATGAGTTGGCAAAGATTGTTCATCCTGAGAGAATTCAACACTCTGTTGTAGAATTTGTAGATATTGCTGGACTTGTGCGAGGAGCAAGCAAAGGTGAGGGACTTGGGAATCAGTTTTTAGGGAATATTAAAGAAACAGATGTGATTTTACATATTGTCAGATGCTTTGATGATGAGAATGTCACACATGTAGAAGGAAGAGTAGATCCTGTGAGTGATGTAGAAATTATTGAGTTAGAGCTTTTGTTTGCGGATTTACAAACCTTGCAAAAACGAATCGAACGACTTGAGCGTCAAAGTAAGACAGATAAAAATGCTAAGACTATGCTTGATATTGCCTTATGTTTAAAAGAGCATTTTGAAGAAGGTAAACCGGCTAGAACTTTTGCAGATCAAGAGAATGAGGGGTTTTTACAGATCAACAAAGAATTGAGATTTTTAACCTATAAAGAAGTAATCTTTGGAGCCAATGTAGGAGAAGAAGGACTTATAGAAGATAACGCTTATGTCAAGGCACTCAAAGAGTATGCAAGACAGAATGGGTGCGAAGTGATTAAGCTTTGTTCAAAATTAGAAGAAGAAATGGTGGGAATGGATAAAGTGGAGAGGACTGAGTTTTTAGAATCTTTGGGCTGCAAGATGAGTGGTTTAGAGCAAATTATCCAAACAGGATTTGAGAAGCTTGGATTGATTAGTTACTTTACTGCAGGAGTAAAAGAAGTAAGAGCTTGGACAATCCATCGTGGAGATAGTGCTCCTGTAGCAGCAGGGGTGATTCATAAGGATTTTGAAAAAGGCTTTATTCGAGCAGAAACCATTGCTTATGAGGATTTTATCAAATATGGTGGAGAAGCCAAAGCTAAAGAGGCTGGAGCAATGCGTGTAGAGGGTAAAGAGTATATTGTTAAAGATGGTGATATCATGCATTTTCGTTTCAATGTCTAAGAGATTTATCCGCACTTATATAGAAATTAGTGATTTCTGTGGACTTTCTTGTCCTTTTTGTCCAGCTCCCAAAGGGAGAAGGGGGGAGATGGGATTGAAGCTTTTTGAGCGAGTATGTTCTGAGGTAGCTTTACTCACTCAAAGTGTAACCTTCCATCTTTTAGGTGATCCTCTTTATCTTTCAAATTTTCCTTTATATTTGCAGATTGCGCAAAATTATAATTTAGATGTTGAGATTGTTACAAGTGGGGTATACCTTTCAAAATTTGAAAAATCCTTGCTCCTCTCCTCCCCTATTAAGCAAATAAGCATTTCATTAAGTGCTTTAGAAGTATTGAACAAACAGACACAAGAGAGAATCGTGCAAGAGTGTTTAGAACTTATCGCAACTCATCAAGAACTTTCCTCTCAGACATACATTAATTTACGTATGCATGCTGATAAACTTAACCCTCTTCTAGCTCAAAGATTGGTGAGACATTTTGGTGTAGAAAATGATTTAGTGCAAAGAAAGAGAGTGCGATTGGCTTATAAAGTATTTTTAATTCTTACCAAAAGCTTTAAATGGGTGAGGGCAAAAGAAGAGAGCAGGAATACAGAGGTGAGAAAGAAATGCCATGGACTCCTCTCTCAAATTGGAATCTTGGCAAATGGAGTTGTGGTACCTTGTTGTATTGATTGTGATGGCGGGATTGAATTGGGAAATGTAAAAACCCAAAGTTTGCAAGAAATCTTAAATTCTCCTAGGGCATTAAAAATTATTGAAGGCTTTAAAACAAACACAGCAGTAGAAGAGCAATGCAAACGTTGCACTTATCCAGCAACCTAACTCTCTTTTCTCCTATTTATCTCTCTAAGAACAATATAT
>NZ_NXLU01000020.1 GCF_003364215.1 Helicobacter cholecystus
CTCCATCTGCCATAATCCTCAGAAGCTGGCTGATTTTCCCTTTTTTCCTTGCTTGTTGTTTGGGTCCTAGTTTCTTTTCTTTTTTATCTCCCCCCTCCCTTCCCACTCTCCTAAATAGACCCTATCATCCTCTCCACTTGCACTCTGAGCAACTTCATTTAAGAGAAGAGAGGGGATACTTGGAAGTGCAAAGAGAGAAGAGAGGTAAAGGAGGAGAAATAAGAGAAAGTTAGGCATTAGGATTCTTTGGGAGTAGGGGATTTGGAATGTTTGGGGAGGATTTCATAGCAGAGTATAAGGAAGATAATAAATTCTCCACAATAGAAAAATAGACAAGAATAAGATAAAAAAATCCAGATATTTTCCATTATTTCTCCAAAGTTGATGATTTGAAAAAAATCAATCTAATGAAATAAAAAGAGTGATAAAGGAAGATAACGATTCCCAAGATAATGACATTTAGCGTTATGATGTAAGATATCATGAAAAATATATCAAATGTGGGGTGTCTAAGTTCCATAATCCAAATGATTATCCAACTAAAACACCAAAATAAACATAATCTATCATGTTTGCTTAAGTGAGATTTAAAATGAATTAGGTAATCAATTATCCAATAAAGAACTAAGCTTATAGTAAGAATTGAAAGAGACAAAAGAATGTAGCTTATGGTTTGTTTTTGTATGAAATGAGCTTCTTGGATGCAAAACAGTATAAGGCCAATAAATAAAGACAAATAAATCCATAGCATATGTTTGGTATATCTATTGTTGAGTGGGTATTTTTTAATCAAGCATAATAGGATAAAAGTTAAAAATGGAGTAGTAAAAAATAAATTATCGATTTTATCGTCTTTATAAGCCTGATAAACAAAGATGGAGGTAAATCCTAGAAGCATAATCCTAATTAAAAAATTTTTCATTGAACTTGTTTGATCATGAATAAGATTATAAAAGTAGAGAAAAAGATTAGAGAAAATAAATGGATAAATCAATAGAAACTCCATTATTTCCTCCTCAATAATGGCACTACAGATTCATTCCATTTTTCAGGATTCTTGATTGTTGAGTGAGAATCAATATAGTTTCTTGTTTTAGAAGTGTTGTAATATGAATCTTGCTCAAGTGGAGAAAGATAATTGGGTGTGTATATCTTTTCTGGTTTGACTTTAATATTTGTTGCACTAGGCATTGTTTGTTTTGGATTTGGAGCTAGTGGTTCAAGATCTTTGAATTTAAATTTTAAAGAAAATGGATTCAAACTTTTTATATCACTTTTGCCAAAAAAACTCTGAACCAAATCTCTTGAATCATACACATTCACAACCTTTCCTCCTTTACTTAATGAAGTTTGATTAAACTTTGCATCACTTCTATGAGGTGTAGCTAGAAATATAACTCTATCTAGCTCTCCTTTACTTAACTGTTGTGAAGCATATTTGACTACATTTCCACTAAATTATATATTCTCATTATTTTCTCTGTTTTATTTTGAGGTAAAGTTTTTGAAAAACTCTAAATGAAAATACAATAAGAAAGAGTAGCGTAATCAATGCCAAAGGAATATACCCCATTATGCGAAAAAATCCTTCAAGGCGAATACACAAAAAATGGAATATAAATATAGTTAAAACAAATAAGATACAAAAAGAATCGTAAGGGCTTATTTTTGTAATTCTATTTTTAAGAAGATAAATGAGAAAGAATGTTATAGAACAAAATATAAGAAAGTATTGTATTGGACTCATTGTTTTGTGAAATATATTCTTTCCTGTTAATATAAAATCTGCCTCATATAGTCCAAGTGTCCCAAGCTTTAAGAAGATTTTTTCTTTTAAGATTGCAAAATTAGTCTTTGGAAATAAAACATCATAAAAAATTAAAAGAATGGGCACACCAAAGATGATTAATGAAATAATGAGCATTGTCTATCTCCTCAATAATGGCGCTACAGATTTATTCCATTTTTCAGCAGTTTGAATGGTTGTGTGACTTTCATATTGCTTTACTCCCCAGAACATCATAGACCATATATTTAATATTGGAATATTTGTTTTTGGAAAGGTTGGATAAGGGTTTGGATTCCCTATTGGGATATTGATTGCATTAGGTATTGTTTGTTTGGCAGGATTTGATGTAAAAAATCCCCACTCTCCTCCCAAAACTTTCTGAATGGCTATATCCCCTCTATCATACACATTCACAACCTTTCCTCCTTTACTTAATGAAGTTTGATTAAACTTTGCATCACTTCTATGAGGTGTAGCTAGAAATATAACTCTATCTAG
>NZ_NXLU01000021.1 GCF_003364215.1 Helicobacter cholecystus
AGAGAGAGGCTTAGAGGAGGTGGAGTATTAAGAGAGGGGAATAGTTATAATGCTAGGGCATATTTAGGAGAGTGGGAAGGGAGAGGGGAGAGGGAGAATCTTCTCCCTTTGCTTCCTTTAGCTATTCCTGCTTATGAAGCTGCAATAGCAGGGGTAGGAGTATTCTCTGCTTATATGATTCATCGACTCATTAAAGAGAAAGCTCAAAAAGAGGGCATTAGCTTAGATGAGAGTGCTAAGAGATTGGGGGTGGTGAGCTATGAACTAAAAGTTGGAGATATTGTTGATCTGGGGAATTTCTCTAGACGACAAAAAAGACATAAAGATGACCCTATTTATGTTGATCCTAAAACAGAATGGTCTGTGGAAAAAGATAAGGCTCAACACAAGGGTAAATGGAAACTAAAAGACAAACAAGGGAAAAGAAAAGCAACGCTAGATGAAAATGGAAAAGTAGTAGGAAAATAAAATGGATCTGGTTTTTCAAAAAAATCTTTTAAAAGTATGGGGTTGGGACAAGAGTGTTTCTGATGCTTGGCTTTTCAATTTAAATGAAAAAGACTTTTGGAATAAAGAAGGAAGAAGAGCAATGTCCCTCAGTGTTTTTTCACAAAGAATAGGAAATCCAAACGATTTTTTACTTGATTTGATGCTTAAAAATCAAGAAATTAAGATGGGGATTTTCAAACAAATGAATAAGCTTTTACTTGAAATTTCTGAAAGTTTTAAAGTTTTCAAACCTATGGCTTCAAGACAACAAATCAAACTTCTCCCATCAAGCAAAAGATCCTTAACTCTTATGTTAAGAAAAGCAATTTTTGATGATTATGGTGGAAGTATCTATATTCAAGATCTAGATACATTAATGTATATGCCACAAGATTTTACTTTTTTGCTTATAACTCCTCAAAATGCCTACTCAGATTTTGATCTATTCAAAAAAATTATCAATAAAAGTGGTTTCTTTCTTTATGAATAGAATTAAAAGCGATAAGGAAATAAACCCATCTATCAAGAATTATTGGATTAGATTTCAGACAAAAAGAGTGGATTTGGCAGGAAGTTCTCACGGCAGAGTAGAAGCCATAGGCAAGTTTTTCACAGAAACAGATCCTAGTGTGATTGCTAGATATAGGGCTACAGATGGCAAACACTATGATGATGCAATTATGAGACAAGCAGTAGAAGATGTGAGAAGGTCAAGAAAGTTTAGCCAATATTTTCCTTTTATGAGCGATTGTCAAGTCTTTGTTCAAGATGTTAGAAAGAGATATGAAGAAATTTTTAAACAAGGTAACAAAAAATGAGTCTTTACACCATTTTTTTAATAGCCTCATTTTTTATAAGTTGCGGACTATTGGCTTATAAAAAACTTATCAATAAAGTTATCATTATTTATATGTTGCTTTCTTATTGTGTTCTCATCTTTTGGCACTTTCAAGAGTTAAAGGGGGATTTGCTTTATAGTGGAAATTTATCATTCTTTTTAATTCTAACTATTTTAATTCTTATCTTGAACAAGAAAAAGAACTTAGAATATCTCTATACTCTCTCTTGGATAGTTTCATCAAGATGTTTAGGATTTCCTAATGTGCTTGATTTTGGTGAGAAAGCAGGAAGATTGTTTATAGAAAGTGCTTTCAATGCCACTTTTTCGCTTTGGCTTTTCTTTCTACTTTTTCATAAAAAACTCTATCAAAAGATTCTTTTAGTCTTATTTTGTATTTTGCAATTTACTTTATTTTATATTCCAAGCGATCTACCCGAACCCGATATCGTCTTATCTATCATCACCCCATTTGTTTTTCTTGAAATATGCCTTTCCTTTATTACTTCTCCCTTTACATTTGTGTTTATCTATCTTGGAGAATTTATACTTTTATGCATTACTCTTTGCCAAATCTTCCTTAAACATTCCAAATCCCCTACTCCCAAAGAATCCTAATGCCTAGTCTTCTCTTATTTCTCCTCCTTTACTTCTCTTCTCTCTTTGCACTTCCAAGTATCCCCTCTCTTCTCTTAAATGAAGTTGCTCAGAGTGCAAGTGGAGAGGATGCTAGGGCATATTTAGGAGAGTGGGAAGGGAGAGGGGAGAGGGAGAATCTTACGATATTTGTTCATGGAGCTTGGTCTAATCCTTCAACTTTTACAA
>NZ_NXLU01000022.1 GCF_003364215.1 Helicobacter cholecystus
AGAATATAATTTTACAAATGATGGCACTGTAACAGGCAATATCACTCTAAATTCACAAAATGATCGACTTCTTATCACCAATGTTGATCATAAACTCACTATAAATGGGACGATCACAGCTCAAAAAACTGGTTCTGGTAATCCTAATAAATTGAGTGAAACTAAAGGTATTATTATCCAAGCTGGAAGCATTGAAGTCAAAGGAGAATTGAACACACAAGGTGCTGGGGGGATGGACTCACGCACGACTATCTTGCTGAGTGGCAAGGGCAATGATTCTCAGAATACATTTTCTAAAATCACTGCTAATGGTGGATTTAATGTCATTGCCATTGAAAAGGGAAATACAAAGATCCAACAACTAAGTGCTACAAAAGCTGCAACTTCTTCCACCATTGGTGGTTTCAATTATATTATAGAAAAAAGCGGAAATCTCACAATAGACAAAGTCACTTTGACTCACAATGGTCAAAATATTATTGGTATTGGTTATGATGCTAATATCCCTGAAAGTAAAATCACTTTTGATAACGCACCCTCTACTGATTCTGCTTCACTCACAATTACCACACTAGAAACTCAAAATGATGGCTATGGATCAGGAAAAAATTCTATTTATATAAAAGGCAACAGTAATGCAACCATTACAAATGTAACTGCGCAGAATAACGGACAAAATGTCTTTACACTCAGCAAAGATACAACTTACACAAATACCCCATCTACTCCTCATCTTAGCATTACAACTCTTACTGCTCAACAAAATAGCTATGGTACAGGGAGTAATAGCATCACAGCAGATCATGGCATGGTAGAGATTATTAAGGTAAACAGCACCAATGCTAAAAATATAATTGATTTAACAAATGCAGAATTAAAGATTACTTCTTTAAATGCTACATCCAATGGCTATTCTAATAATCAAGACCATGGGAATACCATCACTCTAAAAACTAGCTCAACTGCAAACATTGGCAGTATAGAAGCAAAACAAAATGGTTTTACTACAAGCAGTGCCCCAAAAAACACCATCACCCTAGATGGCACTAGCACACTCAATGTCACAGGTAACATCACGGCTTCTTCTGCAGGTCAAAATAATATCACTATCACTAGTAGTAATAGCAATGCGGGTGGCACTAGAGAGGATTCCTTTGCTCTTACTCTCGGTAATCTCATTGCAAAGCATGATGGTTTTAGTTCTGGAAAAAATACCATCACATCTGATAGAGATATACAAATCACAGGCTATATTGATTCTAGTGGGACAAATGGAGAGAATACGATTTCACTCAACAATACTGCCAAACTAGAAATTAATGGTGCTCTAAAGGCAAGTAACTATGCTAGAGGTGGTGGTAAAAATATCATTACAGCAGACGCCATTGTGATTAAAGGGGGAATTGAATCTTCTAATGGTGCAAGCAATGAGATTAAAAATAATGCTTCTAACACATCTAGCTCAACACCAACCACATTTGCTTCTACATCTTCTGATGCTCTAGGATTAGAAGTTACAGGAAATATTGCTGCAATTTATGGAAGTTATGGGAAAGGAAGCAATACTATAACTACAAGCAGCACCAAGATCACAGGAGACATCATAGCCAATGGTGGAAGCAATATTATCACCCTTACTGGAGCTCCATCTAACTCTACTACTCTTACATTAAATAATCTTAATGCCAATCATTCAGGATATGGTGCTGGGAGTAACACCCTAAAGATCACTGGCTCAATGCAAGTAAATCAATCCATTTCTTCTACAGGTAGTAGTAGCAATACCATCACTATTTCTAAAGCCAGTTCAACTTCTACCACACCTGCAATAGCTCTAGAGATTAAAGAAGGAATCAAAGCTAATGGGGGATCTTATGGCGGAGGAACCAACACCATCACAATAGAGGGTGGAATGCTTAAAGTTGCTGGCAATATAACTGCTCTCAATAACAACTATAACAATCAAAATACCAATACCATTACAGCCAACAATGGTGCTAGCATCACAGGAGACATCATTAGCTCAAATCATGGTAGAAATAATATCTACATCAAAGGAACTCTTGGCACTGCTTCT
>NZ_NXLU01000023.1 GCF_003364215.1 Helicobacter cholecystus
ATAGTTATTCTATCACTTTTAATAATCTAAATATTATTGTTTTCTTAAATATATAAATACAAAAAAATATAATTTTAATAAATTTACCCCCCCCCCCCCCGTAGATTTTTGTATATAATCTCATCTAAATTTCTATAATGAAATTTAAATTAAAATAAATAGGAGATTAAAATAATATGAAAAAAACAAATTTAACTTATTCTAAATATTCTTTATTTAAACCTATAGTGGCAAGTTCACTTGCTTTAGCTCTTGGTGTGAGTGTGGGGAATGCACAAGAAACTTGTTCAACTGCACGACAAGGTGAAAATCCTGTCATTTGCAATGGAAACTCTAGTATTACAACATCAAATTTGACTTGGACAGATTCTAATGGTCTCCTTGCTCCAAGTTATAGCAATGGAAGTTCTCAACAAGTTAACACTATTTACATCGGGTTTAATGGGAGTAGCGATCAAACAAATTATCAAGCAGGCACAAAAACTTATAACATCTTAGGAAAAATGACTAGCAACTCTAATTCAGGCATTGTTTTCCAAACAAAAGGAAAAGGGCTTAAAACAAATATGACAGCAAATCTGGGGCAAACAACAGCTATGGGAGATTCTAATAAAATCACTTTTGATTTTTCCAATGTAGGAGAGGGCTATGCCCTAGAAGGAAATTTGCATGTTGGTGGGAATTCAGCAAATGCAAGTGACGCTAATAAAATCAAACAAAATACTTTTACGGGCACCTTTGGAGGAAAGGGTATCAAGGGGAATTTATCTTTTAATAATATTATTAAATCCTCAGATCTTACCTTTAAAGAGGGGGCAAGGATTGAGGGAAAGATCAACATTGTTACAGGAATACAAAATTTTACTTTTGAACCCAAAACCTCTCAAGGAGCATCTTTATCTATTTCCCAAGAACCTCATATTACTCGGGTGATTGAAATGCACTCAGACAACTTGACTTCTACAACAACTTTTAAATCTGATGTCTATCTTGGGGGCGGGATTTTACTTTATGCACATAATAATATGACAAATGGTCATTCATTTGTTTTTCAAAAGGAAGCAAAGATTGAAGGATCAATGACTAAAAATGCAACACACACCAGTTTTGAAGGTGGTACTTATGCAATTGTGGCAAGAAGAGGTATTAACAAAGGACATAAGGCAAATCTAAATCTCACCTTCAACTCTAATGCAACAATTGGAAATGTTTTAGCAAAAGATATTGGTGTAATTACCTATACATTCCAAAAATCTCAAGACTCTATGGTAAGTGAAAATGCTTCTAATACAAATCAAACAATTAAGATTAATAATATTGATACTGAAGGGGGCAAAAACATCCTCCTACTCAAAAACAATAGTGGCGCAACAAGTGCACTCACTATTAATAAAATCACCACAAGTGGTGGGATTAATTCTATTGCTAAGGAA
>NZ_NXLU01000024.1 GCF_003364215.1 Helicobacter cholecystus
GGAATGTCACTCTAGATACTTTAGCAAATGTCAATTTTGTATTTAATGGGACAAATCCACTTGTAGATGGAAATATTACAGTCAGCAGTGATGTAACAGGATCTTTTAGCAATCCAAATGGAGTGCTTCATCTTAATAATATAAATTTCTTATCAGGTGTAACTGGAAAACTTACTTTTGAAAATAGTGTTTCGATTAATGATATTACAAAACCTGGTGGAAATGGTGTGCTTGGAAACCAAAGCTTCTTGATCTTTAAGGGGGAGAGCAATGTTATTCAAAGCTTTATTATACAAAATGTTGTTACCAAAGGAAAAGCACATACTTTTGATGTAGTCTTTGAAGAATCAACCCAAAATAATACAATCCATACAGTTAAATCAATAAGTGGAAAAGGAAATACAAGCTTCTCTAATACTAACAAAATTGTCTTTAAAGGATCAGGAGAGAATCTTATTGATATACTCATTGAAGCTAATACCTCAAATCTCCAAACTCCTTTGCAAGGAAAAAATGAAATCACCTTTGAAAAAAGTGGGAGAATTTCCGCACCCATTAGAGCAATTGGAGGAATAAACTCTATTGTCTTTAAAGGTGCTGGTGAAAATAGCATTATTACAGGAGATATTTTATCCTTACGTTCACCTTATGGGGCAGATAGGATAAGTAAAAATGAAGTTACATTTCAAAATGGAGGAAAAATCTCTGGTCAAATTCAAGTTAAAGCAGGAGATAACATTATTAACTTCTCTGGAAATGGGGATGCAAGTATTCTCTAATATCACTGCAGCATCTGAAAATGGACGCACCGCCAACAATACAATCAGTTTCACTTCCACTGGGACCAATACAATACAAGGAAACATTTCAGCTACTCCATTTGAAGCTTCTGGGGTAGTAAAAAATACAATTACCTTTAGTGCAGGGACCAATATCATTACAGGAAACATTGATGCAAATTGGAATGGTTCAGGTAATGCCTCAAACTCTATCACTGTGAGCAATTCTCAATCTTTTACACTCACTGGTAAAACTTATTCAGGTGATGGCACAACAAATACTTTTGATCTACAAACTGGAGTAAATACAATTCAAAATGCAGGAGAAGATGCATTCTATGCAAATAATGGAACAAATACTGTAACTTTCGCGGGGGATAAAGATGCAACCATTATTGGAAATCTGCATGCAGAGAGAGCAAATGCATCCAATCAAATAACTTTTAACTCCTCTGCATTAAATGTATTTCAAGGAGATATACGCAATGATAGTGGCGGAACAAATCAAATTAATGTCACAAATGGAGAAGGAAATCTTAAGATTGGAAGCATATCCAATAACTCTGGAACCAACACAATCTCTGTAACTAAGGGAAATATTACAATTAATGGAAATGTATCAGGCTCTTCTAATTCTGCATCC
>NZ_NXLU01000025.1 GCF_003364215.1 Helicobacter cholecystus
CCAGATATTTTCCATTATTTCTCCAAAGTTGATGATTTGAAAAAAATCAATCTAATGAAATAAAAAGAGTGATAAAGGAAGATAACGATTCCCAAGATAGAATTGCTGAATGCCGAGATATAATACACCATTAAGTTACCCATCTCTAATAAGGGTTTAAAAAAATCAACAGCTATTATCATCATCCAATTAAAACACCAAAACAAGCATAATCCATCATGTTTATTTAAATAAGATTTAAGACGGATTAAGTAGTTAATTGACGAATAAAAAGTTAAGCCTACAATCAGAATCAAGGGAAGTAAAAGAACATAACCTATGACTCGTTTTTCTATTATGTGGATTGTTTGTGCATAAGATAGAATGATGCCAATAAACAAAAACAAATAAATCCATAGCATATGTTTGGTATATCTATTGTTGAGTGGGTATTTTTTGATTAAGCACAAAGCCATCAACAATAAAAGGGGAATGGAAAGAACAAGCAAGCCAATACCATTGTTTTCATAGGCCTTGTAGGAGAAAAGTGTGGCAGACCCTAGAAGCATAATCCTAATTAAGAAATTTTTTATTCGATTTGTTTTATCATGAATGAGATTATAAAAGTAGAGAAAGCAAGGAAATAAAGGATATGTTAGATTATTGAATGTTATCAATGCTGATAACTCCATTATTTCCTCCTCAATAATGGCAATACAGATTCATTCCATTTTTCAGGATTCTTGATTGTTGAGTGAGAATCAATATGGCTTCTTGTTTTAGAAGTGTTGTAATATGAATCTTGCTCAAGTGGAGAAAGATAATTGGGTGTGTATATCTTTTCTGGTTTGACTTTAATATTTGTTGCACTAGGCATTGTGCGTTTAGCATTGGGAGTAAGAGGATTGATATTTTTCCGGTCAAATTTGCCAAAAAAACTCTGAACCAAATCCCTTGGATCATACACATTCACAACCTTTCCTCCTTTACTTAATGAAGTTTGATTAAACTTTGCATCACTTCTATGAGGTGTAGCTAGAAATATAACTCTATCTAG
>NZ_NXLU01000026.1 GCF_003364215.1 Helicobacter cholecystus
TATAAGCATATCCCTTTGTATACTCTTCATTATTATAAAGTCTAAGAGGAGCATTCAATCCATCCTCTCCACTTGCACTCTGAGCAACTTCATTTAAGAGAAGAGAGGGGATATTTGGAAGTGCAAAGAGAGAAGAGAAGTAAAGGAAGAGAAAGAGAAGACTAGGCATTAGGATTCTTTGGGAGTAGGGGATTTGGAATGTTTGGGGAGGAATTTATGGCAAGGTGAGGGCACTTATATTTAGTCTTCATGTCCTCTGCTACTTTTTTCTCTAGCTTTAAAAAAATATAAGACACACTTTCCCAATATCACCAAAGTAGTGCAAAAGCCTAAGATCACAATAAGTGCCAATGGAATCATTTTGCTTAATCCCTCGGAAATAAAAAAATGTAAAGACTGGGAAAAAGATATAAATACTAAAATTATGCATACAATGTCATATGAAGATTTATGCTTAGTCTTAAGGATAAAAATAAGAATTAAGAGAATAAAAACTAAACAATAAGGAGAGAGGAAGTAGAAATATATTCCTAATATCCCAAGTTTTAAAAATATCTTCTCTTTTAGAACTTTATAATTTGTTTGTGGAATAAAAACATCATAAAGAATTAAAAGAATAGGGGCAATGATGGGGATAAGGTAGAAAAGAATCCAAATACGTTCCATTATTTTCCTTTGAGTTTTGGTACCACAAAATTATTCCACTTATCTTTCGTATGCACACTATGATAAGGTATTTCATCCCCTGTTTGAAGTATTCTACTTTCAGGGTACAATCCTTTGAGAGGTTTGACTTTAATATTTGTTGCACTAGGCATTGTGCGTTTAGCATTGGGAGTAAGAGGATTGATATTTTTCCGGTCAAATTTGCCAAAAAAACTCTGA
>NZ_NXLU01000027.1 GCF_003364215.1 Helicobacter cholecystus
AGGGGATTTGGAAATATTGAAAGGAGATTTTTTGCCATATTGATATTCCCATAAAAGTTGTGCTACAGAGTGCAGGTCGTTATTGATTGCTGCTGCTAAGGGATATATTCCTGCATTGGTCTTAAGTGATGGATTAGCCCCATGCTTAATCAAGGTTTTAACGATATGCAGATTATCCTCCTCTCTCTCAAAAGGAATACAACACGCAGTAGATAATGGTGTATAGCCCTTAATATGAGTTATATTAACATCTGCCCCAAGCTCAATCAATAAATCAAAATAACTTCTACTTTTAAACATAACACTAAAATGTAATGGAGTGTCCCCCTCTTTTTCTTGATCATTGAGCATTTTTATACACTTGGGATTGGATTTGAGAATCTTTTTCAGCCGTTGGGGATCATCAGAAAACACAGCAGCATGAAAAACATTTTCTTTTAAGGAGTTTGTTGCAAAGAGATCTACCCCTTGCTCTAAAAAATAAGCATACAACTCACACTTAGGATCTGAAAGACTTGCAAGAAATAATGTATCCCCATTAAAATCCGGATCAGCTATGCGATAATCTCCCACTGATTTGATGAGTTTTGAAAAATTCAATATCATCTTCAAAATAGGCATCTAAAATCTCTTCTTCAGTGATTTTTTGGGTTGTAGTCATCATCTATCTCCTTTTTTGTTCTGTCTCCAAAGCCTTTTTCTTTCATATCGTGAGCTTTCCTTTTAGCATCTTTTCCCTTACTTTTTTCTAGTTCTTTTGCACTCCATCTGCCATAATCCTCAGAAGCTGGCTGATTTTCCCTTTTTTCCTTGCTTGTTGTTTGGGTCCTAGTTTCTTTTCTTTTTTATCTCCCCCCTCCC
>NZ_NXLU01000028.1 GCF_003364215.1 Helicobacter cholecystus
AAATAAAAGCCAAAGTGAGAAAGTGCCACAAATTCCACTGATAATATAAATCCCTAACCCTTTCTCCCAAAAGTCTGGATTATCAGGAAATCCTAATGCTCTTGTAAGAGTTGCCCAAGGTAATGCAAAAAAGATAATTCCCAAACATTGTGGGCCATATTTTTTATACAAAAAAAGACTTAAACATATAAGAGCCAATAAATACCCAAAGATTAGGTTTGTATTAGGAAACAAATCTTTTGCAAAAACAAATATCCCATATATGACAACCGATAATACAAACATAGTTCTTGATACTCCTCTCTTATAAATCATCAGCCCAAAATTTATAATCATCAGTGTGATAAGGAGAATAGAATAAATTTTCACTTTCCACCCCTTTGTTGTTTGAAGATTTTTTGATATCTAATCTTAACTTGCTTAATAAAGTCTTGGCAGTTATTTATCGTAAGATAGTAATACTTAAACATCCCATATTTTTTCACATCTTCTACTGCTTGTCTCATAATTGCATCATCATAGTGTTTGCCATCTGTAGCCCTATATCTAGCAATCACACTAGGATCTGTTTCTGTGAAAAACTTGCCTATGGCTTTTGTTTTATAATATGCCCCATCTACTGGATCGTATGGATAATATGTTGCATCCGTTACCATTTCCCAATCAGTTGCAAACCCCACATTCCCACCTTCTTCATCTTCAAAGAAGATATGTTCGTGATGAAGCTTGTCTATTCCTTTTTCCCATTTTCCTTCTTTATCAAAACTTAACGCTCTCCTCCTTATCTCAGCATTCTCCCTCTCCCCTCTCCCTTCCCACTCTCCTAAATATGCCCTAGCAT
>NZ_NXLU01000029.1 GCF_003364215.1 Helicobacter cholecystus
AGAATATAATTTTACAAATGATGGCACTGTAACAGGCAATATCACTCTAAATTCACAAAATGATCGACTTCTTATCACCAATGTTGATCATAAACTCACAGTGGATGGAAATATTAGGAATACAGGTGGTAATCTCACTATTAAGGCTGGGAGTATTGAAGTCAAAGGAGAAATTACTTCAAAGAATTCTGGCGGATATTTTGCAAATACCACTATACTACTTAAGCAAAACAATAA
The DNA here is from genome assembly GCF_003364215.1 of Helicobacter cholecystus. Lineage (GTDB taxonomy): Bacteria > Campylobacterota > Campylobacteria > Campylobacterales > Helicobacteraceae > Helicobacter_G > Helicobacter_G cholecystus. The sequence continues at coordinate 238 of NZ_NXLU01000029.1, forward strand.
TACTGGGGTGAATGCTATCTTTCATCATGTCAGTGCAGTCAGTGCCACAAACACTATTGCGATAGGCTATGACTCTGTTCCTAATGGTTCTACTCAAACTACTGATACAACTACCTCTAATTCCTTAACAATTGATACACTCCAAGCCACACGGGGGTATGCTGCAGGTGGAAACAATAAGATCTATGCCAATAATAGCAATGTAGAGATTAAAAATATGCGATCAGATAGGGCCACTAATACTGTTAGTATGGGAGATAGCGGTAAATTAAAGATTACTACTCTCGAGACTAACAATTATGGCGCAACAAACATCACAAGCAGTGGAGCCCAAGTAGAAATTGGGCAAGTAACAACAGATAGATATTCTACTAATTCAATTAAACTAAACAATAATGGAACTCTTAACATCACGGAAGGAATCACTGTAAGTAATGACGGTAGCAATGTCATTAAGGCAGGATCAATCACCAACACTGGTGGAATCTCCGCTAATTCTAGAGGGAAAAATGTCATTGAGGCAGGATCAATCACCAACACTGGTGGAATCTCCACATCTGGTGGTTATTCAAGTTCTAACACAATCACTCTTACAGGAA
>NZ_NXLU01000002.1 GCF_003364215.1 Helicobacter cholecystus
AGTCTCTAAGAAAGATTTTTGAGTATCTCCAATGCTGACTTGCTTATCAGAGAGAGCAAGTTTGACTCCATCTTTATAGGTTTTACCTAAAACTTTATTGCTTGTAATATCTGTTGCACTTGAAGCATCAAAGGAATCTGCTGCATTATCATTATTGTTTGCAAAGAGTAGATTGACATTTCCTCCATTAGCATAAGAGATATAAGAAGAGGCCACAATATCTCCTTGCATCACAATATTTGTCTCTCCCTTTAAAGAAACTACTTTATACACTGGAATTGAGAGTGTAGATGTATCTATAGCTGCTACTCCTGGAGCTCCTGTTGAACCTCCTGCTGAACTTGGAGATTTTCTGAGGATGAGATTAGTAGTTCCATTATTTGTGAGGATACCGCTATTGTTTGTGGAGCCAGAAGTATTTTTAAGGCTAGGAGCAGTGGAGCTATTTTCTACTTGTAGGGTGAGGTAGGGAAGCCAAGTTCCATCTTCAAGGATAATGGAGTTAGAACCATTAGCAGTAGTAATATTTCCTGTGATTGTAGGAGCAGAAGTGGATTTACCTAAAAAAATGGCATTACTTCCACTATCTCTAGCTTCAATATTTCCTGTGATTGTGGCATTGTTTGAGGAAATTGCATTATCTCCGCGACTTGCAAGAATAGCTATTGGATTGTCTGCTTCAGTAGAAGTGTTGCCAATCTTAAGAGTGGAGACATTAATGGTGTTTTGACCGCGTAGATTATAGAAGTTGCCAATTCCTCCAATAGCTTTAATTGAGCTTGTCTCAATATTTGCATTAGCTTGAGCAGTCATCCAGTTTTCTTGTATATCTGCATCAGTAGAAGTAGGGGTAGTGTTAAACTCTTTACCTAAAATAATATTGACTCCATTATCTGTACCTGAGTTTTGAGCAAGAATATCTCCCTTAATTGTGCTTTGGTTTGAAGATCTATAAGAAGGTTGAGAGTTGGCAGAAGAAGTTTTGCTTAGATAGATTATATTTTTTCCACCAAGAGCTTGAATATTTCCATTAATTGTAGCTTGTGAGGCAGCAAGGTTGTTAAATCCATTATTTTGTGCTGAGATTGCAATAGGAGTTTCTCGACTTGTATTTTTGCTCTCAACCTTAAGAGTCTGCACATTAATTGTGGTTGTTGCAGTACGAGAATACCAGTTAGACTCTGATCCTGTAGATTTAATTGAATCTGTCTCAATATTCGCATTAGCTTGAGCATCGCTCCAATGCAAAACTTGTGCGGTTTGTGCAATCCCTCTTGCTGAGGGTGTCTCACTGCTTGCGATCTCTTGACTTAAGATGATAAGAGAAGCATCTTGATTTCCTGCATTATGGGCATAAATATTCCCTTTAATTGTGCTTTGCTCTGAAGTGTTTGTTAAATAAATTGCATTGCTCCCCCCAGCTGATTCAATATTTCCTGTAATGGTGGCTTTTGAGGCAGTAATCTTATTTTTTCCAGTCCCTCTAGCATAGAGATTACCTTGGAAAGTCAAGCTAGGACTAGTGTTGCTTGCTCCAGTATTTTGTGAAGCATCTCTAGTAGTTGGAGTAGCTCCTACCCAGATTGCATTGCTTCCACCACTTAGACTTTCAATATCTCCTGTAATACTTAGAGTGTTTGCAGCAAGGACATTGGAGCTTCTATTATTTGCTGCAGTAATGACTGTGCTTGTCTCTCTTGAAGATGAAGCGCTTCCAATTGTAAGTTCTTCAACGTTAATGTAATTCCCCCCAAAAATATATCCATCACCCTTGATACTCTCAACGCTATATTTCCCTTTTGCTTGGTATTTGCTATTTGCAAATTGAATATCAAAATTGTCTTTTTTCTTAGGTTTATCATTTGTTGTTTCAAATAATTCAGAGTCATAAACATATGTTTTTGTGCTTGATGCACCTCTTGCATTACTTTGAGTTGTAGTGTCTTCTTTATAGAGATCTTTCCCAATGATATTGCTTCCATTTCTTGCATTCAGTGTTTCTACTTTGAGAGTATGCCCTGAGCCTGTGCTCGTAGTGGCATTGAAACTTAGGATATTAGAAGTGATTGTAGTGGCTGGATCTTTCCAGTTTCCATTAATACTGATTTCTTTTAAAGTTAATGCATTATCTTGGCTCTTAAAAACCAAAATATTATTAGATGTTGTAGGAGATCCTACATTGGTATCAATAACTTTGATTGATGAGAGAGTTTGGGTGTCTCTAGTGTTTGTAGAACCAAATGTAGGCTTACTTTCAAAAATAAGGATATTGCTTCCACCTTGTCTTGCAAGAATATCCCCTGTGAGTTTTGGAGATTCTCCACTAGAAGTGCTTGAACCTAAAATCAGAACATTGCTTCCACCACTGGTTAAAATATTTCCATTGATTGTAGCTTTGTTTGCGATGATAAGATTTACTGTGCCGCTAGAAGCAGTAGTAATAACACCACTAGGTTCTGTGGAATCTGTTTGGCTAGAATTATTGCCAATGATAAGGGTTTCTACATTTAGGTAATTATTTCCAGAGATTTGAGTTGCCACAGAGCCAATAGAATATTCCCCTTTTGCTTGATATTTGCTATCTGCAAATAGGGTAGCAAAATTGTCTTTTCTTTTTGGTTGATTAGGATTAGAAGAGGTCTCAAAAAGTTCTTGGGCATACTGATAAGGATTTTTTGTAGTGTCTATATTGGTTGAAGGATTAGGAATTGCATAGAGATCTTTTCCAATGATATTAGCTCCACTTTTTGCACTAAGAGTCCCTACTTTAAAAGTAGTGCTTCCATTATTACTATCTGCAGCATTAAAACTTAAAATATTAGCAGTTGTTGAGGGAGCACCGTAAGCCCAGTTTCCAACTACACTCATTTCTGCTAAGTTTATTTTATTTTCACTATTACTAAAAGCTAATGTGTTAGTTGATGTTGCACCTCTTCCATTGTATGCATCAACGACTTTGATTGAAGAAGAGGAAGAAGTTTTGGTTGTATCAGTCTCTCCAATTGTGGCTTTATTTTGAAAGATTAGGAGATTAAAACTACTTCTTCGCACACTGCTACCCCCCACAAGAATATCTCCTTTAATTGTAGTAGAGAGGTCTGCAGCATCTCTAGTTACATTATTAACTTCAGAAGATCCAAAGATAAGGGTATTATCTCCAGATGATGAAACAATATTTCCTGTAATGGCGGTTTTACCTGCAACTATAAGGTTAGTGGCATTACTTGAAGCAGAAATTGCACTTTTATCTGTTTCACTTGATGTATCAATGGTTAAAGTTTTGACCGTAAGAGTGAGTGCTCCACTTGTTGTAATGATAGGTTGATTATATGTATCCATTGGATGTGTAGGATCATCTTGTATTGTTTGTGCGACCCCCTCACTCACACCAAGAGCTAAAGCAAGTGAACTTGCAATTATGGGCTTAAATAAAGAATATTTAGGGTTTAATTTATCCCCCCCCCCTTGACCTTCCTTGAAGAAGTAAAATTATTCTTTTCTTTCATTATGCTTTCCTTATAAGATAAAGTTATTTATTCTTTTTTAAAAAAAGAGCACGAATTATAACACAAATTAGCGGGGGGGGGGGGGTATCTTTTAGTAAGATAATATAAAATTTAAGTTTTTATTAAGAGATTATAGATTGGATTGAAAGTTCTTTGAGTTTTTTCTCTATTGTTTGTGTAATGGGCAGTTTAATAGGACAGAGTTTTTCACATTCTTTACAGAGTGTGCAGGTTGAGAGAATTTTGCTTGTAGAGGGAAATGCAGGAAGAGAACATAGATGCAAATAGCCTCTAGGAGAGTAAGTTTCATCACCGCTTAAGAGGAAAGTGGGGCAAATGGGATTGCATTTGGCACATTTGATGCAAACTTTATGCATTACTCTTTCCTCAAAGAGTTTTGCTAAATTTATTCTCCCCAATAGGGGCTTTGGCTAAAAACCCATCAAACTCCATAGCAATATTCCTAATGAGCATTCCTCCAGTAGGCGTGGCTTTAAGATGATTTTCTCCTATTTCAAGCAATCCTGCTTCTTTGTAGGGTTTAAGTGCATTAAGAGCGGTGTTAAAATAGGATTTAAAATCAATGCCAAATTGCTCTTGAATTTTTGAAAAATCTAAATAGAGATTGTTCATAATCTGCATAATGACTTCTTTTCTTAGGCGATCTTCATCACTGAGCCAAATCCCTTTGCTTGTAGGTAGTATCCCCTCATCTAGAGCCTTTTGGTATTCATGGAGATCTTTGTGGTTTTGAGCATAGAAGTTTACCCCCTCACTGATACTTGTAAGGCCAATTCCTACAGTTTGAGAAAATCCTTTTGTGGTATAGCCTTGAAAATTGCGTCTTAGCTCACCATTTTCTTTGGCGTAATAGAGCTCATCATCTTTTTTTGCAAAATGATCCATTCCAATAAGCTCATAGCCATGATTTGAGAGAAAAGAAATCATAAATTCTAGAATTTTAAGTTTTTCTTTAGGTGAAGGCAATGTGGTTTCGTCAATTTTCCTCATTGTTTTTTTCATCCAAGGCACATGAGCGTAATTAAAGATTGCCAATCGATCAGGAGAGAGGGTAAGAACTTTTTGGAGTGTTTGTTGGAAAGTTTGGAGGTTTTGATAGGGTAAACCATAAATAAGATCAAAATTAATGGAGTGAATGCCAAATCTTCTTGCAATTTGCACAGCTTCTGCCACAAGCTCAACGCTTTGGATTCTGTGGATAGCTTTTTGCACTTGAGCATCAAAGTCTTGCACACCAAAACTTACACGATTAAATCCCCCCTCTCTAAGCACTTGCATTTGATTAGAGTTAAAAAATCTTGGATCAATTTCACAGCTTATTTCTGCATTTGTGTGAAAATTGGGGAAGAATTTTCTAAGGAGCGCAATGACTTCTTTGAGTTCATCAGCATTGAAAAATGTAGGAGTTCCACCGCCAAAATGAAGTTGAATGACCTCACGTTTTGTATTTAGAAACTTTGATAAGATCTCTAACTCTTTTTTTAAATAAGAAATATAGACAGCTTTGTTTTCTTCTTTGCTTGTATAAATGACATTGCATCCGCAAAAATAGCATGCACTGCGACAAAAAGGCAGATGCACATAGAGTGAGAGGGGCAGAGAGCTAGAGTTGGATTGTTGCAAGGCTTTTTGATAGTCGATAGGATTAAAACCAGAGTGAAATTCATTTGCGGTGGGGTAGCTAGTATAACGAGGACCAGCTTTAGAATATTTGGCTATTTTTTCAAAATCAATCATTGTGCCTCCTGAGATAATCATCAAAATTAAAAAACAAATTAGGGTATTCTTGTTTGATTGTCTTTGCAAGAAGTTGAGTATCGACTTGTGCAATATCAAGATTAAGTTCTTCTAGCTTTTGTTTGGCTACGCTTAAGACATCATCAAAATCTAAGGGCATTAAATTTGCAATATCTTTTTCAAGGGACATTGCAAATCGCTCTTCTTGGGCTTGTTTCATATTCTGTAAAATTTGTTGAAGTAAATGGGCTGAGAGAATAACATATTCGTGATTTTCTTCATCGCAAACAAAACAAGGCTTATCCTCACTAAGACTACCTTCTGTAAATTTGATACTTAAAGTCTTGCTGTCAATCTGTTTTAATAATCCACTAGCAACACTTTGGGTAAGGTCTAGCATAGTTTCTCCTTATTTTGATACAAGTACACCATAATTCCTTTTTGGGCGTGCAAACGATTCTCTGCTTCTAGAAAAACTCTACTTTGAGTTCCTTCAAGCACCTCTTCGCTCACCTCATATCCTCGATATGCAGGAAGACAATGCAAAAAAATTGCATGGCTTTGGGCTAAGTGCATCATCTCTTTATCAACCTCAAAACCTTTGAAATCATTGATTTTTTTATTCTTTTGATCTTCTTGTCCCATAGAGATCCAAGTATCTGTTGTAACTACATTACACCCTTTTATTGCTTCTTTTGGATCATGGGTGGTGATAATCTTAGATCCACTTTCTTGAGCAAAACTCATAGCTAGGGCAAGAATCTTATGATCAACTTCATAGTTTTTGGGTGTAGCGATTCTAAGCTCAAAACCAAGTTTTGAGGCAAGGAGGAGCCAAGAGTGAGCCATATTATTCCCATCCCCAATATAGGCTACTATGGGTTTTTCACCCTCGAGACTGATTCCGCACTCAAGCATTGTGAGATAATCTGCCATTAATTGCACGGGATGGTAACTATCACTTAATCCATTAATCACAGGCACACTGCAATAAGAGGCAAATTCTTCAAGCCTAGAGTGTTCAAAAGTCCTGATCATAATCATATCTACCATTGAGCTAATTACTCTTGCAGTGTCTTTGATGGGTTCACCACGAGAAAGTTGAATGTCATTGCTTGAAAGAAATAATCCCACTCCTCCAAGTTGATAAATTCCTGCCTCAAAACTTACTCTTGTGCGAGTAGAATTTTTCTCAAAAATCATTGCTAGGATTTTTTGGGGCATCAAAGGGGTGGGAATATTATTTTTGAAGTCGTGTTTGATGTGTTTGGCTAGAGAAATGATTTCTAAAATCTCTTCTTTACTAAAATCTTTTAAGCTTAAAAAGTGTTTCATTGTCGTCTCCTAATGTTGGGTGGATTCATATCAGGAAAAGTATAATTTTGAATTGAGATAACAATCCCTTTGGTGAGATTTTTAAAAACGGTGTATTGAGGAGTTCTTTCATAAAAGATTTCTTGATTGTTGAGTAGAAATCTTTGTGTTAATACCCCTTCTTTTGTCATTCGCAATCCTCTAGAACCAAAAATATCTTGTGCGAAGAAAATATCATCAAAAAGATCACCATAACTCACATCCCCCAAAATTTTACGTGCCGCAAGAGATTTTGGAGCACATTCTCCTTGAAAACAAACCTCATTTTTTGTAATTTCAAGAGCTCCAATAGGAGCTCCCATTTCAAAAAGATCGATATGGATTGCATATTGTGAATATCTTACAACGGCTAAATCATAAAACTTAATTGTTGGAGTATTGATTAATAAAAGTTTTGTGCCTGAAACTCCTTCTAATAGCTCTAATGAATTAGGATCAATAGGCTCACCTTTTCCAAAGAGAGAAAGAAAATCATTCCAACCTTGTGAAGTTGATGAGCAGGCACTAAGAAAAAAGGCAAGAGAAATTCCCAAGATCAAATTGGTCAATGTTGCCTTCATTTCTTCTCCTTTTATACTCCAAACCTCTTAAATATTTCCTGAGAGAACTTTGTGCCAAATTTTACCATCAAGTTTGAGTTCCATACTCACTTGGCACAACCCATCTTTATAAACAGTTTCTGTAATTTCTGCATTTCTAATTAATGCTTGGACCTTTGTTTTAACAACAGAGTTTTGAAGCATCATATCCTTTACAGTATCTTGACCATTTACTCTAATCCCATACATTTTTTCACCAATTTGTCTGTAAGCATCAACAATTGCTGCCCTTTTAGCAAGAGCCAAAGCTTGTGAAGGGGAAATTGAAGTTTCAGGTGCAACACCCATTCCTACAGCATTAAGCTCAATTACATTGCTAGGAGTTAGCATTGGAGAATTTGGAATTAATGGCTCTTCTAACTCTGCACTTTTGCTAGGTTTGGCAAAACTTGGCTCGGGTGCTGGGGCAGGAGCTGGAGCTGGTGCTGGTGCAGGTTGTGGTGTCATTGAGGGTTCTATCTCATCAATAACAATAGTATTCACTCTTTGAATCCTTGAATCTTGTGGAAGCATATTTCCATTATTTCCATACATTGGGACAGGGGGTTGAAGTGGCACATAGTTTGCCTGATAATTTGCTGAAGGTGGAATCAAAGCTGTATCACTCACACCATCTGTGAATGCGCCACAGCCCACTAAGCTTAAAGCCGCCATGCTAATCATACTTGAGTAAGTCACTCTCATATCTCATCCTTTAATTTGAATTAATATTAAGAGCATATAGCAAATGGTGTTCCAATATTATTTATCACATTGAATAAAACGATAAGTTGCAATCAACTTATCAAAATAATACTGGTTATCAAGGTTGATGACAAAGTCTCTTTTTCCCGCAAGAGTATTGATAAGATCTTTTTGGATTACAAACTTACAATGTTCAATCTTAATAGGTTGTGTTGCATACATCAATTTGAAGACATTAGATTCTACTTCTTGAAGTCTATAGGCAATGGCCTTAAGATTAAAGCGATGTTGAAACTCATTGGAATTGGAATAAGACTTGACATTTTCATCATGGGATTGAAATTCTGTCCAAGTTCCATTAAGTCTAACAGTTTGTGTGGCTAAAGTGTTGTGAGGATTTTTGGAATTTAGAAAATCCAAAAGAGATGGTGAAGTGATTTGCAAATAGATTTCTCCATCTTTTTGTGTTTGGATAAAATCACCTTCTTTTGCTTCATACACATAGCTTTGAGTGATTTTTGCTCTTTGGATTTGAGAAAAAATAAAACAAAAAAGACTTAAAAATATGAGGCAATAACGCACAATCAAACCTTTATTTAAGCAAGTTTTTAATATTATACCTTTTTAAATTGATTCTCATATAAAGATAGGAAGATGAAAAGAATTGCAATTTTGGGAAAACCTAATGTTGGGAAAAGCTCTCTTTTTAATCGTTTTTTAAAACAGAGAAAGGCTATTACTTCAGATGTTGCAGGAACAACAAGAGATGTGAATTGCAGTGTTATGGATTTTGATGGAAATTTGATTGAAGTGCTTGATACTGGGGGCATTGATGAAGGCAGTGAGCTATTTTCAAAAATCAAGGAACTTAGCATTAAAGCAAGTGAAGAAGCGGATTTAGTTCTTTATATGGTTGATGGAAAGCTTTTACCTCAAGAAGAAGATAGGATGCTCTTTTATGCTATAAGCAAGAAAGCAAAACGCTGTGTGCTTGTGATTAATAAAATTGATAATGATAAAGAGAAGCAGAGGGGATGGGAGTTTGCAAGTTTTGGAGCAAAAGAGAGTTTTATGATTTCAGCAAGTCATAATCGCGGGATTTTAGCCCTCAAGGCTTATATTATTCAAGCTTTAGGCTTACAAACTCAAGTAAGTTTACAAAATGATGAAGAGCAAAGTTTGGAAGAGTTTTTAGCTCAAGAAGAAAAAGTAGAGGGAGAAGAGGGCAAGAGTATTAATGTAGGAATCATTGGAAGAGTGAATGTGGGGAAAAGTTCCTTGCTTAATGCCTTGCTTGGAAGACAAAGAAGTGTAGTGAGTTCTGTGGCGGGAACGACTATTGATCCAGTAGATGAGGAGATGGAGTATGAGGGGCAGAGGATAAAGTTTGTGGATACGGCAGGAATTAGAAGAAGAAGTAAGATTGAGGGAATTGAACGTTTTGCTTTGGATCGCACTCAAAAAGTCTTAGAGCAAAGTGATATTGCTTTATTGGTGCTTGATGTGAGTGAGGGCTTTGTTGAGCTTGATGAGCGTATTAGTTCTCTTGTAGATAAATATTCTTTGGGTGTGATTATTGTGCTGAATAAATGGGATATTAAAGCCAGTGAATTTGAGGAGATTAGAAGTGAGCTCAAGAGGAAATTCAGATTCTTAGAATATGCCCCATTTTTAAGTGTGAGTGCAAAAAATGGTCGCCATATTGAAGAGATTAAGAAAAAAATCCTAGAAGTGTATGCAAATTATTCTTTTAGAATCCCTACCTCAAGGCTTAATGAATGTATTGCAGAAGCAACAAAGCGTCATCAACTTCCAAGTGATCATGGAAAAATTGTGCGCATTTATTATGCAACCCAATATGAGACTTGCCCTCCACAAATTGCCTTAGTGATGAATCGTCCTAAAGCATTGCATTTTAGTTATCGAAGGTATTTAGTGAATTTTTTGCGAGAGAGTTTTAATTTTATAGGCACACCTATTCTTATCAGTGCAAGAGGGAGAAAAGAGCAAAGTGCTATTGAGGGTGAGGGATAAACAATGGAGTTTATTGTAAAAACTTTTGATGAGTTGACAAGCAGGGAACTTTATGAGTTGTATTATCTTAGAGTGAGTGTGTTTGTAGTAGAGCAAAAATGTGCTTATCAAGAGGTTGATGAACTAGATCTAAAAGCTTTTCATCTTTATCTCAAAGAAGAGGGGGAAATCAAAGCGTATTTACGAATTTTGCACAACAATGATGAGGCTAAAATTGGTCGAGTCATTAGCAAGAAAAAGGGAGGGGGAAGAGCGATTATGCAATATGCTTTAAAATATATTTATACACGTCTTAATATGTCAAAAATTAGCCTTGAGGCACAATGTTGTGCTCAAGGATTTTATGAAAAGTTTGGGTTTAAGAGTGTGGGTGAGAGATTTTTAGAAGATGGAATTTGGCATATCAAGATGATAAAGATTGAGAATATATAAGACTTTGATGGGTAAAAAGGATTTTTAGATCACTTTTGCAATGATGATTTTTCCCTGTTGGACTTTGTGCAGTTATTATTTCTTGGTATAGCCTAATCAAAAGATTAAAATCATGAATACAGATTTGGGTTTAACTGCTTTGTTGGGTGGATTTAGTTATTTCTTTTATTGTTTGATTGTATATGCCTTACTTTCATTATCAGGCATTTGAAAGATTTTAGCCTAGCTTAAATCATTGGATTGTATTGGTGGAATTTCTTTTATTTCTATATATTTTCTGATACTTCTTAAGAGTGAGATTCTGCGAATATGTTTAATCATTTTGTTTCATATTTTCTATGAGATATTTTTAATCCCCCTATGCTTCTGCCTCTGCTTCTTTATTTGCTTTCCCTAAAGTCAGGGATTTAGCACTCCCTTTGTCCTTGCTTGGATTTGCCACCATTGCAAATCTTGATAGCTTTGAAATTTTTGAGCTTTTTGTTTGGGAATGGAAATGGGGATTGTGGAGATCTCAAGGGGTGAAGTCCAAGGATAGAGACCACCACCCATATACACTCCTTTGCAATCTGCTTTAATAGCTTCATTGTAGGCAAAATTGCATGTTTCTTTAGAGTGCAACAAACTCACTCCACCATTGGCAAGATAATTTTGTTTGGAGAGTGAAAGATGATAGAGGGTGGGAAAAATATCTTTGTGTGAGCCTAGCATTTGGGGATCATAGTGAGCATTTGTATTTTTTAAATAAGCTTTGGGGACATAGAGATATAGGGGGACTGCAAAATCTATAAAACTTTTTTGCATTCCAAGACTTGAGAGACTTCGCATTCTATGATCTCCCGTGGCAAGTACAATTGTGTTGTTTTGATAGGGTGAGTGCTTAAGCCAAGTGAGGAATTGTCCAAAAGTGTCATTGCTGTATTGATAGGCTAGGGGCACAAGGGGAAAGTGCTTTTGTTCAAGATATTTTTTGAGTGATTCTTGATGATTGAGAGGATAGGGCTTGTAATGAGTAGGCACAATTTCTGGAGGATGATTAGAGATGGTGAGTGTAATAAAAAGTGTGGGTTTAGCACAAGAAGTTAAAAGCTTTTTAAGCATTTTATATAGGTATTCATCAGGGATTCCATAAGCACTTTGAAAGTTTTTAGCTTCAGGAAAAATATCAATCATGGAGTTCATATCATAAATCTTATTAACTCCTAAAATACGTAAATAATCCCCATATTCATGCCAACTTTCACTTCCTCCTGTAATAAAAATAATCTCATATCCAGCTTTAGAAAAAGTTTCAAAGATATTATTTTTTGCTTTGATTTTCTTGATTGAACTAAGAGAGATAGTTGCTGAGGGGGAATTGAGATAAAGAGAGGCAAAGCTTGGTGCAGTGCCATTACCAGCGGGCAAAAATCTTGTAAAGACTAAATCATTTTTATAATGTTCTCTAAATTCTCCAAGTAAATCAAAGTTTAAAGAATCATCAAAACTTAGCAGATTAAGCCCAAAACTCTCCATAAGATTGACAATGATATGAGGAGGATTTTTAGATAAGAAATCATTTTGAGGTGTGGTGGCATATAGGGCAGTGGGAGAACCTAGTGCAAGAGTGGAAAGTCTATCTCCTTCACTTTGTGAAACTATAGAGTAAGAGGCATTTTTCTTATAATCACTAATAGCCCAACTAAAGGCAATCACTGGATTTGGAACAAGGTGATTAATTGTAGGATTATTAGAAACTGTGCTTTGGGCCCTAAGTAATGGAGTGGAGATAATAGATCCCCTTAAAGCACAAATAAAAAGAGCCAAAAAAATGAGATTGAGAGGAATCAAGATAAGAGAAGGTAGGTTTAGGTTAGAAAAAAGCTTTTGATTTGCAAGTTTATACGTAAGGAGGGCAAAAGCAAGGGAGGTAAAAAGAATAGAGAAGATGGGATAATCTTTGAAAATAATCTGCAAAATCGCCCAAGTATCATCATTGGCTAAACCAAAGATAAAAATATCAATTTGGGTGTGATAGGTTTTGAAATAATAAAAACCAATCAACCAAGTTAAGGGGAATAGAAATCCTAAAAATGTAAGAAAATAGGTGCTAAGCTTATAAAAGAGTGGGGCAAGTTTTGGCATAAAAGGAGTGCAGAGTAAGCCAAAAAGGTAAAAAGGAATGAGTGCAGAGCAGATGATCCTCCCATCATAAAGTAATCCAACTTTCCATAATCTCATCAGGCTTTGTGAGGAATTTTGGAACAAATCGCTAGGAAGAAAAGAGCGAATCATTATGTATCGAGCAAGGATTCCTACAGCTAAAAAAAGTAGAGCAAAAAACAGTGTATTGCAAAGGATATAAAGATTAAAGCGAGTTTTATTCATATCGTAATTCTTTATATTCTTGGGGAATGATATAGTCTTTTGAGAGAAGTTTTTGTGTATAGAATCCTGCATTATAACCTAGCTCAAAGAGCTTATCTATAGCTTTATATTGGAGATCATTTAAGCATATAGAATGATGATTTGCATAAAGATTGAGATAGGTCTCCAGCTCTTGAGGATTGACGCGAATGAGCCCTCTTTGTAAAAGCATTTTAGAGAGTAGGGGTTTGTGATGAGTGGCAATTTTGACAGCTTTAATGAGAGTTTGTTCATAAGAGATAGCTTGAATGAGCGGAATTGAGCGAGAGAGTGCCATACCTCCTAGAGGTAAAGGCAGATCTTCTTTGGCAAGCTCACACCAAATATCCCACAAATGCGCCTCAACTTCTAAACTCTGATCAAAATTTAAAATCGATTCATGAATAAGCACTCCAGCATCCACCTCTCCTTCTAATACGCATTTTTCAATCTCTAAAAAATTTTTATACACAATCCTTGCGTCAGGATAATAGATGCGAAAAAGCAGAGCATTGCTTGTGTGTTCACCACTCAGAGCAACTTTGAAATTTCTTTTTAATTTTGCTCCTTTCTTTTTAATCAACTTAGGACCATAGCCCTCTCCAAAACTCACCCCAGTTTTTAGGAGTGCGTAATCTTTAGCAATAAGGGGATATAAAGCAAAGGAAATTGCTGTAATAGGATAGGTTTTTTGTAAAGCTAGAGCATTAAGTGTCTGAATATCAAGAGCGATATTTTCAAAAGATGTAGGAGGGGTAACCCAACCAAAGACAATTGCATAATACATAAATAAATCATCAGCATCAGGGCTGTGAGCAACAATAATTTTCTTCATTTTAAACCTAGACGATGAATTGTGATCATAGTGGGATTTTATCTAAAAGTGCAAAAATAAGATAGAATAAACGAAAATACATTTTTTGGAGTAAAAGAGGAATAAATGAGTATTGATGAACAGAAGAAAAAAGCCATCGAACTAGCACTCAAACAAGTTGATAAAGCCTTTGGAAAAGGTGCTTTAGTGCGTTTGGGTGATAAACAAGTTGAAAAAATTGATGCAATTTCTACAGGCTCGCTAGGCCTTGACATGGCCTTGGGGATTGGTGGAATCCCAAAAGGAAGGATTATTGAAATTTATGGACCAGAGAGTTCAGGTAAAACAACTTTGAGTTTACAAATCATTGCGCAATGCCAAAAAAATGGAGGGATTTGTGCCTTTATTGATGCAGAGCATGCTCTAGATGTATATTATGCAAAGAAGCTTGGAGTAGATACTGAAAATCTTCTTGTTTCCCAACCTGATAATGGTGAGCAAGCACTTGAGATTCTAGAAACTCTAAGCAGAAGTGGAGCAGTGGATTTAGTCGTGATTGACTCTGTAGCAGCTCTTACCCCAAAGGCTGAGATTGAGGGAGATATGGGAGATCAACATGTGGGGCTTCAAGCAAGATTAATGAGTCATGCATTACGAAAAATCACAGGTGTGCTTCATAAAATGAATACAACACTTATTTTTATCAACCAAATTAGAATGAAAATTGGAATGATGGGATATGGAAGTCCTGAGACAACTACAGGAGGAAATGCATTGAAGTTTTATGCAAGCGTGAGAATTGATATTAGACGCATTGCAACACTCAAACAAAATGAACAACAAATTGGAAATAGAGCCAAGGCCAAAGTGGTAAAAAACAAAGTAGCACCTCCTTTTAGAGAGGCTGAATTTGATATTATGTTTGGTGAGGGAATTTCTCTTGAGGGAGAAGTGATTGATTATGGTGTGAAACTTGATATTATTGATAAAAGTGGAGCATGGTTAAGCTATGGCGCAACAAAGCTTGGACAGGGAAGAGAGAATGCAAAGTTTTTTCTTAAAGAAAATCAGGCTGTGCGTGAAGAGATTGTGGCAAAAATCAAAGAGCAAATTGGTGTGCAAGAAGAGATTATGCCTTTGCCTGATGAACCAGAGGAGTTATAACAAAGGAGTAAAATGCCAAAGATAGCAGATATTAAAGCGTTTGAGGTTTTGGATAGTCGTGGGAATCCTACATTAAGAGCTGAAGTTTTACTTGATGATGGAGCTTTGGGTGAAGCGATTGTTCCTAGTGGGGCAAGTACGGGAAAAAAAGAGGCTCTTGAGCTTCGCGATGAAGATAAGCAACGTTATCTTGGGAAGGGGGTGCTTAAGGCCTGTGAGAATGTCAATACAGTGATTAAAAATAATCTTATAGGACTTGAGGCTTATGAGCAAAGCAAAGTAGATCTTTTACTCCAAGAGCTTGATGGAACGCAAAATTTCTCTAATCTTGGTGCAAATGCAACTTTGGGAGTGAGTATGGCATTCTCAAGAGCTTGTGCAAAATCTTTGCATCTCCCATTGTATCGATATTTAGGAGGTATGAGTGCAAGAGTTTTACCTGTACCAATGCTCAATATCATTAATGGGGGAAGTCATGCAAATAATAATGTAGATTTTCAAGAATATATGATTATGCCCTTAGGATTTGAGAGTTTTTCTGAGGCACTGAGAGCTTCAGCAGAGGTGTATCAAAATCTCAAAAAGATTCTTCATGATAGAGGAGAGATTACTGCTATTGGAGATGAAGGGGGATTTGCTCCAAATTTTTCAACTAATCAAGAGCCTATTGAGGTGATTTTGCAAGCAATTGAGACTTCAGGCTATCAAGCAGGAGATCAAATTGCTATTGCCTTGGATATAGCAAGCAGTGAATTTATGGGGGAGGATGGAAAATATCATCTTAAAGGAGAGGGTAGGGTATTGACTTCAGAGGAGCTTATAGAATATTATGAAAAGCTTATTAAAAGGTATCCTATTGTATCAATTGAAGATGGATTAGGTGAAGATGATTGGCAGGGTTGGCAGCTTCTTACAGAGAAATTGGGGAAAAGGGTTCAGCTTGTTGGAGATGATTTGTTTGTAACTAATCACAAAATTTTACAAGAAGGGATTGATCAAGGAATTGGAAATGCAATTTTGATTAAGCCTAATCAAATTGGGACAATTTCTCAAACAATTAAAGCTATTCATTTGGCCCAGCTTCATTCCTATCGTAGTATAATGAGTCATCGAAGTGGAGAAAGTGAAGATACTTTTATTGCTGATTTTGCTGTGGCACTTAATACTGGGGAGATTAAAACTGGCTCAACTGCAAGAAGTGAGAGAATGGCAAAATATAATCGTCTTCTTCAAATTGAGCAAGAACTTGGAGGGGGAGAATATTTAGGATGGAAGATTCTTAATCAATGAGAGAGGATCTAGGAGAGATCTATATCCAAGAAAAAAAACTCTTTAACAAAAAATATATTTATATTTTTTTGGGAGTTGTTTTAGCCGGAATCTTTTCATATTATCTTTTTAGCTTGATTTGGGGGACAAACTCTTATGAGGTCTATCAAGCCCTTAGAGCAGAAAAAAAAGCACTTCAACAAGAGGTTGTAGAGCTTGAAAGCAAAAATGTTGAATTACAAAAAATAATTTTTGAACTCAAAGGCTTAGAGCCTACAAAAGAGGAGAACAAGTGAAAAAAGCCATTTATATCAGTGTTATGTGTTTAAATTTATTGCTTGGGCGTGAAGATCCTTTTGAATTAAAAATGACACCTAAAAAAAGTCCACAAAGTGTGGAAGGAGAAATTAGCCAACCCTTAGAAAGTCTTGATGTTAAGCTTCCTAGTACAACAAGGATTCTTAAGGAAGTTAAATTTATTTATCAAAAGATTGATGGTTCAATTGGTGAGAAGAGTGTCAAGATTGAGAGAGATATTGATTGGCATTATCCCATTACAATCTCTCAAATTGGGGATAAGAGTATTATAGAAGAGAAAAAACCTATGAGTTATACTTTAGGAGATTTTGAGTTTATTATTATCGGGAAAAGTATTCGTATTTACTCCCCTTATAAAATTTTGCAAAATTTTGTTCTTCCTAAGCCTTTTAGAATTATTATTGATTTGCGCCGGACAGAGAAGATTATTAATCAAGATATCAAACTTAAGGGAAGATTCTTTACTGATATCTCTTTGGGAACCCATCAAGATTTTTATCGTGTGACACTTGCGCTAGATGGGCAGTATGGTTACAATATTGAGCAAGATGAAAAAGGATATATTATTACCTTGAAATGATGCATCTTGTTTTAATTGGCTTTATGGCAAGCGGTAAAAGCACATTTGCTAAGCAACTTTCTGCTTCTTTAAAACTCCCTGTTTTCTCTACTGATGATTGGATTAGCTCACAAACTCAATTGAGTATTTCAGAGATTTTTACTTCTTATGGAGAGAATGAATTTAGAGTCTGGGAGCAAAGGGCATATAGAGTTATTATGGATTTGGAACAAAGATATATTATTGATTGTGGGGGTGGATTTATTTTGCAAGGTCGAATGAAAGAGCTAGGAAGAGTCTATTATCTTGATGTTTCTTTAGAGATTATTGAAAAAAGACTTTGTGGAAAAGAGAGGCAAAAGCGCCCTTTAAGTAAGGATTTTAAAGAACTCTATATCCAAAGAAAGAGATTGTATGAGAAAGAAAGTCTTCTTAAAGTTAATCAGATTGAGGAGATTATAGAAGATTGGAAAAGGATTAATGCTCCTCTTCCATAATTGCTCCAGCAATATAGACATAAGTGAGAATCATAAATACAAAAGCTTGCAAAAATGCCATTAGAGTAAGGATTGCAAAAGCAGGAAGTGGTGCAACCCAAGGGGCAAGCATAAGCATAACAAGCAAGAACATATCATCCCCCTTAATATTTCCAAATAGACGAAAAGAAAGTGAAATAATTCTTGAAATATGAGAAATGATTTCAATAGGGAGCATTAAAGGTGCAAGGATTTTCATTGGACCCATAAAATGAGCAAAATAATGAATAAGTCCCTTTGCTTTAATCCCCTCATAGTGATAATAAAAGAAAACAACTAAAGCAAGAACAAGTGTAAAGCTCCAGCTTGAAGTTGGAGATTCAAATCCAGGAATAATTCCAATGGCATTTGAGAAAAATACAAAAAGTGCAATTGTTCCTGTAAGTGGAAGATATTTGACTGCAATTTCACGACTGACCACATCACTTGCAACATCTAAGATTCCATTGAGTAAAAACTCATAAACATTTTGAATTCCTGTAGGAATGATTTTCATATTGTGTGTTGCAAGTCTTGCAAATAAAACAACAAGCAAGGCAACAATAATTGTATAAAACCCAATGATAAAATCATGATTAGGGTTGATTAAACCGGCAAAAGTAAAAACTCTTCCTTCCATTTTTTAACCTCATTATAAAATCTTGTTGAATTTATAATTCTATCTTAAATTTTTGCAAGAAGTAAGAAAAACAAGGGATTTATGGGCAATTTTACTCTAATAGTGCTAATTTTTAGAGGGTTTATGAGGAGAGATTTCAATCTTAGTTTGACAAAGCCAATCTTGAAAACTCATCCTATCTTTTCTAAAGAGGGGAAAAACAAATCCAAAAACAAGTCCTAGACTGCTTAACCAAACAAAAAATCTCAAAAAGCATCGAAAAAATCCAAGTTTATTGCCTTGTTGATCCTTTAAAACAAGCTCTTGTGCCCTCATTCCTGGAGTTTGGGATACAATAGAGCAAAATAGAGAATCAATAAGCGCATAAAGAAACCAGCAAATAAAGATTGCTCCTTGATTGGCCCAGAGAGCCTCTTTACTTCCTAAAATCACATAAGTGGTAATATAGAGAATAGGGGTGTAAATCATAAAGAGATCAATGACAAAAGCCTTAAATCGTAGAAAAAAGAATTGGCTTGTCTTTTTATTCACTTGTGGAGCTGGGGACTTAATCCTGCCCATCAGTTTCCACGACTTCCTGGTTTAATTGCAGGAGTTTTACCTTCTTTGCAAAGCGGACAATCCTTGGGTGTATAAATATCAAAAATAAAATCCTCTAGTGCAAAAAGAGGAATATGAGAAGGAAGTTTTCCCTCGGGCCTTCCTTCAAGATTTGAACCAACTCGTTTGCAAAAACCACGATTAGCCAAACCACCAAATCCAACAATCTTAGCGCCCAAGCTTTCCACACAAGAAGCAGATTCTAATGCCGATCCCCCAGTGGTGATAATATCCTCACAAATAAAAATCCTCTCACTCTGCATAACTTCAAAACCTCTTCTAAGAGTCATTTTTCCTTCAACTCTCTCTGTAAAGATAAATCTCACATCCAATGCCCTTGCAAGTTCATATCCTGCAAGAATACCGCCAAGAGCAGGAGAGCATACACATTGCACTTCTAATCCATATTCTCTAATTTGTTTAGCTAAGGCTTGAGCTAATTCTTGAGCAATTTTAGGGTTTTCAAGCACTTTTGCAGATTGGAGATAGTGGGCAGAATGATTGCCACTACTAAGGAGGAAGTGTCCTTGAAGTAGCGCATTGCAATCAGTGTAGTATTTCTTAATATCCATCTTTTCACCTTTAGATTTTCATAATCTCTTCTTCTTTGTTTTTAACCATTTCATCAATTTTCTTAACAAATTCATCAGTATATTTTTGGATTTCATCTTGGCCTTTTTTGCTCAAATCCTCTGTGATTTCTTTGTCTTTTTCTAATTTTTTGATTGCATTATTACTGTCTTGTCGCACATTTCTAATCCCAACTTTTGCTTTTTCACCCATAGCCTTTGCATCTTTTGCTACTTCTTTTCTTTGCTCTTGTGTCATTGGGGGAAAGAAGAGTTTGACACTTTCACCATCACTATTTGGATTGACACCAATATTGGCTTCTTGGATTGCTTTCTCCACTTCTTTGATCAATGTTTTTTCCCATGGGGTAATCACAATAGTTGTTGCATCTGTGGCGATCACTGAACCAATTTGATTAAGTGGAGTGGGTGTGTTGTAATAATCTACTTTAATATTGTCTAAAATTGTAATTGAAACCTTTCCACTTCTAAGAGTGGAGAAATCTCTTTTGAGAGAATCAATAGTTTTTGTCATTGAGGTTTTGGTTTGAATATAAATCTCGTTTAACATTATTTAGCCTTTTGTGTTGGGATTGTTGGAGCGCTTGGTATACTGGGAGCCTGTGGAGCTTGGATAGGAGAAGATGTCGGAAGATCTGACATAATGCTTTGTTGTGTCTCTTTAATATAAAGATAGCTAAGGGCAATTGTATTAGCTAAAAATAATGCGCCAAAGAATAGAGTAACCTTAAGAAGAAAACCATTGGCACCTTTTGCACCAAAAACACTCTCATTACTTCCGCTGTAATTTACGAGTCCTCCACTTGAACTTTTTTGAAGTAAAACTAAAAGAGTAATAAAAACTGCCAAAATGATCTGGACAACAAATAAAACTGAAATCATTGAAAAATCCTTGCTCAAAGAATAATAAATTTGAGATTCTACCAAAACTTTTAGACTATAATTTTAGTTTTTAGATAATAAAATAATCAGCAAGATTAAGAAAGAATAATGAGATTTTTTTCCTTTGATTGTAATGCTTCAAGCTATCATAGTTATGCATTAGCACAATGTATTTTTGCAAAAAAATTAGCCCAGAAACTTGCAAATCAACAATTTTATTCTATTGCAGAATTGGGGTGTGGGAGTGGGGTTTTACTCGAATATTTACTCAAAAGTCAAGTAGAATTTAGAGAGTATGATGCTTGTGATATTTCAGAGAAAATGCTCAAAAATTTTATTTTTCAAAAAGAGGGTGTGAGCAAGATTTGTAAAGATTTTGATGATTTTTTATTTGAGAATAAAAAACATTATTCTTTAATTTGTTCAAGCTCAGCATTACAATGGGCAAAAAATTTTGATAAAACCTTAAGGCTTATTGCTCAAAAATGTGATGAAGTTGCACTCAGCATTGTGGATAGTTATACTTTTACGAGTTTGCACTCTTTTTTGGGAACTTCTTCACCTTTGCTAGATTATGAGGAAATTCAAAAAAGTCTTTTAAAGTATTTTGAGGGTGATTTTCAAATCTCACGCGTAGATTTGCGTTTTCAATCTCCCCACAAGACGCTTTTACATCTTAGGAAAAGTGGGGTTATGGGTGGAGGGGTACTAAACTTTGCTCAAAGTAAAAAACTCCTCTTGTATGATGGGGGGCTAGAATATGAGAGTGTGATTTTTATAGGAAAACCAAGAAAAAAGGAGAAAAATTGAAAAAAAGAGTGTTTTCAGGAATTCAACCCACAGGAAAAATGACAATTGGAAATTACATTGGAGCTGTGAGGCGATGGGTGGTAAGTCAAGATGAGTATGAAAATATTTTTTGTGTAGTTAATTCTCATGCAATTACAACTTATCAAGATCCTAAACTTTTAAGAGAGCAAAGCTATGATATGGTAGCCCTGCTTCTTGCTTGTGGAATCACTCCCAGTAAGTCTAATCTTTTTATTCAAAGTGAAATCGACTATCATCCTGCACTTGCGTGGATATTAGATTGTAATATTGCAATGGGTGAAATGGAGAGAATGACGCAATTTAAGGATAAGAGTAAGAAAAATCCCAAAAATATTAATGTGGGCTTATTTAATTATCCTGCACTTATGGCAAGTGATATTTTACTTTATCAAACCGATTTTGTTCCTGTAGGAGAAGATCAAAAACAGCATCTAGAGCTTGCACGTAATGTAGCTCAAAAGTTTAATCGAGATTTTGGAGAGTGTTTTAAGATTCCAGAGCCATTGATTGCAGAAGTGGGTGCAAGAATTATGGGTCTAGATGATCCTCAAAGCAAGATGAGTAAATCCAATCCAGCAAATAATCACGCAGTTTTTGTGCTTGATAGTGCTGATGAGATAATGAAAAAGTTTAAAAAAGCTACAACCGATTCTCTTGCAAGTATCGAGTTTAATCCTGAAAGAAAAGCAATTTATAATCTTTTGAGTATTTATGAAATTTTTTCAAACAAGAGTCGTGAAGCCATTATTCAAGAGTTTGAGGGCAAGGGTTATGGGATACTTAAGACCACTATTGCAGAATGTGTAATTAGTTCTCTAGCACCTATCCAAGCCGAGTATGCTAAGCTTAGAGCAGATGAGAGTTATCTTAAGGATATATTAGCTCAAGGCAAGGCGAATATCCAACCTATTGCAAAAACAACCTATGAGAAAGCCAAAGAACTCATCGGGCTTATTTAAATAATAAATTTTAGAGGATTTTAAATTGTTTCAAAAAGTAACACATATGATTAAATCCTCTAGAAATCATATTTCTAACAATAAAATTTAAAAAAACTTTCAATAAAAGTAATTCAATTTTTTTCTTTTTTACGTTGTATTTAAATTTGTATAACGAGGGTTAAAGATTTTAAAAAAACTAGAGAATATAATTCTTGTCATAGAATTTAATTAAATTCTAATCTTTCTAAGAGGAGTGATGATGTTCATTCGAGTTTTAACCTTGAGTTCATTATTGAGCATATTAGTCTTTGCAGATCAGTATGCAACAAGTGTGAAGCCACTTTTTGCGGATAACTCTAGCACAAAGGTAATTGGAAAACTCCTTCCTACAGCGGAAGTGGAAGTAATCAAAAAAGAAGGAAGCAGAGTGCTTATTTCTATTTCAGGTTTTCAGGATGGCAATAAACCTGCAATTTATTTTGTTGCAGGAAAAAGAATTCTTAATGCAGGATTTGATGGAAAGGCAGAGGTAAAATTTCTCAAAATTGGCGAGGAGGTGGTTGATAAAAAAGTGTATAGCAAAGTAAAAGTTGAAGTATGGACAGAGGATAGTGATTTTACCTCTGATCTTAAAGCTTTGTATACAAAAGCAAATGATCTATTCTCACAAAATTGTTCTATGTGCCATGGCTTGCATCCAACAAAAGAATTCAGCGCAAATCAATGGCCAAGTATGTTTAAGTCAATGGCAGGAAGAACAGGAATTGATAAGAAAGATTATCAACTTGTCATTGAGTATTTGCAAAAACACGCAAAAGATATGTAAAAGGAGAAGATATGAAAACAATTGACACTCATAGAAGGAATCTTCTTAAATACGCAGGACTTTTTGCTTCTATTCCATTTGTAAGTCAGATAATTGATAAAAGCCATCTTCTTGCAGCAGGGGTTAATCAATTTAGTACGGATTTAGTTCTTAATGGTGAAGTTTATACAGCAGCTCATTGGGGTGCTCTTAAGGTTAGTGTTAAAAATGGCAAGATTATTAAGAGTGAAAATGCATTTGAGGGGATGATTGATAATCCACTTCAAAGTGTGACAGCAGATTTGGTTGAAGGTCAACGCACCAATCGAATCAAAGCTCCCATGGTAAGAAAGAGTTATCTTGAGAAAAAAGCTAACCATAGAGAGCTTAGAGGTGCTGATGAATGGGTAGAAGTGAGCTATGATCAAGCAATTAAACTTGTCAGCGATGAGGTTGCAAGAGTAAGAAAACAAAAAGGTGCGAGTGGAATTTATGGGGGTTCTTATGGATGGAAATCTAGTGGAAATTTCCATAATGCTAGAACCTTGCTTCATAGATATTTGACTATGGGAGGCGGATTTGTAGGGGGGCTTGGAGATTATTCTGCTGGGGCTGCTCAAGTGATTATGCCTCATGTTATGGGAACACTCGAAGTTTATGAGCAACAAACCTCTTGGCCATTGATTATGCAACACTCAAAAGTTGTTGTGATTTGGGGAGCAAATCCTGTAGATACGCTTAGAATTGCTTGGACATCAAATGATGGAGTAGGGTTAGAATACTTTACAAAGCTGAAAAATAGTGGTAAGAAAATCATTATTATTGATCCTATTAAGAGCAATACAGTTGAGTTCTATGGAGAAAAAGCAGAGTGGATTTCTCCTAAGCCAAATACAGATGTTGCAGTAATGCTAGGCATTATTCATACAATGCTTTTAAGTGGAAAATATAATAAGGAATTTATTGAAACTTATACAGAGGGATTTGATAAGTTTGCAGACTATGTTATGGGAAAGGGTGAAGATCAAACACCAAAAACTGCTGAGTGGGCAGCTAAAATCTCAGGTGTCAATCCAGAGAAAATTAAAGAGCTTGCAAGCCTTTTCTTTGAAAATCGGACAATGCTTATGACGGGTTATAATATGCAAAGGCAACATCATGGTGAGCAGGTTCATTGGATGGCAGTAGCTCTTGCATCTGCAATTGGACAAATTGGATTGCCAGGGGGTGGATTTGGGATTAGTTATCACTATGCAAATGGTGGAAGTCCAACAACAAATGCTCCTATAATTGGTGGAATGACAGTGGGCAAATCCAGTAGGGGTGGGGCTGAGTGGCTTAATAATGAATCTTCAACTGCAATTCCAGTAGCAAGGATTGCTGATTGTTTGCTTAATCCTGGAAAGACGATTGATTATAATGGAAGAAAAATCACTTATCCTGATATTGATTTAGTGTATTGGGTGGGTGGAAATCCACTTGTTCATCATCAAGATACAAACCTCTTAATTAAAGCTTGGAAAAAGCCAACAACTGTTATTGTGCATGATATGTATTGGACACCCACTGCAAAAATGGCAGATATTGTTTTCCCTATTACAACTCCTTATGAGAGAAATGATCTTACAATGAGTGGGGATTATAGCAACCTTAATATTAATCCAATGAAGCAAGTGGTTGCTAGAATGCCAAAGAGTAAGCATGATTATGAGGTATTTGCAGATCTTGCAAAAGCTGGGGGATTTGGTGAGCAGTTCACAGAAAATAAGAGTGAAATGCAGTGGCTTGAGGAGTTCTACAATGCAGCCTATAATCAAGCAAAAAAAGCTGGAGTATTGATGGCAAATGGAAATGAAATGCCTGATTTTGCAACATTTTGGAATGCAAATAAGCCTCTTGTATTTTCTCCAACGCCAGAGGGTGAGGAATTTGTAAGATATGGAGAGTTTAGAGAAGATCCAATCCTTAATCCTTTAGGAACGCCAAGCGGTAAGATTGAGATTTATTCTGAAACTATTGCAAAAATGAATTATAAAGATTGCAAAGGTTACCCAATGTGGTTTGAACCCATAGAGTGGCTAGGAATGAATAACAAACCTGCCGAGTTTGCACTTGTTAGTCCACATCCAAGCCTAAGGCTTCATTCCCAATTAAGCAATACTGCTTTAAGGGAGAAGTATGCAGTAGCAGATCGTGAGCCTATTTGGATCAATCCCACTGATGCAAAGTCTAAGGGAATTAAAAATGGAGATATTGTAAGAGTATTTAATGCACGCGGTCAGATTCTTGCGGGTGCTGTTGTAAGTAATATTGTTCCAGAAAGTGTGGTGAGAATCTATGAGGGTGCTTGGTATGATCCTGAGGATCCTGCAAAAGAGGGAACACTTTGTAAAAATGGAAATGCAAATGTGTTGACACTTGATCTTCCAACAAGCGAACTTGCAGATGCAAATATTGCAAATACAGCGCTTGTTAATATTGAAAAATATAAAGGTAAAGCACCAAAACTTACAGCCTTTATGCCTCCAAAGGGTGCAGAGTAATCCTCTCTCTCCCTTTAAGGGGGGGGGTCTGTTTCTCTTCCTTGCTCAATAAATCTATAAAAACTCTTTAGAAAAAAAGAAAGCTTCCGATATTCTCATTACTAAACAGGGAAGTTTAGATTAAAAAATAAAAAGGAGTTTAAATGGCTTTTCAAGTCAATACAAATATTAATGCGTTAAATGCGCATGCCCAATCTGCTTTTACACAAAGCAAACTTAAGGGATCATTAGAGAAACTGAGCTCAGGTTTAAGAATTAACAAGGCAGCAGATGATGCTTCAGGTATGGTTATCGCCGATTCTTTAAGAGCTCAAGCTTCAAGTTTGGGTCAAGCAATCCGAAATGCAAATGACGGAATTGGAATGATTCAAATTGCTGATAAGGCAATGGATGAGCAAATTAAAATTTTGGAAACTATCAAAGTAAAAGCTGCACAAGCTGCACAAGATGGTCAATCAGCCCAGTCAAGAAGAGCAATTCAAAATGATATTACTCGTCTTATTCAGGGACTTGATAACATTGGTAATACAACAAGTTACAATGGTATTTCATTGCTTACTGGTTCATTTACTAATAAAGAATTCCAAGTTGGTGCATATTCAAACCAAACAATTCGTGCAACAATTGGTGCGACTACATCTGATAAAATTGGACAAGTTAGAATTGAAACAGGTGCAAATATATCTGGTGCGAGTGAAATTTCTTTGACCTTTAGACAAGCTGATGGTGTAAATGATGTAACTTTAGAAAGTGTGGTTATTTCTCACTCAGCAGGAACTGGTCTTGGTGCTTTGGTAGAAGCCATTAATAAGAATTCTGATAAAACAGGAATTAGGGCTCAAGCTAATGTTCAATCCACTTCTGATAGTGCGGTTAAAGCTGGTGATATCAAGGGTCTAGAAATCAATGGCACAAGCTTTGGTGACATTATTGGTGTAAGGGATAATGATTCTGATGGAAGATTGATTGCTGCAATTAATGCTGCAACATCTGATACTGGAGTTGAGGCTTTTACAGATAATCTTGGACGATTGAATTTAAGAAGCATTGATGGAAGAGGAATATATGTAAAAACTGCTGATTCTGGAGCAAATGCAGCGATCACATCTCTTAATGGTGGACAGACTTTGACAACTGGTTCTAGCAATTATGGAAGATTATCTTTGACAAGATTAGATGCAAGAGATATTCAAGTAATTTCTGCACCTGGTTTTTCTGGAGCATCTGATTTTAAAGCAATTGGATTTGGTATCGGACAAGCTGCTGAGACTACAGTTAATTTAAGAAGTGTTGTTGGAGATTTTGGATCTTCTATAAAATCTGCTGCTGGTGGAAATTATAATGCAGTAATTGCAAGTGGATCAAGTTCACTTGGCGCTGGTGTAACAAGTCTTGTAGGTGCAATGGTTGTAATGAACATTGCAGAATCTGCACAAAAGACTTTGGATAAGATTAGAGCGGATATGGGTTCTGTACAAAATCAAATGACAAGCACAATGGACAACATTACAATCACTCAAGTGAATGTTAAGGCTGCTGAGTCTAATATTAGAGATGTTGATTTTGCCGCTGAGTCTTCTGACTTTAGTAAATACAGTATTCTTGCTCAATCTGGTAGCTATGCACTATCACAAGCAAATTCACTGCAACAAAACATTCTAAGACTTCTTAGCTAAGTTTTTAATCCTTCCCTAACTCCCCTTGGGGTGGGAGGATAAAGTAGAAAATATGCAAATTCAAAATTCTTTTGAACTTCTTTCTTATTTAAAAACTCTTGATTTGCTTGATCAATCTCCCTCGTGGTGGTGGCCAAATTATGGAAGTTTTGAAGTGGTTGTAGGTGCAATTTTGACGCAAAATACACGTTGGGAAAATGTGCAAAAATCTCTTCAAAACCTCCATAGCTCAAAGATTTTACAAAATCAAAATGAAGAGGATTTAATTTCACTTTGTAGAAGTGATGATAAAATTTTAGCCTCACTTATTGCTCCTAGTGGCTTTGCAAATCAAAAATCAAAGCGTCTTATTCTTTTGGCTACAAATATTTTAGAGGAGTTTGGGAATTTTGAGAGTTTTGTCAATAATGTCAGTGCTGAGTGGTTGATTGCTCAAAAGGGTATTGGGGCTGAGAGTAGGGATTGTATTTTAAATTATGCATGTTTAAGAGAGGTAATGGTGGTGGATCGCTACACTCAACGTTTGCTTGCTTCTTTAGGATATGAAATGTTTACATATGATGAAATTCAAAATTGGCTGATGGGTGGGCTTGAATGGGGGGATTTAAATACTCTCTATCCCAAAGAGGTATCATTAGCCCAAATTTATGCACGTTATCATGGCAAAATTGTAGAGTTAGGTAAAAGAGGGGCCAAGGATTTAAAGGATTTAAAATGAGAGCTTTTGTTTTAATGAGTTTTTTTATTTCTCTGCTTTTTTCTTGCACAGGAGATTGCGCAAGTTGTCATGCAAATCTTGATTATAAGAATGATGAGCGCCATAAGGCAATGATTGAATGCAAAAGTTGCCATACTGAGGAGAAGATGAATGCAATTGATATGGGGGCTTGTGGACAAGATTGCTTTGCTTGTCATTCTCCTTTAAAGCTTCAAAATCCCACCTTAAGTAAAGAGCATAAAATGATTGCTGAATGCATTGCATGCCATAAAGATCTACAAAAAAATCCTTTTGATCCCAAAAATCTCTTTAATCAAAAAAGCATTTTTGAGCAAATCCCTAATTCAATGAAAAGATGATCTTTGTAACTTTTGATAGATTAATAAATAGATAAAAATAAAGGTCGCACTTCCTAATACAAGCATCTTTTCATGAGTATAAAAGCAATACGCATAAATCATAAAAGGAAGCACAAAGCTCAGAATAATAAAAGTGGTTTTAGAATTACTTTGTATTTTTTGAAAAAGGAGTTGATGAAGGTGATGATTGTCAGGAAGCATAGCAGCAGTTTTTTCTTTAAATCTGCGTCTATAAATTGAAAAAATCACTTCCCAAAATGGATAAATCAATAATCCCATGCCAAACCATGGGCTAATATTTGAATCTTTTGTTTGTGTAAGCTGGATAAGAAATGCCGCTAAAATAAATCCTAAAAAATAAGCCCCACCATCTCCTAAAAAGATTTTTCCTTTTGGGAAATTTAAAAGTAAAAACCCCAAAATTCCTCCCATAAGCGCAAGTAAAATAAGCAACTCTCTATTTCCTATGCAAAGCAGAGTAATAAAGAATAATCCAAAAAGTGCAATGCCTCCAGCCAAGCCATTAAATCCATCAATAATATTGAGTGCATTAATCATTCCAACAATGGCAAAAATTGTGAAGGGAATTGCAATATAGCTAGGGAGGATGATTCCAAAACCAAGATTGCTCAGGTATAAATCACTCAAATAGATAAAAACTCCGCCCCCTAAGCATTGCAAAAATAGGCGAACTTTTGGACTTAAGGAAGCGTTGAAATCCTCAATTAAACCGCTCAAAAAAACTAAGCTTCCACCAATGAGAATTGCATACAAAAATGTAGATTGTGTGTATAGCAAAGAAAGCGAAGTGAAGAAAAAGGGTGTAAAAATTCCTATTCCTCCAGCACGAGGAGTAGGGAGAGAGTGAAATCTTTGAGGTTTATCACTTGTGGCAGTATCTACAAAAAGTCCAAATTTTCTTGAAACCCAAATTATAAAAAGATTAAGTAGAAATGAGCAGAGCAATCCTCCAAAGATAAAAAAAGCAATCAAACCTTATTCCTTAAATTTTTTTCCCACTCATAAGAACTTTTGCAAATTAATTCTAAATCATTATAAAGGGGTTTCCAAGATGTGTGGGCAAGAAGTTTATCATTCCCTGCAATCAAAATAGCAGGATCACCTTCCCTGCGAGGTGAAATCTTGACTTTAAAATCAATCCCTGTAACTTTTTTCATTGTCGCAATCACTTCTTTTACACTATAGCCTTTGTTATATCCCACATTAAAGATATTAGACTTTTGCTCTCTTAAAAGGTAATCATATGCACTTAAATGTGCTCTTGCCAAATCATTGATATGAAGATAATCGCGAATACAAGTCCCATCGGGAGTAGAATAATCATCCCCATAAATCCCCATACTCTCTCTTATTCCAATTGCACACTCACTGGCTACTTTGATTAAATGTGTAGCGTTAAGGCTTCTTTGTCCCAAACCTTGAGCATCAGCAAGCTCATTTGGAGTGTTATACACATTTGATCCTGCAACATTAAAATATCTTAAGGCAATATAGTTAAAATCATGTGCCAAAGCAGTATCTCTAAGCACCCATTCACTCATTAATTTTGAACTTCCGTAAGGATTAATAGGATCAGTTTGTGTGCTTTCTACAACAGGATTAACCGAGGGCTCACCATAAACTGCTGCAGTGGAACTAAAGATAAAATTTTTAATTTTGTGTTGAATGCAGAGATTAATGAGATTTGTTGTATTAAGAGTGTTGTTAAGATAATATTTTAAAGGATTGCAAACAGATTCACTGACAATGATTGAGGCTGCAAAATGAATAACACAATCAAAATAATTTTCTCTTAAAAATGCATCAATTTTCTCTACTTCTTGCAGTGATACTTCAAACAAGCTTACACGATTGGGAAATTTAGAGTTAAGATATTCAAAAGTTTCTCTAAATCCAGTGCTAAGATTATCAAGTAAAACAATTTTTGCTTGGGTATTTTTCAAAAACTCATAGGCTGTGTGAGAACCAATATATCCGCATCCTCCACTAAAAAGTAGATTCATTGTTTATCCTTAAAAATATTTTTATTCATTATACTGCAAAAAGAAGATGGAATCTTTTTAGCCTTGTTGATACAATACTCTTAGAAAGTTTGAAGAAGGAAGAGGGAATGAATAAAGATATTTTTTTGTGCTCAATTAGCAATGTTAGTAGTGGAGGGTGTAGTGAAGATTGTGCTTATTGCACCCAAAGCGCAAAATATGACACTGGGGTTGCACGTTATAAATACAAAGACATTCAAGAAGTCATTAAAGAAGCTAGGGAGCTTAAAAAGTATGGAATGGTAGGGTTTTGTCTTGTCACTTCTGGACGAGGACTTGATGAGAGGAAATGTGATTATATTGCCTCTTTAGCTCAGGGAATTAAAAAAGAAATTTCAGATATTCATCTTATTGCTTGTTGTGGGCGTGCAGATTTGGATCAACTCAAATATCTCAAGCAAAATGGAATTGATAGTTACAACCACAATCTTGAAACAGCACAAAAATTTTTCTCCAAAATTTGCACAACTCATACTTGGGAAGAGAGATTTGAGACTTGTGAAAATGCTTTAAGGGCGGATCTTGGACTTTGTAGTGGTGGAATCTTTGGACTTGGAGAGAGTTGGGGAGATCGCATTGAGTTGCTTAAGGCTCTAAGAGAACTTTCTCCTCACTCTATGCCTATTAATTTTTTTATCCCCAATCCTCATCTTCCTCTTAAGCAAGATAAATTAAGTGTGCAAGAGGCCTTAGAATGCATTACTTTAAGTAGAGAATATCTTCCTAGGGCAAGATTAATGATTGCTGGAGGAAGAGAGGTAGTATTTGGTGAGAATCAAAAATGTATGTTTGATGCAGGAATTGATGCAATTGTGCTTGGAAATTATTTGACAACACTAGGAGAGAGTCCAAAGAGGGACTTGAATATGTTGGAGAGTTATGGGTTAGGGGTAATTGAGGCTAAAAGAGGAGTGTCTTTATTGGAAGGGTATGGATTAAGAGTGGCTAAAGAGTGCAGAGAATGAGAGAATATTTACAAAGTGCCAAAAAGCGTTTTTGGCAGATTTACAATTTCCTCACCCATGAAGATGAGCTTTTTGTTTATGCTTCATCTTTAAGTTTTTATACGATTTTTGCCCTAATTCCCTTGCTTTTGATTATAAGTTCCATTTTGATTGTATTGCCTAATTTTCAAGAAAAATTTGGAGAATTTCGCTCTATTATCTTGCAAAATGTTCTTCCTGCACATCTAGAGCTTATTACCCAATGGATTGATTCTTTTATTTCTAATGGTTCAAAAATGGGGATTGTAGGGTTTGTATATATTATTTTTGCTTCTATTATGTTTTTTAGAAACTATGAATATATTACTTCTAAGATGTTTAACTCTACTGTAAGAAAATTTTTTAACTCTATTTCTTTATTTTGGACACTTATCACTCTTTTTCCCCTTGTATTGGGGATTTCATTTTATTTTGCTTTTCAATTTAAGGGATTATGGGAAGAGGGAATATTGAGTGTGTTGATGCCCCTTTCACCTATTATTGTAGGCTGGTTTATGTTCTTGCTTTTATTTAAGATTTCAGCCAATAAAGAGATGGCTTTTAAAGCCTTGTTTTTGGCTTCTGCTCTCACTTCACTTTGTTGGAATATTGCAAAATGGGTTTTTGTCTATTATATATACTATAATCAATCTTATGTTTCAATTTATGGCTCACTTTCTTTTGTGTTATTCGGAATGCTTTGGGTTTATGTTTCTTGGTTCATTGTGCTTTTTGGTATGAGAATTTGTGAGGGATTAAATCAAAAGTTTTATAGCCACTCTTAAAAAAATGTAAAATTTAGGCTTTGAAATTAATAAGGAGAAAATTATGCAAAACAATTTAGATGCAATGGCAAATACAATTAGATTTCTATCAGCTGATATGGTGCAACAAGCCAATAGCGGTCATCCGGGCGCACCTATGGGATTGGCAGATATTGCAGTTGTGCTTACCCATCATCTTACTCTCTCTCCTAAGCATAGCACTTGGCTTAATCGTGATCGAGTGGTTTTTAGCGGAGGTCATTGCTCAGCTTTGGTGTATTCTCTTTTGCATTTGTGGGGATTTAATGTGAGCCTTGATGATCTTAAAAACTTTCGCCAACTTGGAAGTAAAACACCAGGACATCCTGAGTTTGGACATACTCATGGAGTAGAGATTACAACGGGTCCTTTAGGGCAAGGGATTGCTAATGCTGTGGGATTTGCTATGGCAAGTGTGTATGCAAAGAATCTTCTAGGAGAAAATATAATTAATCATCATGTATTTTGTCTTTGTGGAGATGGAGATTTAGAAGAGGGAATTAGCTATGAAGCATGTTCGCTTGCAGGACATCATAAACTTAGCAATCTTATTTTGATTTATGATAGTAATCGTATTACCATTGAGGGGGATACGCAAATTGCTTTGAGTGAAAATATAAAAGAGAGATTTAATGCCCAGGGATTTGATGTATTTGAGTGTGATGGGCATAATTTCTCAAGTATTGAACAAGCAATCCTCAATGCAAAGGCATCTACCAAACCTTCATTAATTATTGCAAAAACAACAATTGGAAAAAATGCATTCACATTGGAGGGAAGTCATAAAACTCATGGTGCACCTTTAGGAGAGAGCATCATTGCTCAAAGTAAAGAAGCTTTAGGATTAAACCCTCAAGAGAGATTTGTTGTTACTCAAGAAGTAAAAGAAGCATTTAGACAAGCTATGAGCAGAGGAGAAGAGGCATATAACAGTTGGGAGGCTTCTCTTAGTGCTGAGGTCAAGACAAAAATACAAGAGCTTCAAAATCCTGATTTTTCAAAGATTATTTATCCAAACTTTGAAGTAGGCAAAAAAATTGCTACAAGAGTGAGTAATGGCGAGATTTTAAATGCAATTGCAAAAGTGCATCAAGGATTTTTGGGTGGAAGTGCAGACTTAGGGCCATCAAATAATACGATTTTAGTCGGTGAGGAGGATTTTCCTAAAGGAAGAAATATGCATTTTGGTGTCAGAGAGCATTCAATGGGAGCGATTTGTAATGGAATTGCAAACTATGGGCTATTTTTACCTTATTGTGCAACTTTCTTTGTTTTTAGTGATTATATGGCGCCCAGTGTAAGGGTGGCAAGTATTATGAATTCACAAGTATTTTATATTTGGACACATGATAGCATTGGTGTGGGAGAGGATGGTGCAACACATCAGCCCATTGAGCAACTTTCTCATTTTCGCTCTATGCCAAATCTTTATGTATTCCGTCCAGCAGATGCAAATGAAAATGTTGCATGTATGCAAATTGCCCTTACTCTCAAAGCCCCAAGTGCTTTTGTACTTAGCCGTCAAAATCTTGAGGTTCTTCCACCTGTGCAAAAAGCTAAAGTACAAAAAGGGGGTTATGCAGTGCTAGAGTGTGATCATCCAGATATTATCTTGCTCTCTAGCGGTTCTGAGGTGAGTATTGCGCTTCAAGCGGCAAAAGTAATGAGCGAGCAAGGTAGAAAAGTGCGAGTAGTGAGTATGCCTTGTCTTGAGTTGTTTGAAAAGCAAGAGGAAGATTATCAAAAGAGTCTCTTAAGTGATAGGGATAAGACTATTGCAATTGAGGCTTCAAGAGGTCTTGAGTGGTATAAGTATGCAAAAGAAGTGATTGGAATGCGTAGTTTTGGAAAATCAGGAAAAGGGGATGAGCTCTTTAAACATTTTGGATTGAGTGTAGAACAGATCTTAGAAGTGGTAAAAAAACTCTAATCTTTCTTCTGAAGGAGGGGGTGGAAATTTTTCTTTATAAAAATTAATTAACTTTTTAAAGATTAATCAAAAAAATATCCTTTTATAAAAGAATAAAAATCCTTTACTTTATCGATATCTTGGTGATTTTAGAATTTCTAAAATAAGAAAAAAAGTGTAAATAAAAATCTATAAGATGATCAATAATATTACATTTGGTTACATTGAAATAAATTTAAATCCTTAAAAATATGTTTTTCTTTGCATAAAGTTGAGTTTTTTTGAGAGTATTTTAATAAGGTTATGAGTGAAATAACCCTCTTTAAAAAACACAAAAGGAGTATCAATGTCTTTTGAAAAGGAGATTATTGAGAGTTATGCAGGTGTAACACCTGAGCGAAAAAAGAGTCGCCTACCTGCACGGCTTGATTGGTGGCAGAGTGCCACAGGATTATTTTTGGGTTTATTTATGATAGCCCATATGTTTTTTGTTTCAAGCATTTTGATCAGTCCAAAGCTATTTGATTGGATGGTCGCAAAAGCTGAGCTTGATTTTGTATTTGGTCACAGAAAGCCCATTGTAACCTCTTTTATTGTTTTAATTGTTTTGGTTGTTTTTATGGTCCATGCATTTTTAGCAATGAGAAAATTTCCCATCAACTATAAGCAATTCTTAAAAATGAGAACTCATAAAAATTTAATGAAACATGGAGATACGAATTATTGGTGGATTCAGGCAATGACTGGATTTGTGCTTTTCTTTTTTGGAAGTGCGCATCTTTTTGTAATTATGCTCTCCCCTAATAGCCCTGATGCTTTGATTGGGATTGGTTCAGTGGCATCTTCATTACGTTTTGTTGAGCAACATTTTTGGATTCTTTATCTTGTGCTTTTAGTCGCAGTTGAATTGCATGGAAGTATTGGATTATATCGATTGGCAGTAAAGTGGGGTTGGTTTGATCACTGGGGTAAGACTCCAGAAGCCACAAGAAAAGTTTTACAAAAAGTCAAAATGGCAATGACAATCTTCTTTTTAACACTGGGATTTCTTACCTTTGGAGCCTATATCAAATATGGGATTGAATTCTCAAATCTTGAAAAAAGAATGCAAAAAGCTATGAATCACAATGAAGTCGATGTGCTAATTATGGAGGTGCAATAATGAAAATTATCTATTCTGATGCTTTGATTGTTGGTGGAGGATTAGCAGGTCTGAGATCTGCAATTGGTTGTCGGCAATTAGGACTTAAAACAATTGTTTTATCTTTAATTCCTGTGAAGCGTTCTCACTCAGCAGCAGCTCAAGGGGGGATGCAAGCAAGTTTGGGAAATGCTAAGAAAGCTCAAGGAGACAATGAAGATGTGCATTTCATTGACACAGTTAAGGGGAGTGATTGGGGGTGTGATCAAAAGGTAGCAAGAATGTTTGCAGCCACTGCTCCTAAAGCTATCCGTGAACTTGCAGCTTGGGGTGTGCCTTGGAGTAGGGTAAAAGCAGGGGAGAGAGTGGCGATCATTAAAGGACAAAAAGAGATTTTTGAAGAAGATCAACAATCCCATGGATTGATTAATGCAAGAGATTTTGGTGGAACAAAGAAGTGGAGAGCTTGTTATACAGGAGATGCTACAGGACACTCAATGCTCTATGCAGTCGCTAATGAAGCAATTAAACTTGGAACTGAAATTTTAGATAGAAAAGAGATGATTGCAGTCATTCATCATGAAGGAAAATGCCATGGTGTGGTTGCAAGAGATTTAGTGAGCGGTGAGCTGATTGCCTATATTGCGAAAGGAACGCTTGTGGCAACAGGGGGATATGGAAGGATTTATAAAAATACCACCAATGCCGTGATTTGTGACGGTGTAGCCGCTGGAGCTGTGCTTGAAACTGGAATTGCACGTTTGGGAAATATGGAAGCAGTGCAATTTCACCCTACACCCATTGTGCCGAGTGGCATCCTCTTAACTGAAGGATGCAGAGGAGATGGTGGATTACTTAGAGATGTCGATGGACACGCATTTATGGTAGATTATGAGCCAGAGAAGAGGGATTTAGCAAGTAGAGATGTTGTCAGTCGAAGAATGCTAGAGCATATTAAAGCAGGTAAGGGGGTTAAATCCCCTTATGGCGATCATCTTTGGCTTGATATTTCAATCCTTGGAGCAGAGCATATTCATAAAAATCTTAGAGATGTTTGGGAAATTGCATATTGTTTTAATGGTATTGATTTGACAAAAAAAGGGGTTTATGCTCCTGTGCGTCCAATGCAACATTACTCTATGGGGGGAATTAGAACCAATCATAAAGGAGAGAGTGCATTAAAAGGACTTTTTTCTGCAGGTGAAGCAGCGTGTTGGGATATGCATGGATTTAACCGACTTGGAGGAAATTCTGTTGCTGAGGCGGTTGTAGCTGGAATGGTTGTGGGGGATTACTTTGCAGAACATTGCAAGAATGCAGAGACTCAAATTTCAACCCAAGTCATTCAGAGTTTCCTTGATCGTGAGCAAGCAAAGCTTGAAGCAATTCTTAAGAGAGAAAATGGAGAAAATGCATTTAAGCTCAAGGCTCAGATGCAAGAGATTGTAGAAGAATACATTGGAATCTTTAGAAGCGAAGAGGGGCTTTTAAAGGCTGTAAATGGACTTGAAGAGCTTTGCAAACGCTCTGCAAACATTAGTGTTAAATATAAAGAGCTCAGTGCAAATCCTGAGCTTGAAGAAGCCTATAGAGTGCAGAAGATGATTAAAATTGCTTTATGTGTAGCTAAGGGGGCATTAGAGAGAAGAGAAAGCAGAGGGGCGCATAGCCGAGAGGATTACCCAAAGAGAGATGATGCCAATTGGCTAAAGCGCACTCTAGCTTATTGGAAAAATCCAGAGGATACATTGCCAACATTAGAATATGAAGACTTGGACATTATGGAAATGGAAATTGCTCCTGCATATCGTGGATATGGACCACAAGGAATGATTATTGAAAATGAAAAATCTGCAATTCGAGCTAAAGAAATTGAGGAGATGACAGAAAAACTCAAAGCAGAAGGAAAAAATAGATGGGAGATTCAAGATGCATTGATGCACTTTGAGCTTCAACCTCGTTATAAAGCTAGAATTGAGAGAATAGGAGAGCCACTATGAGTAACAGAGTTTTAACTTTTAAAATCTTTAAATATAACCCACAAAGTGCAGTGTCAAAGCCCCACTTTGTAGAATACAAGATTGAAGAACTTGATTCAATGACAATTTTTATTGCACTCAATCAAATTAGAGCTGAGCTTGACCAGTCTTTGAGTTTTGATTTTGTATGCCGAGCAGGGATTTGTGGAAGCTGTGGAATGATGATTAATGGTCGCCCACGACTAGCTTGCCGAACACTTACAAAAGAGTTTGAAAGTGGAATAATTACTCTTATGCCTCTTCCTGCATTCAAACTCATTAAAGATCTTTCTGTGGATACGGGAACTTGGTTTGAGGGAATGAGTAAGAGAGTGGAAAGCTGGATTCATAATAATCACAATAAGAATGTAGATTTAACAAAATTTGAGGAGAGGGTGGAGCCAGAAGTTGCAGAAGAAGTTTTTGAGCTTGATCGATGCATTGAGTGTGGGTGCTGTGTAGCAAGCTGTGGAACAAAAGTAATGAGAGATGATTTTATTTCTCCTGCAGGACTTAATCGTGTGGCAAGGTTTTATATTGATCCCCATGATGATCGAAGCGATGATGATTGGTTTGAACTTATTGGGGATGATAATGGAGTCTTTGGGTGCATGTCCCTTCTTGCCTGTCAAGATGTGTGCCCCAAAGAACTCCCTCTTCAAACAAAGATTGCTTACTTGCGACGCAAAATGGTGCAGTGTAAATAAATACTTTAAAGTGAGCGCTTAAAAAAGGGGGTGAGAAGCCTCTAAAAGAGGATTAAGGGTGGGAAATTATTTAAGCTCAAAGAGTGTTATTTCGCATTCACTTCCTAGTCTCATTGGCACTCCCCAAAATGCCGTCCCTTGATTGATATAGATAAGAGTATCTCCTAAAGTATGCAAACCTCTAACAAAAGGTTGTTCAAGTTTGACAAGGAAATTAAAGGGGAAGATTTGCCCGCCATGAGTATGTCCGCTAAGGATAAGAGAAAAGGGTGAAGGGGTAGGGAGGAGCTCAATGACTTTAGGCTGATGAGAGAGTAGAATTGTGGGAAGTGAGGGATTGAGTGCTTGGATAGTTTGATTCATATCTGGAAAAATAAGGTCTTTTTTAGGAAAGAGTTTTTGATATTTTTTTGCATTCAAATCAGCAATTCCTGCAAGATTAAGCACAGGAGTAGAATTAATTTCAAGCACAAAGCTTTCATTCACAAGAGTTTTAATCCCTAGCTTTTGGATTTCTTCAAGAATCTTGTGCGTATCATAAAAATACTCATGATTGCCTAGTGCATAAAATATCCCATATTTTGCTTTTAAATGGCTTAAAAGTTGGATTTGAGGGAGCACACTCTGGCTTGGTGCATCAATAATGTCTCCAGTCAGTAGGATTAAATCAGGTTTAAGCGCATTACTTTGAGTGATGATTTTTTTAAGTTTAGAAGAGGTGAGATAGCTCCCTCCAATATGCAAATCACTTAATTGTAAGACTTTAAGGGGTGTGGAGAGATGGGGGATATGCAGAGATTGGGTATAGATTTTTGGAGGTTGTAGGGCTTTAAAAAGAGAGTAAACAATCCCAAGAATTGCGATAGAGCATAAGCTTATCGCCCATAATCTTTGAAATTGCAAAATACTAGGAGCAAAGAGTTTGCATATCCCAAAAATCAGTAAAGAGAGCAAGGAAGTGCAAAAGAGCAAAAATAATACTCCTAGAGCCACTGAGAAATGTTGTGTGAAGAGCTTGGGGTGATGAAGAAAGGCAAGATAGGAAAGGGAACAGATATAAAGTAGGGCAGAGAGTGTAAGAGCCAAGAGTTTGTAAGTGTTTCCAAATATAGGGCGAAAGAGTCCAAAATATACACAGCCACTCATGACTAGTCCAATCAATCCAACGATGATTAATCGCTCAATATTCATTTTTACTCCTCATTGTTTTTTTATAAAATTGCGTAATATAGCAAAAAACTTAAGAAACTCAAAAAAATAGAATTAAATATTGTGTGGATTTTTGTCACATGCTAGGATCTAGGATCCCTATATAAAATCTAAAATTTTTTTAAGAAAATTTAAGGGTATTGCATATCTTTTGTGAAATAATTTATAAAATTGCATTACTCATCAATAATACAATTTATAAATTGTGATATACTGCTAATTTTAAAAATTAAGACAGTGAGGAATGAATGCAAAAACTTCAAGATATTGCACATCTTCAAGTAGGATTTACTCTTGCAAGAAATAAGGCAACACCTAGTAGTTTGCAGAGCTACTCTTATCAAATCCTTTCTATGAATGCTTTTCCTAGTGATGGAATCCAAATGATCTCTGGGCATGAAGGCTTATATGTCTGTAGTGAAAAAATTTCTGAAAATTATTTTATAAAAAAGGGTGATGTGGTGATTCGCTTAAGAGATCCTATTGGCTGTATTTATGTGTCAAAAGATGAGCAAAAATTGCTTGTTTCCTCACTTGCAGTGATTGTGCGTATAGAGAAAAGTAAGATTTTGGGTGAGTATCTCGCCTATTATCTGAATTCAAGTCTTGCACAAAGTTATTTTCAGACAAAAATAAGGGGAACAACAATTCCAATGATTAGGGTTGCAGATATTAAGCAAATGCCTATTCCCCTCCCCTCCCTAAAAAAGCAAAGCCAAATGATTGCTTTGATGCAAGAGGGGGATAGGGAAATCTCTTTTCTTAATGAGCTCATCGAGCAAAAGAGGATGCTCAAACATCAATTTTTCAAATCACTGATAACAAAGGAGTAAAAATGGCTATTGCACAAGAAACAATTAATTCAATTGTGTGGAAAGCTTGCGATGCATTTCGCGGAAGTATGGATAGCTCAAAATATAAAGACTATATTTTAAGTATGCTTTTTGTTAAATTTCTCTCTGATTTTCATAAAGAAAAGCTCCAAGAGCTTGAAAGGAAATATAAAGGGGATGAAGAGAGGATTAAGCGAAGTTTGGCTAGAGAAAAATTTATTCTTGGACAAAATTGCACTTTTGAGTATTTGCTCTCAAACAAAGAAGCTAAAAACTTAGGAGAAATCATCAACAAAGCCCTAGCCAAAATCGAAGAAGATAA
Source organism: Helicobacter cholecystus (assembly GCF_003364215.1). Classification (GTDB taxonomy): domain Bacteria; phylum Campylobacterota; class Campylobacteria; order Campylobacterales; family Helicobacteraceae; genus Helicobacter_G; species Helicobacter_G cholecystus. Next base: position 39,985 of record NZ_NXLU01000002.1, read on the forward strand.
TCCCCACAAACTTGATGGAATCTTTAGAAATGTAGATTTTAATGATAAAAATCTTTTAGGAGAGACTAAAGAGAGGAATGCCATATTGCGCAATCTTTTAGAAGTATATTCTGATGAGAGACTTAATCTCTCTCCTAGTAAAATCTCTGGACGTGATGTCATTGGTGATGCTTATGAGTTCCTTATCGCAGAGTTTGCAAGTGATGCAGGGAAAAAAGGAGGAGAGTTTTTTACTCCTAGTGAGGTTTCTACCCTCTTAGCTAAGCTTGTGAGTGCAAAAGAAGGGGAGAGGATCTATGACCCTACTTGTGGATCTGGTTCTTTACTCATTAAATCAAGCAAAGAAGTAGGAAGTGAGAATTTTGCAATCTATGGACAGGAGAAAAATTCCCAAACCCATTCACTCTGTAGAATGAATATGTATCTGCATGAAATTAATGATGCCAAAATACAGTGGGGGGATACGATAAGAAACCCACTACAAATCCAAAATGATTGCTTAATGAAGTTTGATGTCATTGTGGCAAACCCTCCTTTTTCTCTTGATTCATGGGGGAGTGAGGAGGCAAAAGATGATAAATGGGGAAGATTCTCACACTATCCCCTCCCACCCAAGGGAAATGGAGATTATGCTTTTATCATTCATATGATCTTCTCTCTTGCTCCTAAAGGGAGAATGGGTGTAGTGCTTCCGCATGGCGTGCTCTTTCGTGGAAGTGCTGAGGGTAAAATCAGAACTCAACTCATTGAAGAAAATTTGCTTGATGCTGTGATTGGACTCCCTGCTAATCTTTTCTATGGCACTTCTATTCCTGCTTGTATTCTTATCTTTAAAAGAGATAGAGAGCAAAGTGATATTCTCTTTATTGATGCAAGCAAAGAGTTTGAAAAGGGCAAACGTCAAAACAAACTCACACAAGAAAATATCAATAAAATTCTCACCACCTATAAGCAACGCAAGACAATAGAGAAATACTCCTCCCTCGTAAGTCTTGAGGAAATAAAAGACAATGACTATAACCTCAATATTCCTAGATATGTTGATACATTTGAAGAAGAGGAAGAAGTAGATATTCCCTCTACACTGCAAAAAATTGCAAAACTTGAACAAGAGATTGCCAAAACTCAGAAAAAAATGGATCACTATCTTAAAGAATTGGGGTTAGTGTGAAAAAGTTTTTTTCAATTTTAAGCCAATGTTTAGGTTTATTACTATATGATTTTGCTAACAGACCTCTCGGGTGCTTAGCACTGACTGGGAGGTGCTTTCTATGAATTACAAAGACTTTCAAGATTATCCCCAACTCATACAAATTCTTAAAAGTAGAAAATTAATGATCACAGATGAAGATCAAGCAATTGAGTTTTTGAAAAAAGTCCATTACTATCGCTTGAGTGCCTATTTTATTCCTTTTCAATATCCTAAGAATTCAGATCAAAAAGATATTTTCAAAGATAATGTAACTTTTGAAGATATTGCAAATCTCTATAATTTTGATGCTGAATTAAGGGAATTGTTTTTTTCTTATGTCAGTGATTTTGAAATCATTTTAAGAGCCCAACTTTCTCATATACACACAAAAAAATACAATCCTTTTGGATATATGGAAGATCCTCACTCACTCAAAAGAGAGCTGAGGATTAAGGATATTTTTCTTTTTTATGAGTTTATTTCTCAAGCCAACAAAGAAAAACAACGTTCACATGAAGAGTTTATTGAGCATATCAAGAAAAAATACAAAATTAATGATCTTCCACTGTGGGTTTTAGTAGAAATATTGTCTTTTGGTGCGATGTCTAAGTTCTTTAAACTCATGCAACTTCCAGAGCAGTTAGAGTTCTTAGAATTTTTGGAAATGAAAGATATAAGAGTGAATGTATTTGAGAATTGGCTTGAATCTCTTGCCTATGTAAGGAATATTTGTGCTCATCATGGCAGATTGTGGAATAAAAATTTAGTCAAAAAATTTAAAGAAGATATCAAATATCCTTTTCTCAATCAATCAGTGTCAAGAGATAAAGTTTTCTTCGCCCTCAGTGTCCTAGCCCAAATCCTTAAAGACTCTTCGATTAAGAGACGATTTAAAGCCTTATTACAGAAATATCCTCACATTCCTACAAAATCTATGGGAATCCCTCAATCTTGGGAGACTCTAAGCCCTTGGAGCGATCTATGAAACATCAGATTTTAAACCTTCATCTCCCTAAGGTCATCAATGCAAAAAATGCACAAATTCCACAACTCTTTCCATTTTGGAAACACCCACTTACAAAGGAGGGCAGATGATCCCTAAGGGCTATAAACACACAGAGCTTGGAATCTTGCCTCGGCATTGGGAAGTGGTGAGATTGGGGGATATTGGGAAAATTATTGGTGGTGGGACTCCTGATACAAAGAATTTAAAATATTGGACACAAAAAAATGGAATTGTTTGGCTTACACCAACAGAGATTAAAACAAAATATATTATGAAAAGTGAAAGACAGATTACAGAGAAAGGGTTAGAGGAATCATCAGCTAAGAAGCTACCAATACATACCATTCTCATAACAACAAGAGCAACAATAGGGGATATTGGAATTGCAAAGGTGGATTGCACAACCAATCAGGGATTTCAATCTCTCGTGTGTTCAAATTCTCTAAACTATGAATTTGCTTACTATGTGCTACAGACATATCAAATTAAGAAGTATTTCATACGTTTTGCTTGCGGTTCAACATTTCTTGAGTTAAGCTCTAGAGAAGTTAGAAAAACAAAAATCCCTCTCCCACCTCTAGCAGAGCAGGAGAAAATTGCGGAGATTCTCAGCACTTGGGACACACAGATTCAAAATCTCTGCTCCCTTATCAAAGACAAGCAAACCCTCAAAAAAGGACTTTGCCAAATCCTCCTTACAGCCAAAACCCGCTTTAAGGGATTTGATAAGGATTGGGAAGTGGTGAGATTGGGGGATATTTTTTCAATCTTGAAAGGTATAGGACTTACAAAGGATGATATAGTCCCAAATGGAAAATTAAAGTGTATCTTATATGGCGAACTTTATACAACATATGACGAGGTTATTTATAAAGTAATAAGTCAAACCAATCTAAAACTAGGGACACTATCAAAAAAAGGAGATATTTTAGTTCCAGCTTCTACAACAACTAGTGCAATAGATATAGCAATAGCAACATCACTCGAGGAAGAAGGTATATTGCTTGGTGGGGATATCAATATTTTTAGACCAAAGATAAGAAACATTTGTAGTGCTTTTATTGCTAGACTCTTACGTGAAGTTTATAGAAACAAAATTGCAAGTTTTGCTCAAGGAACTACAATTATTCATCTTTACGCCAGTAACATACAGAAAATACCTATTAAGCTTCCACTCCTTACAGAGCAGAAAAAAATCGCAGAGGTTCTAAGTGAGGCAGATAATGAGATCAAACTCTTAGAACAAAAGCTCGAATCTCTGAAATCTCAAAAAAGAGGATTAATGCAAAAATTACTCAATGGAAAGGTGAGGGTGAAGTAATGTATTTAAAATTTATCGGAATTAAAAATATTGGAGCAATCGAAGAATTAAGAATAGAGTCTAGCTTTACAGAAGAGGGAAATCCTAAACCTATTGTTATTGTGGGAGAAAATGGCACAGGTAAAACAATTTTGCTTTCAAGCCTTATTGATAGTTTTTATGAGATTGGAAGTATGCTTTTTGATAATATTGGAAAACAGCATGGAGCTTCAAGAAGGCTTTATAAGGTTCAAGGAGGGGGCAATTTGCGTATAAACTCACAAAATGGTTTTGTAGCTTTGGGGTTTGAAGCTTCAGACTCTCAAATTATTGAATACGCAGACACAATAAAAGCCAATATACAAGAGATTCAAAGGATGTTTCCCTCATTTAAATTACAATTCCAATCTACTGGGAAAAGTATTACTCAATTTAATAATCAAATTAAAAAAAAATTACAATTAGAGTGGAAAACCCAAGCTCATTATTATCAACCTGCATATCGCTATGAAGAACCATTTTGGAAAAATCCTGTATTTTATGAAGAATCTCTTTTTAAATTGCAACGAAGGTTTATAAATAACCTTAATAAGGAAATAGAGATAATTTCATCTTCTGAAAAAAATAAAAGCTTTGTTATGGATATTGTTTTAGATTCATATCTTTATTCAGGTGAGAATCAAAAAAGACTAGAAGTAATCAATAGCTTAATTCAGAGAATTAAGGGGGATTCTGAAGCTCATCTTGCTTTTAATAGAAGACAAATAACAAATTCAAGAATTACCATTTTCTCAGGAGGTAAAATGCTTGTTCCCAGCATTGATTGTCTTTCTTTAGGAGAGAGTGTTTTATTTAATATGTTTGTCAATATTATTAGACATTGTGATTTGTTCGAATCCTCAATGGAAGAAATGAGAGGTATTGTCGTTATTGATGAGGTTGATATACACTTACATAGTAAACTCCAAAGCGAGATTTTGCCAAGTCTCATTGAGCTTTTTCCAAAAATTCAATTTATTCTTACAACCCATTCTCCTCTTTTTGTTTTGGGAATGCAAAAAGAGTTTGGGGATGAGGGATTTGATCTTATTGAAATGCCAACAGGGAAAAAAATCACAACAGAGAGATTTAAGGAGTTTGATGAGGCTTATAGAGTTTTGACTGAGACAAAAAAATTTCAAGATGATTTAGAAAAACAAATTGCAAATACTCATAAGTCTTTTGTTTTTGTAGAGGGGAGTATTGACATTGACTATATTGAAAAAATATGTGAACTATTTGAGTGTAAGGATATTTTAGATAAAGTGCAACTTTGTGATGGAGGTGGATATCAAAATCTTAATAAAATATGGGAAATGAGGAAAAACAACTTCTTTCAAAATATAAAAAACAAAGTTTTGCTTCTCTATGATTGTGATACAAAAACCAAAGACGAAAAAAATGAAAATTTAGTAAAAAGAATTATTCCTCCACTAGAAGTTTCTTTAGTTGATAGGGGAATAGAAAATCTTTTTTCTAAAAATACGATTAAGAAAATCGATGTAGAAAACCCTCAATTTTTTACTTATTTCTCAGAGATGAAAACGAGGACAGATGGGAAAGAGGAGACTATTCCTGAAAGATATCAAGTCAATAATAATCAAAAAAGAAATCTGTGTAATTGGATTTGTGAAAATGGCACAAAAGAAGACTTTGAAAACTTTAAAGTAATTATTGAGATTTTAGAAAACTTTTTACAAGAAGAAAATAAGGAACCCCAATGAAAACCTACTCAACCACAGAATACGCCACCATTCAAAAGCCTCTTATAGAGTTTCTTAAAAAAATGGGCTATACCTATATCTCTCCCCAAGAGATGCAAAATATGAGAGTAAATGCAAGTGAAGTGATTCTTAAAGACATTTTACGCACTCATCTATCTAAAGCCACTTTCACACACAAAGGAGAGAATATCCCCTTCTCCCTTGAAGGCATTGCAAGAGCATTGCGAGAGTTACAATCCCCTAGCGCTGAAGGGCTTCTTAAAAGCAATGAAAAGATAAGCAATAAGCTCCTTTATGGTATTGAAGTCCCCCAAACTCTGCAAGATGGAAGTGTCAAAAATCAAACCCTCCCCCTCATTGATTTTTCTAACCCTTATGCCAATGATTTTAGTTTCACGCAAGAGTTTGAAGTGCTTAGAGTGCAAAAGGGGGAGAGGCAAAGGCATAGACGCCCTGATATTGTAGTTTTTATCAATGGTATCCCCATAGTCGTCATTGAGCTTAAAAAATCAAGTGTAAGCATAGAAGAGGGGATTTCTCAGATGATTCGCAACCAAAAAGAAGAGGAGATTCCTCAGCTTTTTAGATTCATTCAGCTTACTTTTGTAGGAAGCAACCAAGAGGCTAAATATGGCACAGTAGGCACACAAAAGAAGCATTATGCAAGCTGGGTGGAAGAAGATGAGAAATATCTGCCCCCATTTTTTGGTGAATTAAATGCTAATGCTATAGAAAAACTGATGTATTCACTTCTCAGTAAAGAGCGATTATTGGAGATGATTAGCTCTTTTATCGTGTTTGAAAAATCTAGCAAAAAAGTTGCACGTCATCAGCAGTATTTTGCAATCAAGCAAACGCTTAAAAGAGTGCAAAGCCACAGTGGAGAGGTGGGAGAAAAACCAAGAGAGGGCGGGTTAATCTGGCATACACAAGGCAGTGGAAAGTCTCTGACAATGAGCCTTCTAGCCACAGAGCTTAAGCACTCTATCTCTGGAGCTAAAATCATCATTGTCACTGATAGAAAAGATTTGGACACTCAGATTCATAAAGTCTTTGGCAATGTGGGCATATGTGTCTCCCAAGCCAAAAGCTCTACACATCTAAAGGAGCTTTTAGGTCAAGGAGTGAGTGTGATCACAACTTTAGTGCATAAATTCCTATCCCTTAAAGATAAAGTAATCCAAGAGGGTAGAGATATTTTTGTGCTTGTGGATGAGGCTCATCGCACACAGGGTGGAGAGCTTCATGCATGTATGAAAAAGGTTTTCCCTAATGGGTGCTATATTGGCTTTACAGGCACACCTTTACTCTCTAAAGAAAAAGGCTCATTGCAGAAGTTTGGGGGATTTATCCATAAATACACCATTAAGCAAGCCCTTAGGGATGAGGCGGTTTTACCTCTGTATTATGAGGGGAGAATGATTGAGCAGTTTATCAATAATGAAGCGGGGCTAAATAAGAGATTTGAAATTCTGTGTAGGGATTTAAGTGATGAGCAAAAATCTGATCTTAAGGCTAAATTTACCCAATTTAGAAAAATAGCTCCCAATCTAGAGCGATTGGAGTGGATTGCATGGGATATTTATAATCACTTCAAAGCCTATCCCTTTAAAGCAATGCTTGCCACAAGCTCTAAGTATGAAGCCATCAAATATCATCAAATCTTTCAAAGCAAGGGTTGGCTAAGAAGTGCTTTTGTCATCTCTGCTCCTGATATGAGAGAGGGGTATGAAGAGGTAGAGAGTGACAATGCAGATGAAGTGCGAAGAGCTTGGGAAGAGTTGATGAAAAAATATTCAAATGAAGAAGCTTATATGCAATACATTCAAGATGAGTTTGTGCATGGGGATGAGATAGAGCTTTTAATCGTTGTAGATAAGCTCCTTACGGGGTTTGATGCACCCAATATTGGCTGTTTGTATATTGATAAGTCTCTTAAAGAGCATAATCTCCTCCAAGCCATTGCACGAGCCAATCGACTTTTTGAAGACAAGGAATGTGGGTTAATTATTGATTATCGAGGGTTATTGGAGGATTTAAGCAAGGCCTTGAGCGAATATGAGGCACTCTCAGGATATGACGCACACGATATCGCTCAAGCAGTCATCAGTCTTAAAGAACACTCTTTGGGCATAAGGGAGAAATATCAAGCTTTAGAGAAGTTTTTTTCTGGAGCAAAAAGCCAAGAGGATTATGAGGTCTTTTTGGGGGATAAGGAAAAACGCGAAGAGTTTTACTCTCTTCTTTTGGAGTTTTCAAAAAGTCTTAAACTCCTTTTCTTAGGAGAAGGATATCAAGAGGATTTTACTTCAAAAGAGATTGAAACTTTTAAGAGGGCATTGAAATTTTATATACAGCTTAAAAGTAGTGTGCAGATTCGCTATCATCAAAAGGTGGATTTTAAAGCTTATGAGAAGCAAATGCAAGAGCTCCTTGATCGCTATGTTGGGGCAAATGAAGCTCAGGTACTTGTTGAACTTGTAAAAATATTTGATGAGAATTTTTTAAGTGAGGGCGAAGGGATAACACAGAATGCACAAGCAGATAGAATCTTGAGTGCGACAAGTCAAGTTGCTATACAAGAGAGGGAAAAAAATCCATTTTTCTATGATGATTTAAGTCAGCGGATTAATAGGATTTTAGAGGATTATAGACAGAATAGAATCGATGAGGCTACAAAACTTTTGAGAGCCAAAGAAATTTATCAAGAGCTTAAGGGTTATAACAATAACACAGACCAAAACTATCCCAAAGCCTTAAACAAGATTGCTCAAAAAGCTTTTTATGATAATCTCAAATCAAAGTTTAATGATGAGCAAAAACTTATAGAATTTGTGCTTAGACTTGATGAAGTGTTTGTGCAAAAGTCTCAAAAACCCGATTGGGAACATAATAGTGAGGTGAGTAAGCAAATTGAGCAAATTATTGATGATTTACTCTATGAATATGAGGTGGATATTGCCTCTAATAGGGTGGAAGAGTTGATTGTGCAAATCAGAGAAATAGGGCAAAAAAACTATGCAGGAAGTCAAAATAGTTTATAAAGAGATTAAAAATATTATTCTTAAGGTTAAGCCTTCTTGTGAAGTGGTTTTAAGTGTGCCAAAAGATACAAGCAAAAAAGAGATTGAATATATTTTACACAAAAGAAAAGAGTGGATAGAGCAGAGGTTGGAGAGGTTTAGAGAGAATCAGCCTTTAGCTAAGCAACTTTTAAGTGGTGAAGATATTTACTATTTGGGCAAACGCTATCGTCTTAAGGTGCTTGTGCGCGAAGTTGAGGGGGTGAAGCTTAGAGGGGGATATCTTGAGGTCAGTGTAAGAGAGAGGGAGGATTATAAACGCAAAGAGAGGCTCATTAAAATGTGGTATCAGACAAGAGCTAGGCAGTATTTTAGGGAGGCTTTGGATAAATACAGCACATTGCTAGGCTTTGAGAAAATCCAAACTCTTAGAATCAAGGAAATGAAAACAAGATGGGGGAGTTGCAATCCTACTAAAGCCTATATTAATCTTAATCTTGCTCTTATCCAAAAGAATAAGAGAGCTATTGAGTATGTTGTTTTGCACGAACTTGCTCATCTTAAATATCCTCATCATAATAAAGATTTTTATCATTTTGTGATGTTATATATGCCTGATTGGAGGGAGAGAAAGCTTAAACTCCTTGAGGGGATGTAGGCTATCATTACATTACTGCATCATAAAGGAATTAAACATGAAAGTTTTATTTTCTCCTTCTGAAGGTAAGATTTTCCCCACATTAGAGGGAAAAATGAGTGAAAAAATCTCTAAGATTTATAAAAGTTATTTTGATTTTACCCAAAGTGCAACTGAAAGAGAGCTTGGCAAGATGATGGGTTATTCTAAACTCTGTGATATCACTCAAGCACTGGGTGTAATCACTTCTTTTCCTAAGCTCTCTTCTGCTATAGAACTTTATAATGGGGTGGCTTATGATGCTCTGGCTTATCATACTCTTAAAGAAGAAGAGAGGGTGTGGATTAATAGGCATACTTTGATTTTTAGTAATCTTTTTGGCGCGGTGGGTGCAGAGGAATTATTGCCCTTTTATAAACTCAAGCAAGGAGAGGGGTTTAGCGCTTTTAGCTCTAAGGAGATTTATAAAGCTTGTGAGAGAGAACTTGATGAGGTCTTGAATGAAGAGTTTGTGCTAGATTTAAGGGCAGAGTTTTACAAAAAGCTCTATATGCCCAAAGTCCATCATTTTTCTATGGAGTTTTATAAAAATGGCAAAAAGGTGAGTCATTTTGGGAAATACTATCGTGGCATCGTGCTTAGAGAATTAGCGAAATGCAAAGGAATGGAGGGCATAGAGGAAGCATTAGAGCAATATGGACTTTTAAGCAGTGGGAGTAAAAATTCCAAAATTTGCACGACTTTAACTTTTACTCTCTCCTAAGGTTTGATAAAATTGTGCTTTTAAGCTAGAAGGAAAGAAAATGAAGGGCATTAAAATTACTGAAAACTCATTACGAGACGGGGTGCAATCACTTCTAGCCACACGTGTGAGCACACAAGATATGCTTGAGGTTGCTAGAATTTTTGAACCTATTGGCTTTCATAGTGTTGAGGTATGGGGAGGGGCAACTTATGATGCATGTTTGAGATATTTGAATGAAGATCCTTTTGAGAGATTGAAACTTTTTAAAGAAATTTTTGTCAAAACTCCGCTCCAAATGCTTCTAAGGGGTCAAAATCTTGTAGGTTATCGCCACTATAGTGATGATGTGCTCAAAGAATTTATTGCCTTAAGCACTCAAGGGGGGATTGATATTTTTAGAATCTTTGATGCTCTCAATGATAGTTCAAATCTCAAACTGAGTATTGAGGAGGTGCGAAAGAATGGGGCAGAGGCTCAAGGGGCAATTTGCTATACCACCTCACCCGTGCATCACTTAAAATTTTTCATCTCCTATGCTAAAGAGCTTGTAGAGCTAGGCTGTCAAAGTCTTGCAATTAAGGATATGGCAGGACTTTTGCGACCTTATGATGCTTATGAGTTGGTTAAAGCAATTAAAGAAGAGGTGGGTGTGCCTTTGAGTGTGCATATTCACGCAACAACGGGATTTGCTTTTGGTTCAATGCTTAAGGCTATAGAAGCAGGAGCAGATGTGCTAGATTTAAGTAATTCAGCCCTAAGTGGTGGGACCTCTCACCCTTGCACTCAAGCTCTTGTTGCAACACTGCAAGGCACACAATGGGATACAGGCTTAAGTCTAGAGCCAATGGAGGAAGCTTCAAAAATTTTAAGAGAGATAAGAGCAAAATATTCAGAGTTTGAATCCAGTTATAATTCAGTGGATACTGAGATTTTACTCTCTCAAATCCCAGGGGGAATGATTTCAAATCTTGCTTCACAACTCAAAGAACAAAATGCTCTAGAGAGAATGCCAGAAGTGGCAAAAGAAATTATTGCAGTCAGAGAGGATTTTGGCTATATCCCACTTGTTACACCTACAAGCCAGATTGTGGGGACTCAAGCAGTTCTTAATGTCTTGCAAAATCATAGATACAAAACTCTTACAACAGAATCAAAAAACCTTATCTTAGGGCTTTATGGAAAAACTCCAGCCCCTATTAAAGAAGAGCTTGTGCAAAAGGTTTCAAATCAAGGACTTCCCCAAAAGCCACAAAATGAATTGCAAAAGGCACAAGAGGAAAGTAGGGAATTTGCTCAAAGTAGAACAGATGTGATTTCTTATGCACTCTTTGGGGATGTGGCAAAGAATTTTTTAAAAGGGGAGAGAAAGCCCATTGTGCCTAGTCCTAAGACAAATTTAGGCCATCATTTCCAAGCTAAACTTTTAAGACAAGATTATAAAATTGAGATTTTAGAAGTGCAGAGCACCCAAGAGGGAGAAAGCGTAAAATTAAGGATTGATGATGAGGAGAAGGAAGTGTTCTTTAGCGCATCAAATCCAAAAAGTGGAGAGTATGAGGAAAATGAAAAGGCAATTTATTCTCCAATGGGCGGGACTCTGAGCAAGATCTTTGTCAAAGAGGGGGATAAAATCACAAAAGATACAGTGCTTGGCGTGGTTGAGGCAATGAAGATGGAGAATGAAATTCTTAGTCATCAAGAGGGGGAGATTGCTCAAGTGTGTGTAGAATCTGGAAGCAATATCCAATCAAGCACAATCTTGTTTTTACTCAAGTAGAAAGGAAAAATATGTCAATCAGTATTTTATTTGGTGGGAAGAGTTATGAGCATGAGATCAGTATTGTCAGTGCAATTTCTCTTTCAAAAATTATCAATTTTACTCATTTTATTTTTTTAGACCCAAGCCATGAGTTTTATCTCATTCCTCAAGAAAAAATGAATTCTAAAACCTTTAGTTCTCTTGAATATAAGCAGTGTAAAAAACTCTTGCTCAAACAGGGGGATTTTTACATATCTAGTTTTTTTACAGAGAAAGCTTTGGGAGTTAGGAAGCTTTTGAGTGTTGTTCATGGGGGAGATGGGGAGGATGGAATCCTCTCTTCACTTCTTGAATTCTATTCCATTCCCTTTATTGCTCCACGCACAAGTGCTTGTGTGCTTAGCTTTGATAAGCATCTTACAAAACTCTTTGCAAAAGAGCGAGGAGTGAGAGTTTTAGATTATGAAGTTTATGATCGGAAGATGGCACCAAAAACCCTAACACAATATCCCTCAATCATTAAACCTTTGAGATTAGGGAGCTCTATTGGTGTTGGAATTGCAAGGGATAAGGAGAGTTTGGAGTATTTGCTTGATAGTGCATTTGAATATGATCATAGAATTTTAGTGGAACCCTTTATTGAAGGTGTTAAAGAATACAATCTTGCAGGTTATAAAAATTTAGAGGGAGAGTTTGTATTTTCTGTTGTAGAAGAGCCTAAAAAAGAAGAATTTTTAAATTTTGAAAATAAATATCTTGATTTTTCAAGAACTTCTACTCTCTCTCAAGCACAAATAACCAAAGAGTTAGAGAAGAAGCTTCAAGAGGCTTTTAGAATACTGTATGATAATTGTTTTGAGGGTGCAATCATTCGTTGTGATTTTTTTGTGATTGATGATGAGGTGTATCTTAATGAAATCAACCCAATTCCAGGTTCTATGGCAAACTATCTTTTCTTAGATTTTGCTCATGTGCTTGATGATGTGGGAATCCCAAGTCCAAAAACAATTGATGTTAATTACACCTATATTCATAAGATTCAAAAAGCCAAGGGGAAAGCATAATTGGCAAAGAGAATTGTTATTTATCAGGGAAAAGAATTTGAAATCTCTTATGAGATTCTTAATCCAAATCAAACTCAGAGTATTGTTTTTTTACATGGCTGGGGAAGTAATAAGGAGGTGATGAAGAGCGCATTTTGCAAAATCTTAGGAGAAATGCGACATATTTATATTGATCTTCCAGGATTTGGAAAGAGTCCCAACTCTGAAGTGATTAGCACATATGATTATGCACACATTATCAAACTCTTTTTACAATCCTTGCCCTTTAAAGTGGATATTATTGTAGGACATAGTTTTGGAGGAAAGGTTGCAACCTTGCTTCTTCCTCCTTCACTTGTTCTTTTAAGCAGTGCGGGAATTGTTTGCCCTAAACCCTTAAGCGTGCGAGTAAAAATCATTTTTGCTAAAATTCTTAAAAGACTTAGAATTTCAAATACTTTTTTTAGAAGCAAAGATGCACAAGGATTGAATTCCGCAATGTATGAAGTTTTTAAAAATGTCGTAGATGAAGACTTCACACAGATTTTTGCAAATTGCACTTCTAAAACCTTGCTTCTTTGGGGTTCAAAAGACAAGGCCACCCCTCCAAGTAGTGCAGAGAAAATAACCTCTTTAATTAAAGGAAGTGTTTTAAGATTTTTAGAGGGAGATCACTATTTCTTTTTATCTCATCCAAAGGAAGTGGAGAGATTGCTTTTAGAATGGAGTAAAAAATGATAGATGCAGTATTATTAAATGCTTTAGATGTTTTATTTTTATTAAGTTTGGGATACTATCTGATTACCAATTTGCAATGGTATAACTATAGCCTTTATCGTGTAATCAGTAAGCATCATAAGTGGCGATGGCATATTTTGTATTTCTTTGCTCCTATTGCATTATTTATCCTTTTTAACCTTTTGGGTTATGGAGGATTTTTTTATCTTTTCTGCTTATTTATTTATATCCCACTTCTCTTCTTCTGGGCAAAAAAGCTTGATAAGCCTTTAAAATGGACAGGACGTGTTTTTCGATTTTATGGGATTTACCTCCTTTTTATTTTACTTGATGTTGTGCTTCAAATGGCATACGGTAAGAATATTTATTCTTATTTTATTGCCCTTGCTTTTGCTCTTTTAATTTCCAATCTTTTTGAGTATTTTCTTCTTAATCGCTATAAAAAAATTGCAAGTGAAAAAATTGCTTCAATGCCACATTGTAAGATTATATTAATCACTGCAAGCTATGGTAAAACAAGCATTAAGAACTATCTTACACAAATTCTTAAATCTCGTTATATGGTGCATTCTACTCCACGCAGTGTCAATACTCTTGTAGGAATTATTGCAGATATTAACACTCAGCTTGATTATAGAAGTGAGTTTTATATCGTAGAAGCAGGTGCAAGACAAAAAGGAGATATTGCACAAATTGCACAATTCCTTAATCCCCAATATGTCATTATTGGTAAGATTGGTGAGCAACATTTAGAGTATTTTAAAAGTTTGGAAAACATTATAGAAACCAAGTTTGAAGCCTTGCAAAGTAATCGCTTAAGGCATGCTCTTGTAGAATCAAGTAATCCTATTCCACAATATGCACTCAATAGGGTGCAAAAAGCTCCTACAGGCATCAGAAATATCATAGCCACTTTAAATGGAACAAAATTTGAGCTTGAAATTGATGGAGAGTATAGAGAATTTCAAACTCCCGTGCTAGGAACTTTTAATGCCTACAATATAGCATTGGCGATTTTGATGGCAAAAAAGGTTGGAATGAGTTTAAGCGAGATTGTCACAAAGGTAAAAAAACTTAATGGTGTAGAGCATCGTTTATATAAAAGCGAAGTCAATGGTCGTGTGATTTTAGATGATAGCTTTAATGGGAATCTTGAAGGAATGCTAGAGGCAATTAGAATTTCCTCAGAGCATCAAGGCAGAAAAATTATTGTTACCCCTGGGATTGTAGAAAGCACACAGGAAGCAAATACTCAGCTTGCACATGAAATTTCCAAAGTTTTTGATATTGCAATTATTACAGGTGAACTGAATTGCAAAACCCTTTCTACTGCTATTACGAGGAGTAAAAAAATTCTTCTTAAAGAAAAGAGTATGTTAGAAAATACACTTAAAGCCACAGTTAAAGATGGGGATTTAATCCTTTTTGCCAATGATGCCCCAAGCTATATTTAGAGTTTAGAATGCAATATTTATATTCTCCTTGGCGCAGCGCTTATTTACAGGAAAAAAAGAAAAGCTCTGAGTGTATTTTTTGTCATCTCTCAAAAGTTGATGTTGGACAAGAGTGGGTATTTTACAAAGATGAAATTTGCTATGGTGTGCTTAATGCCTATCCTTATACTCCTGCACATTTTATGATTATTCCTCACCAGCATATTGATTCTCCTCATTTATTACAAGAGAGAGAATGGTTACATATCTCAAAGAAGGTTTTACAAGGGATTAATATGCTCTATGAGTTTGGTGCAGAGGGGATTAATACAGGGATAAATATCAAAGAGGCAGGAGGTGCTGGAATTCCTGAGCATTTACATTGGCATATTCTTCCTCGATTTAGAAGAGATACTAATTTTATGACTTCTATTGCAGATTGTCGCATTTATGGTTGTGATTTTGAAGAAATTTTTAATACAATTTTATCATTAGCCAAAAAACACTTGAAATAAGGAGAGTAGATGAAGAAAATTATTTTAAGCTGTTTGCTTCTTGGAAGTTTTTTGGGAGCAGATGATCGTTGGAATTCTTATCTTTTTAGTGATGACTATACAACAGTAAGAAAGGGGATTAGCCTAGGGGCTGATATGAATGTGCGTTGGAGAGGAATGACACCTCTTTATAATGCTTGTCGAAGTGGTTGGGGAGATGTAGTTGAACTCATGATAAGGCGAGGTGCTGATGTTGATGCAGAGAGTTATGGGGAAACCCCTTTACTTAAAGTGAGTGGAAAAAAAGTTAATGATGTCAGACTTGCACGAATTTTAATTAATAATGGGGCTGATGTTGATGCACAAGATGCACAAGGTAATACACCTCTTTATCATGCAATTTTGAATAAAAACTCTGCAATGATTAAACTCTTGCTTGATAATGGTGCGGATATGTATATTAAAAATAAACGTGGAGATACGGCAGCGCGTTATATTCTTTCAAAAAAAGTTATGCCACTTGTAAGTTTGGACAATCAAGATCTTACAATCACAGCCCAATCTTTTCTTCTTGGAAAAAGTGCCGTATCCATTGGAATTGTTAATAAAACAAAGCAGTTTATGAAAGTTACTCAAATTGCATTGTATTTTAATGGTGAATTAGTTGGAGAAATGCAGGTGAATAAAAGCATTCCACCTAATGGAAAAGTTCCAAATATTGGGACAATTAAGCTTCCAACCTCTGTATATCAATCCTTTAAAATTGAAAATAATGGAAGAAGTGTTGTTGCTTATGGAATGGCTATTGAATATAGCCTAGATAACTCATCAAAAAGCTTTGATAATCAAAAGCAAGTTGAATTAAACCTTTGGTAAAACTTGAGCAAATAATGAAGTTTTTGAGTTTGTAAGTTCAAAAACTTCTCCTTCACTCAAATCCTCCAATTCTAAAATTTCTTGATTTTTTGTAATTTGTGCATAACCTTTTTGTGTTTTTGGACTTTGGAGTTTATAGATGTTTTGAAGCTCTTGAAGTCTTCTTTCAAAAGGAAGCAGGGGGTTGAGTGTGAGTAGAGAGCCAGGAAAGCAAAGTAGAGAGCTTTTATACTCAAGTAGGGATTGCATTTTGAATTTAAGCATTTCTTTGAGATTTTGAATTTGTCTTTCTTGGAGCAAAAGTTTTTGAGCAGGAGAGGCGAGAGTGTATTTCTCTTTAAGGGTGAGTAGAGTTTGGGATTTATGTTTAAGTAAATGAGAAAAGAGATAGGAGAGACTCTCTTGCATTTCATTCAGTCGGTATAGCCAATCGATGCGATCAGGCAAAATCATCTCCATGCATGCAGAAGGAGTGGGTGCTCTCCTATCCGCAACAAAATCACTGATTAACACATCACTTTCATGCCCAATCGCAGAGACAATAGGAGTTTTGGCCTGAAAAATTGCATCCGCAACAATTTCTTCATTAAAAGCCCATAAATCTTCTTTACTTCCCCCACCCCTAGCTAAAACAATAATGTCCATTCCTAAAGTATCTGCATAAGCGATATTTTGGGCAATGCTCTCTTTTGCGCCTTCGCCTTGGACAAGGGTGTTAAGGATCTTAAATTCTACAAGATTCCAACGTTTTAAAGCAACTCTAAGCATATCTTGCAACGCTGCACCTGTGCTTGAGGTGAGTAAAGCAACTTTTTTAGGAAAGAGGGGGAGGGGTTTTTTATTTTCAAAATAACCCTTGGCTTCTAGCTTTTTCTTGAGTATTTCATAGGCTTGAAATAAATCCCCCATCGCATGAGAAATAAGTTTTTTACACAAGATTTGATAATCTCCTCTAGGCGGGTAGACACTGATTCCTCCTAGTGCAATAATTTTTTGTCCATTTTGGGGCTTGAAGTCAAGGTATTGTGCATTTCCTCTAAAAAGCACACATTTGATACAGCTTTGAGAATCTTTAAGTGTGAAATAAATATGCCCACTTGTATGGATTGTGAGATTGCTAATCTCTCCTTCTACACATACAGACAGGAAAGTTTGCTCTAAAATTTCTTTAATTTGAAGGTTGAGTTCATTAACACTAAGCGCTTTTTGCACTAATCCATTCTCAATACTTGTTGAAATTTAAAATCTTCAAGATTTTTTTTAAGCATACGGTTTTCTTCTTTGAGAAGGTCAAGACGATTTTTGATTTTTGTTACATCACGGCTAAGATAGTAAATCTCACTTGAGAAATAAATTTTTGGTGCAAAAAGAATAAAAAAACACAAAAAGATAAGCAATGCTCTAAGTAAATCTCTTCCATCAATAATCTTTTCTTCAGGAAGAGGGGCAAGCAATTCGTCTTTTTCATTTTCACTTAGCATTTTATTTTCCAAATTTAAAAGCTCTTAGTTTGGCACTACGAGATCGCGGATTTTTTTGGATTTCTTCTTGTGTGGCAACTAAGGGTTTTTTTGTAAGAATTCTACCACGACTATGAGTATTTCCACACTCACACCTCATCAATTCTTGGGGACAAATACAATTCTTTTCCCACTCCTTAAAGGCTGTTTTAATGATTCTATCCTCAAGGGAGTGAAAAGAAATGATTGCTACAATAGCATTAGGAATATGAGCTTGCTCAAGACTTTTTAAAAGATTCCTCAGTACATCTAGTTCATTATTGACTTCAATCCTAATGGCTTGGAAAGCTAGGGTTGCAGGGTGGATTTTATTTTTTTTAAAATGTTTTTCAAGTAAGGAGCTAAGCTCAAATGCACTCTCAAAAGGTTTTTTATTGCGATAATTTACAATAAGATCAGCCATTTTTTTACTCTCTCTTATCTCGCCATATTCTCTAAAGATTTTTTCTAATTGGAGTTTGGAGTAATGATTAATGATCTTTGAGGCATCTAGGGGATTATTTATATCCATTCTCATATCAAGTGTGGGTGAAGTAAAGCCAAAACCTCTAGAGAGATCATCAAGTTGTAAAGAGCTTACGCCAATATCTGCCAAGATTCCTACAACAGGTTTTTTTGCTATTTCTAGGGCGTGAGTGATTTGATCTGCAAAATTTCCCTCCAGTATATTCACTTTCTGTGTGCAAAGATGGGTTTTGCAATACTCTCTTGCTTCTTTGTCTTGATCAATGCCAATAATCTCTAGATTTGGATGTGCATCAAGCAGGGCTGAAGTGTGTCCGCCAAATCCAAGTGTGCAGTCAATTAAAGTTCCCTCACAAAGAGGAGAGAAAATCTTAAGGACTTGATCCTTTAAAACAGGAATATGTCTCATTAAATTCTAGCTAATCCATCTTCAATTGCACTTTGTGCTACAGCTTTAGAGAGTAGGGGGAGGAGTCTTTCATCAAATGCTACAGGGATAATATATTCTTTACCAAAGCTAAGTTTGCGTCCATAAAGTTCTTGAAGATGAAGAGGAACTTCTTGCCTTGCAAGTTTTGCTAAAGCCATTGCAGCTGCTTTTTTCATATTTTCACTGATTGCCTTAGCTCTGACATCTAATGCACCTCTAAAAATAAAAGGGAAAGCAAGAACATTGTTGATTTGATTTGGATAATCACTTCTTCCCGTGGCAATAATTGCATCGGGCCGCACTTCTTTTATCAGTTCGGGTGCAATCTCTGGTGTAGGATTGCTAAGAGTAAAGATTAAAGGATCTTTTGCCATAACCTTAATATCTTCTTGATTAAGAATATTTCCCCTGCTTAGACCTAAAAGCACATCAGCACTCTTAAGTGCTTCTTGATAGTTTGCGTATTTTGTAGGAGAGATAAAAATCTTTTTCTCTTGGCTTAAATCATCTCTTCCAGCATGAATCACCCCATTGCTATCAAACATAATAATATTTTTTACTCCAAAGCTTTGGTACATTTTTGCACAAGAGATTGCACTCGCCCCCGCTCCAATAATCACAACTTTAAGCTCTGTAAGATCTTTTTTTACAATTTCACAAGCATTGAGTAAGGCAGCAGAGCTTACAATAGCTGTTCCATGCTGATCATCATGCATGACAGGAATATCTAATTCTTCTTTAAGCGTTTGTTCAATTTCAAAACATTCTGGAGCTTTAATATCTTCAAGATTAATCCCACCAAAGGTTGGTGCAATTGCCTTAATGATTGAGATAAGTTTTTTTGGATCTTTCTCATCAATTTCAATATCAAAAGAATCAATATTGGCAAATTTTTTAAACAATACGCTTTTTCCTTCCATAACAGGCTTACTGGCCAACGCACCAATATCTCCAAGACCTAAAACTGCACTCCCATTACTGATGACTGCAACAAGATTTCCCTTACTTGTAAGCTCATAAGCTAAAAGAGGATTGCCCTCAATTTCTTTACAAGGATAGGCCACACCAGGAGAATAAGCCAAGGAGAGATCAGTAAAGCTTTCAAGCTTTGTCTTTGGAGAAATTCCTACTTTTCCACCTTTATGATAATCAACTGCTCTTTTTTGTAAATCACTCATAACACCCTCTTGTCATTAAATATAGATTTTATGAATATCATAGCAAAGTTTATAAACATCCTAGCGAGTAGAAAAAGTTTTTGGTAGATTAGGATTAGTTTTTGATAATATTGTATTTTATTTTAATCAACGTAAGGAAGAGCCAATGTTTAAAAGCGTTGTATGGAAAACAACTTTTTATGTAGGTATTTTAGGACTTTTAGGATTTGTTGTTTTGAGTTCAGTGTCTTATTTTGAGGCCAAATCAAGCATCTTATCAGTCGTGTTTGATAATCAAAGACAGCAACTTCGCAATAATAAGCTTATGATTTCACAAGAAATCAAGAGCACAAAAGCCAAACTCAATCTTTTTGGAAGTTTAATTACTCCAGAGGTTGTTCAAAATCCTCAATTACTAGAATCAATGCTTGCATCGTATTTTAGCGGTGCACGTTTAAGTGTTGTATATTTTGGATTTGAAGATGATGGACGTTTGTTGGTTGCCAATTCAACCAAGAAAGAGCCTTATTATATGTCTCCTGAAAATGATAACTATGATGCACGGATAAGAGATTGGTATAAAGATGCCATTCGCAAAAGGGGCATTACTATGGGATTGGCATATTATGACAAGAGAATGAATGAAATTGTTGTAAGTTTTTCAGTTCCTGTGTATAGTGGTAAAAAACTTCTTGGTGTTATTGGTGGAGATCTTCCACTTAAAGAAGTACGTGCAACACTTGAGCGAAGCAAAATGTCACCACACTCTTATGATTATTTAATTGATGAAAGAAACTTCCTTATTGTTTATCCAAAGAGTGATTTACTTCTTAAGAATATGCCCGCACTCAATGAGTTTGTTCAAGCCGCAAAACAAGCAGGCGATTATCAAACATTTGCTGCTTCTATTACAAGTACAACAACTTTTGGAAAAATGTGTACAAAACTTGAGGAGACAAATTGGATTGTATGTTCTTCTTTGGCTGAGAAAGATTTCCTTTCAAGACTCGATGCACTCTTGGTCAAAGAGGTGATTGTAACAATCATTTCAATTTTGCTTTCTACATTGATCCTATTTTTTGTAAGCAAAAATCTTCTTAAGCCTATTAAAATTATTCAAGATGGACTTTCAGCATTCTTTGCATTCCTTGGGGGTAAGAGTTCAAAAGCGACGCTTATTCCTTTTGCATCTCAGGATGAGTTTGGAAATATGGCAAAAACAATTAATCAAAATATTCAACTTGTTGAAAAGCAAATCACGGCTGATAATCAATTGATTGCAGAGGCAAAAAATGTTGCCAATGAAGTGAGAATGGGTAATTATGATACATCGATCACCTCTTCAACTCCAAATGTTGCACTCGAAGAATTTAAAGATAGTGTTAATGCGATGATTAGCTCGACAAGAGATCATTTTGCAAAAACAAATGCTGCACTTAAAGAATATGGGGCTTATGATTATTCCAGCAAACTATCTTTGAATAATCTTAAAAGCAATAGTGCATTTGATCTTTTGGTTCAAAATATCAACACTCTAAGAGATTCTTTAGCATTAATGCTTTCTACATCACTCCAACAAGGAAAAGATTTACAAGATAAATCTTCTTCACTCAAAGAATCTGTTCAAGTTCTCTTTGATGGAAGTTCTAAACAATCTGGTTCACTTCAAGAAAGTGCAAATACTGTCAGAAAGATTAATGAGGCTATGGGTATGGTGAACACCAAAACTCAAGAAGTTACAAAATATTCTACAGATATTAAAGATGTTATTACAATTATCAGTGATATTGCAGAGCAAACAAATCTTTTAGCGCTCAATGCTGCTATTGAAGCTGCAAGAGCTGGAGAACATGGAAGAGGATTTGCTGTTGTTGCTGATGAAGTAAGAAAACTTGCTGAGCGAACTCAAAAATCTTTGAGTGAGATTGAAGCAAATACAAATACTCTTGTGCAATCTGTAGATGAAATGGGTGAAAGTATCCGTGAGCAATCCGCAGGAATTTCTAGAATTAATGATGCAATTTCTCAGCTTGAGAATGTGACGAAGCAAACAGTTGAAATTGCTGATGAGACAGAGAAAATTGCAAAAGAAGTTGCAATGATGGCAGATAAAATTGTGGGAGAGGCACAATCTAAGAGGTGGTGATCCACTTCCCTCTCACTCTCCTTTCTTTTCCTAACAAAGGCAAAAAATGAATCCCAAGCGTAATGACAAAAAAGGTAAAAAAGGCTTTAAACGTCTTAAAAATGCTTTTTCTTATTCTTTAAATGGAATTGTGAGTGCATATAGAGATGAAGAGGCATTTCGTCAAATTGTATTTTTATCTTTGGTTTTAATTCCAGTGAGCTTTTTACTTGCACGCAGTTGGGTTGAACTCATTCTTTTACTTCTACCCTGTTTTTTAGCTTTGTGTGTTGAATTAATTAACTCTGCGATTGAAAATGCAATTGACTTTACAAGTCTTGAAATTCATCCACTGGCCAAAAAAGCAAAAGATATGGGAAGTGCGACACAATTATTTGCACTTATTTTTTGGGCAATTGTATGGATAAGCTATCTCATTGATCGCTTCATTCTATAAAACTTGGTTGTTTTATCTCTTTTATTTTTGATAGATTTTTAGAAATATCCTTTAGAGACAGGGATAAGATTTGTATCATTTGTGCTCTTGGATATAGAAATTTGTAGTTTTACTCTAAAGTTATGTTTTAGACTTTATTTCTATTTTTTTAACTTTTTTATTTATTCGGGGATTTTAAATCCCTTGAAACAAATAATGGTTTGATTGAGTTGATTAGATAATCATTTCGGTAGGATAAAAGTGCTTTATCTTTTCACCACCCTTGGCTCATTAGTTATTTTGATTTTCTTCTAAAATCCTCATAGATATAGAGGCAAAGTGGAATAATAAATAATGTCAAAATCATTGAACTTACCACGCCTCCAAGCATAGGTGCAGAAATGCGTTTCATTACCTCACTCCCAGTTCCGTCATTGAGCATAATTGGAAGTAAAGAAAGAATAAGAGAAAGTGTTGTCATTAATTTTGGACGAACACGTTTGGTTGCTCCATCAATGATACGTTCTTTTAAGGATTGATTTGTTCTCTTCTTCATGGCTTCATCTAGATAAATGATCATCACAATAGCTGTTTCACTTGCCACCCCAAGGAGTGCAAGAAATCCTACAATCACAGCAATACTTAGATTATATGTAAGCCAATCAATCATTAAAAGCCCTCCTAAAATGGAAAAAGGCAAAGTTAAAAACACAATGAGGCTATATGCAAAATTTTTGATTGCCAATAGGATTAAAATAAAAACAAGCAAAATAGCAATAGGGATAATGATTTCCATGCGTTTTAAAGATTCTTCTAAATACTCACTTTCCCCTGAAAATTCATAATAGTATCCACTAGGCATAGAGATTTGAGAAAGAAGCTTTGAGGCTTCCTTTTTGTAGGTATCAGAAGTGATAGAATCCTTTGGGGTAATATAGATGAAATTTGTTTTTAACCCCCCTTCACTTTTGAGCTCAATGGCTGATTCTTTGTAAGAAATCTCTGCAAGACTTGAGAGGGGAATAAATCCAAAAGGTGATTTAATATAGAGATTTTCAATGGCTTCAAGATCAATTCTGTCTTTATCTTCAAATCGCACGCTCAAACCATAGCGTTCCACACCATTGATGATAGTAGAAATCTTTGCCCCATTCACACCTTGAGAAATAAGATTTAAGATTTTTTCTTCTGTGATGTTGTATTGTGCCAATTTTTCCATTTTTGGCTTAATTTCCAAAAAATAACCACGATTGCTTTGCTCTGCAAAAACTGAAAGTGTTCCATCATAATCCCTAAGCTTCTCTTCTATTTGTGAAGAAATTTTTTGCAAAATGTCATAGTTATTGCCAAAAACCTTGATGCCAAGTGGAGTTCTAATCCCTGTAAGAAGCATATCCACTCTCCCTTTAATAGGGTAAGTCCAAGAGTTTGTTAAACCTTTGATTTGTAAAGCTTTTTCAAATTCATTACGCAACTTTTGCGAAGTCATCCCCTCTCTCCATTGGGACTTTGGTTTAAAAGTGATAAATGTTTCAATCATAGCCAAGGGTGCAGGATCTGTTGGAGTGTTTGCACTCCCAACCTTTCCAAACACACTCTCAACCTCGGGAAAAGATTTTAAAATTTTATTGCTTTTATGCAAAAATTCCCCTGCACTTTGAATATTGATGCCATAGTTTGTCACGGGCATATACATCATGCTTCCCTCATCTAATGGGGGCATAAACTCCCATTTTTGAGTTTCATATAAATACACCATATAACCCACAGCACATAAACATCCCAATAAGAAAAAGTATTTCACTTTAAAAGCTATTTTTAAAATTGGGACATAAATAAAGGTAAAAAAACGATTAAGGGGATTTTTCTCTTCATCAATAATTCTTCCCTTGAGAAAATAAACCATCAAAATTGGAACTAAAGTGATGGATAAAATTGCTCCTAAAATCATCGCAAATGTTTTTGTATAAGCCAATGGAGAGAAGAGCTTAGATTCTTGCCCAATTAAACCAAAAATAGGGAGAAAAGAAATGACAATGATCATGAGTGCAAAAAAGACGGCCCCACCCACTTGTTTGCATCCTTGAATAATAGCTCTAATCCTATCAGCTTGAGTATGATTGGGAGGAAGAAGTAAGAGATGTTTATGGGCATTTTCTACCATCACGATAGAAGCATCTACCATTGCTCCAATGGCAATAGCTATCCCACCTAAACTCATAATATTTGAGGTGATTCCAAATACTTTCATGAGCAAAAAACTAAATGCTACACACAATGGAAGGGTAATAACAATAATGAATGCACTTCGCAAATGGAGCAAAAAACACACAACAATCACAAGCACGATTAAACATTCTTCAAAAAGTGTATGCCATAGATTATCAATAGCATCTTGGATAAAGGCACTGCGATCATAGACTGTCAAAATATCAAGATTTGGATTGTCTTTTTGAATTTGTTTTAAGCGAGATTTAAGAGCTTTAATGACACTAAAAGTATCTGCTCCATATCTTACCATTGCTACTCCGCCCACCACCTCGCCTTTTCCATTAAGCTCGGCAATTCCTCTGCGCTCTTTTGGAACAAGATTGATTTGTGCAATATCTGAAATTTTGATTGGAATTCCGCTTATATTTTTTATGACAATCTCTCCTAAATCTTGAGAATTTTTGAGATAGCCTTTGATGCTGATGATTTTCTCAAATCCTCCTTGATAGATAACTCCCCCACCACTATCATTATTGGACTGTTTAATTTTCTGAATAATTTCATCAAATCCAATGTCATATTCAATGAGTTTTTCAGATTTAAGTGTAATTTCATAATTCTTCTCAAATCCACCTATGCTTGCTATTTCACTTATTCCCTCTATCCCTAAAAGATTGTATTTGAGATAAAAGTCAGCAAGAGCCTTTAATTCTTGCAAGGTTTTTGTTTTGCTGCTAATAGCATACATAAAAGCCCAACCAATCCCACTTGTATCACTGCCTAATGTAATTTTTACTTCTTTAGGCAGATTGGGAAGAATTGAAGTGATTTTTTCTAAAATTCTAGAATTTGCCCAATAAATATCTGTTCCATCTTTAAAGATCACATACACTAACCCTTTGCCATATCCACTCATTCCACGGACAACTTTTACATTTTTCACACTCATAAGTGTAGAAGTGAGTAAAAAACTTACTTGCTCATCAATGACTTTTGGGGATTGCCCTTCATAATCAATTTGCAAGATCACTTGTGTAGGACTTAAATCAGGTAAGGCATCAATAGGAGTTTCTTTGATTGCCCAAATTGATCCCAAAATTAAGAAAAAAATTATTCCTAAAACAAAATATTTAAACTTTACAGAAAGTTCAATGATTTTCCCAATCATTAATAACCCCCATTAGCTTGTGCATCAGAATCTAAGATAAATAAGGCATTCTTAGCTATCTCTTCTCCACCCTCTAACCCTGAGAGAATTTCATAATCCCCACCAGCAAGCTTTTTACCCTCAATTTCAATGGGCTCAAATTCACCTTCTTGATTTTTGGCAAATACATATAATTTCTCATTTCTTAAAAGCACGGATTCTTTAGGAACAAATAAAATCTCTTTTGCCTTTTGAAAAATGGTTGCTTTTCCAAAAAGATTAGGGAATATAGAATTTTTAGGATTTTGAAGCAAAAAACGAATTTCTACAAGTTTAGAATCATCTTGGATTTGTGGAATAATTTGCAAAAATTCCATAGAAATAGCTTTTTTAAATCCATTGATTTTTACTTCAGCACTATCAATTTGTGAGAAAAATTCTATTTGCTCTTGTGGAACTTTTGCTACAAACCAAAGTGTGCTTAAATCTAGGAATTTATATAAACTTTCCCCTTTTTTGATGAAGGCTCCATGAGTGATATTTTTTTCAAAGATCACCCCTTGAGTATTGGCATAAAATGGAATACTCACAAAAGCTTTTTTGTTCTTTGTAATAAGCTCAATTACTTTTGGACTTACACCCAGAAGTAAAAGTTTTTCTTTTGTTGTTTGGATATTATTTTTAAACTTTAAAGCATTGATGTATTCATTTTGTGCTTGGAGTAACTCTGCAGAATAAAGACTAAAAAGCTTAGAATCTTTAGAGATATTTTCATAACTTTGCGAAGCATTAAGCTCTGTTATAAAACCATCCACCCTTGAAGTGAAAGTGAAAAATAAATTTTCATTTCCTACCACTTTTCCATAATAGCTCCTTTGTTCTTTGAGAGACTTTTTTTCAACTTTAATTGTTTGCACATAAAATGCTGCAAATGCGTTAATCACAATCAAAAATAATAGAATGATTTTTTTCATTTTGTTTCTCCTAGACTTTCAAGTTCAGCATAAGAAAGCAGTATGGCTCCATAAACTTCTATTCTTAAAAGTTGTGCTTGAAGCAAATCATTGATAGCTTGATGATAGGCACTCATAGCTTGAGCTTGATTTGAAATATTTTTTTGATAAAGCGTAATAAGTTTTTGAAGCTGTGCAATGAGATGTTGATCGATGAGAGATAATTCTTTTTTCTTATGAGAAATAGTGTTTGAAAGAGATTTTATTTGTGCCTTGATCTTATTTTCTAGTGATAGGGTTTGGCTTTTTGTGATTTTTGATTGATCCTTTGCATTTTTGAGGGATAAAATCTCTCTACCATAAAGAGGCAAGGAAAAGCTGATTGCAAATGAAATAAAATCTGGATGTTTTTGACGATAAAAATAATTCACGCTCAAAGTTGGATCGCTTAGAAACGATCGTTGAGCTAAATGGATATTTTCTAAATCAAATTTCTCTTTGAGGGTTTGAATCTTTAGGGCAAAACTTTGTTTATAATATTCCTCACTGAAGTTCTTTTGAATTTTATTTTCAAAGTCGATTCCCTTCTCATTGCCAAATGTTATTTCATTGAGTTTGATAATTTGAGACCTCTGCCTCTCTAACATTTCCTGAAGAGAAAGCTTAATTTTTGTTTCTGAAATTTCTAATTTATAAATTTCATCTAGAGGAAAATTGCTTGTGCCTATATTGATTTGTTGTTTTAGAAGTGAAAGATTCTTCAATGTTTCATTTAAAACCCTAATTTTATTTTGATCTTGATGGTTTTTGATCATTTGAATTTTTATTTGCTTGATGATGTCTTTTTTGAGTGCTTTGAGTTCTAAGAGTTTGATTTGTTTTTGAAGAGAAAATTTTTCTGCTTCTATGGGTTTTTTAGCAAATAAATCAAGTTTTTGAGAGATGCCCACAGAGATGCTTTGCATTGCATCATTTCTATAGGTTGGATTGGATAGATAAAGGGTATTATATCCTGAAGTAATTGTTGGATTGTCCCATTTATAGGCTATTTTTCTTTGATTTTCTAGTTGTTCAATTTCAAGGTTTAAATTTTTTATTCTTTCATTGCTTTTTAAGGCATTTTCAACAATTACTTCAAAACTTTGTGCCCAAAGAATTGGACACAAAACCACAAGAATTAAAACTCTCATCAATTTTCCTAAAAATCTACACTACTTTTGTATGTATATTTCTTGCCATTGACTTGGATTTTGAATTTAAGTTGCCAAGTTCCACCGTGTGGAAAATGCACTGTAGCACTATAACCTTGTGCTTCTTCTTTTGCTTGTGCTTTGAAGTCCATTTTGGGCATACTTGGCATGGGGGGCATAATGGCTACTAATTCTATTTTGGCCCCCCTTACCATGTCTCCATTTTTTTGCAGAGTAATGATAAATTCATTAGCACCACTGCTTAAGGGTTTTTTGGTGGAATACTCTATATCCATTCCTCCAACTTTTCCACTTTGTGCAAACAAAAGCCCACAAAGGGCCACAAATAAGAAAAGGATTTTTCTCATTTTTCACTCCTAAAATTAAATTTCAGAAGCGATTTTAAATTTCTTGTGTGGAGTAAGTGTGGAATCAAAAATAAATGATAAACGTATTCAACCCTTGTGTGCTATCAATTTGAAGTTTCCAACAGTTGTTTTGCACCACCTTTTGCACGATGTCTAGCCCAATACCATAACCTTGAGTGTGCAAATCTCCTCGCTTGTAACGCTTTTTAAATACAGAGCGGAGTTCTTGAGGGATTGGAGTGCCTGAATTTTGGATACAAAAGATATAATTTTTAAGAGTGATGTGGATATTCCCACCTTTAATGTTGTGCTTGATAGCATTGCTTAAGAGATTGTCAATCATTCGACATACTGCTTCTGTATTAGCAAAGAGATTAAGCTCATTTTCAAGTGAGAGGCTAAGTGTAATTGCTTTCTCATTTAAATGCTCTTCAAACATCTCAATACGACTTTTGAGTAATGCCACAAATTCAATCTCCTCCTTACATTCTCTTAAATCTCCTAAAAATAAAAATGTTAAATTGCTATATAAAAATGCAATACGCTTACAAGCTTTTTGGATTCTTGAGATTTTGACTTCATTCACTCCACTTTGCAGTGATTCTACACTCATCATGAGTGCTGAAATAGGTGTATTGAGTTCGTGGGTAATGTCTTTGATGAAATGATCAAGATAGATGACACCATCTCTAATGGGTTTTAAAAACATTTTGCCAAGCACGATTCCAAAAAGCATCACAAACACTAAGCATACAAGTGCCCCCACAAGAATGGAGAATATCAGATTTTCTATCTCAGTAGAGAAATTAAAATTTATTAAAATCCACTCAATCCCTAAATGCCCATAAACTCTATTGCTTAAAAGATAGGCATTATTGCCTTGAGTTACAAATCCATTGATCTGCATATAGGGCAAATTCCCATATAAGAGCTTTTTGTCTTTGTCAAAAAGTGAGAAATTTAAGTGAGGTTCTTGAAAATCTGTAAAAAAATCAGGTTTTATTTTTTCATAACCCTCTATCATTTGTAACGAAATTGCTTTTTGGGCGATTTGCGAAGCTTTAAGTAGCATTTGAGTATGGATGCTTTTATAGATCTGCTCTCTTTGATTAAGAAAAACTAAAAATGCAATCAAGCCCACAAGAAGTACAAAACTCACAATATAAAAGCCCAAAAATCGCACTAAAGCATGTTTTTCATATTTGATTAAAACGATAGCCATTTCCTTTAATATTAGTAATTCTTTCAAACCCTAGATAACGCCTTAGAGTTTTAATATAGCTTCTTAGTGTAGCTTGAGTTGGAGGAGATTCATAAGCCCAAAGATTTGTTGCAAGCTCTTCTAAAGTCAGGACTCTATTGGGATGAGTGCAAAAATATAAAAGCAGAGCATTTTCTTTTTGTGTAAGAGTAAAACTCTTTTGAGTGGAGTGATCGCTTAGAGTGAAATTTACGCTATCAAACTCAAAGCTTGGGTGAATTAAAATCTTGTCCTGGATACAGTAGTGCTTTTTGAGGTTTTTGATCCTTGCTTCAAGCTCAAGGAGATCAAAGGGCTTTTTAATATAGTCATCACCTCCGACCTCAAAACCATATTTGAGATCTTTTGTGCCATTGAGTGCAGTGATGAAAATCGCAGGTGTATGGTTTTGAATATTTCTTAGTCCTTGAAGCAGTGCAAAACCATTAACAGAGGGAACTTGCACATCCAAAAGTAAAAGATCAAATTTCTCTTTTAATAAAATTGCCTCAGCTTCTAATCCGTCTTTGCATGCTTTTACGCTATTTCCCTTTTCTACCAAAAACTCCTCTATAATCTCAAAAAGTAACTCATCATCTTCAAGTAAAAAAATTTTCATCAACCCTATAAATACCTTTCATATGGTAAAGATTGTTTTAATATACTACAAGATAATCTTTGATAAGCAAAGATTTGGTTAATTTAAGGGGCTAAAAGATTTTTTAATCCAACTGCTACAAATTAAAACCTTCTAATCAAAATACCAATAGTGGTGAAAAGTATTTTTATTCAAAAGAATAGTAATTTAATGATGCTTAATTTTGATTTACCTAAGTAGGCCTTTTTGTATAGAGTTGGATTGAGCTTATTTTTTGCTTTTATCTTGTTTTTAGATGATGTGTTAAATAAATCCGTAATTATAATGCAAAGATTTTACAAGTCTTAAGATTTACATTAGCCAAAAAGACAAAAGGTATAGAAAGTGTCATACAATTTTATTTTTTGGTAATTATTATGGATATAGTATCTCATTATTTCCTTCATTCTAGAATCTTTATTAGGTTTTAAATATTATTTAGTTTATTTTAAATTTATGACTTTTTTATCCTATTTTGTATAGAATTCTTTAAAAATATCTTAGATTTTGTGGATACTAGAAATGAGACTAATATCATTTACACTTTTAAGTATATTGAGTATTGCTGAGTGTAAAACTGGAGTTATTCCAATATGGCCTCTTTATAAGGGCGGTGTCTATCCTATTGCTTCTATTCATGCACCCAAAGGATCTGCTACAGGGATTTTGGATACACTTGATGATTTTAATATGCATACATATTATTTTATGATTGAGAATATTGAGGCCAGAGATGAGGCAATTGGATTAGAGATGACTTCAAACAGTTCTAGTGTAAAGATAGTTGGAAGTCTTATAGAGATGTCCTCTATTACCTCCAAAGAAACCAATGCCTATGGCATAAAGTCCAAAAATCTTGATCTTACTCTTGCACCTTTGGATTTGCTATTGGTAAAGGTAGATACTGCAATCACTCTTGAGAGCTTGAGTGCAAAGAAAGATGCTTATGGCATCTTTTCTAATAACCTCTCAATCACAGGCAAGGGAAGAGTATATATGCAATCCATTACCTCTGAAACAGGAGTGGCTACAGGAATTAAATCAAATAGGGCAATACTTCAGAAGCCAAAGTTAGAATTTGAGAGCATCTCAGGAGATTCTGCGGTAGGAATTGATGCATATTCTTTAGAGGCTGATCAAGCAAACATTTCTATTAGCTCAATCACTGCCACAAGTCATGCCTATGGAATAAGATCCCAATCCAATTTGATGATGAATAATCTCTCTTTAAAGATTAATTCTATTACCTCTAAGCAAGGCAGTGCAATAGGTGTAGAACTTAATGGTAGCACTGGAATGCAAGATAACTATTATGCAAGTAGTAGAGGCTCAAGCACACTCGAGTTTAAAGAGGTTTCTGGAGTTAATGCTTTAGGAATCAAAGCAAATGGAGATTCTAATTTGAGAGATGAAAGAATCTTCTTGAAGTTTGGAGGGATTAGTGCAAGTAGTGGAAATGCTGTGGGATACTATTCTATAGGAGGAGATCTCAAAGTTAATAAGAGTGTTTTGGATTTTGGGGAGATTAGCTCTGCTTCAAGTGAGGCTTATGGGTTTGTTGCAGATAAGTTTTCCTTTGTGCTCAATCTAAATAGCTCCACCCTCTCCATGTCATTAAGAGGAAAAAATGGGAGTGCATTTGAGGGATTTAATGGGGCAAAGATTGATGTGTCAATGAGTGATTCTGTGATGAATATTGATGGGAATGGAGGAAGGATTGAGAAACTCGATGTGAGAGGGAAAAATTATATTGATCTCTCAGGGCATTCTCATCATTCACTCAAAGATCGCACAAGTTCAAGATCATTGACTATTCATTCTCTTTCTGGAGATGTAACTATTCCATCAAATAAGATTCTTACGTTTGGGCTTTATTATTCAGCAGATAAAGGGATTGCTGATCATGTGTTGATTGAGGAGAATGATATGTCGCATTGGGCTTATCCCTTTAATATCAATATTGATATCTATTCTGATCTCTCAAGCCAAATCACAACAAAATCCCAGCCTTATGCTTTGCTTCTTAAAAGTAACAATACTATAATAGTTAATGGGATCACAAGCTCTTCTATGGTAGGGACCTCTGTTTTAAATGAGGGGATTGAAAGTGTTATAACTCTTATTCATCGTTATGATGATGGTGCAGGGGAGGCTTATTACTATCTTGATACACGAGAGAAACAGCAACGCTCTTTTAATGCCAATGCTTTTAATCCTATTTTACATGCCATAGATGCAAATCTAGGAAGTTATTTTCTCTCTACCCATACCCTTAATAAGCGTATGATGGGCTTAAAATCAGGGAGAGATGATTCTGGATTGTGGGGAAGAGTATCTTTTGGGGAAGTTGATGGCTTATTTGCTGATATGAGGAGTGTGCATATTCAAATAGGGGGAGATTATCAAAAAGAGAAAAATGGAAGAAATTATTTTGTAGGAATTATTGGGGGTTATAATCCCACGCTTTCAAATGATGAGTGGGTGAGCAATCTTAATCACTATGAAATGGGGGTTTATGGTGGAGTTTATGCTCAAAGTGGGTGGTTTTATTATAGCCAACTTAAAGCAGATTATTTTCAAGCCCAGCTTGCAACATCTCAATATATGGAAAAAACAAAACTTTCTCAATGGGGGATGAGTTTGAGCAATGAGCTTGGGTTTAGATTGAGCTTTGGAGAGGGCAGAGGATTTTTCTTAGAGCCAAAAGCCATGGTGAGTGTAGGAGCACTTATGCCCATAAAATATCAACAAAATATTCTTAATTCTTCTCGCACACTCAGTGGAAATGTTCAAGCTCTTTTTGCCCTAGATTCACAGCTAGGAGGTCGTATAGGATATGCCTTTTTTAGAGGATCAGATATATATGTTGGAGCCTATTATTCCTATAAGGGCTTATACGGTGGTGCTTTAAAGGTAGAGGGAGTGGGATCAACAGGAGAAAAACTGAGTGGAAAATATGCAACAAGTAGATTTAATTCTTTGCATTCAGTCTTATTTGACTTTGGAAGCAATATTGAAATAGGTATAAATTCAAAACTTTGCTTTGATGTTGATTTTGGATTTGGAGATTTGTATCACACAGTATATAGAGTCAATGCAAGTTATCGCTTCAATTTCTAAGTGGGCGTAGCTATAAGCCGAGTTCTGTATTGGGTGGATATTTATCTAGGAGAACATTTTACAATGCCTCTCATAGCGAGAAGTTTAAAATCAAAGACAAAAACCATACTTCTCTTGCTACGGATTGGGTTTACACTGCATACCAAATTACTTTGGTATCGGTGGGCTCTTACCCCGCCTTTTCACCCTTACCATTTATATGGCGGTTATTTTCTGTTGCACTTTCCCTTAGATTACTCTAGCCATCTGTTAGATGGAATCCTGTCTTTGTGTAGCTCGGACTTTCCTCTTTTTTATAAAGCAGCCACCTGCTACACCCACTAAGAAGACAAATTTTAGCTAAAATAAAGCTAATTTTATCTAAGTGAGAGAGAAAGTGAGAATTTTGTATTTATTGTGTATTGCAGGATTATTATTTGCAAAACCTGTGATTGTCAATTCTAAAAAAATCACAAAAGGCAGTCTTGATTCGCAAAATACATTTTTGGGCGTGATTAATTTTAAAGAAAAGTCAAATATTGCCTCTCAAAGTAGTGGAGTGGTGGAAAAAGTACTCTTTACTCTTGGGGAGCGTATTAAAAAGGGTGATAATTTAGTCGTGCTCAATTCTGATTTGCTTCAAAAAGAAATCCAAAGCAAACATGCAAAACTCCAGCAAGCTAAACTTTTAAAAGAATTTCAAGAAAAAGAGCTTAAACGCTATAAAAATCTCTTAGAAACAGATTCAATTGCCCTACAACAATATGAAAAACTCAACTATGAGATTAAAGTTCAGGAACTTGTCATCTCCTCTTTAGAAATTGAAGTTGAGCAAGCTAAAGTGGAAATTTCTAAAAAAACAATCAAAGCTCCATTTGATGGTGTGATCGTGGGGAAAAATGTCAATATTGGGGAGTGGATAAAGGTAGGAGAGAGTGTGTGTGAGATTCTCAATCATTCTGAACCTCAGGCCATTGTAGAAGTCCCAAGTCCAATTCTTAATTATATTCAAGTTGGAGATATGGCAAATATTGGTGTAAATTCCAAAAGCTATACAGGAAAGATCGCAGCCATTATCCCTAAGGCGGATAGTCGTTCAAGAACTTTTCCTGTGATTATTGATTTGCCTAGCGAAGGGAATTTCGTAGAGGGTATGGCAGTGAATGCAATGCTTAAGAGTGGTGGGAAAAGCGAGGGTTTCTTGGTCCCTAGAGATAGCATAGTAGATTATCGTAATCGCCCCTGTGTGTTTGTGATTAAAAATGGCAAAGCTTATGCTATTGGCGTAGATATTTTGGCAATTCAAGGAAATGTTGCGGTAGTTAGAGGCAATCTTGAACTCAAAGATCGGGTTGTGTATCGTGGACAATATCGATTATATAATGGCGCAGAAGTAAAGGATCTTGGTTGAATCTTCTCAAAAGTGCAATTAAAAATCCTGTTGTTATGCTTGTAGGGGTGGTTTTTATTTTTCTTTTTGGCTCTCTTGCGCTTAAAAGCATTCCCTATCAACTTATCCCACAAGTTTCTCGCCCTATTGTAAGTGTTTATACTTCTTGGAGTAATGCAAATGTATATGAGATTGAAGCAGAAGTGATTGTTCCACAAGAAAAAGCACTCAAAAGTCTTGCAGGTTTGCAAGTAATGACTTCTATTGCAAGAGAAGGGAGGGGGAGTATTAATCTAGAGTTTGAAGAGGGAAGCAACCTTGATACAATTTTGCTTGATATCTCTCAAAAACTAGGAGAAATTCGCTCATATCCTGAGGGTGTAAATCGTCCAATCATTAAAGGAAGCGGAGAGAGTGTGCCTCCTAGTATTTATCTTTTCTTACATTCCCTCAATCCTGATCGATCTGTAGAGGATGAGCGTGTATTTTTTGTTAATGAAATTGCCCCATTTCTAGAAAGAATTAAGGGGGTGGGAGAAGTGAGTGTTTTGGGTGGAAGAGATGAGCAGATGCAAATTTTGCTTGACACTAAGCTCTTAGCTTATAATAATATTACTATCAATGAGGTGATTGTAGCAATTTCTAAAGCTAACAAAAACACTTCTGCAGGAATCTTAGATTACAGTTCAAGAGCTTATAGGATTAGAGTAGATTCTAAATTTAGCAGTATTGATGATATTTATAATGTTGTCATCAAGAGTGAGAGGGGGAGAAATATTTTATTGAGGGATTTGGCAGATGTAAAAGAGGGTTTTGCTAAATCTCAAGTTTATAGCTTCCATAATAATGAAGATGCAATCTCTGTTCGCATTCATCCTAGTGTTAATACCAATGTGCTTGAACTTACAGAGGCTGTAAGAAAAGAAGTAACAAGACTTAATGAAAATATCCTCAAACCTCAGGGGTTAAGTCTTGAGTGGAGTAGAGATCAAGAAGGGTATATCCTAGAGGCAATAGATTTGGTGAAAGAAAATTTATTGTATGGAATATTATTTTCTTGTTTAGTGCTTTTGATTTTTTTGCGTCAGATGAGTTCAGTTTTAATTGTGACTTTTGTAATTCTCTTAAGCACTTTTGGGACTTTTATTGTGCTGTATATTTTTAATCGAACGCTTAATATTGTCTCTCTTGCAGGAATTTCTTTTGCGATCAGTATGCTTGTAGATAATGCCATTGTTGTCTTAGAAAATATTCATCAGCATAGATTAAAAGCAAAGAGTCTTTTTCAGTCTGCATTAGATGGGACTTATGAGGTGGCTGGGGCAATTTTTGCCTCAGTGTTGACAACAGTGGCTATTTTTATCCCCATTTTGGGGTTAAAAAGTGAGAGTGGACAGCTTTTTTTTGATATTGCTCTAGCATCAACTTCTGCACTTCTCATTTCACTTTTTATTTCACTTTTTATTATTCCAATGCTTGTTTGTGAGTTTGAAAAACTCTCTTTATTGCGTTGGGATATTAAAAAGTTTTGGGATTTTATTTTTACACCTTTAGAATATGGGGGAAGAGGGTTTTATTTTGTCATGCACAAAGCTTTAAATTTTTTTTTGAAAAATTGGCTTAGACGTTTATTGTGTATTTTTGGTTTCAGTGCAATGAGTGTTTATCTGTATTTTGTGCTAATGCCAAAAATCTCTTATCTCCCTCATGGAGACCAAAACTTTGCAATTGCATATTTAAGTATCCCTCCTGGACTTTCTTATCAAGAAAGAAAGGGAATTGCAAAAGAGATTTATGAGAAAAATAAACATTATCTCTCAATTAATGGCTATAAGGGAGAAAAACAAGGGATTGCAGCCATTAAGGATCTTTTTTTTATTGGAAGTGATTCTTTTATGATGATTGGAGCAATTGCTGAGGATAAAAGCAAGATTGAAATGATGAGCAAAAAGCTTCAACAAGACATTTCCTCTATCCCCTCTGTGCGAGGAAGTGTATTTCAGCAAGGAATCTTTGATGGGGGGAATGGGGGATTGAGTGTTGATCTTTATATTAATGGGCATAATCTTGATACCCTTAGAGCTAATGCAGAAGAAATCATTGAAAAAATCAAAGAAAAGATCCCTAAAGCTAATGTTAGAGCAGTTCCAACACTTGAAATTAATAATAAAGAAATTGCCTTTTACCCAGATTTACAAGCTCTAGCACTTAATGGGTTAGATGCTAAGAGTTTTGGAGAGGTAATTAGCACGATTTTAAGTGGAAAGGTTATTGGAGAGTTTCAAACCCCTAGTGGACGAAATATTGATTTGATTTTAAAATCAAACAACTACAATCAAATCGCTCCAGAAGATCTTAGCTATGCACAAATCTACACCCCTCAAGGCAATATAGTTTCCCTATATTCACTTGCTCAAATTAAAGAACAATATGGGCTCACTCAAATCCGTCACTATGAAAGAGAGAGAAGCTATTTGCTCATCATTCTTCCTCCTAAAGATATGGATTTAGAAAGTGTGATTAAGATCATTAAAAAAGAAATTTTGCCTACCGTGGATTTAGGAGAGAATAAGGTTTTACTTAAGGGAAGTGCCAATGAGCTTGAAAAAACCAGTTTAGATCTTTTGGGTGGATTTGCTTTAGCTGTGGTGATTACTTATCTTTTGCTTTGCGCGCTTTATGGAAACTTTATTTATCCTTTCGTGATTATTTTTACACTTCCTTTTGCCGTGGTAGGAGGGTTTATTGGGCTAAAGCTTACCAATCTTTTTATTGCACCCCAACCCCTAGATGTGCTTGGAATGTTGGGAATGATTATTTTGGTAGGAAGTGTGGTGAATAATGCGATTTTAATTGTTTATCAGAGCTTAATTAATATTAGAAATTATGGACTTAGACCCTATGAAGCTGTATTAAATGCAACTTTAAGCAGAATGCGACCAATTTATATGAGTATGCTCACAAGTGTATGTGGGCTTTTACCTTTAGTGATTTTTAGTGGGAGTGGGAGTGAAATTTATCGTGGGCTTGGAGCGGTGATTATAGGAGGTCTTGTGTTTTCTACTTTGATTAGTCTTTTTGTCATTCCTTCCCTTTTACTCTTTTTTATCCAAAGAGAAAAAGCACAAAAAGGAGGAGGAGAGTGAGAAGGGTAGGAGTGTTGCTTTATTTTGTAAGTTTTGTATTTGGATTAGATATTAATGAGAGTGTGCAAAAAGCATTGCAAAAAAGTCATAAAATTAAAGAGCAGCACCATATACTCTCTTCTCTCAAAGCCCAATTAGGAATCTATGAAGGGGCATATTATCCAAAGATTGATTTAAGCAATGAAAGTAGTTACAACACACGCAATAATCTCAATAATAAAACCTCTCTTGTGCTGAGCACTAATCTTTTTAATGGAATGAAAGACTATAATACCCTTAAAATGCAAGAACAAAATATCCAAGCTCAAGATAGCGAGATTGCCAAAGTGCAAGGGGAGGTGAGATATGGGATTAAAAAGCTTTACACTCAAATTCTTCTTGCTAAAGGATTGCTAGAAACCTCACAAGAATCAGCAAAACTTCTTGAACTCCAGCTTTCTCAAGCCAAACAATTTTATAAGCAAGGGATTTCAGCAAAAAATAATGTTTTAAGTGTAGAGGTCTCTCTTGCAAGTGCTCAGCTTGATATTAATTCTTATATAACTCGCTTGCGCTATTTGCTTACTTCACTTGAACTTTTGCTTGAGGAGAGGGTAGAGCTTAAAGAGCTTAAAGATTTAGCTTCTTGTGAGATTGAGCTTGATTATGACCAATTGAGTTTGATTCTTTTTGAGCATCATCAAGAATATAAAAAACTCAAAAAGCAAGAACAGGCCTTATTCTTTGAGATTGAAAGTGCTAAGGGAGCGTATTATCCAAGGATTGATTTAAGTGTAGGAGGCAATGTGGTTGCAGGATACCAAAACTATTCTCAAGCCAATGTCCAATTAGCGCTCACTTTTAATCTCTTTAATGGTCTTAAAGATAGCTCATTTATACAATACAAGCGTTATGAGCTTTTAAGTTTGCAATCTAAAATCCAAGCCTACCAAAAGCAAGTTCTCTCTGATTTGAAAAAGGCAGTTGGAGATTTTAATCTTGCCAAAGATCAATATCTCCTTTCTAAAAAAACAATCCAATCTGCTCAAGAGAATTATCGTATTGTGTCTAATCGTTATAAACAAAATCTAGAAAATTCCACCACTTTACTTGATGCAGAGCTAATGCTAAAAACTGCAAGGGCCAATCTTCTCCAAGCCCAATATGGGATTTGGGATAATCTTTTTTATGTAGAATATTTAATAGGCAGAGAAGTGGGGGACTTTCTTATCCAATAAGAAAGTGGATTTCTCTTAAAAGAATCTTCCCCTACAATTTATCTTAAAAACTACTAAAACTCTCACTAAGGGACATAGGAAATTATTATGCAAAAAAATAAAAACTTTTATATTCAAGAACTTTATAAAGCTTATGAGAGATTAAAAAGCAGGGAGGAAGGGGCTAATCATTGGCCTTATTGATAAAGAAATCCATCACAGCCATTCTTATAAATACACCATTTTGGACTTGGTCAAGAACTTTACTCCGTGCATCATCGAGTACAAAATCTGAGATATCTATATTTCTATGCACAGGTCCAGGGTGCATAATCACTAAGGGTTTATCTGCAATTCTCTCAAGTGTTAGGCAGTAATCATCTGCATAATCTTGCAAACTTCCATAGGTTTGAAGGGCATGTCGCTCTGTTTGAGTCCTTAGACTAATGAGTGCGTCAGCTTTTTGGATAGCTTCTTGCAAAGAATATGTTGTAGGAAGTGAGGTTTGGGGTAAGAAGTGAGGAGGGGCTACAAGTAAAAGCTTTGCACCAAATCTAGGCAAAAGAGCAATATTGCTATTAGCAACTCTTGAGTTTTTAATATCCCCGATAATGGCAACAGTTTTTCCCTCAAGACTTCCAAAATTCTCAAGCAAGGTCATTAAGTCCAAAAGAGCTTGAGTGGGGTGAGAATGTGCTCCATCTCCGCCATTAATGATAGGACAAGAAACCTTAGGGATCAAAAAATATCCAGCACCTGCGGTGCTGTGACGAATGACAATTGCATCAGGATGCATTGCATTAAGGTTGGCTGCTGTATCTTGGAGTGTCTCACCCTTGCTTGTGGAGCTTCTGCTTACATCTAGACGGATTACTTCTCCTCCAAGATTTTTAACTGCAATCTCAAAGCTACTGAGTGTGCGAGTTGAATTTTCAAAAAAAGTTGTGATAACCTTCTTATCTTGAAGTGTTTTTTGGATATTGCCTTTTTTATATTCAAGAGCTTGGGAGAGGATTTCTTCTATTTCCTTATGATTAACATCATCAGTATGGATAAGGTGGCGCATAAAATTCTCCAATTTTTATTGTGATTTTAGCAAACTTGAGAATATGGGGGTGTGATAAAATTTTAAATCTAAAAAATTGAGGAAAGTATGAAAAGAATTTTATTTGGGCTATATGCTCTTTTAATGTGCGCATGCAGTAATTTAAGTGATCCTAGATTCTCAAAAGATTTTTATGAAGAAAAGATGATGCAACTGACAAGAAAAGGGGAGATTATTGCTAAAAATAAAACACAAGTTGTAATGTTTGTTACCTATTTGAGTGAACTTAATCGTGAAAAATATGAAGATGGGGAATACTTTTTTGTAGAAATTTCTTTTGAGGATGAAAAGCTTGGAATTAAAGATATAAATTTCTCCCTTGCGGGTGATTCTCCTATTGAGATTGCATATATTAAAGATCCTCAAAAACAAAATTTTTATATTCACTCCCCTTGGAATAAGGGTTATTTAGTAAAATTTGAACCTGTGGCACAAACTGAGCTTGCGACTTTGAATCTTTTAGCCATGATTGGAAAAGAAGTAATGGTGTTTGATTATAGTTTTAAGCATGAAGGTATTTTGTGAGATTAGACATCTATCTTTATAAACATTCTTTTGCGCAATCACGACAAAAGGCTCAAGAACTCATTGCCAACTCCTGTGTTTTAATCAATGAGAAAATTTGCACAAAAAACTCTTATGAAGTTTTAGAGGATGATAGAGTAGGGGTATGTGGGGAGAGGGTGTGGGTTTCTAGAGCAGGAGGGAAGCTAGAGGGGTTTTTGCAAAATCATGATATTGTAATCCAAGGTAAAAGAGTTTTAGATATTGGTTCAAGCACTGGAGGGTTTAGTGAAGTACTTTTAGAATATGGCGCAAAAGAGATTGTTTGTGTTGATGTAGGAAGCAATCAGCTTCACCCTTCACTTAAAGAAAATCCTAAAATTACTTGTTATGAAAATACAGATATTAGAGAATTTGTTTCAGAAGAGTTTGAGCTTGTAGTCTGTGATGTGAGTTTTATCTCTTTGAGATTGATTTTTCAAAGCATTCTCTCTTTGTGTAAAGATGAATGCATCTTACTCTTTAAGCCCCAATTTGAAGTGGGAAAACAGATTAAGAGAAATAAAAGAGGGGTGATTAAAGAGAGAGAAGCTGTGCAAAATGCCTTAGATGCGTTTGTGAAATGGATTAAGGATTTTAAAGTGCAAGTGCTATGTGTGCAAAAAAGCCAAGTTAAAGGAAAGAGTGGAAATGAAGAGTATTTCATCTATTGGAAGAAATCCTAAAGTCCAAGCATTATGTATTGGAAAATTTGATGGGATGCATCAAGGACATCAAGCGATTTTTTCTACTCTCAGTAATCAAATCAGATCAAAAGAGGAAGGCAGTGTGCTTGTGGTTTGTAAAAATAGAACCAATCCCTCTCTTACCCCTTTTCAAGAAGAATGCTTTCCCTTACCTATGATCTATTTAGAGCTTTCAGAAATTTCTTCAATGAGTGGAGAAGAATTTTTGCTTTTTCTCAAAGATAAATATCCCAATCTTTTTGTGGTTGTTGTTGGAGAGGATTTTAGATTTGGAAAAAATCGCAGTTGTGGCATAGAAGAACTTCAAAAGCATTTTAAAACAATCATTGTCCCTGAAGTTAAACTTGATGGAGAGGGGATTCATACTCAAGCAATTCTCTCTTATCTTGCAGAAGGCAATTTGATCAAAGTAAATGCGATGTTAGGGAGGATTTATTGCATTAGGGGGGAGATTTGTAAGGGGCAAGGGTTGGGAAGAGAAAAGCTCTATCCTACACTTAATCTTTTAGCACCTTTATACATACTCCCTCAAAGTGGAGTGTATATTACTTGTTCAAAACTCAAAGGTAAGTTTTATAAGAGTGTAACCTTTTTAGGGCATCGTTTAAGCACTGATGGAAAGTTTTGTATTGAGAGCTATTTATTGGAGTTTGATGATGAGATTAGGAGTGGAGAGATGGAGATTTTCTTCTTTGAGAAGATGAGAGATAATCAGCATTTTAATTCTTTAGAAGAACTTAAAATTCAAATTGCAAAAGACATTGCTTTAGCAAAAGAATATCACTCTGCCCAAGAAACAATCACCTTAGTCACTTCAAAACTTTTGTAAAATGATTTAAGAAGTAAAAGCTCAAAAGGGGAGCAAGAAATTGTGTATGTCTGTGAAGAAATTAGGTGTAAGTTCAGAAGAGATTTCAAAGAGCATAAGTATCAGGATAGAAATAAGTGCTAAAACTTCCATTTTGAAGCAGTGGAAGTGATGAAAAGATTAAGAAATGCAGTGAGTAAAATAATCTTAAGAATGTCATCCTAACTCTATTAATGGGGGGATACTTTTGTAAAAGAAGTTTATAATTTTTCATAGACCTTAGAATTTACCCACTGGTAAAAAACAATTTCTCTGAATACTTGATAGGAAATTTACAACCCTAGGCATCCTTTTTAAATAAATATAAGACTTAATTTTTTTAAGAAAACTTTTATTCATTTCTTAAAACATCTAAAAGATTAATTGTACTTGCTTTCTTTGCTGGGTAATATGCAGAGAGAAGAACAATAAGGATTGATCCAAGAATAATTAAAGAGAGATCAAGTAAACTTAAATCAAGAGGAAGTTTTGTTGTGCCATAAACATCTGCAGGAAGAGAAATAATGGGAAATTTTCTTAAAAAGATCATCACTCCTCCTCCCAACATCAATCCTACAAAAACTCCACTTAGACCAATAAAGCTTCCAATACAAAAGAAAGTTTTTTGAATTTCTTTCTTACTTGCCCCCATACTTAAAAGTAGGGCAATTTCTTTTCTTCGATTCATAATGACCATTAAAAGTGAACTAATAATATTTAATGATGCCATTAAAATAATGAGTAAGAGCACAATAAAGAGTGCACGTTTCTCAAGCTCCATCGCTGAAAAAAGATTGCCATTTTGATGCCACCAACCTTCTAAAAAAAATATTCCTTTATAATGCTGATTTAGATATGCTGAGATTTTTTCATAATCTTTCATAGGATTTAAAGAGTTGATATGGATTCCGTCATAATGCTTTTCATCAATATTTCTTAGCTTGGCAATGGAACTTAGCGTAGTGTAAGAGTAACCTCTATCAAATCCTCTAATCCCTGAGTGAAAAAATCCTCCCACATCAAATCGTTTCATTATAGGAGTAAACCCCATAGCATTGGGAGAAAGTTCTGTGAAAAAGAAAGTCAGTCTCTCTGCAATTCTTACTCCATAGGATTTATAAAAATCTTCTCCCATAATCACCTCAAAATCTTTAAGTTTTTTGCCATTGAGTGCTTGGGCTAAGATAGGGTTATTCTGTGATTCAAAATGTTCATCAATTCCAAAAATGACAACAGGAAAGATTCCATAGTGGGTTTTAATAATTGCATGGGATTGCAAATAGGGGCTAAAGATGAGGTCAGGAAATTCAATTTGTAGGCGATAGAGAAGTTCTTTGGGGATCGAGTTTTTGGTATAGCTCTTAAGATTAAGAGGAGAATTCATTACAAAGATTTTTTCTTTAAATTCTTTACTTACTCCATTCATAATAGCCATAGCTACACAAAGTACCATTACCCCAATGCTAATTCCCAAAAATGCTAAAAGTGTGGTAATAAAGATAAAGGGTTGTGTTTTATCAAATTTAAGATACTTAGGAAGAAGGAAAGAAGTAAGCTTCATTTCCCCTCTTTTGCTAGCAAGCCTTTTTTAGGACCACTTTTACCATGGCATTGTTTATATTTTTTACCACTTCCACAGGAGCAAAGTTCATTTCTTGCAATTTTTCCTCTAAAGGGGGAATTTGTAATTGTATTTTGTTCCTCAAGATTATGCAATGCCCTTTGGTTTGCTTCTTGTTGTTGGGGTTGGATTTTGATAAGATGAAGCATTTTAATTGCTTCTGCTTTAAGGGTATTCCTAAGCTCTAAAAAGAGGTTATAACTCTCCTTTTTATATTCAACAAGTGGATCTTTTTGATTATAGCCTCTAAGACCAATTCCAGTTTTAAGATTATCCATCATATACAAATGCTCTCTCCATGCATTATCAAGTACCTGTAAATAGACAATACGCTCAATCTCATGACGTTCTTTTTCTCCAATAATGGCCATTTTTTCTTCATAATCATTCTCAAGTTCAGAAATAATTTTTGCACATAATTCTTCAATTTCAAGATTTTCAATATCTTTTAATTCAATTCCAAAGCCCTCTTGGAAATAAGCCTTGATTTTTTCAATCTCACTTGCCTCAGGTTTATGAAAAATGTTTAGATTCTGTAAAATTGATCCTACAAGCTCTTCTCGATCTTGTTTGATTTTATTTGCAATTCCAAATTCTTCATCAAGTAAATCATTTCTTAGCTTATATACT
Source organism: Helicobacter cholecystus (assembly GCF_003364215.1). Classification (GTDB taxonomy): domain Bacteria; phylum Campylobacterota; class Campylobacteria; order Campylobacterales; family Helicobacteraceae; genus Helicobacter_G; species Helicobacter_G cholecystus. The sequence continues at coordinate 84,157 of NZ_NXLU01000002.1, forward strand.
GCTTTTCTTTGTTCGTTTGCAACGTCATCATATTCAAGAAGATACTTTCTTGATTCAAAATGAAGGCCCTCAACTTTCTTTTGTGCATTTTCAACAGATCGTGTCACAAGGGTTGATTGGATATGCTCACCATCTTTTAGTCCTAGTTTCTCCATAACCCCCTTGATTTTATCGCTTCCAAAGATGCGCAAGAGGTTATCTTCAAGACTTAAATAAAACTGCGATGCTCCTGGATCACCTTGTCGTCCACTTCTTCCCCTGAGTTGATTGTCTATCCTTCTGCTCTCATGGCGTTCAGTTCCAATAATATAAAGTCCCCCAAGTTCTTTGACTTCATCTGTGAGCTTGATATCCACTCCTCGTCCTGCCATATTTGTTGCAATGGTTACAGCCCCCTTTTTTCCCGCATCTTTAATAATCTCTGCTTCTTTAGCATGTTGTTTAGCATTAAGCACAGTGTGAGGGATACGCTCTTTTTTAAGAAGCTCATGCAATACTTCACTTTTCTCAATGCTTGCAGTTCCAACAAGCACGGGTTGACCCTTGGCATGAAGTTCTTTAATTTTCTTAATCACAGCTTCAAATTTCTCTCTCTCGCTCTTGTAGATAAGATCATTAAAATCTTGACGTTTGATAGGAATATGGGTAGGAATGGATACAACATCAAGATTGTAGATTTGTAAAAATTCTCCAGCCTCAGTTTGTGCTGTTCCTGTCATTCCTGCGAGTTTTTCATAGAGTCTAAAATAGTTTTGAAAAGTGATATCTGCTAAGGTTTGACTTTCTTCTTTAACCTCAACCCCTTCTTTTGCTTCAATGGCCTGATGAAGTCCTTCGCTAAAGCGTCGTCCCTCACTCAATCGTCCTGTAAATTCATCAACAATCACCACCTCACCATTTTGAAGAACATAATCTTTATCTTTTAAGAAAAGATAATTTGCCTTAAGGGCTTGGTCAAGGTGATGAGCAAGCCCTGCATGTTCGATGTTGTAGAGATTATCCACACCAAAAAGCTCTTCAGCTCTTAAAATTCCTTCTTCGGTCAAAAGAATAGTGCGATTTTTTTCATCAACATTAAAATGTTTTTTATTTTCAAGTGTTTGGGCAACTTCATTGGCAATTTGGTAGTTTTCAAGCTTTCTATTTGCAGGACCAGAAATAATCAGCGGAGTTCTTGCTTCATCAATAAGGATTGAATCTACCTCATCAACGATAGCAAAATAATGATCTTTTTGTGCTTTTTGATCTAAAGAGTATTTCATATTATCTCGTAAATAATCAAAACCAAATTCATTGTTTGTTCCATAAACAATATCGCAAGCATAGGCTTTTAATCTTTCTTCCTCATCAAGTCCAGAGACAATAGCACCTATAGAATATCCTAAAAATTCATACAATGCTCTTAGCTCTTCACTGTCTCTTTTAGCCAGATAGTCATTAACTGTTACGACATGCACACTTTTTCCGACCATCGCATTAAGTGCGACTGCGAGAGTAGCAACAAGAGTTTTTCCTTCTCCTGTTTTCATCTCAGCAATTTTTCCATCATGCAAAACCATTCCTCCAATGAGTTGGACATCATGATGGCGTTTGCCATAGATTCTTTTACTTGCTTCTCTTGTGATAGCAAAGCTATCAAAAAGCACATCATTTAAACTTGCATTTTGATTGAGAACTTTATTTTTTAGAGTATGAAATGCCTCTTTAAGCTGATCATCACTTAAACTTTGATATTGAGATTCTAAACTATTGATTTTTTTGACTTTTTTTTCATATTGTTTAAGCATCCGGGAATTTCTTGTCCCAAAAATAGTCCCAAAAATAGATTGAAGCATAACTTAAAGCCACCTTTTATGATATCTTTTTTATAAATTTTAACACAATGCACTATAAAATACGACTTTAATCTTTTGGCACACAGGGGTAAAATTAATGAAAAGAATCTCTTTTTTTCTTATCTTTACACTTTATTCTTATGCTTTGCAAATTCACTCTATAGAGGCCGATTTTATTCAATCTAGTAAAACTCAGCCCATTTTTTATAAAGGTAAATTTATTGCTTCAACTCCTAATCTTGCAAGATGGGAATATATTCAACCTTTGAGAAAAGATGTTTATATTAGTCCAACACAAATCATCTCTTATGAACCTATGCTCTCTCAAGTTATTATTAAAAAAATGAGTTCAACATTAGATTTTATTGCAATTCTTAAAAATGCTAAACAAGATAGCAAAGAGCCAAATTTATACCATTCAATCATTGAGGATATGCATTATGCAATTTATTTTAAAGATCAAATTCCTCAAAGGGTTGAATATCAGGACCAATTAGGTGAGAGTATAGTGATTGAGCTTAAAAATGTTAAGCTCAATGTTAAAGTGGATAAAAAAGATTTTGAGTTTGTGATTCCAAAAGGAATTGATGTCATAGAGCAATAAAATTTGCTAGTATTTAAAGCTTAAAAAATCTGTAAGGATAGCCTTTGAATTATTCAGATACTTTTTTTAGTTTGTTTGTTCCTTTAGCCGTGATTGTTCTTGTGCTTTTAAGTAAACGTATTGTACTTTCTCTTTTTGTGGGAATTGTGTTGGGGGGGATTATGATGCACTATCAAGAGCCATTGCATATTTTCTCTTATGTTTATGAAAAAATTTCATCAGTATTTTATGAGTATTCTCCTCAAGAGGGATTAAGTGCGAATTGGGGGGGAATTTATGTATTTTTATTTTTGCTCTCTTTGGGGATTCTCTCTCAAGTTGTGCTTGTTTGTGGAGGAGTAGCTGCATTTGTGGAATGGGCAAGAAGCAGAGTGAAGGATACAAGAACTTCAGAATTTGTTGCATTTTTTGCAGGAATTGTTATTTTTATTGATGATTATTTTAATGCTCTTACAGTTGGACAAATTGCCAAACCTCTTAGCGCAATGCATCAGTCAAGCAGAGAGAGATTGGCATATATTATTGATAGTACTTCTGCACCTATTTGTGTACTTGTTCCAATTTCAAGTTGGGGGGCTTATATTATTGGAATTTTGCAAAGTTCATTGCCAAAAGATCAGGGGAATGCACTCTTTGTACTTTTTGGAAGTATTGGAGGGAATTTTTATGCATGGTTTGCACTCATTGCAGTATTTTTAACAATTTTATGGCAAATCAATCTTCCTGTAATGAGAAAAAATATCAATGTTTCTATTCCACAGGATCATCAAGGAGAATACCCACCTTCTAAAATCTCTCTACTGCTTTTGCCTATTGTTGCTCTTATTTTTTGTATTCTATTCATGATTTTTTATACAGGATATAAAACTTCAGGCTCATTTGAAATTTTAACTATGCTTGCAAATTGTGATACACCTTTCTCTCTGTTTTGTGGAGGAATGATCGCATTGCTTTTTTCTTTAATTCTCTCACATCAATATATTGCTCCTTATCAGTATACATACATTGTTTATAGTGGTGTGAAGGCCATGCTTCCTGCAATTGTAATTTTAGTGCTTGCTTGGGCAATTGGGCCAGTGATTAAAGAAGATTTAAAAACAGGGCTTTATTTAGCCAATCTTGCAAAAGAAAATCTTTCAAGTCAAACACTGTTACTCTTGCCATTTTCCCTCTTTTTGGTCTCTGCATTTATTTCTTTTAGCACAGGGACGAGTTGGGGGTGCTTTGCAATTATGATTCCTATTGCTATTGAATTATCTTTGCAAAGTGGTGGAAATATGATTATTGCTATTTCTGCAGTCCTCTCAGGAGCGGTTTATGGAGATCATACTTCACCTATGTCAGATACAACAATTCTTAGTTCAATTGGTGCAGGATGTTCTTTACAAAGCCACTTTATCACTCAACTTCCTTATGCTGGAATTTGTGCATTTTTTGCTGGAGGATCATTTTTGATTTTTTCTCTAACACAGAGTATCTTAATTTCTTTTGTGATTTGTGCAATGGGATTAATAGGTGTATTTTGGCTATTAAAAGTAAAATTTGGAGGAGAGCTTCAAGGAGTTTAGTTTTCCTTAAAGCTATGAATAGCTTGGATAGACCATTGGAGGGTTTGACAAGCATTTAATGGCACAATCCTATCTTCCCCAACAGGGATATAAGCAGGTATACTTTGCTCTTGCTTGGTAAAAATAATTGTTTTATTGATTTTTGGTGTGAGCCCATAATTTTTAATGGCATTATCTGATACAAAGGCTTGAAGCTTATCAAGTGCATGATGTGTTTCAAAGAGTTCTACAAGCTGTTCAAGTAGGCAGGGAGAAGAGAAGATTCCTGCACTTGCGTTAGAGGTAAGTTTTTTACTTAACAAATGGGGTGCACTATCTGATCCAAAACTTACCTTTGGGTGTGCACAAAGGGCCAAAGAAAGTAGGGCATCTCTATCTTTTGGGGTTTTTAAAATGGGCTTACAGAAAAGATGAGGATTTAATCCTTTGCCTAGCAAATCATCAAGAGTAAGGGTGATATGATGGAGTGTGAGTGTAGCATAGACATTGGAGAATTTTTCTATCATATCAATGCTTCTACGATCACTAAGATGCTCAATGATGATTTGAAGCTTAGGATAATTTATAGCAATTTCTTGAATGATTTGTAAAAACTCAAACTCTCTATCCATACTAAATCCTGCACTCTCGGCATGGATGGAGAGAATGAATCCCATATCTTGGGCAAGAGAGAAAATCTCTAGAGTATTTTCTTCAAGAATTGAGTCTAAGCCATTTTGGCTATTTGTAGTGGCACCTTTGGGATAGAGTTTTAAAATTTTAATTCCAAGATTTTTTGCATTTTCAAGAGTTTGTTTGTTTAAACTTGGTGTGATATAAAGCGTACTGATGACTTCAAAATGATCATAAAGTGAGGCAATCTGCAAACGATAGGAAGATGCAAGATCTACAGTGGTAATGGGAGTGCTAAGATTTGGCATTACAACTCCCCCAATAAAAGGATTAGCACTGTATTTAAGGACATTTTCGAGGATAAGACCATCTCTAAGATGAAGATGCATATCTAAAGGGTTTTTAAGGGTGAATTGCATATTTTCTCCTTTTGGGATTTTGATTCATTAAATTATAAAATAAGGAATTTTAATGCAAGTTTTAGATTGGAGTAAGGTAGATTTTACTCAAGGGGTAAAGATCACACCGATGAAAGAAAATCAGAGTGTTAAAGAGATTTTAATTACACTCCCTAAAGAAGGTGTTTTAAGTGAGCATAAAGCCCCCTATAATATTGGTGTTCAGGTTTTAAGCGGTGAAATTGAGTTTGGTGTTCAAGGCGAGGTATTGGTTTTGAAAGCTTTAGAAAACATCTATCTTGACACAGGGGTGCTCCATCATCTCAAAGGGCTCAAAGATAGCATTGTAAGACTAAGTCTATATAAGGTTTAAAAAGAAAGCCCTTTATGGGCTTTTTAAGAGATAAGAAAATGTTAACTTCCAAAGATCATCGACTTGAAATCTTTCCATTGCAGAAGATAAAATTACAGTGTAATTTTTTACATCCATCTTGATTTGATCATTCCCTTGCTTATTTTAAGAGAAGGAGTAGGGATCAGATCTTTTAAGTTTCAATGCTTCAGTAAGCACGATTTTTGACACATTGGATTTCAATTTTACCTGCTACAAGAATATTATTACTAAGAAAAACTTCTATTTCCACAATATCCCCCACTTTAAGATCAACAAATTTTTTGTTGATATCCCAAGGTAAATAACAAGAATCCTCTTCAATTTTTGTGTTGGGTAAAACTTTAATGATTTGACCATTGACTTGAAGGGTTTTTTGCTCATTATCAATTGCTTCAATTACCCCCTCATAATCATGGTCTGCAAAGATAAAACTACTTATACCAAGTAAAAGGATTAAGGCTAGTTTTTTCATTGATCCCTCTTTTAATAGGCACGATTAGCGCATTGGATTTCAATTTCTTTTGCAATAAGAATATTGTTCTCTACGCCCATAAATTCAACTTCTACAACCTGTCCAGCTTTAAGATCTGAAAATTTCTTAGGTGTATCCCAACCGCTTCCATACGCTTCCTCTTCAATCTTTGTATAAGGAAGGATTTTGATTTTTGTTTGATTAACAACAATTGTTTTATCCGCATCATTAACAGATTCAATGATGCCATAATTATCTGCAAAACTTAAACTCAAACTTGCAAGTAATCCTAAAACAATTTTTTTCATTTATTCTCTCCTTAATATGCTTGATTCTTCATACATTTAATCTCAATATCTTCAGCAACAAGACCACCTTGACTATGCATAAAATCTACCTCTATTAAATCTCCCACCTTAAGATCTGAAAATTTCTTAGGTGTATCCCAGCCAATTCCACAAGAATCTTGCTCAATTTTTGTATAGGGCATCACTTTAATTGTATTCCCATTGAGTGTAATTGTCTTTTGGGCATTATCAATTTTTTGAATAATCCCTGTAATATCTGAAGCAAATGCACTTACACCTACTAGCATGCCAGTTAAAAGTAACTTTTTCATTTTTTATCCTTATGTCTAGTTTGTAATCCCTTTTAAAGGGTTAGGGGGATTTTAGGGGATGAAGATAAAGTATATATAAAATGAAGTTAAAAAATAATTGTTTTGTTTGCAAAAACAAAAATTCGATCTTCTAATGCAAGTTTAAGTCCACGTGCAAGAGTGATTTTTTCAATATCTCTTCCAGCTTTTTGCATTTCTTGCCAACTATAAGTATGATCAATATGAATAATATCTTGGGTGATAATTGGACCTTCATCAAGATGATTATTAACAAAATGTGAAGTTGCACCAATCATTTTTACTCCTCGATCATAGGCTTGTTTATAAGGATTTGCACCAATAAAAGCAGGAAGAAAAGAGTGATGAATATTGATAATTTGATTTTTAAAATATGCTACAAAATAAGGGGAGAGAATTCTCATATATTTTGCTAGAACCAAATAATCTATATGATATCTTGAAATGATTTCTAACATTTTATTTTCGTGTTCTTCTCTGGAATGATTTGTAGTGTCTATACAAAAGTAGGGGATATCAAATCTTTCACTCAAATCCCTTAAATCTTCATAATTAGAAATTACGGCTTGGATATTAGCATTGAGTTCTCCGCTTTCATGACGCAAGAGCAGATCCCCTAAGCAATGATTCTCTTTAGTGCAAAGAATGATGATTGATTTTTTTTCTTGATTTTTAATTGAAATTTGAGCTTCTTTGGGTAAAACATCTTTAAGCTCTTCAAGAAGGTGATCATTTTCAAGCTCTCCACTAAAACAGGTTCTCATAAAAAAATGATTACTTTCTAAATCCACATGTTCATCATTTTTTTCAATATTAAAATGGTGAGAATAAAGGATTGAAGCAACTTTTGCGATCAATCCTTGTGTGTCAGGAGAACTGATTAATAGCACCTTTTTCATTGAATTTGACCTTTAAAAAGATTAAAGAGAATTGAGGTAGAACTTTGAGTGAGTTTATCAAAGATTTTCTCAGTTTTACTTTTCTCTAAAAAGACAGGATTACTGACTTGAGCAATGTCGCTAAGCTCCTTAATAGCTTGAGAACGTGAACCTATTTCATCGATCAGTTTGAGTTTAAGAGCTTCAGATGCACTAAAAATTTTTCCTTCTGCAAAGACTTTAGGATCTGTGTTTGTCAAACTTCTTGCCTCTAAAACATCATTAACAAATAGATTGTATTGTTTTTTAAGAAAAGATTGTAAAAATTCTTTTTCTTTGGGAGTCCACTCTCTTGTGAAACTTCCTATTGCTTTATACTCGCCTTCTTGAAGACTTTGCTCTTTAATCCCTACCTTATCTAAAAGAGGTTTGATGTTATAGCCATTAAGAATGACACCAATTGAACCAATCATTGAACCTCTATTTGCAATGATTTTATCACTATACATGCCTGCATAATAGCTTCCACTGGCCATTGCCCCCTCTACATGTGCAATCACAGGTAAGCTATCACGTAAATCTTTAATCATATTAGCAATCTCAATACTTGCTCCAACACTTCCTCCTGGAGAATCAATAATCAGCAACACCCCTTTGATGTTTGGATTTTTTTAATTTCTTGGATTTGTTGGCCAAAGCTATCGCTCTCAAAAATGGGTCCTTGAAGATAAAGTTTTGCAAGATTAGCATTTTTTGGAGTTTCTTCTTGGTTAGCTCCAATGATGAATAAAACAATGATAAGAAGAACAAAAAGCTTGAAATATTTGTTCAAAAAATCAAGAGACACAGTTATGAATTTAAAGATTTTAGAAAGGTTTTCCATTATATACTCCTATTCCATTGATATAGACTTTTTTTGCTTTTTGACAATGCAAGATAAAGTGCAGAGGCTCTTGATGAGTGCGTGAAATTTCATCACATGCAAAAAGAGCGAGATCCGCATTTTTACCTAAGGCAATTTCTCCACTATTAAATTCTAATGCTGTATTTGCATAATGTGTTACTCCTAAAATCAACTCTTTTGCAAATTCATTGGGTGAATATTGAGGGTATGCAAAGAGAGTGTAACGAATCTCATCTAAAGGATTAAGACTAAAGTTTGAGCTTAAACCATCTGTAGCAAAAATTACTGGGAGATTGCTTGCTCTTAGCTTATCGAGATTGAGATAATAATTGTTAAGTAAGCGGTTTGATCTTGGGGAACTGATAATCTTTGCATTCATTGAGGCAATTTTTTTTAACTCAAGCTCAGAGGCATACAAACAATGAATAAAAAGTGTTTTATTTTCTTCCAGGAGCTCTAAGAATTCTAATGTATTAAAGCTAGAAGTGGCATCAGTATTGCCAAAGTATCGGGAAAAAAAGCTTTTAAAAAAACCTTTAGAGTGATTAAGCCAATGAAGTTCTTGCATAGATTCTAGAAAATGAACACTTAAGAGCATATTTTTCTCTTTTGCCAAGCTTGCTACTTTTTTGGCTAAGATCTTGTGTGTAGAGTAGGGCGAGTGAATAGAGAGTGTGGGAACAAAATGAGGGTTTGCATATTTTTGAGATTCTTGTAGTCTCGCTAAAAGATTGGAGTAGAGAGGATCAATGAGTGCAGGATTTGAACCAATGACTTCATTAAAAAGCTGAACCCTTAAGGGTGATTGAGCAAGTGGAACAATATCAAACCCATGGCTACTGATTGCCCCCACACTCCCAACCCCACTTTCAATCTGAAGCCAAATTTGCTTTTTGATATTTTGCTCAATATTTTCAAATAGCATCTCGCGCTTTTGTATCACACTCTCTAGCCAGTCTCCAAAATCTCCATAAGATAAAGAAGTTTTATTGTTGCTAAACTCAAAATGGATATGAGGATTGCTTAGAGCTGGAAGTAGAATACTTTCTGAATGAAATTCAGCTCTAGCTTGAGGATTTTGCTCTAAGAGAGTTTGATACTCTCCAAAGGCAATGATTTTATTCTCCCCTTTTTCCTTGTTTTCAAAAAGTACCCCACCATTATTAATGATTTTAAAGTCTTTATCACAGCAAAAAACCTTGCTTGCTCCAAGTAAAGTCATCATTTATTACTTACCCTTACATCAAGTTGATTATATGGGATTTCAATGCCTGCATCATCTAATGCTTTTTTGCATTCTTCAATCAATTTGCTTCGCACTGCAAAGATGTTAATATGATTCTCAATCCAAACACGAATTGAGAAATCAATACTGCTTGAACTCAATTCTGTAACTCCCACAAAAGGAAAGGGATCTTTTGAGATTTCTTCAATTTGTAAAATCACTTTGATAAGAGTGGCCTTAACCTCTTCAATATTGCTTGTATATGCTACGCCTACAACCCATTCAATACGCCTTTGTTCTGCATCTGTACAGTTTGTAATAACTCCCTTTGTTACATTTTCATTGGGGAAGATTGCAAGTTTATTGTCTGGAAGCCTAAGAGTGGTATGAAAAAGATTGATAGCCTCAACCTTTCCAGCAATAGAACCAATTTCAAGTAAATCCCCCTTTTTAAAAGGACGTAAAATAATTAAAACAATCCCACTTGCTAGGCTTGAGAGAGAATCTTTGAGTGCTAAAGCAATTGCAAGAGTAGCCGTTCCAAGTACTGCAATGATTGAAGTAGTTTGTACTCCCATTGTTCCTAGGGCTGTAATGGCTGAGAGAATAATGATGCACACAAAGAAAACTTGTGAGATGAAGTTTCCTACAATCTCATCTTTTTTGGTAATCATTTTTTTTAATTTTGCACGTGAGAGAAAGGCAAGATAAATTCCACCAATGAGTAGAGAAATTCCCTTAAGTAAAGCAAAAATATAACCTTGATATTGATGCCAAAATCTTAATGCATATCCAGTAATCTCTTCTAAATTCATTGTCTCAGCTCTCCTTTCTTGCTTGAAAAAAAGGTATCAATTTTTCCATAAAGAGTTTGTTTGCCATAGAGTGGATGATTAATTTCAATTTCCTCAGACAGATCAACAAGCACAAAATCTGCATCATAACCCTCTTTAATCAATCCTCTTTTAAGATTAAGAAGATGGGCTTGGGTATAGGAGGTTTTTTTGCAAAGCTCTTGTAGGGAGAGTTTTGAGGACTTGACAAGATAAGTGTAAAGAAGGGGAAAATAAAATTCCAAGCATTCTACACCACTGATTGCATCATCAAAAGTTTGCTCTTTTGAGGAGGTGCTAAATTCTTGATGGGTTGAGCTTAAAGTATCAATAAGATGGAGATTATTGATAAGAGTGTTCTGCATCTCTTGTGTGCATAGAGGAGGATTAAGTTTTCCCCAAGTATTGTAGTTTTTAATACTGCTTTCATTGAGGATAAGGTGGTGAATACTCACTTCTGTAAAAGTATAAGGATTGTGTGCTGAGGCTTTTAAGACATTGTAATCATTGATAGAGTGCAAAAGAGTGAAGATTTGTTTAAAGTGAGCGATTTGAGAAATACGTGAAAACTCTATACTCTGGAGATAAAAAGGAAAACTTGATAATCCCATCTTATAGCTCATCTCACTTTCAATACTGCCCTTAGAAGAAAGTTCTGTATCATGTGCATAGCAAAAACAAGGAATATTTAAAAGCCTTGCATAATCATAAATACATAAAAGAGTGCTTGTTTTTAAAGAAGAAGAAAATTCAATGAGTGCTCCCCCATTTTTATGAAGTTTGGCAATATTTACAATCTTTCCATCTTGGTAGGGATTGATATTTTGTAAAAAATGAATAGGACTTTGCAGAGAAAATAAAGAAAGAGACTCATAAAACAAGGAATCATTATGCAAGGTAAAAGCAATTGTTCCAACACCTCCTTTAAGGGCTTTTTTTTCTATTTTTTTGAGATCTTGTTGCTTATAGCTTTTGGGTTTAATATTCAAGTCAATGAATGAGGGCAAAAGATAGAGGTTTTTAGCATCAAAAATTTCTTTTCCTTTAAGATTGGGGGCAATTTCTTTAATTATTCCATCACAAACTCTAATATCAGCTTTTCTTTCTGTAAGTGCATCACAAATATTTGCATTTTTGATTACATATTCCCTCATTATCCCTCCTTTAATAAAATAAATTACTTATATTCCCTATCCAACCAAATGCAATGGCAGTCCCAATAAGAATAAGTAAGATTCCACTTGCAATCTCAATTAATCTTAGATGAGGAGTGATTTTTTTGAGGGCCTTTAATCCTGCACCTACAGAGAGTGAGAGGAGTAAAAATGGAATTGCTAATCCTGAACAATATACTAAGATTAATGCTAAAGAGTGCTCTGAATCAATACTTGAAAGAGCTAAAATACTTGCAAGAATAGGTCCTACACAAGGACTCCAACCTAAAGAAAAGCTAATCCCTAAAAGTAGGGGAGAGAGAAAGGATTTCCCCTTAAATTCAAGGCGTTTTGTTTTATAAAGAAATTTGATTTTCAAAACTCCCAAAAAGTGTAAACCAAAAAGAATGATCACTCCACCAGCAATGTAAGAGGCAATAGGAAGTGAAAAAAGCTTCCCTAAAAAACTATTGATAAAAATTCCTAAAACAATAAAAACAAAACAAAATCCAAAGATAAAAAGGATACATCCCTTAAAAACTCTTGCAAAAAGATGAGGTGTTTGATCATCTTTTAATTCTTCGAGGGAAAGACCAGAAATATAGGAAAAATAAGCAGGGAGTAAGGGGAGGATGCATGGGCTTAAGAATGTCAAAGTCCCAGCTATAAAACTTGCCAAAAAGGGCATACTCACAAATAAATCACTTAAAAAGCTTTCATCAATATTCAAAAGACTATCCTCTTAATCAATCCCTAAAAAATTTGATATAAATTTTTTAGGAGACAGTTAATGAAAAAAATTATACTTAAAAATCCTGTTATCTGCTTGTTACACTTTATTATATAATTGAGGCAATGCCTATCGAAAATAACTTTTGGTAAAGTTTTTATATTGTTTAGGTATTCGAATCTAGATAACTTTAAGGAAAAAGATGGAGAATACAAAATTTGAAGAAATGGGGTTACGTGAGAATGTGTTGAAGGGTATTAGGGATATGGGGTTTGTGACTCCAAGCCCTGTGCAATCCCAGTCTATTCCTATTGCACTCAAGGGGCATGATCTTGTTGCACAGGCTCAAACAGGTACAGGAAAAACAGCAGCTTTTTCAATCCCTATCCTCAATCAAATTGAAAAAAATGGAGAGATTGAGGCCTTGGTGATTACACCTACAAGAGAACTTGCAATGCAAATCAGTGATGAGGTTTTTAAGCTTGGAAAATTTGTTCGTGTTAAGACTGTGTGCGTATATGGTGGTCAGTCAATCCGTCGGCAATGTGAACTTTTAGAAAACAATCCTCAAGTGCTTGTTGCAACACCGGGAAGATTGCTTGATCATCTTAAAAATAATCGTATTCCAAATTTCTCACCTAAAATCGTTGTTCTTGATGAAAGTGATGAAATGTTGGATATGGGATTTTTAGACGATGTTGAAGAAATTTTTTCCTATTTGCCCAGCAATCGACAAACACTGCTTTTTTCAGCAACTATGCCTGAACAGATTCAAAAACTTACCCATAAGATTCTTGATAAACCCAAATATGTCAAGATCACTCCTGCAAATATTGCAAATACTGATATTACTCAGAAATGCTATGTGATTAATGAAGGACATAGGGACGAGGCAATTGTAAGACTTATGGATGTCTTTACACCTAAAAAAAGTATTATTTTTACAAGTACTAAAAAAGAAGTGGATGCACTTGCACAACGTTTGATTGAAGCAAAGTATAGAGCAGGTGCCTTGCATGGCGATATGGATCAAAGGGCAAGAATTGATGCAATTAAAGCATTTAAGGCTGATAAAATCAATATTCTTGTTGCAACAGATGTGGCTGCAAGAGGGCTTGATATTAGTGATGTAAGCCATGTGTTTAATTATCATATTCCTCTTAATCCTGAGAGCTATGTGCATCGAATTGGGCGAACTGGAAGAGCAGGAAAAAAAGGGATGGCTATCACGCTCATTACACCTTTAGAGTTTAAAGAACTTAAACGAATTAAAGATGAAGTAAAGCATCCCTTAGAGCTTGAAGAACTGCCTGTATTTGAGGCAAGTCATAATCAAATTGTGCAAAAAATTCTTAAAACAAAAATTATTGATGAGGCGATGGATATTTATAATGGTTTGCTTGATCAAAATGATGAAGCCAATACGATATTAAAGCTTATCTCCTATCTTCTTAAAGAGGGGGGTAAAAATAAAATTGGTCCAAATCTCCAAGAAATCAATCGGCTTCAAGAGCAAGAGAAGAGACCAAAAAGTAAAGACAAGGGATCAAGGAAACCTGACGGAAGAAATTTTACATCTAGAACTTCAAGAGCAAACTCAAGGGGGAGAAGATAATCTTCTCCTCTTTATTCAGTTTATAACCTTTAATATAGATTTATATTTGAATTAAATTTTAATAATCTTTAAGGCTTATATTGTGCGAAACAATATTCATCACTGAGTAGATTGTTTGTCAATGATAAAGAGGATAGGAGCAAAAATTAAACTAGAAAATTTAGAGATTAAGAAACTCTAAGGGAATACCCCTAGAGAAAGGATTATCTATCTTTAATGCCAAGAGTAGCAATGAGCTTTGTGTATCGCTCATATTGGGTTTTCTTAAGATATTTAAGCAATCCTCTTCTTTGTCCTACAAGCTTAAGAAGCCCTAAGCGACTTGAATGATCTTTTGGATTAGCTTTAAGATGTTCTGTGAGAGTAGAAATTCTATCACTTAAAAGAGCGATTTGAACTTCGCTAGAACCTGTATCTTTAGAATCTCTGGCAAATTTAGAAATAATTTCTTTTTTTTTCGCCATATCTTGAGCCATATTGACCTCCTAGATTGGTATAGTTTTTTCAAACACAAAAGTTTGAAGTTGAGATTTTACACCAAAAACACTCCAAACCCCCTAAAAAGAATGTAAAATTTTAAGCTTTTTAACCCATATTTCTAAGAAAGGAAGTCATTGGCAGCCTATAAACAAATCCTTAAAAAAATTCAACAAATTTTATCTTCAGCCTTTGGCTCAAAAGATGTAAGTGTTGTCTTTTTTATTGTTGCGATTTTGACAATTATCATTATTCCCCTACCTAGCTTTTTGCTAGATGGTATGCTTAGTCTTTCTTTGGCACTTTCTATTTTAATTATTCTCATTGGTCTTTATATTAAAAAACCTACGGATTTTTCAGCTTTTCCTACACTTTTGCTTCTTGTCACTCTCTTTCGCCTATCGCTTAATATTGCAACAACTCGAATGATTTTGAGTGAGGGGTATAAGGGGCCTGAGGCTGTAAGTAGCATTATTACTGCATTTGGTGAGTTTGTTATTGGTGGAAATTATGTTATTGGTGTGATTATTTTTTGCATTCTTGTTCTTGTTAATCTTATGGTTGTGACCAATGGTTCAACACGTGTAACAGAGGTGAAGGCAAGATTTCAACTTGATTCGCTCCCTGGTAAACAAATGGCAATTGATGCAGATATGAATGCAGGACTTATTGATGAACATGAGGCAAAAAGACGTCGTGATGCCCTTGCACAGGAAGCAGATTTTTATGGAGCTATGGATGGGGCCAGTAAGTTTGTTAAAGGAGATGCGATTGCTGGGATTATCATTACAATTGTTAATATTGTAGGAGGATTCTTAATTGGAATGCTTGAGTATAACATGAGCTTCTCTGATAGCCTGCAAACCTTTACCATTCTTACAATTGGAGATGGACTTGTAGGACAGATTCCAGCACTCATTGTTTCTACTGCAACAGGGATTATTATCACACGAAGCACAAAGGGTGAGGATGATAATTTTGCTAAAGATCTTGTTGAACAACTTGTTAACAATCAAAAAATTGTTACAATCCTAGGAGTTATTCTTTTTGTAACCGCTCTTATCCCTGGTTTTCCCACAACTTCATTGCTCTTTCTTAGTTTTGTGTTTTTTGCAATTGGTTATCTTATGGGGGAGGGGGAGAAGAGAAGTATTTTTGCCTTTTTAGGGAATGTGTTCAAGAATAAAAACAAAGAAGATACTCTTGCACAAACCAAACAAAAACCTATTGATATTTCCTCACATTCAGCACCTGCTCGTCCTCAAAAAAGTGAAGAAGAAATTGAAAGAGAAGAAGAGGCAATGATTAATGATGTGCTTAAGGTGGAAGTATTAGAACTTTTCTTAGGGTATCAACTCATTAAACTTGCAGATGTTAAACAAAATGGTGATTTGATTGAGAGAATTAGAGGAATTAGAAAAAAAATTGCTTCTGATTTTGGATTTTTGGTGCCAAAAATTAGGATTAAAGATAATCTTCAACTTGCTCCTACTCATTATGAATTCTTTCTCAAGGGTGTCAAAATTGGAGAGGGAGATGTGATGCCTGATCATTTTTTAGCCATGGATACAGGATATGTAGGCACTCAAATTGAGGGGATTGCTACAAAAGAACCTGCTTTTGGAATGGATGCACTTTGGATTGAGGCTAAGGATAAGGAAGAGGCCATCATTCAAGGGTATACAATTATCGAT
The DNA here is from genome assembly GCF_003364215.1 of Helicobacter cholecystus. Taxonomy (GTDB): domain Bacteria; phylum Campylobacterota; class Campylobacteria; order Campylobacterales; family Helicobacteraceae; genus Helicobacter_G; species Helicobacter_G cholecystus. The sequence continues at coordinate 100,187 of NZ_NXLU01000002.1, forward strand.
CCCTCTACAGTGATTTCTACGCATATTTCCGAGCTGATTAAACAATATGCACCCGAGTTTATTACAAAAGATGAAGTCAAAAAGCTTCTTAATCGTCTAAGTGAAGTTTATCCTGCCATCATTGAAGAAGCAAATAAGCTCCCAACAGGAGTAATCCGACAGGTTCTCCAAGAACTTCTTAAAGAAAAAATTCCCATCCGTGATATGCTTACTATTCTTGAGTGTATTACAGACATTGCCCAAGCTGTGCAGAATAATATTCCAATCATTGTTGAACAGGTGAGAACAAGACTTGCACGAACAATTACTAATCTCTTTAAATCCGATGATGGAAGCATTAAGCTTTTGATTTTTGCTAATGAAACTGAACATGCATTAATTACAAAAATTAAAGAACAAGGATCAGGCTCCACCCTTTTTCTCACAATTAATGAAACCCAAAAACTCAAAGAAGCCATTGAGGAGAGTATGTTAAAGGTTGTACAAATGGGAATCTCTCCTGTAATTTTGCTTGTGGATAATCAACTCAGACGCCCATTGTATGAAAAAATGGAGCAATATAAAATCGATGTTGTTGTGCTTAGTCATACTGAGCTTGATTCTAATGTTAATTTTGAGATTGTAGATAAACCTATTGAAATTGATTTTAAAGGATTATCATGAAAGTTTTACACCTTTCTCATATTGATTTAGATGGCTATGGATCACAATATGTTGCAAAGCATTTTTTTAACGATATTGCCTTTTATAATGCAAATTATGGCAAGGAGATTATGGTTAGGCTTGGTGAGATGTTTTGTGCACTTACCAAAGAAAAAACTCTTTTTCTTATTACAGATCTTAATTTAACACTCCAAGAGGCAAATTATGTTCAAGAGAGAGTTTGTGAGCTTAAGATTGAAGGTTATGATATAGAGCTTAAGCTTTTGGATCATCATATTAGTGGTGCTCAGAGCGCAGAGAAATTTTATTGGTATTTTCTTGATTGCACACGTTCAGCTTGTAAGATTACCTTTGATACCCTTATAGCAAATTATCCCCTTCTTGATGCACAAAAAGAAGCTTGGCTAAGAGATTTTAGCACAATGGTTAATTCTGTAGATATCTGGCTAAGTGAAGGGAAGTATTTTGAATTTGGTAAGGTATTGATGGGTGCAATTTCAGGAGCAAAGGATCCCAATCGCTTGATGTTTGAAGATAAAAATAGAGAATTTAAATTTGAGCTTTTAGAGAGATCAAAAGACTTTTTATATCTTCCTAAAGGAGAGGTTGAATTAGATAATGCGCTCTTTTTGCTTAAAAAAGAAATTTTTAGAGGTGATCCCAAAAAAGAAACAATGGACAATATTTTTGCAAACTATCTTGTGGAACTCTTAAAAGAGAAGAAAAAGGAGTGCGAAATCACCTACAAAGGTAAGAGAGGTTTTCTAAGCTATATGCTTGGTTGTGTGAGTGTGGTAGGTAATCAGTTTTTATGCCAAAACCCTGAATTTGATTTTTTCTTGGATGTGAATGCTAGAGGGAATATTAGTTTAAGGGCTAATGGAAATTGTGATGTAAGCGAAATGGCAATGCAATGTTTTGGGGGTGGAGGACATAAAAATGCTTCTGGAGGAAAAATAGAAGGATTTAAAGAGAGTTTTTTTTATGCTGACATTAAACAACAGATTGAAAATATTTTGCAGGAGAAAGAATGAGAGAAAAAGATTTACAAATCCAAGAATTAGCCTTGGAAGTGATTGATATGCTTGGTGTTGCACTGCATTTTGCAGGAGGAAAAGATATTAAAAAACTGATTGATTTATACATAGAAGAGTTGGATAAGTTTCCAGAAGAACTTCCCTATAACCAAGAGCAAATGATTGCACTCATTGAGGGATTAAAGCAAAAATATCCAAAGTTTTTTGTATGAGAAGCATTAAACTTTTTGTACTCTTTAGTGGCAATGGAAGCAATCTTGAGAATCTTTATCAAACCCTTGAAGGAAAAGAAGTTGTAAAAGAAAATGGGGAACATGTAAAGATTGAATTTATTGGAGCTTTGAGCAATAATCCTAATGCCTATGGAATCACACGTTGCCATCATCTTGGAATTCCTGTCATTACACTTTCTCATAAAGATTATGAAAATCGTGAGGAATATGACAGGGCTTTACTTAAAGCATTATTTTTCTATGAGCCTGATTTTGTAGTGCTTTGTGGTTTTATGAGGATACTCACCCCTCTTTTTCTTAAAGTCTATCGATGCATTAATATTCATCCTTCTTTTTTGCCTTATCATAAGGGTGCACAAGGGATTAAAGATAGTTTTGAAGATGAGAAAGTAGATTTTGGAGGAGTAAGCATTCATTATGTCAATGAAGAACTAGATTCAGGAGAGATCATTATGCAAGAGAAATTAAGCAAGATTCTCTTTAAAGATTTCTCTTCATTTCAAAGAGCAATTCATGAACTGGAATATAAACTTTATCCTCAAGCGATTCTTAGGGTAGTGAGAGAGGAGATATGAGTCTTATTTCTTTTGCTATTATTGCCACTCTTATTGCTCTTGCTCCGCTTCTAAGTTCTCTTACTCGCATCCCGTGTGTTGTTGTAGAAATGCTTTTAGGGACTTTGGCAACTTATATTGGTATTTTTCATGAGAATGAATCTGTGCGTTATGTTGCAGAGATTGGGTTTTTGATCCTAATGTTTTTGTGTGGGATGGAAGTGGATCTCAAATCATTTAAAACACTCAAGAATGAGGGGCTTTTTAAAAATATCTTTGCTTATTTTTGTATTCTTTATACACTCTCAATCTCCCTTGTTTTACTCCAAAAACTCCCCTTTATTTATATTGTAATTTTTCCAATTATGGGTGTTGGAATGATTATGACGCTCATTAAAGAATATGGGAAAGATTATATTTGGCTTAATCTTGCACTCAAAGTTGGAATTTTTGGTGAGCTTTTGAGTATTTGTATTTTAGTGGGGATTAATGGATTTTATACTTATGGTTTAAGTCTTGAACTCTCTAGAACTTTTGGAGTTTTGATTATATTTTTTATTTTTATTGCATTGAGCTTTCGTTTTTTTAGGGTGGTATTTTGGTGGTTTCCCACTCTTAAAAATCTTATTGTTCCACAAGAAGATCAAAGCAATCAAGACTTGCGCTTTAGCGCAATGCTTTTTTTTATTTTTATCTCAATTGTACTTTTACTTAAGCTTGAAGTTGCACTTGGAGCATTTATTGCAGGAATGATTATTGCGACATTTTTTGGGAATCGCCACCTTCTGCATCAAAAACTCACAAGTATTGGTTTTGGGTTTTTTGTCCCTTTTTTCTTCGTGCATATTGGAACGACACTTGATCTTAAAGCCCTATTGTCTAATCCTCAGTTGTTTAAAGATGCGCTTATGGTTGTTACAGGAATGCTTGGTATTAGGTTAATTGGATGTTTTTTAGTCTTTAGAAAATTTTTAGGAAATATAAAAAATGTTGTTTTATATGCATTTTCTGATGCAATGCCTTTGACATTCTTGATTGCTGCAGCAACTTTAGCTCTTCAACTCAAAATTATCACACAAGAAAATTATTATGCTTTTGTGATGGGGGCAATGATTGAGGGGATTGTATTTATGATAATCATTAAATTAATTTTAAATTATTGGAAAAAGGAGAAGAAATAAATAGGAGAGATAAGTTCTCTCCTACTAACAACTATAGGTGCTAATAAATTCAAAAGGATGAGGGCGAGCTTCCCAAGGCAAAATCTCTGTTTCAAATTTATAGTCTTTGTATATTTGAATAAAATCCTCACTAAATACATCCCCCACTTTGAGATATTCTCTATCTGCAAGCATCTCCTCAATTGCACATCTAAGAGTATGGGGAAGTTGCTTAATTCCTTTGTCTCTAATTTCATCAAGTGTCAGTTCAAAAAGATCAATATCCATTGGCTCTCCTGCAGGGATTTTATTTTTAATTCCATCAAGTCCAGCCATAAGAAGCGATGCAAAAGCTAAATAGGGATTTGCAGAGCTATCAGGGAATCTAAATTCTAAACGTTTGGATTTTTCCCCCTGACTGTAGGGAATACGAATACTTGCGCTTCGATTTTGTGCAGAATACGCCAAGATTGAAGGAGCTTCAAAATTTGGGACAAGACGTTTATAGGAGTTTGTAGAAGCATTGGTAAAGGCTGCGATACTTCTAGCATGAGTTAATATTCCTCCAAGAAAGTATAAGGCAGTCTTACTTAATCCCTCATACTCCTCTCCTGCAAAAAGATTTTTTCCATCTTTCCAAATACTGATATGTGTGTGCATTCCACTCCCATTATCACCATAAAGGGGTTTTGGCATAAATGTTGCAGTTTTACCATTAAGATGAGCGACCATTTTAACAACATATTTAAGCTTTTGCACATTATCAGCTGCCTCAAGCATATCTCCAAATTTAATTCCAATTTCAGCTTGGGCTTGTCCCACTTCATGATGAACAACAAAAGTTTCAATCCCCACTTGATTGAGCACTTTTACCATTTCTGCACGAATATCTACCATACTATCAATGGGAGAAACTGGGAAATATCCCCCTTTTGTCCCTGGTCTATGCCCCATATTAACCCCATCAAATTCACGATTGCGATTCCATTCCCCTTCTTCTGTATCAATCTCATAGGCTTGAGTATTAATATTATCTTTGATTTTAATGCTATCAAAGATAAAGAATTCATTTTCAGGTCCAAAATAAGCTATATCTCCAATACCACTTAAAGAGAGATGTTGCATTGCTTTTTTAATAATACTTCTAGGGCATTTCTCATAGGGCTGGTTTTTGTAGATATCCCATACATCACAGAAGACTACTGCTGTTGCATCCGCACTAAAAGGATCAATAAAATATCGCACAGGATCAGGAATAAGGATCATATCAGATTTATTGATAGGTTGCCACTTTGGTAAAGAACTCGCATCAAAGGGAATTCCCTCCTTGAATATATTTTCATCAATAGCATTTGCCGAAAAACTCACATGATGCCAAGTTCCTTTTATATCTGTGAATCTAAAATCTATAAATTCCACCTCATTTTCTTTGCAAAATGCAAAAAACTCTTTCACTTCCTTTTTCACTTCTGCTCCTTTAATACGGGATAATAAAACATGTAATTTTATCAAAATGCATCCTCAATATTTCAAGTTTTTCTGCCTACTTTTAAGTTAAGAGTTTTGCTATAATTTCACTAGTTTATTTATTTTTTCTTCTGGAGATATTATGCTAAGAAGTCATTTATGTGCAGAACTTAATGAATCTCATATTGGAGAAGAAGTTGAGCTTTGTGGATGGTGCAATACTTATCGTGATCATGGCGGTGTAGTATTTATTGATTTAAGAGATAAGAGTGGATTAATTCAGCTTGTATGTGACCCTGCAAGTGAGGCTTATTGTATTGCCTCAAGCGTAAGAGATGAGTTTGTTTTACATGTTAAAGGAAAGGTGCGTTTAAGAGGAAAAGGGCTGGAAAATCCTAAACTTGCTACAGGTAAGATTGAAGTAGAGCTAAGCTCTTTGGTTATTGAGAATAAATCTGTCACTCCTCCTATTACTATTGGCGATGAGAGTGTGGGGGAGGAGTTGAGACTTAAGTATCGCTATTTAGATCTTCGTTCGCCTAAGGCGTATGAAACCTTTGCACTTAGAAGTAAGGCAAGTATAGTGGTAAGAAATACACTTCACCATCTTGGTTTTTTAGAAGTTGAAACCCCCATTCTTACAAAGGCTACTCCTGAGGGGGCAAGAGATTATCTTGTGCCAAGTCGTGTTCATCAAGGGGAGTTTTTTGCCCTTCCTCAAAGTCCTCAAATTTTTAAACAACTTTTGATGATGAGTGGATTTGATCGTTATTTTCAAATTGCAAAATGTTTTAGAGATGAAGATTTAAGAGCAGATCGTCAGCCAGAATTCACACAAATTGATATAGAAATGAGTTTTTGTAACCAAGAAGATGTCATGGCAATTGGAGAGAAAATCATCTCTGATATTTTCAATGCTTGTGGAAAGAGTGTGCAAACCCCTTTTATGAGAATGTCCTATTCACAAGCTATGGAGAGCTATGGAAGTGATAAACCAGACTTAAGATTTGAAATGCCATTAGTTGAAGTGGCAGATTGTTTTATTGATTCAACTAACGAAATGTTTGCAAAGATTGCAAAAGATAGCAAAAATAATCGTTTCAAAGCTTTAAGAGTCAAGGGTGCTGATAGCTTTTTTTCACGTAAAACTTTAGCTGAAGCAGAAGAGTTTGTAAAAAAATTTGGTGCTAAAGGACTTGCATATATTCAAATTAAAGAAGATGAAATTAAAGGACCACTTTATAAGTTTATGAGCCAAGGCAGTTATAAAAAACTTGCGGAACGTTTGGGACTTGAAGTAGGGGATATTGTCTTTTTTGGAGCAGGGGAGAAAAAGATAGTTTGGGATTATATGGGACGTTTAAGATTAAAGATTGCTGCAGATATGAATCTTATTGCTGCAGATGATTTAAAATTCTTATGGGTTGTGGATTTTCCAATGTTTGAAAAGGATGATGAAAGAGTTAAAGCATTGCATCACCCTTTTACAATGCCCAAGGATTTGAATAAAGAAAATATAGAGGAGATTGAATCTATAGCTTATGATATGGTGCTTAATGGTGTAGAACTGGGCGGTGGAAGTATCAGAATTCATAAAAGTGATATCCAAGCACAAGTTTTTGATTTATTGGGAATTAGCAAAGAAGAAGCACAGGAAAAATTTGGCTTTTTGCTCGAAGCTCTAAGTTTTGGTGCACCTCCTCATGGAGGAATTGCTTTTGGGTTTGACCGAATTATTATGTTGCTAAGTGGAGCAAATAGCATTCGTGATGTGATTGCATTCCCCAAGACTCAAAAAGCAACTTGTCCCCTTACAGATGCACCCAGTCAAGTAAGTTTGGATCAACTTAGGGAATTACATATTAGATTAAGAGATAAAAAAGGAGAATAGATGAAGAAGTTATTTTTAATTATTGGAGCTCCTGGGAGTGGAAAAACAACGGATGCACAGATTATCGCTCAAAATAATCCTCAAAGTATGGTGCATTATTCTACTGGAGATTTATTGCGCGAAGAGGTCGCAAGTGGAAGCCAAAGAGGAAAATTGATTGATAGTTTTGTGAGCAAGGGAAATCTTGTACCACTTGAAATTGTGGTTGAAACGATTGTAGGTGCCATTGAGAAAGCCCCAAGAGAAAATGTACTTATTGATGGGTATCCAAGAAGTGTAGAGCAAATGGAGGCTTTGCATAAAGTTTTATCTAATAGAAATGATGTGCAGATTGCAGGTGTGATAGAGGTGGAAGTCAGCGAAGCTGTAGCATGTGAAAGAGTATTAGGAAGAGCAAGGGGGGATGATGATAGTGTTGAAGTTTTTAAAAATCGTATGAAAGTTTATCTTCAGCCACTTTCTATCATTGAAAAGTTTTATGAGGAAAAGAATTTGCTTATAAAGATTAATGGTGAACGAATTATTGAAGAAATCGTTGCTGATATTGAAAAATATATCAAAACAAAAATTTAAAGGAGAAAAAATGAATCTTTCAAAAATCCCAGTGGGAGAAAATCCAGAAAAAATTAATGTAGTTGTAGAGATTCCCTATGGATCAAATATTAAGTATGAGCTTGACAAAGAAAGTGGAGCAGTGGTTGTAGATCGTGTGATGTATAGTGCAATGTTTTATCCTGCAAATTATGGATTTGTTCCTAATACTTTAAGTGATGATGGTGATCCTGCAGATGTGCTTGTACTCAATGAATATCCACTTCAGGCAGGAAGCGTGATTAAGTGCCGATTAATTGGAGTGTTACTTATGGAGGATGAGAGCGGGGTTGATGAGAAGCTTTTGGCTGTGCCTGTGAGTAAGATTGATCCAAGATATGATGATATTCACTCATTTGAGGATTTGCCAAAAATTACCTTAGATCGAATTAAGAATTTTTTTGAAACATATAAAATTCTTGAACCAAATAAATGGGTAAAGGTTAAAGAATATAAAGATAAAAAAGAAGCACAAAAGATCTTACAAAAGGCAATTGAGAGCTTTAAATAATTTAATTTATTTTTACTTTACAAAAGGGTGTTACTGTTTCAGTACTTTATTAAATCATCATTCACAAGGAAGAAAATGAGAATTAGTCATATTGCCTGTTTTGCATGTTTGGGATTTACCTTAAGTTATGGGTTAACTCCAGGCATGCAGAATGTTCAAAGATTTCAAGTAGATGCCTTACTCCCGAAAGCTCAGAAAACTTCTACTACTTTAAAAGATTTAATCCAGAGTGCTGAGAAAAACTATCAGATTTTGGCAAAAGATGATGGAATTGCTAAAGTTAAAGCTGAGAAGATGTCAGCATATCTTGAATTTGGACCCACAATTACTGCAAGTTATAATTATGGTTATCAAACTAATCCAAGTTCTTCAAGACCAAGCTATGTTGGGGATCAGAATTTGAGTGTGGGGATAAATTATGACCTATATACAGGTTTTACATCGATTAATAAAGTAAAGCAAAAGAATGCAGAAATTAATGCAAGTGTTGCAGATAAGAAATTTACTCAAGAGAGTTTATATCTTCAAATTATTCAGCAGTATTATGCATATTTTACATATTATTCTAATCTTCAATCCCTTAAACAGAAAAAAACACTTCTTATTTCTAATGTACAAAGATTGCAAAAACTTTATAATTCTGGATTAAGCACCATTAATGATGTAGAAGCCCTTCGAGCAGAGGCATCCCTAACAGAATATCAAATTGCTCAAGCAGAACTTGATGTAGAGCAAAGTCGTCTTAATCTTGAGCTTCTGGCTAACAAAGAGGTGAAATCACTTGCAAGAGTTGTGCTTAAAGATCCTCAGCTTAAAGTCTCAAAAACACGCTCAGATATTCTTGCTCTAGATGCCCAAGCCCAGAGTATTGACTTCCAAAAGAGACAAATTACTTATGCACCGACAATCTCTTTTTATGACAAATTTGGTTATAACCCAGATGGATTGAGTGTGACTGGAAGTGAAAAAATCCAAAATACTGTAGGCATTTCAATTACAATGCAATTTGATTCTATGTCCCGTTATATGCAAAAAGAAGCATTAGGGCTAAGCTATTTGCAAGCAACCAAGAATATTGCATATAAAAAAGAAGAGCAAAAGAAAGATATTAAACTCTATCGTAAATCTTTAGAAATTGCGAGGGCAAAAGTTAAATCAGCAGAGGCTGGCTTAAAATCAGCAATGATTGCTTTTGATAATATTAGCAAGCAATATGATGCACAGCTTGTTACTTATGTAGATTATCTTAATGCTCTCTCCCAAAAATTTACCGCAGAAGCAACTTATATTGAGAGTTTAAATAATTATGAAGTTCAGAAAGCAAACTTTGTTTTTTATAGTGGACAAGACTTAAAACAATACATCTAATCAAAAGGAGCCAAAATGAGAAAATTTTTATATTTTTTAATCTTTATGGGGGCATTGCAAGCAGAAAATGTATATGCAATTTTTAATGTTGTTCCTACTCAAGATGCTAATTTAACCCTTGATAGCGGTGGAACAATTGCTTTGGCAAATGTTGATGTGGGAAGTGAAGTAAAAAAGGGAGATATTCTCTTGGTACTTTCAAATAAAGATAAAGAAGCAAATCTAAAAATTCAGCAAGCCCAAAGTCAAGCAGTTGAGCAACAGTATTTATTTGCAAAAAAGCAGTATGAAAGATATAAAAAAAGTAAAGGGGCGGTAGATCGTAATACTTTAGATAAATACTACTTCGATTTTAAAAATCTTGAAAGTAGTTTTTTGCAATCTAAGCATAATGTAGATTATCAACGCGAGATTCTCAATAAAACAATCCTTACTGCTCCTTTTGATGGAATTATTGCAAGTAAAGAAGTAGAGGTTGGAGATGGTGTGACTGCAAATAGCACGATTTTATTCAGATTAATCAGCAAAGAAATAAAATTGGTTTTAGAATTTGATGTTAAATATATTGATTTTGTTAAAGAAGGAAGTGAATTTGAATTTAGCTCAGAAGACGGCAAAAGCAAAAGGGTTGTGAGGATTAGCAAGGTATATCCAACAGCAGATGAAAAAACAAGAAAAGTTAAAGCTGAAGCAATTGCGACAGGACTTATTCCTGGAACCTTTGGTGATGGATATATAAGGACTAAATGATGTATAAGTTTGCCATCAGTCGTCCAATTACAACATTAATGTTTGCTTTGGCATTGATCTTTTTTGGATTAATGTCATTGCAAAAAATGCCCGTTTCACTTTTTCCTGATGTTGATTTCCCCATTGTCAGAATTAAAACAACTTATGCAGGTGCAGGTCCTGAAACAATTGAGACTAAGGTTACAGATAAGATTGAAGAGGCTGTAATGGGGATTGATGGAGTGGATACTGTCACCTCAACAAGCGTGAGAAATGCAAGTATTGTTGTTGTGAAATTTAAACTTGAAAAGTCCATTGATGAGGCAATTAATGATGTAAGAGACAAGGTTTCTTCTATCCAGTTTGATAGTGGAGTAGATTCTCCAACAATTGATAAAGCTGATACAAGTAGCTCACCTGTCATTACACTTTTTGTAAGTAGTGATCAAGTTCCACAAACAGAGCTGATGAAACATGTTAATGATAGAATAAAGCCAATTTTACAAAGAGTTTCAGGTGTTGGGCTTGTAGATCTTAAGGGGTATCGTGAAAGAGAGATTAAAATTCTTCCCAATCCAACTTTAGTCAATAAATATAGGCTAACTTATAAAGACATCAGTGATGCACTTAGAAATGGAAATGTTGAGATTGATGGAGGAAAGATTGTTGATAAAACCAATGAATGGTCTATTATTACAGATGCAAATAGTCAAAATGTTGAAGATATTGGAAATGTAAGAGTTGCTGATGGAGTAAAACTCAAAGATATCGCAGAAATTAAAGATGGATTGTCAGAAGATACAACTTTTGCAACTTATAATAAAACTCCTGGAGTGATTTTGGATGTGCAAAAAATTGCAGGGAAAAATGATATTCAAATTGCTGATGGTGTTAAGGCCTTAATTCCCAAGATTGAAGAGCTTGATAAACGTTATACGACTAGTATTGTTAATGACACTACAGATTATATTAAAGATTCAATTGCAGATGTTAAGTTTGATCTAGTTTTAGGTGCATTGCTTGCCGTCTCAATCGTTTTCCTTTTCTTAAGAAATGCAACAATTACTTTAGTTTCAGCTATCTCTATTCCTGTTTCAGTACTTGGGACTTTTGCTCTTGTGTATTTTGCAGGCTTTACACTTAATATGATTACGATGCTTGCAGTAACTTTGGCAATAGGGATCATTATTGATGATGCGATTGTGGTGATTGAAAATATTCATAAAAAGCTTGAGCATGGAATGAGTAAGAGAGAGGCGGCTTATGAAGGTGTGAGAGAAATTGGTTTTGCTCTTGTTGCTATTTCTGCAATGCTCTTATCTGTGTTTATTCCTGTTGGGAGTATGAGTGGAATTGTAGGAAGATTTTTTCAAAGCTTTGGAATTACCATTGCCTTAGCGATTGGACTTTCTTATATTGTTGTTGTGACAGTCATCCCAATGGTAAGCGCCATTGTTGTTAATCCTAAACATTCAAAGTTTTATTACTTTACAGAGCCCTTTTTTACAAAACTTGATTTATTCTATGCCAAAATCTTGAGTTTTGTTTTAAGATTTAAATATCTCTTCTTGGTAGCTACATTTGGAATCTTTGCACTTTCCATTGTTTTACTTGGAAAAACAGGTGTAGAGTTTATGCTTAAAGAAGATAAAAATAAATTCAATGTCTATTTAAGTGTTGATCCAGGAATTAGTCTTGAGGAAATGGAGATTAGAACTCTAGCTCTCCAAGAAATGGTCAATCAAGATAAAGATGTAAAATTTAGCACACTTGAAATTGGCTTTTCTAATGGAGTGATTTATAAGGCAAAGATTTATGCTGCACTTAAACCCAGCAAAGAAAGAGAGCGGTCCCAGTTTTTAATTATGGATGAAGTTACAAATCGCTTAAGAAAAAGTCCTTATGCAAAAAATATGACTATTAATGCAAGTGAAGTGAGTGATTTTGGTGGGGGTGATAATTCCCCTTATCAAGTTAATGTTATGGGTACTTCTCAAGCCATCGTTGAGGAGGGTGCAAATAATTTAATGAAATTTCTGGCACAAAATCCAAATGTTGTAGGTATTCATTCAAGTTGGACAGGCAATCAACCTGAGTATAGAATTAAGGTCAATCGTGCATATCTCAATAAGTATGGTATTACAGCACAAGATATTGGAAATGCACTCAGTTCATCATTCTCTGGCGAAATTGCAGTAGCATATTTTAAAGAAGCAGGTAAAGAATACAATATTACAGTGCGTGTCCCTAATGATCAAAGAGTCAGTATTGATGATCTTAAAAAGATTCAGGTCAAGAATACAAATGGAGAGTTGATGTTCTTAGATGGATTGGTTGAGTTTACTTCTAGTACATCAGCTTCAAGTATTTCTCGTCTTGATCGCCAAAAAAATATCACAGTCTATGCCTCTGTAAAAGCAGGAAGTGGTTTAAGCTTAAGTGAAATGATCAAAGCAACAGAGGAAAATAAACATGAATGGTTACCTCAAGGAGCAAGTTATAAAACTCAAGGTGAGAGTGAGAATATGCAAGAGACAGCAAGTGCCTTTGGTGTTGCGATTATGACTGCATTTGTACTCATTTATCTTATTCTTGCAGCACTTTATGAATCTCTTGTTCAACCCATTATTATTATGATCACACTTCCTTTAAGTTTTGCGGGAGCATTCATTGCTCTTTTCTTAGCTGGCCAACCTTTAAGTATGTTTTCTTTTATGGGATTAATGTTGCTTATGGGACTTGTAGGGAAAAATGCTACCTTACTTATTGATGTGGCAAATGAAAAACGTGATGAGGGAATGGAAATTGATCAAGCATTAATGAGTGCAGGTGAATTGCGATTGCGTCCAATTTTGATGACAACTATTGCAATGGTTTTTGGAATGATTCCTCTTGCAATTGCTTCAGGGAGTGGCTCAGCAATGAAATCTCCCCTTGGAGTTTCAGTCATTGGCGGACTTTTGCTTTCTATGATGCTCAGTCTTTTGATTGTTCCAGTTTTCTATAAAATCCTAGCCCCTTTTGATAAGTGGTTGCATAAGTTCTATAAAGCTCCAAAAGATTGATAAACTTGAGCATATAAAGGGAAAATGGAGAAGATATCAATAAAAAAATAAGAGGGGGTAAATTGGGGTTGTTGGCTTTTTTTGTATAAAATGTTTGCTTAATTTTAGGGTGATTAAAGGCTAAGGTAAATGGAAGGCTTAGGGCTTCAAAATATAGAACGAACAATTCTTGCAACACTTTTTTTTAATGCAAATTATTTTGATGATGTTGCAGAAGTGATTGGTGAGAAAGATTTTTTAGATCCATTCCATCAATTGCTTTTTTCTGCAATACGAAAACAGGTTGAAAGAGGTGAGCCAGCAGGTGCTGATATTATTAAATCCTTAGTTTCTTCAGATCGACGCTTTGATGAGAATGCTCTACTTTATATTCTTACTCAAGCTCCCGCAAGCAATCCTGCCTTTTATGCAAGTTTGATTAAAAATGCTTCTCTCAAACGAGATTTACATGAAATTTCTACCTATATTGCACAAAATGCCAATAATGATGAAGTGGGTGCTTTAGAAATGGTTGAGGAGATTGAGAAAAGAGTATTTGATCTTTCCTTACCTACAGAAAACAGGGGTTTTAAGAACTCTGAGAAAATTGTAGAGGATACAATGAGGCTCCTTACGCAATACAAAGAAAGGGGCAATAATTTTCTTACAGGCTTAAACACAGGGTTTGCTGAACTCAATAAGCTTACTACAGGCTTTAATGGCGGAGAATTAATTATTATTGGTGCTCGTCCTTCTATGGGAAAAACAACTTTTGTTTTAAATATGGTTCAAAAATTTTTGAGCACTGCTAAGGGAGTGGCTTTTTTTTCTCTTGAAATGCAAGCTGAGCATTTGATGCTTAGAATGTTTTCATCATTGACTTCTACACCTTTGCAAAGAATGAGGATAGGGGATTTAAGTGATGAGGAGTGGAGTGCACTCTCTTCCTCTGCTAATCTGATTGCTTCTGAATGTTTTTTTATTGATGATAATCCTAATCTTTCCATTACGCAGCTTAGAAGTAAGGTAAGAAAACTCAAACTTCAATTTCCAGATATTGGAGTAGTTGTTGTGGATTATCTTCAGCTTATGAGGGGAAGTAAGTCTTTGGGTGGTGAGGGTAAGCGTCAAGAGGAGGTGAGTGAGATTTCAAGAGGATTAAAGCTTCTTGCAAGAGAGATGAATATTCCTATTATTGCACTCTCCCAGCTTAATCGTGGTCTTGAAAATAGAGATGATAAGCGACCCCAGCTCTCTGATCTGAGAGAATCAGGATCGATTGAACAAGATGCTGATGTGATTTTATTTCTTTATCGTGAAGATGTGTATCGCAAAAGAGAGGAGAAGGCTAAAGAGGAAAAAGCAAAAAAAGAAAATATTAATTATGTCTCAAACTATCAAGAAAGAGAAATTGAACCCGCAGAGATTATTGTGGCAAAAAATAGAAATGGTGAGGTAAAACATATTAAAATTCAGTTTAACAAGCCATTTATTCGTTTTGAGGACATTTCTGTAAATCTTGAGGAAAACTTTGATCCCAAAGATTATAAATCTAAATTCGATGGTGCAGTTTCTAGCAACTTCTCCATGCCAAGAGTATAAAGAATGAAAACCCATAATATATTTGTTTCCTTGATTGCCTCAAGTTTATTGCTTCAAGCTCAAGATTCTGAGGTGCAGATAGATTTTTCAGCAAGCTCCTCAGACTTAACGCATAAAACCCCCACTTGGAATCCTTTAGGCTTTAATAGTGATGATTTTAAGTGGGATCAAGATAGGGGAGTGTTCATCATTAATTCCAATTCCAATAAGGGTGCAGGTTCAACCCCCCCATCTTTAACACCCTTAGTACCACCGCCTAATGTTATTGCCACGTTTAGTTCGGATAAAAAAGATGAGGGAATCCTCACTTTGAAAAATTTTAATTTTATCAGCGGATATAAAAATTCAGAATTAAAATTACCCACTTTAAGTGAATTATCACAGATTCAATTTGGGAGTAAGCTTACAATTAAAAATGCAGATAGTAGTGGCACTCCCTTTAAAAGCTTTATTCTTGGAGGATATCAAAATAATACAGGTAATATTAACCTTTATAGTGGGACAAATTTAGCAATTGAAGGATTTACTCAAACAACTCTTAAAGGGGGTATTTATATTCGCAGTGGAAACACAAGAGGTTTAGACAGTAATAATAATGAAATTAATCTTTATACGGGGACAAATGATTCTGTAATGCGTAATGCAAGAAAAACATCATTAAGCATCAAATCTCAAAGTGATTATTCGCTTTTGAGTATGGAGGCCAGTCTTAATCTTGAAACTAATAATAATGATAAAACACAAGAAAAAGCCATTGCTTCTTTTAGCTCTGATATTCAAGGGGATACAAAAATCTTGGGCAGTGTGTATATTGCTGATAAGGCAGAGGTTTCTTTTAGGTCAAGCAATCATTTAGAGATTGGTTCAAGTATTAATATTTATGCACAAGAGGCAAAAAAAATCACAGAAGATTCTTTGGGTAATCAAAGTGTGGCACAAAGTGATAGAGAAGGAGCTAAAAAAATCAATCTCACTTTAGAGGCAACAAAAATTAGTCTCAATGGAGGGATTAATGTAGGGACAGGAGCAAGAGAACTTGTGACAAAAGTGGATAGCAATGGGATTACAAAAATTAATACCTATGCCACAGATATTGGATCAACTGCAAGCATTACGGCAAATATTGATTATAAAGGCACAAATTCTTCAAGTAAACCAGAGGATTGGGTAGAAGCCCAAAAAGCACAATTTATCCAAGGTGGGGGGTCAATGCGTATTGGGAAAAATTCAGACATTGTGCTAAGGGTCATTAATAATGAAAATGCTTTTGT
Source organism: Helicobacter cholecystus (assembly GCF_003364215.1). Taxonomy (GTDB): domain Bacteria; phylum Campylobacterota; class Campylobacteria; order Campylobacterales; family Helicobacteraceae; genus Helicobacter_G; species Helicobacter_G cholecystus. Next base: position 116,308 of record NZ_NXLU01000002.1, read on the forward strand.
CAAACAAAACGATTCACAAGAACAAGAATATGCAATGAATCTCACTCATGTGAGCATTGAAGAACAAAAAGAAAACAATAAGATACTTAATTTTGATGCACAAGTTCAGGTTAAGAATTCCTCAGCAGGTTCTCCACCTAATCCAATAGGAGTAACAAAGGCCAATGGAGGAAAGATATTGCTTAATGGTAGTTTTGATCTTGCTTCTAATGCTAGGGCGCTTATCCAAGCCTATGATGGCATTGATACAGGAAGCAGTGCAAAGTTTACTTTAGGAAAAGATTCCTTGCTTTGGCTCAAAGGCGCACAAGATAGTGGTTTGAGTATGGAATTCAAAGGTTCAATTAATGCTAATGGTGGGGCTATAGTTTTGGGTGATACTTATAAGAATCAATCTTCCACAGCAGAGTTTGAAACTCAACTCATCAACACCTCCTCAACTACAATCTCAAATTCTATGCGCAGCACAACTGAGCAAGCTCCTACTCGTCCGCCAACACGTGGAATAGATCAAGAAAATCATACACCTAGAGAACTTGATCCCGCAGGAGTATTTTTGCTAGGTAAAAGTAATGTTTTTGATAATCAAGGCACACTTACTTTTGATGGAGGGGGAAATCTTAGCACAATGACTTCACGTCAAGATAGTGTAGTGCGAGATATTTTAATTACTAACACCAAGAATAAAAAAGGTATCATTCAGGCCAATGGTGCAAAAAATGCAATCACTTCAAGTGGGAGCATCACATTAATCTCTCAAGACATTGCCCTCTCTTCAAAGACTTTAGATGATGAGAAAAAAACGCTCCAAGAAGGGGAGTTGATTTTGTATTCAAATTCTCTTAATGCTTCAAGTTTTATTCAATTAGGAAGCAACCAACCAAATTCTGGAAAAGATAAGGTGAGTATTAGTGGAGGGACTTTTAAGATTGTAAGTCAAATTGCAGGTGTTAAGAGCTATAACTTAAGATTAACTAAGACTAATTTGGATTTAAGTTCTCTTGCCCTCAATAATCAACTCTCTAACGCCAATACTTCTGATGCTTCTAAAAATGCCAAAAGTACAAATAGCGATGATGTGAGTGTTGCAGGAGCATTTGTTAATCTGAGAAAGCTTCAATTAGGAGGGAATGTCAATATTTTTGTTAATGATTCCCAGGGGATTATTGCCAATGGCGATGCAAGAGAGCTGAAGAAAGATTTTGTTGAAAATCTTGCTATTTTTGAAGTGCAAGGGAGCAATCAAATTATTTCTAACACAAAAGAGTCACAGACTCGCTTTAGCTTTGATAACTATGCAATCTTAAATCTTAAATCCAGTGCTTCTCTGTATGTTGGAGGGGATATTAATCATGCAGGAAGCCTTGTATTTAGTGCTGATCAATTTGGAATGGGAAGTTTAATCTTAAAGGGTGATTTAAATATTGATATGACCAACCATCAAGAGAGGGGTGAAACAGTTAATCCCCTTATTGCGATTAATCACACTAATTTCTACTCTCTTTTGGTTGATCAAGTCTATATGCTGATTAAGACCCAAGAGGGTAATATTAACTATCGAGTAGGAAGTGCTTTGCTTAAGCCTAATACACAGGATGGAAACACTCCTCAACCTAGGGATTCAGAGCTTACTTATGATTCGCAAAAGGCTCTCCTTAAAAATGAAATTGAAGATTATATCAATGGAAAAAATGCTTATGAGGGGAATGAAAATAAGTTGGGAATTTTCTTAAATGGGGTTGCTTTAATTGGTAATGATTTTATTGGATTTGGAGTGATTAGAAGTGAGGCAATTTCTCAAATTACGATTAATGGTACTCCAACAGGAGTGATTGATCAATATATGAAAATTCTTCAAAACTCCGATGGAGCAATTTCTGAGAAAAAAACTCAAGAGATGATAAATATCCTTAATTCTAGCGATTCAAAAGCTATGCAAGCTCTTAATAATGCGCTTGAAGCCAAAAATGGCTTAGAGCTTGGAATTTTAAAAGATATTGGATCTTATAATAGTGCATCTTTGGTTTCAGTGGCTAATCAAATTCAGCAAGCAATGAGAAGTGTGAGTGATATCAGTCGTCCTGTTATTGAAGATTTCAGAAAAATGAAAGTCATTAGAGAAATTGCTGTGCAAAATAGAATGGTGCGTTCTTCTAATCCCTATACTGCACAAATGGAACTTGAAAGTATTGTCAGTGAAATTTCTCCACATTTTGAAAATCAAAAATCATCAGAACAAAAAGACACACAATCTGTATCTCATGAACAAACCCATCAGGTTTTAGATGCTCCTGCACCTTTTTTGTTTGATGACCGGATTGCATTTAGAAATAATATTTGGTTTTCAGCTATTACTTCAACAAGCAAGACTTCTTTGGATAATTCTTCCTTATATGGAATGAGTTTGGGTTATGAGTATATGCCTATTCCAAATATTTTATTTGGAATATATGGAGCATATGGGTATTCAACTTATAAAGCCAATACACTTAAAAACTCAGCTCATAATCTTGATCTTTCGGCATATGTGAGATTGTATTATGGTGCTTCTGAATTTGATGTAACTTTGAGTTATCTTCATGGATTTAATCAGGCACAAACTCAATTCTCTAATTCTCTTGATCAAAGCTTTAATTTTGGAACAGATAGTTTTGATTTAAATATACGCTATGGATATATTTTTAAAACTCCTCTAAAAGGATTTCTCCTTAAACCTTTGGCAAATTTTACTTTTTATGGAGTAGGGTTGCCAACTCTAATAGGAGAAGGAAGTTCAAATTCAATTGTTTTAAATGAACAAATGCAAGGTGGGATGGAGTTTGGTGCAGGTCTTGAGTTTAGACAATATCTTAGTGCATTCTCCTATATTTATTTTTTGCCAAGCCTTGAATATAATCTTTATGAAAGTAAGGCAGAGAGTAGCGTTGCTTTTGTTGGGGCATCCAATAAGATGCATTATGGTTTGAGTCGATACGGTAAGTGGAATTTTTCACTCTATGCAGGAGGAGAGGGGTATATCAATCAAGCTTTCTCTATTAATGTGAGTGCAGGATATCGTGGTGCATTAGATACCCAAGAGCACAATTTGGGTATCTCTGCAGGACTAAAATATAAGTTTTAGGATTGATGAATGTTTGATGAACTTTTTGAAGGATCGCCAATTGCAAAATGGAAAGAAATTATTTTACATGCTTCACCTTCTTGTGTGGAAGAAGAATTAGAGCGATTATTAGAAGAGTTGGCAGTTTATGAGTTACAACAAGAAGGGGAAGAGATTAATGCGCAGAGCATTAATAGAAAAAAATGTGATCTTGCTATAACTTCAATGAGCAAGATTTTAAGCAAGAATGAATAGGTTTTTGTATTTTGTATTTTGTATTTCTTTTCTCTTTTGCCAAGAGCCCAATTGGACAAGTGAGCAAGAAGTAAGTCTTGCAATAAATCAAGAGCACAAAATGACTCTACTTGTTGGAAGCACTAATATGAGAGAATTTAAGTTTCATTGGACTTTATATATCGATGAGGGACTTGTTTTTTTGGCAAATTATGATGGCTTCAATCATCAAACCATTCTGTATAATACTTATAAAAAAAACGCTTTTAGAATTGGACTTAATCAAGAGGGCAAAAAAGGAATTTCTTCTTATCTTGTCGTATTTTTTAAATCCTATAATACAGATTCAAAAGAAGCGGTATTTAAGGTTGTAACCTATGGAGATGTCTATGTCCAATGATGCCTTGCAAAAGGTTAAAGAGCAGATTAAAACTTTTCTTTTAGAATTTGATAACCCTTTTATTCATAAGCTTTCTTCAAAACTTGCTCAAGGAAAAATGCTTAGAAGTCGACTTGTTTTTGCAATTGCTGGAGTAAGTAAGGAGAGTATTAAACTTTGCAGTATTATTGAGCTTATTCAGCTTGCATCCTTACTTCATGATGATGTGATTGATGGGGCAATGACTCGCAGGAACTCCGCATCACTGAATGCATTATTTGGAAATAAAAATTCTATTATGCTTGGAGATGCACTCTACTCCAAAGCTTATGCTCATTTGCTCTATTTCCCTTCTGAGATTGCTCAAAGTATTGCAAATTCAGTTTGCGCTCTTTCAAGTGGAGAGATTAGAGATGTTTTTCTCTCCCAAAGCTTTAATCCCTCCCTTTCAGAGTATTTGCTTATGATTAAAGAAAAGACCGCATCTTTGATTGCATCAACTGCACAGAGTGCAGCGCTTTTAGTTGGTGAGGATTGTGGGGCGTATTATCATTATGGAGAGTGCTTAGGAATTGCTTTTCAGATTGTTGATGATATTTTAGATATCACTCAAAATGAAAAAATCTTAGGAAAACCAGCAATGACAGATTTTCTTGAAGGTAAAACAACTCTACCTTATATTTTTCTCTATGATGTGCTTCCTCAAGAAGAGAGGGATATTCTTGCCTCTTTGCATCATAAGAGTTTGGATAAAGAGCAAAAAGTATGGCTTTTTGAGAGGTTTGAAAAATATAGGATCATCAATCAATCTTTTGAGTATGCAAAAGAGTATGCAAAAAGTGCTGTTTGTAAACTTCCAAAAGGATATAACACAGAGCTAGATGCGATGATTGAGGCGATGATTGAGAGGTATTATTAATGTATGCAATAATCAGTTTTTCTCACAAGAGACTTGATATTTCATTACGAGAGCAAATCGCTCTTTTGCAAGATGAGATTCCTTATTTTTACCAAGGAATATTTCAAACTTCTTCTGCAGTAGAGGAATGCATCATTCTCTCCACTTGCAATCGTTTTGAGATTTTGCTTTATGGGAAAGCATTAAAACAAGAAGATTTGGAGGGATTGATTGACTTTTTGGCTCAAAAAAGAGGGATTGAGAGCAAAATTTTAAGAGAGAATGCAAATGTGCTCTGTGATAAAGAAGCAGTTGAGCATATCTTAAAAGTAGCAAGCAGTTTAGATAGTCTTGTTGTGGGTGAAACACAAATTACAGGTCAGCTCAAGAGTGCATATAAAATTTCTTTTAATCTTGGATTTTGTAAAAAAGCTCTAAGTCGTCTTGTGCATTTTGCATTTAAATGTTCTGCTCTTGTGAGAAACCAAACTCAAATTTCTAAAAGTCCAATATCTGTGGCTTCTGTTGCAGTGACAAAGTTTATGCAATATCATCCAGATCAAAAAGAAAAAATCATTGTTGTAGGAACTGGTGAGATTGGGAGCTTATGTGCAAAACATTTGCTTTCTCATGGTTTTAGCATCATTCTTTTAAGCGGTCGGATTCAAAGTGCACAAGCTCTAGCTAAAGAGCTTGGAGAAAGGGTAGAAGTTGCTCCTTTATCTTCTTTATATTCTCTCCTTAGTTTGCATCCCTATCTTTTTACAGCCACAGGAGCTCCTCATGCAATCATTACTCAAGAGGTTGTTCCCCCTAAAAAGCAATGTTTATGGTTTGATATGGCATTGCCTAGAGATATTGAGGATGGGATTATAGGAGCTGAAGTCTTTGTGATTGATGATCTACAAGAGATTGTCAATGATAATATTAATAAGCGTCAGCAAGAACTTAGCAATGCTCTAAAGATTATTGATGAGCAGACAAAACAATTTTTTGCTTGGATTAAAACCTTGGAAGTTGAGCCTATTATCAAATCCTTTAGAGCTAAAGCAAAGGAGTGTGCAATCTCTGAAATTAAAAGAGCGGTGAAAAAGGGCTTTTTAGCTAGAGAAAATGCTCAAGAGGTTGAGAGAATCTTGCACAATGCATTCAATAAATTTCTTCATCATCCTACAGTCTATATCAAGACCATTAAAGAATGTCCAGAGGGAGATTTTATCTTGGATAATGTTAAAAAGCTTTTTGATTTAGGTGGAGTAGAGATTTATCAAAACCCTTATAAATGTGAAAGAGATTTCAAAAGCAAAAAGGATCTGTGATGAGAATGAGTCAAAGTTTTATATTCACAACAAAAGAAACTCCTAAAGATGCTGAGCTAAAGAGTCATCAATATCTTCTTAGGGCAGGCTATATTCAACAAGTAGGAGCAGGGATTTATAATCTTTTGCCTTTAGGTTATAGGGTTTTAGAAAATATTAAAAATATTATTAGAAAGGAAATGGATGCTTCTGGTGCGCAGGAATTGCTATTGGGATTTGTTACTCCTGCATCATTATGGCAAAAATCAGGAAGATATGAAAAATATGGCAAAGAACTTTTGAGGTTTAAGGATAGAAAAGATCAGGACTTTGTTCTTGGTCCCACTCATGAGGAAGCTGTTGTAGAGTGTGTGAAGGGGAGGGTAAAAAGCTATAAGCAACTCCCTCTCAATCTCTATCAAATTCATCTTAAGTTTCGTGATGAGCTTAGAGCTAGATTTGGGCTTATTCGTGGACGTGAGTTTGTGATGAAAGATGCATACAGCTTTCATTCAAACTCTGAGGATTTAGATAGGGAATTTCTATTAATGGAGAGTACTTATAGGAAAATTTTTGATTCTTTTGGGGTGGAGTATGTTGTTGTTGAGGCGGATAGTGGTGCAATTGGAGGGAGTGGGAGCAAAGAATTTATGCTTTTGGCTGATTGTGGTGAGGATACTTTAATTGTTTGTAAAAATTGTGGATATGCAAGCAATATTGAAGCAGGGAAGAGAAAGAAAAAAGATTACCCACTTTGCAAGAATAATCTTCAAACCATCTCTACCCCCAATCTTAAAAGTATTTCCGAACTCTCAAGTACCCTTAATATCCCACCCTTCCATATTTTAAAGTGCGTTGCTAAAGGGGTGAGAATGCAAGAAGGGGAAAATAAAGTCGCACTTTTTTTTCTTAATGGTGCTGATGAGCTTGAAGAGACTAAAGCCTATAATGCAATAAGTAGGATTGATGCAAATGTTTTAGAGCTTTATGATATTCCAAGTGATGAGCTTAAGGCTAAGGGGTATTGCGTAGGTTTTATGGGGGTAGGCGCTCAGGGGGATTTTATCATTTATGATGAAGAAATAAAAGAAGGAGAGGTTTATTTAAGTGGTGGAAATGAGATAAATTTGCATACCTATATTCAAATAGACAGAGGGGTTAATAAGGCAGATTTAGTGGCCGTACAAGAGGGTGATGAGTGCCCTTGTTGTGCAGGAAAACTGGAATATAAAAAGGGTATTGAAGTGGGGCATATCTTTAAGTTAGGAGAAAAATACTCTGCTTCTATGGGTGCAACATTTTTAGATATTCATGGAAAAGCACAACATTTTATTATGGGGTGTTATGGGATTGGAGTTTCTCGTCTTATTTGTGCTATTGCAGAGCAAAAAAGTGATGAGAGAGGTTTGGTGTGGGAGAGGAATATTGCTCCTTATGAATGTGTAATCATGATTTCAAACATTAAAAATCAAGCACAAAGAGAGGCAGGAGAAAAACTTTATGCCAAACTCCAAGCACAAGGGATTAAAGTTTTGCTTGATGATAGAGATGAACGTTTTGGTGTAAAAATCACGGATTTTGAACTCTTGGGGATTCCAGTGGGTTATTTGATTGGAAAAACTCTTGAAGAAGGCAAGATTGAAAAGATTACAAGAAAAGGGATGAATAGGGAAATTTTAGAGTTTGCAGAGGTGATAGGAGAGTAGCAATGAGGAGTGGTGTAATTTTTATTCTTTATTTTTTTGTTGAGCTTGGATTTTTTGTTTTGTTTGCTCAAAATTTTGGTTTTTTCTCACTGGTGGGTGAAATTTTACTCAGTGGTGCTATAGGTATATTTTTATTAATGGGCACTTTAAGTGGTGGGAATGAGGAGGTGATCGATTTTTTTAGAGGAGTTAAAAATCCTCAAGAATTCATTGCTTCTAATCTTACTCGCACTTTGGGTGCGATTTTATTAATTTTGCCAGGATTATTAAGTGATGGTATAGGGGCATTGCTTTGTTTGGGGCTTTTTGATGGATTCTTAGTGGGGATTTTAAGCAAGTTTTTTACCCCAAAGAGAATGAATGATGAAGAAGAGATTATTGATGTTGAAGTCATTACAGAAGGGAGAAGTGATGAAAAAGATCATAATTGGAAGTAGGGGAAGTGTCCTTGCTTTGTGGCAAGCAAATCACATTGCTCAGAGGTTAAAGCATGAATGTCATATAGAAAGTGAGATAAGAATTGTTAAAACTCAAGGAGATAAAATCTTAGATGTGCCTCTGGCAAAGATTGGTGGCAAGGGACTATTTACAAAAGAACTTGAGGAGCTTTTGCTTAAGGGTGAGATTGATTTAGCTGTTCATAGCCTCAAAGATGTTCCTGTGTTCTTTCCTGAGGGCTTAAAACTTGTAGCAATCACTCAAAGAGAAGATGTGCGTGATTGTTTTTTATCTTATCGGTATAAGAATCTTGATGATCTTCCCCTTGGGGCAAAGGTAGGGACAACTTCATTGCGTCGTAGTATGCAAATTAAGGCAAAGAGAGCAGATCTTGATACACAAAGTTTAAGAGGAAATGTACAGACTCGCTTGGAGAGATTGAAAAAAGGTGAGTTTGACGCGATTATTTTGGCACAAGCAGGAGTTAATCGCCTACAGATTAAAGGGGTGGAGTATATTCAACCCATTGCAATTAAGGAGATGATTCCAGCTATGGGGCAGGGAGCCTTAGGACTTGAATGCAGAGAGGATAGTCAATATTTTTCTTTATTTGAGAGTCTTAATGATGAGAAAACAAAGATTTTTTGTGAGTGTGAGAGAGAATTTATTAAGATGCTTGAGGGGGGGTGTCAAGTTCCTATTGGAATTCATGCGTATGAAAAAGATGGAAAGCTTGAGATGATTGGAAAGATTGGATTGCCCAATGGAGAGAAAGTGATTGCTCTTAGTACACAAGGCGAGTTAAGTTCTCATCTTCAACTTGCACAAACTTTTGCAAGAGAATTTGAAGATAGGGGTGCAAGAGAAATTTTAAATCTTGCTGCACAAATGATTTAAGGAAAGATTGCATGGCAGTATTATTAGAGCTTAGTATTTTTAGTATTGAGGGAGAGGTGAGCAAGAGAAGTGAGGTGGCCTCAGTCATTCTAGCTTTGCAAAAAGAGGGGTTTTCTCCTATTCTTGGAGAAATGGGAACAGTGCTTGAAACCCAAGAGATGAGCGATGCTCTAAGAGCAATTGAAGTAGCAAATTCTGTGATGCAGGCTAAACGCTATTATGTGATTGCCAAATTTGATTGCTACCCTCAAAGAGAAAAGATGATAGAGGGGAGAGTAGAGCGTGTTTTAAAAGAACTTCGCTCATAAGAAAATCATAAGGGTTAGAATGCAAAAAACAATTTTCTACTCATCAGTTATTTTGCTTTGCTTTGGCATTGTGATGGTTTATTCACTTTCGACCTATACAGTTTTAATCTATGATGTAAGAAGTGATCATTTTATGAGCAAACAATGTATTTCTGCACTTGTTGCCATCTTATTAATGTGGTTAATTTCACAACTTAATATTGATTGCTGGTTTAAGATTTTAAAAAACCTGCTTTTCTTTCTTTCTTTTTTTGCAATCCTTGCTATTCCTTTTTTACCAGAAAGCTTAGCAACAAATGCAGGTGGCGCCCAAAGATGGATTAGATTATTTGGTTTCTCTATTGCCCCTTTAGAATTTTTTAAAATCGGTTTTATTATGTTTCTTTCTGATAATCTTTCACGAAACTATAAACCCCATCCTTCTATTAAAGATGAGTTGGAATCGCTATTTCCTATTTTGCTTGCAATTATTGTTGGTTTTTTATGCGTTGTATGGTCGCAAAATGATTTTGGACAAGTGGCTGTGATGAGTATTAGCTTTTGTGTTATGCTCTTATTTGCAGGTGGAAGCAAAAAACTCCTTGGCTTATTTGCAACTCTTGCTTTAATAGGATTTGTTTTAATCATTACTTGGGCTTCAAGAAGAGTAGAGAGGATTAAAATTTGGTGGGCTTCAGCTCAAAATGTTGTCATTGATAAGATGCCTTTTTTAAGTTTTTTAAAAGTTGAAGATATGCCAGAACCTTATCAAATTTATCATGCAGGGAATGCTATTCATCATGGAGGTTGGCTTGGAAGTGGTATTGGTGGAGGGGTGGTGAAGCTTGGATTTTTAAGTGAAGTGCATACAGATATGGTTTTAGCTGGAATTGCTGAAGAATTTGGTTTCTTTGGGATTCTTGGAGTGCTTGGATTGTTTTTATTTGGAGTGATCTATCCTATTTTAAAAATTGCAAATCGTGTGCAAAACCAAATGTATTCGCTTTATTGTGTAGGTATAGCCTGCTTACTTAGTTTTGCTTTTTTTATCAATGCTCTAGGAGTCACAGGTGTTATCCCCATTAAAGGGATTGCTGTTCCATTTTTAAGTTATGGGGGGAGTTCTTTAGTTTGTGTTGGCCTTGCTTTGGGGATTGTGTTGGCGATTTCAAAGAAAATTGCACGCCCCAGCGCTTAAGTGTTCTGCAAGAGAGTTCATCCCCATAAGAACATCCTTTTTCATAGTGGATTTTTGCCCCGATAAGATTTTGCGATTTTTCATAGGCATATCCAAGGGTATAATAGAATTTTTGGCAAGATGAAGAATCTCCTTTATTGCAGTTTGAATTCCAAATTTCCAAAGCTTTATATTGATTTTTTGCTACGCCCAAACCGTTGTAATACAAAATTGCGAGGTTTTTACATCCTCTTAAATCTCCACTATTGCATGAGCGATCTAGAAGTTTTTGGGCGGAAGAGATTTGTGATTGGGTATTTGCTGCAATAATTCCTGCTTCATAGCATCCCAAAGCATCTGACCCTTGGCAGGATTTTTCAAGATGATAAAATGCTTCTTGGAGATCTTGTCCATAAGCACTTCTACCTTGATAAAAAATCATTCCTGCTTCAAAACAAGTTTTCAGATCATTTTTTTCCTGACAAGCTTGCATTTTACTTTGGAGTTCTTGCGTAGAGATGAGTTTAATTTTTTCTCGATGCTTACGATCACTTTGTTTATGGGGAACAAAGCGCTCAATTGCTTCATTATGATCTTTAGGAGCTTGAGAAATTTGTTTTAAAACTTCTTGATTTTTTTGTGCTTTTTCAGGAGTTTGATCTTCAGGTATATCTTGCGCAAATACAAATGAAAAAAGCAAGAAAAAGTAAAATCTTTTCATTATACAAACCTTAAATGATAGTGCAAGTTAATATATCGGATTTTTTTAGATTTTTACAATACTTTTAGAGAATTTTTCTTGATCAAAAATCCACCAAAAAATTCCTGCTCTGATAAAGGTTTCAATACAGATAATGGCAAAAATATAATAGACGCAGAAGTGAAAAAGAGTACAGAAATACATAGGAATAATTCTTAACCCCCAAATACTGCAAGCATTAATGATTAGAGAAATTTTACTCGCGCCTAAACCCCTTAATGCTCCATCAAGGACAAAAATTGTAATGAGCGGGATTTGAGAGATTCCTACGGCAACCAAATAAGCATAGGAGTATTGAATAACTTGGGCATTGGAACTAAAAATCAGGGATGCACTTGTTCCAAAAATACACATTAAAATCCCTAAAATTCCCATAAAAATTATACTTAGATATAGGGTGAGATAAACGTAGGCTTTACCTATTTTAATCTTTTTAATATTTTGCCCCATCAAAGTCATTGAAGCAATCATAAAGCCAAAACCAGGCATAAAAGCAAAGGCTTCAATCCTTCCACCAATTTGAAAACCTGCTAAAATTTCACCCCCGTAATTGATAAGAAATTTTGAAATTACCACAAGAGAAAAAAGTGTGAAGGCTCTCTCAACCCCTGTGGGAATCCCAATTTTAAGAGCAAGTTTGAAATAAGAAAAATCTAATTTAAAATTCATTGAGAAATATTTTTTTGTTAAAAGCACTAAAAGTAAAGCCTCAAGAGAAATGCTTAAAAGATTGGCTATGCCTGCACCAAAGAGTTCAAGTCTTGGGAAAGAGAAGAGGCCAAAGATTAAAATATAATTTGTGAGAATATTAAAAAGTGTGCAAAAGATCTTTACATAAAAGGGGATATTGGCTTTTGAAATAGCTGAAAAAGCAGAGGTAAGAGTGGTTTTAAGAAGCAGGGGAGGGAGAGCGAAGGCAAGAATATTTAAAAATTCACTTGCAAGTTTACTGCTTTGCTCATCTGCACCCATCCATGTAAGATAGGGGATTTGTGTAAAAAGTGCAATAAAAAATAATGGAATAGAGCAAAGTAAAGAGCAGATTAAAAGTGTAAAAAGTGCTGTTTTTCTTTGAGTGTGCTGGGCATAAAGACGCGCGATTGTTGCATTTGTTCCTGTAAAAAAGATCGCAGTAATGGTATAAAAAAGCATAATAAAGTTCATTCCCATACCAAATGCTACGATATGAGAGGTGGAGAGTTTTCCAATAAAAAGCAGGGCAATAGAAATATTAAAAATATCAAGAAATGAGCTCATCCCGCTAGGTAGAGCAATTTCAAAAATCTTTTTGAATCGTTTAAGATTTTTAGCCGAGAAAAGACGCATTATAAAAACCTGAGTGCTTTTTTGCAGAGATTAGAAATGGGTAAAGAGGTGATTTGTTCTAATGTGAAAAATTCTATATCTTGGATTTTGGGTAAAGTAGAACAGAGATAAACAAAAGCTTCAATCTTGTAACGCGTATAGTGATGGGAGAATTTTCCAAGAAATTCCGAGTTTTCAATCTTTTCTAAAGATAGAGGGTTGTATAGACCATGGTAGAGCTTTTGCTTACTTTTGATTAAGGAAATTTTACCCTCTTGTATATAAAAACCAAGATGAAGTTCTAAAGGGGTGAGAGAAGATTTTTTACTCTGGGGATATATAGAGGGATTGCATTTGCCAAGACAGAAGTCTTGAATGGGACAAAAAAGACAATTTGGATTTTTAGGAGTACAAAGTGTGGCACCTAAATCAAGGAGAGCTTGATTATGATCAAAAGGGTTTTGGGTATTTAAGAATTCTTGAGCTTTTTCTTTGAGAAATTTTGCGCTAGGAGAAGAGAGGGCAAAAAGGCGAGAGAAGATTCGTGCAATATTTCCATCTACAAAACTCACAGCCTCTCCGTAACCAAAACAAGCTATTGCTCCAGCAGTATAATCCCCAATACCACTAAGAGTTTTAAGGTCTTTAACATTTTGAGGAAGTGCACCATCAAAACGCTCTACACAAATTTTTGCGCTTTTTTGCAGATTTCTGGCCCTAGAGTAATATCCTAATCCCTGCCAAGCGTGTAAAACTTCATCTTCATAGGCATGGGCAAGAGAAACCAGAGTGGGGAAACGATGTAAAAAAGGGAAATAAAATCTTTCTTTGACTACATTGACTTGGGTTTGTTGAAGCATAATTTCACTGATATACACTCCATAAGCTCGATTAATGTGGGCAAGTTGAGGATTAGGATTACAAGATTGGGTGGGAAGATTTCTCCAGGGGAGGTCCAATCTACCTTCTTTGTAATACCATTGCAAAAGATTGTGATGAAAATCATTCATTGTTTTTGAGCAACAAAAGAGATGATTTTAGCCTCTTTTCCTTCACGACGTATAATGTAAGAGGTTTGATGATGTAAAATCTTGAAATCTTTAAAGATACTTTCCAATTCTCCATCATTAAGAATCTTCTCATCAATAATGGCTGAAGTATTTTCTCCATTGGGTTCTTTAATGAAGGTTTCAAGTAAAAAGATTGCATGAGGTTTAAGGGCTTTGAGGATTGAGGGGAATAAATCCCTGTTGAGAAAATAAAAATTTGCAATTACATCATAAGTATTGCTTTTTGGGCGATAGATGTCCAGATCTTTTTGATATGCAGTGATATTGGGAAAATGAGAAAAGAGTGAGAGCGCAACATAAGAAATATCTACACTATCAACTAAAAACCCATTTTCAGCAAGAAATTTTGAATTCCTCCCATTCCCACAAGCAATATCTAGCGCTTTTCTTCCATCTAAAGAGAGGAGAGTGGGTAGAAATTCTACTAATAAGCTACTTGGAGTTTGGGGCATAGGGTGTTGAAGATGTTTTTCATTCCACTTGATTGCATCTTCTAACATTTGATCTCCTTAATCACAATAACGTTTGAGGATATCCCCATAGCATTCAATGCGACGATCACGCAAAAAAGGCCAAATACGTCTTACTTCCTCACTTCTACTCATATCAAGGGTGAGATGAATAATTTCTTCATCTTCCTCACTTCCCATAGCCAACTCCTCGCCTTGGGGACCAAAAATAAAACTAGAACCCCAAAATTTAATTCCCTCTAATACTCCTGATACATCTTGCTCAAAACCTACACGATTAATTGCAATGGTTGGAAGTCCATTAGCAATTGCATGTCCTCTTTGCACTCCAAGCCACGCATCTCTTTGACGAATTCTCTCCTCTTTGCTATCACTCATAAACCATCCAATTGCTGTAGGATAAATAAGAAGTTCAGCTCCTTTGAGTGCCATAATTCTTGCAGCTTCAGGATACCACTGATCCCAGCACACCATAACCCCAAGCTTGCCTACACTTGTTTGTATAGGCTCAAATCCCAAATCTCCAGGAGTGAAATAAAATTTCTCATAAAACCCAGGATCATCAGGAATATGCATTTTTCTATATTTTCCTGCAATACTTCCATCTTTTTCAAACACAATGGCTGTATTGTGATATATGCCTGCACAACGTTTTTCAAAAAGTGATACTACAAGTACAACAGATGCTTTTTTGGCAGTGAGTGAGAAAAATTCTACATGGCGCTCAAAGTCATTAGCGTAATCAAAAAAATCAGTATTTTCACTTTGGCAAAAATATTCTTGAGTATGCAACTCTTCAAGAAGTACAAGTTTTGCACCCCTCTCACTTGCCTCAAAGATTGCTTCTTGAGTTTTTTTTAAAGTTTGTTCTTGATGATAGGCTTGCTGGATAAGTGCAAGAGGTAGAAGTTTATTCATCTTCATAATCGCTATCAGGGTTTTGATAGTCATCATCATCATACCCTTGGTAGTATCCCTCTTCTAAAACGTCATTTTCCTCATTATTGATGTATTCATCTTCATAATCAAGTTCATCATCCTCATAAGAAAATATAATTTTCTCTTTCATGATTTACTCCTTTCTTTAATATCTCGTAAAATTTCGCTTGCAATTTGAAGTCCAAAACTTCCTGTTACAACATTGCAACTCCCTAGAGCTTTGCAATGAGGAATTTCATCTGAAAATATTACTTTAAAATTCCCTCTAAAGTGCTGTTTTTTAAGATTCTCTCTAAACTTTCTTGCAAATTTATCCCCATAGCTTTTCCAAATACTTGAAACCTTGATGCAAAGCGGGTTGAGTTTTTTTGCACTTCCAGTAGAACTAATATAACTCCCCATTCTCCTTCCATAAGCTTTTTTGGCGAGTAGAATCTTTGCATCAATATCATCAATGGCATCAACAATATAATCAAACCGATCAAAATCAAGTGTTTGCAAAAAATCTTCATTCACAGATGCATGAATAGGGGTAATGTTTTCATAAAGCTTAGAGAGAACAAAAACTTTAACTTCCCCAACAGCCTCTGAGCCAATTTGTCGGTTTTGATTGGTAACATCAAAACTATCCTTATCAACAATGGTGATATTTGTAATTCCACTGCGATAAAGAGCATCAAGGGCATATCCTCCAACTCCTCCAACACCAAAAATTAAAACTTTTGTTTTAGAGATAGTTTCAAAGCAATCTGAAAAAATAATCCTTGAGCGTGTGTAGCGATCTATCATTATTTTATCCATTCATTGAGTTTATCCAAATCTTGCATACTTGTAAGATTTAGAGTAATGGGAGTGAGAGAAATATATCCTTGAGAAATTGCTTGAAAATCTGAAAGAATTTGAGCATTTTCTTGCTCTTTCCATTTAAGGGGATGCAGTCCTAACCAAAAATATTCTTGACCTCTGGGATTTTTGCTCTTTTTAGCAGAATTCTCATAGATACGATAACCCGCTTGAGTAATTTTGTATCCCTTGCATTCCTTGGAGGTAAGATTAGGAATATTAATATTAAGAAGTTTGCGATCTTGCAAAGGAAATGAGGAGTTAAAAATTTGTTTAACAATATGACGGATACATTCTTTTGCAAGAGAGAAATTATGATGTTGTTTTTCGTCATTTTTAAGCACTTGAGAGATTGCAATGGATGGGATTCCATAGATTGCTCCTTCCATTGCCCCTGCAACTGTTCCTGAATAAGTGATATCTTCCCCCATATTGGATCCAAGATTAATCCCTGAAATTACCAAATCAGGATTTTTATCTTTAAAAAACTCATACAATCCAAGATAAACACAATCGCTAGGAGTCCCATTATCAAGTTTGTAAAAATCTTTTTCTATCTCAATCATTTTTAAGGGTTTGGAGAGTGTAAGCCCATGCCCACAAGCTGATTTTTCGCATGCTGGAGCAATGGTTAATACTTTTGCAATATCCTTAAGAGCCTCTTTTAATGCTATTAATCCAATAGAATTGAATCCATCATCATTTGTGAGTAATATTGTTTTCAATGTATGCCTTAGTAATAATAAAATAAAAAATGGATTTTATCATAAAGAGTTAAAAAGTGGTGCGGAAGAGAGGACTTGAACCTCCACGCCTTGCGGCGCCAGATCCTAAGTCTGGTGCGTCTGCCAATTTCGCCACTCCCGCAGGATCTTTTAAATGAATTAAAAGCCGAGATTATAAAATATCTTTGCTTATTTTTTACTTAAAAATTAAAAAATTTTAGAGCAAGGTAAAAAATGAAGCTTATTTTAAAAATAAGCACAGAACAAAACTTAGATTTTTTGCTTTTACTTTATTTCTAAGCTTTAAATGTATTAAAATACTTCTTTATTTTCACAAGTTAGAGAGGAGCTTTTATTCATGGAAATACAGCGCAAAAAAATTTATAATCCCAATTCTATAGAGACAGTCAATGATCGTAAGATTTTTGGCGGAGATCCTACGAGTATGTTTGATCTGAATAAGATTAAATATCAATGGGCGTATAACCTATGGAAGGTTATGCTTGCAAATACTTGGTTTCCCGAAGAAGTGAATATGAATGCTGATAAGAGAGATTATAATGGTGGTCTTACAGATCAGGAGAAACTTGGATATGATAGAGCTTTGGCTCAACTTATTTTTATGGATTCTTTGCAGACAAATAATTTAATTGACAATGTCAATCCTTATATGACAAGTCCCGAAATTAATCTTGCCCTTGTGCGTCAAGCCTATGAAGAGGCATTACATTCTCAAAGCTATGCGGTTATGGTAGAGTCAATCTCTGCAAACACTGAAGAGATTTATGATATGTGGCGTGTAGATATGCAATTACGAGCAAAAAATGATCATATTGCTAATGTTTATATGGAGCTTGCGCAAGATCCAACAGAGAGAAATTTGGTCAAAGCAATGTTTGCAAATCAAATCTTAGAGGGAATTTATTTTTATAGCGGATTTTCATTTTTCTACACTCTTGCACGTTCAGGAAAAATGCTTGGAAGTGCACAAATGATTAGGTTTATTCAAAGAGATGAAGTGACTCATCTTCTTCTTTTTCAAAATATGATCAATTCTGCTAAAAAGGAGCGTCCAGAATTATTCACAAAAGATTTAGAAGAAGAAGTGGTGGAGATGTTTAAAAAAGCTGTAGATGTAGAGAGTGCTTGGGGTGAGTATATTACCCAGGGGCAAATTTTAGGTCTTACAAGTGAGATTATTAGAGAGTATATTCAGTATCTTGCCGATGATCGTTTAATGCATGTAGGAATGCCAAAAATTTATGGTTCGAAAAATCCAATTAAATGGGTAGATCAATTCTCTAGCTTTAATGATCAAAAAACTAATTTTTTTGAAGCCAAGGTAACAAATTATGCAAAAGGAAGTATAAATTTTGATGATTTCTAAAAGGGTGTATACCATTCAATTTAAACGAAAGGAAGATTTTTTTTCTGATCTTGGAAATATTATAGGATTTATTGAGAGATGTGTAAGACATTCTATCATTTGTACAGCAGATTTAATTTTAAGTGGTTTTGCTTTTGATCGATTGAAAGAGGCAAGTGAATTTTCAAAAATTGCTTTAGCAAAATATCTTGAAGTTACAAATGAAAAAACCTTGATTACCTCGGTGATTGAAGAAATTGATGGTGATTTTTATAATAATATTAAAGTCATTAAAAATCATGAAATTATCTATTCTCAAGCAAAAACTCAACTCTTTCCCCTAAATAATGAAGAGCAATATATGCGTTCAGGGTGCAGAAAGGGGATTGGATTTTTTGAAATTGATGGAATCAAATGTGCAGTTATGAATTGTTTTGAATTACGATTTGTTGATTTGTGGCAAAGGGTAAGGGGGGCAGAAGTTATTTTTATTCTAGCTCAATGGGACAAAGAACGAAAGCACCATTTTGAAGTTCTCTCTCAAGCCTTAGCAATTACAAACCAATGTTTTGTTGTTGCAAGTGATTGTGCAAACACAGGAATGTCAAAGGCAAGTTCAATTATC
Organism: Helicobacter cholecystus; assembly: GCF_003364215.1. GTDB lineage: Bacteria > Campylobacterota > Campylobacteria > Campylobacterales > Helicobacteraceae > Helicobacter_G > Helicobacter_G cholecystus. The sequence continues at coordinate 134,825 of NZ_NXLU01000002.1, forward strand.
AATCCTTTTGGCAAGGTCTGTAAGGATGGTAAAAGGGGCGTTGTTTGTATGGATATTAATCTTAATGAAGTTCAAGAAATGAGAAACTTCCTAAGAGTGGGATTGGAAGATAATGCTTAATGATCTGGAGATTCTTATAACAAAAAGGCATCTTCTTTGGGTAGGATTGTTCTTGCTCCTCTCTTATGGGATTTCCACTCTTTGTGTAAGTTTTTTTGGACGAGAAAATAAAAATTTTTCCCTCTTTTTTAAACAAACCTTTTTTTCAGTGCAAAGTCTTCTGATTGCTGTGTGTATACCAAGCTTGTTTTTTTTGAGTATTTTTCTTTATGGATATAAAGAGTATGCATGGTTTATCTTTATTTTTTTAGGATTATTTTTTACGCTTGCTCTAATTGACTATCTTAAACTTGCTGTGCCTGATATTTTAAATTTTGCTTTATTTTTTTATGTTTTTGTGGGCTTGTATTATTTTAATGTGTTAAGTTATGAAAATTTTATTTCTTCATTTGCACTCTTAGGGGCTTTTTCATTGTTAAGAATGTTTGGGGGATTTGTTTTTAATAAGGAGGTGATGGGGGAAGCAGATTTGATTGTTATGGGCTCTATAGGTGCATTATTTCCTTTTATATATGGTTGCTATATAATTGTAACTTCAGCATTTTTGGCTATGGGTTATATTTTAATTTTGGGAGCTTTTTACTATCGTAATAAGACCATTTCTTTCTCTCAAATCAAGATCCCTTTTATCCTCTTTTTATTTTTAGGCTTTATTGTAGGATTGTTTTATTGGCAATTTCCTATTTTTGGAGTTCTAAATGTATAAGAAATATTTTTTAAGTGTATTTTCTCAATTCTTTTTCCCTCTTTTTATTGTTTTATTTTTTATTTCTTCTGTGATTTTGCTTATCACCATTGCAGGTTCAAGTCATGTTGTTAAACTTCATTTTATGGATTTACTTTTTTTATTTTTATATTCCTTGCCTAATACTGTATTTTTTATTATTCCTATTACTTTTTTTGCTTCCTGTGTTTTGTGTATTTCAAGACTTTCTTATGATTATGAGATGCTTGTATTTTTCTCACTAGGAATAAGACCTTTTGAGTTGGTAAAAACTTTTTTTCCATTGACTTTGATTGTTTCTCTTACTTCTCTTGTATTTTCTTTGGGTGCTGTGCCGATTTCAAAGAGGGCATTTGATAATTTTCTTGAACGAAAAAAAGTTGATGTAGATATTAATATTAGAGCAGGGGAGTTTGGACAAAAAATTGGAGATTGGCTTGTTTATGTGAAAAGCGCAAAGGATAGAGTATATCAAGATCTTATTTTGTTTTCTACCAAAGGCTTGGGATTTGAAAATTTTATTTCAGCAAATGAGGGAAAAATTACAAATCAGCAAGGAATTTTTACACTTGCTCTAAAAAATGGCGAATCTTATATGGCACAAGATGAAGAGTTTAGAAAAGTTATGTTTGAACACATGAATATTCGCACCCAAGTAGGTGAAGCACCTTTAAGTGGATATGATTTAGTCGAGTATTGGAAAAATGCATTTAATGGAGAGAGTGAAAGTAAGGCAAAACGTTTTGTAAAGGCTGTGTTGGTTTCAATTTTTCCACTTTTAAGTTTATTCCTTATCCCTTTGATTGGAATTGCAAATCCACGTTATCATAAGAATTTTTCTGCTTTTTTTACTTTGGGATCAATTTTACTCTTTTATATTTGTGTTTATATTTTTGTGGGAGAAAATCCATTTTTAGCCTTGGCAATTATTCCTTTGGTATGGTTTTTTGGGAGCTATATTCTTTATACTTATAAAATCAAACCGCTTTATTAAAAAATATAAGGTTTTATTTTATAATTATAAAGCTCAAATGACTCGTTTTCCCCCATATGCTAGTCTGTTAAAAAAAGTAGAGTTAGATGGGGTAGAGGGTCTTGTGTGTTGGCATTCCCGTTTGCAACCCTTAGTGGTGAGGTTCTGCCCCTAATAGATCCCTTCTCATCTTATATGTGTAGTATTTAGGCTACGCATTAAGGGGTAGCGGTTATTTGGGTGTAATTTTTTTGATTAAAGAGGAAAAATGCAAAGACATATTTTAATCATAGGAAATGGTGGTCGAGAGTATTCTCTAGGTTTAGCATTGAGTAGAGAAAATATTTCTTTGTATTTTTATCCAGGTAATGGTGCAACGCAGAAGCTTGGAAAGAATTTAAGTGTAAAAAACTTTGAACAACTTTATGAGCAGATTTGTAAGTATCAGATTGATTTGGTTGTTGTAGGAATAGAGACACCATTGATTGAGGGGATTGTTGATTTTTTAGAACAAAAAGGTGTGAAGGTTTTTGGGCCAAGTCAAAGGGCAGCGATGCTTGAGGGGTCAAAGGCATATATGAAAGATTTTGCTACTAAATACAATATTCCCACAGCACGTTATTTTCAAAGCACAGATAGGCAAAAACTTAAAGACTTTGTAAGCACACTTCAATGCCCTATTGTTATCAAGGCCGATGGCTTGTGTGCAGGTAAGGGGGTAATCATTGCACAAAGCCTACAAGAAGCCTATGAGGCAATTGATGAGATGAAAAAATTTGGAGAGGCTGGAAGTCGTATTGTGGTTGAGGAGTTTTTGGAAGGCTATGAACTCTCTGTCTTTGCGCTTTGTGATGGAGAAGATTTTGTTTTACTTCCTGTTGCACAAGATCATAAACGTTTAAATGATCATGATGATGGACCTAATACTGGAGGTATGGGAGCTTATGCTCCAACACCTCTTTGCAATGAGGCTTTGATGCAAAAAATTATCTCACGCATTATTGCCCCCGCTTTAAGAGGGTGTAAAAGTGAAAATCACCCTTTTTGTGGAGTGTTGTTTGCAGGGATTATGGTAGTTGGAGGTGAACCAATTTTACTTGAGTTTAATGTACGTTTTGGTGATCCAGAATGTGAGGTTTTGCTTCCTATACTTCAAGCACCACTTTTAGAGATTTTGGATTGCTGTGTTCATGCAAGACTTTCAAGTTTAAAATATGAATGCAATGGAAAATTTGCACTTGGAGTTGTTTTAGCCAGTAAAAATTATCCTTACAAATCAAGCATGCCCGTAAAAATCAACCTTAAGGATTTTGATCCTCTCTTAGGACACATTTCATTTGCCGGAGTTGAAGAAAAAGAGGATGGTTTGTATGCTGTTGGGGGAAGAGTATGCGTGTGTATAGGCATTGCAGAGAGTTTGGAACAAGCAAGAGAAAATGCTTATAAGATTTGTGAATGTGTTGAATTTGAAGGCAAACAGTATCGAAAAGATATAGGTTTTAAAGCATTATGAATCTTGAAGAGATTTTGTATAGAGAAGAGATTGTTTTAGCAAGTATTGGACGCAGGGCTATGGCCTTTTTACTTGATAGAATTTTAATTTCTTTTGTTTTTACCTTAATTTACTGGAATGAATTTTCAGCACTTTCAGGAAGCTATTTACAAGTTGTCAATTTTTTTTACGAAGTTATTTTGCAATTTTTGCTTTTAAATTTTACTTATGAAACTCTTTTTACTGCTTTGTATGGTGCGACTTTGGGAAAGATAGCCTGTAAAATCAAGGTGATTTCTACCTCCTTACTTGATCATCCAAATATCCTTTTTTCTTGTATTAGAAGTGCTATGAAGATTCTAGGAGAATATTTCATCTACATTCCCTTTCTCCTTATATATTTTACACCTTTTAAACAGACTTTACATGATCTATTGGGTAAAACAATTGTCATTAAATATGCATAAGTTTTTTTGCCCTCTTGTATTTATCTTAACTTTTATTGATGCAAAAGAAAACTATCAACCTCAATCCTCACAGCTTGGAGAAATTACTGCTGATACACTCTCAAGTGATAAGGATAAAATTTATGCAAAAGGGCATGTTGTACTTGTGAGTGGAGAGTATTACATTTCTGCAAATGATGTTGTTTATGATAAAAAAACCAAAAGAGCTGAAATTAAAGGAGAGGTTAGGGTGTATAAAGGGAGCGATCTCTCTCTTAGTGCCAAGAGCATAAAGGCTGATTTTTCTCAAGATAGCTTTTCTCTATCATCAATTTATTTGCAAAATATCCCTAGTGGACTTTGGGTAAGTGCAAAAGAGGCAGGTTCTGAGAATAATGTCTATCACTTTAAGGAAAATATAGTCTCAGGATGTGATATTCAAAATCCTATTTGGCATTTTGATTCAAGCTCTGGAAGTCTTGATCAGAGTGACAATATTTTGACATTATGGAATACACGAATTTATTTGGGTGAAATTCCTATTTTTTATGTTCCTTATATGAGTGTCAGTATAAACAATCAAAGAAAAAGTGGTTTGCTTTATCCAAAACTTGCTTATTTAAATGAAGATGGATTTTACTATCAGCAACCTATTTTTATTGCACCTTATAATAGCTGGGATATTACCCTCTCTCCCCAAATTAGAACCTCAAGAGGTGCAGGTATATCTGGAGAGTTTAGATTTGCTACTCCAAGAGATAATCTTCTTACTTTTCAAACAAAGTATTTTTACAATACAAAAAAGTATGTTCAAAGATATTCAATTCTTAATCAGCATATTTATGGATTTAATTTTGATTTTGAAACACGATTGGGTACAGGATGGTTTGATGGCTATGAAACACTTCATGATGGGTTTTATTCCAATTTTACTTATATGAATGATTTGGACTATCTTAGAATTGATGATACGGGGAAGAAGATCAGTGATCGTTTGAATGTCTCTAGATTTAATTACTTTTTTTATTCACAAGAACATTATGTAGGTTTTTACAATAAATTCTTTATTGATATTGCTCAGCCTGTCAATAAGGACACATTCCAGCTTCTTCCAGGTTTGCAGTATCATAAATTTTATAATTCTTTATTTTGGAAAAATCTTAACTACTCCATTGATGTTCAAACCAATAATATTACGCGTCAAGAAGGTTATGGATATTATGAAAATACAATCAATATTCCTATTGGTATTGAACTCCCACTCTTTGATGGATATCTCTCTATTGGTGCATCAACAGATCTAAACTTTACGAATATCAATCTTTATCACACTAAGAATCTTGAGATTGCCAATCACCCTACAATCAATTATAAAAATGCAAATTTTTTTACCGCAAATTATTTGGCCTCACTGGCAACAGACTTGGCAAAAGATTATGGCACTTTTATGCATACTTTTCAGCTTATGGCAAAAATCTCAGGGCCTTATTATCGTTATACAAGTGATATGTTTAGCGATAATATTTATAAAGACTATTCAAATATTATTGTTGCAGTTGCCAATAATTCTTCGCTAAATAGCGAACAAAAAAAGGTTATTATTAATAATCTTTGGAATCCGGGATCAATTGTTGATTTTGATACCAATAAACATCGCTTTGAAATCCAGCTTTCCCAATATTTTTATAATAATGAAGGGAATACATTGTTTTATTACAATCTCTCTCAAAAGCTTAACCTCCAATCCCAAGATTACCTTTTCTCTGAGAATATGATTAATGAGATTGGAAGCTCACCCATCAATGGTTTGGATCTTAAAACATCGGTGTATTATTCATTTTTTTATAAAGATATTACCGAGGTCTCAGCAAATATTGATTTTCAAAAATGGCATTTTAAAGGCTCCTTGGGATATTATTATAAAAAGCTTTTTGCTTCTAAGGATTCAAGTGTAAATGCAAACTTTATCAATTTTTCATTGAGCAATGATTTTGGCTATTTTGGTCTGAGTGGAGAAGTGAATTATGATTTTTTAGCTCAGCAGATTAAAGATTGGAGTGTAAAAATCTCAACAGATATTCGATGCTTTGGAGTAACCTTAAAGTTTGCTCAAGAGACTGCTTCAATTCTTACAGATAAGCCCAATCAGCCTCTTGAAAGTATTGTTAATAATTATGTTCGTTTGGAGTTTAGATTTACCCCTCTAAGTGAAGTGGGTGTGGCATATCGATTCAATAAGTAAGGAGCGAATTATGGATAAGAAAAAAAATTATTTTATCAATCAAGAAGATGCTGCAAAGCGTCTTATTGAAGAGCTTGAGAATGTTAATTTTTACAATACAGTTATTTTAAGCATTTCTACGGATGCGCAATCTTTGGCTCAGAGTGTGGCAGAATATTTTGATTTACCTCTTGAGCACTTGTTTCTTGATCCTATTTTAGCTCCTGAAAATCCTGAATGCACTGTTGCCCTTGTTAGTGAACTTATGGATGTGGTGATTAATGAAAACCTTTTACAGTCTTTTGGCATTAGCACAGATTATATTTATGAAAAAGCACAAGAACACTATGAAAAAAATATTATTCCTTTAGTAAGATATATGAGAAAAGGAGAGAAGATTAGCTCTTTTGTAAATAAAAATATTTTGATTGTTGATGAGAGTGTTGAAACAGGTTTCAGTATTGAGTTGGCAATTAAGACTTGTGTTAATAATGGTTGCAAGAGTGCATCTGTAGCAACTCCTGTACTTTCAAAAGATATTGAGAATTATTTATTAAAAATCTGTGATTGTGTGTATAAAGTGATCAGTCCAGATTACTTTGTCTCAACCAATTATTATTATAAAGACCTACAAACTCAAAGAAAAGATTTACTTCTCAGAGAGAATTACTTAGTGTAGAATCTAAAAATTTTTATTTAAGGAATTTATAATGCAAATTCATAATGAGAGCTTTGATTTTTCTAAGGTTGCTACTCAAGCCTCTGGATCTGTATGGTATCAGCAGGGAGGGACTGTTATACTCGCAAGTGTGGCAGTAGATGAAGAAAAGATCATTGATGAGGATTTTTTACCCCTTACCGTGCAATATATAGAAAAAGCCTATGCTAATGCTAAAATTCCCTCAGGTTTTATTAAGCGAGAGAGTAAGCCTAGTGATTTTGAAACATTAACCTCTAGAATTATCGATCGTACTCTTCGCCCATTATTCCCCTCAACTTATCGCCACCCAACGCAAATAAGTATTTTAGTTTTAAGCTATGATGGGCAGAGCGATTTACAAGTGTCTGCACTTAATGCTGCCTCTAGTGCTTTATATGTTTCAAGTATCCCTTTAAGTTATCCTGTTTGTGCCGTAAGAGTGGGGAGGGATAAGAATGGTTTTATTCTTTCTCCTAATGCAAAACAATTAGAAGAGGGGAAATTAGATCTTTATATCTCTGGCTATGGGGATAATATTTTAATGATTGAAATGCGAACAATTCGCCAAAATTCAGATGCTAATGAGCTAAGTGAAGATGAGCTTTGTGAAGCAATTGAATTAGCAAAAAAACAGATCGCACAGACTTCAAAAGCTTATGAGCAAAATTTCAAGGAATATCAAAAGCCAACTTTTACAATTAAGCATTGCAATGATGCAGAGGCAGAAGAGATTGAAGAGATCATTGCTCAGAGATATTGGGGAGATTTAAATGAAGCAATTACTCAAATGGCAAAAAGTGAGCGTATGGTTGAGCTTCAAAAGCTCACACAAAAAATTGCCTCTGAATGTTCTTTAGACTATGAGCAAGTCTTTTTAGGTGTACAAAAGAGTAAAAGAAAAGTTGTAAGAGAGAAGATTTTAAAACAAAAGAGTAGGGCTGATCATAGAGGTTTAAAAGATGTTCGTCCTATCAGTATTCAAACAAATATTCTTCCCTTTGCACATGGATCCTGTCTTTTTAAAAGAGGTCAAACCCAAGCTCTTGTTGTGGCGACCTTGGGAGGTGAACAAGATGCCCAAACTTATGAGCTTTTGGGAGATAAGAGCGCAAGTAAAGAACGCTTTATGGTGCATTATAACTTTCCAGGCTTTAGTGTGGGAGAGGCAAGTTTGATTGGTGCACCAGGAAGAAGAGAGTTGGGGCATGGAAACTTGGGGAAAAGAGCCTTAGAGTCTAATCTTGCTGATAAACGTGTTGTGCGCTTGGTTTCTGAGATTTTAGAATCTAATGGTTCAAGTTCAATGGCAACAGTATGTGGAGGATCTTTGGCATTATATGCAAGTGGAGTAGAGTGTGACAATCTTGTTGCAGGTGTTGCAATGGGATTAATTAAGGAGGGAGAAGAATATGCAATCCTTACAGATATTATGGGGTTAGAAGATCATGAAGGAGATATGGACTTTAAAGTTGCAGGTTCAAATAAGGGTGTGAGTGCATTGCAGATGGATATTAAGCTTGGTGGAGTGAGTTTAGATATTTTGCGTGAGGCATTGTTACAAGCAAAAGAAGCAAGATTGCATATTTTAGAATTAATGCAAGAGAGTGTAAAAAGCATTGTTAGAAATGATGCAATTTTACCTATTTGTGAGAGTTTTTATATTGAGGCAGAAAGGATTGTAGAAATTATTGGCGCAGGGGGGAAAACAATTAAAGAAATTATTGAAAAATTTGAAGTCAACATTGATTTAGATCGTAGCAGTGGAGAGGTAAGGGTGAGTGGAATTGGTCAAGAGCGTTTAAATCAAACCAAAGATTATATTCTTGCACTCCTGCAAAAAACAAAGCCTCAAAAAATTGATTTAAGCATTTATCCTGCAGGAATGAAATTTAAGGGAAGGGTAAAGAAGCTGATTGATTTTGGAGCATTTATTCAAATGCCTCAGGGTGGAGATGGGCTTTTGCATAATCGTAAGATACGGGCAAAAAATATATCCTTAAAAGAGGGGGATGAAATAGAATGTATTGTTCTTTTTAGTGAAGTAGGCAAGGTTGAATTAGATTTTGTATAGAAAATTAATTTTTTTGCTATAATTGCATCTTTAATTTAAGTTACTAGCGCAGTTGAGTAGGGGAGAGATCCGAAAGGTGCGAGAGTAGAAAGGAAAAGAATGAAAAAATTATTTTTCTTGGCATTTGTTTGTCTTGGTTTTGCATTTGCAGAAGATATGACAATGATTAAGTCATATTCTATTCTTGGTGCAGTGATTGGACTTGGTATTGCTGCTTTTGGTGGTGCTCTTGGTATGGGTTACACTGCTTCAGCAACAATTTCAGGTATTGCTAGAAATCCTGGTGTAGGGGGTAAGCTTACAGGAACAATGTTTATTGCTCTTGCTTTGATTGAAGCACAAGTTATTTATACTCTTGTTTTGGCTGTTGTTGCAATTTATGCAAATCCTTTTATTTCAGCATAATTTCTAAGAAAAAGAGGGGTGGAACTTCTTTTGCGCTGGTGGTGGAACTGGTAGACACGCTATCTTGAGGGGGTAGTGAGGAAACTCGTGCGAGTTCGAGTCTCGCTCAGCGCACCATTTATCTTTCTTTTATCAATGTGCCGGAGTGGTGAAACTGGTAGACGCGCTAGACTCAAAATCTGGTAGGGGAAACTCTGTGTCGGTTCGAGTCCGACCTTCGGCACCACAACTTCTAATTTTTATTTCAAGATTTATTATCAATAATGTTTTAAGGTTATCTTTAGTAAGAAATATTTAATTCAACAAAGTCCCGTAAGATCAAATGAAGATTGTAAAGTTTGAGGTATTTTATTTTTAAAAAATATTGAATAAATGAGATGTGAAATGGGCTATAAAGAAATATATGATTTAAAAATCAAAAAGATTATTAAAGTTATATACTTAAATAAGATGAAGTAACATTTGGGCAAAGTAGATAGAGAGTAGAGGATAAAATGCTAAAATTATACTTTATCTTTGCTCTAAGGTTGAAGAATGATTATTATCCCAGCACGATTGCAATCTACACGATTTCCTCAAAAAATGCTTACTGATATTTTAGGTTTACCTATGATTGTAAGAACAGCCTTGCGTGCTAAAGAGGTTGATGAAGTCTGTGTCGCAACAGATGCTCAAGAGATTTTAGAAATTTCTCAAGAGTATAATATCTTAGCGGTAATGACTTCCTCTTCCCATAATAGTGGGACAGATCGTTGTGCTGAGGCTGCAAGGATTCTGGGATTAGATGATGATGAAATTGTAGTGAATATGCAAGGAGATGAACCATTTTTAGAGAGTGAGATTTTACTTTCTTTAAAATCTATGATGAAAGAAAATTCGCCTTTTATGGGGACTTGTATTAAGCATATTGGTGCAGATGAGGCTCAAGATCCTAATCTTGTTAAGGTTGTATTAAATACTAAAGGGGAAGCCCTGTATTTTTCTCGCTCACTCATTCCTTTTAATCGAGATGGAGTAGAGGTGGAATATTTTGGACATTTAGGAATTTATGCTTTTAGCAATAAAACTCTCCAAGAATTTTGCTCTCTTCCAAAATCACCTCTTGAAGAGATTGAAAAGCTTGAGCAACTTAGGGCTTTATGGAATCAAAAAACAGTCCAGACGCTTTTGGTAAAAACTCAGAGCATAGGAATTGACACTTTAGAAGATAAAGAAAAAGCAATTAAATTTTTCTCTTAGGAAATAGAAATGACAAAAGAAATTGATTTAAAAAATGAACGTATTGCATATTTATTTTTTTATTATTTTTTCCCCTCTCTACTCTCAATGCTTTCTTTGAGTACACATGCGATTGTAGATGGATTTTTTGTTGCACATGCATTAGGCAAGGATGCAGTTTCTGCACTTGGAATTACTTGGCCTATTTTTCCAGCCTTGATTGCTTGTGAATTGCTTTTTTCTGTAGGTGGGAGTGCAATGATTGCTTTTTATCTTGGAAAAGGAGAGAAGCATAAAGCCAGAGAGTTTTTTAGCTCAATTGTGTATTTTGTTTTAGTTTTTGGTCTATTTGCAAGCTTAATTCTTTATTTTTACACAAGAGAGATTTCTATCTTTTTGGGATCAAGTGAGAATCTTTTAGATCTTGTGAGCGAGTATTTGAGCATTATTTTTGCAGGGGTTTTTGTGATGTTTTTACATCCTGTACTTGATATGTTTGCAGTTAATGATAGAGCCCCTAGACTCGCAATGATTTCAATGGTTATAGCTTCTGTAGGAAATATTGTATTTAATTATATTTTTCTTTTTATTTTTAATCTTGGAATCTATGCAAGCGCCCTTTCCACGATTCTTGGAAGTATTGTTGCAATCAGTGTTCTGCTCTGGCATTTTTTAAGTAAAAGAGGGGATTTGTATTTTATTCCTAGCTTCAGTCTCTCAAAAATTTTTCAGTCTGCAAAAAATGGTCTTCCTGCATGTGCTTCTGAGATCAGTGCAAGTATAGTCATGTTGCTTTATAATCTAACACTGATGCATATTGTAGGGGAGAGGGGGGTGCTTATTTATACAATTGTAATGTATGGAGGGATTGTATTTTTTACAATTCTACTCTCAGTAGCTCAAGGGGTTCAGCCTATTGCTAGTTTTAATTATGGAGCAATGGAAATGGCACGTGTAAGAGGGATTTATCGTTTTGCATTAATGTTTTCCTTCATAGTGAGCAGTATTTTGTATGGATTATTTTTTATCTTTGGTGAAGATTTTATCAGGGCTTTTTTAAGCAGTGAGGATATTAGTAATGATGCCTCTTTAGTAGGAGAAATTGTTTTTGCAATGAGAATTTGGTTTATTGCTTATTGGGCAATTGGTTTGCACATGGTAACTTCGATTTTCCTACAATCTGTGCAACGTCCAATAGGTGCATTAATTATTACGATCTGCTATACAATTGGATTTACAGCTTTACTTCTTCCAATCTTAAGTCAAAATTATGGAATAGTAGGAGCGTGGGCGACTTATCCAATTTCTGCATTTTTAACCTTATTTGTTTTGGCAGGTGTTTTGCTTTATGAGAAGAAGAAAGGGGTATTTTCAAAATGAAAGAGAAAATTTTATTATTTGATTTAGATGGAACATTGATTGACTCAACACAAGCAATTTTGGAGAGTTTTATCAATGCAAGTTTATTTTTTGGATTTAGTTTTAAGGGAAGAGAGAAAGAGATTGAGGTATTAATTGGATCTCCTTTAAGAGAGATGTTTCTTAAAATGGGTCTGCCTGCAAATGAAATTGAAGAGTGTATCAAGCTTTATCGATCAAATTACCAAAGAATTTATTTGGAAAAAACTTTTTTGTTACCAAAAGTAAAGAATTCCTTTAAGAAACTTCCAAATACCTATTTGTTGGGGGTTGTCACTTCTAAATCGAGCTTTTTTTCTAAAAAAATTTTAGAAAATCTTGGAATGTTGGATTACTTCTTTCGTATTATTGGTATTGATGATGTGCATGAGCCAAAACCTAGTGCAGAACCAATATTTAAGGCATTAGAGGGGCTTAGATATGATAAAAATAATGTGTACATGATTGGCGATACATTTTTTGATATGCAAGCAGCTAAAAATGCTGGAATAATGGGGATTGGAGTGCAAGGAAAGTATGATAAGAGTTTAAGAGAATACACAGATTATGTTTTTGAGGATATGCAAAAAGCTTTGGAATATATAAAGCATAAAGTTTGATTAATATGATGTAAAATATTATGAACTTAAAAAGATTTTATTTATTAGAACCTAAAAGGAGGTATAGATGCTAGAAATTAGATGGCATAGTCGTGCTGGACAAGGTGCGGTAACAGGTGCAAAAGGTTTGGCTGATGTTGTTGCAGGGACAGGGAAGCAAGTGCAGGCATTTGCATTTTATGGTTCTGCAAAGAGAGGAGCAGCAATGACTGCTTATAATCGTGTAGATACTGAACCAATCCTTAATCATGAGAAATTTATGAAGCCTGATTATGTATTGGTGATTGACCCAGGATTAGTATTTATTACTGATATTTGTGCAAATGAAAAAGCTGATACAAAATATATTATTACAACCCATTTGAGTAAAGAAGAACTTCTTGAGAAAAAACCCGAGCTTAAGGGAAGGGAGGTTTATGTGCTTGATTGCATTAAAATCTCTCGTGAGACAATTGGTAAATCAGTTCCTAATGCTCCTATGCTGGGCGCATTAATGAAGATTTCTGGAATGCTTGAACTTGATTATTTTTTAGAACATTTTATCAAGTTGTTAGGAAAGAAACTTCCACAAAAAATTATTGATGCAAATCGTGAAGCAATTACAAGAGCATACAACGAAGTAAAATGAGGAGTGAGAAAATGAAAGGTTGGAATGAATTTGAAATTGGATCTGTACTTTTTCCATTTGAGAGTAGCGAAGATGGGATTAAGATTCAAGAGAAAATGCCTGAGAATAGAGTATATACAGAGAACAGTTCAAAATCTGCTAGTGTAGCTCACTGGAGAGTGCAAAAGCCAGTGCATAATCAAGATATTTGTATTAACTGTTTTAATTGTTGGGTGTATTGCCCAGACGCAGCAATTCTTGCTCGTGATGAAAAACTCAAAGGTGTTGATTATGTGCATTGTAAAGGGTGCGGAGTTTGTGTGCAAGTATGTCCTACAAATCCTAAATCTCTTTTAATGTTTGATGAAAATGAAGAAAATACTGATGCTCTTGCAAAATGGCCTAAAAAAGAAAGTAAATAAGGAGAAGAGTCTATGGCTTTAAAATATGATTTGTTAAAAACTGAAGTTTGGGATGGGAATATGGCTGCAAGCCATGCTTTGCGACAAGCACAAATTGATGTTGTGGCTGCTTATCCAATTACACCTTCTACACCAATTGTACAAAACTATGGAAAGTTTTTAAGTGATGGATATATTGATGGTGAGTTTGTGATGGTTGAATCTGAACATGCTGCCATGAGTGCTTGTGTAGGTGCTTCTGCTGCTGGTGGTAGAGTCGCAACTGCAACAAGTTCTCAAGGTTTTGCATTAATGATTGAAGTCATGTATCAAGCTTCTGGTATGAGAGTTCCCATTGTTCTTAACCTTGTAAATCGTGCCTTGGCTGCTCCACTTAATGTAAATGGAGATCACTCTGATATGTATCTAAGCAGAGATTGTGGTTGGTTAAATCTTTGTACATACAATCCTCAGGAAGCTTATGATTTTAACTTGATGGCTTTTAGAATTGCTGAGAGTACAAGAATTCCAACAATCGTTAATCAAGATGGATTTATTTGTTCTCATACAGCTCAAAATGTTAATCCTTTAAGTGATGAGGAAGCTTATAAGTTTATAGGCGAGTTTAAGCAAAAAAATGCAATGCTTGATTTTTCTAAGCCTATTACTTATGGTGCACAAACTGAGGAGGATTGGCACTTTGAGCATAAAGCTCAACTTCACCACGATATTATAAAAGCAACCAAAACTATTGAAGAGGTATTTGGTGAATTTGCAAAACTTACAGGTAGACAATATTCTTTAGTAGAAAAATATGATATGGATGATGCAGAGGTTGCAATTGTAGCTCTTGGAACAACTGTTGAGTCTGCAAGAATTGCGGCTAAACATGCAAGAGAAAAGGGTATTAGAGCTGGAGTTGTATCTATAAGGACGCTTAGACCCTTCCCTTATGCACAAGTGGGTGAAGCACTTAAAAACTGTAAGGCAGTTGCAATGTTGGATAGAAGTTTGCCAGCAGGTGCTATGGGTATGCTCTTTAATGAGGTGGGTGTTGCAATTCTGCAAAACTCTGTAAATAAGCCAATCCTTTCAAACTATATTTATGGACTTGGTGGAAGAGATATGACACAAGATATGCTCAATAAAATTTATAAAGAGCTTGATGATAATGCAAAAGCTGGAAAACTTACACATGCTACTCAGCAATTTGTAGGGTTACGTGGAAAAGAATTGGCGTTTAACTAAGGAGTGAAAGATGACAAAAGAAGTTAAAAATCTAAAACAATTTTCAAAGTCAGCAGAAAAGTTTGAGGGGGCAAATCTTCTTTGTCCTGGCTGTGCTCATGGAATGATTATTCGTGAAGTTCTTAATTCTGTTGATGGGCATATTTTAATTGGTAATTCTACAGGATGTATTGAGGTTTCAACTGCTGTATATCCTTATACTTCTTGGGATGTGCCTTGGATTCATATTGGATTTGAAAATGGTTCTACCGCAGTAGCTGGTGCTGAGGCGATGTATAAGGCACTTGTTAAAAAGGGAAGATATACAGGTGAAAGGCCAAAATTTGTAGCTTTTGGTGGAGATGGTTCTACTTATGATATTGGTTTCCAATGGATTAGTGGTTGTTTTGAAAGGGGACATGATTTTACTTATGTTTGCTTTGATAATGAAGTGTATGCAAATACAGGAGGCCAAAGAAGTGGTTCTACTCCTCTGGGATCAAGTACTTCTACAACCCCAGCAGGAAGAGTGAGTTTGAGTTATGGTAAAAAAGAGAGAAAAAAAGATCTTATAGCAATTTTTGCAGCTCATGGATCTCCTTATGTTGCTCAAGTGGCACCAAATAAATGGAAAGATATGAACAAAAAAATAAAAACTGCAATTGATACAGAGGGACCAACATTTATTAATGCTCTTAGTGCTTGCACAACTGAGTGGAGATTTGATTGCAATAATACGATTGAAATGATGGATTTAGCAGTAGATTCTTTGGTATTCCCACTTTATGAGATTATCAATGGCCATGAACTCCATATTACCTATAGACCCAAAAATATTATTCCTGTGCGTGATTATCTTGGTGTTCAAGGAAGATTTAAACATCTCTTTAAACCTGAAAATGAGCACATTATTGAGCAATGGCAAAAAGATGTTGATAAAAAATGGGAGCTTCTCCAAAGAAGAGAAGAAAGAGGGGTTTAATCCCTTTTTCTCTTTGTTCACTTTCTTGTTTAATTCTCTCTCAAATTTTTATAAAAATAGATCAATCTTCCTTGGATATTATTGAAATAAATTGTAATTGATTTCTAGAAGGTGTTTAAATCAATCGATCTTGGGCTAAGGATGAAGTTTTTATCCTAAGAGCTTTGGAAAAGCAGAAAAAATAAATGATTGAGGAAGTGAACCTTACCCTACAAAGTTAATTCTTTGCTTTTAAATTTGAATGGGGCTAACCCCATTGCATAATTCATAGATAAATTTATGAACTTGTACCTGAGATAAATCTAAGAATTTATTTTAAAGTATCCAATAAGGCAAGAGTTTGATTTTTATAAAATTCTAGCAACTCTTGATTTTGCGCCTCAAATCGTGTAACAAGAACAGGGGTAGTATTACTTGCTCTCACAAGTCCCCAGCCTTTTTCAAAAATAATTCTGACCCCATCAATGCTGATGATATCTAAGATTTTTGGGAAAGAGCTTGGCGGATGAGCAAGTGCATCTTGAAGTTTTGCAATGAGCGTGAATTTCATCTCTTCTTGTATAGAAATTTTTTCTTCATCGGTTGAATAAACTTTGGGGAGAGATAAAATGAGATTTTCCACTTCTTCTACATTTGAGTGTAAGAAAAGCTCCAACGCTCTAAGCCCCGCATAGATTGCATCATCATAACCAAAGTAGCGATCATTAAAGAAGATGTGCCCACTCATTTCAGCTGCTAAAGATGCATTAGTTTCTTTGAGCTTTACCTTTAGGTTACTGTGTCCCGTTTTATACATAATAGATGTGCCAATTTTATTGCATTCCTCATACATTACTGCTGAGCATTTAACCTCTCCAATAATAATAGGTTTTTTAGGAGAAATTTCTTTTGCAATTGATTTTGCAAAAAGAATAGCAAGTTCATCACCTTTATAGCTATGATTTGTGCTTAAAAGAGCGATTCTATCCGCATCACCATCAAATGCTAGAGCAATGGGAATATTTTTTTCTTTCATCATCTTTTTGACATCTTTAAGATTCTTTTCTTCACTAGGATCAGGATGGTGGTTGGGGAAGGTGCCATCAGGTTCAACATAAAGCGGTGTATAAGCAATATTGAGATTTTTTAAAATTGGCTCTAGTGCAACACCTGCAACACCATTTCCACAATCTATGGCAATAGGATAGGGAAAATTTTTAAGTGAAACAAAATGTTGTGTAAGATAAGTAATATATTCACTTAAGACATTAATTTTTTCTACCTCTTGATCTTGGTGGGTATAGGAGAGAGAAAGAGAGGAAATCCTTTCTTTTAATTTTTGGATTTCTTTGCCATAAAATGGCTCCTTTGCAAGTGTGATTTTAAACCCATTATATTCTGAGGGATTGTGAGAACCTGTGATCATAATTGAATTATTTGCATATTTCCCACAAAAAATGGAAAAATATGCTACAGGCGTAGGAATGAGTCCCATATCATAAACTTTAATCCCCTGAGATTGTAAACCATTCTTGAGCCACTCAAAAAGAATAGGAGAGTGTACTCTTGCATCAAATCCAATATTGATAGCATTCTCCCCTTTATCTTTAAGGATTTCTGCAAGTCCATATCCAATTTTATAGACAATTTCTTTGTTAAGATCTTTTTGAAAAATTCCTCGAATATCATACTCTCTAAAAATATAATCAAAATTCATTTTTTATCCTTACGGGTTAAAGTCAATGATAAAACATATTATAGCAAAGCTGAATTTTTCATATCACAAGAGGTTTTTTGGATAAAATAAATATTTTTAAGCTTTATAATATTTGATTTTTTTTCAAAGGTGTTGCATTGGATATAGGGGCGTTAATTAAGCAGATTAGAGACTTTTACGACAAGATTAATAAGAAGCAAAAAATTGTAATTCTAGGAAGTATTTTTGCTGTTATTGTATTTTTGGCTTATTTGATTGTTTTTTCAACCAATAAGGGAGGAGGGAACACAAATGGTTATGCAGTGCTTTTTGAAGGAGTTGATCCAAGTGATAGCGCACTCATAGTTCAACATCTTCAACAAAACAATATTCCTTATGATCTGCCCAAAGAAGATACAATTTTGGTTCCAAAGGCCCAAGTCTATGAGCAAAGAATTGCCTTGGCAAGCAAGGGTCTTCCTAAAAGTTCAAAAGTAGGTTTTGAAATTTTTGATACTAAAGATTTTGGTGCAACAGATTTTGATCAAAATATTAAATTTTTACGTGCAACTGAGGGTGAGTTGGCACGTACAATCCAGTCTTTAACTCCAATTGAAGAAGCGCAAGTGCATATTGCTTTGCCTAAAGATTCTGTATTTGTGAGTAAATCCACGCCTCCTACAGCCTCTGTTGTTGTTAAGATCAGAGAAAATATGCTCCTTTCTCCTACCCAAGTTTTAGGAATTAAAAATCTTGTCTCAGCGGCTGTGAGTAAGCTTACTCCAGAGAATGTTAAAATTGTTGATGAAAATGGAGAAACCTTGGGCGAAAATTCTGAAGAAGCCCAATCACGAGAACTTGCAAAAATCATTAATATGCAGATGAAATATAAAAATAATTATGAAAAAACTCTTGAAGATAAGGTGATCAACATTCTTTCTCCTATTGTGGGTGGAAGAGATCGTGTTGTTGCAAAGGTAACCGCAGAGTTTGATTTCCGTCAAACCAAAAGTACAAAAGAGAGTTTTGATCCAAATAGCGTTGTGCGAAGTGAGCAGAGTTTAGAAGAAAAACGTGAAGGCTTAAAACCAAAAGAAGTGGGTGGGGTCCCAGGAGTTGTTAGTAATATCGGACCTGTGGAAGGTTTAAATTCTCAAGGGGGAGAAAAGTATGAGAAATCTACAAATACCACAAATTATGAAGTAGGAAAAACAGTTAGTGAAATTAAGGGTGAATTTGGTGTACTTAAACGTTTAAGCGTCGCTGTGGTTGTAGATGGAAGCTATGAGAAAGTTAATGAAAATGGGGTGGAGAAGCTTAAGTATTTTCCACTCTCACAAGAAAGTATGGATAAAATTAATGGTCTTGCCCGTCAAGCAGTAGGGTTTGATAAAGAGAGGGGAGATGAGATTTCTGTGAGTAATTTTGAGCTTAATGGTGCAACACAGACCTATAAGCCAAAAGATAAATGGGACAGTATTGTAGATGATATTAAAAAATACACTAATCCATTTATTCCAATTTTTAAATATCTTATTGTTTTACTTATTGCTTATGTCTTCTATAAGAAGGTGATTACCCCTTTTGTAGAGCGTATGCTTTCTGATCAAGAGGAGGAGGATGCAGATATTGGTTCTGCATTGGGTGATGATGAAGTTAAGGGGACTGATAGTAAGTTTAGTGAAGCAAGAAAGAGAATTGAGGAACAATTAGGTGCCGAAAATCTTCTTAATGAAGAAGATATTAAATATGATGTCTTGGTTGAGAGAATGAGGGATATGATTTCTGAGAAACCTCAAGAGATTGCAGCACTATTTCAACGTCTCATTAGTGATGAATTAGGGGTAGAAGATGGAATGCAAAAAGTTGATAAGGATGAAGGGTAAGGAGTAAGTTATGGCAGCAAATCTAACAGCACGTCAAAAAGCACAATTTGATGATCTCTCAATGTCTGAGAAAATTGCAATTTTACTTTTACAAATGGGCGAGGATGTTACAAGTGATATTTTACATTACCTAGATACTGAGGCGGTTACAGAAGTTACGCGTCATATTGCATTGATGAATGGAACGGATAGAGCTATAGGGGCTGCAGTTTTAGAAGAATTCTTTGCAATTTTACAAAGCAATCAATATATTAGCACGGGTGGATTTGATTATGCAAGAGAAATTTTGACAAAAGCCTTGGGTCACGATGAGGCAAAACGCATTATTGATAAACTCAGTAAAACAATGCAAACCTCTCAGAATTTTAGTTATCTTGCAAAGGTTAAGCCCCAACAACTTGCAAACTTTATTATTAATGAACATCCTCAAACTGTAGCCTTGATTTTAGCACATATGGAAGCAGGGAGTGCCGCACAAACACTCTCATATTTTCCAGATGATATTAAAGCTGAGATTGCAATTAGAATGGCAAATCTAGGAGATATTTCTCCAAATATTGTAAAAAGAGTATCAACAGTTCTTGAAAGCCGACTAGAAGCTCTAACAAGTTATAAAATTGAAGCCGGTGGTCCAAGAACTGTTGCTGAGATCTTTAATAAATTAGGCCAAAAAGCTGCAGTGACTACGATTGAGCATATTGAAAAAGTGGATAAATCACTTGCGAGTGTGATCAAAGAGATGATGTTTACATTTAATGATATTATTAATCTTGACAATACTGCAATTCGTGAGATTCTTAAAGTTGTTGATAAAAAAGATCTTACTCTTGCACTTAAGACTTCAACTGATGAACTTAAAGAGAAATTTACTTCAAATATGTCACAAAGAGCTGCTGAGCAATTTATCGAAGAGATGCAATATTTAGGAGCAGTAAAGCTTAAAGATGTTGAAGCAGCTCAAAGAAAGATTGCTGAAATAGTTCAAGCTCTAGCTGAGCAAGGACTTATTCAAATTGGAGATGGAGACGAGGTAGTTGAATAATGGATAATAATTTCATCACACAAACAGATCATGAAAAACATACAATCAAAAAATATGAGTTTAGAAATATTGATAAAACACTTGAGGCACAGATCGCTCCCTCAATGGAAGAGAAAGGGATTTATACACCCAATACTGAGCCAACAAATACGCAGAGCGATGAAATTTTGGCAATCCAAGAAATACTTAATGAAATTTTGCAAGGTAATAAAACTCTAGAGACTTCTTTACAAGCCTTGCAATCTCAAATTCAAACAATGCATTCTAGTGACAATCATGCTTTGCTTGAGGAGACAAAAAACAGTGCTTATGAGCAAGGGTTTTTGGAGGGTGAAAAAAAGGCAAGAGAAAATTTAGAAGCACAAATTCAATCTCAACAGCAAGCACTAGTTTTGGCAATACAAAATCTCAATGAGGCATTGAATCAATCTTATGAGAATGTCAAAAGCCTGGAAGCAGAATTAAGTGCAATTGCCCTAGACTTGGCAAAAGAGGTGATCATTAAAGAGGTCCAGGAAGAGAGTGGGAAAATCGCTAATGAAATTGCAAAAGAGTTGCTTGCACCCATTGCAGATAGCAATGAAATTACGCTCAAGGTTAATCCACTTGATTTACCTTATTTACAAGAAAAACTGCCTGAAGTGCAGAGAATTAATTTTAAAGCAGATCCTTTAATTGCGCGTGGAGGAGTTATAATCTCAAGCCCTAAGGGAAATTTTGATGGCACAATTCTTTCTCGTTATAAAAATCTTAAGCGCATAATTTTAGAAGAAAAAGGGCTTTGATGAGTTATGAGTATAAAGATGTTTTGGGAAATGAGAATTTCTTAGAACTTCAAAATATCGCTCAAGCTCTTAGAGAAAGAATTTTGGATGTAGTTTCTCGCAATGGGGGTCATCTAAGTTCCGCCTTGGGTGCTGTGGATTTGATTGTAGGGATGCATCAAGTTTTTAATCATTTCCAAAATCCTTTTATCTTTGATGTGGGACATCAGGCTTATGCTCATAAACTTCTTACAGGGCGTTGGGAAGAATTTGAAAGTTTAAGGAGTTTTGGGGGGTTAAGTGGTTTCCCAAATCCTAGAGAATCATCTTCTGATTTTTTTATTGCAGGACATAGTTCAACAGCAATCTCTGTAGGAGTAGGGGTGGCTAAAGCTTTTAATCTTACCAAACAAGATCAACTTCCAATTGTCTTAATTGGAGATGGTGCAATGACTGCTGGACTTGTATATGAGGCACTTAATGAATTAGGAGAGAGAAAGTATCCCATGATTATCATTCTTAATGATAATGAGATGAGTATCAGCAAACCTATTGGTGCAATTTCTCGCTACCTTTCTCAAGCCATTGCATCACCATTTTGTCAAGGTGTTAAGGGGGGATTAAAAAAGATTTTAAAAAAAATGCCTCAGAGTGCAAGCTATATGGCAAAAAAATTTGAAGAATCTTTTAAACTCATTACACCTGGAATCTTATTTGAAGAGCTAGGATTAAATTATATTGGACCCATTGATGGACATAATATTGAAGAGATTGTTTCCATACTTAAAATTGCAAAAGAGATGAGAGCACCTGTTTTAATCCATGCTCAAACTACTAAGGGTAAGGGATATAAAATTGCTGAAGGTCATTTTGAGAAATGGCATGGTGTTTCTCCTTTTGATTTGCAGAGTGGAGAAAGTTTGAAAAAATCTACAAGCATCTCCCCAACTTCAGTCTTTAGTCAAACTCTTAAAGAACTTGCACGTGAGGATGAAAAGATTGTGGGAGTGACTGCTGCAATGCCTAGTGGAACGGGGATGAATAGATTGATAGAGGATTATCCTGATCGCTTTTGGGATGTGGCAATTGCAGAAGCACATGCTGTAACTTCAAGTTCTGCTCTTGCCCAAAAAGGATTTAAGCCTTTTGTTGCAATTTATTCTACTTTTTTACAGAGGGCTTATGATAGCATTGTGCATGATGTGGGCATTATGAATTCACCCGTGCGATTTGCTATTGATAGAGCAGGGATTGTAGGAGAGGATGGAGAAACTCATCAAGGGCTTTTAGATATTGCCTATCTTAGAAGTATCCCTAATTTTACCTTATTGGCTCCAAGAGATTTGTCAACACTTTATAAAGCAGTTAAGTTTGCGCACTCTCATGATTCTTCTCCCATTGCTTTTAGATACCCTCGCGCAGAATTTACACTTTTGGATGGAGAATATGAGGCAAAAGATTTTAAATTGGGAGAAATGGAGATTCTTAAAGAAGGAGAAGAAATTGTACTCATTGGTTATGGCAATGGTGTAGGAAGAGCCTTGAATGTATCTAAAGATTTGCAAAAAGAGGGAATAGAGGTGGGTGTTGTAGATTTGAGATTTTTAAAACCACTTGATCAGCAAGGATTAAAAAAGCTCTTTACTCAGTATCAAAAGGCTTTTGTTTTAAGCGATAGCTATCTTATGGGAGGAGTAGGGAGTGCTCTTTTGGAGTTTATGACTCAAGAGCAAATTGATTGGGTAGAGTTAAAAAGTCTTGAGGTGCAAGATGAATTTATTACACATGGAAAAACAGCCTTGATAGAAGAAAGATTAGGCTTAAGTACTTCTAGGCTTGTAGAGCGTATTAAGGGGTATTTATGAGAAAGAGTGTTCTTTTTGTATGTTTAGGCAATATTTGTCGCTCTCCCTTAGCACAAGGAATTGCTCGTCATTATGATCCCTATAGTCATTTTGATTCTGCAGGTTTAAGTGAATATCATCAAGGAGAGAAACCTTGTAAGGGTATAGAGGAAATTGCAAAAAAATATAATATTTCTCTAAAGGGGATCACAAGTCGTTGTATTGTTTATCCAAAAGATGAGGCATTTGATTGGATTATTTGTATGGATGAACAAAATTATCAAGATCTTATCAAACTTGGTTTTTGTGCTCAAAAAATCAAGAAATTGGGGGAATTTGGCTTTGGCGGGGTAGATATACCTGATCCTTATTATTATGTTGGAATGGAGGGGTTTGAAAAAGTATATTCAATGATTAAACAAGGCGTTGTAAACTTATTGGAAACGTTTTAAGGAGTAGATGTGATTGTTGTATCAGGAATAAGAAATTGTCAGAGTGTAAAAAAAGCACTTGTATTTTTAGATAGTCGTCATGTTGATTATGATTTTGTTGATTATAAGAAGAATCCCCCTAGCATTTCCATGCTTAAAGAGTGGGTGAGACTCAAAGGAATAGATAAAGTACTCAATAAAAGAGGGACGACTTATCGATCTCTTGGACTTGCTAATCAAAATTTAAGTGAGGATGAATTACTTGAACAGATGTCTAAGAATCCTACTTTAATTAAGCGTCCTATTTTGGTAGGAGAGGATATTTTAGAGTTTGGATTTACCAAGGAAGGATATGAGAAGTTTTTTTAATCTCCTTTTAGTCTCTCTTTTTTTCTTTGGATGTTCAGAAGCTAAAAGAGAAAAGCCAAAGCCTATTGCAGATCTTTTAATGCCGCAGAATGCATTAGAATATTTGCCCTCTACAAAAGTGGCACCATTTAGCAAACATAAGCTTTTAGAACTTAAAGAAAATTATTTAAAAAAGTTTTTTTCACCTTTTTTGAATTTAGCTCCTAATCCAAATATTTCTGAAGTGTTTTGGATCAAAAGTTCTTTAGAAAAAAATATAGGATATGGAGAAAATCTTAAACCCATTGATCCCAAAATGACACAAAAAATTTTACAAGATATGCAACTCCCCCTTTATCCTAGTGTAGCTCAAATGGCTATTGTGGTTAAAGATAGCGATGTAAGAGCTGTTCCAAGTGTGCATCCTCGATTTTCAAAATCTTCTGGCTTTCCTTTTGATCGATGGCAAAACTCTATGATTTTTTATGGAACTCCAGTTTTGATTACTCATTTTGATAAAAGTAAGCGTTTTGCTCATATCCAAACAGAATTTGTTTATGGCTGGGTAGATGTTAGACATTTAGCTTTTGTTTCACCCAAACAAGCAAAAAATCTAGCAGCAATGAAAGATTTCGTTGTGCCAAAGAGTGATGAATTAATCATTACAGATTGGAGGGGAGATTATCTTACACAAGCAAGGATTGGCAAGATTTTTCCTCTTGCGCAAAAAAATAAGATTTGGGTATTCAAAAGACAGAGTGATGGGAAACTAAGAATTGAGCAAACACAGATTGATCCTCAAGCTTTTGATGCCTTTCCTTTGAATTTTTCACAAAAAAAGGTTGCTGAGTATATCAATGAACTTGTAGGAAGACAGTATGGTTGGGGGGGAATGTATGAGGAACGAGATTGCTCTGCATTCATCCGAGATATTTTTACAAATTTTGGACTTTATTTGCCTAGAAACTCCTATGCACAAGGTCATTATGGAACAAGACAGATTGATCTTAGCCTACTTGCTTCAAATCAAAAAGAGCAAATCTTATTTTCTAATGCTACTCCTTTTGGAAGTGTGCTGTATTTAAAAGGACATATTATGCTTTATCTTGGAAAGGATCAAAAGGGTAGGGCAGTTGCTGCGCATAGTGCGTGGAGTGTTAATGCTGGAGATATTTGGGGTAAAGAGGAATATCGTTTAGGTGGGGTTGTTATCACTACTCTTGAGCCCGCCAATGAATATAATGGAAGTTGGGGGAGGAGCAAGACATTAAGAGATAGAATACTTCTGGTGAATGATCTTTATAGCTTAATGGAAGATATAGGCGAAGGAAGGTAATGAAAAAACTTATATTTTTCTTTACTTTTCTTTTTTCTCTTTATGGGGTTGAATCTGATTTTAAGATTAAGGTGGGCGTAAGTATTCTGGCACAGGAGTATTTTTTAAAAAAAATTGGTGGAGATTTCGTAGAGGTGATTACAATTGTCCCCCAATCAAGAAATCCAAGCTTATACACTCCAAGTGGAGAACAAATGAAGATGATCAAAAATCTTAGTGCTTATATTGCGATCGGAATTCCTTTTGAGAAAAGATGGATAAAGCGTTTTACAAATGCAAATCCAAGTTTGCGTATTTTGGATCTTTCTTCACCGGATTGCAATGATAAAATTTGTTTCTCTTGGCTTTCTATTTCAAATGCAAAAGAATATGCTAAAAAAATTGCCTACATCTTAAGAGCTATTGATATTAAAAATTCAAAAATCTATAAAGAAAATCTTGAAATTTTTCTTAAAGAACTTCAAGATCTTGAGCAACAGATTAGAGAAAAGCTCAAGTCTCCTGAAAGCAAAAAGCAATTTGGTGCCTTTCAAGATACTTGGGATGAGTATGTGAAGGATTTTTCACTTCAAGTGCTAGATATCGCTAATCCGCAGGATTTAAAAACTTTTAAAGATTCTCATCTTTCTTTTGTTTTCATTACTCCTTTTAACCTCAAAAAACAAGTTTTACATCTTTTTCCAAGATCTAAAATTAAATTAATTGAAATTAATCCTTTTAGTATTGAATGGAAAGAAAATCTTTTAAAAGTCACTTCATATATTGCAGGAGAAAAAAATGGATAATATTGCTAAAAGAGCCTTAAAACTTGCAGTAATTTGTCTTTTATTGAGCTTTTTTATTGCACTTTTTACACTTTATGTTTTGCTTAATCAAATTGATGCAACAGCAGGAATGAGTCAGCGCTTAGATAGAATTGAGGCAAAGCTTAAAGATAAATAGACTTTTTAAGGCATTTTTATGTTTTTTTTGATTAAAATCAGAGTTTTGAATTTTTAAAATAAGGTATTGATGTGGTTTACACACTGACACTTAATCCTGCTCTTGATTATTACTTAGAACTTGATGCTTTTCATCTAGGCGAAACCAATCGCTCTAAGAGTGAAACTTTAGTTGCTGGAGGAAAGGGAATTAATGTTTCAATGATGCTCAATAATCTTGGAGTGTCTAATCAAGCCTTGGGATTTTTGGCTGGTTTTAGTGGAGAAGAGATTTCAAGGCGACTTCAGAGGGCTAATATTAATTCACGTTTTGTATTTTTAAAAAATGGTTACAGTCGAATTAATGTTAAGATTCTCTCTGAAGAAGAAAGCGAGATCAATGCAAATGGGGCAATTCCTACTCAAGATGAGATAGAAATGCTTTTGCATTTGCTTGAGGGTGTAAGCCAAGATGATATGCTAATACTTTCAGGATCCCTTGCCCAGGGTATGCCCAAAAATTTTTATGCTCAAATTATGAAACAATGCTCTCATACGCCCATTATTCTTGATACCATTGGAGAGGCTTTAACCTTGGCACTTCCTTATGCTCCTCTCTTAATTAAGCCTAATAAGGCTGAACTTGAGGGTATTTTCCATCATAAAATATACTCATTAGATGAAATTTTAATTGACTGTAAAAAGCTTCAAGAAATGGGTGCTAGGAATGTGCTTGTTTCGCTTGGAGGAGATGGAGCAGTATTTGTTGGAGAAAATGCAGAAGTGTATAGCTTGAGTGTGCCAAAGGGTGAGTTGATTAACTCTGTTGGAGCTGGAGACAGTATGGTTGCTGGTTTTTGTATGGGATATCTTAGAAGTCAAGATGTCAAAGAGGCATTCTATTATGCCTTAGCTAGTGGAAGTGCAAGTGCTTATTCTGAAGGTTTTGGAAGTTTGCAAAAAGTAGAAGAATTATTTCATCAAATGAAGGAGGAAGAATGAAGAAAATTACTGACTTACTTGCCCTAGAGTGCATTTCCCTTAATGCTAAAGCAAATAGCAAGAGTGAGGTAATTGCTCAAGCTGTCAAACTGATGGATAAAAGTGGAAATCTTCTTGATATGCAAGCTTATAAAGAGGCTGTGCTTAAACGTGAAGAAGAGGGAAGTACAGGAATAGGTGAGGGAATTGCAATTCCTCATGCAAAAAGTTCAAGTGTTAAAAATGCATCGCTTGTAGCGATGATTTTTCCTGAAGGTGTAGAGTTTGACTCTCTAGATAGCCAGAGTGTTAAATTACTCTTTATGATTGCTGCTCCTGAAGATAAAAATGAGGCACATTTAGAGATTTTAAGTCAACTCTCTGAGCTTTTAATGCAAAATGATTTTGTAGAAAAACTTCTCAAAGCTCAAAATGCTCAGGAGTTTTGTTCCATTATTGATGAAGCACAAGGAGTACAAAAAAATCAAAGAAAACAAACCCAAAATGCCAAAGTTTTGGCTGTTACAGCTTGTCCAACGGGAATTGCTCATACTTATATGGCTGCTCAATCTTTGGAGAAGAAAGCCCAAGAAATGGGTGTAGAGATTAAGGTTGAAACTCGAGGCTCTAGTGGAGTAAAAAATGAACTGAGTGCTGAGGATATTGAATATGCAGATTGTATTATTATTGCAGCAGATACACAAGTTCCTTTAGAGCGTTTTAAGGGAAAAAGGGTTTTGTTTGTCAAGGTAGCTCAAGGAATCTCTGAGCCTCAAGAGCTTATCAATAGGGCTTATCAAGCTTCTATTTATCAGGGATCTCAAGACTTCCAAGACTTCCAGGATCAAAAGAAGACTAAGATTTCTACAGGATATTTGCTCTATAAGCATTTGATGAATGGGGTCTCTTATATGCTTCCTTTTGTTGTAGGGGGCGGTATTTTCATTGCATTAGCTTTTTTAATTGATGGATATTATGTGGATTTGCTCAATGCAAGTGATGGAGTCAAAAAAGCATTTGGAAGCAATAGTGCACTTGCAAAGTTTTTTATGGATATTGGAGGAGTGGTCTTTTCTTTCATGCTTCCAATTTTGGCTGGATTTATTGCAATGAGTATTGCTGATCGTCCTGCTTTAGTTGTGGGATTTATCGGTGGTGCAATTGCAAAATTAGGCACTTCAGGATTCTTGGGTGCAATCTTGGCGGGGTTTTTGGCAGGTTATATTGTGTTAGGCTTAAAGAAAGCACTCTCTTTTTTACCTCATAGTCTTGATGGAATGAAGCCCATTTTATTTTATCCCTTACTTGGAATTTTGAGTATTGCCCTGATTATGACTTATATTGTTGAACCACCTATAGGAGCAATCAATACTTTTATGAATGAAGGATTAAATTCTATGAATGGTGAGTGGAAGGTTTTGCTTGGAATCTTATTGGGAGTAATGATGGCAGCAGACTTGGGAGGTCCTATTAATAAAGCAGCCTATGTTTTTGGTGCAGCTTCAATTGCATCTGGAAATTATGACATTATGGCGGCAGTTATGATTGGAGGTATGGTCCCACCCCTTACAATCGCACTTGCAACAACACTCTTTAAAAAGAAATTTACACCTACAGAGCAAAAGGGAGGAATAAGTAACTATATTATGGGATTATCCTTTATTACAGAGGGGGCCATTCCTTATGCTGCTAGTGATCCACTCAGAGTCCTTGGGTCTTGTATGATAGGTTCAGGAATTTCAGGAGGGCTATCAATGTATTTTAGTTGCTCTCTTATGGCCCCTCATGGTGGGATTTTTGTCTTTCCAGTCGTGGATAATGTGCTTGGCTACTGCTTTGCTTTAGCAATAGGAAGTATGATTGGGGCAATCATTTTGGGAATTTGGAAAAAGGAGATTAAATAAATGAAAACAATTAAACATATTATTAAAGATATTCAAGGGATTCATGCTCGTCCTGCAGGTGTACTTGTAAAAAAAGTAGGAGAATTTAACTCAAAAATTACAATCAGTCATAAAGGTAAGCAAATCGATGCAAAGCGAATCTTGGCTGTGATGAGCTTAGGTGCAAAGAGTGGAGAAGAGCTGGACTTTAGTATTGAAGGTGAAGATGAACAATATGCTTATGAAACCTTGCTTGAGTTTTTAAAAGAAAATTTGTAGGAGAGAGAATGAAAATCTATCAAGGTAAATGTGTAGTAAGTGGGATTGCAATTGGAAAGATTGCGGTATTAAAAGAGCATCTTAATGAAGAGAGTACTTATCATATCCTTTCAAACGCACAAGAACTTGAAAGATTTAAAAATGCAAGAGTTCAGGCTATAGAGGAAATTAAAAAGCTTTATCATAAAGCACTCAAAGAAGTTGGCGAAGAAGAGGCGATGATTTTTGATGTGCATTCCATGATGCTTGAAGACTTAGATTATATTGAATATATAGAAGAAAAAATTGTTCAAGGACTTGGAGCATACCAAGCTATAAGTGAAGCAAAAGAATATTTTTCAACACTCTTTGGACAAATGGATGATGAGTATATGAAAGCAAGAAGTGCAGATATTGTAGATGTGAGCAATCGTGTGCTTAAGGTTTTGCAGGGGGTATTAGAGAAAGAAATTAAAGAGCCAAGCATTATCTTAGCTTGCGATCTCTCACCCAGTCAAACACTTCAAATGGATCGCTCTTGCTTTCTTGCGCTTGCAACTCAATATGGATCCCATAATTCTCATACAGCAATTTTGGCTAAAACAATGGGTATTCCCGCATGTATTCAGATGGATTATGATGAAAATATTGATGGAGAAATGGGAATTTTAGATGCAGAAAATGGAAAGCTTTATGTTAATCCAAGTCAAGAGTTGCTCCAAGAATTTCAAGCTCTTAAAAAAATTCAAGAGCAAAAACAAGAGCAATTACAAAATTTTAAGGGCAAAGAAACGCTAACTCTTTCAGGCAAGAAGATTATGCTTTATGCCAATATTGGGAATATTGCTGATGCAAAAAGCGCGTTAGAAAATGATGCAGAAGGCATTGGATTGTTTAGAAGTGAATTTTTGTATTTACAAAACAATACTTATCCTACCGAACAAGAACAATTTGAAGCTTATAAAGCTGTCTTAGAGCTTATGGGAGGAAAAAGAGTTGTCATTAGAACAATGGATATTGGAGCAGACAAAAAAATTGATTATTTTGATTTAGATTTTGAAGAAAATCCTGCTCTTGGATATCGTGCAATTAGAATCTGTCTTGATCGAAAAGAGATTTTTAAAACCCAGCTTAGGGCATTGTATAAAGCAAGTGTATATGGAAAACTTGCTGTTATGTTTCCTATGATTACCTCTCTTTGGGAAATTTCTGAAATTAAGGCAATTTTATCTGAAGTTTACGCTGAACTTCAGAGTGAGGGAGTAGATTATGACCAAAATCTAGAACTTGGAGTGATGATAGAAACCCCAGCTTCCGCTCTTATTGCTGAAGACTTAGCAAAAGAGGTGGATTTTTTTAGTATAGGAACAAATGACTTAACCCAATACACCTTAGCTCTTGATAGGCAAAATCTAAAATTAGAGCGTTTTGCAGACCCCTATCATCCAGCATTATTTAAGCTATTTGAAATGGTTATAGAAGCTGGACATCGACATAACTGTTGGGTAGGAGTGTGTGGAGAGTTGGCAGGAGATGTAAATATAACTCAAAAACTTATAGACCTTGGAGTTGATGAACTTTCTGTTTCCCCAAAATTAATCTTAACCTTACGTCAAAAAATTTTGTCAATAAAATAGTTACTATTTTACACATTTTTATAAAAAAAGATATCAAATAGACCCTTAAAATGATAATTGACTATTTTTTCTATTAAAATTTAGAGATAGGCTTTTGGCTAATACTTTATTAATGGAGGAAATTAATGGGAAACAAAGAGATGAAAAAATTACAGAGGCGCTTAGAAGAACTTGAAAAACTTCCTGTAATGAATGAGAATTCTTCAATTGCTTCAATGCTTGAAGAAAAAGGGGTGACAAGAAGAGATTTTATGAAATGGGCTGGGAGTATGACAGCAATGTTAGCACTTTCCTCAGCTTATACTCCACTTGTTGCAAAAGCTGCTGAACTCAGTGATAGATTGCCAGTAATATGGCTAAATATGGCTGAATGCACAGGCTGTAGTGAGAGTTTAACAAGATCAGAGTTTCCAACAATTGATGCTTTGATTTTTAATTACATTTCTCTTGAGTACCATGAAACACTGATGGCACCTTCGGGTTGGCAAGCAGAGCTTTCATTGCATCAGGCAATGAAGAAATATGCAGGAAAGTATATTTTAATGGTTGAGGGGGGGATTCCTCTTGGAAATGATGGGAGGTTTTTAACTATTGGGCCTGAAGCAAAAACAGGAAAAGAGCTTGCAAAAGAAGCAATTGAAAAAAGTGCCGCTGTGTTTGCAATTGGAACATGTTCAAGTTTTGGAGGAGTTCAAGCTGCTTACCCAAATCCAACAAACACCAAATCCTTAAGTGTAATAAGTTCTAAACCAGTGATTAATGTACCGGGTTGTCCTCCAAGTGAAAGAAATATTGTTGGAACTTTAATGTATTTTATTTTGTTTGGACAACTTCCTGTGCTTGATGCATTTAATCGTCCAACTTGGGCATATGGTCAAAGAATTCATGACCTTTGTGAGAGAAGAGGAAGGTTTGATGCAGGTGAGTTTGTAGAAAACTTTGGTGATGAGGGAGCAAAAAAAGGATACTGTCTTTACAAGGTAGGATGCAAAGGACCCTATACTTTTAATAACTGTTCTGTGAGTAAATTTAATAGTGGCACATCTTGGCCAATTCAAGCAGGACATGGATGCATTGGTTGTAGTGAGCCTAATTTCTGGGATACAATGGCGCCTTATGAAAAACCTCTTGCTGATCGAAAATTCCAAAGTGTGTTTGGGGGAAATGGTGCTGATGCAACAGCAGATAAGATTGGTATAGGGGTTTTGAGTGCAACAGCAATTGCAATTGCAGCACATGCAACAATTATGAAAATTAAAGATGCAAATACTAAAGGAGAATAAAAATGGCAAATAAAAGAGTGGTGATTGATCCAATTACAAGAATTGAAGGACATTTAAGGGTTGAGGTTGAAGTAGATGAGAATAATGTCATTAAAAATGCTTTTTCTTCTTCTACACTTTGGAGGGGACTTGAGGTGATTGTAAAAGGAAGAGATCCTAGAGATGTGGGATTGATTGTGCAAAGAATTTGTGGTGTTTGTACTTCTTCACATTATCGTGCTGGGATTGAGGCAGTTGAGGATGCATTAGGTGTGAGTATTCCTCTAAATGCACGTTATGTAAGATCTATGATTGCTCAAGCACTTTTTTTACATGATCATATTGTGCATTTTTATTTATTGCATGGACTTGATTGGGTAGATGTTCTCTCAGCTCTTAAGGCCAATCCTAAAAAAGCAGAACAAGAAGCTTATAAATATACTCAAAATCCCTATGCAGCAGGGGAAGCTGATTTAAGATCAGCTCAAGAGAAAGTGCAAAAGATGGTTGATGGGGGCCAACTTGGAATTTTTGCAAATGGATATTGGGGAAATAAAACTTATAAACTTACTCCTGAGCAAAATCTTATTGCACTCTCTCACTATCTTAAATGTATTGAAGTTCAAAGGGATTGTGCAAAACTTATGGCTATCCTTGGAGGTAAGCAACCTCATCCACAAAGTTTTGTAGTTGGTGGTGTGACCTGTGTAAGGGATTTACTTGATCCAAGTCGTCTTGCTGAATGGAAAACTCGTTTTGAGGGTGTTAAAGAGTTTGTTGAGCGAGCGTACTATCCAGATGTTTTAATGGCAGCTAAAATGTTTGGCAATGAGGCAAGTGTAACGCAAACTGTTATGGTTCCTAATTTTATCTCTGGTGATGGTATTGCATTAAATGCAACAGAAAACCTTTTTAATTCTGGTTATATTCTCAATAAAGATCTCTCAAAAGCATTTGAAATTGATGAAAGTTTAATTATGGAAGAGTGCACACATTCTTGGTATAAGGAAGATAAGCCGCTTCATCCCTATGAGGGTCAAACAGAACCAAACTATACAGGATTTATAGAGAAGCAAA
Source organism: Helicobacter cholecystus (assembly GCF_003364215.1). Classification (GTDB taxonomy): domain Bacteria; phylum Campylobacterota; class Campylobacteria; order Campylobacterales; family Helicobacteraceae; genus Helicobacter_G; species Helicobacter_G cholecystus. The sequence goes on from NZ_NXLU01000002.1 coordinate 167,774, forward strand.
CAATTGATGGTGAGGGCAAAAGTGTTCAAACTCCAAGTATTAATGAGCAGGGAAAATATAGCTGGATTAAATCTCCAAGATATGATGCAAAACCCTTTGAAGTTGGACCATTAGCCTCTATGCTTGTGGGATATGCACAAGGAAATAAGAGAATTAAAAAAGTTGTTGATGAGTTTTTAAGCCAATCTTCACTCCCAGTATCTGCACTTTTTACAACTCTTGGAAGAACAGCTGGAAGAATGCTTCAAACAAAATTGATTGTAGAGTATGGGTTAGAAACTTTTAATTCCTTGGTTGAAAACCTTAAAAAAGATGAAAGCACTTGTACCCCTATTTCTATTGATCCGAATAAAGAGTATAAAGGGCGCTATATTGGAGAGGTTCCAAGAGGAATGCTTAGTCATTGGATTAGGATTAAAGAGGGTGTAGTTGAGAATTATCAAGCTGTAGTTCCTTCAACCTGGAATGCAGGACCAGTAGATGCAAAAGGACAAAAGGGTCCTTATGAAGCAAATCTGATCGGTATGAAACTCCAAGATATGACAAAACCTTTAGAAATTATTAGAAATATTCATAGCTACGATCCTTGTATTGCTTGTGCTGTGCACATTATGGATACCAAGGGCAATAAATTGGGCGAGTATAAAATCGATCCAAAATATCTTGTATAGTTCCTCTAAAAGGAGAATATTATGAAAGATCATCACGATTTACCTCTATCTTTTTGGGTAACACATTGGATTAGATTTATTTGTATGATTGTTTTGGTGGTAAGTGGTTTTTATATTGCTCAACCATTTATTATGTCTGATGCAGACTTGAGCGCACCTGTCAATTTCTTGCAAGCTAAGATTAGATTTTGGCATGTCCTACTTGGAATGATTCTCTTGGGTGCAACACTCTTTAAGACCTATTTGTTTTTCTTTAGCAAGGGAAGCGAGATTGAGAGAAAATCTTTTAATAATGTTTTAAGTGCAAAGCAATGGGCTTCAAGGATTATTTTCTACCTTACTTTAGGTGGAAAAGTTAAGGATTATGGACTTTATAATCCATTGCAATTTGTTGTTTATCTTGGTGTGTATATTGCACTCTATGGGATTATCATTACAGGATTTGTATTGTTTATGAATTGTTATCATGATGGAATGATGGGTGTAATTTATCCATTCTTTAAGCCTTTAGAAACTTTAATGGGTGGAATTGCAAATGTAAGATGGATTCACCATTTGCTCACTTGGGTATTTCTTCTTTTCTTGCCTGTACATATCTATATGGCATCTATGAAGTACCTGTTTAAAACCAGTTATGAAAAGGCACATTCTTGAAGATTTTAATTTTAGGAATTGGAAATATTCTCTTTGGTGATGAAGGAATTGGAGCACATTTTGCTCATTATATTGATGAAAAATATGATTTTTTCCCATCAGAGGGGAATTCTATTACTATTATTGATGGTGGGACTTTAGCCCACCTTCTTATTCCTATTATTGTCAAATATGACAAGGTCATTTTAATTGATTGTATTGAGAGTGAAGATGGCAAATTCGGTGATGTATTTTTCTTTGATTTTGAAGCAATGCCAAAGCAAATAAGCTGGCAAGGAAGTGCTCATGAAGTTGAAACATTGCAAACATTAGAAATGATGAGAACACATGGTGATATACCTTCAATTAAGATTATAGGTGTGATTCCCACAAGAATTGAATCAGATTCTACTTTTGAACTTTCCTCCCAAATACTTCAATCAGTGGAGACGATGGAGAAAGTCTTGAAAAAATATATTTTAGAACTTGATGCAAAATGTCAGATTAAAGAGAAAGAGGGGGTAGATATTCAAGAGATTGCAAGAATTTCTTTTAAGCGAGAGATAAAGCACAATGATCTTTGAATTAAGTTTTGAGCATCGTAGTTTTGGAAATACTCTTGGATTTTTCTTACAAAATATCCTTTCTAATTATGATGATTTAAGTTATAGTATTTTTCATAAAGATTGCAATGATTTAAGGCTTTGGATTGAATGCAATGAAAGTGAGAAATTAGAAGAAATTGTTCAAGAACTCTCAGAAAAAATTCCTCAAAGTCTTTATGTTGATGAGATTAACTCCAATAGTTTCCCTTCTCTTCCACTTCCTCAAAGTGCTCATTTTACTCAACCTAAAAACTCTGCACATTTTTGCCCCCAATGCCTAAAAACTCTTCAAGAAGTTTGTGAAGTCTGTGGGCAAAAGAGAATTGTTATCCCTGAGGAAACGCTTAAGTGCATTGCAAAAGAATTGTTAGAGGGAAAAGATTTGAAATTAAAAACTCCAAGTGGAGAGCATATCTTAAGCCAAAAGTCCAGTTTAAGAATATATTGCCTTGATCTTGAAAAGATCTTAGAAGTTTGTACTCCTACAAGCAAAGAACTTAATGCTTTAGCGAGTTATGAGAGACCCATTCTTAGAATCAAACCTTATGAAAAAAGTATAGATGAGGAATTTATTTGTATCTCTTTGGCTCAAGATAAGGTCTTGTATGATCTTTTTATAATTCTTAGGGATTATGGTGTAAACTTTATCTATGGTGGAAGTCAAGCACAAAAAAGCTATGATCTGACAGAAGTCATTTCTTATAATGATGAGATTGTTGTGTATGAAAATGAACATTTTGCACTTTTGCAAACATCTTGTATTGATGAAGAACTCAAAGAAAAATTTTGTTTAATGCAAAGTGATGATAAAGCTTTTTTATCTACAATTCTTGCTGAAAATCACTTGGAGCAGAAAAATATCCTCAATTTTTATTTTTGTAAAAAGGGAGGGGATAAAATTTGTCTTTATAATTCTCAAACCCAATGGTTTAATGAGGTGATGAGCTTCACTCTTCCTAAGGATTTATTTACCTTGATTGAAGAAATTAAAGCATTGGATGAGGGTGGAGAAAGATTGATTGCAAACTTTTTACAAAAATTTCCCCATTTACTTTGTGAAAATCTTGATTTTAGCTCTTTTCCTCAAGGGGTGTATGGGATATGGGAGATTGTGCGAGTGATCTTGGGATTAAAGAAAAATCCTCTTGAAATTGCACAAAATAATCTTGATAAGAGAGGGGTTGCAATTGATTATGTATTTAAACAAGATTCCCTAATCTTGCAACACTTTAATCTTGCACGTTGCATGAGAAGTGGAATGAGTTTTAAAATCGTAGGAGTTGCAGATGAAATTATTGCGCTAGGTTATATTGAAAGCTTCTCTCATCTTCCCTCTAAACTTTATATTGCACTCAGAGGTTCAGTAGATATTGAAGGAATCTCTTTGAGTGGGGACTTATTTGCTAATAAAATGATTGGAGATTTTTTCTATTTCAATAATCGCCAAAGTATGATTTATCGTAATAAGAAATTTCCTCTTTTGTTTAAGAGATGAAAAGTCTTAAGCTTCAGATTCAAGGCAAGATTCAAGGTGTAGGGTTTCGCCCATTTATTGCTAATCTTGCTGCTTCTTTAGGGCTTTGTGGGTATGTGAAAAATAATGCATTAGGGGTAGAGGTGCTTTTGCAGGGAGAGAGAAGTGGAGAGTTTCTGTCTTCTTTTCCACAAAAAGCTCCTAAAATCTCTGAAATTCAAAAGATAGAAGTTTTTGAGTTTGATTATCCCATATGTGAGGGATTTGAAATCTTAAAGAGTGAACAGGCAGAAAATTATTCAACCTTGCTTATTCCTGAGCTTGGAATTTGTCAAGATTGCAAAAATGATCTTTTTGCTCAAGAAAACTCTCGTTTTTTTTATCCCTTAATTAATTGTACAAATTGTGGGCCAAGATATAGCGTCATTAAGGCCTTACCTTATGATAGAGAGCGAACTTCAATGTCTGAGTTTATGATGTGCAAGAAGTGCAGGGAGGAGTATACTAGGCCTCAAAGTCGTTTTTTTCATGCTCAGCCTATTTCCTGTCCCCAATGTGGTCCTAAATTTTTTTACAATAATGAAGTTGTGATGGATTATAAGAAAACCTTTTTTAAACTTGCCCAAAAAATTAAACAAGGTGAAATTGTTTTAATACAAGGATTGGGTGGATTTCATCTGGTTTGTGATGCAACTAATATTAAGAGTATTGCTAAGCTTAGATTGCTTAAAGATCGCCCAAGAAAACCTTTGGCATTGATGTGTAAAGACATTGAGCAAGTTAAAGCTATTGCTTATGTTTCAAAAAATGAACAACAAGCACTCTTATCCCCTAAAGCTCCTATTGTTTTACTCAAGGCAAAACAATATCTAGAAGGTATTGCACCCTCTTTAAATACTTATGCAATTATGCTCTCATATACCCCTATTTATGAACTTTTATTCTCTTTCTTAGACTTTCCTCTTGTAGTAACTTCTGCCAATCCTAAAGGTGAACCCATTATTTACAAAAGAGAAGAGTTGAAAAAACTCTTTAGCCTGACATCTATTTTCCTCTCTCATCAAAGAGAGATTCTTAATCCTGTTGAAGACTCCATTATTCAAATACTTAGCACTCAAGATGAAGTAGTGCTAAGAAATGCTCGAGGATATGCACCAGTAAGCTTTAGACTCTCTAAAAAAATAGCATCCCCTCTCCTTGCTGTAGGAGGGAATCAAAAGGCAAGTTTTGCTATTGCTTTTGAGGATATACTTGTTCTCTCTCCTTATATTGGGGATTTGGACAATGTTGAAAGTATTGAGAGATTTAAAAGTAGTATTGCAAAGCTTCAGGCCCTGTATGGGATTTTAAGATTTGAAAGCATTGTGTGTGATTTGCACCCTCAATATCAAAGCACAATGATTGCCAAAGAGCTTGCAGAAAAGATGAACTCAAATCTTGTGCAAATTCAGCATCATTATGCTCATACTCTAAGTGTATGTTTTGAGCATCAAATCAATTCAGAAGTGTTAAGTTTTTGCTTTGATGGAACGGGATATGGGGAAGATGGAAAAATTTGGGGTGGAGAGGTACTTTTAGGATCACTTGATGGTTTTAAAAGATTGGCTCATTTTAAATATTTTAAGCTTCTTGGTGGAGAGGTGGCATTTAGAGATATTGGACGTATTTTTTATTCTTTAGCTTTTGATTATTTATCATTTCAAGAGGTTCAAGAATTGAAAACTTCTAAAAATGAGCATGAGATTAAGACCCTTTATCAGATGCATCAAAAATCACTCAATTCTCCACAAACCTCAAGTGTGGGTAGGCTATTTGATTTTGTAGCCTTTATATGTGGACTAGAAACACAAAGTTATGAGGGGGAGAGTGGGGTGTTGCTTCAAAACCTCTATTGTGAAAAGTATGCTCATATCAGTTATAACTTTAAGCTTAATAATGGCGAGATAGAGTTGGATTTTGTAGAAATGTTTCAAGATTATCTTAAAGAGAGTAAAGAGAGGATTGCATCAAAATTCATTAACACTCTGATTAACCTTGTGCTCTTGATTGCTCAAGAGAGAGATTGTAAAATCGTGCTTTGTGGGGGAGTATTTTGTAATAATATTTTGAGTGAAAAAATTTTAGAAAAATTAAGAAAAAGTGGGAAATCTTGTTATATTGGAAATAAGATTCCTCCCAATGACAATGGTCTTGCTTTGGGACAAATGTATTATCTTTTAAAGGAGTGAAAATGCAAGATAATCCACAACTTAAAAAATCACTTGATTTGGTGCAAAAGGTTTTAAGTAAGAATGATCAAGAGGCAATGAAGATTCGTAATTTTTTTAATGATCAAGGTATTTTGGGATTAAATCTCATGAGTTCTCCTGGAAGTGGAAAAACAACACTCTTAGAGCAGCTTTCCCTTAAAAAACCATTTAGTTTTAATGTGATTGAGGGAGATTTAGAAACTGAAAATGATGCAAATAAGCTTAGAGAAAAAGGAATTGAGGCGGTGCAGATTCAAACTGGGAGTGCATGCCATTTAGATGCTTTTATGATTTCTGAGGCACTTTCAAAGATGCAATTTGAGGGCATTGATGTATGTTTTGTAGAGAATATTGGAAATCTTGTTTGCCCTGCAAGCTATGATGTGGGTACACACTACAATATTGTTTTGCTCTCTGTTACAGAGGGGGATGATAAAGTGGAGAAATATCCTGTAATGTTTAAAGAAGCAGATTTAGTGCTTGTGAGTAAATGTGACTTGATTGAGCATTTTGATTTTGAACCTGATTTGGTGCTTACTAGGGCAAGAAAACTTAATCCAAAAGTTGAGATGATTAAATTTTCAAGCAAGAGCGGTGAGGGTTTGGATGAGCTTATTGCTTGGATTAATTCTAAAAGGAGAAAATAATGTGTCTTTCTATTCCATCACAAGTTGTATCTATTAATCAAGAAGAAAAGACCTGTATCGTCGATACAATGGGAACTCAAAGAGAGGTGAGTTTGGATATTTTACAAGAAGAAGTTGAAATTGGGGATTATGTGCTTATTCATATTGGCTATGCAATCAATAAAATCTCCAAAGAATATGCTTTACAATCTTTGGAGCTTTATGAGAAAATTGTAGATTCTATGCAAAAGGAAGAAGATGCTTAGTTTAAAGGATTTGTATCATGGTTTTAGAGATCCTAAAAGTATTTTAGCTCTTTGTGAGAATATTAAAGAGCAAGCAAGGGGTTTAGAGAAAAGAATTCGCGTGATGGAGGTATGTGGAGGGCATACTCATAGCATTATGAAATATGGTATCAATCAGCTTGTGGGCGATATTTTTGATTTTATTCATGGGCCAGGATGTCCAGTATGCATTATGAGTAAATCTCGTATCAATCATGCTATAGCTTTGGCTAAGCAGGAAAACGTCATTTTGGCAACTCTAGGAGATATGATTAGGGTGCCAAGCTCTGAGGGTTCTCTCTCTGAGGCTAGAGCAAATGGAGCAGATGTAAGATTTGTATATAGCCCTTTAGATTTAATTAAAATTGCAAAAGAAAATCCAAATCAAACAATTATTTATTTTGCCATTGGTTTTGAGACAACAACTCCAATGAGTGCGGCACTTTTAGAGCGTATGGAGAATGAGGGGGTTAAAAATATTTTATTTCATATCAATCATGTTTTAGTTCCGCCTCCTATGAAAGCCGTATTAAATATTCCTGAAGTAAACATTGATGCATTTATCGCCCCCTCACATGTTTCTGTGATTACAGGAAGTAAGATTTATGAGGAATTTCCCAAAGATTTTAAACGCCCAACTGTAGTTGCAGGATTTGAACCAGTGGATATTTTAGAGGGACTAAGTATGATTCTTAATCAAGTGAAAAATTCAGAAGTAAAACTTCAAAATCAATATACACGCTCTGTAACTTTTGAGGGCAACACATTAGCCCAAGAGAAAATTGAGCATTATTTTGAAAAAAGAGAGAGTTTTGAGTGGAGAGGAATTGGAGAGATTCCCTATTCTGCTCTTAAGCTTAAAGAGGAATTTCAAATTTATGATGCAGAAGTGATCTATGCAGATATTTTACCTAAAGATAAAGTCGCAGAGCCTAAGGGTTGTATTTGTCCAAAAATTATTTGTGGAAGTGCAAAACCTATAGAGTGTAAACTCTTTGCTAAAGTTTGCACACCTACTTCTCCTATTGGAAGTTGTATGGTCAGTAGTGAAGGAGTTTGTAATGCATATTTTAGATATGGAAATTTACTTTAGGAGAGTGGTATGAAGCTAGAAAAAATTAGTCTTGCTTGTGGAAATGGTGCAAGTGAGAATAATGCTTTGATTGAGGGAGTTTTCTATAAACATTTTAAAAATGAGATTTTAGAGCAAAGCAATGATGCCTCTATTTTTCAAGCACAAGGAAAATTAGCCTTTAGCACGGATTCTTTTACTATCTCTCCTTTATTTTTTAAAGGAGGGGATATTGGAAAACTAAGTATTTGCGGGACTTGCAATGATTTGGTGATGATGGGGGCAAGACCAAAATATTTGAGTGCTTCTTTTATTATTGAAGAAGGGTTTGAAGTGAGTAAGCTTGAAAGCATTGCCCACTCTATGGCTAAAGAGTGTGAACAAAATGGTGTAAGAATTATTACAGGAGATACAAAGGTTGTTGCTAGGGGGCAAGCTGATGGAGTGTATATCAATACTGCTGGGATTGGAGAGGTGATTTATGAAGGGATTTTGGCTTCAAACTTGAAGAGTGGTGATGTGATTATTGTCTCAAACAGTATTGGAAAGCATGGAGCAAGTATTTTTGCTCAAAGAGAGGGGATTGAACTTGTTTCCAATCTTAATTCAGATTGTGCATCTTTATGGCAAGTACTTGAGAGTGTATTTGCAAGTGATGTAAAAATCAATGCCTTAAGAGATGCAACGCGTGGAGGGATTTCAGCAGTTTTAAATGAGTGGGCAAAAGCTTCAAAGGTTTGCATTGAGATTGTAGAAGAGTGGGTGCCTATTTCAAGTGAAGTTCAAGGGATTTGTGAATTTCTAGGTTTAGAGGCTTATGCATTAGCCAATGAAGGGACTTTTGTAATGGCGACTCCAGAGAGTGAAGCTCAAAAGATCTTAAATCTTTTACATGCCAACCCTCTAAGTACTGAGGCAAAAATTATTGGAAAAGTGAGCAAGGAATATGAAGGAAAAGTTGTGTTGCACTCAAGTTATGGGACAAAAAGATTCCTTGATATGCCAAGTGGTGAAATTTTGCCAAGGATTTGCTGATGCATGAATATTCAGTCGTTCAATCTTTTATTGAACTTTGTGAAGATTATGTAAAGGAAAATCAATGCCAAAGAGTTTTGGAGGCTAAAGTCAAGGTAGGGATTTTAAGTGGAATTGAGTTGGGATTATTTCAAAGAGCATTGGAGACTTTTAAAGTTGGAAGTGTCTTAGGGGATGCTAAGATTGAGTATGTGATCCAGCCTCTAGTGCTAAAGTGCCAAGATTGCAACCGTATCACCCAAACTCAAAAACATCATGTGCAATGCTTACAATGTGGGAGTGTTGAAGTTAAGATTTTAGAGGGTGAAGAGATGACTTTGCTTCATCTTGAAATGGAATAAGAGAGTGTGATTAAAGAAATTAAGGGCTTAGGTGCTTTAACTCATGTGCATTTCACACTTCAGCAAAAAAAGATTAAAAGTATTATTTTAAGAGTTAAAGCTAATAATCATATTCATATTACTTTTCCTTATGGTGTGGGGATTGAAGAGATTGTAAGGGCAGTAGATAAAAGAAAAGAATGGATAGAATCCAAGCTTATTGATTTTTCCTGTGTACAGAAAGAGCAGTATTGCAATGGGGGATGGATATACCATCTAGGAAATATATACTCTATTGATTATATCTTTGCACCTAGAATTCATGTGAGTTTATATGAGGGAAAAATTCAAGTGAGTGCAAAAGAAGAAAGTGCAATAAAGCCAATACTTGAAAAATGGCAAAAAAAAGAAGCCCAGAGGATATATGCTGAGATTTTATCTTATTGGGCAGAAAGATTGGGAGTGCAAATCTCTTGTCTTTCTATTAAAAAAATGTCTTCACGCTGGGGATCTTGTAATCCTAAAAAAGGTTATATCAATCTTAATTTTGTATTAGTTAAGATGCCAAGAGCACTTATTGAATATGTTGCCGTGCATGAGCTTATTCATTTCTTTTTTTATTACCATAATAAAGACTTTTATGCGATGATGAACAAGTGTCTCCCTGAGTGGAAACAAAGAGAGACAATGCTAAAGGAATGGAGCAGGAAGATTAAGATTTAGAGTTTTTGCTCAGATGTAGAAGTCTTTTTGCCAAAGCAAAATGTCCAAACAAAAGAGCAAAGCGATAGGGTGTCATTCCAAAGCCACTACTTTGGTGAAGATTGGCACCATAACTTATAAGGAGTTTTGCTATATCTTCATAGCCTTTAAAGCATACACCAGCAAGAGGTGTTTGTCCTCTTGCATTGACTTCATTAACATTTGCTCCTCTTTCTAAAAGCATTTTTGTAGTTTTTAGAGCATTATTGTAACTTGCAAGCATTAAGAGCGAATCTCCTTTATGGGTTTTAAGATTAATATTTAACCCTGCATCAAGCATTATGCCAAGATTACTATAATCATCTTTTCTTGCAAAATCAAAAGCCATTAAGCATAATTCTTCAAACCTTTGCTCTTCTTCTAAAGTAAGTTGCACTAAAATCTCCTTAAAGCTGTTTTTACACCCTGTGCATACTCTGCAGAGATTTGTTCAAAAAGATCTAATGCTTTTTGGATAATTCTCTCTTCTACGCCATCTAGAGAATCCGCAATATTATTAAAGAGTTGTTGTTTTTGTTCCTTGCTCATAAGAGTAAAGAGTGCTCTTGGTTGAGAAAAATAGTCTTCATCAAGTGGTGCATAGCGTTGTGCATGACCTTCTAAGATAAGATCAGGTTCTAAATATTCTTTATGCTCCTTGGGTGCATCCGCATAACTATTAGGCTCATAATATGCACAACCATTGTTGTATGTATCAAAATTCATACTTCCTGCAACATTATAAGTATTCACCTCATTTCTTGCCCGATTAACAGGTAAGAGGTGATAATTCGTTCCTACACGATACCTTTGTGCATCCGCATAGCTAAAGATTCTTGCCTGAAGCATTTTATCAGGACTAAAGCTAATTCCAGGGACAATGTTAGCAGGACAAAAAGCAGCTTGTTCAACTTCATTAAAATAGTTTTGGACATTTTGATTAAGAATGAGTTCCCCAACTTCAATTAGAGGTGCAACTTTGTGAGACCAAACTTTTGTTACATCAAATGGATTAAAACCAAGTTGACCAACCTCTTCTTCTCCTAGAACTTGGATATAAAAAGTCCATTTTGGAAAATCCCCTTTTTGAATGCTTTCATACAAATCTCTTTGATGGCTTTCACGATCTTTTGCAATAAGTTCTCCTGCTTCTTGATTGCTAAGGGTTTGAATGCCTTGTTGGGTTTTAAAATGAAATTTCACCCAAAATCGTTGATTATCTTTATTGATGAGACTATAAGTATGGCTTCCATATCCATTCATATGGCGATAGGTTTTTGGAATCCCACGATCACTCATAAGAATAGTCACTTGATGAAGTGATTCTGGAGAGAGTGTCCAAAAATCCCATGCTGCATTATTACTTCTAAGATTATTTCTAGGATCCCTTTTTTGACTATGAATAAAATCTGGAAATTTGTATGCATCTCTTACAAAAAAGACGGGAGTATTATTCCCTACCATATCCCAATTGCCTTCTTTTGTATAAAACTTAATTGCAAATCCTCTAGGATCTCTTTCTGCATCTGCAGCACCAAGTTCTCCTGCTACTGTTGAAAATCTCAAAAACAAAGGTGTAACCTCTCCTTTTTGAAGAACTTGTGCTTTGGTATATTGAGAAATATCTGCAGTTACTCTTAGCTCACCATAAGCACCACTTCCTTTTGCATGGACAGTTCTTTCAGGGATACGCTCTCTATTTTGGTGGGCAAGTTTCTCTAATAAGATATAGTCTTGGAGCAAAAGTGGCCCCTTAGCTCCCGCTGTGAGTGAGTTTTGGTTATCTGCAACGATATTTCCAAAGTCATTTGTTAATTTTCTCATATTTTCTCCTTAATGATTTTAGATAATAAAAATTATCAATAAATTAATATTACTAATTAAAAAATAACAATAAAAAAACAAGAGTTTAAAAGTTTTAATAGAAGAATAAAAAGTTTATAGATCTCTCCCCAAAAAAGAGGAAAGAGATTAGAAGGAGAAACCAGCACCAACCTGTAGTGCAATATAGTCAGGGATTTTCTTTCCATTCACTGGACTTGTCTTCTTGCCAAATTGTACACCAATATCAAAGAATGTAAGTCCCAGTCCCAAAGAGAAGATCATATCATCTGTATGTTGTAAGTCTGTTGCGATACCTCCACGAAGTGCAATCCAGCTAAAATCAAATGCAGTCCCTAATCCAATCATTTGAGTTTTGAACTTTTCATTTCCAAGATCCTTGTTTGCAGTGATATCAACATCCATTCCAATCATAAACCAATCAAGATCCAAAGCCACACCAGCACGAGCTTGCGGAGCAATTGTAAAATTTCCAGTGCTCGTCTTAAATGTTGGAGAGTTAAGATATTTTCCTACCACTCCCATTGTGAAGCAATCAGCAATTTCATAACTTACTCCTAAATCAATTCCAAAGTTTGAAACTCCATCAGCAACTTTAAAATTCATAACATCTTTGAGGGTATCTTTTATATTTGAACCCTCTGCAATTTTAAGGTTTAGATTGGTTACTGAGAGACCCATATATTTTGCAACAATACCAAAACTAATATCCCCAGCATTTGTATCAAGTTCAAGAGCATAACCTACAGGAACTTCAAGAAGTGTAAATACAGAACCCCCAGTTAAAATTTGTGCATCTTGTAGATTGGTAGTGGGGGGTACTAATTGTAGAGAAGCATGTGCGCCCATATTTAAAAAAGCACCTGCAGCCAAAACCCCAAATCCAAAATCTGGAAGTTGAAGTGCTATGCCATCTTGATTTGTAATTTGGAGATTACTGCTTTTTGTTAGCCCATTAAGTTTAGATTCAATAAGATCTTCAGGAGTGCTTTGAACAATATCAAAAAGCTCATAGAAATGATTGCTCTTTGCTTGAAGTCCAGCATAGAGTCCAACCTTAAACCCATCATCTGCAGCCATTAGGGCAGGGTTATAATAAAGTCCCCAAGAAGAGTGTTTCATTGCGACACCAACACCCCCCATACCAAATGCTTGACTTCCCATAGTCCCAAACTCAAGAGCTTGAACTGAAGTGAGTGAAGCAATTAGAGCAAGTGATATTTTTATTTTTTTCATTATTCCTCCTATCTATGCAAAGACATAATCAGATTCTACCCTTTATTTGAAAATATGTTCTAAAAATTTATCCATTGAAATTTTTCCCCTTCAAAAGTAAAGGGGAGGAGTAAAATTTTAATTTCCTCATTTTCTTTTATATTTTCAAATCTTTCATCAAAGATTGCAATGGCATTGCTTTCTTTGATGGGTAAAATTGCCCCTGAACCATATTTTCCATCTTTATATGCCTTAAAATATTCACCATCAAAACTACCCAAAATCATATTGCTCCTTCCATTCTTTAGTTTAAAAGAGCTTTTATTTTTGGCTTTAAGTGAGTAAGGAAAGAATGAATTTGCACCTTGGAGTGCAAAAAGAGAGGGAAGGGCGATAGTGATAAGATTGAGAAGACCACTGAGTGGATTTCCTGGAAGTGAGAAAATAATGGTATTTTTAAGTCGTGCCATAAGCATTGGGCGTCCTGGTTTAAGGTTGATTCCATGAAATAAAATCTCTGCCCCTTTTGCAAGCAAGGCTTTTTCAAAAAAATCAGCCTCTCCCACACTTGCTCCTCCACTTGTAAAAACTACATCAAAATTTTTAAATTTATCAATTTCTTCTTCAATCGTTTCTAATTGATCACTTAAAATCCCTTGATAGTGTGGATTAAAGCCATAAGAGCTTAGAAGTGAATGATAAGAGAGTGCATTAATGTTGTAAATTTGCTCCTCTTTTGCACTTTCTCCTAGCTCAACGACTTCATTCCCACTAGAGTAAATTGCAATGTTGAGCGGTGAAAAAACTTCAAACCTATCAATTCCTTGAGAAGCAACTAAGGAGAGATTGGCATAAGTGAGTTTTTCTCCACGCTTAAGTAAAATTTCACCCTTCTTGCATTCTTCTCCTTCAAATTTAATATTGCTGTGAGGTTTGAGTTCTTTGATAGGCTCGATACAATCTCCTTGAAGTTTGGTATTTTCAAATGGAATGACTAAGAGTGCATTGCTAGGGACTTTTGCACCCGTCATAATCTTAAAACACTCTTCTTTGGGAATGAGATGGGGTGGAGTATCTCCAGCAAGGATTGTGTGTGTAATTTTATAGCTTTGTGCAATTTCACTCACCACATATCCATCCATTGCAGAATTGCTGAAGGCAGGGAGATTACGCTCACAGTATAGGTCTTGAGCCAAAATCTTATTGAGTGCTTCAAAACTTTTGATTTGCTGAGTTGTTCTGTTGAGTGATTGAGAGAAGGCAATTTCATAGGCTTGTTTTAAGGTAATCATATTTATATCTCCAAAGTTCTAAGTTGATTATAGTGATGGGCAAGAATTGAAGGGATTTTGGGATCAAAATCTGTAAAACTAATACTCAAGAGCTCTCTAGAAATAAGTTCAGTATATCCCATTTCTTGTAAAAGAAATGATGGCCTTGAAAAGCCAAAGAGACACTCTTGTCCATTGATTACATTAATCCCTTCAATTTGTAAGCTTTGTAACAAATTCCTTGCTTTAACTCCTTTTAATCTTAATGCTAGAGTATTGCAAAGAGAATGGGTTAATGGGGCAAATAAAGAGATATCTTTGTGATTAAGAAGAGAGAAGAACTCCTCTTTCTTGTCTTCTTTGGGAGTGCAATAGGATTTAATCTTTTGCAAAAGTGTGCCATAGAGCTGATGAGTGTAGCGTGTAGGGGAGAAGTAGTGAGTATGCGAGAGAGAGGAAAGAAATACCCCATGACCTCTTAAAAATCCCAAGCTCTCACAATCACATAAAAAGATTGTGTTTTTTTCTATTTTAGGCTTAAGACCAAAGCGCACAGCATAGCTAATATCAATGATAAAGAGTGCATCTTCTCTTTGTTTTATAAGTTTTTGTATGGGATTGATTGTGAGCAAATCTTGATTGATGTAGGGGATGATGAATGTATCACAAGAGTTAAATCTATTTAAATTTTCAATAATTCCACTCTCTTGAGTAGGAAGTATGGGGGTGATGGGAATGATAGATTTGAGGAGATGATAGGATTGATAAGCTTGTTGATGATTGCTTAGAGCAAGGGCAATATTGTGCTTATGAGTATGCAAAGAAAGTAAAAGTTCGCTAAATGCTCCGCTTAAAAAAGAAAAATTTCCTCCACTCTCCCCCCCAAAATATTCACTTAAAGCCTCAAGTTCTTTTTGATTATGTTTGAATATAGTTTGAGAAGCAGGGGGAATATTTTGGGTGGGAAGAGAGAAGAAAAATGCATTATCTTCTAGAGTGATATTAGGGTTTTGCAAAATATCAAGCTTCATTTTTGCCTCCTTTGATGCTTATAGATTCTCTTTGTCCCATCTTTTGTAATATCTTCAAAGCTATCTAAATACTCTAGATAGGCAATAAGATATTTTCTAGAAAGGGGTAAAACTTCTTTAAGACTTCCCACGTCTATAAAACTTTTTTCTTCAATCACACTTCGCATTAAGGCTAGGATTTCATTTAAAGCCTTTGTGGTGATGAAAAGATTATGCTCAAGTCTTACAACTTTTTGAGAAGCACAAAGCTTTTTGAGTGCATCATCCCCACTCTTTCTATCAATATTTAAAGATTCGTAAATATTATAAGGTGCCTCTGGGGAGTAAGATTGACTAAGGAGAATATTATAGATCTTATCCACTAAAAAATCTGCTTGATTTTTGATTTTACTTGTTTTGCTTGTGTATAAACCATTATGCAATGCAAGTTTTCCATAGGAGTGAAGAGAGGTTAAAATATGTTGTAAATAAGGCTCACTTGCCCAAGGAGTCTTGAGTTTTAAACTGGAGGCAGAGAGAAGAGCATTTGGATTTTTTTCTAGAGTTGAGAGAATATTTTGTGTAAGCTTTTGAGTGCTTTTGATTGAGTAGAGTACAAGATTTTTCTCATCAAAAAATACCTCTTTTAATTCTTTTGCAATTTTGCAAGCCTCAAAGTGAGAGAGTGCAAATCTTTGGCTACTAGAAATGAGTCCAAAACCCTTAAGATGAATAGAAGCAAGAAATAAGAAAGCTTTTGAAAAATCTTTTTGGAGCAAATAGGTTAAAAGCTCAACTTTTTGAGTCTTTTTAATAGGATCAGTAATAGGTGCTAAGATTTTTCCACCACATAGAGTTTGATTATTACTTCTTAGAATGAAGGCTTCCTCAAAGATAGAGTAAATTTTTTCTTCACACACAAGATTTGCAAAACAGCTTGTAGAACTTAAGAAATGCAAAGGAATAATTTTAACATTCACTCTTTTTGCACCAATATGCAATGAAGCATACTTTGGGAGTGAGTTAAATCCAAAAAGATAAACATCTAGCTTGTCAAACCCTCTTAAATATCCCTTTTTAGAAATAAGCATTCCACGTTTAAGCTCATTTGCTCTCACTCCAGAAAGATTAAGTGCTACACGATGAGAGGGGAGGGCAGATGAGGCAAAATCTGAGTGAATTTTAATTCCCCTGACATTCACTTCTTTGGCTAAATCATAAATAAAAACTCTCTCCCCCTTTTTGATTTCACCACTTAAAGAGCTTCCACTCACAACACAGCCTGCACCACTGATAGAAAAAGCTCGATCAATATAGTATCTAAAAAAGCCGACATCCTCTTTTTGAGGTTTTTGTAATGTTTGTAGATAATGTAAGATATCTATTTTATCTCTCTCTTGATTTAATGTGCTAAAAGTAAAAATTTTTTCTAGAGAAATTTCAAGAGAAGAGAAAAAGTCTTGGATTTGTTTTTTGACCTCTTGGATTCTGTGCGGAGAGCTTTTATCGCATTTACTGATCACACAAAAGCATTTTTTAATTCCTAAAAAATTTGCAATCTGCATATGTTCAATGCTTTGAGGCATTAATCCATCATCACTTGCAATAATTAAACAAATCACATCAACGCTAAAAGAACCTGCTATCATGTTTTTAATGAGTTTTTCATGTCCTGGAACATCAATAAAAGCAATATTGCGAGAGGGAAATTTAAGATTTGAAAAACTAATGTCTAAAGTAATTCCTCTTGCTTTTTCTTCTTTGCTTTCATCCCCATCAAAACCATTGAGTGCTTTGATAAAAGAAGTTTTTCCATGATCAATATGTCCTGCAAGCCCAACTAAAATATCATTATTTTGCATCAAATTTCCTTGCTAATTTCTTCAAGTGCCTCTTTGATTTGGATGTATTCACTCTCTTGGATACAGCGTAAATCCAAACATACTTTCTCTTGAATAATTCTAGCAATAATTCCCCTTTCCCTTAATTTTTGCTCTAAAACTGAAGCTTTAAGATTTGGAAGGCTTAAAGAGATGCCATAAGATTTAAAAGGGGTTTGAGGCAAACTTCCACCTCCAGCCAAAGAATCTAAAACAATAGTTTGAGACATCAAGGGGGGAATAGGTGCAAGAAGAGAGAGGAGGGCTTGAGTTTTTTGTTTGATTTGCTCAGTTGAGAGATTAAGCATGCAGAGAGTGGGAATTTTTTCAAACTCTTCATTAAGATAAGCCCTTAGAGTAGCCTCAAGTGTAAGTGTGGTAAATTTATCTATCCTTAATGCTCGTAAGAGATGGTTTTTTTTGAGTTGTGCAATGAGTGCAGATCTTCCTATAATTATTCCAGCCTGAGGTCCACCAAAGAGCTTATCTCCACTAAAGCTTAAAAGTGAAGGATTGGCTTTGCAAAGTTCTAGAATACTTGGTTCTTCATTTGTGCAAAGTCCTTGCATATATCCACTTCCTAAATCATAATAATCAATTAATCCTTTTTGTTTTGCTAGATCTGTTAAGGCAGAGAATTGTACACTTGCAGTAAAGCCAATTTGTTTAAAATTACTTTGATGTGCTTTCATTAGCATTGAAGTTTCTGTATTGATTGCTTCTTCATAATCGCTTAGATGGGTTTTGTTGGTTGTACCCACTTCTACAAGTTTACTTCCTGAAAGTTTCATCACTTCTGGGATTCTAAAAGCTCCTCCAATTTCTACCAACTCACCCCGTGAGATAATGACCTCTTTATCTTTACCAAAAGTGCTAAGTACAAGTAAAACTGCACTTGCATTATTATTCACAACAATGGCATCTTCACATCCTAAAAGTGTGCAAAGTAAATGTTTAAGATGGGTATATCTCTCACCTCTTTTCCCCTGTTTAATATCATATTCAAGATTGTTGTAACGTACAAGAAGAGGGAAAACTTCATCTAAAATCTCTTGAGAAAAAAGACTTCTTCCAAGATTGGTCTGAAGCACAACGCCTGTAGCATTAACAAGGGGCAAAACACTGCTTTGTGTGTGTTTAGAGTAGAGAGAGAGAAGATGAGATTTTAAAGTATGAATACAAAAAGAATGCAAAGTATTGCAGAGGATTTGCTCTCTAATCTTTTGCAGTTCTTCTTGAATAAGAGGTTTTAAAATCTTGCTTTTACACTGAGTGAAAAGTGGATCTCTGAGCAGTTCGTCAACTTTGGGTAGAGTTTGTAGCAATTCTTTCACGGAATTCTCCAAAAAATAAATTTCTAATATATAATTTTAACTCAATTTTATTTGGAGGGTAAGCGATTCTGGTGTTCGCCTTGGGCTTCAAACCCATAGAGTGATTAGGTGTCTAATTGCTGGGGAGTTCGATTCTCTCACCTTCTCGCCAAATATGATTTTTTTCTCTTGACAAGAGAAAAAAAACTGATTATAATCACAACTCTTATTTTTATTGGGGTATCGCCAAGCGGTAAGGCAGCTGGTTTTGGTCCAGCCATTCAGAGGTTCGAATCCTTTTACCCCAGCCAACTTCTGTGAAAACTTTCATTGATTTATCGCGGGATAGAGCAGTCCGGTAGCTCGTTGGGCTCATAACCCAAAGGTCGGTGGTTCAAATCCGCCTCCCGCAACCAATCTTTTGATATTTCCTTCTCTTTATAATCTGACAATCATTTAAGATTTATAGTTTTTTATACTTGTTTATTAAAAATAATTTTACATGCAATAATTGTTGAGATAAATATAAGTCTTGCATGCACTTTATATTAAGAAAAGTGCATATTGCAAGATTGGAAAATGAATAAACAATGAAAATTGTTATACAAGAGCTTTGATCATCAATTGTATCGCTTGGCTTAGAATCACTCCAAAGAGTATAGAGAAGAGAAATTTTCTTGGTAGGGCATAGGGATCAAGAATTTTTCGTCCTGTACGATAACCTGACATTATTGCTCCTGTAAAACCACCCCCAGGATTACAGAATGCAGAGGCAAAATAGAGGTTTTTAATACTATAGCTTTTCCATCGCTCACGACCAAAGAAGGTTTCTCTGTTTTGGTCATAACCATAAGGAGTTCCTTTGCGTGTTTTGATGTATCTCTCTATTGTTTTTGGTGTGGCAAGCTCTGAGTGAATGCAGTGTGTCATAATTTCAGGAAAAGCCTCTTGGAGTCTATCTTCAAGAATTTTTTTAACCTCTTCTTTTTTTGCTTTATATGCTTCTTTGCTAAGTCCATCCCAATCTTCATATTTTCCAAATGTTGTAATTACTCCAAGGTATCTATTTTCTTGCTTACTTAATCCACTATCGATTTTGGAGTAATTGACAAATACAAAGTCAATTTCCTCATAACTTGTGTTATAGCAATCTGTATATTTAAAATCTTTATTGAAATTCTTTGGATTTACAATAAAGGTACTGTAATCCATATTGGGGTAAAGTTCACTGAGATTTTTATCAAAAACCATATAGACAGAAATGAGTGAAGTGGTGATTTCAAAATCTTTTGTAAGATTTGTATCCTTACTGTAATCTCTCTCTTGTGGTAAGAGTTTGTTGTATACGAGGGCTGGATCGCAGTTTGCCACGATACTCTTTGCATAAACTTCTACACTCTTTTTGCTTTTTTTATCAAAATATCTTACACCTATTGCTTTATTGCCATCAAGTAAAATGTCTGTAACATCAGCCTTGCTTCTCACTTCACCGCCATGATCGACAATAATACTTGCAATTCCATCACTAAGGGCTTGAGATCCACCTTTTACATATGTTCCTTGTATATAGTAATTATTTTGAGCAATTGCATGATAACTCCAAATAAATTTGTAAGCATCGTGGTGATAATAAACAATATTAATATTGAGTATTCTTTTAAGATCGGAATCTTTAATGCATTTATCAAGAATTGTCCCAACAGTTCTATTGGTCAAGAAATTATAGATAAAATAAGGAATTGTTGTAATGGGTGCGAGAAAGAATTCAAAAAATCCCATATCAAAAGGAAATTTATAAGCTTTTCTTGCTTGAAGTCTAATTTTTTTAAAATATTCGTCAATCCCCTTGGCTTCATGAGGAAACATTTCTTTAAGAGCTTGGGCTGTATTACTGTGGGGGATTAAATAATCTTTATTGCCAATTTTGATTGTCCAAGCACTTGGGAGTTTAATAAACTCGACTTTTTCCCACAATCCAATGAAATCAAAGATCCTGTATTTTTGATCAACACGTCTATTTCCAAAGTCTAGTTCATGCAATCCTGCATCAACAAGCATTCCTTTTCTTTCAAAGCAAGTTGAGCATCCGCCAATAAGACTGTGTTGTTCAAGAACAAGAACTTTTTTCCCTTTTTTACTTAGAGTGGCTCCACAAGTTAAGCCTCCAAGTCCAGAACCAATGATAATAGCATCATAATAAGACATATCTTTTCCTTCTGTTGAAAATCATATAAGATAAACTTAAAGAAAAATTATATCACCTAAAAAGTTTATTAATTTACTTTTTTTGAAGATTGTCTAATAAATAAGATGTTCCATCATAGCTATCAATTGCTACTCCATCAATAAATTTCATTCTTATTCCAGCCTTATCCACCCAATCTATAATTCTTGCAGGATTTCCTACTGCTAATGCATAAGGGGGAATATTTTTAGTTACTACACTTCCAGCCCCAATAAGAGCATACTCTCCAATTTCCACTCCACATACAATTGTTGCATTTGCCCCAATGGAACAACCTTTTTTCAGGAGTGTTTGCCTGTAACTATCTTTTCTTGAAATAAAGCTTCTAGGATTAAGAACATTTGTAAAAACTACACTTGGACCAATAAAAACATCATCCTCACAGCTTACACCCTCATAAATACTGACATTATTTTGAATTCTGACATTATTGCCTATTTTGACATTAGGACCTATGACGCAGTTTTGACCAATATTGCAATTTTCTCCAAGGAAGCTTGAATGTAAAATATGACAAAAATGCCAAATTTTACTTCCATTCCCGATGTGAACATTTTCATCGAGAATGCAACTAGAATGGATAAAAAAATTCATTGGAAAAATGGGTGTGTTGTGTGAGAATCTCTTTGAGAGAGTGGAGCGTGTCTAAGGGCATAAACAAGTTCAATAGAAGGCTGAGCCTCAATTGCACTAAAGCCTCCACCATTTAAAATATCCTCATAACTCAGGGTATGTAAATCTGTAAAACCTTCACTAAACTCAAACTCTTCTTGATTAATTTTTAGACTTCTATATGTGGGTTTTCTTAATTCTTGAATTTTTTGGGGAAGGGTTGTTGCATCAACACTTAAAAACCACCTTACTTTTGCATGCTCTAATTCAAGATAGCCAACCATTGTTTTTTCACTCTCAAAATAAAGCTCACTTCTTTTGACCTTTCCAAAAATCCAAAGTAGCATATCAAAGAAATGGATTCCAATATTGCTTGCAATTCCGCCACTTTTACTTTTATCCCCTTTCCAGCTTGTGAAATACCAATTCCCTCTGCTTGTAATATAACTTAAATCAATTTCATAAACACAGTGAGGGTTTTGCTTGAGATTTTGTTCTACATTTTCTTTTAAAGCAATAATTTTGGGATGAAGTCTGAGTTGGAGAATATTATAAACTTTTTTTCCACTTTCCTTCTCAAGCTCAAGCAATGCTTCAAGATTCCAAGGATTAAGAACAAGGGGTTTTTCACAAATTGCATCAGAGCCATTCTTGAGTGCATAGCGAATATGTGAATCGTGTAAATAGTTTGGGGAACAAATGCTAAAAAACTCAATTCCTTTACCCTGTCTATGAAGTTTGTCAATATGGCGATCAAAACGCTCAAATTCTGTAAAAAAATGAGTATGCGGAAAGAAGCTATCCATGATACCCACACTATCATGTTTATCAATTGCACACAATACATTTCCACCACAATCCTTAATTGCTTTAAGATGGCGTGGAGCAACATAGCCTCCTACACCAATCACTGCAAATCTTTTCATTTTTCCTCCTTTGTATTTAAGCTTTCATCGCTACGAATTCTAAGAAAAACAGGAAATTTTGGCTTATTATTTTTGTGTAGACCAAAATATTTGTATGTGATAATTGTGCCAATTTTTGGAGGATTTTTTCTAAATTCATCGCTCATTCCACTTCCAATTTTAAATTTAGTTTTTTCATCTATACATTCAAAGGCTCCAACTTGATTTTTGTATTTCCCCCTACCTTGAATATAGGCTGTAATTTTGCATTCTCTATCTTGGTAGGGTTTAAATTTCATCGCATCTTTATTTCTACCTGTGTAATAGGGAGCAAACTTATTTCTTACCACCAATCCTTCTGCACCCTCTTTATGGATTGTTTGCAATACTTCTTTGAGTGCTTGAAGAGTTGTGACTTGAAATTGAGGAATAATTTGAATAAAGGGGGCAGGGTGAGTGTTAAGATAGGCTTGTAAAAAGTCTAATCTTTCTAGAATACCCCCTTTTTGATTGGGGACTTCAAAAATATAAAATTTTAATTCATGCCACTTTTGTGGATTGCTTTTAGATTTAATGATAGAGACAATATTTTCAAAATCCCCTCTCTTACTCCATAACTCTCCCTCTATAGCAAAAGGAGGAAAATTTTGTGTAAAAAAGTTTGGAGCAATAAGTTTCCTATCCCCCTTAGTGTATAAATGTTTTCCATCCCAATATGCCCTTACTCCATCGAGTTTTTCACTATAGACATATAAATGAGGATTATTTTGAATACTTTGGGGATCAAATTGTTGTAAAAGCCATAATTCTCTGCCAAAAAGAGAGAGAAAAAATAAAGAGAGGAGGAAAATAGCTCTCATTATTTTTCTTTATTGGTGGGGATAGATAAAAACACTTTCTTTTGTAATAGAAAGCGAAGGCTGCTCTTTAGAATAAAGTTTGAGTTTGAAAGGAATAGATTTGTCTTGATTTTTAATTTCCATTTTTCCTTGATAAGAGAGGATAAGCACCACCCTTCTTTTTTCTTTTCCATCCACATAAACTGCTTTTGAGGGACGAATGATTTTAAGGTTTTTGGCATCTTGAATTTCTAAGATTAAGTTTTGAGGATCTTGTGTTGTATTCTCCATCAAGAGAATATACTCATTTGTTATATTCCCATCTTGATGGATTGTGTAAAGTGAACTTGTGCGTGTGATATTAAGCAAGATATCATCTCTCTTTCCACCCATAAAAATTGCTAATGCGATACAAATAAAAATAATCAGCATATAACCAATTGTTTTGGGTCTAAAATAATGCACTTTTGAATTTGTGTCAATGGCTTGAGTGCTTGTCCATTCAATAAGTGAAGGGAGATTTTTTTGTGCCATTACTTTTGAGCATGCATCAGAACACTCAAGACAGTTGATGCATTCAAGTTGCATTCCTGCTCGAATATCAATATGTGTTGGGCAAACCTTAACGCATTTTTGACACTCTATACATTCTCCTTGTGGATCCCTAAATCTTAGTGCTTGAGAGAATTTTTCTCCATTTTCTTGATAGATTGCCCCACCGCGTTTTTGATTATAGATTACAGTTTGTGTATCATCATCATAAAGTACGCTTTGAACACGGCAATACGGACAGATATAGATACAAAAATTTTCTTTAAGCCAAACAATATCAAGAGTAAAGAAGGTTCCAATACTTAGCCAAAAGCCAAGCAATATCAAATGATCTTGAGGATTGGCTAGATAGTTAAAAAAATCATAGGGAGGAACAAAATAAAAAAGTAAAACAGCACTTGCACTGAAAGTAAAAAGTGAAATGATAAGAATAGAGAGAAGTTTTTTTATTTTTGCTCCAAAGGTACTAAGATTAGTTGATTTTTGGCGATTAGCAATATTAGTGAGCCCAAATATTGCCCCCTCAATTAAATCTCGATAAATAACTCTAAAAATAGTTTGTGGACAAGCCCACCCACACCATAGTCTCCCCATAAGAGTTGTGGCAAAAAAGACTCCAACAAAAAGCAAAATAACCAAAAAAGGAAGAACATAGAGTTCTTGCATATTAAAGACCATTCCTAAAAGGTGGAATTGTTTCTTATCAAATGAGAGAAGGAAAATTTGCCCATTATTAATTTGAATAAAAGGAAGTGCCACAACAAAAACTGTAATAACACAATAAGTAATATAGCGTTTCAAACGATAGCTCATAGTCATTCCTTGGAATAAAATTGGTTAGAATTATATAACTTAATGCAAAATCCAAAGAGTTACAAAGGAAGCAATTTGAAAAAAAGACTGATGTGTTTGTTGTTTTTTTCCCTCTTTGCTTATGGACAAACTCATCAAGATACTTACTCCATAATGACAACTCTTTTGCGTTCAAATTATTTAATTTTTAAGACTCATACCCTCACGACTTTTTCTAGACTGGGTGAACTTAGAGATCAAGAATTAGATAATACAGTATGGATAAGTGAGAATTTTGGATTTTTAAGATTACAAGAGGGTAATGGTAATAATCAAAATATACAAAGTTATAATAATTTACTTTTAGGACTTGACACTTCAATTGCTATAAGAAAATCAAGATTTTTCGTTGGAGGCTATTTGGATATCATTACAGATGATAGTCAAAGCAATGGAGTTGATGGAAGTTTGCAAAGCTATGGTTTGGGTGCTTATCTTGGCTATATGAATGCGTATCGATTCTATTTAAATTTAAATATGCAATATTATTATCTTGCCTCTGATTATCGTTTATGGGGGGAAAAAGTCGATAAGATGGATACACATAATTTTTATTTGGGTGTAGAAGTAGGACAGAGATTTGCTTTGACTTATTCTTTTGATCCAGGGTATTTCTTTTGGGAGCCAAGTTTAAGTATGCATACAGGATATTTGCCAAGAAGCACAAACTCTTTCCCTAATGGTTTATATGGAAGAATTGCACATCTTGTGCCTTTTGCTCTTGATGCACGTGTAGCTTTTGGAAGGGAGTTTAATAGTATTTATCGAGGAGATATTAAGGGAGGGATTAGCCTAGGATATGACAACCGTTTGGGTGGAGATATTTTGATCAATGACTTTGGAGAGTTGATTGAGAGAAATAATAAAAGTGATTGGAGGATAGGATTATTTTTGGAATCTGATTTTATCCTCAATCAGTATTTAAGATTCTTTTTTAGAAGTGAAAGCACATTTTTAGGTGATTTTAATGTGACTTATCAAGCAAGTTTGGGAATAAGATTTTACTTTGGCAAGATTGCCACTAGCTCTCTTAAAGTAAAGTCCAATAATACTTATTGGCAAAATGAAGGCTTGCAGTGAGGAAGGTTCTTTTCTTTCTAGCCTTTAGTTCTTTGCTTATTGCAGATTCTCCTTTATTTATGCAAACACATTTTGTAAGCTTAGAACAAAGCTTACAAAGAAGACATCTTGAACAATTGCATTATCCTTCTCTTGGCTCTTGGAGAACTTGGGGGATTGTGCACACTAGGATTAAACAAACATTTATTGGGCAAAAAAATGATTTTATAGAGATGATGCCCCAAATTGGTGTGGATAAAGAATTCTCAATGCTTCACTCCAAGGTTTTTTTGGGTATGGATGTGAATTCTGATATTGTAACTTTGACACATCCTCAAGGTACAATTACTGGGAAGTCTTATGGATTGGGTGGGTATTTATTATGGAAGTGGGATAATGAGATTTTTACATCTTTCTCTATAAAATTTGCCCATTTCTTTGAGGAATATCAAACACAATTCTTTAATAATGCTCTTGTTTTATTTGATTTTGGTGTGGGGAAGAGATTTTTTCTACCTAATGAATATTTTTTACAACCTGAATTAAATTTTGGGACAGGGATATTGCTTGATAGTGAGCTAAGTGTAAATGGAGTCAATGAAGTGATGAAACCTTGGGCTCCTTTTAGTTTTCTTGGAAGCTTGGGTATAGGTAAAATGCTTGGAAAACATCAAGTGCAAACTAAGATTAAAATGCTTTATGATGTTGGAGCTGGAGGAGAACTTATGGTGAATGGAATTTCTACTCTTGCCACACCCAAACAAAAGTTTGATATGTTTTTAGGCATTGACTATAATGCTGAGTTTCTAGAGGGAAGCACTTTTTATGTTTATGCTGATTTTAGTGCATTAAATTTAGATATTGCACTGGGTGTAGGATTTAAATTTGAATTTGGTATTAAAGAAAGTGATTTACTTAAGTTCCCCTCACGTTCACTGAAGAAGCTTCCAAATACAAAGATTAAATAGGAAAAATATGTCTCTGATTGTTCCTCAAGAGCTGTATTCTCATAAAATTTTCACTTCTCCTTCAATGACGATGATTGATTTTGTGCAAAAAGGAAATATTTTTAATCGCTCTGTATATTTTCAAAAAGATTGTTTGATTTTTGTCAAAGAGGGGGAAAAAGAAATGAGAGATTTGCACCAAAGCTTTCAAGTTAAAAAATATCAAGCTCTTTTTGTTTCGATGGGAAGCTATGCTTTTAGTAATATTAGTAGAAACAATCTTTATCATTCCGTGCTTTTTTTCTTTAATAAGAATCCCCTTGTCCAATTTGCTCAAAAGCATTGTATGACTAAAAATAGGGATACTGGAAATTTCTGCCTTTTTAGAGAAAGTGAGAGAATAGAGAATTTTGTTAGGGGAATAGAATTATGGGGAGAATTGGGTGAGGAGATTATGGAGCTTAAAGCCCAAGAGCTTTTATTACTTTTACTTAAAGAAAACAAAGTAGGTTTTCTTCCTTTTCTTTATAAAATTTTTAATAGAAAAAATACTCTTATAGAAGATTTAGAGGTTAAAGATTTTTTGCAAGTAAAAGATATGGCAAGAGAGGTAAAGCTAGAAACTAGTATTTTTAGTAAAAAATTTAAAGAGGAAAGTGGAATTTCTCCCAAGGAGTGGATTGACAAAAAACGTCTTTCTAAAGCCAGATTTATGTTGCAATTTGAGGGAAAGAATATTCAAGAAGTCGCATATGAACTTGATTTTGGATCCCCTTCCTGGTTTATAAAAAGATTTAAAGACTATTATGGAATGACTCCAAAGCAATTTCAAAAAATATCAAAAAACTAGTATTTTTTATCATAAAGCTTTTATTTTTCTATACAGTTCTTTTTTACAATCCCTTTGCAAATTTTTTACAAAGGAAAAAACAATGAAAAGAATAATTTTAGGTATTTCTCTCTCACTTTCGCTTTCCCTTGCTTGGAATATGCAAGAAATTTCAGGATTCCAATCTCCAGAGAGCATTTATGCAACAAAAGATTATATTTTTGTAAGCAATCTTGGAAAGGAAGTTAAACCTCTTGATAAAGATGGAGATGGTTTTATCCTTAAATTAGATTCTAAAGGAGAAGTGCTTAACAAAATTAGTAATCTTAATGCTCCAAAGGGAATGAGTATTGTTGGAGATATATTATATGTGAGTGATATTGATGAGATTAAGGGTTTTGATCTTAAAACCTTTAAACAAGTTTTTGCTCTTCCTGTCAAAAATGCAATCTTTTTAAATGATTTAGTTTCAGATGGAAAAAATCTTTATGTCAGTGATACGGGAAGTGGAATAATTTATTTTATTGATATTCAGAAAAAAAGTTACAGCAATTTCATTACTCTTGAAAGTGCAAAGTATGGTGGAGGACCCAATGGTTTATTTCTTAAAAAAGGAGATCTTTGGGTTGTTACTTATGATCCTAATGGAAAAATGCAGGGTGTAGTTTTAAAAATCTCTCTTCAAGATAAAAAGCTTCAAATTTTCTCTAAGGTAAGGGGTTTGCTTGATGGAATTGCTGAGGATGAGAAGGGGAATATTCTTGTAAGTTCTTGGGGGGAAGATCTCAAAGGCTTGGTTTATCAAATTTCAGCAAAGCAAGAAGTTAAGGCCTTGCCACTTAGGGCAATTAAGGGGTGTGCAGATATTTTTTATGCCCAAAAAACACTTTGGATTCCAGCAATGTTGGAAAATAAGGTATTAAAAATTACAAAATAAAAGAAGGGAATCTCTTATCCCTTCTTTTATCACTTCACTTCTTTAGCACTTTTAATAAATCTGTGAAACTTTCTTTAAATGCTTGAAGTCCTTCTTCCAAGAGTGTGTCATAAATTTTTTGAAGATCGATATTTCCCAAAGAGTGAATAAAAGCATCAAAATCAATATTTGAATCTTTAAGTTCTGTATCTTGGTGTGCAAAATAAGCCTCAATAGTATCAAGGGGTGCAGTATTGATAGAATGTGGCAGAAGAAGAGAGTTGATATAATAGTTTGCAGGCAGACTATTACCTTTAACCCCTGTGCTTGCAAAGAGTGTGCGAGTTTGTTTATCATTAAAATTTTCAATAAGGTTGTAAATCATTTTTGCATTATTAATTCCTAACTGTGTTTGGAGGTTTTGCGGGAGTGAATGATCAATATAGCGATCAAGCCGTGAAACAAAGACACTGATCACACTTTTTGCAACTCCACCCCTATCTCTTGCTTTTTTAAAGGCTTCAAGACATTTTTGTGCCTGTATTGGAGAGAAAATTAAGGTTGCATTAATGCAAATATTTTGAGCCATAAGCTCTTCAATCACTTCATATCCAGCTTCTGTTGCAGGAACTTTAATCATCACATTGGGCTCATTGATACTTTGGAATAATCTCTTTCCTTCTGCAATACTTGCCTTAGCATCATTGCAATAAAGGGGATCAATCTCAATGCTAATATATCCGTCATCTTTATTCTTTTCCCATAGCCCTCTTAAAAGAGTAGCAGCAGTTTTAATATCCTCAATTGCTAAAGTTTCATAAATCTCTTTAGCACTTTTATTTTGCAAGGATTGAATTTGATGACGGTAAATAGGGGAATTTTTAAATGCAGAGGCAAAAATACTTGGATTGCTTGTTGCACCTAAAATTTTTTTCTCTGCAATAAGAGTTTTAAATTGCGTATTAAGAAAATCTCTTTCAATAAAATCACACCAAATACTAAAGCCGTGTTTGATTAAGTTTTCATTCATTACAATACTCCAAAATTTTTTTCTTAAGGATTATAACAAATTGATAGGAATTGAGTTTATTGCAAGTGATCATTTTCATGCAGACATTTATATACTCAGAGAGTTTAGAAATTATGTGGCTTATGACTTTATCATCTTGCCTGATAATCCTTTGGGTTGTGCCTCTCCTTCTTCACTTTTGTGTGCAAAAATGCTTCAAGATATTTTGCAAATTCCCTGTTATCCTTGCATAAGTGGGAGAGGGAAAAGTAGAGAGAATATACTCTCTTGGCTTAAAGGTGCAAAATATGCGGGAATAGAGGGAATTGCTTGTGTGAGTGGAGATGGTGAAGGGTGGGGGTGCAGTATTGAGGAAATTTTAAGTGAGGCAAGAGGATTTAAAGAGGTGATTACTACCTCTAAATCTTGGAGACACAAAAGATCTTTAGGTGCGACAAAAGCAATCCACCAGCCCTTTTTTCTTCATCCCTTTCCTCCCTTGCAAGAGGGGGTTATACCAAGTTTTATGCCTATTTTCTCTCATGCAACTTTCAATTCTTTGCAAGAAAAAAAACTTGACTTTTTTATTCCTAGTGCATATAAAAACTCCAATAATCTTATAAAAAGTAATCAAGAGCTTTGGCAAGAGTTTATTCAGAGAGATTTTTATCTCATTGTTTTAAATCTCAGAAAACAATTGCACTTTTTTAAGGAATTAATGCATTAAACTCTTCTTCACTTAAGCATTTAACTCCTAGTTCCTGCGCTTTATCTAGCTTGCTTCCCGCACTTTGACCAAAAATAACAAAATCTGTTTTTTTACTCACACTTGAAACTACTTTTGCTCCAAATGATTCTAAAAGAATCTTAATGCTTTCTCTATCTTGACTCAGAGTTCCTGTGAGCACAATGTTTTTACCCATAAAAATTGAATCTGAGTGAATATGTTTTTGAGGGCATTGAGGCTGTAGAATTGAGAGAAGGGTTTGGATTTGGTGGGCATTAACTCTTCTAAACTCATCAAAAGATCTTGCCATTTCTTCACCAAATCCCTCAAGAGCAATAATGTCTTCGTATTCTTTTTTAAAAGTATCTAGGGCAAAACTTTCTTGAAGTTTTTTACTTGCTCCCTCTCCAATATGCTCAATCCCTAAGGCATTAATAAATCTCCACAATTCAATTCCCCTACAATTCTCAATACTCTGAAGTGTATTTTTAACCTTTTTTTCTTTCCAACCTTCAAGCTTAAAGAGTTGCTCATAAGTGAGCGAGAAAATATCCTCAAGATTTTTAATCAGCTTTTGCTCATAGAGTTGTTGAATAATCTTTTCTCCTAGACCATCAATATTAAGAGCTTTTTTAGAAACAAAATGAATAAGAGATTCTATTTTTCTAGCTTCACAAGAGAGATTTTGGCATTTAATAAATTTTTCTTCAATTAAAAGCTCACTTTGACAAATTGGGCAGTAAGTAGGTTTGTTAATGATTTGCTCACTACCATCTCTTACTTCTTTAATGGGTTTTATGATTTTTGGAATCACATCTCCACTTCGAATAATAATGACTCTATCTCCTACTCTAATATCTTTTTTTTCTATTTCTGAAAAATTATGCAATGTTGCTCTTGAGATCATTGCACCTTCAATTTCTACTAACTCTAATTCAGCTACTGGGGTAATGACACCTGTTCTTCCTACTTGAAGCGTGATTGAAAGAATTTTTGAGCTTTTCTCAACTGCTGGAAACTTATAGGCGCAAGCAAAGCGAGGAGATTTGATTGTAAAGCCAAGCTTTTCTTGTAAGGGTATTTCATCCACTATCATCACCATTCCATCAAGCATCATAGGATACTCTTGACGACTTTGAAGGATGTGGGTATAAGCTTCTTGAACTTCTTTGGGGGTTTTACAATGTTGAATAAAAGGTGGGATAAAAAAGCCAAAGGAGAAAATTTCAGAGAGTAGGGAGTAAAAACTAGAGTGTGTAGAGTGATGTGCTCCCACACCCCAAGGCACAAAAATGAGATTACGTTTTGAGGTAATATGACTATTGAGTTGCCTTAAGCTACCAGCTGCAGCATTGCGTGGGTTTGCAAAGAGATTTTCGCCATTTTGCAATCTTTCTTGATTGATAATTTGAAAATTATCCTTTGTCATCAAAACCTCTCCACGGATTTCAATTTGATCTTGGTAGGGAATTTGCAATGGAATAGAGCGAATGGTTTTTGCATTTTGTGTCACAAGTTCACCCATTCTTCCATCTCCTCTAGTTGTAGCATTTTGGAGCAATCCATTATCATAAAGGAGATTGAGTGAGGCTCCATCAAATTTTGGAGAACAAGTAAAAGTAGCTTCAGGATTAAGCTTGTGAACCCGTTCAATCCATTCTTGAAGTTCATTTTCATTAAAAATATCATCTAAACTCCACATTCTTTGAAGATGTTGATTTTTTTCAAATTCATTAAGTGGAGTATCTCCTACTCTTTGTGTTGGAGAAGAGGGGGAGATGAGGTGAGGATGAGTAAGTTCAAATTCTTTAAGTTTATGATAGAGAAGATCGTATTCCTCATCAGTAGCAATGGGATTATCAAGGACATAATAGGCATAAGCCATAGTGTTGAGTTTTTCAATAACTTGGATGTAGTTCTGAGGCGTAATTTGCATTTTTGTCCTTTATTTGAGTTAAATCCTGTAGCTCTTCTTGTGTAAAACCACATTGTAATCTTGCTACGGTATTAAGAACTTGAGGAAGAGAATAGTTATAAAGTTTGAGTATTTCCTTAAATGAATGGGGATCTTTGCTGTATTTCCACCATTTATCCCCCTTGCTGACATGTGAAATTTCATCTTTTAAAATAATGCTAAGCTCATAAAGGATTTTTTCTTTGAGATGATGAGAGCTTAGGGAAACTTTTTGTGCAACAAAAGGATTGGCATCAAGCCCTCCAGCCTCCATTCCCCTATGCACTAATGCCATACGATGAGAAAATATTTGTGTTGCTTTCATTGCATTAAAAAGATTGTTATGCACAGGGAAGTCTCCATAATCATATCCACACGCATTAAGCAATGCTCTTAAAGCATTAAAGTGCTCAATCTCTTCTTTAGCAACATCAAGCCAATTATGATAATACTCTAAAGGAAGATTTCTAAAGCGGTAACTTGCATCAAGTGCTAAATCAATGGCACTGTATTCAATATGAGCAATGGAGTGAAGAAAACCCCCCATTGTAGAATCTGTGTTAATGGTTTTGCTTCGTGAAATTTTTGTAGGGTGAAGAACTTTGCAAAATGATTGATAGATTGGATCTGTAATGGGAGTGATAGTGTGATGATGATTAAGTGTGAGAGTATGTAAAGCATTATAGAGCTGATTAAATAGAGAAAATCTTTTTGCAATATCTGGAGTGTGTAAAATTTCCTCAAGACTTGAAAATAATTCCATTCTTTTCCTCAATCTTTAAGTTTTGAGCGATAAAGTAAGAGCGCAAAAATAAGAAACAAAAAAACAATACATTCTATCCATAAACTCTCCATCATTACGCCTTAATTTCATGCAGTAAATTTTTAATGCCACTGAGCACTTCATCAGGAGTAATAAGTTTCATGCATTGATGATGCTTAAGGGGACATTCTCTTTTTTTGCAAGGAGAACAAGAGAGATGTTTATTAAAAATAATTTGAGCAGATTGTGTATTAAAAGGAGAAGTTTCTGTGCAATCTGTTGGACCAAAGAGGGCAATAAGAGGAATGCAGAGTGCTGAGGCAATATGCATAGGGCCACTGTCATTGGTGAGAAATAAATCAAGTGATGCAATGCTGTCAATAAGCTCTGTAATACTTGTTTTTGCAGTAAGATTGTGAAAATTCTGTATAGATACAAGGTGGATAAGAGCATTTTGAATTCTTTGATTGCTTTGTATTTCCTCTTCTCCTCCATAAAGTAAAACTTCATAGCCTTCTTGTAATAAAGTCGCAATTACTTCAATAAAATAAGCTTCACACCATCTTTTTGCACTCCCATATTTTGCTCCAGCACTTATACCAATACGGATGAGTTTTCCTCGTTTTTGTGGATGGGCTATAAGTTGAAGATGGGGATGCTCTACATTAAGGGATAGAGCAGAGAGAAGATGGGTGTATTGAAGAACTTGATGAAGATGTTTTTGGGCAGGAAGGGGATGAGTGAGTAAAAAGCTTCTTATATTTGCTTGATAACCGATACGTATTTTTGATTTTGTCGCCCAAAGAAGCCAAGCTGAAGGAAAATTATTTTGTAAAGTTATAGCAATATCAAATTTTCCCAAGTTTCTTCCAAGTTTATAGAGATAAAAAAGACGATTCTTACTTTTTTTGCTTTCATCTAGGATTAAAGTGGCTTTCTCTCTTTGAAAGATGCCAAGACTTGCTTTTGAACCAATGAGCGTGAAATGAGCCTTGGGAAATTCTCTTTTGAGAGCATAATAAGTGGGTGTTGCCATTACTGCATCACCTAGCCAAGTTGGAAGCCGAAGTAGGATTTTCAAAATTAACCTTTGATTTTAGTTGTGTTTTTGCGATAATTTTTGCGATAATTTTACCTCATAAAATTGGTATAAAAAATAAAACAATATTTTAAAGATTGGAGAGTTAATGTTGATTACCCCACGTACTTTGAGTGGTTTTAAAGATAAATTGCCTAAAGAGGCAATTGCTAAGAGTGATTTAATTAAAAAGATTATAGAAGTTTTTGATAGTTTTGGTTTTACACCCATTGAAACCCCACATTTAGAATATGCTGAAGTTTTACTTAAGCAAGGAAGTGATGAGATTCAAAAAGAACTCTATGCTTTTAAAGATCATGGAGGAAGAGAAGTTGCCTTAAGATTTGATCTTACCCTTCCTTTAGCACGTTTTATCTCTCAGCATAGGCATTCACTTCCTCTCCCTTTTAAACGTTATGCCATTGGTAATGTTTTTAGAGGAGAGAGGGCACAAAAAGGAAGATATAGGGAATTTACGCAATGTGATTTTGACTTTATTGGTTCTAATTCTATTGCAAGTGATGCAGAAATCATTGAAGTCATTGCAAGTATTTTGCAAAAACTTGAGGTAGGTAAATTTACCATTTCAATCAATCATAGAATGATACTTAATGGAATTTGTCAATTTTTGGGTATTGATGATGTTCATAATACTTTAAGGATTGTTGATAAGCTTGATAAAATTGGAGCAGAGGGTGTAAGTGTTGAATTAATGGAAAGTTTGGGATATTCAAAACAGAGCGTTGCTTCACTTCTTGAGCTTATCTCTCTCTCTCAAACTGGAAGCTCTGCTGATTTTTTGCGTGAAATTGCTTATCTTAAAGAAAAAAATGAGCTTCTTGCAAAAGGAATTTCAGACTTAGAGTCATTGTGTAAGATTTTAGATTATATTGGATTGGAGTGTTATAAGATTAACTTTTCCATTGCAAGAGGATTGGGATATTATACAGGGATTGTGTATGAAAGCACTCTTGATGATTTAAGCAGTATTGGAAGTGTATGCTCTGGGGGTAGATATGATAATCTCACACAAACCTTTTGCAAGGAAGCTATGAGCGGGGTAGGGGCAAGCGTAGGGTTGGATCGTTTGCTTAGTGCATTAGAAGAGCTAGGGCGACTTGAGGGAAAACAGACATATGCAGAGGTTTTGTGTGTGGCAATGGATGAGGAATATATACCCTACCTCCATAAAGTGGCTTCTATATTAAGGAATGAAAAAATCTCTACAGAAACTTATCCTGAAATTACAAAACTTAAGAAACCTTTTTCTTATGCGCATCAAAAAGGGCATGCATATGTATTAATTGTAGGTGAGGAGGAAATCAGAGAAAAGAAGGTTACCTTAAAAAATATGTCTAGTGGAGAGCAAGAGGGCTTAAGTATAAAAGATGCAATCAGAAAGATAAAGGCTCAACAATGATAGAACAAGGAGTAAGAAAGAAAATCGCTCTTTTTATTGATAGTGAAAATATAAGTTATAAACTGATTGAAAAAATCCTTAAAGAACTTAATGCAATGGGTGAAGTGTGTGTGAAAAAAGCTTATGGTGATTGGCGCAGAGATGCGATGAGGGGTTGGGATGAGATTTTAAATTGTCATTCCATTGAGCCTATTCATATCATTACGGGCAATAGCAATAAAAGCAATTCTAGTGATATTCGTCTTACTATCGATGTCATGCATACGCTTTATGAAGGAAAAATGGAGTGCATTGCTTTGGCAACAAGTGATAGTGATTTTGCTCCACTTGCACAAGAGATTCGTACAAAAGGGGTTGAATCTATTGGTTTTGGAGAGCAAAAAAGTCGTGATGATTTGCGAAATGCTTTTAGTCATTTTTATGAACTTTATCTCAACAAAGAAAAATCAAAAATGATACAAAATAAAGAAGCACAAAAGCCCTATAAAAACAAAGATATAGAGAATATAGAAATCTTAAAAAGAGCCATTATTGCAAATCTTAACAAAAGTGGTTGGGCCAGTCTTAGTCAAGTAGGGAGCTATTTAAAAAAAGAATACAGAATCACTCCAGCAGATTATAAACGGGCAACTTGGAGTAAGGTATTTACAATGTTTCCTGATGATTTTGCTCTTAAGAATGAAAATTCTTTTAGCTTCGTCTCTCTTAAAAAGTATTCTAAATCTACAAAACATCCAATTTCAGAGAAATACAAAAAGATTTGTAATTTTTTTGGTTTTAGTCATTAAAAATACAACTCTCTTTGAAGCAGTGAGTTTTAAACTAAAAAAGGCCAAAGCTTTTGCTAGAATAAAAGTATACTGATTTAAATTTAGAGTAATGGGAGAGAAAAATGAGCATTATTACAAACCCTGTAGTGGTTTCGATTCTTGTTATGTCTGCACTATGTTTGATGCGGTTTAATGTTTTGCTTGCCATTGCTTATAGTGCGCTTTTAGCAGGACTTATTTCAGGAATGCCTCTTTTAAAAACTATGGATATCTTTATTCATGGAATGAGTGGGAATTTAGAAACCGCATTAAGTTATATTTTACTTGGAGCCATTGCTTATGGAATTTCACAAAGTAATCTCACAAAAATTCTTATTCATTGGGTGGCAAAGTTTGTGGGCAGTAAAAAAATCCTTTTTTGTCTTTTTATTGCCTTAATTTCTTGTTTTTCACAAAATCTTATCCCCGTTCACATTGCTTTTATTCCCATTTTAATCCCTCCACTTTTGGCTTTAATGAATGAGTTAAAAATTGATCGAAGAGCAGTAGCGTGTGCAATTTCTTTTGGTCTTCAAGCACCTTATATTGCACTACCTGTTGGTTTTGGATTGATTTTTCAGAATATCATCAAAGATAATCTCACTCAAAATGGAGTGAGTGTGAGTCTTTCTGAAGTAACAGGAGTGATGTGGATGGGTGGAGTGGCAATGCTTATTGGGCTCCTCTTGGCTATTTTTGTATTTTATGTTCGACCAAGAAATTATGTGCAAACACGTTTAGAACAAAGAGGATTTGACACTTCAGAACTTACAATGAGAAAACAAGATTATGGAGTGCTTCTAGGTGCAATCGCTACTTTTGTGATTCAATTAATTACCTCTTCTTTGCCTCTAGGTGCTTTAGGAGGACTTTTAATTATGATTTTAAGTGGTGGAATTTCTTATAAAAAGATTGATAAAGTGATGGAGGGTGGAATGGCTATGATGGCATTTATTGCTTTTGTAATGCTTGTAGCCTCTGGTTTTGGTGCCATACTCAAAGAGAGTGGAAGTATTGAAATTCTTGCGAGCTCTGTTTCAGGGATGCTTGGAGGTTATGGAATTTCTGCTTTGATTATGCTTCTTGTGGGTTTATTTATTACTATGGGAATAGGAACTTCATTTGGAACAATCCCTATTATTGCTGCAGTTTTTTGCCCTCTTGCTCTCTCTCTTAACTTTTCAATCCCTTCTATTATTTTACTTGTAGGGATTGCTGGAGCATTGGGGGATAGTGGATCTCCTGCAAGTGACAGCACACTTGGACCAACTTCAGGGCTTAATGCTGATGGACAGCATAATCACATATGGGATACTTGTGTTCCAACTTTTTTGATGTATAACATTCCTTTGATCATTGTTGGGGTTATAGGGGTAATTCTTTTAAATGGATAAGTAATGAAGATACAAGCTCGTTTTTGGATTGATAAGGATTCAAAAAGTTATTTAGGGAGTGGAAGAATTACATTGCTTAAATTCATTCAAAGTGAGGGGTCAATCTCTGGAGCTGCTAAAAAAATGAGAATGAGTTATAAAGCTGCATGGGATAACCTTAATCAGATTAAGGATTTGGGTGGATCCCCTTTGATAGAGAGCAATAATGGAGGAGTTGGGGGAGGTGGAACTTCTTTGACACGCGAGGGAGAGAGAGCCATTGAGATTTTTGATCATCTTCAAAAGGTGGGGAGAGATTTTTTTGATTTTTTTGATGGCTGTGAAAATTTAGAAGAACTTGAAGAGAGATTGAAAAAAGCTCAGATTCTGATAGAAAATTTTAAAAAAGAGTAATTTTATATATATTTTACATTATTTAAATAACCTTACACTATGAAATTAAATGTTGTTAAGGAAAAAAATGGAAGATATTGCCTCAGTCATTAAGCCCAAGAAAAAGTTTTATAAAATCTTAAGTTATTTTTTAATTATATTGATAGGCTGCGGGAGTGGGGTATATTATTATTTTCAACCTAAAGAAAGTAGAATTGTTTATGATACAGTTGAACCCCAAAAGGGGGATATCTCTACAATTATTTCGGCCACAGGTACACTCAACCCTCTTAATGAAGTCCAAATTGGTTCTCAAGTTTCTGGAATCATTTCTCAAATTTATGTTGATACCAATGATCTAGTTAAAAGAGGGCAAGTTTTAGCCAAGATTGATGATCAAAAAATTCTGCAAGAATTAAGTCGTTTTGAGGCTCAACTTAAAAGTGCAAAAGCCCAATTAGCTTCACTCCAAGCTACGCTTAAAGATAAAAAATGGCAATATGAAAGACTGCAAAAACTTTATAAACAAAG
The DNA here is from genome assembly GCF_003364215.1 of Helicobacter cholecystus. Taxonomy (GTDB): domain Bacteria; phylum Campylobacterota; class Campylobacteria; order Campylobacterales; family Helicobacteraceae; genus Helicobacter_G; species Helicobacter_G cholecystus. Next base: position 205,828 of record NZ_NXLU01000002.1, read on the forward strand.
CAAGGGTAAGTATCCTTCATTTGCTGATGTGCAAACTGCTCAAGTTGCCTATGAAATTGCACAATCAGATATTGAAAGTAAGAAGGGAAATATTGCAGAAATTGAAGCCAATATCAATGGAGTAAAAATTGATCTAAATAATACAATCATTACTTCTCCTATTGATGGAGTTGTGCTTACGCGTAGTATAGATGTAGGGCAAACTGTGGCTGCAAGTTTTTCGGCACCTGAACTTTTTAGAGTTGCACAAAACCTTGAAGAAATGAAGCTTGTTGTTCAAATTGCCGAAAGTGATGTGGGTAAGATCAGTCCAGATCAATCTTTAAGCTTTAATGTTGATGCTTATCCTCATCATAAGTTTTTTGCAAAGGTGGATAAGATTAATTATGGATCCACAACAACAGATAATATTGTGAGTTATGAGGTGACAATCAATGTTGCCAATAAAGATTTGCTTCTTCGACCAGGAATGAGTGCAACAGCAGATATTGTTGTAGCTAATCATAAAAATGTTCTTTTGCTTCCTGTTTCTGCACTTTATTTTTCTCCTAAAACTCTTGGGCATACACAGAGCAAAAAGAGTAGCTTCTTCTTCGCTCCTCCTATGAAGAGTCAAAAAAGTTTAAAACCTAACTCTCAAAAAATAGATACAGGGGGAGAAGATGAAATTTGGATCTTGCAGGGAGATCAACCTGTGAGTAAAAAGATTAAAGTAGGAATCACTGATGGTAAAAAAGTTGAAGTTGAAGGAATAGATGAAGTAAGCAGAGTGATTGTGGGTATGAGAGAAGAGCAATGAGTTTTATAAATCTACAGGGAATAAGAAAAACATATGGGAAGGGGGAGAATGCTTTTGAAGTTTTAAAGGGAGTAGATTTAGAGATTCATAAGGGTGATTTTATCTCCTTAATGGGTCCAAGCGGTTCAGGAAAATCTACACTCTCAAATATCCTAGGATGTCTAGATGAAGCGGATGGTGGGATTTATGATTTTTGTGGTGTGAATGTATGTGAATTGGATTTTAATCAGAAAGCAAGACTAAGAAGAAATTATTTTGGTTTTATTTTTCAAAGTTTTAATCTTTTGCCTAAAACAACTGCACTTGAGAATGTTGAACTTCCCTTGATTTATAAGGGTATGAAGAAAAAACAAAGAAGGGAGCTTGCATTCCAAGCTTTGGCAAAAGTGGGACTAGAGAGGTGGGCCAATCACACAAGTGCACAGCTTAGTGGAGGACAACAGCAACGGGTTGCAATTGCTAGGGCATTAGTCATTTCCCCACTTTTTCTTATCGCTGATGAGCCAACAGGAAATCTTGATACTCAAAGGAGTATTGAGATTATGGAGATTTTGCAAGGATTAAACCAGGAGGGTATTACGATTTTAATGGTGACACATGAGAGCAATATGGCAAGCTATGCTTCAAGGGAAATTCACTTTCTTGATGGAAAGATTCAAAAAGAGATAAAAAGATGATTTGGAATGCTTTTGCAATCGCATTTAGACAGATTTATAGGAATCTTTTGCGTTCTATTCTTACAATGCTTGGAATCATTATTGGTGTTGCCTCAGTTGTGAGTATGGTTAATTTTGGGAAAGCCACTACGCTTAATATCACTCAAAGCATCTCTTCTCTTGGGAGTAATCTTTTAATTATTAGACCCTCAAAATCTTTAGATTCACGAGGAGTGAGTGCAGGGAAAAAATTATTTTCTCTAAGAGAGGTTGATTTACTGTCTTCAAGAATCAGAGCATGGGTCTCTAGTCTATCCCCCGTTTCAGTTGCTGATGCAATTGTACAATATGAAGGGAAGAATCTCTTAAGCAGTATTTCTGGAGTGGGAGAAGAGTATTTTCAGACCACTAATTCTCAAGTTGCTCTTGGTCGTGAATTTTCTCATGATGATCAAGAAAATATTTCAAGGGTCTGCATTATTGGAAGTACAGTAAAAGACACGCTTTATCAAGAAAAAAATCCCCTAGGAAGTCAGTTAAAGATTGGAAATTTTATTTGCAGTGTTGTTGGTGTGCTTGAGACCAAGGGGCAGGGGGTAATGGGTCAAAGTCAAGATGAAATGATTTTAGTCCCTATTAAGACCTTTAACTCCCAAGTTAATTCCAATGCCTCTCTTAATAATATTAAATATATTTATATTTCACTCAAGGATGGAATTGATTCTGCTCAAGCAGTTAAGGAGATATTAAAGATTCTTAGAGAGATTAGAGGAGTTCAGGATGGAGGGAAGGATCCTTTTTCAATTATGGATACCAAGGAGATTTTAAAAACAATTAATTCCACTACCCAAATGATGACAATTTTTATCACAGCTATTGCTGGAATTTCTTTACTTGTAGGGGGAATTGGGATTATGAATATGATGCTGGTCTCTGTGACTGAACGAACAAAAGAGATTGGGATAAGAATTGCTATTGGTGCAACGGGAGGAGAAGTACTTTTGCAGTTCTTAATTGAATCTATAGTTCTTAGTTTTTTAGGTGGATTTTTGGGAATTCTACTTTCTATTGGAGTAAGTATTGGACTCACTAAATTCTTTAATATGCCTTTTGTATTTGATTTAAATATTGTTTTCTATGCACTTATTTTTTCTATTTTTATTGGAATTCTTTTTGGTTATCTTCCAGCAAGAAGGGCATCAAAACTCAATCCAATTGATGCTCTAAAGCATGAATAAAATTTAGATACAATTTATACTTTAATTTTATAAAGGAAGAAATATGAAGAAAATTTTTCTTGCTCTACTTTTAGGCTGTTTTGCTTTTGGAGAAGAGATCTGTGGATATTATATTTTGGAAAAAAATGATACAGGAAATCAAACAATTGTTGAGATTTTTCAAAAAGATAATCAATATTATGCCTATGGATTTGCCAATACTGATGGAAGTGTAAGTTATGATGAAAATAATCCTAATGAGAAACTTCGAGGAAGGCCTTTAAGAGGAGTTGTATTTTTATGGGGATTAACCAAAGAGGGAGATGAGTATGATGGAGGCAAAATCTATAATTATGCTAATGGAAAAACTTATAGTGCAAGTGCAAAACTTGAGGGAGATACACTTAAGGTAAGAGCAACAGTTTGGACTTTTGGTAAGACATTAATTTGGAAAAAATTAAGCGATGAGCAAGTGGAGCAATATTTGGGAAAAAAGCCAAATCTACAAGAAGTCATCAATACAATTCCTGAAAAATAATCCCCCCCCCCTTTTTTTTAAAAGGCATGTTATTGAGATAGAGTTTCTGAGACAATAATATCTTCAATGATGTCATTACCCTTAATCTTATCAAGAACTTTTAGACTTTCTTCATCAATGATTTGTCCAAATACAGTGTGTTCTCCATCTAAGTGGGGTAAAGAAGTAAAACAGATAAAAAACTGACTTCCCCCTGTATCCCTTCCTGCATGAGCCATGGAGAGTGTGCCTTTAATATGTTTGTGGGGATTATTTTGCACCTCGCACTTAATGCTGTATCCTGGTCCTCCGCAACCATTTCCAATTGGACATCCTCCTTGTGCGACAAAGTTTGGAATTACACGATGAAATGTTAAATTTTTATAAAATCCTTCTTTTGCCAAGGTCATAAAGTTGATGACATTTTGTGGAGCATCTTCACCAAAGAGTTCAAAATGCATTGCACCTTTATTGGTAATGATGGTTGCATATTTTGCTTTAGCAATTTCTTCAGGGGTAATTTCATAAATTTTTACTGCCATAATTTGTATATCCTTTTATTTAGAGTTTTGGATATTTTACCGATTTATTGAATAAAATTTTGAGTGAGTGAAAATGAAGAAAATTTGGTATGTATTATTTGCTGTTTTTTTGATGGGATCAGAAGATAAGATTGAGGAGAGTGTTCCAAAAACTATTCCTTTAACAAAAGAACAGAGAGCTTTGCTAGAGGAATCAAGTAAACAAAGCGATTCTATGAAGCCTAAACAAAAAAATATTAAGGGTTCAATACAACTTAAGCATTCTAAAAATTCTTCAAAGTCTAACAATACAAAAGAAATAAGGAGTGAGAATCCTTATGAGGGATATAATTTTTCACAAAAAAAACAAAAGCAAAATCATACAAGGCTTGTAGGAAATGAAGATTGGATTTATGGAACTGCAGTGATTACAACAACATTTTTAGATGGAGTGATTAAGAGAAGTTATGGAATTTTGCTTCATGATGGGTTATATTTAACTTCTGCAAATATGGTGTATAACAAAAATATATATCCACGTACAAGCTATGCCATGATGCAAGATGATAATATACCGCCTTTTATTTGTATTGCAAAACTTTCAGTTAAAGCACTTGATTTACAAAGAGGTTTAGCAGTGCTTGAAACTTTGGAATATACTGATGCATATTGCAATATTAGAGAAAAATCATTCTATCATGATCAAATTTATTCTAAAAACTGGATTGATGTTTTTGATCCAAGAGAGCTTGATGAGCAATATAGTGTGCTTTACTCTGCAACAATTAGCCCTATTAATTCTTTTCAAACAAAAATTACTCCACTGAAGGGAAAAATTGAAGATTTGGCTCGCGAGTCAACAAGTAGTTTTGAGGGCTATAAATATTCTTATGGTAAAGGGTATTACACAAAAGATGGACGACTTGTAGGGATTGTTGGGGCAAATATTGATGATGAGCCTCATATAGTTAAAACAAAAGAGATTGCAAATTTTTTATGTGAGCTAAAAGATAAAAAGATTTTAGAGAATCATTTTTTGCAAATCCTCTGCCCCCAAAAGGAGCTAGGAGAAAAATAAAAGATTAAGATTGTTTGCTTTTTTTGCGGATATAAATATTGAGTAGCTCTACTGCAAATGAGAAGCCCATTGCAAAATAGATATAAGCTTTTGGGATATGGATTTTAAAACCTTCTAGAATTAAAACAATCCCTACCATCAATAAAAATGCAAGTGCAAGGGTTTTAATCGTAGGATGTGTATCCACAAATTGAGCAATACCTCTTGAGGCAAACATCATAACACCAATGGCAATGATAATTGCAAGTATCATGATTTCAAGTTGTTGTGCCATTCCAACAGCAGTAATCACAGAATCAAGAGAGAAGACAATATCTAAAAATGCAATTTGAATGAGTATGGCAATCAATCCACCTTTAGACTTATTTTCTTCTTTTTGCTGATGAACTTCTGTTTGCTCATAAATTTCTTTTGTACTTTTATAAAGCAAAAAGATTCCCCCAATAATCAAGATTAAATCTCTCCCAGAAATTCCCATTTCTCCAATATAAAATAAAGGTTTTATAAGCTTCATAATCCAAAAAAGTGAAGCAAGCAAACCAATACGTGTAAGCATTGCCAAAGAGAGGCCAAAGAATCTTGCTCTATCTCTTTGATGAGCGGGGAGTTTATTGACAAGAATTGCAATAAAAATAATATTATCAATCCCTAAAACAATTTCTAGGGTAGTGAGTGTAACGAGGGTAACCCACGCTTCAGGTTGTAACAACCATTCAAACATTAAATACTCCTTTTAAAAAAAAGGTGTATTGTATCAAAATTATTGAAGCCAGCCTCTTTTCTTAAAATAGAGTATAGGTAAAAGTGTAGAAGCAATCATTAAGCCAATAGCAAGTGGATATCCAAAACTCCAATCAAGTTCAGGCATATACTTAAAGTTCATACCATAAATTGTGCCAATGAGTGTTGGAGGTGTCATGGCAACCGTAACAACAGTGAAAAGTTTAATGATTTTATTTTGTTCAATATTGATTTGATTTGTTAGAAGGCTTTGAATGTTGTCTAATGCATTCATACTTGTATTGGCAAATTCAATAAGTGAATTAATGTCTTTAAGAATAATTGTTAAAGTTTTTTTTACATCCGTATGAGGTTTAACACTTCTAAGCATAGCAGTAATTGCACGACGTTTGTCAAAAAGAGAATCCCGCACAGCCATATTAAACTCTTGAAGTCTTGAGAGATGCTGTAATACTTCGTGACTTACCTCATTATCTCCAAAGATCTTCTTTCTTAGGGCACGAGTAGAGCGAGCCACACCTTCAAGAATATCTGCATCTTTTTCAACTCTCACTTCAAAAATTTTACTGATGATGTCAAGACCACAGTTGAAGAGTTTTGGATTTGAGAGAAGAGTTTTTTGTACCTCATCAATTCCTCTAAATTCTCCATATCGGACAGTAAAGAGAATGTTGTCTTTGAGGATAAAGGTAATGGTTTGATTTGCAATACGTTTTTCTTCTTTAAATTGCATAAGAAAGTAAGTATTGATTGTAATGCTCCTATCATCTTCCCAATACCTTGCACTCTCTTCAATTTCTTCTCTTTCTTCTTGACTAGGAATATCAATATTATAGGTTTTACAAATATAAGAAATTTCATCGCCTGTTGGCTCAAGTAAATCTACCCAAAGAATATTTTTTTTTTCGGGATTTAAAATCTCTTCTTTACAAATCTTTTGTAAATTCTCTTTGAGAAAAACAAGCATATCATCCTCTTTTATCCAGCACTTCAAATGCAGGCAAAACTTTCCCCTCTAAAAGCTCAAGTGAAGCCCCACCACCTGTAGAAATAAAGCTCATATTATCTCTCTCTCCTGCCTTATCTACTGCATCTGCAGTATCTCCACCCCCGATAAGACTAAAAGCATAAGTATCAGCAATACTATGAGCTATACTGAAGGTCCCTCGTGAGAACTGTGAAATTTCATATACTCCTAATGGTCCATTCCAAATAATTGTTTGACTATCACGGATAACTTGATTGAATAGTTTTGTGCTTGCTGGTCCAATATCAACAGCCATAAAGTTTTCAGGAACATCTTGAACTGGAGAGATTTTAATTTCTTTTGGATCACTTAGAAATTGAGTGCTTACTACATCAACGGGAAGATAAACTTTTACACCTTTCTCTCTTGCGTGCTCAAGAATATTTTTTGCCTCATCAATCAAATTATTTTCTATAAGAGATTTTTGCATATTATGTCCAAGTGCTTGTAGGAATGTATTGCTCATTGCCCCACCAATAATAATCTTATCTACTAGTCCAAGAATATTATTCAGCAATGCAAGCTTTGAGCTTACCTTGCTTCCACCTACAATAAGTAAAACAGGTTTGAGTGGATTTGAAAAAGCTTTGGCAAAAGAATCAATTTCCTTTTTAAGAAGAAGTCCTGCAACCTTTTGTTGTGCATATTTTGCAATTCCATGAGTACTTGCATGCGCTCTATGGCTTGTCCCAAAAGCATCATTAACATATATATCGCAAAGACTAGAAAGCTCTTGTGCAAGAGAGCTTTCATTTTTCTCTTCACCCTCATAAAATCTAATATTTTCAAGTAAGATAATTGCATTATTTTTAAGTGTTGCTTGAATACTTTTTGCACTATCAATATCGTCTGCAAAAACAATATTTCTCCCTAGTAATCTCTCGAGTCTTTTGACAATGTGTTTAAGGGAAAGTCCAGAATTCTTACCATTTGGACGGCCAAGATGACTAACTAAAACAATACTTTTAGCTTGGTGATCAATACAGTAATTGATTGTAGGAAGTGCCTCTCTAATTCTTGTATCATCCGAGATATTGTATTCTTTATCCATAGGAACATTAAAATCTACTCGTATAAGCACACGCTTATTGCAAACATCAATATCTCGGATTGTTTGTACTTGTTGCATTAATTCGATACCAGCGACTTCTAACATCACATCCTCCAAATAATTAATATTGCTAATTGTAGCAAGATTTAAAGTAATTAAAACATCTCCTTAAGGCGAATCTTTCCAAATTCTACACCAGGTTGATCATAAGTATTAATATCTAAAATTCTTCCAACACAAGAGGTTAAAAGTTCAAAATAGAAGATCAAGATCCCAACACTTTCTTCACAAAGAATATCTACTTTTATTTCGTCAGTAGGAATTCCTTCATTTTGAATTGTTTGCATTGTTGCAATTTGCTGATAGTTTAAAAGCTTTGCAAAAGAAGTATTATTCACAAAATCTGTGCTTTCAAGATAGGGGATTGAGAGTTCAGGAATCTTAGGTTCAGAATAATTCTTGCGATTAAAGTTAAGAAAAGTTACAGTTTTATCCATCACCCCTTGTGTAATGAGTTGAAGGAAGGAGTGCTGATCAATACTCCCAATGAGTGCAATAGGGGTTAAACCTACCTTTTTTCCATAACTATCAATCTTGCCCAAACTTTCTGCCCAAAGCTGAACATACCATGCATTAAAATCTTTAAAAGAGCTAGAATAAGAAAATAAAACATTGATTGGGTAACGATCGCGGCTTTTGGCTAAAAAAATTGCTTTGCGTAGAATATGGTCTTCTTGACGATGCAAAAAATTCATCATAAATTTTTTTGCCCCCTCAAGCAAACCTTTAACATCATAACCTAAAATCATCAAAGGTAAAATTCCTACAGAACTGAGCACTGAAAATCTTCCTCCAACATTTGGAGCAATGCAAATATGGTCAATTTTAACACTTTGTGCCCATTTTTGTAAGGGAGAGTTTTCATCCGTAATTACAACTAGATGATGTTTATATTCTAAAAGCTTATAGTGAGCTAAAACATATTTCATTAAAGAGGAAGTCTCAATAGTTGTCCCAGATTTTGAAATGACTATAAAGAGGCTGTCTAAGACCTCTACACCTTGAAGAGCCTTATTAATCTCAATAGGATCTGTATGTTCTAAGAATTTAAGAGCAATATTTTTTCTACAAGGAAGATGACAAAGCATGGTATCAATGGCTTTAGTCCCTAATGAGCTTCCCCCCACACCAATGATAATAAGATTTTTGATTTTGGAGAGTAGGGAGTAATGAGATTGTATATAGGCTTGAGAATCCTTAATGCCCTTATCTTCAAAAGGGAGGTGATAATATCCACTATATGTCGCTACTTTTTCCTTGATGATCAGATCATAAAGACTATCAAGGGCACTTTGATTGGGATGTGGGCTAGATTTTGACCCAATAGTCTCAAAAAAATTCTTGAAAGTTACCATTACTCTATCTCTATTTTAGTGATTTAATGCATACACACTCATATCTACAAGTCTATGGCAATATCCCATTTCATTATCATACCAAGCAAGGACTTTGACATGTGTATCATTAAGAACAATAGTCTTATCAGGAATAAAGATTGAACTTGCACTTGAGCCAATAAAATCACTTGAGACTCTTTTTTCTTCATCAACCTCAATAATTCCTTTCATCTCCTGCAAAGAAACTTGTTGCATCAAATGATTAATCTCTTCAACTGAAGTTTTATTTTTGAGATTGAGGCTTACATCTACAAGACTAACATCAGGAGTGGGCACACGAATTGCAAAACCATTAAGTTTGCCTTGGAGATGGGGTAAGACAAGTCCAATTGCTTTAGCAGCACCTGTTTTTGTCGGGATCATATTTAATCCAGCAGCTCTGGCTCTACGGATATCTTTGTGCTTGACATCAAGGAGATTTTGATCATTGGTGTAGCTATGAATTGTGCTCATCAAACCATCAATAATCCCATATGCATCATCTAAAACTTTTATAAGCGGAGCAAGGCAATTTGTTGTGCAACTTGCATTTGAAATTACATTTTCTCCTTTATAATTTGTATGATTAACTCCATAAACAAAAGTAGGAGTTTGCTCAGCAGGAGCTGAAATGATCACTTTTTGAATACTGTCATGAAGATGAACACTTGATTTTGCAAGTGAATTAAATGCACCCGTACATTCAATCACTCCTCTAATTGCATATTTTTCAAACCCAATTTCTCTAGGATCTCTAGAGCTTAAAACTTTTATATTTTTAGAATTTCCCATTGCAATGGTATTTTCATCAATTTTTTGTACTTCAAAACTACGATGCACAGAATCGTATTTAAGTAAATGAATGAGTGTATCAATATCTGTTGTTGTGTTGATAGCTCCTAATTCTATATCTGTACGATTTGCGATAATTCTTGCACTGCAAAGTCCAATACGACCACTTCCATTGATTCCGACCCTAACCATAGAAGAACTCCTTACTTTGATTAATTGTTATTTTCTTAATAAATTTTAGATTCTATCTTATGCTTAGCAAAAAGTATAAAAAAGTATAAAAAAACAATAATGTATCCCTAAAAATCCCCTTATTTGCTTGATTATTTAATGAAAAACCTGTAGAATAGCCTAATCTTTGGCATTTACAAAGATGATTTTATTTCATATGGAGGTTTCTGATGAATAAATCAGAATTTATCGAGATTGTAAAAGAGAAGGGTGAGTTTGAAACTAAGAAAGATGCTGAGAAAGCAATCAACGCTTTTGTGGCTGGTGTTGAAGCTGCTTTGTCAAAAAAAGAGAGCATTGAGCTTGTTGGTTTTGGTAAATTTGAAGCAGTAATGCAAAAAGGAAAAGAAGGGAAAGTTCCTGGAAGCAATAAAACTTACAAAACTGCAGATAAGTTTGTTCCTAAATTTAAACCTGGAAAAGGTCTTAAAGATCTTGTAGCTAAAGCTAAGTAATCTTACACTCCCTTTTAGGGAGTCTTTGTCCTCATAGCTCAGCAGGATAGAGCATATGATTCCTAATCATAAGGTCGGGAGTTCGAATCTCTCTGGGGACACCACTTAAAATTCTCTACTCCTTGGTGAAATATCTAAATTTATAATATCAGCAAAATTCCCTTCTAAATACTGTTGAACTGCTGCCCTTCCAATCATTGCAGAATTATCTGAGCAAAACTCTAAGGGTGCAAGCAAGAGATTTATATTAAAAGATTGTGTGAGTTTTTTAATTTTTTCTCTTAAGAAGAGATTGGCACTTGCACCTCCAACAATAGCAAAATGAGAAATAGGTTCATTTTTTTCCCTTTTATTTAAAAAGTAGGATTTGCATTTTTGAACAATATGGGTGCATGCACTTTTTTGAAATGCATAAGCTAATGCATTTTTATTTAATGTCTCTGCTTGTTTTTGTATTTCAAGTCTCATAGCATTTTTTAATCCTGAGAAACTAAAGGCTAGGATTTTGTTTTGCAAAGGAATGGGAAGAGAATAGAGTTCTTGAGTACAGTGTGTGGCCAATTCTTGAATAATTGGTCCCCCTGGATAACCAAATCCTAGCATTTTAGAGGCCTTGTCAAAGCTTTCTCCAAAGCTATCATCTAAACTTTGTGCAATAATTTTTATTTCTTGAAGACTTGCCTCTAAAATCAGTGTGTGTCCCCCAGATACCAATAGAACACTTAAGGGGAAAACACTCTCTTTTTGATTGATAAAAAGAGAATAAATATGACCTTTGAGATGATTAATTGAAAGAAGTGGAAGAGAGAGTGAGAGAGCAAGAGTTTTTGCCATCATTAACCCTTCAATGAGTGTTACACTGAGTCCTGGCTCTGTTGTAACTGCAATTGCTTTAAGATCTGAAAAATCATTATTTAAGAATCTTTTGAGATTTTCAAGTATTTTTGGAAGTCTTTGTGCATGCAGTCTTGAAGCAATTTCTGGCACAATACCCCCATAAGTGCTATGTATTTCATCTTGAGAAATTTTTTGATGAAATAGAAGTTTGCAGTCCTCAATTTGTGTGAGTGCTAAAGAACTGTCATCGCAACTACTTTCAATACTGAGTATCATTTTGTACAATCCTTATTTGTTTTGTAAAATCATATAAAAATTTTGGAGAAAAGAATGAAAAGAATGCGTGCAGAGTGGGAGAAGCAACGAGCAATCTTATTTGCTTTTCCTCATGAGTGGAGTGATTGGCACCCTTATTTGCAAGATGCAAGAGTAAATTTTATTGCAATCATCAAAGAAGTTTTAAGATTTGAAGATGTGATTTTACTCCATCATCCCAAAGATGATGAGGGCAGGGAGATCATTTCTCAAACTTTTGTGCAAGAGATTAAAGAGGGAAGAATGAGGGTGTATGGGGTCAATTGCAATGATACTTGGGCAAGAGATTTTGGAGCAATTAATCTCATTGAGGATGCAAAAAACGTTTTACTTGATTTTGGTTTTAATGGATGGGGATTGAAGTTTGCAAGTCATTGGGATAATCAAATTAATTTTGCTCTTAAGAAGTTGGGAGAGTTTGGTGATGAATTAAGGGTTATGGATATGATTCTTGAGGGTGGAAGTATCGAGAGTGATGGAGGAGGTGTAATTCTTACAAATACACAATGTTTATTAGAAAAAAATCGTAACCCTCATTTAAATCAAGATCAAATTACATCTAAACTTAAGGAGTATTTGGGTGCAAAGAAAATCCTTTGGCTTAACCATGGGTATCTTGCAGGAGATGATACAGATAGCCATATTGATACACTTGCACGTTTTATTTCTCCCACCCAAATTGCTTATATTTCTTGTGATGATGTAACTGATGAGCATTATGCAGAGCTTAAGGCAATGGAAAATGAGTTAAAAAATTTAAGAGATCTTAAGGGTAATCCCTATGAGCTTATCAAACTTCCTTTTGTAGGCGCAATTTATGATGAAGGAGAGAGATTGCCTGCAACTTATGCAAATTTTTTATTTGTAAATCAGGCTTTACTTGTGCCAGTTTATGGAGATAAAAATGATCAACTTGCTCTTGAAGTCCTTAAAAAAGCTCTTCCACACCTTGAAGTCATTGGAATAAATTGTCAAACTTTAATCAGACAGCATGGAAGCTTACATTGTATAAGTATGCAAATTTATTGATAAAGTTATTTTTTTCTAGGGATTTGGGGGCTTTTTAGCTTACAATTCTTGCTTTATTTCTTTAATTTTAGGAGAAGCACAAAATGAATTTTTTGGATCGTTATTTTGGCGTAAGTCAAAGTGGTAGTAATTTTAAGACTGAAGCTTTTGCAGGGTTTACAACCTTTATTTCAATGCTTTATATTATCCCCGTTAGTGCTTCTATTCTTTCGGATTCAGGAATGCCAAAAGAGGCGCTCATTACTGCAGTAACTCTTGCTACAGTCATTGCAACTTGTTTGAGTGGTCTTTGGGCTAGAGTTCCTGTTGCAATGAGTGTGGGAATGGGATTAAATGTCTATTTTTCTTATGGAATGGTCAAGGGAATGGGACTAAGTTGTGAACAAGCTTTAGGTGTTGTTTTTCTCTCAGGAGTAGTATTTTTATTGATCTCTTTTACAAAGATTCGAACTTGGTTAATTAATAGCATTCCCTTGGGGCTTAGATTTGCTCTTGCGGGGGGTTTAGGTGCTTTTATTTGCACTATTGGGCTACGATCTTTGGGGATTATTACAATTTCTCCTATGGGTTTGCCCGAATTGGGTGGATTAAATAAGCCAGAAGTGTGGATTGGGCTTGTGGGCATTGGAGTGATTTTGGCATTGAGTGTGAGAAAAATTCATGCATCTTTTATTATAGGGATTGTTTTCTGCTCACTTCTAGCTTGGATTTTTGGAATCTCCAATACACCAAAAGAGTTTTTCTCAACCCCTGCCTCTATTGCTCCAATTGCTTTTAAAATGGATATTATGGGTGTGTTTACCCTTGCTTTAGTGCCAACAATTATTTCTTTGCTTGTACTTGATTTGTTTGATTCTTTGGGAACTCTTGCAGGTGTGGGTGCAAAAATTGGGCTTTTTCAAAATAAAGATGGAAAGGGTGATGAGACTTTGGAGAAAACTCTTAAAGTTGATGCAGCAGCGACTGTCATTGGTGCAAGTCTTGGTGTATCCACAACAACAAGTTTTTTAGAAAGTGCAAGTGGAGTGAGTGAGGGAGGGAGAACAGGATTAACCTCCGTATTTTGTGCATTTTTCTTTGCTTGTACACTTTTCCTGCTTCCCTTTTTTCTCTCTATCCCGAGTTTTGCAATTTATCCAACACTTATTGTTGTAGGAGCTATGATGTTTTTAGAGGTTAAACATATTGATTTTACTGATCTCCCCATAGGACTTGCATCATTTTTTGCCATTGTTCTTATGCCTTTGACATATTCTATTGCTAATGGTTTGGCTGGAGGATTTTTAGTCTATATTTTGACTTCTTTAGCTCTTAGACAATATTATAGAATTAATTGGGGTGTCATTTTACTTGGGGCACTCAGTATCATGCCCATTATTGTGCATGGTATATTTTTAAAAGGATAAAAAATGGAAGCCAAATTAATGGCCTTGGCTATTGAAACTTACAAAATTACTCTCCTTATTTCTTTGCCAATGTTGATGGCAGGATTAATTGTGGGGTTACTTGTAAGTATTTTTCAAGCTACAACACAAATCAATGAAATGACTCTTACTTTTGTACCAAAGATTTTAGCTGTAATTGGAGTGCTGATTTTTACTCTCCCTTGGATGTTGAATATGATTTTGGACTATACCAAGGGGATTTTTGATTTGATTGCGAGTTTTCCATTTTGAAAAAAAGTATTGATTTTTGCAAATATACAAGCCTTAAAATTGGAGGGATTTTAGAGGTTGAATTTTTAAATGAGCCCAGAGCATTAAATGACAGAGAAAAGATTCTTGGTGCAGGGAATAATATACTGGTTTCCCCAGATGCAAGTGATCTTTATATTTTAGGCAAAGAATTTGATTATATTTTAGATTTGGGAGAGCTGATTGAGATTGGGGGGGCAGTAAGCAGTGGGAGGATTTATAGTTATTTTAAAAAAAATAATCTTTTTGGATTAGAGTTTTTAAGAGGGCTTCCAGGGAGTTTGGGGGGGCTTATAAAAATGAATGCAGGAATGAAAAACTATGAGATAAAACAGATCTTACAAAGTGTATGTATAGATGGTGAATGGGTAGAGAGTAAGAAACTTGATTTTGCTTATCGTCATAGTGGAATAGATGGGGTGATTTATGGAGCAAGATTTTTTAAAATTGAAGGTTTTAGGAGTGAGCTTATAAATGTATTTGAAATGATGAGAAATTCTCATCCACATTTACCAAGCTGTGGGAGTTGTTTTAAAAATCCAAATGGAGATTTTGCAGGAAGACTTTTGGAATCTGTGGGAATGAAAGGATTTAGAGTGGGGGGAGTGGGATTAAGTGAGAAGCATGCAAATTTTTTAGTTAATCTAGGAGGTGGGAGGTTTGAAGAAGCTTTAGGGGTTATTTTTGAGGCGAAAAGGAGAGTAAGAGAGGAAAGAGGGATAGAACTAGAATGTGAGGTGAAGATCATTACTTAGAGTGCACTTCTTTACAAGTAGAACTTTTAATAGGTGGAAGGAGAAGATTAAGGGATAAAATTTCATTAAGCAAAGAGCAATGGAGTGGGGAGAGAGTAGAGGAGAGGGAATAATATGCCCAAGTACCCTTACGCTTTAAGTGAAGAAATCCTGCTTCTTTAAGGATTTTAAGATGACGGGAAAGTCGGGACTGAATCATTCCCAAAGAGTGCTGAAGATCACATACACAAAGCTCTCCATGATGAGATAAAAAACACAGAATCATTACTCGACTTTCATCATTGAGTGCACTCATTACCTTTAAAAACTGCTCCATTTAAACTCCTAATATTTCTATAAAAAATCCAAACCCAATTGCCACACAAAGCACAATACTTGCAAAAAGAGCTAAGAATTTTGTCTTAAACATACTTTTAAGAAGTATAAGTTCAGGCAGCGAACATCCAGCTCCAGCAATAAGAAAGCTCATTACAGCACCACTAGGCACACCCCCTTCTATCAATACTACACCAATAGGGATAATCATTGAGGCTCTGATATAAAGTAAAATTCCTAAAAATGCTGCAAGAATAATGCTTAAAGCGCCATATTCTTTGAGTGTATTTTGTAAGAACTCCTGAGGAATGAAGCCATGAATCCCTGATCCTATCCCCATACCTATAGCAATATAGGGAAGAAGTTTTTTATATTCTATAAGAGAATTTTTCAAAAAATATATCAAATTTTTTTTATCCCTTAGAACTTGAGGAGTTTGAAATTTGAGTAAAAATGAAGGGGAGAGTGTGGATGTAAAACTAGGCTGATCACTCCATTTATTTGTGCAACAAGTTTGATAAGAGGTGAAGCTAGATAGGAGTAAAGAAGAAGGATTAAGTTTTGAAATTAAAAGAGAAATGAAGAAAATGCAAAAGACCAAGAATCCAATATATGCCCCTGTAAGTTTAAATCCGAATGTAAGAAAAAGTAAGGTAATAATGATGGGATTAATAAGAGGTGAAGTGAGTAAATAAGCACTGCAAACCCCAAGAGGGATTCCACTTTTTAGAAATGCTCTAAGAAGTGGAATGGTTGAGCAAGAGCAAAAAGGGGTAATGCTTCCTAAAAATATTGCTTTAAGATAACTATAGAGTGAAGTAGATTTGAGTTGTTTTTGAAAAAACTTTTTATAGCGATGATTGAGAAAATCAGAAAGTGTAGAAATGATGATAAAGAGCATGGACAGCTCCATAAAGAGAAGCAAAAAGTCTAGAAATAGAGATAAAAGCTTCTGTGTCATTTTGACTCCTTGTATGATATGTAAAGTAAGTATAGCAATAATATATCAATATATCAACATATATTGATATATTGAATATGATATACTCTTGAACTTCATTAAACCCTTAGGTCCATTCTTACAAAAGGAGAAAAAATGAATCATCGTCTTTATGTCTTTTCAAGCTCAAGAGCAATGCAAGAGTTTTTAAAAACTCAAAAAAAAGGATTTTTACCTCAAAGTATGCTCATACACGATTTTTTTTCTCAAATTTTGATTGTGGAGGGGAAAAGTAAGATTCCTGCAATGATGAGAAAAATCCTCTTAAGCGATGTTTTAAGTGAGTTCAAGTTTAATGATAAAGAGAGCGAAGTTTTCTTTTTTGAGAAAAACTTTTTAGGCTATCTGGAAACTTCTTCTTTTTTGATCACCTTTTTTAATGAGCTCAATGCTCACAAGATTGCTATAAAGGACATTCCTCAAAAAGATATTTATGGAGATTATGAAGATCATTTGCATGTTTTGGAACGCATTTATGAGTGCTATGAGGCAAAACTAGAAGAATATGGACTTTATGATTTTCCTCAAAATGCGAGTATTTTTAATGAGTTTATAGAGAGCTTTGAGGGGATTGAGATTTTTCTTGATGGATTTCTTACTCCTTTTGAGATTGATATTCTTAAAGAAATTTCTCAAAAAATTGAGCTTCTTGTGCATCTTAGAATTGATGAATACAATCTTACTCATTATGATTTCCTTTCTACAAACTTTCAAGTCGATAATACTTACACCTTTTCCCTTAGTACTCAAGAGATTTTGCATCAAACCCCCTCACCTTTGCTTAACAAACCCAATGCATACTCTTGTACTTTGCGTTTGGATCAATGTGCCTTTATTTTAAAAAAAATCCAGCAATGGCTTAATGAGGGGATTGCTGAAGATGAGATTGCAATTATTTTGCCACAAGATGATTTTAGATCTTATCTTAAAGTTAGCGATGAAGCACGTAATCTTAATTTTGCAATGGGATTTGAAGCTAAAGAATTTTTAGAGCAAATTAAGGCAATTGGAGAGAAAGAGTGTCATGGGGATAAGCTAGAGTTTTTAATTGATAATCTTAAGGGACTTTGTATCCCTGAAGGGTTTGAAGTTAAGCTTGATGAGATCATTTATATTTATCAAAAAATGCATAACGTCCTACAAAAGCTTAATCTTGCCCAGATTGTCCATTTACTTGCTTTGGAAGTAGAGAAGATGAGTGTTGATGATTTTGGGGGTGGAAAGGTGCGTGTGATGGGTCTGCTTGAAACTCGTGGATTAAAGCTTAAAAGAGCGATTATTCCTGATTTTATCAGCAGTAATATCCCTAAAATTTCACAGAGTGATATTTTTCTTAATACAAAGATTCGTAAAGCTTTAGGAATGCCAACACTTAAGGATAGACAAGACTTGCAAAAACATTATTATCTTGAGATTTTTAAAAATACTCAAGAGGTAGAATTACTTTATCTTGAAGGAGAGTTGGCACCTTTTGGTAGAGAAGTGGGTGTAAACATATTGGGACAAAATCACTACACACTTTTTGAACCTGCAAAAAAATACCAATACAGTTTTGATGAAGCTAGATTATCTATTGATAAAGACTTTAAACTCTCGTTTACAAGTCTCTCTTGCTTTAAAGATTGTAAAAGAGCTTTTTATTGGAGGTATCTTAAGGGATTAAAAGAAGAGAGTGAAAGCGAGGCAATGAGCATTGGGCTTTTACTCCATGAGCTTTTATATGAATCCTATAAGCAAGATCCCCAAAATGCAAAAATATATTTTGAGCGTCAACTTCTTAAAAGGATTGAACAAGAAAAGAGTGAATTAGTAAAGTTTGAGCTTAGGCTGTATCTTAAACAAATGCAAAAGTTTTTCTCTTATCATTTAGAATACGATGAAATTTTAGGACTTGAAGAGGGGTTTGAGTTTATTAAAAATGATTTAAGGATTACAGGAAAAATTGATCGAATCGATCGTGTAGGTGACAGGATATTTGTCATTGATTATAAAAGTGGAAAAAAGGCTGATGTCATTCCATTGCAAAGTGCCATTTATGCAAGTTATATTCAAGAGAAATACCCTCATCTTGATGTACATGTTTGCTTTTACTCTTTACGCAATGGGGAATTAAAGGAGGATAAGGATTTGCAAAAGCATATTCAGGAGCTTGAAAAGCTTTTAGATATTGCAAAAGAGGAGAGGGAATTTGCAATGACTTTAAATCGTTCAAAATGCAGAGAATGTTCCTATAAGGTTTTATGCAATAGATAGCAAATTTTTTTAAAATCATATTGTATTTTTATTTTTTTGAAGTATAATCTTTGAAATTTCATGTAGAAAAGGCATACCTTGATTGAATTAATAGATGTAAAAAAAAATTACCCTAATGGTTTTTGTGCACTCAAGGATATTACCCTTAAAATTAATGAAAATGAGATTATGGGGATTATTGGATATTCAGGTGCAGGAAAATCAACACTTGTGCGTCTTATCAATCGATTAGAAGAACCTAGTGGAGGGAGAATTCTTATTGATGGTGAAAATATTTTAGAACTTGATAAAACAACTTTACGCAAGAGAAGAAGAAAAATTGGAATGATTTTTCAGCATTTTAATCTATTGAGTGCTAAAAATGTATATGAAAACATTGCGTTTGCGCTTAAAATTGCCCATTGGGATAAAAAAATCATTCCCCATAGAGTTGAAGAGCTTTTGGAACTTGTGGGTCTTTGTGATAAAGCCAAAAGTTATCCTTCACAATTAAGTGGGGGGCAAAAACAAAGAGTGGCAATTGCTAGAGCTTTGGCAAATGAACCAAAAATCTTACTTTGTGATGAAGCGACTAGCGCACTTGATACCAAAACTACACGCTCAATCCTCGATCTTTTAAAACAGATTCAGAAAAAAATGAGTCTTACAATTGTATTGATTACTCATCAAATTGAGGTGGTCTCTCAAATTGCAGATAAAATATGTGTTATGAGTGAGGGAAGAATTGTAGAAGTGGGAGATAAGGAGAAAATACTTTTGTCTCCTAGTCATAAAGTGACTCAAGAGATTTTATTAGAGAGTGGAAGAAATTTACGCTGTGAGGGACTATCGCTCCAAAGTTTAGAGAAGTTAAGGGAAGAGGGGAAAATAGAATTGTGGATGAGGCTTAAAAATGAAGATATTCCTTCTAAGTTTCAGACTTTTAGAGGAGGCAATCAATGTTAGAGCAATATTTACTTTTACCCTCCCACTTGATTGAAGTGCTGTGTGATAGCACACTTGAAACTCTTCTTATGGTAAGTATATCAAGTATGATTGCATTATTTTTTGGACTAATTGTTGGAGTAATTTTAAATGTCACTAAAAGGAATGGGGTTTTACCCTGTTTTTGGCTTAATCAAATTTTGAGTTGGCTCGTTAATATTACACGCAGTTTCCCTTTTATCATTTTAATTATTTTGCTATTACCCCTTTCAAAATTCATTGTAGGACAAAGCTATGGAACAATTGCTGCTATCGTGCCTCTCTCTCTATCTGCTATTCCCTTTGTAGCAAGGTTGATTGAAGGTGCATTGGATGAAGTAGATAAAGGGTTAATTGAAGCCACACAAAGTATGGGAGCAAATCAGTGGAGCATTATTTGTGTAATGCTCTCAGAGGCATTTCCCTCAATCCTCAATGCTGCAACAACAACAATTATTGGTCTGATTGGATATTCAGCAATTGCTGGTGCTATTGGAGCAGGAGGATTGGGGGATCTTGCAATTCGTTTAGGTTATCAGACTTTTATGCCAAATGTATTGTTTTGGGCAGTTATTGTCATTATTGTGATGGTGCAACTTGTTCAAACTATAGGTGACCTATGTGTTAAATGGGTTAAAAAATATCGATGAGATAAGGAGTAAAGATGAAAAAGAAAATCTTATTTACAAGTATGATTTTAGTGGGTTTACTTAATGCAATTGAGCTTAAAGTTGGAGCTAGTCCAGTACCTCATGCGCAAATTTTAGAGGTTGTGAAAGATGAATTAAAGGAAAAGGGGGTAGAGCTTATTATTGTCCCTTTTACTGATTATGTTACACCAAATCTTGCACTTAATGATGGTGCAATTGATGCAAATTACTTTCAACATCTTCCCTATATGGAAAAAATGATCAAGGATCGTGGATTAAAGATTAAGGAAATTGCAAAAATTCATATTGAACCCCTTGGGATTTATAGCAAAAGATTTAAGAGTCTTGAAGGATTAAAAGATGGTGCAAGAGTAGCAATTCCTAATGATCCTACAAATGCTTCAAGAGCACTTATTTTACTTCATAATGAAGGTATCATTAAGCTTAAAGATCCTAATAACCTTGCTTGCACGACTTTGGATATTGTTGATAATCCCAAAAAAATAAAAATCGTGCAAATAGAGGCACCCCTTTTGCCTAGAATGCTTGGTGATGTGGATCTCGCAGTAATTAATGGTAATTATGCATTCCAAGCAGGACTATCACATAAAAATGCACTTGCTTTAGAAGATGAACGCTCAGCCTATGCCAATATTATTGCAATTTCAGAGAATACTTCACCCCAAAAAATGCAAGCATTGCAAAAGCTCATCAAGGCTATTCAAAGTTATAAGATTGCAACATTTATCTATAAAAAATACCAAGGAGAGGTAATCCCTGTCTTTAAGATAGACAAAGCCGCAAAATAGCGGCTTTCCCCCTCTTTTTAATTCTAAGTACTCAAACACTTAAATACGACACTATCTCTTCCTATATCTTTATTTATAGAAACAGAGTTTGATCATAATTATTTTTTTAGAAAATTCTTTAAGTAAGGATAGGGGCGGGATAGAAGTAGGTTAATATTCTTTATAAATTGATAAAATACGCTAAATTATCAAGATTAAGGAAGAATATGTCTAAAAATTATTGGAAACTTACAGACATTTTTGCCTCCACATCTGCACTTGAACAGAGAGTGGAAGAGCTCAAAGTTCAGGCTCAAAATTTTCAGATGAACTATGAAGGTAAACTTAATGAGATTCATCCACAAGCCCTAAAAGAATATGAGGAGATTTTAGAAGGGGTGGGTGCTGTTGCAACATATAGTTTTTTACTTTTTGCACAAGATAGTTCTTTGGGGGATTTGTATGCTAAATATGAAATGATATGCAATCAAATACAAAGTTATCTGCTTTTTTTTGAAATTGAATTTTGCACCTTGAGTAAAGTAGAACAAGAAGAATATAAAAAACAGTGCCCTAAATACGCCTATTATTTGAGCAATCTTCTTAAAAGTAAGTCTCATCAACTGACTCTAGAACAAGAGCAAGTTCTCCTAGAAGTCTCTCCAGTAGGTATAGGAGCATTTGGTAGGTTTTTTGATGAGTATTTTTCAAGAATAAAATTTAAGTTTGGTAAAGATGCTAAGCGTATTGGCGAAGAAGAGATTCTTGCGTATTTATATTCACTAGAACGTAAAGAGAGAAAAAAAGCTCAGAAAGTCTTTAGCAAAAAACTCAATGCATCAAGTCATTTTCTTACCTTTATTTTCAATATGGTGAGAAAAGATTTAGCTATTCATACAAAGCTTAGAAAGTATGCCTTGCCCGAATCTTTTAGGCATCTAAGCAATTGTACGACACAAAAAAGTGTTGATGCTCTAATTGATGTTGTTGAGCAAAACTTTTCAATTGTGCAACGTTACTATGAGGTTAAAAAAGAAATTTTAGGTTTGAAAAAACTTAAAGATTATGATCGTTATGCGCCTATTGGTAAAGAAGGTGGAGAGAAGATTTCTTATAAAGAAGCCTTAACGCTTGTGCAGGATTCTTTTGAGGAATTTTCCAGTGAGTTTGCAAATATTGTAAAAAAAGCACTCCAAGAAGGTTGGGTAGATTCTCATCCCAAAGAGAGAAAAAGGGGAGGGGCATTTAGTCATGGCTGCGTACCTTCTGTGCACCCATATGTTTTGCTTAATTATACAGAGGGAAGACGCGATGTATTTACGATTGCCCACGAGTTTGGGCATATGATCCATCAAGAACTCAGTAAGTCTCAAGGCTATCTCAATATGGATACACCTCTTACAACAGCTGAAACTGCCTCTGTCTTTGCAGAAATGCTTCTTTTTGACACTCTTAAGACTAGAGTGTCAAAAAATGAGCTAATTTCACTATATTCTGGGAAGTTGGAAGATATTTTCTCTACACTTTTTAGACAGATTGTGATGACAAATTTTGAAAGAAGAATTCATTCACTCAATGATGAATTAAAAACTGAAGAGTTTGATCGTATTTGGAAAGAAGAAAACCAAAAAATGTTTGGAAAAAGTGTAGAGCTAAGTAAAAACTATCAAAGATGGTGGAGTTATATTCCTCACTTTGTGCATTCCCCTTTTTATTGCTATGCTTATAGCTATGGACAACTCCTTGTGCTTGCACTCTTTGGTCTGTATAAAAGATCAAGTCAAGAGGGAAGGAGAGATGAGTTTATTGCCCAATATATAGAATTTTTAAGTGCTGGGGGAAGTGCATCTCCACGTGATTTGGTAATGAAATTTGGATTTGATGTAGAAAATGAAGAATTTTGGAAAATAGGAATGCAACAAGTGCAAAATTTACTTGTAGATTTTTTGGAAATCTTGGGGAGTAGGGATAATGTCTAAAGAAATTAGTGCAAAGATTCGTAATCTTTTCTCAACTCATGCAAAAGAGATGATGCAAGCACTTCAAGAAGAAGGAATGGATTTTTCTATTATTTGTGAAACTTCAATGATTGGGTTTTATCCAGAACTTAGTCATTATGCACGCAGTAAATTAGGAGATATGACAGCTTTTGTTCTCTCAGGATACAGTCTTTTATCTCTTGTACTTGAAGATGCAGTATTTGAGTTTGAGGCAGGACTTATTTCACAAGATAGAGATGACCAACTTGGAACAATTGTAAGAATTCCCTATATTGCAATAATGCAGATTTTTATAGAAGATGAAAATTTGCGTCAAAGAACCGTGCTTTTTTACAATCCTTATGAGCCAGATGATTGTGAAAATGTTCGATCTTCCATGCTTGCAGTGTTATCAAAAAATGGACATTTACTTAGAGGATAGTAATGAAAATAATATTAAAAATTGTTTTTGCCTTTGCTTTGGCATCTGCATGGTATATACTCTCAGGGGAGGGATCTGAGGCTATCAGTGTTGTATTTTTCTTCTTGATTGTTTTTGCATTTTTTATTAAGCCTCAAAAAATTCAACGTTCTGCATTGAGGGAGAAATACCTTGAGAAACTTAAGGAAAACAAAAAGAGAAGTCAAGAGGTTAACAAAGAACTAAATCAAGAACAAAGAACGGTATATAGAGATTTAAGAAGGAGAAAAGAATAATGGATATTTTGACATTACTTGTAATTATTGTTGCTGGAGTTGTGATGTATTTTTTATGGAATACACTCAAAGAATATTTGAGCATAGAAGAAAATGTTAAGAGGTTTAAGGATAGGGAATTTCTTAAAGATCAAATTGTCATTGAAGAAGAACCAAGCTTTGAGGAGAAAATTTTAGCAAGTGAGTATGGAGTGCTTGCTGGGATTTTAGGGTATGTAGGTAATGCAGATGGCGAGATTTGTGATCTTGAAAAGCAAATGGCATTTTCACTTCTTGATGATATGGCAAATGAAATGAATGGATTAGGAGACAAAGAAGAAGTCCTTAATGCTCTTAAGGAAATCTTTCTTTCATCAAATAATGATATTCAAGCACTTTGTGAAAAATTCTTAGATTTAAGCAAGGGGGAGTATAAAAAGAAATTAAAGGTTGTGGAGTTTTGCTTTGCTTTGGGCTATGCAGATGGAAACTTAAATGATACGACTAAAGATGCGATTTTGGATGTTGGAGCATTTTTACAGATTGATAATAGTGATTTTAATAAAATTTATGATGATTTTGAAAAAAATTACTATGTAGAAGTTTCTCAACAAGAAGCAAAAGAAATCTTTGGGGAGTATACAAATTTACAAATGCGCTATGAAGAACTGATTGCAAAAAGTAAGCAAAATATTTTAGAAGATAAAACACACAATAAGCCTATTACTAAAGAAAGTTTAGTGCAACTTCAAAAGATTCAAAAAGCTTACGAGATTTTAAAATCTTAATCTTTGTTTTTATCCTAGGGATTTTCTAGGATAAAGAAATATCAATTAGACTCTAGAATCTACAATTTTCCCAATAAGGGTTGATTATCTATCTTAAAGTTTAGGGTTATAAAACCAATTGATTAATCACTATATTAATCTTTTAAATTCTAAATCAGTGAAGCTTATAAAGGATTGGCACTTGGATTTTTACTCTTTTTTCAGGGAGAGGGAAATATTTTGAAGCTGCATATACTGCCTTTATCGCACTTTTTTGTAGCATTTCTTTTGTATTAGAGCGTACAATTTTTACCTCACTCACAACTCCAGAGGTATCTAAAATAAACTCTATAACTACCTCCCCTTCAAGTCTTTGACGTCTTGCCATGAGTGGATAAGGGTTGTGGGAGGAGATAAGAGAATGAATTTTTGCAAGAAACTCATGAGTTATTCCTTGATTGTGCTTGAGAGTTTCTTGTGTATTTTGTGCATTTGCTTGATTACTGTTTTGTTTTTGTGGAACTTCTTGAGTAGGGGGGCTGGGATTATTTTTTTTAGCAGAAATAGTCTTTGAAATTGATTTTGAGGAGGGTTTAATGGTTTTTGAATAAGTTTTTTGATTGGATTTTTGTATGGGCTTTGAATCTTCTTGAGATTGTTTAGCTTGTTTAGGTTCTTGGAATGATCGCAAGGAGAGTGTAAAATTATGATTACCTTCTTGTTTAATTGGGATTTGTTTTAAGTTGGGAGTATAAAGCAAAAATAATGCAATTGAAGAATATAAGCAAAAGGCACAAAAAAATCCAATGAAATGAGGGGAATTAGTTTTTTTGTGTAGTGATAACAAAATTTTCATGATTTTTCTCTTTGAGGAGATTAAGGATTTGTACAAAAGTTTCAAACTTGGCTTCCTTATCACTTTGAAATTCTATGAGTGTTTTAGAGGATGTTTGGGCTATGACATTTTTAAGTTCTTCATAGTTGACGGGTTTATTATCAAGATAAAGTTGATTTAAACGATCAGTAGAGATAGTGAGTTTTTTTTGTTTTTTAGGTTCTTGTGAGTGTTTGGAGTTTGGTACCTGGATGGGGATATGACCTTGAGCGATAAAGGTAGAAAGAGAAAGAACAATAGCAAGTAAAACAAGCATAATATCAATAAAAGGAACAATATTTAGCCCTTCACCTCTTTTAAGCTTCATTGTTTTGCCTTATAACGATTGCAAAGGATATCAATCTTTCTTAATAACCCATTATATATAATCAAAGTAGGGATAGCTACAATAAGTCCAGCTCCAGTAGCTTGAAGTGCCAAGGAGAGATCAGCCATAATTTGTTTTGCATCAATTCCCTCACTCATACTCATTCCATAAAAGGTTACAATGATTCCTCCAACAGTTCCCAGAAGACCAATATAAGGAGCATTAGAGTAGATGATATATAATGTTGTCATATTTTTACTTAAGCTTTCTTCAAAATCATTGAATGTTTGAAAATCCTCAAATTTTACCCTCTTAAAAAATATCATTCTTTCAATGCTTAACCAAATAGCTAAAAATCCCATAAATCCTAAAATTCCGAAAATACAATAATCCAAATAGAGTTTTAAAAATTCCAAAAATACCTCCAAAACAATATAAATAATAAGAAGTGTTATTATAATAAAAAATAATTTAACTCAAAGTTTTCAAGCTTAATATTTGCAAACAATAAAATTTATAAAGATGGGAGTCTCTTTAGAGCATTTGAGCAAATTCTCTAAAGAGTTTAGCAGAGTCTTTTGGGCCTGGACTTGCTTCAGGGTGATATTGGACAGAGAAGATTGGAGAGTCTTTATATCTTACCCCCTCAATTGTGCCATCAAAGAGATTAATATGTGTAATTTCTGCAACCTCCCTAATTGCATCTGTAACAGAGTAATTATGATTTTGTGCAGTGATTTCTACTGTATTGGTTTTAAGATTTTTTACAGGGTGATTTCCACCATGATGTCCAAATTTAAGTTTTTTTGTTGGATATCCATAAGCAATAGAAAGAAGTTGATGACCTAAACAGATTCCAAAGATTGGGATTTTTCTTAAAATAAGTTTTTTAATTTGCTCCACTTCTTTTGTAAGTGTCATTGGATCTCCTGGTCCATTGGAGAGAAAGACACCATGAATTTTTCCACAATCAAAGAGCGCAATAATCTCATCCGCATCAAAATTATGAGGTTTAACAATTGTATTTAAACCTGCTTGTACAAGCTCGTTGAGAATATTGTCTTTTGCCCCAAAGTCAATGGCAACGATTGTTTTGTATGTATCTGGAGTTTGAAAGCTAAGGGTTTCAAAATTAAAAGTACCTTGAGTATGGTTTTTTTCATTTTTAATTGAAACTTCTTGAATGTAATTAATCTCCTCAATTCTTTTACTAGAAGCTAAGATTTTTGCAAGTTCTTCCTTGTTTGAGATTTCTGTAGAAACAATGGCCATCATTGCTCCTTGCTCTCTGAGCATTTGAGTTATTCCACGAGTATCAATTTCACAAATCCCCATAATGTTGTTTTGTATCAGAAAGTTTTTCAAACTCTCTTTTGAGCGAAAATTAGAGTAAAAATCTTGATATTTTCTTACAAAGATTCCCTTACAATGCACAATTTCTCTCTCATTATCTTGTGGGTTTGTTCCAACAATTCCAATTTCAGGCATTGTAAAAGTAACAAATTGTCCTGCATAACTTGGATCTGTAATAATTTCTTGATATCCAGTTATTGAGGTATTGAATACGACTTCACCCACCTGTGTTCCTTGTGCGCCAAAACTTTTAGCTTGAATAAAAACACCATTTTCAAGATAGAGATAGGCAGTTTTCATAAATATCCCTTCTTTTTAAGTTCTTCTTCATAAAGTTTATTAAAGACAAGTTCATACTCATCGCTCCCAACAATAAGTTTTTTCTTGTAGTTTTTAAGCTTTTCCAAGACAATACTTTCAGCATCTTCATAAATTTTTGAATATGAATCAATGGCTTTGAAGATAAGATTTTTGATAACATTGTCAGAAAGAGAATAGACAATGAGTTTTTCAGCATTAAGAGCTTTTAGAATTTTAAAAGAAAGTTCACTGTATCGATCATCCCAATTGAGTGGAAATTTTTCTTCTTCAGCGATTTGCTTTTTTATCATCCAAAAAAGTTGTCGCTCATCGGCTCTCATAAATTCAATTTCATCAAGATTTTGCTCGAGTAAAATTCTTGCTTTTTCATCAAGCATAAGCTCTCTTTGGATATCTGTTTGCATCACATCAAGAATTTTTCTCTGAAGTCTTTCGATGGATACTTTTTCTTCCAGAATGGGGGAATTAAATAGATCAAGTGCTACTTTATTAGCAACATAGGGTGCGTGTTGTAATTTTAGTTTCATCATTCTAGCCTTACTTTTTTACAAAGCATTTTAGCTTTTTTTAGGTTAAATTCCTTTTAAGTCATGCTCTAAAAAATAGGTTTTTGTTGAATATTTTCCAATTTATTTGAGTTAGAAGGATTGGAAATGTCTGTGTAATAATAGTTTTCGCCTTTAATATTTTTCTTTTTTATACCACTTGGAATTTCAAAATTTCTCTTAAGTCCTGGATCAATTTTTAAAACTTGTTTGAAAAAATATGCAAAGGGAGCCGACGCAACAACTCCGCCTGATTCATATTTTCCAATCGGTGTATTATCATCCCTTCCATACCAAATAATCACTTGTAAGCTTGGAGAATATCCACAAAACCATGCATCAATATTTTCATTACTTGTTCCAGTTTTGCCTGCTAGTGTAATGCCCTTAACCTTAGCTTGACGTCCTGTTCCTTTATTGATTGCCTCTTGTAAGATGCTTGTCATCAAAAATGCTTGATCTTTACTGGTAATGAGCTCTTCTTGAGTTTGAAAATAGGTGATATTACCTTGAGTATCAATGATTTGATTGACAAGGTAAGGATGGACAAGTGTGCCTTGATTACTAAAGATTGAAAATTCCTCAGCAGCACTCAGTGGACTTAGACTAAGACTTCCAAGAACAATAGACATATCTTTTGGTATATCTTCAAAACCAAATTTTTCAAAATCACTATAAATTTTTTCAAATCCAATCATTTCTACAAGATTGATTGTTGCAAGATTGAGGGATTTAATCAGTGCAGTTTTCAATGTGACAACACCATTAAAACTTGAAGTGAAATTCTTAGGTCTCCAATACTCTGGCTCTTCCATATTTTCAACATCTTGTTGTTCACGAATTTGTGTGGATTGCCTATCAAAGGATTTGCTATAACTTCTTGCCACATCAGGGACTTGGCTAGCAGGAGAATAACCATTATCAAAAGCAATTTGATAGATAAAAGGCTTAATTGAACTTCCAAACTGACGCTTAGATTGAGTTGCACGATTAAAGGAGCTCTTGGAATGATCTACTCCACCTATAAGAGCAAGAATTTTTCCACTCTTACTCTCTGTAACAACCATTGCACCATTGAGTGTTTGATCTTGTATTTTTTCTTGGGATTTGTTTTTTTGGCGAGATTGGATACGTTCAAGAACACGATTGTATCCATAAATCACCGCTTCTTGTGCAATCTCTTGGTAGTCTAGATCAATATTAAGATAGATTCTATAGCCTTTACTTTTGAGATTAGGGATATAACTAAGTTGTCGTAAAACTTCATCTACTACATAGGGAGCTTTATTTTGGGTTAGGGATTGAGAATATACTTCTGGGGCTTGCGCAATGCTTGCAAGGTATTCTTCTTGTGAGATCCAACCTAAAACCTTCATTCTTTCTAAAATATTATTTGCCCTTGAAAGAGAAAATTCATAATTACGTGTAGGATCATAAAAACTAGGTGCTCTTGGCAATCCTACAAGCATCGCAATCTCTTTAAGTGAGAGAGCTTCTAAAGACTTCTTAAAGTAGCCCTGCGCAGCTGCTTTAATTCCATAATAACCATGGCCAAAAAATGTTTCATTAAAGTAACGCTCTAAAATCTCTTCTTTGCTCAAATTTCTTTCAACTTGATAGGAGAGGATCGCTTCTTTAAGTTTTCTATCAAGAGTCTTGTCACGTGTAAGAGCGATATTTTTAACAAGTTGTTGAGTCAGTGTGCTTCCTCCTTCAAGATATTTTCTTGCAATGATATTTTTAATCATTGCTCTTGAGATTGCATCAAAATTAATTCCATTATGTTCAAAAAAAAGAGTATCTTCTACAGCTAGAAGTGCTTCAATCATTCTAGGAGGAATTTCATCAAATTTTACATAAAAACGTAATTCCTTATCAAAAACATTGGCAATTAGCCTTCCTTTTCTATCAAAGATTTGTGTAGCAAGCTCTGGTTGGTAATGAGTAATTTTTTCTAAACTTTCAGAAAGAGTAAAAAAGATTCGAATGATATATGCACAAATAATAAGCGTAAAAATTACAAGAGAAATAAGAAAGATTTTTCTAATCTTAATAAACATAAAAGCACCTATTTATCAAAGTTTTGAAGTATTTTACATAATTTTTGTGATTGCTTTTTATTGTTTTTAATATTTAGACTAATGCGTATGCGAGGGGTTTGGCTAGTGGGCTTTCTAATAGAGCCTATAAGATATCCTTGATCAAGAAGAAAATGTGTATGAAGAAGCATCTGTTTTTGTGAGGTATAGGGCAAAATTGCAAGTTGGCTTTGAGTATGTATAAGAGGGGAAAGGGCTTCTTTTTGTTCCTTAAGTTGCACAAGAAGAGAAGCAGTATTTTGAGCAATATAAGTAAGATTACAATGAGCAAGTGCAATATCAAAAAGTGAAGGAGCTGTTGTATAAATTGAGCTTTTAGCCTTTGTAAATAAAAAATCAACCACACTTTTTTCTCCTAAAACAAATGCTCCATAGCTTCCATATGCCTTACTGAGTGTACCCATTTTAACAATATTAGGAGTGACGGGGAGATTATAGTAATCAAGATACCCCTTAAGATTGTCACCCAAGACACCACTGCTATGTGCCTCATCAATAATAAGCAATGCATCATAGTGATGCGCAAGAGTATAAAACTCTTTTTTTGCAAGATCTCCATCCATAGAGTACACCCCTTCAATAGCAATAAGACGGCGATTCTTGCATGGGGTTTTTTCAATTTTATCTTTTAAATCCAATATATTATTATGTGAAAAGAATACAACTTGAGAATGAAGTAATTTTGCAGAAAGTTTGCCACTTGCATGATAGAGCTCATCAACAAAGATTACATCCCCTTTTCTCACAAGTGTCTCAAAGAGTGCAAGATTTGCCAAAAAACCGCTCCCAAAAAGAGTGGCACTCATAAAACCAAAATAATTTTTTAAAAATTCTTCAAATTCCTCATGAATAGGATGATAGCCATTAATGGCTTGCGAGGCAATGGGTGAGTGATAGGGATAGGAAGATAATTTAAGATAAGCTTGTTGTAAAAGGGAATGATGGGTAGATAAACCCAAATAATCATTTGAAGCATAATCAAGCAGAGAGGAAGGATAGATTTGTTTTTTTCTAATAATTCCAGCCTTTTGCATAATTTCTAATTCTTTTGTATAAAACAAATCAAATCCTTATCTTTAGAGATATTTTCTCAAAATAAGAATTATAGTGAGATTGTTTGATACAATTTGTAATATAAAAATACACATCAAAGGCAGAGGTATGCAAAATCGACTAGAAACATTAAATGCAATTCTTGAGCGATTACGAAAAAATATTCGAGATAAGGGATTGAAAAATTCCAAACAAAGAGAAAAGGTTTTAGCAGTCATCTATAAGAGTGGAAGACATCTCAGTCCAGAAGAAGTTGCTCAGCAAATTAAAGTCACAGATAAAAATGCCTCTCTATCTTCTGTATATAGAATCCTGAGTTTTCTTGAAAATGAAGATTTTATTTGTGGACTTAAAACAGATAAAAGTGGGAAACGCTATGAGATTGCTGCAAAATCTCACCACGATCATATTATTTGTCTTGAATGTGGAGAGATTGTTGAATTTGTCAATCAAGAGATTGAAGATTTACAATTAGAAGTAGCAAAAAAATATGGTGCAAAACTTATTAGCCATGATATGAAACTCTTTGTCAAATGTAAAAAATGTCTTAACAAATAATAAAATGGAGTAATCTATCTAAAAACTATTCTTCTAATAGAATTGAAAAATTATTTTGTGTATCTAGGAGAATATAGAGTTCTTTTCTATCATTTGAACGATAAGTTAATTTTTCACCATTAAAAGCTGCATATGATTGATCAAAGCTGACCTTAAATAGTCTTTTATTCTCTGCATTAGGATAAGGAGTAATATCAATTTTTGAAAGATTGATTTGCTTGATTTCTTTTTTTGCAAAGATTCGTTCTTTATATGCCTTGTATTTTTCGTATTTAACACCATTGGATTTTTTAAATTCTGGATTATAGTATGAAATATAAGTTTGAAAATCACCTTTTTGCCAAGCTTCTTTCCAAGAAAAAAGTCCTGCAAGGATTGAGGCAATTTCATCTTTTGTTGCAGGAATAAAATTATTTTCATAAGTGATCAGTAGAGTATTGCTGTATTTGATTTGCTTATCATATTTTGTAATGATATCATTTTCAATAGCAATGCAACCTTTTGTATTGAGTTCATCACGATTACCATTAAGGGGCATTCCATGAATCCAAATTCCATACCCTGTTTTTTTAAGAGATTTATCATAAGCATTAGGATAAGAAGTAACAAATGCCATAGGTCCATAATATTGATCGAGTTTGGTGAGCTTATTTAAGAGGTTATAAACTCCAATAGGTGTTGTAAGATCTCCACTTACTTTTTTATCTCCTTTTCCTGATCCAACAAGTGCATTTGCAATCCCAATTTGTGTAAATTGCCCATTATCAATCTTATAGAGCGTAAGATTGGGGATACCTTTATTTGCAATAAAAAGAAAATGCGAATTTTCATAATACCCATAACTTACATCTTGATTTTTAAGTGCCACAAGCCAATATTGTTTTTGAGTAAGAAGCATTTGAATACTATTTTCTACTTGTTGCAATCCGGATTGTCGGTATTGTTTCACAATTTCCTCTAATGCCTTATCTGCAAAATCACTTGCATAAGTTAATGAAAGAATTGAGGCAACTATTGCTAATTTTTTCACTGTTTACTCCACTGTATAATTTTAAAAATCAAAATCGTATCCAATTTTTTTAAGCCCTTCTTTGGTTTTACTCCAATTTTTTTGTGCAAAAACATTAAGTTTGAGGAATATTTTTTTTTCTTCAAGAGATTCTAGCTTAAGTCGAGCATTTTTACCTATGCGTTTTATTGTCTTTGCTTCTTTGCCAATAATCATTGCTTTTTGACTTTCTTTTTCAACAATAATTTTTGCATAAATTTTATTAAGATTAGGTGTTTCAATAAATTTTTCAATCACTACATCACTCTCATAGGGAATTTCATCACTAAGATTTTCAAATAAGCTTTCTCTAATAATTTCTTTGTAAATTTCTCGCATATTACTTGTTGTAAGAATCTCCTCATCATAAAGAGGAGGGGAGGAGGGG
Source organism: Helicobacter cholecystus (assembly GCF_003364215.1). Classification (GTDB taxonomy): domain Bacteria; phylum Campylobacterota; class Campylobacteria; order Campylobacterales; family Helicobacteraceae; genus Helicobacter_G; species Helicobacter_G cholecystus. Next base: position 238,957 of record NZ_NXLU01000002.1, read on the forward strand.
AGATGCTTTGAAATACACTCAAGAAGCTCCTTTGGATAAAATGACCCCTTACATTCTGTAGGGATAAGGGCTAAAAACTTATTTTCAAACTTTTGATATTCAGCCATTTTTTTTAAAATCACCTCTTTGCTAACCTTGTCGCATTGAGTGAGTAATAAAATATGAGGCTTACTCTTTGAAAGCTCCAAAAACTCTTCATAAAATTTAAGATCATCATATGCAGGTGCTAAGAAAAGATTGAGATCACAATCTCCCATCGCTCTAAGAGCTTCTTGGAGCATGAATTGATTGAGAAGTTTTTCTTGTTTATGAATCCCAGGAGTATCCACAAAGATGATTTGTGAAATCTCTCCATCATCCATTGTGTGATTAATAATGAAATTCATTCTTTTTCTTGTAGCATTTGCTTTATGAGAAACTAGGGCTAGATTTTGCCCACAAAGAAAATTAAGCAAGGTAGATTTCCCTGCATTAGGTCGTCCTAAAGTAGCTACAAATCCAGATTTACTCATTAAAGGATATATCTCGCTAAATCTACATTATCAACTAGATGTTGCAGTTTTTCTCTTACCAGTTCTTGAGTAATAATAATGGTTTCTCCCTTGTGTTCATGGGCACTAAAGCTAATTTCTTCTAGGACTTTTTCAATCGTTGTATGCAAACGTCTTGCTCCAATATCTTCAGCTTTTTGATTGGCATTAAGCGAGAGGTGTGCTAATTCTCTAATTGCCTCATCGCTAAATTCAAGTTTGACTCCCTCGGTTTCTAGGAGGACTTGGTATTGTTTAAGAATGGAGTTTTTGGTTTTTGTAAGAATTTGCACCATTGCTTCTTCGCTCAAACTGTCAAGTTCTACACGTAAGGGAAATCTTCCTTGAAGTTCAGGGATAAGATCACTAGGCTTGCTTAAATGAAATGCACCTGCTGAGATAAATAGAATATGATCAGTTTTAATTTGACCATATTTTGTATGCACGCTACACCCTTCGACAATAGGAAGTAAATCTCTTTGAACTCCTTCCTTGCTCGGATCATTTCTTGAGCCATCTTTATTTCCCACAGCAATTTTGTCAATCTCATCAATAAAAATAATCCCCCCTTCTTCAGCTCGTCTAAGGGCTTGGGATTTGATACTTTCTTGATCGAGCGTTTGCTCTATTGCTTCATTTTTAAGAATTTCCTTAGCTTCTTTAACACTTAATTCTTTTTTGATGCTTTGGTTAGGGGCAATGATTTTTACAATCGATTCTTGAGCTTTAAGCATCTCTGGAGGAAGATCAAGGTCTGAGAAATCACTTTTTTTCATAATCTGGATTTCAACCTTAAGATGATCAACTTCTCCTTTTTGCACTCTTTGCTTCATCGTCAAAAAGCTAATATCATAATCTCTTTTCTTTTCTTCTGTCGCACCATTTGGAAGAGGGGGAAGAAGTTTTTGAGTAATTTTTTCATTAATATAGTCTTGGATTTTTTCTTGATTACTTTCTTGAAGCTCTTGTTGGACTAGATTGTATGAAACTCTCACAAGATCTCTAATCATGGATTCCACGTCCCGTCCTACAAATCCCACCTCTGTGTATTTACTAGCTTCTACTTTGATGAAGGGGAGTTTAAGTATTTTTGCCATTCGCCTTGCAATTTCTGTTTTTCCAACCCCAGTAGAACCAATCATTAAGATATTTTTAGGCGTAATTTCTTCTTGCATATCTTTAGGAAGCAAGAATCTACGATAACGATTTCTCAAAGCAATAGCAATAATCTTTTTTGCATCTTTTTGTCCAACAATGTATTCATCAAGATATTGAACAATTTGAGGAGGGGTTAAATTTTGCTCTTTCATTCTAACTCCAAGATTTTAATATTTGTATTTGTGTAGATGCACAACTCACCTGCAATCTGCAAAGAGTGTCTAACAAGCTCTTTGGGGTGGAGTGAAGCAAAGCGGTCTAGTGCTCTAGCTGAACTCAGCGCATAATTTCCTCCACTTCCAATAGCTGCAATTTTTCCATCTTCAGGTTCTACAACATCACCTGTCCCACTTAAAATATAGATATGCTCCTTATCCAACACAATCATCATTGCTTCAAGTTTGCGAAGATAACGATCCTTTCTCCACTCTTTAGCAAAATCAATGATACTTTTGAGTAAATCTCCTTTTTTGGCTTCTAAAATTCTTTCAAACATATCAAAAAGTTGAAAGGCATCCGCCGTACTTCCTGCAAAGCCACTTAAAATTTTTCCATTATAGAGTGTGCGGATTTTTGTGGCATTTCCCTTTAAAACACAATTTCCAAAAGTGACCTGCCCATCTCCACCAATAATTGCATAACGTTTACCTTCAAATTCTCCACAATAGCCAAGTATCGTTGTTGCTTCAAACACTCCTACTCTCCTTCAACAATAAGCATAAAATTTGCATGGATTCCATTTCCAAGATTTGCTGAGATTTCATACTCGCCTATGTGCTTGATTTGAGAATCTAGCTCAATGTGTTTTTTATCAATCTCAATCTTATGAGAATTTTGGAGTGTTTGAGCGATTTCATCTTTTGTAATCGCTCCAAAGAGAACGCCATTTTCACCACTTTTTTTACTGATGATCACTTTGATATCTTTAAGAGTTTTTGCCAATGCTTCTCTTTGATTTTGCTCCAAAGCAAGTTGCTCTTGTTTGTTTTTTTGCTCAGCTTTATATCGGTTAAGAACTTCATTTGTTGCTAATTTAGCTTTACCCTTTGCAATTAAAAAATTTTGACCATACCCATCTTTAACTTCTACAACTTCTCCCTTTTTTCCAAGTGAAGAAATATCTTCAATCAATAAAACTTTCATTTTAACTCCTTTTTTGAAGTTTTGTTTATTTTATCAAAAACTAATTGTAGGAAGAAAACAAACAATCAACGAGTTTTATCAAAATTCTTTTTTATTAAAGGTGAAAGGAAAAAGAGGGAATGTTACAAAACCAAGAAAGAGGTTTTCTTAGTTTGATTGGAGGGTAGAAATAAAGCTTTTGAGTGCCAGAAGTAAAGAATTTTTCAGAGCATTAATCTCATCCTTTCTTGAGATTTTATCCTTTCCTCCTAGTCCTAAAATTTCTTTATCTTTTACTTCAATGCTTGATTGTCCTACTTCTTGTCGGATTTGTTTATCGTTACTGATACTGAGTGTGACTTGTGCATTAAGAGTGTGCGTATTCTCTGAACTTAAAATTTGTTTATCAATAGTATTATTGATTTTAAGATCATAAGTTACATTCAATGCATAGGTATTTTCTTGAGCTTCAGTGACAATTTCGAGGCAATTTGTCGTATTGATCACTTCAAGCACATAATCTTTAAATTCCCCTTGAGAAATTGTCGCATTCCCTTCTTTTTTGACAATATTTTGCAATATAATTGAAGCAATCGGTGCTTGGCAAAGTTTCTCTTGTGTGAAGACAATTTCTTTTTGCGCACATCCTAAAAATAATAATACTCCTGAACAAAGCGTAAAAATATGAGTTTTCATCCTTTCTCCTTTTAATGTCTAAAGTGTTGATAGAAAAATCAAAAAGAAATATTATATATAATTCATAATTACATTTCTTATAAAGGTTTATTGATGTTGGAGCTTTTTAATGGGGCAGTCCCTACAAGTGAGATTTACATAAAATGGGAAAGAATGGCGAGAGAAAACAATTTTGGTGCATGTTGTATTTTTACAGGGGTTGTACGAAGAGAAAATGGAATTGATGGATTAAGTTTTGATATTTATAAACCTTTATTAAAACAATGGTTTAATCAATGGGAAAATAGGGCAAAGGAAAAAAAAATTATTATATGTATGGCTCACTCAATTGGTGATGTCCCTAATGGTGAAAGTTCTTATATGAGTGCCATTCTCTCCTCAAATCGCAAGATTACCTTGGAGTTATATGCAGAGTTTATAGAGGATTTTAAACATAATGCCCCAATTTGGAAATACGATTTAAAAAATGGCGAGAGAATTTATGCCAAAGAGAGAAGTTACACACTCAAATATTCTGGGATTTTAGGCTAGATGGCAAGAGTTGTAGGATTTTGTGGAATAAGTAATAGTGGCAAGACCACTTTAATAGAAAAACTCTCCTTATTATTGAGGCAAAAAGAAAAAAAGGTTTTTATTCTTAAACACGATCCCAAAGATAAGGCTAAGTTTGATACGGAGGGAAAGGATAGTTATCGTTTTTTTCAGAGTGGAGCGGATGTGGCCGTGTATTCTCCAAATAAAACAATTATAATGATTCAAAATTCCTCTCCCACTCTCCAGCAGATTATAACCCCCTTTCTTAAGGAGTGGGATTATATATTCATTGAGGGATTGAGGGATTTAAAGGAATTTGAAAAAATTTTAGTTGCACGTGAGAGGATTGAGCAAGGCTATGAAGAAGGGGTAAAAGCTTTTGCGCTCAAAAATATTGCCAAAGTTGGAGAGAATGTATTGGATTTAGATAATATCTCCCAAATTTTAGAATGGATTAATTTACACATTAAGGATGAAAAATGATAAAAGTTGGAATTATTGTTGCGAGCGATAGAGCAAGTAGCGGAGTTTATGAGGATATTTCGGGTAAGGCGATCATTGAAGTATTAAGTCAATTCATCGCCAATGAGTGGAAATATTATTATGAGGTGATTGCTGATGATTATGACAACATTGTAGCGATGATGAAGAGAATGAGTGATCTTGATGGATGCGATTTGATTGTAACTACAGGAGGGACAGGACCTGCACCCAGAGATGTGACTCCAGAAGCAACACAAGCTGTATGTGAAAAAATGATGCCCGGATTTGGAGAACTAATGAGGGCAACAAGCCTTCAACATGTCCCTACAGCAATTCTTTCACGCCAAAGTGCAGGAATTAGAGGAAAAAGCCTCATTGTCAATCTTCCTGGAAAACCAAAGAGTATTAGAGAGTGTTTAGAGGCAGTGTTTCCAGCAATCCCTTACTGTATTGATCTAATCGGTGGGGCTTATATTCAAGGAAATGAAGAGCATATTAAAGTTTTCCGTCCCAAAGTAAAATAAAGGAGAAAAGATGAAGCTCACACATATTAACAAAAATAATCATCCCACAATGGTTGATGTGGGAGAGAAGCAAAATACACATAGAGTGGCTAGTGCAAGTGGAACGATTACAATGAGCAAAGAGGCTTATGAAGCACTTCTTAATCAAACAGCTAAAAAAGGACCCGTGATTCAAACAGCAATTATTGCAAGTATTATGGGGGCTAAAAAAACAAGTGAACTTATTCCAATGTGTCACCCTATTGCAATTCACTCTGTGGATGTTGAGGCAGATTATGATGAAAGCAAATACGCAATCACTCTAAAAGCCACACTCAAATGTGATGGAAAAACAGGGATTGAAATGGAAGCACTGACAAGTGTATCCATTGGACTTCTTACAATCTATGATATGCTCAAAGCGATTGATAAGGGAATGAAAATCTCAGATATTGCACTGGATTTTAAGAGTGGGGGAAAGAGCGGGGAGTATAGGAGAGAGGTTAAATGACAATTAAAGACAGATGTTATGAAATATTAAAAAACCATAAGAAGCCAATGACACACGCAGAGCTTGTAGAAGCATATATTCTTGCGTATCCCCTTTATTCTCAAAATCATAATCAAACCAAAAACTCATCTAAAGTAAAGATTTCAGGGACGATTCAATCTCTTCTTCAACAAAATTCCTCTCACCCTAGAATTGGGATTGATTACAGCTGCTCTCCTTATAAATATTTTATAAAAGAAATGTAAGGGGTGGAGGGAATTATTGCAAAAGATAGGAGAATGATTAAATGATAAGAGCGGCATTGTTTTAGGTTTAAAGTGAATTACTTAAGATTTTAAGTCCTAGGTTTTCAAACTTTTAAAGTTTGAAAACCTATTTTGCAATCTCCTTTTTTCTTGTTTTGCTTTTAAATAATAAAATCCCTATAAACACCGCACATACGATAATTGAGCCTAAAATATATCCCCATTGATCTTGTAAAAGTTGTAAGATTGCATTTGAAGCGAAGAAACCTATACAGCCCATAATAATCCCCCAAAATAGGGATGAAAAACTATTCCATAACCAAAACTTCCACAAAGGATATGAGCTCAATCCTATAGCAATAGGCACAAGGCTTTTAATTGCATAAATATATTTACTCAATAAAAAAACACTGACGCCATATTTTCTAAACCAAAGAGAAACAATAAGAGTTTTTCTTTTCCATTTTGAAGATCTAAAAAAATGTTTATTGCATCTTGAAATATAGGCCAAAATCATGCTTCCACAGATATTTCCACAAGAAGCAATAAGAATACTTAAAAATAAATCAAGTTTTCCAAGTGAAGAGAGAATTCCTGCACTTACAATACCTAAAAATGATCCTCCAAAAGAGGAGAAAAACAAAATGACATACCCATAAAGCTCAAGTTTTTGTAAAATTGCCTCCATACCCCCTCCTTAAAACTTATAGCGTCCATTGATAAAATAGCTTCTCCCCTCTGCAATTAAAAATGCATACCCTGTAACTTCATCACTCTTGTCCTTGTTGTAGAAACTATAATAAAGTGTATCGGCCACATTTCTCACCCCAAAACTCAAAGAAAATCCTTCATAGGTAAAATCCATTCCAATATCAGTAAGATTGTATGCAGGAATAGTATTTTGGGCAGTATCTCTCTGTGTTCCAACAAATGAGCTAGAAATCCAAAGATTCCAATGCTCCACAAAGCGATAATTTGCTGAAAGTGTGGCTTTATATTTACTCACATAGGGAATGATTGAGCCCTTAGCAATACTTTCAATTCCACTCTCTAAAATTCTTGCATCGATGTAGGAAAAACTTTGTGCAAAACTTAGTATTCCATCTAAAAAATTCTGCTCACTTGCAAGCTCTACTCCTGCTCTTTGAGTGAGTTTGTAGTTGCCCACCTTAAATCCGTTTCCTGTATGTGCACTTCCAAGAGTGTAGATTTCATCATGAGTAAGAGTATAAAAACCTGTCATAAAAAACATTGCATATTCATTGACAAAAAACTTTGCCCCTAATTCAAAGGTATCAAATGTTTCGGACTTAATATTGGTATCTAGATATTCACTTTTACTTCCGCTTCCGTTTCTTGAGGTGAGATTGTCAGGATTAGGGGATCTAAAGCCTCGCTCATATTTCCCATAGATATCTCCAAATCCAAAATCATATCTAGGAGTAACCTCTAAGGCATAGTTGTGTCTAAGACTAGAAATAGACTTATAGAGAGAGTAGGGTGGGAATGGCATTGGTTTTCCCATTTGGATATTCATATCATTATATAACTCTCTTTCTCCTCCATATAAAGCTAGTTCATATCTTGCCCCTCCTGTGAGAGAAAAATCATTATTAAAGTTATAGCGTTCAAGAAGGTAGAGAGAATTTATCCATTTAGATACATTGACTTGCGTATTAATGAGATGATGATACCCTGTAAGTGAAATTTGTGATGAGCCACTAGGAGGAAGAGCGATGTTTCCATTCCAATTAATATCTAATTTTAAATTTCTCTCCCCTTTTTGATAAATACTCTCTGCACCCACAATAAGCTCTCCATTATGATGGGTATAGGTGTATTTGGCCTGAAGTCCAATTTTTTCATCTAAAAAAGAACTCCCATCTTGTGAAATATGAGTGTCTTGGAGAAAAAACTTTGCATAGTTATAATCCATAATCTGTAAATTCTTCTTATAACCCAGTTTGTAATAATGAAAAAAAGCTTTAAGATCAAGTGCATGATCACTGCCAAATTTTGCCTCATATCCAATACTTTGAGAATATCTATTTTGTGTACTGATAATTTCCCCATTTCCAGCTTTTGCTCGATCACTTTTACTTGGAGAAGAGATAGCACTAAATCTTAAAAGTGGAGTAGTATTTTGCAAACTTGTAAAATAAGAAAAATCTGTATAAATTGAATTTGAAGAGTTAATATCCCAAGTCAAACTTGTATTTATATTCCCTAAATGACTACTGTCTTTATCCCGATATCCTTGAGTATATTGATAATTCCCTCCAATTGTGTAATAAAATTTATCAGCAATTTTATCAGCAATTTTTGCATCCAGTTTTACACGATTTCCATTAGAATAAGAGTATTGTGTACCAAGAGAAGAATAAAGTTTTTCATAACGCCTTTTTGTAGTGATATTCACCACTCCACCACGCGTTCCATTTCCATACATCACAGCTCCACCACCAGCTAAAATTTCAATATTTTCTATTTCATCAGGAGAAATACTATTTAGGGGTGTTACACCATGCGAAGAATCAAGCATATTCATAGAAATTCCATTAAAAAGTATTTGAGTATTGACATTTGAGCTTGCTCCTTGTCCTCTTAAATCAATATTGGCACCCAAACCAAAATCTGAGAAAGTTACAAAGGGGAGGGAGGAAAAAATGGATTTAGTATCTTGAAACCCCTTATTCTTGATGAGTGTAGAATCAATCACATAGACATTGCGATTAAGATCATCTAACTTATATTGCATGCCATTGACTTCAACAGTATGAAGTTCTATTTGCTCAAGAGAAAAGGCAAGACTCATGGGTAAAAATAATATTTTTTTCACTTAAACTCCTTATTATTGTAAATTTTTATTTTGTAATAGTATCAAAAATAATAACTATTCTTATAATTTAGTGTGATATAATTTTAAACGTAAATTTATAAATTTTTTTGATAAAGGAATAAATATGATTGAAAGAATTATCTCTCACATGAATGATCATCATAAAGAGGAGCTTATAGGATTAGCCAAAAGATTTGGTGGTGTGAATGAATGCAAAGAAATCTCTCTTGCATCAGTGGATCTAAAGGGACTAGATATTTGCTGTGATGGTAAAAATATAAGGGTAGATTTTGCAAAAGAGGTGAGTGCTGATGAATTAAAAGATGCCATTATTGCACTTTGTACATCCATGCCTCATCAAGATGTTAAGCAAGAAATGCTTGAGTTTAGAAATAGCTTTGGCTCAATTATTCTCTCAACACTCTCTAAAGAAAATTTGCCTATTGTTTCTTATGCACCATTACTTAAATATAAGGGAAGATTTTTTATCTATATTAGTGAGGTTGCAGACCATTATGCTTCATTGCGTGCAAATCCCAATGCTTTAGAAGTTTTGTTTTTGGAGGATGAATGCAAAGCAAAATCTGTAATTTTGCGCAAAAGATTAAAATATAAGGCAAGTGTTGAATTTAAGCAAAAAGATGCTGAATTTGAAGAAATTTTTTCTGCATTTGAAGAATCTAATGCATCTGCAGGAGGCTTAAAAAGTATAAAAAATATGAAAGATTTTCATCTTATTGAGCTTTATTTTAAAGAAGGACGATTTGTTAAAGGGTTTGGTGGAGCTTATGATATAGATTTAGAGGGCAATCTTACTGCGGCACAAAGTGGTAATCCCCACCAATTCTCAAAAAATTAATTTTGGGGGATAAGGCTTTTTGTTTTGCTTTTTCTATGGAAAGTAATTGCAAAGCGATGAGCCTCATCTCTGAGCTTTTGAAAAAAATGCAAACGTTTATCACTTGGTAAAAGCCTAAACTCTTTACATTCTTCATCTATATATGCTCTTAAGATATCTCTTGCTCTCCCCTTAGCTCTATGGGCTTTATGATCTAATTTTTCTTTTGAAATTGCAATAACTCCAATATTCACCCCTGCACTTTCTAAAACCTCTTGTGCAATATGAATTTGCGCTTTTCCCCCATCCAAAAGCCACAAATCTGGAGGAGAAATTTGATCAAAATTTTTGGCTCTACGGATAAGCATTTCTCGCATCTGAGAGTATTCATCACTCCCTTGCAAATGATAGTGTCTATAAGAGCTTTTAACAAACTCACCATTATCATAAACAATCATTCCTCCCACATTATTCTCTCCTGAGTGATGGCTTGTATCAAAGACTTCAATACGTTGCGGAAGATATTCAAGCACAAAGAGTTCTTTAAGGGCAAATTTAATCTCATATTCACAATCTTGAATTTTTAAAATCTCCCTTGCATTTTTATAAGCAAGATCAAGCAGTGCTTTTTTATTACCTTTTTGGGGGAAGTAGAGTTTGATTTTTTTATCTGCAAGCCATTGGGAATATTCACTTATTCCTTCCTTAATTTCTGCTGGTAAAATCAATCCTTTTGGAGGAATGGGGAGTTCTTTTTGATAGTGATTAATCAAAGCTTGTTGGTAGAGTGAGAGTTTTTGCTCCCAATCAAGAATGTGAGAATGCAAGGGAATTTTTTCAAAATCACTTGAAATAATTCTTCCCTCTCTCATATAGAGTTTAAGTAGAAGGGCAAAATCTTGATTGTGTTCAATGGCAAAAATATCCCAATTCGCATCAGGAGAATGTAAATCAATACTTGATTGCATTGTCAGTGAGGAGATTTTTTTGATTCTTTCTCTTAAAGTAATAGCTTCCTCAAATCTCTCTTGTTCTGCAAGTTTAAGCATTTTATCTTCAAGACTTGCCAAAAGAGATTTCTTATCTTTAAGATAAGAAATTGCAAGGTTAAGAAGACTTTGGTATTGCTCTTGGGTAATTTTTCCCTCACAAGGGGCTTTACATTTTTGAATCTGATAGAATAAACAGGCCTTTTTCTCTCTTAAGCATCCTTCTTTTTGCACAAGTGGCACGATATCATAAAGACTTTCTAGCACTTCCTTACTCCCAGTGCAAAATGGTCCAAAATATATGCTTGATTTTCGCTTAATTCTTGTAATTTTAGGACGTGGAAATGCTGAGGTTGTATCAATATAAATGTAAGGATAGGTTTTATCATCTCTAAGTAAAATGTTATAACGAGGTTTAAGTTGCTTAATCAAAGAATTTTCCAGTATCAGTGCATCTATTTCATTGTTTACGACAATTGTTTGAATACTTGCAATTTTTAAGACCATATTATGAATTCTTGGACTAAGATTAGAGCTAGGGCTTGCATCTGTAACTTTAAAATAACTTCTTACTCGTTTGTATAAATTTTTTGCTTTTCCTACATAAAGCAACTTTCCTTTCTCATCATAATATTGATAAATTCCGCTTTGCTTAGGAAGTGTTTTTAGAGTTTGGAGGATTGACATTTTTGTAAAATTGCCTTTCTAATTTGCTCAAATAGTTTATAGAGCTTGGGATGTGTAGCTTGGTTAAGAAATTCACCCTTTGCTTGTTCTGGAAAGCTTTGAATATAAATTATTTCTATTTTTTCACTATAAATTGCATAATTTTTTCTGGCTTTAAAATATTTACCTTGAGTATTTTCTTTCAAAGCTTTAGGATAATAGAAGATAATTTTTTTAGTTTTGCTGATTTTGGGAAAAAACTCTTTCATAGCATAAAGAGTATGAAGAATATGACTAGAATGATAAGTATTATATTCTTGGATAATTACAGGATTTTTAAGAGCAAAATATAAATTTTCTCCTCTTTGAAAACCAAAAGCTATATACTTACGTATTTGTATTGGGAGTGATGAGATGAGTTTATTGATCTCATCAAAGACTCCAATCTTTTGGAATTGAGATTTTTCTTTAATAAGGGAGATAATAGTATGAGAACTTTTCATTGCATAATTTTAACATATACTCTTTTGCTTTTGGGATGTGGATACAAAACAACTCCAGTGTGGGTAGATTCAAAATCAAAGCAAGATCAACAAATAAAATGAAATACGATGTTGTCATAGTTGGGGCAGGAGTAGGGGGGTTGTATTGCGCGATGAATCTTCCTAAAAGTCTTAAGGTTCTTATTGTATGCAAGGGCGAGCCTTGGGAATGTAATACTTTTTATGCTCAAGGAGGGATCAGTGTGGCTGTAGATGAAGATGATGTAGCTGTACACATTCAAGATACTCTGGGGGCTGGAAGTCATACAAACAATCTTTCAAGTGTGAACTATCTCTGCAATGCTTCTTTAAATCTTATCAAAGACTTTGAAAAAATTGGATTAAAGGTAGATAGAGATAAAGAGGGGAGAATTATGTATGCTAAAGAAGGAGGACATCAGAAAGCAAGAATTGTGCATTTTAATGGTGATGGAACAGGAAGGCATTTACACACTCATTTAATTACACATTTACAACATCCCTTATGGAAACAATCCAGTGTTGTAGATTTGCTCATTGATAATGAAAAATGCTATGGCATCAGCTTGGAAAGTAGGGGGGAGATTCATCGAATCTATGCGAAATGCGTTGTTTTAGCAAGCGGGGGTGTAGGTGGATTGTATCGATACCATACAAATGCCTCAACAATTAGCGCAGAAGTGCAGGGAATGATTTTAGAGCATTATGGAAAGCTTAAAGATATGGAAATGATGCAGTTTCATCCAACCGCCTTTACTCTTGCCAATACTGCTAGAAAACCTTTAATCAGTGAAGCTGTAAGAGGTGAGGGTGGAAAAATTATAGACACAAAGGGAAGAAGATTTTTATTTGATTATGATCCAAGAGGAGAACTTGCGCCACGCGATATTGTTTCAAGAGGAATTTTTGATTACACGATGCGAAACAAAGAACAAGCATTTCTAGATCTTTCAAGTTTTACTCAAGAGAGCTTTCAAAAGCGCTTTCCCAATATTTATCATTCCCTTACTTCTCATCGCCTTAAAATCCCAAATGATAAAATTCCTATTTCTCCGGCATTCCATTATTCAATGGGGGGAATTGCCGTGAATGCAAAGGGTGCAGTATGTGGGATTGAAAATCTTTATGCACTTGGCGAATGTGCTAATAATGGCGTACATGGAGCCAATCGTTTAGCATCAAATTCCCTGCTTGAAGGAATTATTTATGGAAAATGTGTGGCAGAAGAAATACTTGCTCAAAGTTTTGGGGGGGAGAGCAAACAAATTTTTCCACCCTTAGATGAGCCACTCATGATTGAAAATGATATTAAACTCAAAGAATTTTTAAGAGGCATAATGTGGGAAAAGGTGGGGATTGTGAGAAGTGTTGAGGGGTTGAATTCTGCTCTTGGTGGAGTGGAGGCAATGCTTCAATCTAATATTGGACGAATGTTGAAGCTTCGTTTACTTTGCGCAAAAGAAATTATCCTTCAAGCTCTCCAAAGAAAAGAGAGCTTGGGAGCACATTATATTATAAGCGATGCTTGATATATTTTATTGGAACTTTAAAGATTGCTTTTTTAACAAGTTTTCCCATATCCTCCTTGTATCCAATTCCTACACCATGAATATCTTCAGGAAATAAAATTACCATTTCTTTTGGATTCATTCTAAGATAGTTTAGAGCAGATTTGGGGGTATATACTTCCAAATCTTTATCTTTGTTATAAACTTGAGTGAGATTAAATTTATCCTTACTTCCAATTAAGTATCCTTCAAATCCTTCAACAACGATTTGAAAATCAATATACTTCTGATGAGATTCAAAAAAGCCATCTTGTTCACTTTTGAGTGCATAACAAGAAGCATTGTAAAACATGCCGTAATTTAAATCTATTCGATGATTTTCTCCACATTGAAGTGCTTGAATTTCCTTAAGCCTCTCTCCAGAAAAAATACTCTCAATATTAATGAGCAGATATTCAAGTTCTTGAGTTTTAGTAAAGAGAAGTTTAAGATCCTCTATTCTTCCAAAAATTGCCACTTTTCCTCCTTCTAAAGTCAGATGATTAAATTCTACCAAATATATCTACAGCCTTAAGAGTTTTTGATACAATCAAAATGTTGCCCTACAGTGTTGGTAACAAACACATATTTCAAAGGAGAAACAATGCTCTCAAAAGAAGTAGTTCAAAAACTTAACTCTCAAATCAATAAAGAAATGTTTTCAGCAAATCTTTATTTGAGCATGAGTTCATGGTGTTATTCAAATGGATATGATGGAGCAGGAGATTTTCTTTTCGCTCATGCTGATGAGGAAAGTGCTCATGCAAAAAAATTGATCGTCTACCTTAATGAGACAGATTCTCAAGTTACACTTGAAATGATTGAAAAACCTCAAAATGATTTCAAATCTTTGCTTGATGTTTTTGAACAAACATTCAAACATGAAGTAGAGATTACTACAAGCATCAATGAATTAGTTGATTTTACGCTCTCTCGTAAAGACTATGCAACTTTTAATTTTTTACAGTGGTATGTTTCTGAACAGCATGAAGAAGAGGCCTTGTTTAGATCAATTGTAGATAAACTTAAAATGGTGAGTGACAGTGGGAATGGTCTTTATCTAGCTGATCAATACATTAAAGGATTAGTAAAATAAATACCATACATACATAAAATAGGGGGTGATTTTCTTCAAAAAATAACTTTTTTCTTCAATAAAATGGTATAACACTTATTTTATAATTTAATTACTTTATTAAGGAATAAAATGAAATTTGAAATCTCAAAAACTGCTAATCTTCCCACTACTTTTGGGAATTTTAAATTAACTGCTTTTAGAGAATATACCCAAAATATCCATAAAAGGGAATGCGAGTTAGAGCATTTAGTAATTTGCTCAGACGTTTTGCCTCAGATTCCTTTAGTACGCTTACATTCTGAATGTTTAACTGGAGATGTTTTGAATTCTTTAAAATGTGATTGTGGAGGAGAATTGCATCTTGCACTTAAACTTATTGCAAAGCAGGGGGGAATGCTTTTATATTTGCGTCAAGAGGGGAGAGGAATAGGATTATTTAATAAAATTAATGCTTATGCACTTCAAGATGAGGGACTGGACACAGTAGAAGCTAATGAAGCATTGGGATTTCCTAAAGATGCAAGAAGTTATGAAATTGTGGGAGAAATATTTAAACATTTTAATCTTAAGGAAATCAATTTGCTTACCAATAATCCCAAAAAAATCAACCTCCTCTCTCAGTATGTTAAGGTTAACCGTTCACCTATTATTATTGAACCAAATTGTCATAATAAGCACTACTTAGAAGTTAAAAAAGAAAAAATGGGACATTTACTTTAAAGGAAAAAAATGAAAAGCAATATCAGTTACCAAGAAAGTATTGAGATCTTAAACTCACTCCAAATCCAACCCAAAAGTATTGAGAAGATTTTATTTTCTCAAGCTTTAGGAAGAATTTTGGCTGAGGATATTATTGCTCAAGAGAATATGCCAAAATATCCTACTTCAGCTATGGATGGCTATGCGTTTAATTCTGAGGATATTGACTTGCTTTTTTCAAGTGGATTGAAACTTTTATCCATCAATAAGGCAGGGGAGAGTGAAGAGCAAATTTGTCAAAAAGGAGGGTGTATCAAGACTTTTACAGGTGCAAAAATGCCTAAAAATTGTGATACCTTAATTCTTGTAGAAGAAGCAAAAGAAGAGGGGGGTAAGGTATTTGGACTTACAGGGGTGCAAATTCAAAAAGGTAAATGGATTAGGGCAGTAGGTGAAAATTATTCAAAAGGTGAGATTCTGCTTAAAAAAGGAGGTCAGATTTCTCCTTTTGAAGTTGGTCTTTTAGCTGAGTTAAACCGTGTTTTTGTTTGTGTGTATCTTAAGCCTAGAATTGCGATTTTGAGTGGGGGAGACGAAATCATTGAAGTTGGGGAAAGTAAAAGAGAAAATACAATTAGAAGTGTTAATAATCATCTTATCCAAGCTTTATGCAATTCTATGGGAGTAGAGGGAAGAATCTATCCCTTACTCACTGATAATAAAAGTCAGATCAAAAATCAAGTCAAAGAGGCATTAAGGGAATGTGATATATTAATCACCACAGGAGGAGCAAGTAAAGGAGATTTTGACTATACTCAAGAAGTAATTAAAGAAGTATGTGAAATACAGTTTAAGGGAGTGAGAATGAAGCCTGGAAAGCCTGTGGGCTTTGGGATAAGCAAAGAGGGACAATATATCTTTTCTTTGCCTGGTTTTCCTAACTCTTGTGCCGTAACTTTTATGCTTTTTGTACGCATAGTTTTGGAAAAAATGCTTAGAAGAAACTCAGCTTTAGAACCGATTAAAGCCAAACTTACACAATCCATTAAACGCACAGATAGCCGAATGGAATTTAGAATTTGCAACCTAAGAGTGCAAAATGGAATTTATGAGGTAGGATTTTGGGATAAAAAAACTCTGCAAAGTTCAGTAGTAAATAATTTTTGCTCCACAAGTGCATTAATGATTTTACAAGAGAATGGAACAGATATACAAGAGGGTGAAATGGTAGATATTTTACATCTCGATTCACTCATTAAACTATAAGGAGAGAGAAAATGGCAAAAATTAAAGTGGAGTTCTTGGGTCCAATTGGTCTAGAGGCTAAAGAGTTTGAAGTGCAAGATTTACACGAATTAAAAAATAAACTTCAAGAAATTGAAGTTTTACACGAATGGCTTAAAATCTGTGCAATTGCCTTAAATGATAAAATTATTGAGGATCTTAATATGCCTTTAAGAGATGGGGATCAGCTCGTTTTACTTCCTCCAGTATGCGGAGGCTAATTCCCACATCCATCATCAAATCAAATAGAATAGATTAGAAACGTACACTCACTGTCTTTTACATCTACATTTTGCCGCTTGCCGCTTATTATAGAGTTTTCAATAGAGTTTTCAATAGAGTTTTCAATAGAGTTTTCAATAGAGTTTTCAATAGAGTTTTCAATAGAGTTTTCAATAGAGTTTTCAATAGAGTTTTCAATAGAGTTTTCAATTTGGTTTGAAAATTATGGTTTTCATAACTAAATAGGAATTCTTTTCTCTCAGAAAACTAAACCAAATACTATAATAATAAAAAATAAAAGTGGAGGATCTATGCGTTATACACTTGATTGTCATTGTAATTTTGATTTTACGCTACTCTTTTGGATAACACGTTTTATCCGTTATAAGCTCACAACATTATCAAATAAGAATGTTCAAGATAAACAACGCTTTGCTTT
The DNA here is from genome assembly GCF_003364215.1 of Helicobacter cholecystus. Lineage (GTDB taxonomy): Bacteria > Campylobacterota > Campylobacteria > Campylobacterales > Helicobacteraceae > Helicobacter_G > Helicobacter_G cholecystus. The sequence continues at coordinate 255,861 of NZ_NXLU01000002.1, forward strand.
CATGGTAGGGAAACTCCAACGAGGTGTAAAAAATATTGCAGAACTTGAAATAATATGCAAAGAGGCTAGAAATGCTGGATTAATAGGGATTGCCACCTACTCTAACCCACTCTTAAGACTTTATCCCTATCTGTGTGGTTTGGGGTTACAAAGTATGAAGGAAATTGATGAGGAGTGTTTGAGTGATTTTCTTATGATTGAAGGCAGTGGGCTAAGTGCGGCAAGTAAAAAAAATTATCGTATTGCCCTTATTAGTTTCTTTGGCTATATTGATAAACAAAATGAAAGTTCCAATGGACAAAGCTTTGTTTATAACATTGAATTGAAAAATATTGGAGGGATTCGGGGAAAAAGTGGACAAAAACTTCCAGCATATATGAATGAGGCAGAAATACAAAAATTTTTACAATGTATTGATGAATTTGAACAATCAGATAAAATTAATGCTAGAAATCGTCTTATTATTAAACTTATCATTTATACAGGAATTCGTGTAAGTGAAGCCCTTAACCTAAGATTAAAGGATATCTTTCCAGAGGGTGAAGTGTATTTACTTCAAATTCGTGGAAAGGGAGACAAAATGCGTATAGCAATGATTAAGCGTCAACATATTCAAAATCTGCTCAATGCATGGCTTGCTAAACGTAAAGAATTAGGAATAAAAAGCGAACTACTGATTTGCAACCAAAAAGGGAATGCTCTCACCCAAGCTTATATTTATAAGGTCGTTGATAGTATTCTTAGCTATGGAGGAATCTTTAAAGAAAAAATGGGGGCACATATGCTACGTCATAGTTTTGCCACCCTACTCTATCAAAAGAGTCAGGATCTTGTGCTTGTTCAAGAAGCATTGGGGCATGCTGATTTAAATACAAGTCGAATCTATACACATTTTGACAAAAATCGCCTTATGGAGGCAGCTAGCATTATGGATAATCTATAAACCTTTCACAATCCTCCAAACCTTCTCTTTCTTTTTTGATAATCTTTAATAATATTTTCTAACTCATTTGAAGTAAAATCGGGCCAAAGAGTAGAAGAGAAATACAGTTCTGCATAAGAGCATTGCCACAGTAAAAAATTTGAAAGTCTTTGTTCTCCCCCTGTGCGTATAAGCAAATCAACATCACCAAACTCTTTTGTATCCAGATGTGAGGAGATAAGGGATTGGATCTGATCAGTATTCTTCCCCATAATTTCATGAGCTATAGAGCCAATGGCTCGTGAAATTTCATTTCTACTTCCATAATTGAGTGCTAAGACTTGATTTAATCCACTGTTATATTTTGTAACTTCTTGAGTATAGGCAATACGCTCTTTGAGTGGAGTGGAAAACTTTTGCATATCCCCTATAGCAAAAAAGCGAATATTGTATTTTTGATATTTTTCCAGCTCACTTTCAAGATAATCTTTGAGCATTTTCATTAAAAACTCAACTTCATATTTGGGTCTTTTCCAATTTTCAGTAGAAAAAGCATAAAGTGTGAGAGTGTCAATCTCCTTTTGCACGCACCATCGTGTAATCTCATCAACAACTTTTGCACCTTTTTTATGTCCTTCTATACGCTTTTTTCTTCGATTCTGAGCCCAACGTCCATTGCCATCCATAATAATTGCTAGATGTCTGAGTATGTTACCCATCAAGTGTCCTTAAATGCTAAGATTAAGTAGTTGCTCTTGCATGCAAAAAAGTGGCTGAATTTCTGAGGCAATACTGATTTTTATCTCCCCCCTCCACTCAAGATCATTAAGATTCTCATTTAAAAATTTTGCTACAGTAGGATACATCACCTCAATCTCTAGAATATCCCTAGAAATTCTTCCCCTAAGCACTCCAAGATTTGGAAAGAGGGCATAAAATTCTAAATTTGTTTTTTGTTTTTTCACTTGTGTATAGTGTTCCTTATCTCCATCTTTGATATTTAAGCTTAACACCCCTTTTTGCAATCCTGAAAGAAGAAATGCCCACTGTAAAAATTCTTCTTTAGTGCTTGATTTAGTAAGCTGCTCACTTGCAAACTCACCAATTTCTTTAAAAGTATTTTTACTTAACAATTCCTTACTTTGGTCAAAATCAAGCCAGAGAGGAGTTTTATTGAGTTTTGGCTCAGGAGCAAGAGAGGAGAGAATAATATTTCCAGCCCTACCTGTTTTCATCATTGCGAAATATTTTCCCCCTACTTCAAGCTCTCGATGTGATTTAGTTTCCAAGGTCCTTGCCCCTACTTCAAGAAGATATTTCATTCCTGCTTTTTTTGCAAGAACTTTGAGTTTAATAGGGAGTGTAGAGTTAAATACACTTTCTTTGCTAATTTTACTTGCAAGATTTAATTTTTGAATTTTTAATAAACGATCAATCATTGGCAATCAAATCCAAAAGTGAAAAACTTAAGGAAAGTTTATCCTGAAGCGCAAGACTTGTTTGAGAATTTTGAGTCATGACAAGAAGTGAGTTTTGCTCTGAACCAAAGGGATTATCTTCTTTAATAATATTAAGACATACATATTTGCATCCCTTTTCTTTAAGCATTGCCATAGCATAATCTTTAGCTTTTTTTTCATCTTTTTCAGCCTTAAATCCGACTTTTGTCAAATTTGGAACTTTAAGTGAAGCAAGCACATCAATTGTAGGGACAAACTCTACTTTAAGACCTTGAGATTTTTTTATTTTCCCCTCAATGCTTTTTTTGGGTTTAAAATCACTCAATGCTGCTACTGCAAAATAATATCCATTCTCTGCAACACTTTGCTCAATCTGAGTATAAAACTCTTGGATATTTTGGGCTTTTTTTAATTTAATTGAACTTGGAAGGACAATGGGTGTTTTAGAAGTTACAAAAGTAACATGAGCACCTAGAAGATAAAGTGCTAATGCAAGATAACTTGCCTGAAGTCCGCTAGAGTGGTTGCTAATGCATCGCACTTCATCAATATTCTCACTACTCCCACCCCCACTAATAACCACTTCTTTTCCTTTCCAGAAATTATGCGTAAGTAAAACCCTAAGCACCTCATAGCCAATTTCTTCTACTTGGGCCATTGCTCCTATCCCCTCTACTCCACAAGCAAGCAAGCCTGAGCGTGCATGAATCAGTTTTGCTCCCATCTTCTCTACTCTTTGCATAGCTTCTTGAGCCTGCTTTGAAAGATACATCACAGTATTTGCACTTGGAGCAATAAGTTTGGGAGCATTACAGGCTAGAAGTGCACTCAGCATGACATTATCTGCAATCCCATAAGAGAATTTAACAAGAGTGTTGATTGTTGCTGGAGCAATAATGCATACATCTGCCCAAGTTGCATAGCTAATATGATTTGCACCACCCTCACCCCAACTCTCACTCTCTTGTGTTAAAACAATTTCACCACTCAGTGCTTCAAAACTCAATGCTCCTACAAATTTTTGTGCCCCTGAACTCATGATGACCCTGACATTTGCCCCCCTTTTTTTGAAAAATCTTATAAGTTCAAGACTTTTATATGCAGCAATTCCTCCACTTACACATACTAAAATATTTTTATCTTGTAATTTTTTGATCATTTCATCATCTCTAAAAGTTCTTGATCACTAAGCCATTGGGTGTTTTTATCACTGCTGTATTCAAACCCACCTTCCACCCTCTTACCTTTTTCATTCAAAGCAGTTTGCAAATAATTAATTGGGGTTTGAAAATTGATTGTTGGTTCTAAGATAAAAAAATCATCAAATTCAATAGCAAGATGACTTTCATCTTTTGGAATCATCACTTCATGTAGCTTTTCTCCAGGACGAATTCCAATGATTTTAAGCGGTAGATTTGGTGCAAGGGCATGAGCAAGATCGGTAATTTTCATACTTGGAATTTTGGGGATAAAAATCTCTCCACCATGCATTCTTTGCATATTTTTCAACACAAACCCTACGCCATCCTCAAGTGTAATCCAAAATCTTGTCATTCTCTCATCAGTAATAGGGAGTTCGCTTGCTTTTTGAGAGATAAGTTGTTTAAAAAAAGGAACAACACTTCCTCTTGAACCTACAACATTTCCATATCTAACAACGCAAAATTTAGATCTTTTGCTTCCTTTAATATTATTAGCACTAACAAAAAGCTTATCTGAACAAAGCTTAGTGGCTCCATAAAGATTAATTGGACTTGCTGCTTTATCTGTACTCAGTGCTACAATATGCTCTACTCCATGGTAAAGTGCGCAATCTATAACATTGATTGCCCCATGGATATTAGTCTTAATGCATTCAATTGGATTATATTCTGCAATGGGGACATGCTTAAGTGCTGCAGCGTGGATACAGATATCTACCCCTTCCATTGCACTTCTAAGCCTTTGTCCATCTCTCACATCCCCAATAAAAAAACGCATTCTCTTATCATTAAATGTTTGAGCCATTTCATATTGTTTGAGCTCATCGCGACTATAAACAATAATTTTTTTGGGATTATAGTCTTTAAGGATTTTTGAGATAAATGCCTTACCAAAGCTTCCTGTTCCCCCAGTGACGAGTATGGTTTTATCATCAATCATTTTTATTCTCCTTATTAAAATAGCCCATATCATACATTTCATTGACAATATTAACTAAGATTGGACTTGCTGAACGACTTCCTCCGCCATGTTCGACCAAAATTGTAATCGCATATTTTGGATTTTTATAAGGCATAAATGCTGTAATCCAACCATGTGAACGATGAAAGTATGCCATATCTTCCTCTTTAACTCTACGTTTGATTTCTTGTGGGATTCCAACAACTTGTGCAGTTCCCGTTTTACATGCAAGCTTCACTTTTGAAAGTCGTCCATAGCGGTAAGCTGTTCCTCCATTTGAATCATTGCATACTTGATACATTCCTTGTGCAATTGCAGAGATCTTAGATTTTTGTAAAGGTGTAAGAATATCAAGTGCAGGATATTGCAAAACATGATTTCCAATTTCTGTTGCAAAATGTGGAGTAGGAAGCAATCCACTTGCAAGTAATGCTGTATAACGAGCAATTTGAAGTGGTGTAGTGAGAAATGCTCCTTGTCCAATAGAAATATTGATTGTATCTCCTACAAACCATTGTTGACCAGATTGGCGCATTTTCCACTCAGGTGTAGGTAAAATCCCCTTTGATTCTACAGGCAAATCTACTCCGCTTCTTGTCCCAAATCCCATTTTTTTAAGCACTTCTGTAATATTTTCCACCCCAGCTTTTTGTGAAAGAATATAAAAATACACATCTACACTTTCTTTAATCGCCTTAATCATATCTGATTTGCCATGCCCCCCAATTTTCCAATCTCTAAATTTTCTTCCTCCAAGCTCTACAAACTCAGGAGTATCAATAATGCTTTTTTCATCAACTCCTGCATATTCAAGAAAACTCAATGCAATTCCCATTTTTATAACAGATCCTGGAGGATAAGCACCAGTGGAAAATTTATTCAAAAGAGGCTTGTAGGGATTTTCAAGCAAGGCATTCCATTTAGTATGCGAGATTCCACCTACAAAATCATTGAGATTGTATTCTGGATAGCTTCCAGCAGCTAGAATTTCTCCATTATGCACATTTAAAATTACAGCAGAGCCGCTCTTATTGACAAATTGTCTATCAAGGATTTGTTGAAGCTTAATATCAAGGCTTGTATGGATATCCTCTCCATTAAGAAGAGGTTGGCTAGAGATAAAATCCACTTCTTGATTTAAGGCATTAACCTTAATTTTTTTATTTCCAAGCTCCCCTTGTAGCTTGTCATTATATTCCTTCTCAAGTCCTGCTTTTCCTACAATTTTTGTATATTTAGCTACTGCATTCTTCTCTACATCTTGCCCATTTGCACTTCCAACATAGCCAATAATATGGGAGGCAAGTGTATCATAGGGATAAAGTCGCTTTGTGCTAGATTTAATATAAATTTGAGGATTTTGCAAGAGTTGGGTATAGACCTTTTGGATTTGTTCATAACAAACAAAGGGAACAATAATAATGGGTGAGTGATTATAGGGGGAATATTCACTCTTATATTCTTTAATCATCTTTTCCTTGCTTAAATTTGGAAAATAGCTTAAAATAAAATCGATTTCCTTTTCAAGCTTTTTTTCATTTCCTAAAAATGGACTTAATGCAATAGAGAATCCAAGCTCATTAGTTGCTAAAATCTTGCCATTACGATCAAAAATTTGCCCACGTATAGGGGTGAAAATCTCAACCTTATCCGTATTTCTTTGTGCAATTTTTTCAAAATAAATATTAGATTTAATGCTCAAATAATATACCCTGATCACCAAAATCATACATATAGCAATGCAAAATCCAATCAGTAGTCTAAATCTTAAGTATTCCAACAATTAACCCTTCAATACATGCATAATAGGTGAAAATTCCAAAAATGAACCATCCACTACTTGTTGCACCATAGTTTCCAATCATTCCCAAAAGAAAAAATAATCCTAAATAACAAAAACCTATACAAAAAATAGAAACCTTTTTTTTTAATAAAAAACTTAAGGGTATAAAAATAACTGCATAGAGCAGGAGAAAATACACAATCATTCCTCCAAAAGGCATTCCCCTCTCACAATCTAACCATAAAAGCATTGCAATAATTAAAGTTAAATGAATGATTTTATTATTTCTTAGAGCATGAGCAAAAAGAATAAAAAATAAGCCTAATAATGGTGGTAAAAAAATATAGAGATTGCCCATCGTGCAATAAAATATATAGAGTAAAAAAATTACAAAATAGCTTAAAGCTTTTTGAGTAAGGCTATTTCGTCGCATACTGGAAATCTTTTACATTTTATACAGTCTGTCCATATTTTATGATCAGGAATAAGCTCTTTTGCAATGATTTCAAATCCCATTTTTTTAAAAAACTCAACTTGATAAGTTAAAGACAGAACTTTCTCTACTCCAATTTCTCTACCCTCTTTTAAAATGGCTTCAACCAATCCTCTGCCAACTCCCCTCTTCTGGTAAGTTGGGGTAACAATTAAACTTCGTACTTCTGCTAGATCTTTAGAGTAAATGTATAGGGCACAAAACCCAATAATTTTACCCTCTTCTTTTGCAAGGGTATAAGAACGTATGGTGTTAGCAATTTCTTCTGAAGAGCGATATAAAATTATACCTTTTTGCACCTCAGGATTCACAAGTTTGATCATCTGCTCAATATCGTTAAGAGTTGCCTTTGTATATTCAATCATATCCTCTTCCTAGTGCCATTGCAATAATTTTAGATCGCAATGTGTTGATTGAAGTAGTTTTGGCTTCATTAGGATTTATAGAAGTCAAAACCTTTCCTTTGGCTAACAAAGAATTTTTAGCTTGATTTTTGAGTTTATCGGCTTTTGTGTAGATTTGTAAAATTGCTTGATCTCCTCTAATCAACTCATTTAAAAATTTAGAAACAAATAAGTCATTATTAAGCTCTAAATGTCTTGAATCAATAAGATGCAAAAAGAGTTTAATACTTGTACGTTTGCTCAAAAACTCTACAAGATTATATTCCCAAGACTTTTTTTGCTCTTTTGAAACCTTAGCATATCCAAAGCCAGGCAAATCAATAAGCTTGAAGGGAATTTTTTCTTCTCCTTGAATAAACTCTGCACCAAAAAAATTAATCAGTCGGGTTTTCCCTGGTGTAGAAGAGCTTTTAGCTAAAGCATTTTTCCCCATAAAAAGATTAATAAAGCTTGATTTGCCTACATTACTTCTTCCCAATACAACAATTTCTAGACAATCAGCCTGTGGACATTGAGAGAGATGGGAAGCAGAAGTAATAAAACTTGGAGCAAAGATTTTATTTTCCATTTTTCTTTTTATTTCCCTCCTTAATATCATCAAGACTAAAGGTAATCTTTGCAGGTTTTTTTTCTCCATTTTTACTTTTACTCCCTACAATACTTGCATAACCACTTTTGGTATTAAGGATAATTTCCTCACCTTTAAGTGCATTGACTTTGCCCTCTTCTTGCACCAAGGCTTTGCCTGTGAGACAATATTCACTTTTAAGTGCATCATAAGTGATATGTTGTGCCTTGCCTCTCATAATACGCTTATCTTCTAAGGTGATTTTAAAAGTTACATTGCCTCTTGCATCATAAAAAGTTGGCTTACGATTTTTATCTGTTTTCACTATTGCTTCTGATGCCCTTAAAACATCATCACCCTTAATAATTACAACGTTTCCACTAATTTGTGTGTAACCTTTTTCTTGATTAGCATAGATTTTATCTGCACTCACCTCAAGAAGCTCAACACCTATTGAAAGAGAGGCAAAAAAGAAGCAAAAAACTACTGATCTAACCATATCATTCCCCTAGGTAAGGATGCGCGTATTTCAGAAGTTATACCATCAAAATACAAATCTTCCCCCCAAAACTCCCCCTCTGTATTTTTTAATTCAAAATCACCTTCTCCCCTAAATTGTTGATTATTTGAATCATAGATTCCTTTATCTGCAATAAATGCAATCCCTGATTCATTAAGATAATCAATCCCTTTAGAGAATTCATAAATATCTTTTCTTTTAATAGCCTTGCCTACGTGAAAATATTCAATATCTTTTTGTGTGAAAGTTTGCTTATTTTTTTGCAAACCAAAATTTGCCAAAAACAAATCAATAAATTCTTCACGATTATCAAAATGATATGCATTTGACCCAATAACCAAGAGCTGAGGCTTTCTATCTTTAATTGAATAAAGTGCAAAATTTTCTAGCTCTAGCTTAGCAACTTCTTCATAAGCTCTATGAATCTCTTCTCGTTTTTGAGGGGGCTGTAAAACAAAATAAATAGAAAAAGCCAAAATACACAAAAAAAATGCATAAATCTTAAGTGAAGATTTCAAGCCACCTCTCCTCTAATTTCTCTTGATGCATTAAAATTTCAATCATTTCTCTCACTGCACCCTCACCCCCTCTTTTGCTAAGAATAACATCTGCATATTTTTTAATCATATCAGCCGCATTTAAAGGAGCAAATTTTAGACCGCTTTGAGCAAACATTGGTAAATCATTACAATCATCACCAATGCATGCAATCTCTTCTTTGCTTAAGGAATATTTCTCTTGTAAAATTTTCACTGCTTCTGCCTTATTTTCAACCCCCATAAAAATATCATCTACGCCTAATTCATTGCCTCTTTTTTCTATAATGGGAGATTCTCTTCCAGTAATAATGGCTGACTTTCTTCCAAGCTTTTTCCATACTCTAAGCCCTAATCCATCTTTAACATCAAAAGCTTTATACTCCTCACCCTTATTATTATAATAAATCTTACCATCACTAAGTGTGCCATCAACATCTAATAAAATAAGTTTAATCATTGTCGAATAATTACTTTTGCTTTAATATTTGGATGAGCAGAAAGAAAGTCTTGGGCTTCTTCTTCACTCCTAAATCCTTCAATAAGCACACGATAAATTACACCATCATCAAGCTCTTGTTCTTTGATAACAGTTTTATAGTTTTTAAGTTGATCAAAAACTTGCCTTGTCTCCTCAGCACCTTCTTTGCGTCTAAATGCACCCACTTGAAGGGCAAAACTTCCACCATCTACACTCTCTTTACTCACACCAACTTTAAATTCAGATTTAAGTTCTTGATTCATCTCACTTGGGCGACTCATTTGTGTTCCAATAATACCCTGAAAACCAATGACCTCTAGTTGGACTTGTGCAGTTCCTTTTTGAACCATGCTAATATCATGTGCTGCGGCATTTGAGAGATCAATAATTCTCCCATCAACAAAAGGTCCCCTATCATTAATTCGCACAATTGTACTCTTTCCATTTTCTTTGTTATACACACGCACAACTGTATTCATAGGCAAAATCTTGCTTGCAGCAGTATGGGCATGCATATTATAAATCTCACCATTAGAAGTTTTTTTAGCATGAAAATTTGGTCCATACCAGCTTGCAATTCCATCAAACTTTTCCCCCAAACTCACCCTTTGAGGATAATACCACTTACCATCAATCTTATAAGGACGCATTGTGGCTCTTTGGATGGCTTTAGATTCCCTCATTCCACGAGTATCAACACCTGCCCCCTTACCTCCATTATAACTTGGCAATGCCCCACTTTCTCCTCCTCCATATCCTGCATTATATTCAGGATCAAATGTTGTGCCTTTGCGAAAAAGTGAGAAATCCTCATAATCTTCAAATCCCCCACTTCCTCCACGATAAACACTTTTGCTTGAACATCCAATCATCAAAAACGAAACAAAAGTTAGAACATAATATTTTTTCATCGTCTTTGAGCCACTTTCTTATTGTATTGGTCTTTTAAAATAGGAATAATCAAAGCCTGTTTAATAGTAAGATGCGAATTTTTAACCTCATTGACACTCTGAATATCTTTGACTTTAGTATTATATTTTTTAGCAATACTTGAAAGAGTTTCTCCTTTTTTGACATGATGGAGAACAAACATTTCATTTGCACGTTTAGAAGTTTGGTATTCTTGCTTAAAAAGTGCAAGGCGATCATAAGGCATATAAACCGTATATTTTCCCTTACCAGGAGGAAGAAAATTATATTTAAATTGCTTATTGTATTTTTTAAGTTCTTTTAAATCCATTCCTATAGATTTTGCAATCTCACTTAAAGGTGTTCCTGCCTGCACTTCAACCCCAGCAATTGTACTTCCTGCACCACGATTAAGAAAATATTCCCTATCCTCATTTTTGAGTACATAAGCATCATTAAATGCTAAACTCATTCCTAAAATCATACGAATATAATGACGTGTTTCAGCAGGTAAATAATTCTTCTGAGAATCAAGTAAAACTTCTAAATCTTTTGTTCCTGCTTTTTTTACAGCTTTTTGCAATCTTCCTATACCACAATTGTAAGCCATTGCAGCTAAATACCACTCACCTGTAATACGTTTCAAAAATTTTAGATATTTAATGGCTGCTTTAGTACTTTTAATTGGATCACGTCGTTCATCAATATAATCATTAATTTTTAATCCCATTTCTTTGGCAGTTTTTGGCATTAATTGCCAAATTCCACTTGCTTTTTTAGGACTATAAGCTCGCATTGAAAATTCGGATTCTGCCATTGCAAGAAATAAAAACTCTTGAGGAATCCCCTGCTCAATCATCATCATTCTAAGTGTTGGAATGACTTCATAACCTTTGTCAAACTTTTCTACAAAATAATCCCATCTTGCCTTTACGCTCCTTTTATAAACAGCATTTGACATATTGAGTGTAGGCAAAAATGAAGCATCCAAATCAAAAGAGTTTAAGATATTTTCGCTTGTCCTTACCTGTGGCATTTTAAATTCAACAATACTTTGAGTAGAAATTGCTCCAAACAAAGTTATTACACCTAAGCAACAACCCGCTAAAATTTTCATTCTTTTGCATCCTTGATTTTTATAAAAATGTGGATTTTACCCTATAAATTAAAAAGTTCCCTTGCATTTTGATCACTTTGTTTTGAAATTTTCTCCTTAGCAATTTGTAAAACTTCAGAGATTTTTTCTACAATGAGAGGAATATATTTGGGCTCATTTCTCTCTCCTCTATATGGGTGTGGAGTAAGATAGGGAGAATCTGTTTCTAAAAGCAAACGATTCAGGGGGATTTTTGGCAAAACTTCTAGCAATCGACGTGCATTTTTAAAGGTTAATACCCCTCCAATCCCATAAAAAAAGCGATCTTTAAACTCTAAAAGAATTTCATCAGCATTAAAACAATGAAATACCCCTCTAGCTCGTGGATAATCCCTTAAAATCTTTACCACATCACCACTTGCTTCTCTTACATGTAAAATTAAAGGTTTATTTCCCTCAAGTGAAAGCTCAATCTGCTCCCTAAAACACTTTTCTTGCAGTGCTTTTATTGCTCTTTTTTCTTCTTCACTCCCCTCTAAGCGAAAATAATCTAATCCACATTCACCAATTGCAACACATTTTTCATCCTTTAGCACAGCCCTAAGAGAGCAAAGATCATAAGTGCTAAGATGATAGGGATGCACCCCACTTGCAAAATAAACATCTTCATAAGTATGTGCCAAACTCTGTGCTCTTGCAAGATCTTTAATATCTACCCCAGGAATAATAAAAGCACTAATTTGATTTTCTCTTGAATCCTTAAGCACACTATGAATATCATCAAAAAATGCCTCACAATCAAGATGACAATGTGTATCAATCATTGTTTTCTCCATTTTTTGCTTTTATTATATAATCTTTTATTTTAATACAGGAGGCTACGTGTTTAGCGGTTTGGTTAGAGAAATTGCAGAAGTAAAAAGTTTTAAGAATAACACTTTAGAAATTTTCTCTTCTTATTGCCCAAACATTGGAGATAGTATTGCAATTAATGGGGCATGTTTAACAGTTGTTGAGCTTTTTAAAAGTGGATTTACACTCAATCTTACTTCTCATACACAAGAAAAAATTGCCATAGAGAATCTCAAAGGAAAAGTTCATCTTGAGCCTGCACTTAGATTTTCAGATCGTTTAGATGGACATATTGTGCAAGGACATATTGATGGTATTGCCACACTCACGCATATTTATAAACAAAATTCTCAAACATGCTTTATCATAAAACTTCCCTCCCATCTTCACCATCTTATGGTGCTTGATGGCTCTATATGTGTTGATGGTATCAGTCTTACAATTACAGATTTTCAAGCCCCCTACCTTACTCTTACTCTTATTCCCCATACACTCACTCATACGCTTTTTCATACTTATGAAATAGGGAGAAGACTCAATATTGAGAGTGATATGATTGTCCGAAGTATTGCCAAGCTTATGGGAAAAATGAGCAAAGAAGGATGGGAGAAATTTGATCACTTAACCTTAGGATATTGAAAATGAAAAAAGCTGTAGCCCTAGCCTATAATCAAGCTTTGCACAATGCTCCACAAGTTGTTGCTAGCGGAAAAGGAGCCATTGCGCAAAGTATTATCTATAAAGCAAAAGAATTTGGAATCCCTCTTTTTCAAAATCAAGTTTTAGTAGATTCTCTTTTAAAATTTGAAATTGATGAAGAAGTCTCAAGTGATCTATATTCTGCACTTGTAGAAGTTTTCATTTGGCTAAATGAATGTGAGAAAAAAGCCCAATTGAGTAAAGATTGAAATTCTCCAGTATTGATGACTAGATACAAGATTTAATCATCTCTTGCAAAAAATGATTAATATTTTTTACCACTTGCTGATTTTTGATCTTGTATTTTTTTGCAAGATCATTAATGTCTGTATAAACTATATAAACATTATGATTATTGTCTTCATAAACAGAAACTTTAAGAGGAAGTTCAAGAGAAATTGCAGGGTTTTCTTGCATTAAAAATGTTCCAACTTTTGGATTTCCAAAGACAATAACCTTAGTAGCATTGAGTTTCATTCCTACATCTTGAGCATTTGCATAATGATCAAACTCTGCAAAAATTGGAGTATTTTTACCCATAAGAAAACTTTTAAGATTTTCATAAGTTTTCATAAAATCATATTGACTTTTAATGGGTTCTAGGGCATTGCCTAATCCTGCAAATATAAATAAAGAAAATAAAACTTTTTTCATGAATTCTCCTTAATTTTGAAAGATTTAAAAAGTAAAAGTGCTGCCAATCTTGAAACCAAAATTTGTAGGCGCAACAAGTTTACTTCCATTAAATTTTACAAAATTTGTTCCTATTTCACCAACAATATCCAAGATTCCAAAAGCATTTAATCCTGCACTCATCTTTAAGCCATCTTTACCCAACATATCCATAGAAAGTCCAAATCTAAAATCAAACTTCGTATAATCTCCCATAATGCCTAAACCAAAATATTGGCTTTTTGGTGTAGCAAGAGAATAAGAATCGTAGGGTAACAAATCCATATCCATTGCTACAACATAGTGTTGTGCAAACTCATAACTCATTCCAAGTCTAAGCCTAGCATCAAGCTGAATTTTTTCATTATTGTTTTTAAATGTTGGACAATTAATATTTTTTGCAGTGAGTCCAATATGAAAATTACTATAAGAGTATAAAAACCCCAAATCAATTCCAAAATTTTGTAAAGGAGACATGGAAAGAAAATTAGGCATACGAACATCAATACCACCATAAGCATTACCCTTATAAGCACTGTGATCAAAAACAACCCTAAGGTATTTCATCGCAACCCCAAAATTAAAATCTCCAAAATCTGTGATGAGTTTATAAGCATATCCTATAGGCACTTCCATGAGCGCAATTCCAAAACTAGATGCTTGATAATTTACCCCACCTGCATTACTGATAGAAATATCAACAACAGAGCTTGCAAAAGCACCAATTCCAAAAGCACTTGATTTCTCTTCTTTGCTTACACTTATAACACGACCATATTCATCCTCTACTGTGCTCATATTTGTTTTGACAAATCCACTAATTTGTGCCACCACTCCCATCTGAGTTTCAAGTCTAGCCTTACTATTTTGCAAATTTGAGAGAATTTGCTCAATTTCTGAAGTTTGTGTATCTGACGTGATTTCTAAGATCTTATTAAGATTAGTACGAGCAAAGTAAAACCCTCCGCTAAAAGAGAATTTACTTCTAGGGTCACTTGAAAGCAAGGCGGGATTATAATAAAGTCCCCATGCAGAATTTCTTAATGCGACCCCCACACCGCCCATAGAGGTTGATACATTTCCCATAGATGTGAGACCAAGAGAATATCCAAGAGTAGAACAAATGATAAGGAGCGAAATAGGCTTATACACGAAGCTTCTTAATAGCTTTTTTTAATGAGGAAATAAAATATTCAATATCCTCAATACTATGAGTGTAATGCACACTTGCTCTAATCCAACTTGGTTTTATTCCCATTTCACTCGCACTGTCCTCAAGTCCAAATAAATCATATCCATAAGGTCCTGCACAAGAACACCCTGAACGAGTTTGAATCCCATATTTTTGACTCAGCTCTAAAGCAAGATCAAAGGGTGAGATACCACCAATATTAAAAGAAAAAACACCCAAACGATCCACTTCACTATTGCCATAAAGAGTAAGGGCGGGAATACTTTTAAGTTCATGCATCATGACTTCAACAAGCACCTTTTCTCTTTGATGAATTAAATCCAATCCAATTTCATTTCTAAGCTGATAAGCAAGTGCAGCCGTAAGGAGCTGAATAATCCCTGGTGTACCCGCTTCTTGACGATAATCAATATTTTCAAGATATTCATGAGTGGTTCGATTAGCATTGCGAATAGTTCCACCACCTCCAAATGTTGGAGGAAGAGAAGTATCAATTAATTGGGTTTTAATTCCTAATAATCCACAACTCCCAACTCCTCCTAAAAGTTTATGAGGAGAAAGAAAACAGGCATCAAATAAGGTGCTTGGAACATTCATATAAGGTGAACTTGAGGCCATATCAAAGGCAATAATTGCATCTTTATTTCTTAAAATTTTTGATATTTCTTCATAAGGAGTAATAATGCCTGTCACATTGGAGGCTACATTAAATGAGCCAATGATTTTTCCTTGAGTTTTGTGCACACTCTCTTGCAGTTCCTCAATATTTAACAGCCCTTTAGCATTGAGTGAAATGCGTTGCAAATGGCATAGACCCTCACGATAGCTAATTTCATTAGAGTGATGTTCATATGCCCCCACAAATACATAAGGAAGATTTTTCATCTCTCTTATTCCTAAAATCTCTTTAGTTTTAGGAGGGATATAAATTCCTAAAAGCTCTTGAAAAAGCTTAATTGCTCCCGTTGAACCACTTCCAACATTAAGCAATGAAAACTCTTCACTTAACCCTAAACACTCTTTAATGACTTCTTTAGAATACTTATAGAGCGCAGTTGTAATTGTTGCATGTTCTGAAGTATCAGAATGAGTGTTTGCATAATAAGGCAAGAAAGAAGCAAGACGTTTTTGAATGGGTGCAAAAGCAAGTCCTGATGCAGTAAAATCAAAATATCTTGCACCCTTTTTAAGAATTGTTGCTTTTTTGCATTGTTCAATTTTGTCTTGATTTTGATCTAGAATTGGAGCGAAAAAATTATTAATGATCTTTTTCACTATTGACCTCTTTTTGGTTTAGTATTACAAAGCAGATTTTACTACAATGCCCTTAGAAAAAAAGTCAAAAAGGAAGGAAATGAAAAAGATTATTACACTTAGCCTACTGACTTTAAGTCTACAAGAAGCACAACAAGAAGATCAAACTCTTTATCAAAAAGCTTTAAGACAAAGTCAAGAATTTTATGAGAAGGCCTCAAGGGAAAGTAAAGAGCTTTATGATCAGTATTTAAAAGATGGCATCAAGCAAGGGAGTGAAAAAAGTATTGAATTCTATGAAAAATATCTTAAAAACAATATAGAAGAAGGGCTTGAAAAGGGTGAAGAGTTTTATGACCAACATTTAAAAGAAAAAATGGATAAAGTACTAGAAAAAGGCAAAAAACTCTATGAAGAGGGGGAAAAGGAAATCAAAGAACTTAATAAGAAGGAGAGAGGGGAAGATTAAAGCTTTTCTTTAAGAAGCTCATTGACCCTTGCTGGATTTGCACCTTTAGCATTTTTCATCACCTGCCCTACAAAGAAACCAAATAATTTATCTTTTCCACTCTTATATTCCGCCACCTTATCAGCATTAGCACCCAATACTTGCTCAATGACACTTAAAATTGCACCATCATCATTAACTTGCTCCAATCCCATACTCACAATGAGTTCATCAACATCTCCCCCCTTATTTTCTACAAGCACATCTAGAATTTCTTTTGCACTTTTTCCACTAATCTTACCCTCTTGCACTCTCTGAACAAGGGTTGCTAAAAGCTTACTCTCAATTCCGCAAGTTTGCAAAGTATTCTCACCCTTAAGTCTTCCTAAAAGCTCAGTATTTAACCAAGTAAGTGCACTTTTTGGAGTGATTTGATAGCTTAACATTTCCTCAAAATAACTGCAAAGCTCAAGTGAGGCTACAAGCACTTCTGCATCACTCTCTTTAATCCCATATTCATTCATATATCTAACCTTTTTCTCATCAGGAAGCTCAGGCACCTCTCTACCCTCTCTCATCAGGTCTTCATCAATAAATACAGGCAACAAATCAGGATCTGGAAAGTAGCGGTAATCTGCCGCTTCTTCTTTGCCTCTCATAGAACGAGTTATTCCTTTTGTGGTATCAAAAAGTCTAGTCTCTTGCACAACTTCTTGCTCATATACACCATCTTGCCATGCCTCAATCTGTCGCTCTACCTCATATTCAATTGCCTTTGCAATAAACTTAAAGCTATTGAGATTTTTGATCTCTACTCTTGTATAAAGTTTGCTCTCACCTTTAGGACGAATAGAAACATTTGCATCACAGCGAAAGCTTCCCTCTTGCATATTTGCATCTGAAATTCCAATAAAACGCACAATAGAGTGAAGTTTTTTAAGATATGCTACGGCCTCATCTGCATTTCTCATATCTGGCTCACTCACAATTTCGAGCAAAGGTGTACAAGCACGATTAAGATCAACTTTTGAAAGGCTATCTTCATGAATATTTTTTCCCGCATCTTCTTCAAGATGTGCACGAGTTACGCCAATGCTTTTCTTCTCTCCATTCTCTAAAGTAATCTCAATGCTCCCTTTTCCTACAATTGGAATTTCAAATTGGCTGATTTGATAGGCTTTAGGTAAGTCTGGATAAAAATAATTCTTGCGAGCAAAAACAGAATTTTGATTAATCTGAGCCTTAATTGCTGTAGCAAATGTAATGGCCTTCTTCACTGCCTCACGATTAAGTACAGGAAGAGCGCCAGGTAATCCTAAGCAAGTTGGACAAACATTGGTATTGGGCGACTCACCAAATGAAGTCGCACAAGAACAGAAAATTTTCGTTTTTGTATTGAGTTGAACATGGACTTCAAGACCAATAATGGTTTCAAACATTAGGATTCCTTAAAATTTTTAATTTATAAAACCATATTGTAGCGTAATTCCCACCTCCTTTTAAAGTCTTAGAATCGGCAGGCCATAGAGACATTCACAAGTTGAAGTTTTCCCAACCCACTATCAGATTGGATATAAGATTCACGATTATCTTTAAATGTCATTGAATATGCAGCACCTAAATCTAAGGTATCCTCAAACATTGAATATCGCACACCTACTCCCATCATATAACCGTCTGCATCAGGGATACCGAATGCATCTTTTGGCACTGGAGTTTGATCATAGGCAAATGACGCCATTGCTTTAAACTTTTGTGTAACATCATAAGTTACTCCCACACGATAAGAGCTTGTATCTTTCCACCCTCTTCCAATAGCTACTGCATCATAATCTGCACCACTCATCATATTTTCCATAAATTTTGCTCTTTGTTCATCGGTTGAACCCATTTGATTTGCCATACTTCCACCAATATTGCTAAATTTTTGGTTTTGGTATTGGAATTCAAATTTATCTCCATAGCTCCAAAAATTTCTCTCATACACAGCTTCAATCAAAAAACTTCCAAGTCTTTGTGCTATACCAATTTGCAAAACTGGAGGAATATCAGTTGAAAGGAGTAAATCTGCATCCATATTGGCTTTGACAATAGGGTCTTCTCTTTTTCCCGTGATTGCAACTGCACTTAATCTCCCCTTAAAATCAATATGGACTGGAGAACGATATGTGGCGGAAATAATCAAGGAATCTGTCCAAAATGCCAAAGGTTTAAGCGTAAGCGCAATATTGTATCCAAACCCCTTTCCCTTGGTAGAAGAAACTTGATCAACAGTAGAAGTTCCCTTTGTCGTAACTATGGCATGCGACCCTGGAAGACCTTGCATCATGGTGGCAACATAGGGGACATTAAGTGTATTAGCAAACTTTCCCAATCCATAAACAAATCTTCCTCCAGCACCTACTCCAAACCACTCTCCAATTTTAAAAGATATACTAGGATTGGCTTCAATCATTGCAATAAAGCTAGAATCTAAAAATTCTCCTCCTACTCCATCCCAATCCATTGTCATTCCTGATGGTGCAGTTACGGCTAAACCAATATTAAATCCACCCCAAAATGTAGGGCTTTTGTAAAAAATCTCAGGATAGACAAAATTTGTTGCATTAGCATGTCCTCTTGCTGAGGTAGGGCCAGCTTCTACTTGAGGAGCAAAAGCACCAACAAGAGAGCACGTAATTGAACCAAACCAACCATCAGCCCCTTTGACAGGTTGGCATGTAACTTGTGTTCCCTGATCACGTCCTGTTTGGTTTTTAATTTTTGTAAAATCTGTTGTAAAATCAAATGCTGGAACATGAATCCAAGTTGTAGAAATTTCAAGCTCATGCTTATCAGAAAACCTACCCATTCCCATATTTGCAGGGTTATAATATGCACTGTCTGCACCAGAAGCTCCTGCGACATAAGCAGAACTTAAAGCAATGGAGTTTAAGCTATGTTCATTCATCTTGAATCCACCTGCAAACGCTACACTACCCATTAAAACTGACGAAAAAACCTTTTTCATTTTTCTCCCTTCTCTTCTTTTCAAGTCTCTTAATTACAGAAGACAACTTATGACAAAAGATCCCTTGCCATTGTACTGATTCTTCTTCCATCTGCTACTGCAGAAAGTTTTTTTGCAGCTCCCATCACTTTACCAAGATCTTTAACTCCTTCAGCCCCAATCTCTATGATTAAAGATTTTACAGCCTCTCTAAGCTCTTCATCACTGAGCTGTTTTGGAAGATATGAGAGGATTATATCCATTTCTCCCTTCTCTTTTTGTGCCAAATCATCTCTCTTTGCTTGAACATAACTCTGTAGCGCATCTTCCCTTTGTTTATATGCACTTTTTAAAATAGAAATGACATCATCATCACTCAAAATAATGCGCTTGTCTACTTCCACTTGTTTAAGTGCAGAATTGAGTAATCTTAACGTATCACGCTTGAAGGTATCCCCACTCTTCATCGCTTCTTTTAAGTCTTGTGCCATTTTTTCCTTGATTGCGCTCATTCTTTCTCCTTATGGAATAAAACTTGCTAATGCTCCTTCAAGAATATTTTTGAAAGGAATCAAAGCTGTGAGAAAAGTTTATTTTATACTATTATTTCTGCCACTCATACATCTTAAAGCAGAAAATGAACCACAAATTGACTTTAATCCCCCAAATTATGTAGAAGAAATGCCCCAAAAAGAATTTATTCCTGAGTTCAATAAAGCTGGAAGTCTCTTTGGACAAGGGGATCGCCCACTTTTTGCGGATCGCAGAGCAATGAAACCTGATGATTTAATTACTGTAATTATTCAAGAAAATGCCAATGCTTCCTTTAATGCAAACAAAACCTATAATGGAAGTTCTGGTGGAAATGTTACACCTCCATTATTGTCTTATAATGGGAGTGATGAAGAACAAAAAAAGGCAACTGAATACCTTAATAATCAAGCCAACTATAATCTTCAAAAAAGTAATAATACTTCAAATTTCCAAGGTGGTGGGAATCAAAGCCGAAGTCAAAGCACAACACTTACTCTCACAGCAAGAGTAATTAAAGTGCTTGAAAATGGAAACTATTTTATCTATGGCAATAAGGAAATTCTTGTTGATGGAGAAAAACAAATTATGAGAGTTAGCGGCGTGATTCGTCCCTATGATATTTCAAGAGACAACACAATTAACTCCAAACATATTGCTGATGCTCGCATTGAGTATAAAAGTGTAGGTGCAATCAGCGATACTACAAGAAGAAAACCCACAACTGCCCAAATTGAAGATGACTACCCATTCTAAACTCTATTGTATTATCCCCGCTCGTGGGGGGAGCAAACGAATTCCTCAAAAAAATATCAAACCCTTTTTAGGAAAACCACTCATTGCCTATTCTATCTTATGTGCTCAAAGTATTGGAGCTGAAGTGATTGTAAGCACTGACAGTAAAGAAATTGCTAAAGTAGCACAAGAATGGGGAGCAAGCGTGCCTTTTAAAAGGGAGAAGTCTTTAAGCGATGATTTTACCCCCACACTTGATGTCATTAAAGATGCACTTTTGCGCACAAAAATTTCAAAAGATTCCCTTATCCTCACACTCTATCCCACAGCTCCACTTCTAAGCACTCAAACACTTCAAAAAGCACTCGAAAGTTTTAATCAACATGCCTCATATGTCTTTTCTGCAACACGATTTGACTTCACTCCTTTTAGAGGATTTTCTTATCAAAATAACAAACTAGAAATGCTCTATCCAGAATATCAAAATACACGCTCTCAAGATCTTTTAGAAATTTATCACGATGCAGGGCAGTTTTACATCGGTTTGGCTGAAAGTTTTTTAGAAAAAAAACCTATTTTCTCCCAAAAAAGTATTCCCTATATTCTCCCCTCACTTTGTGTGCAAGATATTGATACACTAGAGGATTTCAAACTTGCAGAGCTTAAATACAAGGCACTCTATGAGGATTGATATTTTTTGTGAAAGTGGTGAAAAATATGGATTAGGGCATTTAAGGAGATGTGAGAATCTCCTTTTACATTTACAAGAAGTTTTTCCAAGTCTAGAATTTAAAGTCACTTTTCATTCTTGTTTTACTCCTCTAGTTTCTGATATTGTCATTATTGATAGCTATATTGCACCGCTGAGCTTTTATGAGAGTATAAAGTGTGAGATTTTAATTTGTCTTGATGATTTTCATCGTCTTTCTTATCCTAAAAATGCCCTCATCCTTCGCCCCACTTTAGGTGCAAAAACATTTGCAAAAAGCTATGGAGGAAGTGAGTATGTTATTCTTCATCCTGTTTTTTTAGGTCCAAAAAGAAAGCAAACTCAAAAAGGAAAGGTGCTTATTCATCTTGGAGGAAGTCAACAAACTTCCCTAATTTCTCATATTCTCTCCACTCTGCACACAGAGGTTCATATCATTAATCCCTATTTTAAGCATTCTCATTACAAAACCTATCATGCTTTATGTGCCCAAGAAATTTGTGATTTAATTGACAGCAGTGAAATTGTAATTTGCGCAGGGGGTGGAGGAATGAATGAAGCTCTTAGTCGTGGAAAAAAAATCATTGCCTTATGTATTGCAAATAATCAACGCACTCAACTCTTGCACACCCCTCCCCTTCCTTCAATTTTTACTTTTTTTTCACTCTCAAATCTTTCTTGCAAACTCTCCTATGCACTAAAAATCCTAGATACCCTGCCTCCTGCAAAGCCTTTAAGCTTGGGGAATCGTCTTAAACCTTGGCTTTATAAAACTCTCCTTCCACTCATTTCTGCAAAAAATGCATTGCATTTCTCTTTGCTTACACATAAACAAAAGCTTGAAGTCTTATCTTTGAGAAATCAAAAAGAAGTGAGAGAAAACTCCTTAAATCCCTGTATCATCAGCGCAAAAGAGCATTTTGCCTTTATTTCTTCATTGCATTTTTGTGATTTTTTTTGGGCATTTTTTGAAAATGAAGAGAAAAAAGGAGAAATTATTGCCGTGGGATCTTTAAGCCTAAAGCCAGATTTAAAAGCAACTTTAGGAATTTATAAAAATATACGATATAAACATATAGGAGAAAAAATTTTGCACTTATTATTTCAAAGTGCTAAAAAACTTAATGTAAGAACCATAGAAGTGGAAGTTTTAAAAACAAATGCAAAGGCAATTTACCTTTATAGTAAACTTGGCTTTCTCACTCAAAAAGAAAAAGAAAACTCTTTAATGATGGAGAAGAGATTATGATTCCTTTTATTGTTGCAGAGCTTAGTGCTAATCACAATCAAGATCTAGATATTGCATTCAAAAGTATCAAAGCCGCCAAAGATATTGGAGCAGACGCAGTAAAAATCCAAACCTATACCCCCTCTTGCCTAACACTCAATAGTAATAAAGAGGAATTCTTAATCAAAGGGGGATTATGGGATGGAGAAAATCTTTACTCCCTCTACTCTAAAGCTTGCACTCCTTTTGAGTGGCATAAAGAATTATTTTCTTATGCCAAAAAGATTGGAATCGTTCTCTTTAGCACTCCTTTTAGTCAAGAAGGGTTAGAACTTTTAGAAAGTCTCTCTTGCCCAATGTATAAAGTTGCAAGCTTTGAACTTACTTATTTGGATTTGATTAAAAGTATTGCTTCAACACAGAAGCCTATTGTACTCTCGAGTGGAATAGCAACTGATGAAGAAATCACACAAGCTATTGAAGTATGTAGAAGTGTAGGAAATGA
Source organism: Helicobacter cholecystus (assembly GCF_003364215.1). Taxonomy (GTDB): domain Bacteria; phylum Campylobacterota; class Campylobacteria; order Campylobacterales; family Helicobacteraceae; genus Helicobacter_G; species Helicobacter_G cholecystus. Next base: position 279,010 of record NZ_NXLU01000002.1, read on the forward strand.
AGATATCACTCTACTGAAATGCACCTCCTCTTATCCTACTCCACTTCACCAATCCCATTTAGCTGCAATGAAAAAATTTAAGAAAAAATGGAATGTTAAGGTTGGACTGAGCGATCATACACAAGGCTTTTTAGCCCCAATCATTGCAACAAGTTTAGGGGCAAGCATGATTGAGAAGCACTTTATTCTTGAAAAAAGTCTAGGTGGTGTGGACAGTGCCTTTAGTCTTGATGTTGTTGAATTTGCAGAAATGATTAAATATGTAAGAAATGCCTCTATTGCCTTAGGGGATGAAAACTACCAAAACAGCATTGATGATAGCAAAAGAAAATTTTCAAGAAGTATTTTTACCTCAAAAGATATTAAAAAAGGAGAGATTTTTACAGAAAAAAATCTAACAATTAAACGTCCAAATTGTGGACTTCACCCTAAGTTCTATAAAGACATTCTTGGAAAAAAAGCTCTAAGAGATCTCCCTTTTGCTACACCACTTCAAGAAGGAGATTTTAATTAAGAAGAGAAATTAATTTTTCACTCACCTCTTTAACTTCTTCCCTGCTTAAATGCTCACCCATTGGTAAAGAGAGTATTTCTTTTGCATATTGCACTGCCTTAGGACAATTATTTTGAGCTATTTTATCTTCACAAGCCTCAAGGAATGGAAGTGCAATGGGGTAATGAATCCCTACTTCAATCCCCAAACTCTGCAATCCTCTTAAGATTTTATCCCTATCTTTAGCTACTCTAATAACATAGAGATGATAGACATTTTGCCTATCTTTGGGGCTTGGGGGAAGAATCAAATCACAATGACAAAGAAATTCTTCATACCATTTTGCCACTTGGATTCTATGTGAGTTCCATTGATGAATGTATTGAAGTTTAACGCTTAAAATTGCACTTTGAATTCCATCAAGTCTTGAGTTCCTTCCAATATAGCGATGACGATATTTTTCTTCACCCCTTCCATGATTTGCTAGTGAGAGACATTTTTCATATACTTCTTTTGAGTTTGTGCTAACTGCCCCTCCATCTCCATAAGCTCCAAGATTTTTTCCAGGATAGAAGCTAAAACATCCCACATCTCCAATACTTCCCACTCTTTTTTTCTCTCCAAATACCTCAATCTCCGCACCAAAACTCTGAGCACAATCCTCAATCACACGCAAGGAATGCTTATGGGCAATATTTAAAATCTCTTCCATATCACTTGCTTTTCCATATAAATGAACAACCAAAATTGCTGAGGTTTTAGAGGTGAGAACTTGAGAAATTTTTGAAGGATCAATGCAATAGTCTTCTTTACAATCCACCATGACAGGTTTAAGCCCAGCATTAACAATCCCCTCAAGTGAACCAAAGAAAGTATTGGCTGGTAAAATCACCTCACTCCCATAAGGTAGATTTAATGCTCTAAGTGCAAGCTCAATAGCATCTGTCCCATTTGCTACTCCTAGGGCATATTTTACACCTATTTCTTTTGCAAAGGCATCTTGAAATCTCTCAACAAATTTTCCACCCACAAATGCTCCATTTTCTAAAACTTCTATAACTGCTTGATCAATTTGAGATTTAATGCTTGTGTATTGTGTTTGCAAATCCAGAAATTTAATCATTCTATCCTCTTGTGTTTTTGAATAATATTGTAAAACTTTTTTAAAGAGAAAGAAGGGAATAAAAGAATTTATGCAGTCAAAAAGACTGCATAAAATTTAAGCATAAAGATTAGAGATATAATTTTTGATTGCATTCATTCCATTTGTTTTTGCCTCTTCATACATTTTTGAAGCAAAATCCCAATTAATAAATTCCCAAAATTTTCCTAAATAATTGGGTCGAGCATTTTTATAATCAATATAATAAGCATGTTCCCAAACATCTATTGTTAATAATGGGATTTTACCCTCAGTCATTGGAACTTGTGCATTACTTGTTTGGATAATTTCAAGCTTGTCATTAGTAAGCACAAGCCAACACCAACCTGAACCAAAAAGCGTTGTAGCCTTTGAGATAAGCTCTTCTTGGAATTTTTCCACACTTCCAAAACCTGCTTCAATTGCACTTTTAAGATCAGAACTCATTACACTCCCCTTTGGTGCGATGCTATCCCAATAAAAATCATGATTAAAAATTTGTGCAGCATTATTAAATACCCCTCCACTGCTTTTAAGGATAATATCCAATAAATGCATATTTTCAAACTCATTATCTTTAATTAGATTATTAAGGTTGTTGATATAAGTTTGATGATGCTTACCGTAATGATATTCCAAAGTTTTTTCACTAATAAACTCTACAATGCTTTCTTGAGTAAATGGCAATGATCTGAGCTGAAACATTTAATTAATTCTCCTTATTTTTAACTTTTTTCCACAAAATGGAAATGCAATGATAACGACAAATCAATAATTTTCCTACCTCTTTGATATAATTAAAAAAATCCACGATTAAAGGTTTGAGGTGAAAATTTATCCCTATTCCCACTCTCCTATTGATTTTTTATTTACACAAACCCCAAGAGACTTTGTTGTACAAGAAATTCCTCTTTATCCAAGTAGTGGAGAGGGGGAACATTTGATCATTGAAGTGAGAAAAAAATCACTCTCCACTCCCGAACTTCTGAAGATTTTAAGTTCAACCCTATGTATTCAGAGTAGAGAAATTGGTTATGCAGGATTAAAAGATAAAAATGCCCTCACCACTCAATATCTTACAATTCCAAAATCTGCACAAAATAAGCTTAAATATCTTGATACACAAAATATTAAGATTCTTTCCACATCTTTACATAGTAATAAGCTACGTATTGGGCATCTTAAGGGAAATAAATTCTTTATTCGTCTAAAAAAAGTACAAAAAAAAGATTTGCAAAAAATCTCTCAAGTCTTAGAGAATATTAAAAAATATGGAATACCTAATTATTTTGGTTTTCAAAGATTTGGAAAATTTGGAGACAACTATCTTGAAGGCAAGACTTTGGTAGAAAAAAAGAAAAAAATACGCAATAAAAAACTTGCACTCTTCTTAATATCAAGCTACCAAAGTCATCTTTTTAATCTTTGGTTATCTCAGAGAATTAAACTTAGCAAACTTCTTTGTGATTTTAAAGGAAAAGAGCTAGAAATAGCATTAAAACTTCAATCTCTTCCTCCACTTAATACAATACCCAAACCTCAAGAACACCCATTTAAGATTCTTGAAGGAGATTTAATGCATCATTATCCTCATGGAAAACTCTTTTTTACACAAGATCTTGACAGTGAAGCGCAGAGATTTGTACAAAAAAATATTGTTCCTTGTGGGATTCTCTCGGGTAAAAAAATCACTCTTCCTTTAAGTGATGCACTGACTTATCAAGAGGCCTTTTTGGATCCTGCAATTTATGAAATTGGCTCTCATCGATTCTGCTGGGTCTTTCCTGAAGATTTAGAATATCGCTATATTGAAGAAAAAGCTCATCTAGAATTAAACTTTTATCTTCCTAAAGGCTCTTATGCCACAATCTTACTAGAAACTCTAGCTAATAGAGAAATTAAAGGAGAAAACAGTGTATAAAGAGTTCTTTGAAAACCTCTGCAAAAAGATTGGAGAAAATCCCCATCGTGAAGGGTTACTTAAAACTCCAAAACGTCTTGAACAATCTCATCTTGAACTTTTTTCTGGATACAAGAAATCTGCTCAAGAAGTCTTTCATACGACTTTTTGTGAAATTCCCTACAATGAAATGATTGTAATCAAAAATATTGAATTTTATTCTATGTGTGAACATCACCTACTCCCCTTTTTTGGAACGATGAGTATCGGTTATATTCCTAAAAAAAAGATTGCAGGAATTGGAGATTTTGCTAAACTTATTGAAATGTATGCAAGAAGATTACAAACACAAGAAAATCTAACATTTCAAATCATTGAATCTTTAATGCAGGAGCTCTCTCCCCAAGGAGCAATGCTTGTATGTGAGGCAACACATCTGTGTATGACAATGCGAGGAGCTGAGAAAAAGTCTTCTACCTTACTCACAAGTGCACTGAGAGGGATATTTAAAGAAAACCCCAAAACTCGGAATGAGTTTTTAGAACATATTAAAGCCTAGGGAAGTAAGAGTTCTCTTTTTAGCTCTTGTACAACATTATGATTTGTAAGATTTTTTACAAGTTCAATTGCAAAAAGCATTGCAAATGCAGGACCTGTGCCTGTAACAAGATTTTCTGAAGTCTTAAAAGCTAAATTAAGACGTTTATTTTGGGTATTTTTCATCATTTTCTCACACCCTGGGTAGCAACAGAAATCTTGATTAAGCAATTTAAGTTCATCAAGTACTAATGGAGCAGCACAAATTGCTCCTATAATCTTTTGAGCGTTGGCAAATTCACTAATCACATGCAAAAGAAGTGGAGAGGAAAGCATATGATTTACCCCCTCCATTCCACCATGCATGACGATTGCATCAAAATCATCAACTCTAAGTGCTTGAAGAGAAGTCTCAGCTTTTAAAGCAATATGATGTGCACCTTTAATTTCAAGAGAAGAAGTAAGACTTGCTAAAGTCACCTCAATCTTGGCACGACGAAGAATATCAGCAATACAAACTAGCTCAATCTCTTCAAAACCTTGAGCTAAGGGAAGTAAAACTTTTGACATTACTTTACTTTTTCTACATATTCACCTGTTTCTGTATTAACACGAATGACCTCTCCTTCAAGTACATGAAAAGGAATTTGAACAACTGCACCGCTCTCAAGAGTTGCAGGTTTTTTTCCACCGCTTGAAGTGTCTCCTTTGAAATTAGGAGCAGTTTCAATAATTTTAAGCTCAACAACTTGAGGAACATCTACAGAAATTGCTTTGTGATTATGGAAAAGAATTTGCACGCTCATCCCATCAATCATCCATTTTGCAACCTCACCCACCTGATCATCGGTAAGTGCAATTTGCTCATAAGTTGTTGTATCCATAAATTGAAAATTCTCTCCATCATGATAGAGATATTGCATACTTTTTTCTTGTAGATTGGGTTCATCACACTTATCTCCAGCGTGAAAAGTCTTTTCAATCACCTTTCCATCTAAAAATGATTTAATTTTTGCTCTCACAAAAGCGGCACCCTTTCCAGGTTTTACATGTTGATATTCTGTGATTCTATAAGGAATCCCATCAATTTCAATTTTCAATCCTTTTTTGAGTTCACTCATTCCAATTGCCATTATCTTTCCTTATCATTTAGATTTTTCCTGCACTTCCAAGAAGTTGCATTCTTTCTTTAATGACCTCTTCTACTGCATTCATTGCTGGTGAAAAAAACTTTCTTAAATCAAATTCTGAGTTATTATCATTAGCCACCTTTCTCACTTCAGCAATAAAAGCAATTCTAAGGTCTGTATCGGTATTAATTTTATTAATTCCCCCCTTCACAGCTTCTTGCAAAAATGCAAAGGGTACTCCTCTACTCCCCTTAAGGTCACCACCACTTAAAAGAAAGTTTTCTCTAACATTTTGGGGAATTGCACTTGCACCATGCAAAACAAGAGGAATTTTTGTCAATCTTTTAACTTCGCTTAAACGTTCAAAGTCAAGCTTTGGCTCACCTTTAAACTTGAAAGCACCGTGACTTGTTCCAATTGCTGGAGCCAAGAAGTCTACCCCTGTTTCTTTTACAAAAACTTCTGCTTCTTTAGGATTGACTAAAGTTGCATCTTTCTCATCCACTGAGATATTATCCTCAATCCCCATTAATCTCCCCAATTCCGCTTCAACACTTACACCAAAACGATGAGCATATTGCACAACTTCTTTTGTCATTGCCATATTTTCTTCAAAGCAATGATGAGATGCATCAATCATCACAGAGGTAAAACCAGCATCAATTGCACTTTTACAACTCTCAAAGCTTGTGCCATGATCTAAATGAAGAGCAACAGGAATATGGGGATATTTTTGAGCAAATGCATTCACAAGTGAAACAGCAATATCAAGACCCATATATTTAATTGCCCCCTCACTTGCCTGCACAATAATTGGAGAAGAAACTTCACAAGCTGCCTGGAAAATACTTTTAAGCATTTCAAGATTTACAAAATTAAATGCACCTACACCATATCCCTGTTCATGAGCAGGGATTAAAATCTCATTTCCAGAAACAAGCATTTTCTCTCCTTTTTAAATTATGAGAATTTATTTGATTGGCTCAATTTTAACTTTTGCCTTCTCTCTCATCAACTTCATTTTTTCTCTAATCTTTTGCTCTACAAGCTGGGCTTTAAGATTATTTTGGATTGCACTTTGTGCTTGATCAAATGGCACTGTCTTAGCTTCTGTTTTACTTTGTAGATAGATAATATGATATCCGGCTTCTGTTTGAATTGGGGTTGTTGTAATGGATTGTGGAGCTAGACCAAAGACAGCTTCAGTAAATTGTGGCAACATTTGATTACGATTTACAGTTCCAAGATCTCCTCCATTTTGACTTTTTTGAGTTCCAGCATCAATTGATTTTTCATTTGCAAGTTTAATAAAGAGTTGTTGAAGTGCATCGCCTTTTTTACCACTAAGTTCAGCGATAATCTTGTCTGCCTCTTCTTTCGTCTTGACAACAATTTGTCTTACTTGCGCTTGCTGATCAATAAAAAGAGCTTTATTTGCATCATAAAACTTTTGAGCATCTTCTTGAGAAACCTTAATTGTTTTTGCGATATTTTGTTGGAGTTGCTTTACCCATAAATCAATTGCAAGATTTGATTTAATAATCTGCAAAGCTTCTTTGTATTCTTTATCTTTTTCAATATTGTCTTTTTTTGCTGCAATTAAAGCAAGTTTTCTTTCAATGAGTTGATTAATTGCCATTTCCTTATCTTGCTTTGAAAGCTTTTCGAAATTAAATCCTGGAATGACTTGCTTAAAGAAATCCATATCCTTATCAGTAATTTTTTGTCCATCAACTGTTGCATAAACTTCAGCAGTTGCCATTGTAGCACACATCATACTAGCTAGAATAGAACTAATTAATACTTTTTTCATCATATCTTCCTTTGCGATAAATTTGATACCACCTCTTGACATGGCTTAAAAACCCCAAAACGTGCGTAATGCAAAATTCTACAATGAAAAAAGGAAATATATTTTAATTTTTTTAGCCCTCTTTAAATTTTTCTTGCAAAAAAAGTGTGGCTTTATAGATCTCTTGAATTTGCAAAATTTCTGCTTTAATTCCTTGTCTAAAAGCATTAAATGTAGTTTTTCCTAAAGCAACTGCTCTATAACTCTCATCCCATTGAAATTTTTGTAGAAAAAAGTGATAAGCACTGGGTGAAGTGAAAAGTAAAACACTTCCCTTGGGTGGAAGATCTGTTTGACTTAAATTTGCAGGAACACTCTGATAAGAAACAATAGAATGAACACAAAAATCTCTTTCTCTTAACTCTTTATCCAAATTTGAAACAATCTTGTAGGCTCTAAAATAAGCATACTTTTTTCTCTTATCTAAAAGCTGAGATAGCTCATTTGCAAATTCTTTTCCATGTGCATTAGAAGAAATGTATGCAAGATTACCACCAAGATTTTGCAACATCTTCGCACTTGATTGGCCTATAACATATGCAGGGATAGATCTCCACCTCTGCATTTGAGGATATTTTATGGAATTTTTTTCTAAAGAAAGAATCGCATTTTTTGAAGTAAAAATTAAGCCATCAAAAACTTGTACATCTAAACAAAAATCTTTATAAAGAATTTCTCCTACAACAAGACTTTTGGCAAAATCATAATTTTGATATCCAACAATAATGATTTGAGCCAAAACTAAATCCTTTTCAGATTTTTTTCAAGAAACAAGTTTTAAGCACAATTACACCCGATTTCTCTACTCTTCCTTCAATTTCATCTTCTTTATTTGTAAGACGAATATTTTTAACAACAGCACCTCGTTTAAGAATTGCAGAACATCCTTTAACTTTTAAATCTTTAATAATTTGCACATTATCCCCAGCATTAAGCTCATTTCCATTGCTGTCTTTAACACTCATTTTCTTCTCCTGATTTTTTTCTTTGACTTTGAAAATTTATCTAAAAATATATACTTTTTTGCTACATTACTAGAGTCTTCGCAGACAAAAATATCTTTAATATTATAAAGGAAGCAAAATGAAACCAACTTTTCAAGGAAATCCCGTTAGTCTTGTAGGAAATATTTTAAATATTGGCGAAAATGCACCAGAGGTTACTCTACCGGGCAAAGATTTAAATGAAGTTAAAGTTGGTGGTGTGAGTGAAAAATATCAAATCATCAATGTTGTACCAAGCCTTGATACAGGTGTTTGTGCAATGCAAACAAAAAAATTCAATACTGAAGCTTCAAAACTTCCAAATGCAGAGGTATTTGTCATCAGTATGGATTTACCCTTTGCACAAGGAAGATTTTGCTCAACTGAGGGAATTGAAAATCTTACTGTTTTAAGTGATTTTAGAAACAAAGAATTTGGAGAAAAATACGGATTACTCATTAATGATACTGCTTTAAAGGGGCTTCTCACTCGTGCTGTAATTGTCATTGATCCAGAAGGAAAAATTATCTATCAAGAAGTTGTTCCAGAGATTACAACTGAGCCAAATTATCAGGCTGTTTTAAATCTATTCTAAGATTATCCACCCTCTTGGGGGTGGTCAAAAACTGCAAGAAAACGCAAAACTTCCTATTGCATGTGATCCATCTTGAGTTTTAAACTCCTTACTGCTGTAAATAATCTGATAAGTAAAGCTCATCACTCCTGAAACAATTGAAAATCCACCCACAACAGAACCAACAAAATTTTCTAATTGTGTGTTAATGGGATAGGCACTGGATCCAAACACATTACCCTGAATGAATAGATTATGCCCTACATAAGATCCATATATTCCTGCAAAACCATATACTCCCACTCCATCGCTATACACTCTCCCACTTTCAAATCCCCAATTCTCTCCAGCAATTCCTTGAGGTAAAAATGTAGTCTTAAGATTATAACCCATTCTAAATATCCCTCCGAGCTTTGCAAAGACATTGGCATTTCCAAAAGCTAACTCAAGTGAAGGAATCACATCAATATCAAAATAATGACTATAAAATAGCCCATAGCGGTAAGCAAGCTCATAAGAGAGATTAAGAATCACTTCATCGCCAATTTGTGTGTCCCAGCCATTTGAAAGTCTTAAATTCATTAAAGCATGAATCCCGTTTTGTGCTTCTTGTGCAAAAGAATATTTTCCACTCACCCCAAACCTTACACCCAAAGTTTCAAGGAAATTTTGGGTGCGATGATGAAGTGCAAAACCAAGATTAAGATACCCTGCATAAGGATGATCACCAATTGCTGGTATTGATGCAAATTTATCAACTGGAGTATAAATGCTTTGATTAATTGCAACTGAAAAAGAGGTATTTCCTTTAATCAAGCCAATATCCCCTAGCAACCCATAATCTCCTTCAGGCGAACTATACAATATTCCTTGTCCAGCTGTATAGTAGCGATCAATCACAGAATTAAAATAAGCATCATTTTGGCTAATTACTCCAAGATAATGTTTTTTATAAAGAGGAAGGAAGGGTGTATGTTCTTGAGATTTTTCTTTTGAAGCTTGAATAGGGTGGAGCAAATCTTCTTGTGCATTTAAAATTTGATAAATCACCAGTAAAATCAAAGTCTTTTTAAATATCCCTACTCTCACTTAATCTCCTTATAAGGGGAATTATTAATAAAATCTAGCACTTAAGATATAAAGTGCCAATATTTGTCTGACACTTATATTTTAAGATTTGTACCCAAAAAATTCCTTTTCACCTCTTGGCAACATTTTAAGACACTAAACCCCCCTGCTGCAGGATCTAAAACGATATCTCCCTCTTGTGTGCAAGAAAGGATTAAAGCTTTTTGCAATCCCCTAGGCTTACTGTGAGGATGAAGTATTATTTCTTCTTTAGAGAGCCTCTCACTCCATACATCACGAATATTATGAGAGTTCCAAGTGTCCTTAGCCTTTATGGGTTTTTTTTGCAAAACAAGCAAATATTCACTCTGACGTCTTGTGCGATACCCCATCCCCATTCTCCCCTTATCCCAAGTGATCAAATCCACACTTTGAAAGGTTGTATCCTCTAGCCACTCTTGGATTCCCTCACACAAGTGAAACTTATCAATCCAAAGCATTAAATAAGCACTGCTTTTAAGGGTGCGATGAATCTGGGCAATAAAATTTACAATCACTTCTTCACTCATCTGAATAAGTGTGTGCCTTCCTTTTTGCCTTTCTCCCTCATTGCCATATCTCATTTTATCTAATACACCGCGATATTGAGGATCAAAGAATGCCAATGCAATACTCTCATCTTCTACCTGAGAAAGGAGCTTTAAACCACAGATATCAAGAGTTTGATTAAGCAAAGATTCCAAGGTACTCCTTTGATCAAAATGAAGATAGGATTTTAACTTGAAAAGTTCTCAAATCATAAATCAATATTTCCAAAATACCACTATTAGTGCTTAAAAAGCTATCTATTTGATGATGGATTTTTGCTATAAGAAATTTTATAAATTTGACACAATTTTATTTCTCTTAATTTCTCATAAACTCTAGTTATGGTAATAGAATTTTATTACACTCTTATCACCCCTTAAATAAGCAATACAGAAATCCTTGATAGGAAAAAAATCAAAATCAAGCAAGGATTCTATAATTTTTTCTTGCTCGTCTACACTAAAGACTTTTTTCAACCTATCCCATTTGATAGAATCTATTTCTCTTATATTATTTGGACTGATAAGGATATGCTCTAATTTAGCTTTAAAATTCTACCAAACTCATTAAAAATATTGTTACCTTTTTCAAGATTGATTGGATATTCTTTATCATCAAAGTAAATCTTGGATTCCATACTATTGCATAAAACTTTCATATTATCTAAAGAAAAATGTGATAATAACTCAAATTTATCTCCATATTGTTTCTCACTGCATTCATACTCCGAAACTTTTAAACCCTTATCTTTGCAATAGCAACAGAAACTGTAATCAAGTAAATCTTTTACATTTGTTGTATTTCTTAAACCAGGTAAAAGTTCAACTTTATTGATATTATCAAAATATCGAATTCTAGAATATCTTTGAAAAACCTCTTTTCTCTCATTAAGAAAGTCAAATAGTGCTGGCTCTCCAATTAAAAGTTGCTCCCACCATTCTTTTTGTGACAAATCAGTTTGTTTGATTATTTCTCGCATTTTATCAACCAAATTTTCACCTTTAGACTTCAATAAATCATCTAAAAAATTCTTGAAATACGGTAATCTTAAATTGTTTCTGTTTCCTTTAAGAATCCAATTTAAGGCTTCCCTATCTCTAAAAATATCAGCAGGGGAATTTCCATAAAACCAGTTCGTGCTATAAAAGCTAAAATTCCCTATACATAGAAAAGCTCTTTGAAAAAGTGTAAGATTCTTATCTAAAAATCCCTCCTTATCTAAAATTTGCATTGTTATATCCGCATATTGCTGAAATTTATGTAGGTTTGGTTGTTTTAAAAATTCGGATTCTTCACTATAAGATTTAAAATCAAACTTTTCATCGCTAAAATCAAGGAGGAAATCCACCCAACCTTTTAAAATTTTATGCTCACTTGTTTGGTTAAGTATTTTCTCCCAATTTTCTCCTCCCTCACGACTATCCAAAATTAGTTTTGCTTTTTTTACTTCTAAAGTATAAATATTTTTATGAAATTCATAGATAGGATTGTCTATCAAGAATTGATAGATATTTTCATATCCTTGTGAAAGATGTTTAAAAAGCCTAAAAAATGAGGATATATGCTCTTCTGGGTTATCAAGACGATGATTTTCAATAAAATGCCTACTCACTCTTAAATAATCATTAAATGCAGATTTATCAATATTCTCTACCTCTCTATTTTCTTTTACAAAAAATAAAATAGAGAAAAAATAGCAAATATCTGGATAACTCAATATTTTATCAAAAAAGGAGGAATCCTTTATTTTTACAACCTCTTTAATTTCTAAAGTATCAAGTAAACTACACAAGCTTACCACTCTATCAAGTAATTTGATGTTTTCAACATTTTGCAAAGGTTCATAAAATTCATTTATGGGTTGGTTGGGATTTTCAATAGCTTCTTTAATGTCTTTAGATTCTATTTCTTTATTTTCCAATGCAAAAAAGAGAGTAGCATAATGGAGAAAATTACACCCTCGCGCATCAAACTTTTCTGTATTTTTACTATCAAAAAAATAATCACTCCAATTCGTATCCATACTCTCTAAAAGTTTTTGTTCTTTAGAGATTTTAGAATCTTTTTCAATGAATGATTTAAGGTTTTCATATTTACTAAGCTGTTTGCCTCTTGCATTCATTTTGATATATAGCTCTTCACCAAGTTCAAATTTTCCCATATCAAATAAATAAAAGGTTATACTATCTAAGTTTTCTGCAAGTTTTTTAATCTCTCTTTTGCTCTTAACTTCTTCAAAAATCCAATCAAGCATATTTAACATTGCTTTAATGGTAGGGTCATTATTGAGATTTTCTGCTTTCTCAAACTCTCCACCTTTATTTCTGATGGCTTCGCTTGGTTTTTCATTTATATCAAAGTCTTTTTTTAATAAATTTTTACAAAAATTTGCAGAGCTTCTGCGAGTATTATAAGAAAACTTTGCCAACAAATCTTTTATTTGCTCCAAACAACCCGCTTTTTTATAAAGATAAAAATGCAATAGCCAAAGTGTTGTAATACGTTGTTGTCCATCAATGAGCAAAAATTTATCATTTTCTTGATAGCCATAAATAAAATCAATATGCAAGGATTGTCTTTTACCATTTAATACATTAAAGATTGCAGATAGAAACTCATTGGCGATTTTACTTTGAGACTTCCTGCCTTGTGCATAGTCTCTTTGTAATATAGGAATTTCAATTCTATATTTTTCTAACAATTCTTTGAGATTCATTTATTCTCCTTTGTGTATCTTTTTAAAGACTCTTTAATGGCTGCAAGATAATCCTCTTGGTCTTTTTGTTCAAAAATATCAGGATTACTCTTGTTTTCAGAAAATACTTTTTCAAACACTTTTCTTGTAGCAATGGGAATGAGTTTGTCCTGTTCGCCGAGTTTCTGTATTGCTTTGCGTTTTTGACTAAATATTTGATTACCAATTTGACTATTTGACTCTTTATCAAGCAATGTGAGATTTTGGATTGTATGTAAAGTATCATCATCTTTAAAATTTTCATCAATGCTTCTAAATAATTCATCAGTAAGGTTCTCTTCCTCTATACTTTTCTTAATATCCTCTTCAAGTTTAGTATCATCAATATATAGCAAAGTTTCTTGGAGCCACTCAATAATGTTTTGAATCTTTTTACCCTTTATAGCCTCTTTGATACTTTTAGAATTTTGAGCGTAAATATGCTCTAAACTCCATTGCTCCAGCACAAAACGATTGAATTTAAAATATTCATTGGAGCTTTCCTCACGAATAAGATATTCCAAATTAAAAAGTAAGAGAATCTCTTTTATTTTTGCATCATCTTTTTTATACCGTAGTTGCTCTATATTTTCAATCTTTGAAATTTTATTTTGAATCATCTTTAAAAGACTTTGTGAAAACGATTCTTTGTTGGTATCATTTTTCCATTCTTTATAGAGGGAATAAATATTTTCTCCACTTAAAATCAAAAATCCAAGATAGTGGAAAATTTCTCTATCTATTTTGTCATTTCCTTGTCCGCTTGCAAAGCCAGAGAGTGTATTGATCGCGTTCTCTAATTCATTCCATTGATTATTGAGTGTCCCATCTTTATAGCATTTGTAAAAATACTCAAACAAATTATTTGAGGGAGGAACAAGTGATTTTAAATATGCCTCAATTCGTTGGATATCATCTTTTAGGATTTTATTTTCTATATCTTCTTTCTCATTAATTTTATTTAACACACAATACCTAAAATCCCTATTTTCTCTCGCTTCAATTTCGCTTTGATACCAAAGTTCTGCCCTATCTTTTAAATCATCAGAATCTAATTTATCATTTTTGCTCAAAAATAAAGCTTTAACATTTTCCGCTTCAACTAAAGGGATTTTTCCAATATTCAGGCGAATAAAAACTTCATTTTCATTTTCTTTGGGGGCTATTTCATACCAGAGGACTTTACATTTATTGAGCAATATCTCTAAGAATTTATTTTTGTCAATGCTTTTATTGTTAAAAAAATCTTGTATAACTTCATAAGCTTTATGAAAATGGTAAAAATCTATGTTTTCAATTTCTTCTTGAGTTTTATCTTTAATATTTTTCAAAAAATCAGTGCTCTTGAGACGAGTTTCATAGGAAATATTAAAGAAATCTTTATTTTCAAGGAATTTTATGATTAAAAATATTGTCGTTAGCCTTTGTTGTCCATCAATGATTCTATATTCTTTATTATTACTTTTCATAACCACAGGTTGTAAGCAATAAAAATCAGGTTGATTCTGCATTTGTGTAAAATCCCAAATATCTTGCAGTAAAGCTTGAATCTCCCTCTCACCCCAACGATAACCTCTTTGATAACTTGGGACAATAAAATTTTTACCCTCAAGATTTGCAATAGCTCTTAAAGACTGATCTTGTTGCTCACTCATTTTTATTCCTTAACAATAAAATAATCTACTCCCACTCAATCGTGCCTGGGGGTTTGCTTGTAATATCATAGACTACGCGATTAATGCCCTCTACTTCATTGATAATTCGATTAGAAATTTTTTCAAGTAATTCATGTGGGAGATGAGCAAAGGTCGCCGTCATTCCATCAAGTGCTTCCACCGCACGCACACAAATTGTATTATCATAAGTGCGATTATCCCCCATTACCCCGACACTCTTAACATTTAAAAGCACACAAAATGCCTGCCATACCCTATTATAATACCCACTGCTATGAAGCTCTTGAAGGAATATCCTATCAGCTTTTCTAAGAAGTTCCAAATCTTCCTCATTCACCTCACCCATAATCCTAATTGCCAAACCAGGTCCTGGGAATGGATGGCGCATGAGCATAGTTTCTGGCATTCCCAACTCTCGTCCCAAAGCACGAACTTCATCTTTAAAAAGCTCTCTAAGAGGTTCAATAAGCTCAAATTTCATCCAGTCAGGCAATCCCCCAACATTATGATGAGATTTGATTGTTTTACTTGGACCTTTTACGCTCACAGATTCAATGACATCAGGATAGAGTGTGCCTTGAGCAAGGAATTTGATCTCACCTTGAGCATTATGTTTTTTTGCCTCTGCTTCAAAAACTTCAATAAAAGTTTCACCAATAATTTTTCTCTTCATCTCAGGATCGCGCACACCTTTAAGTTTGCTCAAGAAAATTTCTCTTGCATCCACAGTAATAAGAGGCACACCTAAATTTTCTCTAAACATCTGTTCTACTGCTTCTCTCTCATCAGCCCTAAGCAATCCATGATCAACAAATACAGGAATGACTCTCTCCCCAATTGCACGATAAAGTAAAGTGGCTACAACACTTGAATCTACTCCACCACTCACTGCACAAAGCACTTTTCCCTCTTTGATAATTTCACGCAATTTTGCAATTTCTGATTGAGCAAAATTATGCATACTCCAATTGGATTGGCACTTACAGATAGAGAGTGCAAAGTTTTTAAGCATTTCTCCCCCACACTCGCTATGAACAACCTCGGGATGATATTGAATTGCATAAATTTTTCTAGTAAAGTCGGCAATTGCGCAATAATGTGTATTTCCACTTCTTGCTAATTCAACAAAACCTTGTGGAATCTTCTCTACCTTATCAGCATGACTCATCCATACAATGCTTTTATCCTTAATCCCCTCAAGCATACCTTCAGCTTGAATAATCTCTAGCTCTGCTTTACCAAATTCTTGCTCATGGGCACGTACAACTTTTCCTCCAAAAAAATCAGCAATGTATTGCATCCCATAGCAAATCCCAAGGATTGGAATTCCTAGCTCAAAAATACCTTCATCTGGTTTATATGCCCCTTCTTCATACACACTTGCTGGTCCACCACTCAAGATAATACCCCTAGGATTTTTAATGCTAATATTTTGCAGAGATTCAAAATAAGGAACAATTTCAGTATAAACCCCAAACTCGCGCAGTCTTCTTGCAATAAGTTGAGTGTATTGACTTCCAAAGTCCAAAACTAAAATTTCAACTTGATTCATTTCACACCTTTTAAAACTTCTTAGTTTTAAATTATAGAAAAACTTACAGGGATTTTGAGATTTTTTACTCTAAAAAAATCCTATTTAACCTAAAATCTAAAAGTTTGTATTTAATTTTAATTTATTTTGATTCTTTAATATTAATAACCTAAAGTTATAGATAAAGGATATAAAATGAAATTAAGAACCCTAGCCTTATCAGTTTTGCTGACTTCTCTCACATTTGCTTCTACGCATTCACAGCACACACATCACAATGAAGGACATACACAAAATAAACTATGCGATATCTCAATGATTAAGCAAAGTGCCAACACGCCAAGCCAAAAAGTTAATGCATTAATGCATACACCAATGATGTGTAGCCCTTGGGTTGAGAGCAAAAATATTGAAATTGATTATCTTAGCAACATGATCCCCCACCATCAAGGTGCCATTCTCTCCTCTGAAGAGTTCTTAAAATATACAAAGAATCCAGAACTCATTAAAATTGCTCAAGAAATTATTCAAACACAAAAGAAAGAGATTAAAGATTTTCATCACTTACTTGAAACAATAGATAAAAAAGAAAGCCCAAACTATGAAATCTTTACTCAAGAAGCAAAAGAAGATATGCATAAAATGATGAAAGCAATGGGGATTGAAAATGATTCAAAAGATGTGGAAATAGACTATATGCAATCAATGATTGCACATCATCAAGGTGCTATTGATGCTTCAAAACAGGTTTTAAAATATACAAAAAATCAAGAAATCATTAAAGTAGCAAATGAGATTATCTCTGCACAAGAGAAAGAAATTCAACAATTTCAACAATTGCTTAAGAATAAGAGAGGATAACCTCTCTTATTTATTTTTCTCTAAATATTCCTCATAGCTCCCTCTAAAATCAATAACCTCTGCTCCATCTTTACCAAACTTTAATTCAATGATACGATTAGCATAAGCATCAATAAGCTCTCGATCATGGCTAACACAAATTACATTTCCATTAAACTTATAGAGTGCTTCACCTAATGCAATAATACTTTCAAGATCAAGATGGTTTGTAGGCTCATCGAGTATAAGAAAATTTCCACCCTCAAGCATAAGCTTACTGAGCATCATTCGATGTTTCTCTCCTCCACTTAAGGCATTAATACTCTTCTCTTGCTCCTCTCCACTAAAAAGCATTCTTCCAAGATTGCTTCTAATTTCATTGCTGTCTGCTTTTTTATCAAAACCTCTTAACCACTCATAAAGTGTTTCCTCTCCCCTAATCTCCTCACTCACATTTTGAGGAAAATAACCTCTTTGTGTAGTTACACCCCACTTCACATTTCCACACTGTGGTTTTATCTCCTCTACTAAAATTTTGCAAAGTGTGCTTTTACCTACACCATTTGCACCAATTAAAGCGATTTTATCCCCTGGCAAAATCTTTAAGCTCACATCATTAAGCACCTTTTTATCCCCATAACAATGGCTTATCCCTTCGCATTCTAATGCCTCATTTCCAATTGTTCTTTTGGGCTTAAACACAATGCTAGGATCTCTTCTTGAACTCACTGCTAAAGCTTGAATATCTAGCTTTTCAAGTTGTTTTTGACGTGAAGTGGCTTGTTTAGCCTTACTTGCATTGGCACTAAACCTGGCAATAAAATTTTCAAGTTCTTCTTTTTCTTTAAGTTTTTTATTTCTCTCAGCTTCTTGTTGCTTTGCAATTAGTGTTGAGGCAATATACCAATCATCATAATTTCCACTAAACTCTCTTACTCCACCAAAATCTACATCTAAAATATGCGTACAAACCTCATTTAAAAAATGACGATCATGGCTGATAACTACCATTGTGCCTTCGTGACGTTTTAGATTTTCTTCAAGCCAAGAAATAGAACTAAGATCAAGATTATTTGTAGGCTCATCAAGAAAAAGAATATCAGGTTTAGGGAAAAGTACTTGTGCAAGGAGGATTTTGAATTTATCTCCTCCTGTAAGTGTGCTCATGAGTTCATCATGCTTAGAGGAAGGAAAACCTAAATCCTGTAAGATCTTTTCAATCACTACATCATATTCATACATTGGATCTTCTTCAGCACAGATAATTTCTAACTCCCCTAGCCGTTCATTGACTTTTTCATCACTCAAATCCCCCTGCATATAGAGCTTTTCTTTTTCTTTGACTGCATCATAAAGGCGCTTATTGCCAATTAAAACTGCATCCTTAAGACTAAGATCTTCAAATGCATATTGATTTTGCCCTAATACTCCAAGACGTGCATGAGGATTGATAATCACCTCTCCGCTACTGGCCTCATATTCTCCACTAAGTATTTTTAAAAGTGTGGATTTTCCTGCACCATTTGCACCAATGAGTCCGTATCGCTTTCCACTGTCAAGCTTGATATTGACATTTTCAAAGAGTTTTTTAGTTGCATATCGCATTGTAAGATTTATCGTTTGTAACATTCCAAATCCTTAAGAGGAGTTATAAGGGAAAAATTATAAATGATTTTAGAGATTATTTCAATCCTTATTCCTTTTCTCTCTTCCTTCAAACTTTGGTGTTTTTCTTGATTTGATCGTGATAAAAGTAATTCACCACAATAGGTTTGGAGCGTGGAATAAGAGCATCATCATTTAAACATACTCTAGCCCCCTACTTTGCACAAATGCCTTAAGTTTAGAATCTAGCCACTGCCAATCAGTCATCTTGCTTTGTGTATAAATCTCTTGATAAAGAGAGAGAAAATGAGGGTATTTGATACGGATATACTCCATAATCACAAATTTATAGATTCCTCTAAGATTAAGGTTTTCTAGCCAAATAAAATGACAATCTTCTTGCACTTCATGAATGATTGCTTCCACATCAATAATTTGTGGAAAAATGGGAGAGATGAAACAGATTGTAATAATTCCTTCATTATAGAATATCTTCATCGCCTCAAGTCGCCTTTTTATCTGCACAGCCCTATCCATATCTTTTCTAAAATTTTCATCTAGGGTATTGATAGAGAAACGCTTTTAATCAACTCTAAATCTCATAAGGTTAAATCTGATTTTGTAGCAATGCTAAACTTTATTCCACTGTCTTTAAGCTCTTCAAGAAGTGGCTTTTGTGCGCTGATATTTTTTTCTTGAGGATTATAAGGATCTGTAACTGAGCCAATAAAAAGCTCTTTATTGGCATATTTTTGAGTATTTTTTAAAGACTCCCAATATTTCACATCTATAAACTCTCCCCATTCCTCTATATGATTGCTAAATCTTTTCATCAAGCACGCATAACAATACTTACATGCAAAGGTATAACCTGTGTAAGGGTTCGCTAAATAATCCCCCCCCCCCCTGGAAGATTAGATTTGGAGAGTATGCTTTTAACTTATATTTCTTTAATTTTCAAATACTCTCCTAGCTTAAAAAGAAAAAATTTGATTGATTAGCTATAAATTTTTAGTTTTTAAATTCTGAAAACCATTTCTTAGCCTTATCAAATGCTTTTTTAAGTGTACTTTTATGGGGTTGGCTATGATCACCAAAACTTGCTTGAAGTTTTTGTGCAAGCTCTTTTTGTTCACTTGTAAGTTTTTTAGGATAAACAATTTTAATTTCTGCAATCAAATCTCCATAATAATTACCTTGGATACTTTTCACCCCATGTCCTTCAAAAATAAATTGTGTTCTATCTTTTGAGCCCACAGGAATATTAAGCTCCAATTCCCCTCTTAATGATGGAATTTTTAATCCACCTCCTAGAAGAATTGTTGTGAAAAATACAGGAACTTCTACATAGATATTCTCTCCATCTCTAATAAAGTGTTCATCATCTTTAATTGAAATTTGGATATATAAATCCCCCCTTTCACCATTTTTGCCCTCATTCCCTTTTTGAGAAACTCTAATTCTTGCCCCCTGAAATACTCCTTCAGGAATATCAATCTTAATTTTTTCTTTTTGAGTTTTATAACCCTTAGCATTACATTTAGGGCATTTCTCAACAACAATCTTTCCATCCCCTTGACATCTAGGACAAGTTTGCGCAAAAGTCATAAATCCTTGACGAATTCCAATTTGTCCCTGCCCTTGACAATCTGGGCAAATTTCTTTTTTCTTAGCACCACTTCCCTTGCACTCTTGACATGCGACTTTATAAGAGACTTCTATCTCTTTTTTACATCCAAAAACTGCCTCTTTAAACTCAAGCGTGAAAGCAAGTGCCACATCAAGTTGAAATGTTAAATCATCTCTTTGACTCCTTCTACGACTCCCACCGCCAAAAAAGCCCTCAAAAATATCACCAAAAATATCACCAAATCCACTCATCCCCCCACTACTCCCTACACCTTGAAGCCCTGCTTTTCCATAACGATCATAAGTTGCTCTCTTCTCCTCATTACTTAAAACCTCATAAGCTTCATTAATTTTTTTAAATTGTTCTTCAGCTTGTGGATTATCAGGATTACGATCAGGGTGATATGCCATTGCTAATCTTCTAAAAGCTTTTTTGATTTCATCACCAGATGCAGTACGATTCACTTCTAAGACTTCATAGT
Organism: Helicobacter cholecystus; assembly: GCF_003364215.1. Classification (GTDB taxonomy): domain Bacteria; phylum Campylobacterota; class Campylobacteria; order Campylobacterales; family Helicobacteraceae; genus Helicobacter_G; species Helicobacter_G cholecystus. The sequence continues at coordinate 299,773 of NZ_NXLU01000002.1, forward strand.
AATCAAACTCTTCCAAAACATTATCCTTAAAAATTAAAAGTTAAACTCTAAAAAATATAATTTTAGCAAACTCACAAGGAGAATTTAAAAACACTTACTCAAGAAAAAAATCAAATGCTACAATTCCAAGTTATGAGAATTAAAAATCTTCAATCTTTTTATTTGCTTGTTGAAACTCTTGAAAAACTTCCCTCGATTGGAAGAAAGTCTGCAGAAAAAATGGCATACACTCTTTGTGTAGAAAATAAATATTTGGGAATGCAAATTGCAAAAAATATCCAAAATGCCATAGAGAATGTGCAAAAATGCTCAATATGTGGAGGATTAAGTCAAGAAGAAGAATGTCAAATCTGCCAAAATCAAGAGCGCAATAATGGCCAACTTTGTATTGTCGGACATCCAAGAGATATTGCAATTATTGAAAATACCCATAGTTTTTTTGGGAAATATTTTGTATTAGAATCCCTTGAAAGTGTTGATTTTGAAGCACTGATTACACTAATTGTAAAGAATAATATCCATGAGGTAATTTTTAGTCTTTCTCCTTCTTTAGCCAATGATGCACTCATGCTCTTTATTGAAGATAGATTAAGCGCAATTCCACTTACTTTTAGCAAAATAGCACAAGGAGTTCCTACTGGGATTGGACTTGATCATATTGATGAGCTTTCACTCACTCGAGCCTTTGAAGGAAGAATAAAAATCTAAAATTATCTCAAAAACACGATAAAATATAAAGTTACCTCGTGCTTAAGGTAAATAAAACATTTTAGGAGAATTAGTATGAAAAAGTTCGTTGCAATTTTTGCACTAGGATTGGCTTCTATGCTTTTTGCAGAAGCTCCAGCAGTATATAAGAAGTGTACTACTTGTCATGGTGTTGATGGTAAAAAAGTAGGTGTAGCTCCAAAACCAATTGCTGGGCTTAGCAAGCAACAAGCGATTGACCTTTTAACTGGCTATAAGAACAAAACAATCAAAACACCAAAAGCAAACACAATGTTTATCCAAGTTAAGAATCTTTCTAATGAGGATATCAATACTTTGGCAGAATATATCGCAACGCTTAAATAATTTTTAGGGGGAAAAATCCCCCTCTCATAAGCTCTTTTTACAATAATTAAGGAAAAAAATGGCAGAAGTTTTAATTAACTCTCAATACTTTAAACATAATCTCAATCTTATTTCCAAACATCTCTTCAATCGACAAACTCTAGCTCTAGTTCTTAAAGATAATGCTTATGGTCATGGCCTTAGAGAAATAGCAAGCTTAGCGAGAGAGAATGGGATTGAGAGTGTGTTTGTTAAAAATGAATTTGAAGCTCTGCAAATTAAAAATGACTTTAAACATATCACAGCCTTTTATGGCTCTATCTCTCATGATTCTCCAAACAATATTTACCAAAGTGTTCAAACACTTACTACACTCAAAAATCTCTCTACAAATCGTGGGTTTGAGCTTGAAATAAATTGTGGAATGAATCGCAATGGAATTCACCCTACGCAACTCAAAGATGCATTTGCAATCATTGCAAAAAGAAATTTGAAACTTATTGGAGTTTTCTCTCATAATGGTTTCAGTGATGAGGGGGGAGAATGTATGAAGATGCAAGAAGATACAAGTCTTGAAGTTCAAAGACAAGTCCTAGATCTATGTTCATTTTATTCTTTACCAACGCCAAGATTTCATTTTCATAATTCTTCAGGTACTTTTAGAAAAAAAAATATTCAAGAGCTTGTGCGTATTGGGATTGCTGGTTATGGATATCTTTGTGCTAATCATCCACTATGCGCGGAGCTTAAGCCTATTGCAAGTCTTTGGGCAGATAAAATTTGCTCTCATCAGCTTAAAAAAGGAGAAAGAATAGGATATGGCGGTGTTTGGCAAATGCCAAATGATGGAGTTGTAAGTAGCTATGATCTCGGTTATGGTGATGGACTTTTTAGAATTAGCGAATATACAAAAAAGAAGCTATATTGTGCCGAGGGAGAGCAAATTCTTCCTAGAATGTCTATGGATTGTTTTTCAACTATTAGCCAAAAGGAGCGTATTTGTCTTTTTAGGGATGTGAGAGAGTGGGCAGAGATTTTTGAAACTATCCCTTATGAAATTCTCACAAAACTTTCACCCTTTATCAAACGAAGGATTGTTTAATGGAAGAATATGGATTAATTGGACTTTTTTTGGCAACAATGGCTTCTAGCACAATATTACCCATCCCCTCAGAGGCTGTTGTAGCAACTTTTATCGCACTTAAATATAATCCTTGGACTATCTTAATCGTTGCAAGTGTAGGAAATGTGCTGGGAAGTATTACAACTTACGCACTAGGATATTTTGGACTCACTAAGATATTGGAGAAATTTTCAAAGATTGACAATATCAAAGTGAGATACTTTAGACAAAAAAGTCTTCAACACGGGGATTTGCTCTCCTTTCTTTCATTTCTACCTTTTTTAGGTGATATCTTTACCTTAGCTCTAGGATTAGCTAAATACAATGTTTATCGCTGTATTTTCTTTATTGCACTAGGGAAGACCCTACGTTATGCTGTAATTATTTTCTTTGCAGACTATGTAATGAAATATATTCATTGGTTTTAAGCACTTTTTTAGATCTTTCTATTCTACTTACAAAAATATTTTAAAGATGATTCTCAAATCTTTGGAAGCAAAATCTTATCTCTCATTGGAAAAGAGAAATATAGCCCTTATAAACTATTGAATTAACTTTGCTTCTTTAAAAGCATTACGCCATTGATTTCTTTTTTCATCACTATTCATAGAACGATTTAATCGACTTGGGCTAGGCAAATAAAATAATTGGCTAGAGGTGTAATCACAATGCTTAAATTCACTTTTAAATTTATTTTCAGCCTTTCTTGAGGTGAACATAATTTTTGTTTCTTTATATTGATCCAAAAAATTTTCAACAAATTCTAAGCAATATGTATGATTTCGAGCACATGTAAATAAATCTTTATCATTTGAATACCAGTTAAACCCCTCATAACTCTCAACAATATCATAAATAGCAATTCCTCGGTTATTAATCCAGTCTTCTTTTTGCTCTTTTGGCATTTTTATCAAATCAGCATCAAATACATACCCCAAATATTCCCAAAACTCATTTGTTTTATTTCCATAAAAATACCCATTATCTCTTGATGCTTTAGAAGGAAAAGTCCCAAGAATTAAACACTTATAATGATATTTACCACTAAGATATATCTCTTTTCTATTGGCAAAGGGGTAGGTAAACTCAAACCAATCCATATCCATATCTTTGATTTTCTTCTTAAATTCATTCATCATAAACCCGCTGTATTCAATTTTAAAATTGGATCATTACAAAATCAAACTTAACTATACCTTAATTTATTTATAAAAAACTTTATGATTTATTATTTGGATATTTATTTTTATTCAGAAGCTTCCAATATATCCTCTAAATCCTCCCATAAATCATCAAAATTTTATATAGTCTCTTTAATATTTGTGTGAAACACTAAATTTATCGCGTAAAAATACTTTCTTGATCCTAACTCTATTTGATCTACTTCTCTTTTTTGTTTGAATTAATTTATCCACAATTATATTGTCAAGATTATTGCAAAAAGACTTTGAGATACTACAAAAAACTATAAGAAAAATTAAAAATGATGATTGAATCTATAAACTGTAAGATGAAGTATGGCTCCGGATGCAGGATTCGAACCTGCGACCAAGCGGTTAACAGCCGCCTACTCTACCGCTGAGCTAATCCGGAATACGAAGCTCAATTTAAAGTTAAGATTATAGGGGAAAAATTCTTATATGTCAAGATATTGGAGCAAAAAAACTCATATTTGCAACTTTTTTTATCTGTATTTTCCCATTTTCTAACATTTTTTTACAGATTTGCTCTCCATCAAAGAGTGCAGAAAACTCATCCACACTGATTGGGCGTTTTTTAAGAATCTCTAAGACATCTTCTTCACTCTCTAAAAGAGTTTTTTGCTCCAAAGTAATCTCTTTCCTTACAGGGATACTTACGCATTGCCCCTCAAACACTAAAGAAAGCTTTTTTAAAATCTCTATATCCACACCCTCAATTCTATAAGCTGGAGGACGATCTAATGTTCCTAAATCTACACGATGCACACCTACCTCACGCATAAAATTTGCAAGTAAATGCATCTCTTCAAGATTATCATTGAGATTTTTAAGAACTAAAATCTCTGCAACAAGCTCTCCATCATATTTTTTTGCAAAGTCTTTAATCCCCTCTTTGATTTGTTCAATATCTAAAGATTTGTTTGGACGATCAAGCTTTTTGAAACACTGTGCAGAGTAACAATCAAGAGAAAATTTCACAATATCAAATTCTTTGAGTGCTTTTTGCACTTGTGGATCACCAAAACAAGAGCCATTACTGAGAATGAGTGTTTTATATTTTCCTCCAATCTTCTCTTTGATTTTAGTAATGAGTTCATAAAGGTGGGGATAGAGCGTAGGTTCACCATTAGCGCTAAGAGTAATGACATCAAGTTTTGGCCCACTCTTTAATCTTTTAAAAAGTGTATCAAGGATTTGTTCTACCTCTAAAACTTCCTCCATCTTCCCCATAGTCTTCGCTCCACCAAGCTCACAATAAAGACAATCAAAATTGCATTGTTTTTTACTTGGAGAAAGATCGATCCCCAAAGAGATGCCAAATCTTCTTGAATGTATAGGGCCAAAGATAATATTTTGCATTAGCGTTTAGTTTTTTCTTTTACAAGCTTGACAAGCTCAATGGCATTTTCTCTTGGAAGATCAGGGATCATTCCATGTCCAAGATTAAAAATATGTCCCCTTCCTTCATTCATCACAGAGAGAATTTGCTCCACCCCTTCAAGCATGGCATCCACATTATAAAGTCTTGCAGGCTCAAGATTACCTTGTAAAACATACTTTTTGCCAAGTTTTTCTTTTGCCAAACTCATTGGAGTTCCCCAATCCACTCCAAAGACATCAAAATCTCCATCTAGGTATTCAAGATATGCACCGACACCTTTAGGAAAAAGCATTATAGGGATATGAGGGTATTCTCTTTTGATTTCTTTAGCAATTTTTTTCATATACTCCCAACTAAAGCTAAGATATGCACTCAACTCTAATGCCGAAGCCCAAGAATCAAATACCATTACAGCATTTGCTCCTGCCTTGATTTGAGACTTGAGATATCCAATCAAATCTTGGCTAATCATCTCAAGCAAAGAGTGTAAAAGTGTGGGATTACTATAAAGCATCTTTTTACTATGCGTATAGGTTTTGCTTCCTTCTCCCTCAATCATATAAGTTGCCAATGTCCAAGGTGATCCACAAAATCCAATCAAAGCTTTATCTTTTGCAAGCTTACCTCTAATGCAACTTACTGCATCATAAACATATCCAAGCTTTTTATAAGATCCACTTTCTAAAAGTTTAAGATCCTCTTGTGAGCGAATAGTTTTGCCAAATTTGGGTCCCTCTCCTGCAAGAAATTCCAAAGGCAGTCCCATTTCAAAAGGCACAACCAAAATATCGCTAAATAAAATTGCTGCATCAACATCTAAAATATCAATAGGCTGAAGTGTAACCTCTGCTGCAAGTTCTACATTTTGACAAAGATCTAAAAAACTTCCTGCTTTAGATCTTGTTTCTCTATATTCACTGAGATATCGTCCTGCTTGTCGCATCATCCAAATTGGGGTATAAGGAGTTGATTTCCTTAAAGCAGCATCAATAAAAATCATATTTTTCCTTTTTTGACCAAACTAAAGTCAAAATTATATAAGAAACAAAAAACAAATCAAAGGGAATAAGTGAAGAAAATAAACCCCTCCAAAAAGAAGGGGTTGAAGTGGAAATTAGAGGGCTTTCTTTGCACTCTCTACAATTTTTGAAAATGCACCTATATCATTCATTGCCATATCAGCAAGAATTTTTCTATCAAGTTCAATATTTGCTAATTTTAAACCATGCATAAATTTAGAGTAACTCATATCGTGCATTCTACAAGCTGCATTAATTCTTACGATCCATAGACTTCTAAATTCTCTTTTCTTTTGTTTTCTATCGCGGAAAGCATAATACATACTTCTTTCAAGTTGTTCTTTTGCTTTTCTAAAATGTTTTCTTCTACCGCTATAAAAACCTCTAGCAAGTTTTAAAATTTTCTTGTGGCGTCTTCTTCTTACCACGCCTGTTTTTACTCTCATCTTTTCTCCTTTACCTTTTATTAGGTGTGATTTACATCAAACTTTCCCTTTTTTTATCAAAGGGGGACTACAACTCACTCTGTATTATGCTTTACACAATAGCTTTTTTACAGAATCCATATTTGCATCATGAACATATTTGGGTGCATTTAAGTTAGCTTTTCTTTTGTGATCTTTCTTAGTCAAAATATGACTTTTAAAAGCACTGCCACGCTTTACAAGGTTCTTTTTTACCTTAAAACGTTTAGCTGCACCGCGATTTGTTTTCATCTTTGGCATTTTCACTCTCCTTTCATAAGATTAAAAATTATTTCTTTTTAGGAACAAATAGAATATTAACATATCGTCCTTCAAGTTTTGCCTCTTTCTCAGCAATTGCAATATCTTCTAACATCTCACTAATTTTTCCCAAGAGGTCAAGTCCTACGCCTGGAATACCCACTTCCCTCTGCTTGAGGAATACTCTAAAACGCACATGTTTACCATTTTCTAAAAACTCTCTTGCATGCTTCACTTTGTAATTAATATCATTTTGCGCAATTTGCACAGAAAGTTTAATCTCTTTAATTTCAATTTGCTTTTGCTTTTTTTTAGCCTCTTTTTGTTTTTTTTCGACTTGATATTTAAACTTCCCATAATCCATAATCTTACAAACTGGCGGATTGGCATTTGGAGAAATCAAAACCAAATCTAAATCATGCTCAACTGCAAGTTCTAAAGCTTCCCTAGAACTCATAATCCCAAATTGCTCTCCACCCTCACCAATACAACGCACTTCTTTTAGTTGAATATCTTCATTTAATAATGTTTCTTCTTTGCTCAAAAGCTAACCTCTTTCATTTTAGTTTCTACAAGTTTAAGGAATTCTACTTCACTTAACTCATATTGTGTCTTCTCTCTTCTATCTCGGATTGCCAAGATTTTATTTTGCATTTCTTTTTCACCCAAAACAATAATCATTGGCACCTTTTGCTTCTCAGCAGTTCGAACACGTTTACTCAATGTCTCATTCTTATTAAAAATTTCAGCATAAGCACCAAGAGACAGCATTTTCTCCCTTAACTCATTGGCATATCCAACCTGTTGAGCTGAAATTGGAATAATCACTACTTGAGTTGGAGCAATAAAGAATGGAAGCTCTCCACCAAAATGCTCAATCAAAATAGCAATAAATCGTTCAAATGATCCTAAAATTGCCCTATGTATCATTACAGGTTGCTTAGCAGTATTGTCTTCATCAATATACTCCAGCGCAAATCTTTGTGGAAGATTCATATCAATTTGCACTGTTCCACACTGCCATTTTCTCCCAATTGCATCTGTAATCTTAATATCAATCTTTGGGCCATAAAACGCTCCACCGCCCTCATCAATCCCATATTTAATCCCACAAAAACTCAGTGCATCTTTAAGAGCCTGTGTAGAAATTTCCCAAATTGCCTCATCACCAATAGATTTTTTTGGTTTGGTTGAAATTTCCATCTCATATTTAAATCCAAAAGCATTCATAATGCGTTGAGCAAATTTCACAATAGAAACAATTTCATCACAAATTTGATCAGGCTTACAGAAGATATGCGCATCATCTTGAGTAAATTCTCTCACCCTTAAAAGTCCATGAAGCACTCCACTTTTTTCATGACGATGCACCACGCCATACTCATAAAATCTTAAAGGAAGTTCTCGATAGGAACGGATAGAACTTTGATAAACCTTAATATGGCCTACACAGTTCATTGGTTTAATCCCATATTCTACTTCATCAATCTGTGTAAAATACATATTCTCACCATAATTTTGATAGTGCCCACTGATTTTCCATAAATCACTCTTAAGGATTTCTGGTCCTCTTACAGGCTCATAGTAGCGAATAATATGTGCTTGAGTGAGAAGTGTTTCAAGTGTGCGTCTAAGCCTTGCACCTTTGGGAAGCCAAATAGGCAGTCCTGCACCTACATCCTCATCAAATGCAAAAAGCCCCATCTCATTTCCAAGCTTTCTATGATCCCGCTTCTTTGCTTCTTCAAGCTGAAAAAGATGTTGTTTTAAAGATTCTTTATCAGAAAATGCAATCCCATAGATTCGCGTAAGCATTTTAGCTTTCTCATCTCCCCCTAGATATGCACCTGCAACCTTTGTAAGTTTAAATGAATGCAAGAACTTAGTATTGGGTAAATGAGGTCCACGACAAAGATCTTCAAAATCTCCTTGGGTATAAATAGTTAAAATTGGGGAATCAATTTTTGAAATCACCGCCATCTTGAGATCATCATTTTTAAAACGCTCAATGACTTCTTCACGAGAGAAAGTGCATTTAGTAATTTCAAAGCCTTGTTTTACAAGCTCTTTCATTTTCTCTTCAATCTTTGGCAAATCTTCCTCTGAGATTTTACTCTCTACCTCAAAATCGTAATAAAAACCTTCATCAACAACAGGACCAACAAAGAATTTCGCTTCAGGATAGAGGGATTTGATTGCTTGTGCCATAAGATGAGCACAGGAATGCCGAATGATTAAGAGAGATTCGGGTGAATTGTCAAAAACTACTTCCTCACCACTTGCACCCATTTCTTTGGCAGTGGCAAGATCTAAAACTTTATCTTGATATTTAATGCCTATGACTTCAGACATACAACCTCTGTAATATTAAATTTCCCATAAAATTTGCGATTATACTACTTTTCTCTCATCTTTTTTCCAAAATATCATCATTAAAAGTAAAATTCCAATCCCAATATTAATAAAAACATCAGCAAGGTTAAACACTGCAAACTCAAATTTATAGTGCCAAAAAATATAATCTACTACACCACTATGCTTAAAACGATCATATAAGTTTGATACTCCAGAACCCATAAGTAGGCCAAAAGGAATGAAATAGTTTCTAAGCAAATCTTGTGAAACCAAAAAAATATAAGTAAGGACAATAATAAGCCCCATCTGAATCCACTTAAGATTCTCTCCTAAAAACGAAAACATTGAAAACGCTACACCTTTATTTAAAACTGAAACAATAGAAATCACACTGCCCTCATACCTAAAACCTTGCAAAATCAAATTTTTAACATATTGATCAAGTATAAAACACATCACACCCAAGAGTAAAAAAATTCCCATTCTTCCATAGTAGCGTTTAAAATTTTTATACAGGTTACAAGGACATAAAAAAATCTTTTTCTCTTCCATTATCTCTCTTTTTCATAGCAAATCAACTTAATGAATTCAATTATATCTTTATTTATTTTTTATTTTGTCTCTCTTGCTAAATTAATCTATATCCCGCATCCAACAGAAAAATAAAAATATCGCTCCTTCTCTTTTCTAGGATTATAAAAAGCCTTATAACCCCACAATTGGACTTGAAAATATTCTTTATAATTCATTCTTAATCCAATACTCCCGCCACTTAAAAAGCCTCTATTCCTTAAAATAAAACTAGAAGGGGTAAAGAGATCAATGACATAGCCCATATCTATACCTATACTTGATGTTATAGCAAACCCTTTAAAATTTAAAAGATCATAAACTAAATCATTTCGATTAAGTATTCCAAAATCTCCACTCAAAGCATTGTTTTCAAATCCTCGAATACTGTACATTCCTCCTAGTCCCATTTTTTCACTTGCATAAAGCTGGGTGCGTGAGAATTGAGTTTTGATGAGTGATGAGAAACGCATACGTTGGTTACTCAACATAAAAGGGATGTTCAAATACAAATCAAAAGTAGGGAGAGTATAGAAAAAATTTGGAGGATTTTTCTGTTGAGTTGGAAAATTTGACATAGACCCTAAGGCCTTAACTCCTTGCTTTACTCCCAAACTAAGAGAAAGAGAGGAGCTATTTTGAAAATATCTTAGATAATCTAATGAAATAAAAATATAGGTGAGATTCCTTCTTTGGGAAAGAAGTTCAATTTTCTCTAATAAATTTTTTGCCCATCGCTTTCCCAATCCAAAATTGATTGAAAGCTGGTTAAGGTTATCCATATAAGAAAGAATCTTCCCCTTAACCTCAAAACTTGTCAAATAGCCACTATACTTAAGCTCTCTTCCTACGAATTTTAAGGGATAGGCATAAAAAGAATAACTTCCTGAAGCAAAAAATATAAATCTCCTCAGGGGAATAGAAAAATCTAATGAAGTATAAAGACTATGTGCATTAGTTTTCCAATATGGGGTAATCACACTATAAGAACTCAGAATCTCTCCAAGAGAAAGAATATTCTCCACTCCTGCTTGAAGCGAAGTTTGATAAATCCCACTTCCACTATTACCTCCATTATCCATACTTACTAAGAGATAGAATGGTAGGGGTACTCCACTGATTTGCTTTGCATCAAATTCCACATCAATTTGTGTTTGTGCCAGAGTATTATTGCTTTTTTGTGGTTGAATAAAAAATCTTGGGAAAAGGGTTTTAAGCCTTCTGTAATTATAAATCCCTCGCTCAAGAGGAGAAATATTAAGAATATCACCCTCTTTTATTGCAAAATCTTTTCCCCAAAATGCAATAAGAGAAGGATAGCGAATAGATCCCACAAATGAAGTTTCTATATTGATGATTAGCTCACCCTTTTTAAGGTTTTGTGGTGGAAGAGCAAAAAGTGTAGTGATATATCCCCTCTTGATTGCTTCTTTTTTTAATTCTTCTAGCAAGATATAAATCTGTTTTTGATTAAGACACTGATTCTTATATTTCTTTAGATTTTTTTCAAGAAAGGCAAACTCTTCAAGCACTTTTGACAAATCAGCATATAGAGTAATGCTGTGAATATCAAAACAAGGCAATCCCTCTTCTTTTGTGATAGATTGGATATTTTCCTCTAATTCCTCCAATTCTTTTTCTTCTTTTAAACTCTCTTTTGGCGGGATTAAAAGAGGTGAAAGATCCTGAAGAAGAAGATTTTGTTTTCTAGCTGAATTAAGCCTATCAACAAGATCTGATGGGTTAATAATTTGAGAATGCAATAAGATAGAACCCATCAAACCTAAAACTAATTTCATTTTCTCTCCAAAAGAAAAATCATTTTTGACAAATTTTATGAACATCTCTGTAAATTTTAGTGTAAGATTGATTAATTTAAGATTTGATTTTGTCTAAGCTTTTATTTAGGTTGCCTTTAAAAAAAGGAGAATATGATGAAAAAGCTTTCCTTCTTATTGCAATGTTGTTTATCTTCTCTCCTTTCTTTATCTCTTATCTTTCTTCCACTCTGTGCTAACTCTGTATCTTCTTTGAATTCTCCAATCTCAAATCATCCCCTGCCTTTGAATAATTCTACACCCTCCTCTCCTCCAATCATCATTGACCCTTCTTCTTTAAATACAAGCCTTGATATTTCTGCTAATGGGGTGGATATTCTCAATATTGCATCTCCTGATAGCAAAGGGATCTCTAATAATCTCTTCTTAGAATTTAATGTCAAAGAAAATGGCTTAATCTTTAATAATTCAACTCTAGCCCTTACTCCTAGTCTATTAGGAGAGATGATTACTGCTAATCCAAATCTCATCAATCCTGCTTCTTTTATTCTTAATCAAGTCACTTCTACTTCTGCTTCTACTCTACTGGGTTTTATGGAGATTGCAGGAAGTTCTGCTTCACTTTTAATTGCAAATCCAAATGGAATTACTTGTCAGGGTTGTGGCTTTATTAATGCCAATGATATTACTCTCTCCACTGCATTGCCTCAAATAATGGATAATGGGCATATAGAGTTAAATATTCAAAAAGGCATAATCAATATTAACTCTCTTAATGCTCTAGGATCTGCTTCTCTTTCCCTTTTGGCAAAAAGTCTCTCTTTTAATGCAGAACTTTATGCCAATACACTAAGAGCAATCCTAGGCTCTAATATGATTACTTTGGATCAAAAAGGTTCTCTTCTACTCTGGCAACCTATCCAAAGAGAAGATCACTCTACCTCCCTTGCTCTTGATGTAGGCTATCTGGGAAGAGTGTATGCTAGTTCTATCTTTATGGTTGCATCCGATGAGGGAGTGGAAGCAAAGATTAAAGGAGTAATGGCTACATATCCTACTCAAAGAGAAGGGGATGGGGGCTTTTATATTGATATTAATGGGGATTTAAAGATTTCTAAGAGAGAGGGAGAGAATTGGGCAGAAGAGAATAACTCTTTCTCTCAAGAGAATTTCTCTTCAAATTCTCTTCCCAACAAACAAGATAATACTCATAAAGTCATCCAAGAAAGTCTGAACATCAATCAAGGAAGATTTAAAGAAAATAAGGGATTAGATGGAAAAGAAAGATTAGCGCACAAAGAGCAAGGGGGAGAGAATTTCCCTTCTCTCTTTTCTTCTTCAACAATGCATATTCATTCAAAGACCTTGAACAATGAGGGCTATATTCTCTCTTTAGAGGATGCTTCTATCCAAGCTCAAAGTTTACACAATATCTCTATTCTCTCCTCAAACCAAACCCTTAATCTTAGGGCCAAAGAGATTGGGAATACCCATGGGTTGATTAAAGGCAATAATCTAGTAGTCCAATCAGAGAAAATCATTAATTCTGAAGGTTTTATTCTTGCAAAAGAAAATGCCTTTATTCAAGCCAATGAGATCCTTAATAGAGCAAAGATTAAATTAGCAGAGCAGAAAGTTTCTCAAGAACATATCACAATAGGAAGATGGAAAGATTATGATTATTATAAGGGACCTTCTTTTATTTCTTCATCTCAATATCTTAATGAAGGGGATAAGGACTATATTCAAACCATTTATGAGGACAAAATTCAAAGCTATAGCCCTGCAATGTTTTATGCAGGAAATACACTTGTAATCCAAGCACAAAATCTTGAGAACTTTGATGGACAAATTGGGGGAGAGAAAGAGAGCAATCTTGATGTCTTAGTGCTTAATAACCATGCAACACAAGCTTTAAGAAAAGTGATAAAAAGTGGGAGGGAGGCTAAGCATTACACTAAGAGGGTGAAATGTGGTTTCTTTGATTTTTTTACTTGTGGGCATAAGAATGTGACTGCCTTTGGTGTATTTGCCTATAATCCTGCTGCACAAATTACACAAATCAATCTTTCTCTTCCCTTATTTGCAGATAGCCTCTCCCTCTCTCCTAACACACAAGATATTGTTGTTTTTAACTCCTATAATCCCCAAAATATCAAAGCAAAAGAAGTCACAGAAGAGAATCTTAAAGATTTTATCTTGAGTGATTATTTTAAGCAGAGACTCCTCTCTCTTTCCTTTGAAACTCAAAAAGAGTTTTTAACCTCTCTAAGCCCTCAGGAGAGATATGCTTTTATATCCTCTCTGAGCAAAAATGATCAGAATTATCTTTTAAAAAATTTCAACAATATCCACCTAGATTCCTTTTCTTCCACTCTCTCCCTCCAAAATCTCCCTATTCTTTTAGCTCTCAACCAAAGACTTAATCAAGAGCTTCAAAACAAATACACTATTCAAAATCAACAAAATAAAAATTTTCTTCTTTCTCTCCCCTCAATCCTTAATATGGCTTCAACATCTTTGAGTGGAAATATTGCAGGAGAGAGTATCTATATCCAAGCAAAAGTTCTTAATAATGAGGGAAGCATCATTGCAAGTGGGGGAGTTTTTGCACAGACTAAAGAGAAAATACTGAATTCTGGAGGTATAGAAGCAGAGAATATCACTTTAAACTCAAAGGGAGAGATTAGTAATCTTGGAGGGAGGATTAAGGCAGAAGAAAATCTAGCTTTAAATGCAGATTCAATGAAAATGTCTTCTAGCATTTATACACAAGAAAGCTATAAAGAGTATGCCTTCTCTAAAATATCTCTCTTAGGAGGAGATGAGACTCCAACCTCTTCTCTTCCCCTCTCTAAGAGTGCAAAACATCTAAAAGTCCTTAGCACTCAATCTCAAACCCTTCTCTCTGAAAGCTTTTTAAGTGGTAAAAATATCACTCTGGGTGCTAAAGACACCCTCTCCCTCTCTGCAACAAAGCTTAATGCAACAAATAACCTGATTTTAAATGCAAAAGACATCACCCTCTCCACTCAAACCTTAGAGCAAAAAGACTTTAGAGATGAAGCAGCCCTAAGCTCTTCAAATACCCTTCTTACAAATTCTTTGAATGCCAAAAATATCATACTTAATGCCTCTAATTCTCTTACTTCCTCCTCTTCTTCTCTTCAGGCTACTTCCCTTCTTGCTCTTGATGCAAAAAATATTTCCCTTTTAGCCGACAAACAAGAGAACTATTCACACTCTAATAGGTCAGATGGGAGAAGAAAAAGCTCTACAACCACATCTAATTCTTTATCCATTATCAACACACTTGTAGGGGAAAATATTTTAATCAATGCTTCTGAAAGTGTTTTTTCAGTAGGAAGCTCATTGAGAGCAAAAGAAAATCTTCTCTTAAATGCCAAAGACTTTACTTCTCTCTCTGCTCTCTCTAGCCATTCTACATCTAGCTCATCTTCTCACAAAGAGTTATTCAGTTCTAAGGGTTCTTCAAGCTCTCTTGCTCAAGAGAGTAATACCCTCGCAGAGTTTGAAGCAAAGAATATTTCTCTCTCCACTTCTGAAGATATGCTCTTGCTGGGTGCAACTCTTAAAGCTCAAGAAGGAGTGAATATCACTGCAGGCTCTTTTACCCTTAGCTCTGTGAATGATCAGAGCACCACCTCTTCCTCTTCTTCTAAAGATATCCTTTGGGGAGCGATTAAGAAAGAAAAGGGTGAGAAAGTGAGTAAAGAAAGTGCACTCTCTTCTTCTATCACTGCTTCAAATCTCTCCATTCAGACAAATAATGAGGATTTAAATCTTATAGGAAGTGATCTTAATATTAGCGACTCTGCCTCCTCTCTTAATATCCTCAATGCCTTTAACACAACCACCACTTCCTCTTCCTCTTATTCAAGAACTCTCAGTGGAGGATTTGTTGATCTTAAAAGAAAGCTTAGAGCAGGATTGAAGTTTAAAGAAAAAGAAAATAGCACCCAAATCAGTCAAAGAGAGGTGGTAGCCTCTCACTTTAATGTAGGCTCTATATCTTTGAGTGCAAAAGATGCTCTTAATATAAAGGCTGCAAATATTCAAGCAGAGGGTGAAATTCAAGCATTGGCTTCCTCTATAACCATTTCTTCAGAGCAAGAAGTGAGAGAGGGAAGGGAGAGAGATAGAGAGGGAGAGTTAAAAGTAGGAGTAGAAATAGGCAATGCTTATGTGGATGCTTATTATGCTGGGAAAGATTTCTATCAAGCACAAAAGAGGCTTTATAAGGCAATACAGGCTTTAAAAAAAGCAAAACAAGACTATAAGGAAGGAAAGATCAGCAAAGAAGCTCTAGAGGATTATAAAACAAACCTTGCCCTCCTCTCTTCCTCTCTTCTTACAAACACAACCAACTTGACTTCCTCATTTTCCTCCATTGCTTCAAGTCTAACTAGCTCTTATGGAAGTGGCTTTTATGCAGGAGGATTTACAGAATATGAGGGCAATATCTCAAACTCTACTTTCAAAGACATCACTCAAGTTTCTTCCTCTCTCTCCGCCTCTTCTATCTCTTTTACCTCCACTTCTTCCTATACCCTCCTCTCCTCCTCTCTTCTTGCTCAAGATATAGAGATTAACTCAGGGGGAGAAGTCAAAATTGAAGCTTTAGCCAATGAAAGAACTTCAAACTTTCAAAGTACAGAGTATGGAGTATCTCTGAGCTTTGGCACAGCAGGAGTGAATGGGAGCAATATGATGGGAGGAGAAAGGAGGGAGAGAGCAAAGAGTGTAAGCTATGTGGCCTCTTCCCTCTCTGCTTCTTCCCTCTCTATCAATTCAGGAGAGAAACTCACTCTCTCCTCTTCCTCTGCTATTGCTAGGGATATGAGTATACAGGCCAAAGAGTTAGAGGTAGTTTCTAAGAGTGATACTGATTTAAGAGTTTCTAAGAGTTTTAATGGTAATGGTGGAGTAAATGGAGATAGTGGAAGTATAGGAGGAGGATTTGGGAGAGGGAGAGAGGAAGTCTCTTGGCTTAATACTCCCTCCTCTCTTCTAGCCTCTAGCTCTCTTAGTATTACTCTAGAGGATACTCTTACTCTAAAGGGAGGAGTTATAGGATTAGGGGAAGAGGAGGAGAGCAATCAGAGAAAGACAGAGAGACAAGGCACTCAAGAAATAAAACAAATTCAAGAGATAGAGAATAAGAAATCCCCTACTCTTTTCATCTCTGCTAAGAGTATTAAAGCAACGCATATTAAGAATACAAGTAAGCAAGAAAGCAATGGATTAAATCTCTCTACTTCTATAGGGAGAAGCTCTAATTCTCTAGGAATTGCTCTAAGTGGCAATACTGAGCTTTCTTTACTGGAAGAGAGAAAGGGGAGAGAGGGAGTAAGCTATGCAAGTATAGGAAGCTTAAATCCTAAGGCAGAGATACATATTTCTTTAAGTGATCAATCCTCTCTTAAAGATCCCTCCCCTACTCTTACTCAATTCTCTACTTTAAAGAGTTTAGAAGATAAAGAGAATGTATACAATTTCCTTCCCCCTTCTCCTAATTCTTCTCTCACTTCCTCTCCACAGAGTAATCAAGGAATAGAGAGCTTACAAGATCAACCCTCTTTTTCCAAAGATACAATTCTCCCTAATGCACAGAGTAAGAAAGACTTACAAACTCAAACATCTCTTCAAACTCTCAAGAATCTAGGAGTTAATAGCAATTTAGAGAAGAGTGAATATACAGAAGAAGAGAGAGTAGAGAGAGCCTTAAATGCAAGTTTGAGTATGGATAATGATCTCTTAAGCTCTATAGGAAGAGAGAGAATAAGAGATAACTTTGTTAATCTAGGAAGAAATCTAGCCCAAATAGGCAGAGGACTTACAAACAATATTCTTACTCAAAGTGTAGTGAATACTTTAAGAGATAAGCAAAGCAACCTTATTAAAGAGATGTATCGCTATGCTTTAATAGATGAAGCTCTTAGCACTCTCTTTGCTCAAGAAGAGCTGATTAATTCTCTTAATGGATTAACCAATCTCACTTCAGAACAAGTCCAAGAAGTCTTAAATGAAGTTGCTCAGAGTGCAAGTGGAGAGGATGGATTGAATGCTCCTCTTAGACTTTATAATAATGAAGAGTATACAAAGGGATATGCTTATA
>NZ_NXLU01000030.1 GCF_003364215.1 Helicobacter cholecystus
AATAGTGAGAGTGATTTTAAGAATTTTTAGGATACATCAAATATTTTCAAACAAATTCAAATGCAACAAAAGACAATCCTATAAATCCCTATAAAATGCGTGATTTGAATCTTTAATCTGAAAAAAGTCCCTATTACCCCATAAGATCAATATTGTCTTCACCCAACAATCTGAAAATTGCTTTAAAATCAAGGTGAGATAAGCCTCTAACTTTGATTTCAAATATAAACTTATACAATTTTATTAATCACTCCATGCATCAAAACCTCATTAAAATATATTTCAAAGGAGTATAAAGAGCATTTAAAGAATGGACTCTAATTATCTAAAGAGTTAATGGCATAGATTTTTCCATTTTTAATTGCTATATCTTTTCTTACAAGGCAATACTTCCAGATTCACAATCCCTAAAATGTGCAAGGTTTAATATGTCCTTAAGCAATAAAAGTAAAGGGGATAGAGATTTTATACAGGAATTAATCAGGGCTAGAAGTATTACTTGACCACATAAACAATGCAACAATTAAAAAAATTTATACCATCAACTCCACCTATCAAATGGGAATATCAAATCCCTAAAATTATGAGATTAGAAATCTATTTAAACACAAAAAAGATTTAAAAATTTTGCAATTTTTATTTTATTCCGCAGGGGGTGGGGGTGATTCAAAAATTATAAAAATAAGA
>NZ_NXLU01000031.1 GCF_003364215.1 Helicobacter cholecystus
TTTCGATTTGATCTTAAGTATAATACGCCCTCCCCAAAAAAATTCGGATCTTTAGCTCAGCTGGTCAGAGCACTCGGCTCATAACCGATTGGTCGCAGGTTCAAATCCTGCAAGATCCACCAATCCCTTGATAAAATCCTTAAATTATCCTGAAATATAATATATTGCTTCTTTATTCCAAAAGATACTTTATTTTTTCAAAAATTACCCCCCCCCCCCCGTCAAATTTTAGATATACTTACACCTTGTTTTTAAACAAAAACAAAGCAAATATAAGGTTTTTTGCTTCCAAAATAAATAAAACACATTTATAACCATTAAAGGAGAAAACAATGAAAAGAGCAAATACAGCTTCTTCTAAGGGGGGGGGGACAATAACAACTTTGTCTCTAAAATAAAATCTTCAAACAAAACTCTAAAATCAAAAGGCAATACTCTCACTCGTCCTCTTATTGCTAGTTCTTTAGCTTTAATGTTAAGTGCTAGTTATGCAATAGCTCAAGATGTAAGTGGGGATAGTATTGAGAATATCAATAGTAGTGGAGAATATAATTTTACAAATGATGGCACTGTAACAGGCAATATCACTCTAAATTCACAAAATGATCGACTTCTTATCACCAATGTTGATCATAAACTCAC
>NZ_NXLU01000032.1 GCF_003364215.1 Helicobacter cholecystus
ATAGTTATTCTATCACTTTTAATAATCTAAATATTATTGTTTTCTTAAATATATAAATACAAAAAAATATAATTTTAATAAATTTACCCCCCCCCCCCCGTAGATTTTTGTATATAATCTCATCTAAATTTCTATTAAGTTAACCGCAACATTTACAGGTGGAATGAAGGGAAATATTTTAACTGAGGCTTGGAACCTTACAACAATTACATTTAAGAGTGGAAATCTTGAAGGAAATATTTCTACAAAAAATGCAGGAAAAAATGTCATCACTTTTGAAAAAGATGGGAGTATTGGCAATATTGAGACCCAAGACTCCAGTTCTAAGAACATTATTAATTTTCAACAATCTGGGACAATCTCTAAAATCACAACAAGAGGAGGGATTAATCAAATTAATTTTAATGTTCTATCCTCTCAAAATACTAAGATAACAACTGCTTCAAACCAATCAGGTAGTCTTAAAATTGAGAGTGTCATCACACAAAATAATGGCTACACTTCCATCGCCAAAGCCGATCTCTCTTCTATTAACAACAATGGCTTTACTTTCTCACCTGCTTCTACTCATAGCGACAATGCTCAAGTAAGAGGAGTGCAA
>NZ_NXLU01000033.1 GCF_003364215.1 Helicobacter cholecystus
TCATTAAAAACATACAAATTAAAAATACCAAGGTTTCAATCAAACCTTTCTCTCTACTTTTTACTCCTTCTTAATCTAAGACTTCTTGATCAAAGCTCTTTCTTTTTAAAGAAGATTGGAAGTATAAAAACTTCTCCCTCTTTTTTCTTTCTTTACTCTTTACTTCTTTTTATTTACTCCTTTTTACTTTCTACTCCTTATCCCTTTAGGATTTAACTCTCTTTTTAAAGAAGAAGTCTTGAAAGTGTAGAGAGCTTAAATCTTCTCTTTTCACTCTTCCTCCTTTAACTTCTTCTTTAAATAAGAACTCTTTCTCTTCCCTACCTTCTTTTAAAAAGGAGTATCACCCCCCTTTTTCTTATAAACAAACCCTTGAGTGATTTTATTTATAAGATTGCCTATTTCCTCCTTCCTGCTTTTATTCCTTTATTCCTTTATTCCTTATTCCTTTATTCCTTTATTCCTTACTGCTTTTGTTCTTCTTTACTTTGAGCACTCTCTTGCTCTTTACTCTCAC
>NZ_NXLU01000034.1 GCF_003364215.1 Helicobacter cholecystus
GGGGGGGGATAAATTAAACCCTAAATATTCTTTATTTAAGCCCATAATTGCAAGTTCACTTGCTTTAGCTCTTGGTGTGAGTGTGGGGAGTGCACAAGATCACGATAGATTTGGGGATATCACAACAGTTGGCGAACACAATATTCTTAAGGGGCCACACTATAGCGGAAATATCACTCGCCCAAATACAACTGGAGAAATGACTGTTAATGTTGGAACTCAATCCGCAGTTGGCTTTATAGGAAATATTGGTGGAAATGGATTGGGCAGTCCATCTACAAGCGATCTCATTGTTAATTTTCTTAATGGTTCAACACTTACTGGAAATATTGAAACTGCAGCAAACTATTTTGCAGCAAATAAAGTAACTTTTAAATCTGGTAATTCTAGTGAGAATTTTGTTTTAACTGGAAATATTATTAGCTATGGACGAGGATATGTAGGTAGTAGTGATACAAACAAAGGAAACCATATTACTTTCCATCA
>NZ_NXLU01000035.1 GCF_003364215.1 Helicobacter cholecystus
GGATGGATTGAATGCTCCTCTTAGACTTTATAATAATGAAGAGTATACAAAGGGATATGCTTATAGCCAAAGTAAAGAAGAGAGTAAGAGGGGAAGTAAAGGAGCAAGTAAGAGTGGAAGTAAGAGAGGGGATAAGAGAGAAGAGTGGATAGGGTTTAATACTCTAAGTAATGATTTAAGTAAACCTCACGAAGTGATTAATACTCTCTTTCATGAAACAAGTAATCAAGCACTGCATAGAAGTAATGAAGAGTATGCAAATAATAGAGGCAATAGTGCAGAGAGTATCTTCTCTCTTAAGAATTATGCCAATAGCAATACTAACTTAACAACTTCAAGGCAGTGGAATGAAAGAGAGAATCATAGAGAGAGGCTTAGAGGAGGTGGAGTATTAAGAGAGGGGAATAGTTATAATGCTAGGGCATATTTAGGAGAGTGGGAAGGGAGAGGGGAGAGGGAGAAT
>NZ_NXLU01000036.1 GCF_003364215.1 Helicobacter cholecystus
GAGGTGGAGTATTAAGAGAGGGGAATAGTTATAATGCTAGGGCATATTTAGGAGAGTGGGAAGGGAGAGGGGAGAGGGAGAATCTTACGATATTTGTTCATGGAACTTGGTCTAATCCTTCAACTTTTACAAGAGATTTCAAAAAAGCAGTGGCTCAAACTCTTAATGATGATAATCAAAAAAACTTCTCTTGGAATGGAGATAATGATGTGGAAGAGAGAAAGAAAGCAGGAGCAGAACTTGCAGAAATGATAAGAGATGAGATTAAGAATCTCAAAGAGGGAGAAAAGGTTACTCTTATTGCTCACTCACATGGAGGAAATGTAGTCAAATATGCTTCACAACAGTTAAGTAAAGGAGAGCTAGATAGAGTTATATTTCTAGCTACACCTCATAGAAGTGATGCAAAGTTTAATCAAACTTCATTAAGTAAAGGAGGAAAGGTTGTGAATGTGTATGAT
>NZ_NXLU01000037.1 GCF_003364215.1 Helicobacter cholecystus
AGAAGCAGTGCCAAGAGTTCCTTTGATGTAGATATTATTTCTACCATGATTTGAGCTAATGATGTCTCCTGTGATGCTAGCACCATTGTTGGCTGTAATAAAGTTTTGAGCATTTTTTGAAGCTTGGATTGAAGTTTTTGAACTTCCATTAGGATTTCCTGAGACAGTAAGCTTACCAGACTCTACAACTACGATATTTTGATTACCACTCTTAACATTGTCTCTATATCCTTCATTGGATAAAACTGCCCCTTCATTTGCACTCAATGTAGCAATACTAAGCCCATTAGCATTTGTATCTCTAGTGTTGGGAGTTGTGTTGCTAGATCCAGATTGTTTAACACCAACATAAATTGTATTTGTACTGTTAGTGTTACCATTACCATTTGTACTAACTGCACCTAGAGTGGATTGATTTGTTCCTGTAAGAGTGATTGTGTTAGAACTTGA
>NZ_NXLU01000003.1 GCF_003364215.1 Helicobacter cholecystus
TTAGCAGCAGCAATCAATAACGACCTGCACTCTGTAGCACAACTTTTATGGGAATATCAATATGGCAAAAAATCTCCTTTCAATATTTCCAAATCCCCTACTCCCAAAGAATCCTAATGGCCTAGTCTTCTCTTTCTCTTCCTCCCTCTTTACTCTCCCAAGTATAGGCAGTTTAATCCTCATGCAAAGATTGCCATTGCTTTAAGTGAATCCCTCTTTCTATCCTCTGAAGATGTTTCTATTTTAAATCAGTCCTCCCCTACTCTCCTACTTCAAGAAAATTCTTCTCTCCTCTCTAATGCTACTTCTTCTTTGCGGTGTAATCAATGGAGTAGAGAGTTTAGAAGATATTAACAATCCTCTATGAAATAAACACAAAGCCCCCATCCCCATCATTGCAATTTTCTTTGAGTCTTCTTGCACTTCTATCTTTTTTATACAATAGACACCAACAATCCCTAAATAAACATACATTGTCTCCTATCATAAAGGGGTGGAGGCCAGATGCTAAGTTTTTAATCCAAAATAATCTCCACAAACCCCTAGAGAGATAAAAGGTCATTTTGCGCATTAGTTCAAGAATAAGAAAAAAGATTTCCCTCAATGTTTTAAGGAGTTCTTCTAAGTGAGAATTCTAAATATTGTCTGTAGAAAAAAAAAGGGGGGGGGGTCTAACTATGCCTCACCTAAACTTTCTTTAAAGTATGCCTCAAGCTCTGCCATCATCTCTAAAAGCACTTTTTCACTCTTTCCCTCTAAAAGGATTCTAAGTTTATTTTCTGTACCTGAGTAGCGAATAAGATGCCGCATTTTCTGATTTTCAATCTTTTGGATTTTCTCTTGAAACCCTCTAAGTGAACTCAATTCCTCTTTTGAAGCCACATTAAGATTGACAAGCTTACTCGGATAGAGTGAAAAAGGATTAAGAATCTTACTTGCACTTTTATTTGCACGCTTAATCATTGCCATCACCTGCAATGCACTCACAAGTCCATCTCCCGTTTTTGCATAATCACCAAAGATAATATGCCCACTCTGCTCTCCCCCAAAACTCAAATCATAACGCTGCATCTCTTCTAATACATATTTATCCCCTACTCCACACCTTACTAATTCAATCCCATTTTGAGCTAAAAACTCTTCAAAGGCAAGATTACTCATCAAAGTGGCAACAATTTTTGGGTTTTTGAGCATTTGATTTTCTTTTAAATAAAGTGCTAGGGCTCCTAAAAGTTTATCCCCATCAATCACACTTCCCTTCTCATCTACAACTACTAATCTATCTGCATCACCATCAAATGCAAATCCCACATCTGCGCGGTATTGCTTGACTGCCTTTGCTAATCCTTGTGGATGCAGAGCACCGCACTGCTCATTAATATTAAATCCATTTGGCTCATCATTAAGCACCACAACATCAGCGCCCAATTCTTGGAAAATTGTAGGAGCAACACGATATGCTGCACCATTGCTTACATCAAGTACAATCCTTGTTCCTTGCAAATTAAGATCTTTTGGAAAAGAGTTTTTAATCTGCACAATATATCGTCCCACTACATCATCAATTCTCTTTGAGCTTCCTATTTCAAAACCACTCTTAAGATATTGCTCCAAGCCCTGTGTATCATTAAATATCTTTTCAATTTCTCTCTCTGCCTCTTCACTGAGTTTGTATCCAAAGCGATTAAAAAATTTAATTCCATTATCTTCATAAGGGTTGTGACTTGCTGAGATCATAATCCCAGCATCACATCGTAAATCTTCCGTTAAAAATGCAATTGCAGGGGTGGGCATAGGTCCAATCTGAATAACATCATAACCTACAGAAGTGAGAGCTGAAACCAGAGCATTTTCTATCATATAACCACTACGTCGTGTATCTTTACCCACTAAAATTTTATTTGTAATAGAATTCTTACGAAAATACACTCCAGAAGCAATGCCGAGTTTCATCACTTTAAAAGGTGTAATATCCACCCCTGCTTTTCCCCTTACTCCATCTGTGCCAAAAATTTTCATTTTTTCTCCAAAAATATTAGATTTTCCTAGCTTTTTTTCAAAAATCAAGGCATAATTTTGCCTTTAATTCTACAAAAAAAGGATTACATTCAAAATGGCAAACCATAAATCAGCGGAAAAAAGAATTCGACAAACAATTAAAAGAACAGAGCGAAATCGTTATTACAGAACAAGAATGAAAAACATTATCCGTGCTGTAAAAGAAGCAGTGGCTTCTAAAGATCTGACAAAAGCTCAAGAAAGTCTTAAAATCGCCAATAAAGAGCTTCATAAATTTGTAAGCAAGGGGATTTTAAAGAAAAATACAGCATCACGCAAAGTTAGCCGACTTAATGCATATGTAAAAAAATTCGCCCTTCAATCTGCATAATTTATTCTCTTAGGCAGGTTTGCTCCTGCTTAATCTTTATTTTACTCTCAAGGCTATATCATGCTTGTAGAAAAACTAAAACCCATTATTGCACGCTATGAAGAAATTACACAATTACTCTCCTCTCAAGAAGTCATCAATGATGTCAAAACTCTCACTGCATTAAGCAAAGAACAAAGCGATATTTCTCCCATTGCTCAAAGTGCAAAAGAATATATCTGCACTTTAGAAGGGATTGAAGAAAACAAACTTTTATTAGAGGACAAGGAATTAGGAGAGCTTGCCAAGGAAGAAATCAAAAGTTTAGAAGAGAAAAAAATCCAATTAGAAGAAGAGATAAAAGTCCTTCTTATCCCCAAAGATCCCAACGATAATAAAAATATCTATCTTGAGATTCGTGCAGGAACAGGAGGAGATGAGGCAGGGATCTTTGTAGGAGATCTTTTTAAGGCCTATTGTCGCTATGCGGATTTACAAAAATGGAAAGTAGAGATCATGAGCTCTAGTGAAAATAATGTGGGAGGATATAAAGAGGTTATCGCACTCATTAAGGGAAATGGAGCGTATTCTAAGCTCAAATATGAAGGAGGGACACATCGAGTGCAAAGAGTGCCAGAGACCGAATCTCAAGGACGTGTGCATACCTCTGCTGTGACTGTGGCAATTATGCCAGAGGTGGATGATGTAGAGGTTTCTATCAATCCAAATG
Organism: Helicobacter cholecystus; assembly: GCF_003364215.1. Classification (GTDB taxonomy): domain Bacteria; phylum Campylobacterota; class Campylobacteria; order Campylobacterales; family Helicobacteraceae; genus Helicobacter_G; species Helicobacter_G cholecystus. The sequence goes on from NZ_NXLU01000003.1 coordinate 3,099, forward strand.
ATCTCAAAATCGAGGTTTTTCGAGCAGGAGGACACGGAGGACAATGTGTCAATACCACAGATTCAGCTGTAAGAATCACTCATATTCCTACAGGAATTAGCGTATCCATGCAAGATGAAAAGTCCCAACATAAAAATAAAGACAAAGCCCTAAAAATCCTTAAAGCGCGTATTTATGAAGCTGAGCTTGAAGCACAAAGAAGCCAAAATGCTGAGGCTAGAAAATCTCAAGTGGGAAGTGGGGATAGAAGTGAGAGAATCCGCACTTATAATTACCCTCAAAATCGTCTTACAGATCATAGAATTAATCTCACGCTTTACAGCTTAGAAGAAGTGATGCTTGGGGGAAGGCTCGATGAAGTCATCAATCCACTCATTGCACACGCCCAAAGTGAGGCTATGGGAGGAAATGGGGAGGAGTGAATGCTCTTGAGATAAGTCTTGAAGTTTAATTTAGGCAAAAAAATTTCTAAACATTTATATCATCGCAAATTCTCACTCCATATTCCCACACATTAACTTCACACAAAATCCTATCCCCCTACTTTCCCACTAACTAAGAGATAAAAACTAAATTGGTTGTAACCAAAGTTATATTTTATTAAATCCCTTATTTTTTATTTGGATTAATTCAGTAAATTTTAATAAAAATAATGCAAAAATCCCTAAGAATATGTTTTACCACTTACATAAAAGCCATATAAAAATGAAGGAGTAAAAATGTCCCATCAATATCAAACAACAAATGAAACAAATTCTCTGGATTACAATATCTATGATACCTATACATCACAACTCTATCCCTATAATAATCAAACCTATCTTCAGCTTGAGGATTTAATCCAAAAAGGAGAAAAAATTAAAACTCTGTTCACACCTGAAGGATCAAAATTCTATGTCCTTAAATCAAAAGAAAAAAATAGTATTAATGTTATCTCTCAAGGTGAAAAATCAAGTTTCGTTTATCTTGGCAAAAATGATTTTAAAAGATACTGCTCAGAAGGAAAAGCAACTTACCCTTCTTATGCTTCTGTATTTGATGATATTCTCAATACCTCTACTTCTATTGCATCAAATAATTTTTCAAGAAAAAGCACAATATCTAAAAACTCACAAACACCACTCCCACTCAATCAAATCCTCTATGGACCTCCAGGAACGGGGAAAACTTATGACACAATTAAAAAAGCACTAGAAATTCTAGGAGAGGATACAAAATCCAAGAATCGACAAGAGTTAAAAAAACTCTTTGAAGATTACAAATCAAAAGGACAAATCGAGTTTGTTACCTTTCATCAAAGCTATGGATATGAGGAATTTGTGGAGGGGATTAAACCCGTGATGAGTGAAGAAAATAATATGATCTATGAAGTGCAAAATGGAATTTTTAGAGAGATTTGCAAAAAGGCATTAGCAAATTATCAAGAAAGTCAAGAATCTCACCAATCCTCTAATTTTGAAGAATTATTTCAAGCCTATGCTCTTTCTTTAAAAGAAAAGTTGGACCAAGGGGAGAATATTACTTTCTATAAAAGTATGAAAATTTGCTCAATTAATCTTGAAAAAAGTGGAAAAATCTACTCCATTGGCATTGGTGTAAATCCACAATCTTTGCAGAATTTAAGTTTAAAAATATTCTTAAGAGATTATCAAGATTTTAAACAAGGAAAAATTAAAAATTACAAAGACATTAAACCCACATATGAATCCACCTCATTGTGGCATGGCAATGCTATTTATTATTTTAAACTTTATGAAAAGCTCCAAGAATTTGAAAAACAAGAGTTTCACCCCTATAATCAAGAAAAGAAAAAATCTGAGCTCAAACCCTATATCCTCATCATTGATGAAATTAATCGTGGGAATGTCAGTAAGATTTTTGGAGAGTTGATTACCCTTATTGAACCAAGTAAGAGGATTGGAGCAGATGAGGAGCTTAGAGTAACACTTCCCTATAGCAGTGATAGCTTTGGAGTGCCAAAAAATCTCTATATCATCGGAACAATGAATACTGCTGATAGAAGTATTACCAGCCTAGATACAGCATTAAGAAGAAGATTTGAGTTTATTGAGATGATGCCTGATTCTCAAACATTGATAAATCTTAGGGTATATGATGAGGGTGAAGATACAAAAATTAATCTAAAAGAACTCCTAGAAGCAATCAATCAAAGAATTGAATTTCTTTATGATAGAGAGAAAACTATCGGGCATACCTTTTTCCTAAGTGAAAACAAAGAATACGAAGGGAAAATAATCCTAGAACAACTTAAAGGAATATTCCAAAATAAAATCATTCCCCTACTTCAAGAATATTTCTACAATGACTATGAGGCAATTGATGCGGTTCTAAATGGTAATGAAATGATACAAGCAGAGAGTAAGACAGAATATTTGACTATGGAAAAGTTTCAAAAATTTATCGATGACAAAGGATTTGAGAAAAAGATTTTCAAAATCACTGCAAAAAATGATAGGGTTTGGGATGACCCACAAACCTACATCAAGATTTATTCCCCTACTCATTCCTCACAAAATCAAGACAATGAGAATAAGTAAGATCAGTGAAGCCTCTAACTTATACAATCATCGAACATCAAATCTTTGGGATTGAGGAGATTGCTAAAGCTTGGACAAAACACAAGAGTGAGGAGTGCAAGGGAGTTGAGCAGAGAGCTAAAAAGTTTTTCAAAGCCCTAGAGGAGTTTCAAAAATCCCACGAAGACAATTACAAATTCCTTAAACACTATAATAAACACAAGCTCAAAGCCCAAAACTATGTAGGCGTGATTCAAACTCAATACGGCACACTAGAGATTTTGCCAAAGTGTTTTACAAGTATAGCTCTAAGCGATGAGAAAGATGAGGAAAAGGCAAAACTCAAAGAGAGCAAAAAGACAAACAAAGAGGCTCTTAAGAAATTTTTCATACTTGAGAGCTTTGAGAAACAATTTAATGGCACTCCTCCTAAAATTCAAGATTTCTCCCTCTTTAATTCCCCCAAGCAATCCGCTCAAAACTTCCTGCTCTTTTGCTTAGGGTTACTCAAAAACTTACCCAAATCGAACAATCTCTCCTCACTTAGCACTACATATACTCCATTGCTAGAAATCTTTATGAAAATGTTTTGTAAGGAACTTTTAGAAGTTTGCAAAAGGGGTATAAGACACGATTATGTTGCCATAGAGAATAATAGAACTTATCTTAAAGGTAAACTTCTTTTTGATAGGCAGATTCGCCATAATTTTGTGCATAAAGAGCGTTTTTATACAAGCAGTGATGAATATATTGCCAATATCGCACCTAATCGCCTCATCAAATCTACTTTAAAGCTTATCGCTACTTTCTCTACTTCTCATTCCACCTATGCACTTATCAATCAATGCCTTGAAGCATTTGAAGAGATTCCAAGCAGTAGCAATATTGATGCAGATTTTCTTTTCTGCACTAACTCTAGGCATTTTTCCTACTATGAAATACTTATGGAATGGTGCAAACTCTTTTTGAAAAATAAAAGTTTTACCCCTTATAGTGGAGAGAGTCAAGCCTATGCCCTCCTCTTCCCTATGGAGAAGCTCTTTGAATCCTATGTGGCTTTTATGCTTAAAACTTGCAACATCCAAGCTCACACTATCACTCCCCAAAAGTCCGATCAATTTTTATACTACTTAGAAAACAACGTTTCTTATCATCCTCGCTTTAATCTTAAACCTGATTTGCATATCCAAAAAGAAGATGGAAGTATTATTATTGCAGATACCAAGTGGAAAGTCCTTAAAAATGCTGATGACAAAAAACACGGAATTGCTCAAGCTGATCTCTATCAACTCTTTGCCTACGCTCATTATTATAAGGCACAAGAGATATGGCTGATTTACCCCAAGCTTTACGCACAAAATGATAAGGAGAATAAGGAGATTGCACAGATTATTGATAATCTACAAGAGTGGAATAGCAAGACCCCCCATTACTCTCATCCCTGCACTTTTGAAGAAAAGGGGGAACACCATAAAATAAAGATAAAAGTCCTCTTTGCTCCCCTGGCCTTTTATTGATCTTATAGTTAAATCTTTTTTTATCACCCCCTATCCTCCTTCTTAAGGATTAATTGTTTTTGCCTCAATAAGAGGAGGAAGAATAAGCATTAAATTGCGCATATCGATACGAAATAATCTATCTACATCACAAGGGGAAATCCCTATGCCTCTTCCTGTAGGCAATCTTGGATTAAAAAATGCTGCAATGCATTCTGTTTTATCCAAAACAAAGGACCGGATTTGCACTGCAGCAGTTGTTGTGGGAATAATTGTAAATACGGTTTCAAGCTTTTTACTTTTTAAGTCCTCCTCACAAGACTTAAGTGCAAAAAATCCACTTTCATCAATCCCTAAACATAAACTTGGATCTTCTGTATTGACAAATTGCATAGCCCCTAAATTAAAGCTAGCAAAAGGATCACTTTTAGTAATCTCTTCATCAAGAATCACCTGCTTAAGATTCCAATTAGGTCTTTTAGAATCTGGAGCAAGCAAATCCCCTGTCATCACATTTCTTAAAGAAAATGGTGCAGTGAAATCAGGCAAATCCTCAGGATTGACTCCATGCATAAAATTTAAAATTAAAGCAAACAATAAGATAATTTTTTTCATTCTGCCTCCTAAAAACGTCCAAAATGCACAGGAACATGATCTGATGAGAGATGTGCACGTATGCTAGCTGCTATAAGCAATGCAGTAATTTGTGGCAAGGTTAAAGCAGAGCGCTCAGAGCTTGATCTGCCCACCACTGCATAATCAAGCGTTCTATTTGCACCACGAGAGCTAAAATGTGTGGCTGAATTTGGTGCAGCAATGCGGATGTGATTGGTAATTCTTGTATCAAGCCCAGCTTGCAAGAGTGCTGGGTCGCGATTAAAATCACCTGCAATGAGCCAATTGATTTGAGGCATATTAATAAAAGTATCATGCACTGCGCTCACTAAAGCAGGGGCATCACCGCCACCATTTGCCAAGGCATGAATGTTAAAAAATACATCATTACCAATACGAATGCCTATGGCTGGACGTGAAGCATCTGTTGCTACAGTATTTTGACGCACTACAAAGACTTCATCAGCCATGACATTGGAGACTATGGCAAGATTTACTCTTCTTGCCCCTACATCAAGAGGAGCATAATAAATATATACCATATTAGGTCTAGAATATGTGCCAAGCTCCCAAGTAAACTCTTCTACAGGTGTACCACCGGGTTGGATGATTCTGCCTGTTCTTCTAGCACTTGCAGGAACAGCACCTGCTTCTTGTATCATAAGAATATTGGCGGGATTATCTCCTGTAATGAGTTGTCTGACGCTGACATTCCATTTACTTTCTGTATTTGCCGAAGAACCTTGCAAATTCCAAGTGCTTACTCTATAATCCTCAAGATTAGCTAAAGCAAGGCCAAAACTTATAAAAAAGCATAACAGTACTTTCATCATCGTTCCTTTTCTCTATTAATTTGGGTTTGTTACAAAAATGGGTGGGGCATTGTCTATAATGGGAGTGATATACCATTGCTGATCAAGATTAGGTTCATTGATTGCACATTTTGTCAAGTAGATACTGTAGTAACTTGTTGAACGATTAGTTGGGGTTTGCAAACAAGCTTTTGTGCCAACATTTTGAATCTGCACTGCCTGATTATCAAAAAAGTTTAAAACCCAAAATTGCTCTGGATTATTTTCATTGCACACTTCATGAATTGCACCATTTCCATATGCTTGAAGACAAGTCCCTTTTTCTTCATTTTTAATCATCACTTGCCCATTTGGAAAATTAATGATGCGCCAAAAGGGTGCTTGATGAAAACTTTGCGCATCAAGAGGTGTGTATCCCCATACCCAATTCCTTGGTTTTAAAGCCCAAAGCGTTAAGAGTCCACCAGAAGAAGACATGATTGATACAGGATTAGAGGCATTTTTATCTATTTTTGGTGCATTATTAGCATTATTACCAGAACCTATAACAGGAATTTTTGTTTTTTGCATTTGTGATTGCATAAATTTTTGTCTTGATTTTTCATTAGGTATCTCAAGATTAGGTGGAGGTGTTGGACTCAATCCTATCCCTAAATCTTTTTGACTTTCAGACAAAAGACTTGACTTTGAAATCTCTGGTTTTGAGGAACACGCCAGAAAGAAAAAGGTTGCAAAAATCAAATATACATACCGCATAAATACCCTCTTAATAAAATTTTTAATAGAAACTCCTAAATAAAATAATTATTTGGAATAACCTAAAAATTATATCTTTAATATTTTAAAAAAATAAAAACCTTTTTTTAATGGGATAAATTTCTTTTTATATCTCTCAATGCAATATTGTAATAATCAATATATAAAAAAACTATCTATTCTATTAAAAAATATTTGATCTAAAAAGATAGAATCTTAAATTTAAAATCAAATAGGATCTTTATGCTATATCAATAATTTAGAAGATATAAAAGTATATACTGAGCTTTTATTTAAAGAAAACTTATGATAAATTTATCTTATTCTATATCTAGTTAATAAGGATAATTTAAAGTATATAAAATTTAATTAAAAGATAAGTTTTTATCAAGTTATGAGATAAAAAATAGATATAAGGTCGCAACTATATCTATAGATCATATACAAATTGCGGTATTATAGATGCAACATTGTTGATCTCTAGTTTTTCTACTTTAAGGATTATTTTCCCCTACCCCAGCTTTTACTTGCCCTTTTAACTACTTCAAGCACACTATCCATTCCTCCCGCAAGAGAAAAAAGCCAATATTTATGTAAAAAAATCAGTTCAATTTGTTTGGCTCTTCTTTGCATTTCATCTGAAGTATTTCTTACAAGCACTTTAGCAATATCCATTTCTTGATGAAAGATATAAGATTGTAGAGCGTCAATAAACGTAGCGGAGAAGATAGGATCTTTAAAGTATTCTTTGACTTTTTCAATCTCTTGACTGAGCTTATCCATTCTCTTATAATCAATTGTTTCAAGCTTATTTTCATCATTAAGTTTTTCTAGCTCTTCACAAAACTCTGCAACTTTTAAAAAGACTTTTTCGATTCTTTTCTGTTTAGTCCTACCCTCTCTAAGCCACATTTTGCACCTCTTAGAAATAGTCTGCATATTTTGCTCTATAAGCTCTTGTGTAGGGAAATTTAAAACAAGTTTAGGTTTAGACTCCCTTGGAATTAGAGAAATTGCTTTGGCAAATGGGATTTCTTGTGTCCCCTCTATCCTTGCACCCCCTTCAGTGGAATTAATCACTTCAAGATTATAAGGAGTATTGGCAATATCTCGTTCATAGAAATTTAAGAACATTCTCCAAACTATTGTGCTTTCTATCTCTCCTCCTCCGCCATATTTGGTGACAAATACTTTCTGATCTTTTGGCTTAATTTCATGAGAACCATAGAGAGCATCTTGAGAATGAGAACTTCCATCCTCACCGAATGCAAGATCTTGCCCAATAATAATGCAGCGTTTAAATCTTGAATGCACAACCATTTCATATGCCATATTTGCAGCACTCATTCCAATCCCAATATAACCATATTCATTGATTCCAAAATAAGTCGTATATCCAAAAGGACGAAAACTATATTGAATAAGCCCCCCTTTCTCTTCTACTGCCTTTTTTAATCTTGGATGTACAATTGAAGTGAGTGCAAACACTACCCCCTCAAAAGCTTCCTTTGGAGTATCTTCATAAAATTTTGCTGTAGCCTCTACCCTCTCAAGAGAAAGGACAACATCAGGTTTAATTCCATGTTTATAAAGAATGGGAAAAGATGCATCAATACAAAAAAGTGTTGCATAAGGGGCAATTTCTTTAAGTAATGGGAGTTGCTTATAGAGACTTGGTCCTGTGGCAACAATAATAGCTGTGTCTCTTCCTCTAAGCTGGGTAATCAGCTCAACTAAACTTGGAGAATGCAGAGAGGCTGGGAGATTTTGTATATGATGATCAATTCCTACAATCGCATCATGTGCATCATTTCCTACAGAAACTACCATATGTTCAATTGCCTTGATGAAATGCAAATTCAGTGCATGGAGTTCTTCATCATGGTTTTCATAATAATAAGCACTGCAAGCTTCAAGCATATAAGTTTTTGCATAAAGTTTGGAGTGTTTATCTTGATCAAAAAGATTGAGTACAGCTTGATAATCTACTTTCTCACCCCAAAGCAAAACAAGCTTTCCTTCCAAAATCTCAGAAGAAAAATCAATAAAATGCATTGCAATAAATAAAATCTCAAGTTCAGGCTCAATCACTACAATTCTTTTAACAATCTCATTTCCTAAAAGAAGCTTATAGAGCACCCCATTTCCTATTCCATAGAAATACATATAAGGATAATAAGCATATTCACTCAACTCCTCAAATCTCTTCATATTCTCTTCAAGAGGACTTGTGAGATATAGGGGCTTCTCTCTCTTGCAATCAAAAATATTATAGTTTGCAATATCTTCACCCATAAAAACTTCAAAAGATTGATTAGGTTTATGAGCTTGAAGTAAGAGTGCAAGTGCAGGATTTTTAATTGCAATAGAAGCAAGATTGCTTTGGAAAAAATCTTTCATAATAAAGCCTTAGAGATAAGATATCCCCCCATAAGAGGGATAAAGATTATTGAAGAAGTTTAAGAACATTTTGTTGCACTGCATTGGCTTGTGCCATTGCATAGCTTCCGCTCTGTGCCAAAATGTTATGTTTTGAGAATGTTGCTGATTCTGCAGCAAAGTCAACATCTCTAATTTGAGATTCAGCTGCCTTAACATTCACTTGAGTTACAGAAATATTATTAATTGTTGATGTGAGTTGATTTTGTACAGAACCCATATCTGATCTAATCTTATCAAGCTGAATTCTTGCAGACTCTGCCATATCCATAACAATCATTGCGCCTTCTAAGCTTGTAACACCTGAACTAAGGCCTTGAGAATTGAGTGCAGCTTGTGCTGCATTTGCATTTGCTCCTGATGCTGAGGCAATATTAGCATTAAAGTCACCCATTAAAGAACGCAATGCAATGGTTGCTTCTGCAACACCTTGAGCAGAATGGAATCCAACATGACTAAAGTTTGTTCCACTTATGACGATATCTCTAGCATTGGTTCGAACAAGAGTGAGACGTCCCACAATTGCATGATTTGTTCCGGAGATTCCCGCAAAGTTTCCTCCTCCAAATACTGCACCGCTCGCACTCGTTGTTTGAATCGAAATCGCTCTTCCATCAATACTCTTTACATTAATTCTTCCTGTGATATCCATAAATGCCTCAACACCTGTTGAATCTTTTACGGCATTAATAGCATTGATGAGTTTTCCATCGGCATCATTTTTTTGAACATCATTGATTGTCCCAATATTTACACCATTGATTGTTAGCCCTCGTACTGTTCCTGATTGTACAGGAGAGCCACCTGTTGCCACAACATTCCAGCTTGCTCTTACACCAAGCTTATCTGAATAGCGATTGATTGCTTCACTAAGCACTCCAATACCTGTTCCTGCTGAATTTGAAATTCTAACTGTTTCAATTGCATATTCTTCCGTTCCATTAACTTCTTTAAAATTAAAAGATACCTCGGTTAAATTTTTTGCAGCAGCACTTGCTTTCATTCCATCAGCAGTCACTGAAGAAGTTTCCATTCTTACATGGCCAATCTTATCTGAGCTTGTTGCACCAATAGAGGCTTTAATTGTTGTATTTGAGAAAGCACCAATTTGGAATTCTTTATTAGTGAAAGCACCAGAAAGCATTTGCTGACCATTAAAGCTTGTTGTATTAGCAATATTATCCAATTCTTCAAGCAATCTTGTGATATCAGCTTGAAGTGCTTTTCTTGTTTCAGTAGTTTGACCATCTTGAGCAGCTTGAATTGCCTTTGTTTTGATTGTATCCAAGATTTTAATCTGCTCATCCATTGCTTTATCAGCAACTTGAATCATACCAATAGCATCATTGGCATTTTTGACTGCTTGACCCAAGCTCTCACTTTGAGATCTCAAACTATCAGCAATTGCCATACCAGAAGCATCATCTGCTGCCTTATTGATACGCAAACCTGAACTGAGTCGCTCAAGTGAAGAAGCGATCGCACGATTATTCTGAACGCCAATGGTATGAGCATTGAGCGCCGCCACATTTGTATTTATCCTAAAACCCATGTTGTATCCTTACTAAAAAAGTTTTTACATGAGGATAAAAAGCAACTAGTATTCCAACTTTATCAAAATACCTATTTTGTGGAAAAAAATATATTTTCTCATCTCATTGCATCCATAATTTCACAAAAGCCTTTTATAATGTATAAAAAATTTCAATATAAAGAGTTCATTATGAAAAATCTAATTATTGTTGAGTCCCCTGCAAAAGCAAAAACAATTGCCAACTTTTTAGGAAAAGATTATGAAGTTATTGCAAGTAAGGGACATATTCGTGATTTACCGCAAAACAAATTTGGAATTAAAATTAAAGATAAGGAATTTATTCCTGATTATGTCATTTCAAGCGATCATAAGGATATTGTAGAAAAAATCAAATCCCTTGCAAAAAAATCTAATCAAATTTATATTGCAACCGATGAAGATCGTGAAGGAGAAGCTATTGGATATCATATTACGCAAGCTATTGGGGGAGAAGCAAAAGATTATCCGCGTATTGTTTTTCATGAAATCACCAAAAGTGCAATTACCCATGCATTGCAAACTCCACGACATATTGATATGAATAAAGTCGATGCACAGCAAGCTAGACGACTTTTAGACAGAATTGTGGGTTTTAAACTGAGCAGTTTAATAGCCAATAAAATTCAAAAAGGTTTAAGTGCAGGAAGAGTTCAAAGCAGCACACTTAAAATTGTGGTTGATCGTGAGAGAGAGATAGAAGCCTTTAAGCCTATAAGGTATTTTAGCATCAATGCAGAGTTTGCACATAAACTCAATACTGAACTTATAGAGTATGATGGAGAAAAACTTGAAAAACTTTCTCTTCAAGATGAAAATAAAGTAAAAAAAATGCTTGAGGTTTTACAAAAAGAGCATTATCATGTTAAAGAAATCAGTAAAAAAAGTAAAAAAACCTCTACACCACCCCCCTTTATGACTTCAACACTTCAGCAAAGTGCATCAAATCTTCTTGGTTTCTCCCCCAAAAAAACAATGAATTTAGCACAAAAACTCTATGAGGGAGTACAAACGCACGCAGGAATGATGGGAGCAATTACATATATGAGAACAGATAGTCTTAATATTGCTAAAGAAGCACAAGAAAAGGCTAAAGAAGTGTTATTCCAAAATTATGGAAAAGATTTCGTTCCCAGTAAGCCCAAAAATTACACTACAAAAAGTAAGGGAGCGCAAGAAGCACATGAGGCAATTCGTCCTACAAATCTTGATTTTACCCCTTCTCTTGCAAAAGAGTTTTTAAGCAATGATGAATATAAGCTATATACGCTTATTTATAATCGCTTTCTAGCCTCTCAAAGTACAGATGCAGAATTTGAAAGTCAGACTTTATTGATTGCCTCAGATCATGGAGTGTTTAAAGCCAGCGGTAGTCGCCTTGTGTTTGAGGGATTTCATAAAATTATTGGAAGTGAAGATAAAGATAGACTTCTCCCAGAGCTTAAAGAAGGTGAAATTATTGAGCCTAAAAATATCTCTAGCAAAGAGCATTTCACAGAACCACCTTCAAGATATTCTGAAGCAGGTTTAATTAAAACAATGGAAAGTCTAGGAATTGGACGACCAAGCACCTATGCACCTACGATCTCCCTTCTTTCTAGTCGTGAATACATTAAGGTAGAAAAAAAGCAAATTTTTGCCCTTCAAAGTGCATTTAAAGTAACACAAATGCTAGAAGAACATTTTAATGAGATTGTAGATAGCCATTTTACTGCCAAGCTTGAAGAAGAACTTGATGATATCGCCGAGAAAAAAGAGCAATGGCAAGAAGTTTTATGGAGATTTTATGAACCATTTGAACAAAAGCTTATTGAGGGAAAAAACTCCATTCCTTCACAAAAAATTGCAATTCCTACAGGAGAAGATTGCCCAGAATGTGGAAGCCCCTTAATTAAGAGAAATGGGCGATATGGTGAATTTATTGCTTGTAGCGGCTACCCAAAATGTAAATATATCAAAAAAGATGATCCACTCTCCATCACTCAAGTCCAAGAAGATTTGGGAGTTTGTGAGAAATGCGGAAGTGCAATGGTTAAAAAAATGGGTAGAAGAGGAGAATTTCTTGCTTGTAGTGGCTACCCAAAATGTAAAAATGCAAAACCCCTTCACCCTATCCACCCGCAAGCCCTTGAGATTAAATGTCCAGAATGTGGTGGAGAAATTCTTCAAAGAAATAGCAGAAGGGGAACCTTTTTTGGATGTGGCAATTATCCAAAATGCACCTTTATTTCAAAATTTGAACCCATTGCACAACCTAAATGTCCAGAATGTGGATACATGGTTGCACAAAGAACTTATAGAGGTAGGGAGATTTATGAATGCATTAAATGCAAAACACGCATAGATAAAGAGTAATAGGGATTATCTAAAATCCCTGATAATTTTTCCCAAATCCACCCCTCTCATCACTTTATTGCAACATTTCTGATAAATACCCTCTGAGCCTTGAAGTAAGTCTTGACTTGAAATTCCATGGGCAATAGAGATCTTAGCTTCCAAATATGCACTTAAATGATCGCAAAACTTTAAAAACTCGCCACATACTGGATCAAATTCATCTTTATCATATTTGCTTAAAAACTCCTCACCACTCTCTACGCGATAGACAAAATGCTCAATTTTATAGCGATTACTAAACTCATCTTGAGTGAAATAAATCACATCATCTTTAATATTTGTACTCACATTAGCCAAAATTTTCTCTTCTACTGCTTCTTTTTCAATTTTTTTAATTTGCTCATCAAGCCCTTTAACATTATGTTTAATAGGAGAAATAATATCTCTTGTAAGAATCTCTGGCAAATCATGGAAAAGTCCACAAAGAAAGTGATTGATCCTCATTTGCTCACAAACTCCTAAATCAAGACTAAGCAGGTATGCACTCATAGCCACTACAAGCGTATGACCTAAGACACTTGTTTCAGGAACGCGTGGGGTTTGACTCCAACGCTTTTGGAATCTTAATTGTCCAAACATATCAATCACTTCTTGACTCTTTTGGTAAAGCACAATCTCACTCATTCCAGCTAAATAATAAAACTGCTCAACTTCTGTATTAATGATGTTTTTAATATTCTCTACACCATACATCTTGGGATTAAAATTATAGATAATATCAAACTCCCACTTTGATGCATAAAAATGTGAAGCTCTTAAAATATCCCTTTCAATGCACTTTGGAGGATTTTTGAGATACTCTTGCAACAAAGTGAGCAAACCATAGGGCTCAAGATCCTCTCTTAAAGCCTCTATAACAAAATCAGCCAATTCATTACGATGATGTTTTTGAAGCTTATGAAATACGGGAGGTTTAATATCTGTAAGCACCATACGTTCAAAAAACTCAAAGCAAAAAAAGTAAATTAACTTCTCCCAGTCAATCTTACTCCCTCTACAATGCTCTTCATAACGTGCAAGAAAATAGGCAATCACCATTTTATGCGCTTGCTTATCAAGCTCCACAAATTCTACTGGACAAGCTTGATCATTCCATCTTCTAATCGAAGCAGAAACAAAGATTTTCCTAAGTAGAACTGAGCTAAGACGTGGAGATTTAAGTGCATTATCTTCCACTGAAAGCCTCGTCAATCTTTTGGCAAATGTAGTGGATAATGAGAATATGCATCTCTTGGATACGTGGCGTATCTGAGCTAGGAATGATAATATTGGGTTCACACCACTCATTCATTTCTCCTCCATCTTTTCCACTTAATCCCACACAATGACACCCTCTTTTTCTCCCCTCCTTTAAAGCATTAATCACATTCATAGAATTTCCGCTTGTAGAGATTGCAAAAATCATATCATCACTTTTAGCCAGTGCTTGAACCTGTCTTGAAAACACATGCTCAAATCCATAATCATTACCAATTGCACTCAAGGCTGAAGTATCTGTACTCAATGCAATTGCAGGCAATCCCATTCTTTCACTCTTATATCTTCCTGTAAGTTCTGCACTAAAATGCTGTGCATCAGCAGCACTTCCACCATTTCCACAGATGAGAATCTTTCCTCCACTTTTTAACACTTCTACACAATGCTGAGCGAGGATCTCAATTTTTGTTCCCATTTTTTCACTTGTAAGTTGAGCAACTTGAATATGTTCTTGAAATTCTTGCATATTTTATCCTTTGATTTTTTTGATGAGATTTGTTGTGCTTTTACCTTCAACAAAATCAATGAGTTTTACCTCTTGAGCAAACTCGCTCCCTATAACCTCTTTTCCCTTATAATCTGCTCCCTTTACCAAGATTTTTGGAGAAATGGATTTAATTAGCTCATAGGGAGTAAGCTCATCAAAAATAATCACATAATCCACACACTCTAAAGATGCTAAAAGAAATGCCCTATCTTCTTGGGAATTAATGGGCCTATTCTCTCCTTTCAATGCTCTGACTGAAGAATCAGAATTCAATCCTACTACTAAAATATCCCCTAGTTTTTTTGCCTTTTGCAAATAACTCACATGACCTTTGTGCAAAATATCAAAACATCCATTTGTAAAGACAATATTTGAATTTTGAGGAAGTTGTTTTGCACAAGCAAGAATCTTGCTATGTGCATATTCTTGGTGGTGAAACCGACCAATTTCCTCTTGTGTTGCAACAGCACTTCCTACTTTTGCAACAACAACAGCTGCTGCACTATTAGCAAATTTTACTGCCTCTTTTATATTCTGTCCTTGTGCAAGCATATAGCCAAGCGAAGCAATTACTGTATCTCCAGCTCCTGTAACATCATAAACTTCTTGGGCAAGTGTTGGAAAAATTTTTAATTCCCCATCTTCTAAGATTCCAATCCCATCTTCACTTAAGGTGATTAAGGGGTACAAAAGATTACATTGCTCTTTAAGTGTATTTAAAGCAAGCAAAAGATTTTCTTTATTATTAATCTCAATACCTGTGGCTTCCTTGGCTTCTTTTTTGTTTGGGGTAAGGAGTGTTGCATATTTATACTTACTATAATCACTCCCTTTTGGATCACAAAGGACAACTTTCTGATATTCATTAGCAAGTGAGATGAGTTTTTTACACATGCTCTTGCTTAAAACTCCCTTACCATAATCTGAGAGAATCAGACCATCACATTCTGTAATCTCAGAGCAAACTCCATGATATAAAGATTGCAAAATTTTATCACAAAGATCATCTTTATTCTCTCTATCTACACGTAAAATTTGCTGATTTGAAACCAAGATTCTACTTTTTTGTGTTGTTTGGCGTTTCTTGTCTTTATAGATATGCTTTACACCAATGCCTAGGTTTTTGGCATCTTGTAAAAGCATCTCTCCTGCCTTATCTTCTCCTATTACGCCACAAAGCTCTACTTTAGCTCCCAATGCAATCAAATTATGGGCAACATTACACGCTCCACCCAGACGATTTTGCTCTTTTGTAACCTCTACAACTTGAACAGGAGCCTCTGGAGAAATTCTAGAACAATCCCCCAGAATATAATGATCCAACATTAAATCCCCAATTACAAGGATTTTTGGAGTTTTTAAAGACACTTCTTCTCCCTTGCATAAATTGCCTTAATCTCAGGCATATAGTCATCAATTCCCTCTTGCAAACTAAATCTAGGGTGATATCCCAAATCTTGCGTGCTTAATGAAATATCTGCTTCTGTATAGTTTTGATAGAAAGTATAAGGATTGTCAATATATTCCACTTCAAATTCACCGAAATGGTATTGAATCCTTTCGACAATATCATTAAAACATCTTGCCTTTCCACTCCCAACATTATAAACCCCACCTTTTTGTGCCTTCATTGCCAAAATATTAGCCTGAATCACATCTTCAATATAAACAAAGTCTCTTTTTTGCTCACCATATTTAAAAAGTCTAACTTTTTTATGATGCATTGCTTGGAGAGAAAGTTGAAGAATCATAGAGGCTGTTTTGCCTTTATAAAACTCTCTTGCTCCATAAACATTAAAAAATCTTAGACCAATAATAGGAGTTTTGGGATCATTTTTAAGAATACTTCTTACACTCTCATCCATACAAAGCTTTGAAAAGCCATACACATTCTCCGGCACTTCACCCTCTCCAATCTTATTAGGTGCTGGAGAGTTTCCATAAGTTCCTGCACTTGAGGCATAAATCATTACTCCATTTTGCTCTCTAGTTAATTGTAGAAGATGAAGAAAACAATCATGATTAGTTTGCATCACAATTTCTTGATTAAGCACAGTTGTATCAGAAATTGCAGCTTGATGAAAAACATAATCAAATCTAGTTTTTTCAAATAACTTACTCATTGCTTGGGTATTATTAATATTTTCACAAATTACATGTCCCTTAAATCCTATAAGATTCTTAAAACTTCCTAAAGATTTAAAATTGCCACTTGGAAATGTTTCATCATTTCTAAAGCAATCAAGTACATAAACATTAGCCTTAGGGTGATGCTTTTGAAAATAAAATGCTAGGGCGCTTCCAATAAACC
Source organism: Helicobacter cholecystus (assembly GCF_003364215.1). Classification (GTDB taxonomy): domain Bacteria; phylum Campylobacterota; class Campylobacteria; order Campylobacterales; family Helicobacteraceae; genus Helicobacter_G; species Helicobacter_G cholecystus. The sequence continues at coordinate 19,776 of NZ_NXLU01000003.1, forward strand.
CTGCACCTCCTGTAATAAGAATATTTTTATTCTCTAATGTATCCTCAATGTATCTCACTATTTCTTCTCCTTTTCTTCAAAATCTTTGATTTGCGCTAATGCAATGACCCATATAAGATTGTCTATTCCACTAAAATCAGGTTTCTTAAGTGAAAAAAAATACTTCTTTCCAATCCCTATAGACTGTGCAGCTTGCATATCACTTTGCTTATCACCAATCATAATACTTTTTTCAAAATCAATTTTAAAGTCCATATTTGCTTCTTCAAACATTCCTGTTTTAGGTTTTCTGCATTGACACCCCTCAAGATGAGGACAAAAATAAATCTTATCAAATGCAAAACCTAGTTTCTTCATAATTTCAGATTGCATATATTCAGTCAAATCCAAAAAATCCTGAGTAGAATAATACCCCCTAGCAATGCCAGATTGATTGGTTACAACAAATAAAAGGTAATCTTGGGATTTATAGTAAGAGAGGAGATTAAAAATTCCTGAGCAGAATTCAAATTCTTTTTGAGAATATACATATCCCTTATCAAGATTAATCACTCCATCTCGATCAAAAAATACAGCCTTTCTCTTCATTTAACCTCCTTTAAATCAGTTTCATACCCTTATAAATTGTAAAAACACCAAAGATCATCATAACAATTGATGAAATTTTAAGCATTATATTTTTAAGTGAGGAATTGAGTATAAGACTTGAAAGAATCCCTACAAAAAGCATAGGTAAAAAGGTGCTCACTCCAAAGATTCCCATAATTATTGCTCCTTTGAATACTCCTCCACTGGCTAAAGCAATCAAAGCAAAATAATACACTATCCCGCAAGGTAAAAATCCATTCAAAAGTCCTAAAAGAAAAAAACTCATAACATTCTGAGATTTTAAAAGTTTTAAAAAAAATGATTTTAAACCTTGACCTGTAGGCATAGAGGGTTCAATTTTATTTAAAAGCTTTGGTGCAAAAAGCAGCAAGGCACCAAAAAGTCCTGTTAAAAAACCAATAAAAATTAAAGCCGCTCCCTTAATTTGCGGATTAATTTCAAAAACAATCCCAATTCCCCCACACAAAGCTCCAATCAAAACATATGCACTCAATCTCCCAATATTATAAAGAAAGTTACAAAGTAGAGCTGGAAAATGATTTTGTGCAATTTTTGAATTGAGTGCAAGCACAATTCCCCCACACATTCCAATACAATGTCCCAATGAAGCAGAGAGGGCGATATTAAAGACTAAAAAATAATCCAACTCCACTAAAATGTCCCTTTGAGCGCATCATTCATAAGTTCTTGAGTTTTTTTTAAACTTTGCATCTTTAAATCATCTTGATGATTCTTTTCATTTTGCGTAGATTTAAGTGGAGGTTGGATTTGCTCAGGAGAGATTCCATGGGGCATTTTAATAAACACATCTTCATAATTTTTTCTATTCTTTTTATAGCGGATATACACCTCCCCAGTTTGGTTATTGTAAAGATAGGTGTCTTGTTTATCAGCAAACATAATCCACTCTCCCCACCCTACCCCTAAAGCAAATAAAAGACTAAGAATGAATTTCACGATATTTCTCCACAGCCTTAAGCATTCCTTTAAAAACTAAAATTTCGTTATAAATACTGTTTTTAAAAAATTTTGAAAAAAACTTTCCATCCCCTCCAGAAAAATAAATTTTCTTTCCACATGATTGTTCCTGAATAAACCCTATGATACTTTTTAAAATCCCTAGACTAATAGCTTCCTTTGTATTTTGAGGCATTAAATCTAAATCAAGAGAGAGATCAGGCATGAGATTCAATCTCTCTGAAATCTCTGAATATAATTTCAAATAGGATCCAACTCCAGGTAAAATGTATCCTCCAAGATGACTGCCATCTTGCATAATATCTATCGTAATAGCACTCCCAGCATCGACAATAATACCATCTGCAATCACACTGCAAATACTCTTTCTATCTATTCCCAATCCTACATAAGTAGTGTCAAGCTCAATATAGGGTGCGAGCAAAATAGCATGAGGAAAGCATCTTAAAAAACTTTCTTCTGATTTGCAAGAGACACTAATGTAAAAAATTTCATTTTCAAAGTGACGAGTTGAAATCTTATTTGCTTTCTCTTTCCATACTCTTCCATCTTGGTAGAAATGCAAAAAAGTATTTCCAATATCACATAGAATCATTTTAACTCCAAGATTTCTTTCTCATAATAAAAAAGATTTTCTCTAGTAAAGATATTTTTCTCTCTTGAGAGGCTGATCTTATAGATTAAGGGTGTAAAAGTTTTTAAATCGATCTTAATTAAATATCCTGATCCTGTTTCCAATACACTTAAAGTATTATCAGTGATATTAATTGTAGAAAAATTTGCAAACTGAAATTTAAGCTCTCTTAAAAGCTTGAGGGTAAAATCTAGTTCCTTAATTCTTCCATCCAGTGTGCTCAAATAAATTCTATCTGCATTAATCTTAATATCTCTAATTTCAGCATCATAAGCATAATCTGATCCCCCATAAAGACTTAAGAGCTTCTTTGCTGTTGCCATGAGTGTTAAATCTTTGCTCACATCAAGAAAAATAACATTATTGAAAAATGGAGCAGAATCAATCACTATGGTTTTATCAATCTCTCCGCTTGTTTTATCCATAATTACAACACTTCCGTCAAGCATTGGATAATAAATCTTTCCATTAGAGAAAACTGGATTTTGAATAAGAGAATTGACTGCAATTGCAGAATTTGTCTTTTTTGTAAAAATTTCTTTTTTACTCTTAAGATTATAAAGATGGATTGTATTCTCATTCCCCACTATAGCAACTTCATCACCTTTAATTGTTGCACTGACTGGACAAAAATTAATAGGCAATTTCTCTTGAATTCCACCTCTTTGATCATAAATTAGAAGTTCTTGGCAATGAGAATTAAATAAATACACCCCCTCAGAATATCCCACAAAGTTTTCATCTTCTTTATATTCAAAAGTACTTAATCCCTCTTGAGTAAGGATTTGACGATTTTTTAAAATTGCAGCATTGATATTAGTATTCACAATCTCTGAGGGAAGTTTAGAAGAAAAAGAAATCTCACCATTAATTTCAAGGGGTTTGAAATATTCTTTTTGTGAACAGCCAAAAAAGATCAGAAATGTAAAAACAAAAAAAGAAATTTGTTTACAACCCATAATGTCCTATCCTATTAGCAAATTCTCTCAAATCAGAATCATTACTAATTTCTGCTAATTTTTGTAATGCTAAAGTGCGATTTTTTTCTTTAAGAGCTAAGAAACCTTCTTGCAACAATGCTAGTGGAGAAAACTCTCCAAAGTTATCTGTTGTAAAACTTTTTTTAAGTGTCGCCACCTCATAATTTGCATAATGAGCAATAAAAGTATTTTTTGATTTTATAAAACCCTCAAGTTCATCAGCATTGTTTTGTAAAAGAGCTTGAGAGAATTTAAGCATCTCATAAAGTGTGTCATTTTTCTCTTTAAGACTATTCCATGCTTGAGTATCTTGTGGATTGGCTTGGATTTGTTGCATTAATTTTGTACTTGCAATTGCCTTTTGCTCTTTAAAATAATCCTCTGTCCAAATATAAGCAATCCACGCACACAAAACAATTCCTAGAGCAATAAGAAGAAATTTATATTTTTTAATAAAAGTTTCAATTCTAAAGATCCCTTCAAGCATTTTTTCATCATTTGAAATCTCTTCCTTGATTGTTTTAAAATCATTTTTCATATTCATCACTTATCCTTTTTAGTTTTTTCCACTACTTCCAAACCCCTTTGTTCCCCTTTGCGTATCCAAAAGCTTTTCTGTTTCAACAAAATCAACTTGCTCAAACCTAGCAATCACCCCTTGAGCAATCCTATCACCGACTTCAACACAAAAATCAATCTTTGAGTGATTGATCAATACAATTCCTACTTCTCCACGATAATCACTATCAATTGTTCCCGGTGAGTTTAAAACACTAATTCCATTTTTGAGTGCCAGACCACTTCTAGGGCGAACCTGAAGCTCATATCCTTCAGAAATTTCAAAAGCAAGACCTGTTTTTACAAGTTCCCATTCTCCAGCTTTAATAATTTTTTTTTCAATTGAACAAAAATCAAATCCTGCAGCACCACTGCTTTGATATGCAGGAATCCTTGCATCTTGATGAAGTTTTTTGATTTTAATCTGCATCACTTCTCTCCAAAAATAATAGGCTTATAACACACTTCTAAAATCTCAAAATCACTTTCTCCATTAGGAAGTTTAATGCTTACTTCATCTCCTTCAACCTTTCCTAAAAGACTTCGAGCAATAGGTGAGCCAAAGGAGATTAATCCCCTTGCAGGATCACTCTCAATCCCCCCAACGATTGTATAAGTTATTTCTTTATCTGTATCAAGGTTGAGAATCTTAACCGTACTTCCAAAACTTACCTTATGATGAGAAAGCTCACTTGGATCAATAACTTGAGCATTTAAAAGCATTTCTCCAAGCTCGGCAATTCTTGCCTCAATAAAAAGTTGTTTATCTTTTGCAGCATGATATTCTGCATTTTCTTTAAGGTCCCCATAAGAGCGGGCAATATCAATCTCTTTTACAATATTTGGTCGCTCAACTTCTTTGAGATTCTTGAGCTCATTACATAGGATTTGATAACCATAAGCTGTCATAGGTTCTTTATTCATCTGCGCCCCTTTATTTTAAAGTTTTACAAAAATCATATCAAAATTATTCCATAATCTTTTGTGCAAGTCTTTTTGAGCTTCCAAAAGCAAGATATTTTCTCAATTCTTTAATCTTACCAAAGAACTCTTGACTCTCCATTGCATGATATGCGCGTATTAGGTTTTCTTTAGTACATTGTGCCTGAATGAGCTCTTGATGAATTTCTCCTTGTCCAAAGTGGGCATAAAGAATATTTGCAAGCCCAATATGCCTAAGCTTGACAAATGCACTTGCAATGCAATAATCAAGTTTTTTTGCCTGATATGCCAAAACAAATGGAGTGCCAATGAGCGCAGATTGTAGAGTTGCAGTTCCACTACAGATAAAAGCAAACTTAGCTTCATAAAGTGCAAAATTTGCATCATAAGAGATCTCAAAGCCTTGAAGTAAATCTCCATAATATTCCTGAATTCTTCTTTGATCAAAATGAGGGGGAATTACAAGGACACAACGCTCTTTTTTAAACTCTTTTGCAATTTCAAAAAAAATAGGCAACATTCTTTTAATCTCTTGTTTGCGACTTCCTGGCATAAAAACAATATTGTCTGTATTTGAGGGTTTGAGCTTAAATTGTGAAATTTCATCAAGTAAAGGATGTCCAATATATTCAGCCTTTCCTTGATACATTGCAATTTCAAAAGGCAAGATTCCATAAAGCTTATCGCAATATTTCTTTAAAGCTTCAACTCTCCAAGGTTTCCAAGCCCAAACTTGAGGAAGAATATAGTAAATAATTTGTTTTTGTGGGTAATATTTTTTGATTGCTTTGGCTAAAGGAAGATTAAAGCCTGAAGAATCAAGTAAAAGCACTTTATCCACTTCTTCTGCTTTCTTCACCATCTCATTTAAAACTTTCTTGAAGAATATAAGCTTTTTAAAAATATCAACAAAACCCATTACAGAAAAATCTTTAGGTGTATAAAATCCTTTTTGATCTTCTAGTTCAAAAATTCCTTCAAACTTAACATTATCTAAATATTTTTTTAGTTCTGCAAGATGAAGATTTGAGCTTGTTTCTAAAGCACTCACCAAGATTTTCACTCAAGCCTCCCGATTTAAATATGAAGCTAAAATTTTACCTATTTTCAAAGTGCAATGTGTTAAAATTGCCAAAAACTCAACATCTTGGTGAAAGTATGGAAGTAAATAGACGAAAAACCAAAACCATCTACATTGGAAATATTCCCATTGGAGGGGATTCTCCAATTCCAATTCAGAGTATGACTTTCTCAAAAACTTGCGATATCCAAGCCACATTAGAGCAAATTAATCGCCTAGCTTTGGCGGGATGCAATATTGTAAGAGTTGCAGTAAGTGATGAAAAAGATGCCCATGCACTCAAAGAACTCAAAACCCTCTCTCCTCTTCCCATTGTTGCAGATATTCATTTCCGCTATAAACTTGCTCTTATTGCTGCACAAAGTGTAGATGCTATTAGAATTAATCCAGGAAATATTGGGAATAAAGACAGAATCAGATCTGTTGTACAAGCATGCAAAGAGCGAAAGATTCCTATTCGGATTGGCGTAAATGCTGGGAGTTTAGAGAAGCAATTTGAAGAAAAATATGGAACTACACCACAAGCAATGGTGCAATCTGCACTCTACAATATTAAACTTTTAGAAGATTTTGATTTTACTGATATTAAAGTTTCACTTAAAGCCAGTGACGTTCTTCGCACCATAGAGGCTTATAGACTCTTGGCCCAAAGCAATGTGCCCTATCCCTTTCATTTAGGTGTAACTGAAGCTGGCACACTTCCCCATTCAATGATCAAAAGCTCTATGGCACTTGGAAATCTTTTAATAGATGGAATTGGGGATACAATCAGAGTTTCCATCACAGGGGAATTAGAAGAAGAAGTTAATGTTGCTCGCAATATTTTAAGGTATAGCTCAAGACTCAAAGAGGGAATAACCATTATCTCTTGTCCAACTTGTGGAAGGATTGAGGCAGATTTAGTCAGCATGGTTAAGGAGGTAGAAAAACGCCTCAAGCATATTAAAACCCCTATGCAAGTCAGTGTTATGGGATGTGCTGTCAATGCTTTAGGAGAGGCAAAACATGCAGATATTGCAATTGCATTTGGGAATCATGATGGATTAATTATTAAACAAGGTAAAATTTTAGGGAAATTCAAAGAGAATGAATTGCTTGAAACTTTTGTTTCAGAAGTACAAGCTTTAGCAGAACAAATGAAGAAGGAATAATGGATTTTAATAAGATTAAACAGGCTCAACATACACTCGCAAAACTTACTCATAAACTCAAAGTTAAAGTTCTTGAAGCGATGGCACAAAATCTCATAGCCCATACTCAAGAAATTTTAGATGCCAATGCCAAAGATTTAACCAACTCCTCACATCTTAACTCTGCAATGAAGGAGCGATTAGCCTTAGATGAGGCAAAGATTAAGATGATGGCAAAGAGCATCCAAGAAATTGCCTCTCTTCCTAATCCCTTAGGGCAAACACTTAAGGGTTGGAAGAATGAAAGCGGCTTAGAGATTAAAAAAGTAAGCGTGCCTATTGGCGTAATTGCAATCATTTATGAATCTCGCCCCAATGTCACAAGTGATAGTTCCTGTTTATGTTTTAAAAGTGGGAATGTCTGCATCCTTAAGGGGGGCAAAGAGGCCAAAGAAAGCAATACCATTATTGCAAAAATTTTACAAAATACTCTTGAGAGTTTTTCACTTCCTAAAGAATGTATCAATATCCTAGAAGATTATTCTAAAGAAAGTGTATTAGACCTCATTAAACAAGATCAATACATTGATTTACTCATCCCAAGAGGAGGAGAGAGATTGATTTCTTTTGTAAGCCAAAATGCCACAGTCCCTGTGCTTAAACATGATAAAGGAATATGCCATCTCTATGTTCATAAAGACAGCAAAATCGATGAAGCAATTGAAATTATTATTAATGCCAAAACCCAACGTCCCTCTGCCTGTAATTGCATCGAAACATTACTGATTCATAAAGATATTGCCCCAACTCTTTTGCCCCCACTATTTCAAGCCTTAAAGGCCAAAAAAACCTATCTTAAAGTGACACAAGAGGTCCAAAATCTTCTTAAAGAAGATTTGGAAATTTTAAGAAAAGAAGATTTTGATAAAGAATATGGAGAAAATATCCTCAATATTGCAATTTCAAAAGATTTGCGAAGTGCAATTGATCATATCAATACTCATGGCTCCAAGCATTCTGAATCTATTCTTACAAAAGACATTGAAAGTGCGGAGATCTTTCTTAATGAAGTGGATGCTTCTTGTGTGTATCTTAATGCCTCCACTCGTTTTAGCGATGGAGGAGAATTTGGATTTGGTGCTGAGATTGGAATCTCTACAAACAAACTTCATGCCAGAGGGCCAATAGGATTAGAAGGATTGGTAACTTATAAATATAAAATTTATGGAAATTGGCAAGTTAGAGAGTAGCTTTCTCCTATTCTCTCTGTCAATGACTCCTATTATTTAGAACACTTTTTGCTTACAAAATTTAAGCATTAAGAGAAAGGACTTGTAAGAGAAATTTCTCAAATAATGGAACTTTATTTGCTTAATAAATTTTATATCTAATTTGGAAAGGAGCAAAAATGTCATTTATCGAAGTTTCACCTGTTTATAAATATGCTCACAAAGCGCTTGATTATCGATCAATACGACAAGATTTAATTTCAGGAAATATTGCAAATGTAGATACTCCTTTCTATAAGCCTCGTGATATCAATTTTGAATCCTATCTCTCTGAAGCAATGAATGAAGAATTTGGAAAAAACAGATCATTTGAGTTAAAAATGGCTCAAACAAGCTCCAAACATCTTAATTCTCTTCAAGAGGGAAATAAGGGTGGAATGATTTTTTTTAGAGATGGACATATGGCAAGAAATGATGGAAATAGTGTTGATCTTGATGTTGAAACAAGCGAAATGGGAAAAAACAGCGTAATGTATCAAGCACTTGTTGCTTCTCTTAAAAAACATAAAGGGATTTTTGCATACGCATTAGAATCAAGTAAAAATATATAAGGAATAACAATGGCTTTTTTATCTAGTTTTGATATTAGTGGTTATGGACTTTCAGCTCAAAGAGTACGCGTAAATACAATCTCTTCAAATATTGCAAATGCCAATACAACAAGAACTGATGAGGGTGGGCCTTATCGCAGAAAAGAAGTTGTGTTTAAAGCAATCAATTTTGATAAGATGCTTAATGAAAAACTTGCTCAAAATGAAAATTTTCATCAATATGAAGATCCACTTGATGAGGGTTTAAAGGGTGAAAAAGCTATTCCTTCTCTTACAAGTGTAATCATCGATAAAATTGTTAGAGATGATAAAAATTTTAAGCTAAAATACGACCCAAGTCATCCTGATGCAGATGCAAATGGTTATGTTGCTTATCCCAATGTCAATCCTGTTGTAGAAATGGCAGATTTGATTGAGGCGACAAGAGCTTATCAAGCCAATGTTTCAGCATTTCAGAGTGCCAAGACAATGGCAAATAATGCTATTACAATGTTTCAGGCTTAAGGAAGTAGAAAATGAATAAATTTGGTGTAATTAACAATGATATCTCTCATGTTTCTCAAAATATCAATCAAGCCCAAAAACAACCAGAATTTGATGCTCAAAAAGCAAAAAGTTTTGAAAATCTTCTTAAAGATTCTATCAAAGAAGTGAATACTGAGCAAAAGATTGCAGAAAAAGCACTTGCAGATATGGCAACAGGGCAAATCAAAGATATTCATCAAGCTGCAATTGCAATTGGTAAGGCAGAAACGAGTATGAAAGTTATGCTTGAAGTTAGAAATAAGGCAATCAGTGCTTATAAAGAAATCTTAAGAACGCAGGTCTAATGTCCTCATCTAGGCCTCCTCTCTCTGACATCCAAAAAGGTACAAGTTTTTTTCTACTTGTATTATTTATTTTTATCCTTGCACTAAGCTTTTTAATTGCACTCTACTTCACAATCTCAGAAAAAAAACGCAGTTTAAATCCACAATCAAGCAAAAAAGATTTTAGTGTCAGAGGAACAATTTATAGCAGTGATGGCTTCTCCATGGCCTCAAGTGAAAAACTTTATAAAGTCAGTATCATTCCACAAAATATTGCTCCAGAGAAAAAAGAGCTTTTTGTTAATCTTTTTTCAATTTATAGCAATATTCCAAAAGAAACCATAGAAGAAAAACTCAAAAATAAAGGTTATACAACCCTCTCCTATCACATCACCCCTATTCAAGCCAGTAGTCTTAGAGTGCTCAATAGTAAATTAAATGCTTATCAAGTTTTTCAAGAGTTTGAAGAAAATGCAAAGGTTTATCAAAAAATGGGGATCTCTATTGAAGTTAGCGGTTATAGTCGTCAATATCCCTATGGAACTATAATGGAACCTCTCATTGGCTATACAAGAAAAATCCATCAAGAAAAAATTACAAGGGTTGAGGGGATTAAAGGAAGCGAAAATTTTGCACAAAACTATCTTAATGGAAAAAGAGATGGGGAAATTGAAGGAAATCGTGATATTGGATTTAATATCATTAGAAATAAGGATTCAAAAGAAATTCAAAAACAAGATGGATTAGATGTTGTTTTAACTCTTCCTTTAAAACTTCAAAAAAAGATGGAGGCCATTCTTGATGCACATAAACAACGTCTCCAAGCAAAAGAGATTATTGCAGGAGTTATGGAATCTTCTACAGGTAAAATTCTCTCTCTTGCCACGTCCAATCGTTTTGATCCTAAAAATATTAAAAAAGAGGATTATCCCTCACTCAATATTACGGCCATTGAAACCTCTTTTGAGCCAGGAAGTATTATCAAGCCAATTATTTATGCTATTTTGATGCAAAAAAAAATGATTGATCCTCAAAAAAATATTGATCTTAATAATGGGGTTTATAAAATTGGTCGCCATACAATCCGTGATGATCATCCTCTTAAAAATGCAACACCTCCGCAAATTCTTATTAAATCTAGCAATATTGGAATGATCAAACTCACTCAAGACTTGAATTCTCAAGAATTTCTTGATGCACTCAAAGAATATGGATTTGGGACACAAACCCAAATTGATCTTCCCTATGAAGCACAAGGAGTCTTGCCTGATATTACAAAACTTCGAGGAAGTTATAAAGCCAGTGTTTCATATGGATATGGTTTTAGGGCAACCTTTATCCAACTCTTAAGAGCTTATGCAACATTTAATAATGGTGGAAAACTCATCACCCCTAGAACTATTGATTATCTTAAAAATAGCCAAGATGAACATTTTAAACCTAAAACTCCTCCACCCTATCCAATCATTTCTGAACAAACAAGTCATGAAATGAAAATTTTACTTGAAGAAATTGTAAAAAAAGGAACTGGTAAAAAGGCAAATGTTGAAGGTGTTGTGATGGGTGGAAAAACTGGAACTGCACGAATCTTTATTAATGGAAAATACACAAAACGCTACAATAGTTCATTTTTTGGATTCGCTGATGATGAGAAGAAAGCCTATACAATCGGTATTGTTGTTTTAGATCCCAATGTGCAAGAAGGATATTATGGTAGCCAAACAGCTGCACCTATTTTTAAAGAGATTATTGAATTACTTTTGAAAGAAAAATATTTATCCAAAGAAAATATAAACCCCCTAGATAAGGGAATTGTTAATTAGAGTTAAGAAGTCCTAGCACTCCTACTGCGTGAGGAGTCATAGCACCACATTTATTGCAAATAGTATAAATTGCAGGAACCATTGGACCGTTAGAAACTAAACTTCCATCAATTCGATTTTGCAATGTAACATTGCTGAACCCTGGTGCGATTCCAATCTCACTACTACCGCATACAGGACATTTAAGCTTTCCGGCCTTTTCTTTTACTTTATCAAGGATAGTTTGTTCTGTAATGGAAACATCTGCCATATTTTTCTCCTTATATTAGATTAAGAGATGAACTCTTATTTAGTATTATAAAGAAAAAATCTAGAATTATTAAATGTTTTGTAAATTTTTAAGCGCACTTTTAATTAAAACTGCTACATCCTCATTTTCTATACCCTTAAGGGCATTTTGAATTTCATTCTTTTTAAATCCCAAGCCCTCAAGAGCTAGAATTGCCTCATCTTTTGCTTTTTGATACCCATTTTCTTGTGTGCAAGAAAAATCAAAGAATCCAGCCAAATCTACCATAATCTTACTTGCACCCTTTGCACCAATTCCTGGCACTTTTTGGATTGCAGAAATATTTTTTTGCTCCACAATTGAAGCAAATACAGAAGGTGAATAAGTCGAGAGAATTGCCATTGCTACCTTTGGCCCTACCCCATTAATTTTAATCAATCTCTCAAAAATTTTTTGCTCTGCTTTTTGTAAAAAACCAAAAAGCAAATAAGCATCTTCACGAATAATTTCTGTGATAAAAAACCTTACTTCTTCTCCAACTTTAAGATCCAAAGATGAGAGCAAAGAGACCTGAATCCCATAAATCACTCCCCCTACTTCAAGAGCAATATTGCCCATTTCATTATGCTCAACTCTCCCTTTAAGTCCAATAATCATTTAAATCCTTTCCTTTAACAGCTTATGATAATTGGCATCAACATACACATTGACCTTTTCGCCCTCTTCAATATTCATCACCTCTCTCTTATCACTCAATGCATCCACAAATTCAACTAGATTTTGTTGTACCCACGCCCCTTTACACTCTATTCTTCCTTCTAAACTCACTTGCATAATAGGTTCAATTTCTTTGAGAATTTCAGCCGATTGCTCTTGATATTGCTGTATTTTTTGCTTAATTCTTTTAAGCCTTCTACATAACCCCATATACTCACCTATCGTGCTTAAAATATAGGGTTGAGTACGCATACCTGATTGTATATTTTTCACAAAAATCTCTCTAAAACGATCAACTGCAGGCTTCATTCTTTTGGTTTGAATTAATTCTTGCTTATAAATTTTTCCTAATTTATCTATTGCTTCCAGATATTTATTATGACGCTTTTTAATTTTTGCAATCTCTTCTCTATAATCCAAAAATGCTGAACTATCAATACAGAAATAATTTCCCCCTCCCTTCATTTCCTCTATACTTACTTTTGAAGAAATATAAATTTTATTATTAGAGTGCAAAGTTTTTACACTTATCTCTTTTCCCATAACTTCTGCCCCAACCATCTCCTCAAATTCACCTACAGTACAATCAACATTTCCCCCCTCACACATTTTGATTTTGACTTCTTCCGCCTTAAGTGTGCCTCTTAAGATTCCAATATCTGCTTTTTTTGCAAAAATCTCAACATTTTGATGCGTAAAACCATTAATATTGCATTCTTGAGTGCGTAAAATCACGCCTTGATCTACTCCTCCTATAACATTAAGTTTTTGAGCCTCAATAATCATTCCTGCCCCAATTGCATCTTTTTCGGGTATTGAAGCCTTAACATTAATTTCAATCTCACACTCAATGCCTCCCAAAAGATTTCCCATATTTCGATTATTAATCTCTTCAAAATCATTTTCTTTTATTAGAATAAGACCACTGCTATTTAATCCTACAAACCCTGTTTTACTTCCCAAGTAAACAATATAATCTTCACAATCTTGAATATTAAAATCATCCTCAAGAGCACTAAATTCTAAATCTTGCAACTCTTTTTTCTCAATCTTGATATATTCCCCTTTTAAATTTCTTCCATCACTTCCATTCTTCGCTTTATAAAGTCTGCCAACTTCCATACCACTTTTAACAGCATAAGAAGAGTTTTCAATACTCATCTTTTTACAATATTCCCACTCTTCTTTAAGGGTAAAGAAAAAATGTGCCTCAATATTGGGATGATAAAACTTACTTTTCTCCAATAAAAACTTCTTCTTTCCTCCAATGGTTTTTTGAGCCGATGTAATTTTCTCCCTCAACACTTCAGCATCAAAATTAAGAGAGAAATCTTTGAAAATGACACCATAAGATGCTTTTTTTCGATCAATTCCTTTTTTAACTTCCAAAAGATTATCCAAAAGCCACTCTTCACTCTGAGCATCAAAAACAAAATATAATTCACTATCCTCTGCTTCAAGCTCAAGAAAAAAATGTTCAGGTTGATGCTTTTCTTTCTTTTTAATCACCAAATCATAAGCTTGGGCAATATAGCATTGATTATCCTCATAGCTTCCTGAATAAAAAAAATCTCTAGTTTTTGCCTCATTAAGCTCTTGTCTTACACCATCAGGTTCTTCACTTAAAAATGTACTTACCCCCACAATATCAAAAGAAAGATTTTTTGAATCTATTTTTAAAACAATGGATGCTTTTTCCAATTCGTGAAAAAGATCAAAACATTGGCTTACCTTGATTTCATTTGTCATTTTGTCTCAAACTTCCTTATTGAATAGGTAGAATTCAAATTTTATCCCATAAATGGAGATTTACATTGTTAAAAAAAGCTTTTTTAACTAATAGCAGTGGAATTTTACTCTCAAGGATTCTTGGCTTTTTAAGAGATGTATGCATGGCTTCAATTCTTGGAGCTGGAATATTTAGTGATATTTTCTTCATTGCCTTCAAACTCCCAAATCTTTTTAGAAGAATTTTTGGAGAAGGGGCATTCACACAAAGTTTCCTTCCAAGTTTTATCTATGCAAGAAATAAGGGAGTTTTTGCCCTGAGCATTGGTGGAGTATTTGCTACGATCTTATTGCTCTTGAGTCTTCTTGTTTGCCTTTTCTCCCCTCTTCTTACAAAACTTCTTGCCTTTGGTTTCCCACAAGATGTCATCAATATGGCAGCCCCTATTGTTGCGATTAATTTTTGGTATCTTTTACTTATTTTTATCGTTACTTTGCTTGGAGGGATCTTACAATATAAAAATGTCTTTTGGGTCAGCGCATATAATACTGCTCTGCTTAATGTGTGTATGATTCTTGCACTTCTATATGCAAAAGATCAAGATAAATTACAAATTGTTTATTGCTTAAGCTATGGAGTACTTTGTGGAGGAGTAGCACAGATTTTATTGCATTTTTATCCCCTTTACCGTTATGGATTCTTTAGACTCTTCTCCTATTCTATTCCTGTAATATTTTCTTTTATAAAAAATACCCATAAACATTCTCAAAGATTTAAAAAAGATTTTAAATCATTCTTCTCACAATTCTTTCCAGCCCTTCTTGGAAGCTCAACAATACAGCTTCTTGCTTTTATTGAAACCTTTATTGCTTCATTTTTAAGCTTTGGAAGCATCTCTTATCTTTATTATGCTAATCGTATTTTTCAACTCCCTCTTGCACTCTTTGCTATTGCAACCTCAGTGGCACTTTTTCCCATGATTGCTAAGGCCATAAAAAATACACAAACCCATCTTGCTTTAAAAAAAATGTCTCAAGCCTTTTGGTTCCTCACTCTCACACTTTGTGCATGTTCTATAGGTGGAATTATTCTTAAAGAAGAAATTATCATTCTTCTTTATCAAAGAGGTCCTTTTACCCAAAATGACACACTCACAACCGCAAATGTTTTTGCCTTTTATTTACTGGGTTTAGTGCCTTTTGGACTAAGTAAAATTCTCTCACTCTGGCTCTATTCTCATAAACTTCAAGGAAAAAGTGCAAAATATTCTTTAATTTCTCTAGGAAGTGGAACCTTACTTTGCTTACTTCTTGTTAAACCCTTTGGGGTTTTGGGTATTGCTTTTTCAAGCTCTTTTGCAGGTTTTATTCTTTTAATACTTAATATCAAAGCAATAGGTACAAAAAACTTTTTTTGTATAATCGCAAATAAAAAATGGGCATTCATTACACTTATTGCACTTCCAATTGAAGCTTTAGCAGTGTATGGTTTGAAAATTTTAATTCAAGGATATCTATGAAAACTTTATTTCTCTTTGATAGTGTTAAAAAACAAAAACTCCCCTTCACCCCTATTTATCTCAACCATGTCAAACTCTACGTCTGTGGTCCAACTGTCTATGATGATTCTCATCTTGGTCATGCAAGGAGTGCCATTGCCTTTGATTTGCTTCATCGCACACTTTTGGCTCTTGGTTACACAGTTGAGTATGCAAGAAACTTTACAGACATTGATGATAAAATTATTAAAAAATCTCTTCAAACAGGTCAAAGTTTGGAAGAAATTACAACCCACTATATTGCCTCTTACCTTAAGGATATGCGGGCTTTAAATGTCCTTTCTCCTACCCTTGAACCAAAGGCAACTCAAAATCTTCCCGCAATGATTGAAATGATTGAAACCCTGCTTAAAAAAGGCTACGCTTATCAAACAAATAATGGTGATATCTACCTTGACAGTAGCAAAGATCTACTTTATGGCTCTCTCTCTCATCGCTACGATGATCTTGAGATGCAAACACGCCTAGAGAGTGAAAATGAAAAAAGAAATCCAAGAGATTTTGTGCTTTGGAAATCCTATAAAGGAGAAAAAGACATAGGTTATGAATCACCCTTTGGCAAAGGACGTCCAGGTTGGCATATTGAATGCTCCGCAATGATAGAGAAACATTTAGCATATAAAGATGAAGAATATGCTATTGATATCCATGGAGGTGGGGCCGATCTTCTTTTTCCACATCATGAAAATGAAGCCTCACAAACCCGCTGTGCAAGCAAGAGAGAACTTGCAAAATATTGGCTTCACAATGGCTTTGTTACAATCAACGGTGAAAAAATGAGTAAAAGCCTTAATAATAGCTTCTTCTTAAAAGATATTTTAAAACACTATCATGGAGAAATTGTACGCAATTACCTCTTAGGCACGCATTATCGAGCAAATTTTGATTTTGGAGAAACAGATTTATGTTTTAGCAAAAAACGTCTTGATAAACTCTATCGACTAAAAAAACGTATCACATCCTCAGTTAATTCCTCCTCTTCATCACTTAAAGATCTTCTTCTTGAAGCCCTAAGTGAAGATTTAAATATTTCTTTAGCCTTAAGTCATATGGAGAACTTTTTTAAAGAAAGCAATGAAGCTTTAGACAAAACACCCAAAGATCAAGCTCTTCAAAAAAATATTGCTGCCTCACTTCTTGCAATTGAGGAAATCTTAGGACTTGGAAAAATTGATACTCATGAATATTTTCAACTTGGAGTGAGTGAAGAAGAAAAAATATGGATACAGAACTTAATCTTACAGCGCCAAGAAGCCAAAGCAAATAAAGATTATGCAAAAGCTGACAGTATCAGAAATGCTCTTGAAGAAAAAAAGATTATTCTTCTTGACACTCCTCAAGGGACAATATGGGAAAAAAATTAAGTCATTACAAAACTTCTTGAACCATTAATCGCATGCAAAATGATTTTGTTATAACGCTTTGCATAATATTTCATAAGCATTTTTTGCACAGAGGGTTCAATACTTCCCTTAAACCATGCATTATTGCTTATCACAATTAAATATTTTGGTGCATTCTCATAAGCTTCTTGGCTTGTCCCTTCATAACATATCAGTACTCTTACTTTTTTCCCCTCAATATTAATATCACTAAACTTTTCTCCTTCAAGTATTTTTGGAGAATTTCCTAAAAAGAAATGACGGAGTGATGAACTCAAAAAATCTGGTAATGGAATTTTTTCACCAAAAGGGGCTAAGATTTTCTTATCTGCAATACTCACTCTTAAGTTTGAAAAAATATAAGCTGAATTATAAATTCCATTTTCTCCTTCTCTTAGCGAACCTACAATCAAAGTGTTCCCAGAACTCATTGAGTTAAGTATTTCCCAAAAATAACTTTTTTCTATTTCAAAAGGAAAAGCTGTTTCAGGAAGAATAATAAGTTTCTTTTTTTCTTTGAGTGCAGTCTGAATTTGAGTAAGTTGCTCCTTTGTCATGGATTGCATATTTTGTCTTTGCCATTTAAAATCTTGTGAAAAAGAACTTCCTAGTAGCGCATAATCAAAAGGAATCTCTTCTTTTTTTTGTGCTAATGAATGATAATCAAGTGCACAAATTAAAAATGCAATTCCAACAATTTGTTTTCTATCTTGGGTTTGTAAAATGAATGCAATTCCTAAAACAATGAGGATAAAATCATACTTTTGCACCCCAAAATAGCTATAGGCAAAAAAGCTATCCACAAGTAGCCAATCAAATCCAAAAGGATGGATATAGCCCAATAAAACGAGCCAAACTCCTCTCCAAATATAAGAAGGATAATACAGAGCAACCACAAAAAGTAGCATGTAAATTCCTGCAACAACGACTGCAATCACAGGTACAAGAATAGGGGCACCAAAATAAAAAAAAGAAAATCCCACCCAATAAAACCATAATAATCCTACAAAAAAGCCAAACCAAAACTTCTTGGAACTTGGAATAAGAAAAAAGATTGCCACACTTCCTAAAGCTAGAAGTGTAATGAGCCAACTATAAGGATCACGATCAAAAATTTCAAAGAAATGGACACAATAAATTGGCCCAACAAATATCAATGAATAAAAGAAAGTTTTTAGCACTTTTTCCTCGTAAAAGAATTTATAAAACTGTAATATTATTGTAGAATTCTTTACAAAAGCAATACTTTAATGTTTGTATTTATCTTTTGCATATAGAGAGGAGTTTAACCTTGGTGGCAAGTTTTGGCTATCTTGATTTTTTATTTTTAGCTATCATCATATTTTCTTCTCTAGCGGGGTTTTTTAAAGGCTTTGCAAAAGAGCTTTGCGCCTTCTTTGGTGTGATTTTTGGAATTTTCTTTGCCTCACGCTTTGCCTATGAGTGTGGAGAGTGGTTTAGAAATACTGTTATTGATATCAAAAATGAAACTTTTGACACAATCATTGGATTTTTAATTATTTATTTGATCATTTGGGTTTTCTCTTTTTTAATTGGAAAACTCCTTGACAAGCTCTTTAATAGTGCGCTACCTAAATATCTTAATAAACTTCTTGGGATGTTTTTTGGAGCAATTAAGAGCTTTTTAGCTATTGCAATTATTCTGCATCTTGCCTTTAGATTAGAAATGCTTGAAAGCCTTAAAGCACATTGTGCATATAATTCAACTCTATATGAGATTATGGACAAAATTGCTTCAAATCTTATTAGTTCTAAACTTATTAGTAATGCTCCAAAAAATACCCAAGAGGTCAAACAGGAGCTTGAGAATATGAAAAATGAAATGATTGATAAAGTCCAAGAGAGTGGGGAACAACTCATTGATAAAACCAAGGATACAATTCAAAATCTCTCCCAACCCACTCCAAGCCAATCTACAACATCACAAGAAGGACAGTAATGTTTGACAATCAATACATTCAGCAAAGAATCCAAAAATCCAATTCATTACGAAAACTAGGCTTTAATCCCTATGCTAATGGCCAAAAACGCTCACTTTATAATGCCCAATTTCTAGAACGTTACTCTAGCATTGCCTCACAAGAAGGGCAAAGAGATGAGAACATAAGTGAAAAGATTGTCGGAAGAGTAAAATTAGAGCGATGGATGGGAAAAGCTAGTTTTATTAAAGTAGAAGATGAGAGTGGAATTTTGCAAGTTTATTTCTCAAAAAATGATTTAGGGGAGCATTTTGAGATACTCAAAAAACATCTTGAAGTTGGGGATATTATTTATGCAATTGGATTTCCATTTTTAACTAAAACAGGAGAGCTTAGCCTTTATGCAAAAGAGATTGAGATTATTACAAAATCTATTGTTCCTCTCCCTGAAAAATTTCATGGACTTAATGATATAGAATTACGCTATCGTCAACGTTATGTAGATCTTATTGTCAACCCAGACGTCAAAGAAACCTTCAAAATGCGCAGCAAAATTATTTCAAATATCCGTAAATTTTTTGAAAAAAAAGGCTTTTTAGAAGTTGAAACTCCTATGCTTCACCCTATTCCTGGTGGTGCAAATGCTCGTCCCTTTATTACCCACCATAATGCCTTAGAAGTTGATCGCTATTTAAGAATTGCTCCAGAACTTTACCTTAAACGTCTTATTGTAGGAGGATTTGAAGCTGTTTTTGAAATTAATCGAAATTTTAGAAATGAAGGAATGGATCATAGCCATAATCCAGAATTTACAATGATTGAATTTTATTGGGCTTATAAAACCTATGAAGATCTTATTGCTCTAACGCATGAGCTTTTTGATTATCTACTCACCTCTCTCTCACTCCCCAAACAAATTCCTCACGGTGAAGATATCATTGATTTTGATAAGATAAGAATCTTAAGTTATCAAGAAGCACTCAATCAAATTGGTGGAATCCCTCAAGAAATTATAGAAGATAAAGAAAAGCTCTATATCTATTTACAAGAAAATAAGGTAGAAGTACAAAAAAATATGAATTATGGAAAACTCCAAAGTGAAGCCTTTGATGCGTTTGTAGAAGACAAACTCATTAATCCCACCTTTATCACTCAATATCCTATTGAAATTAGCCCACTTGCACGCCGAAATGATCATAATCCAATGATCGCGGATCGATTTGAACTCTTTATTGGTGGAAAAGAAATTGCCAATGGCTTTAGTGAGCTTAATGATCCTCTAGATCAACTTGAAAGATTTAAAGAACAAGTAAAGGCTAAAGATGCTGGTGATGAGGAAGCACAATATATGGATGAAGATTATGTTTGGGCTTTAGCTCATGGTATGCCACCAACTGCTGGACAAGGAATTGGGATTGATCGTCTTGTGATGCTATTGACAAATCATAAAATCATTAAAGATGTTATTCTTTTTCCTGCTATGAAACCCATAAGGCATCATTTTGAACCCATCAAAGAAAAGGAGAAAGAAGAATGAGCTTTTATCTACAGGAACAAGATAAAGAGATTTTTAATCTTATTGAAAAAGAATTTGAGCGACAAAATACACATTTAGAGCTTATTGCAAGTGAGAATTTCACTTTCCCAAGTGTCATGGAAGCAATGGGGAGTATTTTAACTAATAAATATGCAGAGGGTTATCCTTATAAGCGATATTATGGTGGGTGTGAATTTGTTGATGAAATTGAAACTATTGCTATTGAGAGAGCAAAGAAACTTTTTAATTGTTCTTTTGCTAATGTTCAACCTCATTCTGGGAGTCAAGCTAATGGTGCAGTTTTTAATGCACTCCTTAAACCTTATGACAAAATTTTAGGAATGGATTTAAGTCATGGAGGGCATCTTACTCATGGTGCAAAAGTTAATGCAAGTGGAAAAATCTATCAAAGCTTTGGTTATGGTGTAGATCTTGATGGCTGTATTAATTATGAAAAAGTAAGAGAAATGGCACATTATATTAAGCCTCAACTTATGATTTGTGGTTTTAGTGCCTATACCAAAGAATTAGATTTTAAAAAGTTTAAAGAAATTGCCCAAGAAGTTGGAGCAATTCTTATGGCAGATATAGCCCATATTGCAGGACTTGTTGTTGCAGATGAGTACCCCAATCCTTTCCCATATTGCGATGTCGTTACAACAACAACACATAAAACTTTAAGAGGTCCAAGAGGGGGTGCAATTTTAACCAATGATGAAGAAATTTCAAGTAAAATTAATAAAGCAATTTTCCCTGGGATTCAGGGTGGTCCATTAATGCATGTCATTGCTGCAAAGGCTGTAGGATTCTTAGAAAATCTTAAACCTGAATGGAAAACTTATGCTAAGCAAATCAAGCTTAATATTAATATAATGGCAGATATGCTTATGCAAAGAGGCTATAAACTTGTAGGAAATGGTACACAAAACCATTTAATCCTAATGGATTTCTTACAAAAAAACTTTAGTGGAAAAGATGCTGATCTTGCATTAGGAAATGCAGGAATCACAGTGAACAAAAATACCGTTCCTGGAGAAACTAGAAGTCCATTTGTTACCAGTGGAATTCGACTTGGCTCTCCTGCACTTACTGCTAGAGGAATGAAAGAAGAGGATTTTAAATTTGTAGCCAATAAAATTGCCGATGTGCTTGATGACATCAACAACCCAAAGATTCAAGAAAAAGTTTGGGAAGAAGTGAGAGCATTTAGCCAAAAATTTAAACTTTATCATCAACCTATCTACTAAGGAGAAAAAATGGAAAACAATCTTGAAGATATTTTAGTGGACAATATCGAGGAAAAACCTTCCTCTAAATCCAAAGCAAGACTGATTATTATTACAGTTGCAACAATTGTATTACTCGCGGTTTTAGGAACTCTTGCATATGTGTTATTGAAAAGTGAACCAAAGAAAAATCCAGAGTTTAATCATACAGAATTAGAAAAAATCATCCCAGAAGAATCTCAACCTGATGATTTTGACAAACTTATTGCAGAAATTAAAAATAAAGATACTCTCAATCAACCTCAAACTTCTATTTCTGCTGAAGAATTACGCCAAAATCCAGTGCAAAAAACTCCACAAGTAGAGGAGAAACCCACTGCTCCAAAGTCTGAGGATCAGCCCCAAATAAAACAAAATGTAAAAGAAGAGAGCAAGCCTAAGAAAGAGAATAAGCCTAAGGCAATTGAAAATAAACCTATAGTGCCAAAAGTTCAAGAGAGTAAACAACAAGAGAATAAAAAAGAAATACAAAAAAAATCTCAAGTAGAAAAAAAGGCACCTAGTGCATCTAAGGCCTTTGAATCACTTGAAACTCCAATGCCTCCAAAAGGATATTATCTTCAAATTGGTGTATTTGGAGGAAAGCCTCAAGCAGCATTTATTTCAAAACTTGCTTCTTTTGAATATAAAACAGAAACACTCCAAAAGGGAGGAAAAGTTCTTACTCGCTATCTTGTTGGACCTTATATCAACAAAGATCAAGCAGAAGCAGCAATTTTTAATGTTATGCAAACAATGGGAATTAAACCCATCATTATAGAAATCAAATAAGGGTAAGGTTTTTTCCCTACCCTGTCATATTGTAATATTCTCTAAAAGTGTTACTTCATCACCACAAATAATCAAAGCATCAATACAGTAATCAAATCTGACATCATTCTGATAAAAATAAAAACCAATAGTTTGATTAATTTTGTGAAGTTTCTTTGAGGTAATGGCATAAACAGGATTTCTTCTTGCACTTCCCTTCACCTCTATAAAGTGTAAAACCTTATCTTTAAGAGCAATAATGTCAATCTCACCAAAGCGTGAATAAAAGTTTCTCTCAATGATTTCAAAACCATTATCTTTTAAAAACTCACACCCTTTTTCTTCATAGTAATTTCCCCATTCTCTACTCATGAACTCTAATTTTTCTTATCGATCCCAAAGTAAAAGAACATAATGAAATCTTTTTTATTGCTTCATTGACTTTTCTCTCTTCTACCCTATGTGTTAAAAGAATAATGATCGCACTTCTCTGATTATCTTCTTGCATAAGCTGACTGATTGAGATTTCACATTCTGCAAGAATTGAGGTAAGCTTTGCCATTGCTCCTGATTGGTGCAGCACCTCTATTTTAAGATAAAACTGACAGATAATATCACCTTTATTTTTGAGCTTAACACATTCAGAAGAGTTGAAAGTTCCAAAAGGAGGGATAGGATATTGTGCACATTCTCTAAGTCTCGCAATATTTACAATATCTGCAATCACAGCACTTGCAGTTGCATCTCCACCTGCACCCAACCCACAATACAACATCTCCCCTATTCCATCTCCTCGCACACTTAGAGCATTTTTCACACCATTGGCACTACAGAGCATTGAGTCATGGGGGATAAAAGTAGGATGTACACGTAATTCTACAAATTCTCCTTCTTTACGTGCAATTCCTAAAAGCTTAATTTTATAACCCAATTTTGAGGCTATCATAATATCTTCAAGTTCAATATCTTTAATTCCCTCAATTAAGATCTCCTCTTCCTTTACTACAATCCCATAAGCAAGTTTGGCAAGAATGAGTAATTTATGAGCAGCATCCCCTCCTTCAATATCAAGTGTTGGATCAGCTTCGGCATAACCTAATTCTTGAGCCTGAGTCAGTGCGCTTTGGAAAGATTGATTTTTCTCTTCCATTTGGGTGAGAATAAAATTACTTGTTCCATTCATAATTCCACTAAAATCTAAAATTGCATTCCCCACTAAACTGTCTCTAAATGCTTCAACAATTGGAATTCCTCCGCACACACTGGCCTCAAAACCAAAAGGAATACCCTTAGAATATTCTACAAGCTCTTGCATTTTTGAAGCAATCATTGCTTTATTTGCACTCACAAAGGCTTTTTTCTTTTGAAAAACTCTCTTAGCTATTTCAAAAGGGTATTCAATTCCCCCTACAAGCTCTACAACCAAAGCAATACTCTCATCCTCTAAAATTTCATCCAAACTTTCTGCAAGATTAAAACCATAGTGAGCATACTTAGCTTGATTTCTTACAAGTACTTTAGCAACGACAATCTCTATCCCACTCCTTTGAGCAATGAGATGTTTATGTTTATTGAGTATTTGAGCAACCGATAATCCCACGGTTCCTAGCCCAATAATTGCAATCTTGTATGTTTGCATTTTTACTCTCCATAATTTTTAGAAATATGCCAAGATTTCTTTGTATTTGAAAAATTTTTTATATTTTTCTCATACTACCATTATTCTCCAATAATCCAAGAAGTATTATTGAAATTTATTTAATTAAAACATCATAAAGTCTTTAATATGGTGTAAATACAACACTTAATCCATATTTTAATCTTGCAGGATTGTTTAAATCTGTCACCATCACAAAGGCTGTTTTTTCATTTAAAGCAATCTCACTCTCAACAGCAAAACTATTTTGTGTAATAATTTCTAGAATTTGTAGATTTTTATCATAAAGAACAATACGTGGAAACCAACCAATGCGCGTATTTTTCTTTTTGATATACAAAACTCCTGGAGCTTGAACATCAAACCAATACTCACCAGAGATTTTTTTTATATCAAACCTTGCCTGTTTTAATAAAGGAGTTGAGCCAAGAGTAATCCATTTTTGAATCTCAAGATTATATTCCCAATGCAAAAGATTATCTCTTTTTACACTCAAAGATATCATCCCTCTTTTTCGAAGCTCATTGAGGAAAATTACAGGATCTAGAATATGTTCAGTTACAAGCGAAAAAGTAAGCTCAACTTCCCCCTGCTCATATTTGGCTTTTGAAATTGTAAAATAAGAATACCCAATTGAAGAGAGAGTGCTATTGATTACTCGTGTGAGAAAAATTGGCTTGCTTTTGGCTTTAATAGTAATTTGAAGTTCTGAAGGCTCAGAAAACATAAGCTCTAAAAGACCATTATCTTTAAGAGTTTTTAAAATCAAAAAATAATCAATCTGGCCCTCATTAATAAATTTTTTTTCATCTTTAAAAAGTTTTTTAATAAAATTTTGGTTAGTGTAATACGCTTGTTTGCCAATGAAATTTTCAATACAATCCTCAAGATTGTTTCCAAATAATCCTCCTACCAAAATAAGAAAAAAGAAGAACTTTCTTACCATTGGACTCCGCCGTTAAGATAAATAAACTCATCTTGACTAATTTCTCTTAATCCACCTTCCTTAGTATAAATAAGATATACAGGAAGATATCCCTTAAACTCTCTGCTCTCTTCATCTAAGCTCAGAACAAATCCACCACGAGCAATGCTGATTAAGAGTTGTTTATCAAGTGGAATATCAAATTCTTGCTTAGTTTTTGCAATACGTTTTCTATTCTCAAGATTAATCATTCCCACCCAAAGAGGTTTAGCACTCTCAATATAAAGAATATTTTCTTCATTAAAAGCGATATTGGGAAAAATCTCAACCCCATACTCAGAAATATTTTTTTGCTCAATTTGAGGTTTTTTCTCCTGTTTTTGCTCCTCCTCTTTAACCTGTCCTTCTTCTTGAATTTGCTTCTCTTCCAAAGGTTGTACTTGAGGGATTTCTTCAATAATAAGCTCTTGAGTAATTTGTGGCTCTTGCATTGTTTTTTTTGTGGTCTCTAAGTCTGTAGAAGCTTTGGGAATCAAAGAAAAGAGCAAAATTGCACCCACAATTCCTAAAACCCCTAAAGCTCCCCAAACCAAATAGGAATTCTTCTTCGAATGCACAACCACGCAGTCCTCATCTTTCTTTTCTTGAAGGAGCGTTTGATGAAATTCTTTATATTCCTGAAACCAAGAAGATAAATCTAAATCATATTGCCTTTGAAGAATATTGATAAAACCCCTAGCCCTCACACTATCAAGTTTTTCAAATCTTTTATTAAGAATACAATCAATTTTGGTAAGATCAAGATTAGTATCTTCTTGAATTTTCTCAATACCAATCTGTCTCAATTTCTCTAATGCGTTATCCATTCTTTAACCTATAAACCAAGATTCCTGTTGCTACTCCAACATTTAAGGAGTTAAATTCATTTTTCATTTTAATTGAGATTATTTTATCCATTTTTTGTTTGATTTTTCCACTCAACCCCTCACCCTCTGAACCCAAAAATAACGCCCACTCATCACTAGGGGCAATAGATAAAACTTCCTCTCCTCCCATATCTGCACCATAGCAAGTTTTATTTTTTGTCTTGAGCTCGTGAATAAGTTCTAAGAGATTGGATGTGATATAAAAAGGCACACATAGCATTGCTCCACTACTCGCTCTAATCCCTCCTTCAATAGCATTTTTACTTAAAGTCCCCCCTATAATAATTCCTTCAACTCCAAGAGCATAAGCACTTCTAAAAATTGATCCAATATTTCCTACATCACTGATTCCACAAAGCACAAGCAAGGTTTTTAAACTCAAAATTTCTTTTTTCTCTACACTCTCAATAGGCTTAATCTTTGCCAAAAATCCTTGATGATTCCCACTATGGGCCATAGCTTGGGCTTTTTTGGTATCAATGCGTAAAATTTTTACACCAGAAGAACAGAGAGAGGAGAAGAGTTTTTTATCAATTTCTTTTGCTAAATAAATTTCTTCAAGCCTATCAGGGCATTTTTGAAGAACATAAAATAAGATTTGCTTACCATAAACAATCATTCTTCTTCCTTTAACAGGCGCTCATACCATTCTTTAATAGGAATATTAGTAAGTTTTGAGAGAATCTTGCTTTTTAGTTTAGGGGCAATGGGAAGCTCTAAAACTTCTTGAGCAGTGAGTGTTTTTTGATAATCTTTTTTAGAAAAATCAATCACTAGACACCACTCACCTTGCAAATTTTCCCCCTGCATTTGCTCTAATACTTCTTTTATATTTCCTAGAAAAGACTTTTGGAATTTTTTTGTCATCTCTTTAATTGCAAAGAGTTTACAACTACAATCAACCTCACCCAAATCTGCCAAGCTCTCTAAAAGTCGATGTGGACTTTCAAAGCATACTAAAGGCATACCATTTTGCACTCCTAGAACCTGATGCCAATACCTCAACCTCTCTTTTCTCTCTTCTTTTTTATGGGGCAAAAAACTATCAAAAACATATCCTCTATCCCCAAAACCACTATAAGCAAAAGCAAGAGATGGCGCACTTCCTCCTAAAAGCACTTCAAATTCAATACAATGCTCTCTTGCATAATTAATTAACACTGATCCTGGATCACTGATACAAGGCATACCTGCATCACTCATAAAAACAACATTTTGAAAAAAAAAGTCTTTTTGAATCTTTTTAAGAAAATCTTCTTGATTATGAGTATGGAAAGAATAAAAGACTCGCTCTTTATCTTTAATGTATTGACGCTGCTGAAGAAGTGATAAAAGTTGTTTACTTACTCTTGTATCCTCACAGAGAAAAACCTCTGTTTGATCAAGAATATTAAGTGTATGAAGTGTGATATCGGCTAAATTGCCAAGGGGTGTAGGCAACAAATAAAGCACGATTATTTCATATTGTATTTTTGTCTAAATTTCTCCACTCTTCCTGTTGCATCAGCAATTTTGTCGCTTCCTGTATAAAATGGATGACAAAAACTTGAAATATCAATTCTTAAATCACTTTTATTGCTCATAACCTCAATTGTTTTTCCGCTTGTTACACAAGTTACTTTGCAAGGGATATATTCTGGGTGGATACCTTTTTTCATTTTAAGTCCTTTAAGATGATTTAAACTCACTTGTATTTTCGAAATATTAAGCTTAGGATTTTATCAAAAAACTAAGAATTTTCATCTAAATTTTTAAGACTTTTTGCTTTTTGAGAAAAATTCAAAAGGCTTTGGGCGCTAAAAAAACACGCATCCACATTTTTAAGAGATTTTTCAAAAATTCTCATACAAGTATAAGCATCTGCATAAGCACGATGAACTTGAGGGGTATGAATTTCTAAAAAATTATTCAAAAAATTCAATCCATACCGAGGTGCTACAATACTTCTTTTAGCAAGCTCAATGGTGCATAATTTTTGGTTATACAATCCAACACCAAAGAATCTACAGTAACAATAATCTAAAAAAGTATAATCAAAGCCTACATTATGTGCTACAAAAATACTATCACCCAAGAACTTTCTAAAACTTTGTAGAACCTCCTTCTCTTGTGGAGCATCACATAAGGCTTCTGGCGTGATTCCTGTAATTTCTTGAATAATCTCTGGCACATTACTTGCCCTTACATAACTTTCAAAACGATCCAATACTTTTCCATTGCAATACTTAATTGCACCAATTTCAAGAATTTGAGAAATTCTAGGATCAGCACCACTGCTTTCAATATCTACAAAACAAAAAATTTGATCTTTTAAGCTTCTTTTTAAAGATCCAAGAAAAACTTCTTGATTGATTAAGCTAATATCCAAACCAATGGTGTGCAAAAATTCTAGTGAATGATCACAAATTGCTAAATTTCTTAGCACTTCATCTTCAGAACAAAGAGAAATAAACTCATGCAAAGGAATGCTCTTATTCTCCAAAGCTTGCAAAATCACATTACTCTTTGGTCGAAGCTTTAGGGGTTTTGGAGGAAGATTTCCCTTTAAAGAGGGATCAAATCTAATAATATGCTTCAATTCACACTCTTTTTAAGAGAAGAAATTGCTTGATTATAATCATCAGAACCAAAAATATAACTCCCAGCCACTAAAATATCTACTCCTGCTCGTGCAAGCATAGGTGCATTGATATGATTAATTCCACCATCAACTTCAATAAGACAATGAGGAGCAAACTCATCTCGAAGATCCCTAAGTTCTCTAACTTTTTCTATTGTGTGGGGAATGAATTTTTGACCACCAAAACCGGGATTAACACTCATTAAAAGCACCATATCCAAATCTGGCAAAATATATTTAAGTTCGTGAACAGAAGTATGAGGATTAAGAGCGATGCAAGGAGAAATCTCTTTTGAACGAATAAAAGAAATATGGCGATGAATATGAGATTCTGCTTCTAAATGAAAACCTAAATATTTAGGCTTAAGCGAAGTAAAAAGTTCAAGAAAAAAAGGAACACGATCAACCATGAGATGAATATCAAGAGGGATTGAAGAGATATTTGCAATTTGCTCTATAATCATAGGGCCAAATGTAAGATTTGGGACAAAATGCCCATCCATCACATCAATATGGAGTAAATCTGCCCCAGCTTCAACAGCTTTAAACACCTCTTCTTGAAGTTTTAAAAAATTAGCAGATAAAACACTAGCCGCAATTTTCACCTTTTTCTCCTCCTTAAATTTGAAATTTGGATTGTAACAAAAAGCCTTGTTTTTTATAAAAACCGTTATAATTTTAAAGCAATTTTTTAACTTAAGGATAACTATGCATACCTTAATTGAAACTCTTTACTCTCTTGCTCCAAAAATATCTGAACTCATTATTCTTGGAGAAACTTCTTATGCCTCTTCAACTAATCAAAGTGGTGATATCCAACTCGCTCTTGACATTCAAAGTGATTTACTTATTCAAAAAGAGCTTACTTCACTGAAGTGTATTAGAGCAATTTTTTCAGAAGAGAAAGAAGAAATCATACAAATCAATCCTCAGGGAAAATATCTTGTTGCTTATGATCCTATTGATGGCTCATCTTTAATTGCAGGAAATTTAAGTGTGGGGAGTATTTTTGGAATTTATACAGAAAGTTTTGAGGGAAAAAATCTTATTGCAAGTGCATATATTCTTTATGGGCCACGCCTTGAGATTGTCGTCGCAACCCAAAAAGATACACCCCCTATCCTTAAGCGCTACAATCCAATCTCTCAATCTTGGGGTCAAACAAGTTCACTCATTCTTTCATCTCAAGGCAATCTTAATTCACCAGGTGGAACACAAAAAAATTGGAGCACCTCTCATAAAGAGATGATTGAGGGCTTTTTTAAACAAGGATATCGTCTTAGATATTCTGGAGGAATGGTGCCTGATTTGCATCAAATTCTTACAAAAGGTGGAGGATTATTTAGCTACCCAGCAACAACTGATGCACCTCAAGGTAAATTGCGGAAACTTTTTGAAGTTTTTCCTTTTGCTTTTATTTTTGAATGTGCTGGAGGTGAGGCAATTAATGGATACCAACGCCTTCTTGATCTTCCTATTTCCCACTCCCATGAAAGTACACAATGCTTTTTTGGAAGTAGAGAAGAGATTAAAATCGTTAAAGAAATATACAGGAATAAAAAATGAGCCAACCTTATACTCAAGAATTCCAACAAGCTAGAGAAGAACTTATGAAATGCCAAAAAGAAAAACAACTCTCTTCTTGTATGCAATGCCCCAAAATCCTAGAGTGTCATACTCGAGAAAAATATGTTAAAGAAACATATTCCCATCTTAGCAAAGGTAAAAATGGGGAATTTTCTTTCTAAAGTTTTTCTTGTTACTCTTGTGATTGTGCTTAGCGGCTGTAAGGGAAAGGTAGAAAACCTTAAAGAAGCACTCAGCAAATATCAAGATCGTAATTTTAAAGAGGCATTATTCTACTTTGAGAGAGCCTGTTTAGAAGGACAAATCTATGCATGTCAAATGACAGCTTCTCTTTATCTAAATGGAAAGGCAGGAAGTAAAAGTAAGGCTAAATCTCTTAAGGCTTTAGAATATGCTTGTCAATGGGGGGATACTTCTTCTTGCAAAATCACCTACCATTCATATAACACACTTGCTCTTTCACCACTTGCAAATAAAATGCTTGAATATGGTTGCCAAGGGGGAGAAAGTGAACTTTGCAGCCAACTTGCTCTAAATCTCTATAAAAATAAAAATTTTAAATCTTCTCTTGAGACTGCAAATAAAGCTTGCTATGGCGGAAGTCTAAAAGGATGTCATTTCTACCTTGCCCTAGCACAAAAATATAATCCCGATCCTCTAAAAATTAAAGCTATTGAAATACAAATCCAAAAACTTATTCCTCAAAAGAAGATTTGATTTTTCTTACCATTGGAGAAAAAGATTTAAGCACAACCTCTACACTCTCTCCCACCTCTATCCCCTCTATCTCACTAGGATGCACAACAAAATTCATCACTTCACCCCCAATAAGCATACATATCTCACTCAATAAGGCATTATTCCTAATTTCAAGAATCTGGGCAATCAGTTGAATATTGTGCTTTGCAAAAGTTCCCCTAGGAGAAGAATGTGAGGAAAACTTTCCTTCTTGAAGAACAAAGACTTCTTGGGCGAGTGTATACACCTCTGCAATATCATGGCTGACAAATATTAAAGTAAAGTTGAGTTCCTTTTGCAATTGTAAAACTTCTAAAATGAGTTTGTTTTTTATTGTGTTATCTAACGCAGAAAAAGGCTCATCAAAAAGAAGGATTTTGGGCGAATTTGCCAATGCTCTAGCAATTGCCACTCTTTGAGCTTGCCCTCCAGAAAGCTTAGAAGGCTTAACATCCCTTAATTGTATAAGCTCCATCATCTCTAACAAATCATCAACTCTCTTTTTTTGTGCATTCTTTCCATAAGCAATATTTTCATATACACTTAAATGAGGAAAAAGAGAATAATCTTGAAAAACATAGCCCACACCTCTTTTTTGAGGAGGTAAAAATTTTTTTGCATCATCCCAAATTTCCCCATCCACCTTTAGTATTCCTGATGAGATTTGTTGCATCCCTGCAATAATCTTTAAAATTGTACTTTTTCCTGCACCACTTTTCCCAAAAATTGCTATTCGATGGCCTTGAGAGATTTGAGCTCTAACCTCTAAATTAAAATCGCCTGATATGCCATGAAGAGATTTGTAAAAATCAAATTCAATCATTTAAAAATCTCTTATTAATATAAAGCATAATAAAAAGCATAATAAAACTTACCACAAATAAAGTGAAAGCATATTGGTGTGCTAAGGGATAATTAAGCATTTCTACTTCATCAACAATTGCAATACTTGCTACCCTACTCTCCCCAGCAATATTGCCACCAATCATCATTACAACTCCAAATTCTCCAATTGCATGAATAAAGGTACCCACACAAGCAATCAAAATTGAGGGTTTAATATTGGGAAGCAACACCCTAAAAAGCGTATAAATTCTTCCCCTTCCTAGAGAAAAACTTGCTTCATTCAAATAATTAGGCAGTGAACAAATTCCACTTTTAATAGGCTGTATCATAAAAGGAAGTCCAAAAATTACACTGCCCAATAAAATTCCCTCAAAGCTAAAAACAAGCTTAATTCCAAAATGTTCAAGCAAAAATTTTCCAAAGAAATGTATAGGAGAAAATGCAAGAAGAAGATAAAAACCAAGTACAGTAGGTGGCAAAACCAAGGGAAGCCATACAAGCACTTCTAAAATAAGTTTTAATACACCTTTAGAATAATAAAAATATCCTCCCATCATAATACCGATGGGCAATAAAATCACCATTGTTAAAAATGCAAGTAAAAATGTGAGTTGCATTGTTTCAAAAAACATCTCTACCCCATTCTCTCAAGAAGAATTTCATTGGATTTAACAAACCAAAGAAATTCTTGTCCAACTTTAATTTCAAGTTCTCTATAAGCCTCTGAAGAGATTAAAGAGCAAATTCTCTCTTGAGCAAACTCAAACTCAATTCTTGCTAAAACACCATTTTCACTTACAGATACAACAGATGAAAGAAATTTATTTCTTGCACTTAAGCGATGACTCTCCCTATGTGCAACCATAACATCACTTTCTTTAAAATATACTCCAACACCCTCCCCTATTTTCCATCCTCCCCCCAAACTCATCACACTCACAATAAAACCTTTTATATCAACTTTAACAAATGCAATCCCTTGAGCTTCTTTAAAACTTATCACTGTGCCAAAGAGTTTATTCATAAGCCTCTTGTATATCCATATCTTTCAAAAATCTTTTGAACATCATGGCTCAAAATAAAACGTGCAAAGGCTCTTGAGAGTCCAGGATTTTGAGTATTCTTAAGGATGATAAAAGACTGCTTAATGGGTGAATAATATTGAGGATCTAAAACTAAATAAGAAAAACTTGGGTCTCCGATAACAAGAGAAAGTGCATTCAATCCTACTTCTGCATTGCCGCTTTTGACAAAATTTAATGCTTGACCAATTGAATCACCATAAACAAGTTTTTTCTCAACAAGTGGATAAAGTTCCATATTTTTTAAATATTCAACTCCTGCTTTTCCATAGGGAGCAAGCTTTGGATTTGCTAAAGCAATATGAACAATTTGTTTATTAGCTTTTAAGATATAGGGCGTTGAGATATTGATTCCACTAGCAGTGCATAAAACCAATTTCCCTTGTGCATATATTTGTGGTTGCAAAAGTGCATATCCTTCATCAAAAAGCTTTTGAGGTTTTTCTTCATCTGCAGAAAAAAATAAATCGGCTTTAAAAGAATTTTTGATCTGTGCATAAGCTTTCCCTGAAGAAAGATAAGTAATTGTAATTTTTTCATCTGGATAATTACGAACAAACTCTTCTTTGATAACCTCTAAAACATTTTTCAGATTGGCAGCCGCAAGGATTGTAAGCTCACCTGCAAAAAGATTAAAAGCAAACAGAATGCAACAAAATAAAACTCTCATAACAAAACTCCTTTTCGTTATATTTTTTTGTATATAACGCTAATTATAACAAAGCAAACTTTAAATAGTTTGCTTTGTTACTTGATTAGAGTGTATTTTTTTCTTTAATTGTTTGAGCGACCCTTGAAGCACTTTCACGAATTTTATCCATTACTTCCTTAGCCTCTCCAGCAAGTTTTACACCATCATCAACTTGCTCAATACTTGTTTTAATATTATCAACAACTTGCCCTGTAACATCTCGGATTGAGTTGATTGTTGTTGTAATTTCTGTAATTGATTTTGATGTTCGCTCAGCAAGTTTTCTTACTTCATCAGCCACAACAGCAAATCCTCTTCCATGCTCCCCAGCTCTTGCAGCTTCAATCGCAGCATTGAGTGCTAGAAGATTGGTTTGATCTGCAATATCTTTAATGGTTTGAATCACTGAAGTAATCTCATCAGATTGACTTCCAAGACTTCCCACAAGTGAAGAACTTGTTTGCATCATTTCAGCAATTTGTTTCATATTATTTGTAGTCTCTTCAATAACTTTTGCGCCATTAGTTGTCAATCTATCATTTTCTTGAGCCATTTCTGAAGCAATTCTTGTGTTTTCTCTATCATTGAGAACCTGTGAAGTGATATCAGTAGCAAACTTAATTACACGATAAACCTTGCCATCAGAATCAAAAATTGGGTTATAACTTGCTTCTAGCCAAATTTCTTTATTGTCTTTTCCAAAACGCTTAAATTTTCCTGCAATAAACTCACCTTTTTTAAGACGATTCCAAAACTCTGTGTATTGTGGAGATTGTGTGAAAGCTTGATCACAAAATATTCTATGATGCTTTCCTTTAATTTCTTCAAATGAATAACCTAAGGCATCTAGAAAGTTCTTATTTGCATCAATGATATTTCCTTCCATATCAAATTCAATTGCAGCCATAGAGCGATTAACTGCATCAAGTGTATTTTGGCTTTCACTTACTTTATTGGTATAAGAGGTGATATCTGCAGCAATGGCAACAATATACTCAATTCTGCCATCATCATTTAAAACAGAATTAAATGTTACATAAAACCATACAAGTGATCCGCTTTTACTCTTTTGAGAATATACTCCAGAGACATCAACATTTGTTTTAATTGCATTCCAAAGTTTTTCATAATCTGCCTCAGTTACAGTTGGATTTCTAAGATTCTTGTATCCAATTTCTTTAAGTTCTTTAAGAGTATAACCCATAACATCAATATACTTTTGATTGACATCTAAAATCCCATTATCTGGCGTTAGCTTCACAACACAAAAACCACGATCAGCGGTTTTAACAATCGCATTTTGCTTCTTTATTTCTTCTTGCAATTTTGCGATTTCAGCTTTCAAATCTTGACTAAAAAACATAGAAAACTCCTTAAGAGAAATAATTACAAGTATTATAAAACATCTCTTGGAAAAATAAGAGTAACTTTGCAAAATAAAAGGGCAAAATTGTTTAAGAAAAATCAATAAAAGGAAAAAAATGTTTAATATTGTTTTACTTGAACCAAGAATTCCACAAAATACTGGAAATATCGGAAGACTTTGTGTTGCTGGGTGGGCTAGGCTTCATCTTATTCATCCTCTAGGATTTGTTCTCTCACAAAAAGAAATTAAACGTTCAGGAATGGACTATTGGGAAAAATTAAAAGTTATTGAATGGGATAATCTTGCTTCATTCCATAAAGTCCACCCCATTTCTTCATCACATTTTTTTCTCTCTACAAAAGCTTCAAAAACCTATTATGATGCAAATTTCAGTGATGAATGTTTTATTTATTTTGGAAGAGAAGATGCAGGATTACCTCAAAGTCTTTTAGAAAAAAATTTTAAGCAAACTTACAAACTTCCTATGAAAGAAGGTCGAAGCATTAATCTTGCAACCTGTGTGGGTGCAGTCCTGTATGAAGCGATCAGACAAAATCGCTCTATTTTGCATATTCAATAGAACGGTATTCTCTAATGACATTAATTTTAATTTCACCTGGATATTGAAATCCCTCCTCTATCTCTTTGGCAATTTCTTTAGCCAAAACCGCACTTGCTTCATCGCTTAAAATTTCAGCCTCAATAATCACTCTAATCTCTCTTCCTGAGTTAATCACATAAGACTGTTTGACTCCAAGCTTTTGATTAATGAGCTCTTCAATCTCAATGGCTCTTTGTAAAAAATTTTCCAAAGCTTCTCTTCTTGCACCAGGACGAGCAGCAGAAAGTGTATCAGCTGTACAAACAGCAGCAGCCTCTATACTCATTGACTCCTCATAACCATGATGGGATTTGATGGCATTAAGCACAATATCACTTTCTTGATATTTTAAACAAAGCTCATAACCAATATCAACATGATTTCCACCAAGTTCTTGGGTTAAGCTTTTTCCAATATCATGAAGCAAACCTGCTCTTCGTGCCATTTTTGCATCACCCCCAAGCTCTCCTGCAATTATTCCTGCAAGCCGTGCCACTTCAATAGAATGTCCAAGTGCATTTTGTCCAAAACTTGCACGATATTTTAATTTACCTATAAGCTTCTTTAATTCTGGATGCATATATCCAAGCCCAAGATCAAGCACAGTATCCTCACCATCTTGCATAATCTGCTCTTCCATCTCTTGGGAAATTCTTTCATAAACTTCTTCAATTCTTGAAGGTTGAATTCTTCCATCTTCTACCAGTGCTTCAATGAGCTTAGTTGCAATAGCTCTACGATAGAGATTAAAAGAACTTAACACAATGCTTGAGGGTGTATCATCAATAATAACATCTACCCCTGTAATCATCTCAATTGCTTTAATATTTCTTCCTTCTTTTCCAATAATCCTTCCTTTAAGCTCATCATTAGGAAGAGTAATTACATTAATCAAGCGCTCTGTTGCAAACTCACCAGCATAGCGGGTAGTAGCTTGAGCAATAATATAGTTTGCCTTCTTTCTTATCTCTTCTCTGGCTTCATTTTCATATTTTCGAATGAGCTTTCCCTTATAGTCAATCAAATCATCTTCAATCATTTCACAAAGCTTCTTTCTTATCTCTTCAATGGAGGTTCCAAGCTGTTGGGAAAAAGCTATTTTTAACTTTTCTCTTTCTCGTGTATATTGTTCAATAAGTTTTTCTTGAACTCTTTGTTTTCTAGTAAACTTTTCTTCTTCTGTTTTTAATTTTTCTTCTCTTTTTTTAATCTCATCTAGATACTTTTGAAATTGTTGATTTTCAAGGGCTGATTTTTGTTCAAACTCTTGAATTTTTAGTCTATAACTTTGCTCTAACTCTATTTCTTTAAGTTTAAGTCGTTGAAGTAAAAGAGAGTGTTCTTCTTTTGAAGATCTATTGAGTTTTTTAAAGATTACAAGAAAAGTTACTAGGATAAAGATAATTAAGATTATAAGGCTTATCCATATCCATTCCATTATATTTTCTCCTTATTTTACAAGATGGTACAAGGATTAAATCTGCACCAACATCAAAATCTTGTGTAATTTTTTGACAAACATACAGACCTAAAAGACTTACAAAAATTATATAGGGTTTACTTGATAATTTGGCATAAAAACGATCATAGTATCCCCTGCCAAAGCCAATTCTCCTCATTTTTTTATCCCATGCCAACATTGGAACAATCATTACATCGAGTTTCGCTCTTTTTTTTACTCTTCCTCTTGGCTCAAAAATAGAAAATTTTTCTTTAAATAAAGGGAGTCTAAACTCAATTAAATCAAACTCTTCTCCTTTTATTTTAGGAACATATAAACATATATTTCTTCTTTTTTTAAGTTTATAGAGTAAGGCCGTGATATCAAATTCACTTGGCAGTGGAAAATAAAGCAAAATATGCCTAAAGTGATTTTGCAAAATAATCTTTTCAAGCGTTTCAAGCATAATTTTTTGAGCTTGAGTTTTTTTATTTTGGAAAAATTTTATTCTTTCTTTGGCAATAGTTCTAATTTGCGTTTTTATATGTTTTCTCCTATAATTGCTGTATGAAAATAATGAAATACTATCTTTTATGTTGCACTTTTATTCTAATTTTTGTAGGTTGTGATGGAAGAAATCAAACATACAAACAAACTTATCCCCAATATACTCTAAGTAACTTTGATGGAAAAAATATACAAATCATTAAATACAAAAACAAGATTCAAATTCTCCCAGCTCCTGATACCAATAAGCCTGTTATGTTCTTTTTTCTCCAACCCTCTTGTACTGAATGTTTTAAAGGAATTGAGCATATCCAGCGCCTTTATGAAGAATATAAAGATAAAATCCTTTTTTTTCCTATTCTTTCAGATGCTCAGAGTAATGAAGAAAATTTTAAAAGTGAAGTCGCTATTTTGAAAAAAAACTATGGACTTAATTTTGAGTTTTATCGCTCTGTTGGAGAAGATTTCTTGCAAAGTTTTGAGCGAGAAAGTGATAGTAATTTTATTGTTTTATACAATTCTTCCCTCTCACTTGTAGGAGAATATGAAGGTTTGGTGCCAGAAGAAATGCTAGAACTTGATCTGAATCTATCTATATAAATAGGAGTTATTATGTTTAATGCACTAAAAAAAACATTACTTAAAACCACACAAGCCCTCTCTGAAGCTCTTGGCAGTAATAATAAAACCATTAAAAAAGATTTGCTTGAAGAGGCCTTAATTCAAAGCGATATTTCTTATGATTTAGTTGAAAAAATTCTTAGTTCTCTTCCTGAAGAAGTGAGTCGTGATGAATTAGAAGTGGCACTCTATCACTTTTTTAGATCACAGAGCTATTATGATCGCCTCACCTACACTCCACCCACACAATCTCCCAGTGTGTCTTTAATTATTGGAGTAAATGGTGCAGGCAAAACCACCACTATTGCTAAGCTTGCCAATCAAGCAAAACAAATGGGAAGAAAAGTCATTTTGGGTGCAGGAGATACCTTTAGGGCAGCTGCTATTGAACAACTTAAACTTTGGGGAGAAAAACTTGGTATTGAGGTGATTAGCTCAAAAATAGGACATGATCCTAGTGCCATCGCTTTTGATAGCATCAAAGCTGGACTTGCACGAGGAGTAGATGAGATCATTATTGATACTGCAGGAAGATTGCATAACCAAACAAATCTCAAAAATGAGCTTATAAAGATTGCAAATACTTCTCAAAAAGCTTTAAATGGGGCAAAGATTCAAAAACTTCTTATTCTTGATGGGACACAGGGAAGCTCAGCAATCCATCAAGCAAAAATCTTTAATGAGATTTTAGATATCGATGCAGTGATTGTGACAAAACTTGACAGCACAAGCAAAGGGGGTGCTATTCT
The DNA here is from genome assembly GCF_003364215.1 of Helicobacter cholecystus. Taxonomy (GTDB): domain Bacteria; phylum Campylobacterota; class Campylobacteria; order Campylobacterales; family Helicobacteraceae; genus Helicobacter_G; species Helicobacter_G cholecystus. The sequence goes on from NZ_NXLU01000003.1 coordinate 58,645, forward strand.
GAGTATAATTTATGAACTTAAAGTGCCAGTGGCTTATATTGGAGTGGGTGAAAAAGAAAATGATTTAATTATTTTTGATCAAGACAAATACATTCAAACCCTTCTTGATGGAATCTATGAATGAGTAAAAAAAAACAAATTTTATTTGAGTGTCAAAATTGTGGATTTCAAACTCCCAAATGGCTTGGAAAATGCCCACAATGTCAATCTTGGGAAAGCCTTGTAGAACTCTCGAATGAACAAATCACCTTTTTACAAACTGCTTCAAATCTCTCAAAACATCTAACTCCACCAAGAGCAATCACAGAGATTGAGAGTGAAGAGTTTATTAAATTTAGCTCTTTTGAAAGTGAATTTGATATGGTGCTTGGGGGTGGAATTGTCGCAGGAGGGCTATATCTTATTGGAGGAAGCCCTGGGGTTGGAAAATCTACCCTCCTTCTTAAGGTTGCTTATAATCTAGCAAATAATGGAAAAAAAACACTCTATGTTAGCGGAGAAGAAGGTGTGGGGCAAATTAAAGCAAGAGCGCAAAGACTAGACTGTCTAAGTTCTCATTTATTTTTGCTCAGTGAAATTAATCTTGAAAATATCCTTGCACAAATCCCCTCTTTTGAAATTTGCGTTATTGATTCTATTCAAACACTCTTTTCAAGCTCAATCACTTCTGCACCTGGATCTGTTGCACAAGTAAGAGAGAGCACTTTTGCTTTAATGAGGATGGCTAAAGAGAAAAATATCGCAATTTTTATTATTGGACATATTACAAAAGAAGGATCTATTGCGGGACCAAGAGTGCTAGAACATATGGTAGATAGTGTTTTGTATTTTGAGGGAGATCCTAGCAAAGAGCTAAGAATTTTAAGAGGATTTAAAAATCGTTTTGGAAATACAAGTGAGGTGGGGATATTTGAGATGAAAGAAAATGGTCTTGTGAGTGCAAAAGAGGCTTCAAAATTGTTTTTTCAAAATAAAAAGAAAATGGCTGGAAGTGCCATTACTGTCATCTTAGAAGGATCAAGAGCATTGGTATTAGAAATTCAAGCATTAGTGAGCGAAAATAACTATGGTATTCCCAAGCGCCTTGCAACAGGTTTTGATCTCAATCGCTTAAATATGCTTTTAGCACTTTTGGAAAAAAAGCTTCAAATCCCACTTAAGGGATATGATGTTTTTGTCAATATTACAGGGGGAATTAAAATCAGTGAAACAGGTGCAGATCTAGCAATTATCGCTTCAATTATTTCAAGCTTTAAAAATCGTCCCTTAAGTCCTACAACAGCCTTTATCGGAGAAGTTAGTTTGATAGGAGATGTACGTGAGGTAGGCAATCTTGATACAAGACTAAAGGAGTTAGAACACTATGGCTTCAATAAGGCCATTGTGCCTAAAAAACCTAGCAATCCTAGCAGTATTGTATGTTATGAAACAAATGAAGTTACAAAAATTATTGATTGGATGTAAAGGAGAGCTTAAGCTTCCCACTCCAATGAAGCAAGACCTCCAAGAGAGGTTTCTCTATAACGATGATCCATATCTTTGCCAGTCTGATACATTGTTTTGATCACTTCATCAAGCCCAACCTTAGGTTGACTTTTTCTGCTAAGCGCCATTCTTGCTGAACTGATTGCTTTAATCGCTCCAAATGCATTACGCTCAATACAAGGAATTTGCACAAGTCCAGCCACAGGATCACAAGTAAGCCCCAAATGATGTTCCATTGCAATCTCTGCTGCTGAGCAGATTTGATAAGCATTACCCCCCATAATATAAGCTGCAGCTGCAGCTGCCATAGAACTAGCTGAGCCAATTTCAGCTTGACACCCTGCCTCAGCTCCACTAATAGAGGCATTTTTCTTATAAAGTGATCCAATTGCAATAGCCACAAGCAAAAAGTCAATCACTTTTTCATCAAATTCACTCCCATACAAGGCTTGTAAATACAACATCACCGCGGGCACAACAGCACATGCACCATTTGTGGGGGCTGTAACTACTCGCCCACCAGCACCATTTTCCTCTGCAATAGCAATTGCATAAAGTGAAACCTGATCAACAAAGCTTAAAGGATCCTTGGGATCAAAATGACTTTTTACAAGCTCTGGGGCTCTTCTTTTAAGTTTTAAAGGTCCTGGGAGAATCCCCTCACTGACACAACCATTATGATAAGAATCTTGCATTGCCTCCCAAATCTCTTTAAAATAGTTTTGAATATATTCTTTGGAATTGAATTGCTCTTCATACTCTAAAGAAATTTCTGCAATGCTTTTATTGTATTTTTCACAAAGTGCTAAGAGTTCTTTTGCATTAGAGAAAGTAATTTTAAAATCTTGTTGTTCTTCTTGTTTGGGTGGATTTTTCAATGCCTCCTCAGTGGCAATAAATCCTCCCCCTACAGAGTAATACACCTGCTTCAAAATTACTTCACCTCTAGCATCATATGCACTTACTCGCATACCATTCTCATGCAAAGGTAAAAAATCTTGATGAAAAATAACATCTTCATCATAAAAAAATTCAATCTCTTTTTTTCCTGCAAGATTAATTTTATGATTCTGCATCGCTAAAGAAATGATCATATTTTTAAGAGAAGGAGTAAGATCTTTTGCTCGTATACCATTAAGTCCAATAATACAGGCCATATCAGTCAAATGCCCTCTACCAGTCAAAGAAAGTGAACCATAAAGCTCAATTTTTACTCTCCGCACTTCCTTAGCTCTCTCTCCTAGAGCATCTAAGGCATTACAAAAAAGATTACAGGCCAACATTGGGCCTACAGTGTGGGAACTCGAGGGTCCCACACCAATTTTGAAAATACTTAGATTACTAATCTCTGCCATTTCCCACCCCTATCCTTGCAAGAAAAATTTTGCAATAATACTTGAGATAGCAAGCAATCCTGTAATGACAACAAATGCATCAAGTGCAGGATTTTTCCATTTTTCCATATTTTTCACCCTATACACTGCATACACTGGCATTAAAAACAAAATCACAGCAATGATGGGTCCGCCCAAATCCTCAATAAATCCAAGAATGCTTGGATTCTTATAAGCCACTATAATCATTGTTACATACATAAAAATTGTTGTAAAGATATTAATAGTCTTAATATTTGGATTTTCATTTCCAGACATTTTGATCATTTTTCTAATGATTCCATTTAACCCTTCTCTAGCCCCAAAATAATGGCCAAAAAATGAGCTTACAATTGCCAAGAATGCTACAAGTGGCGCACCATAAGATACAAGAGGATTATCAAGCTTATTTGCAAAATAAGAAAGAATAGGAATATTAGCCTCTCTAGCCGCTTGGAAATCATCTGTATCTAAACACATAATGCAACTTATAACAAAAAACATAACAAAAAATAAAAGCAATCCTGAGGTTCTAAAAAGAACTTGAGAGGCCTTATAAGGAGCCAAATCTCCATATTCCTTTCTCATTGCAACTGAAAAAGTTGAAATTGCTGGAGAGTGATTAAAAGAAAAGACTAAAACTGGTAAGGTTAACCATACAACACTGATAAACTCTTTGAGATTTGGAATATTTTTTAAAGTTTCAAATTTCCAATGAGGAATAAGATAGATTGAAAAAATAAACAATACAATACAAAGAGGATAAACAAGAGCATTGCATATTTTTGTAATAATTTCTTCACTCAAAGTCATCACAAACATCATGGCACTAACCAAAATCACTGAAAGCATCAAACGATTAAATTCGGTAGAAAAATCAACACTCCAACCAAGCTGATTTGTAAAAAAACTTGCAAAAGTGTTAGTGATTCCAACACCATAAGCTAAACAAATAGGATAAATTGCAAAAAAGTAAAGCACAGTAATGAGTAAGCTTATCTTACGTCCAAAATGCTCTTCTGCAGCATGAGTAATGTCTTTATCAGCTGCACTTGAAGCACAAACAAATCGACTAAGTCCTCTATGGCTAAGCCAAGTCATAGGAAAAACAAGCATTGCCATAATTAAAACAGGCCAAAACCCGCCAGTACCTGCACGGATAGGTAGGAATAAAATCCCAGCACCAACAGCCGTCCCAAATAAAGATAGCATCCAACGAGTATCAAATCTCGTCCAACTCATTTTTTCGTGCATAGAAAACTCCTTCTCAATGAATTTAAGTGTAAAAATACACAATAATATTCTAGTATAAAATCATTCTCTTATAAAAAAATTAAAAATTACATTCTTTAATGTTTAACGTCATAGAGCATATATTGGAATCTTTGCGCAATAATCTTTGCCTTTTGCAAGATAATTTGTGCATCATCTTGATTAAAAATCTTATTCAAACACTCCTCAAATAGATTCAACCACACGCTAAATAGTTCTCTTGGAAATGGTGGGAGTTCAATATGAGCCTTCATTGGATTACCCTGATAATCTCCCTCACCCAAAAGCATTCCCATCCAAAAATTTCCAATCTTCTTCTTATGCACTTCCCATTCTTCATTACTTGTTCCAATTGCATGATTAAAAATTTCTCCAAGCTCTGGATTTACACGTACCTTGGCATAGAATATATCCATAAGTTCCTGAATTTTTTCTGGGGTTATTTGTGACATTTTTACTCCTTTGAATTAAAAAATTTCAAGTCTTTTAGCATACTTTGTTATTAATTTTTTAGAAATTTCTAACTTTTTGCAATATTTTTAAAATTTATAATTTGTTGTCTTAAATTTTCTTTTTCTTGTTGAGGTAAAAAAGTTGCTTGAAGTGCATTGAGGCTAAAAGTCAACAATTCTTCCTCTCTAATTTCAAAGTTTTGTGCAATAACTTCAAAATTAGCATTAATGTATCCACCAAAATAAGAAGGATCATCAGAATTAATTGTCACACATAGCCCTTCTCTTAAAAGTTTGACAACATTAAGATCTTTAGGGTTTTTAAAAACTTTTAACTTAAGGTTTGAGAGTGGACAAACTGTAAGTGGAATTTGTTTTTCTCTAAGATAGGTTATAAGCTTTTCATCTTCTTCACACCTCACCCCATGATCAATCCTGTGCACACCTAATTGCAATGCTTCCCAAATATAACTACTGTCCCCCTCTTCTCCTGCATGAGCTACAAGTAAAAATCCTTCTTTTTGTGCCTCTTTAAAAAGTTGCGTAAACTTACTTGGAGGATGACCTACTTCAGAGCTATCCAGACCAATGGCAATGATTTTATCTCTAAAAGGTAAAATCATTCTCAGTGTTTGTAAACCCTCCTCTTGGCTTAAATGACGTAAAATACAAGCAATTAAATAACTAGAAATCCCCAGCTCCTCTCTCCCCCTATTCATTGCCTCACTTATTCCATCAATTACATCTGCAAGTTCAATGCCTCTTACACTATGAGTCTGTGGATCAAAAAAGATTTCAGTGTGAATAACATTATTTTCTTTACATTTAAGCAAATATGCCCAAGTGAGATCAAAAAAATCCTGCTTATTTACAAGCACAGATGCACCAGTATAATAAAGATCAAGAAAAGATTGGAGATTATGAAAATCATACATCTTTTTAATCTCTTCTACATTTGCATAAGGAATGGGAATATTGTTTTTCCTTGAGAGAGCAAACATCATTTCAGGTTCAAGTGTGCCTTCAATGTGTAGGTGAAGTTCAATTTTGGGAAGTTTGTGAATCAGTGTTTTCATTACCTATCCTTGCAAAAAATAAAGGAATTATTACAAGTTTTTAGGCATGTTTGAAAGAAGGTGTGATAAAATCATAGTTTTTTATGTATAGACAGGTGTCCGAGTGGTTGAAGGAGCACGCCTGGAACGCGTGTAAGGTGCAAGCCTTCGAGGGTTCGAATCCCTTCCTGTCTGCCATTGAATTCTTAAAAATTATTCTTTTAATGCAAATTCTTAAATATAAGAGCAAAAACTCACCCATCACTATTTAATCTTAATATTTTATATCTCTGTAATTTATTTCATCCTCAATCACCTCATCTTTTCCTGTATCTCAATACTTACAGATGATATGCATCATAGAAAATCCTTGTTTTAAAGTATAATCTCCTCTACTCTAGTTAAAAAGGATAATCATGCAATACTCTAAGAAAATTCTCGCACTTGAAGAATCCAATACACTTGCAATCAGTGCTCTAGCCCAAAACCTTAAAAAAGAGGGTAAAGAGATTATCAATCTCTCTGCAGGAGAGCCTGACTTTGACACCCCCCAAGCCATTAAAGATGCAGCAATTAAGGCAATTCATGCAGGGTTTAGCAAATACACTTCTGTAAGTGGAATGTCTGAGTTGAGAAATGCAATAAGTGCCAAGCTTCTTAGAGATAATGCTCTCTCTTATACACCTAATGAAATTATTGTAAGCAATGGTGCAAAGCATTCGCTTTTTAACGCCTTTGGTGCAATTCTTGATGCAGGTGATGAGGTCATTATCCCCTCTCCTTATTGGGTGAGCTATCCTGAGATTGCAAAATACAATCAAGCTATACCCATTTTTTTGCCAACTACACAAGAAAATAATTTTAAAATCACCCCCGAACAACTTCGTTCTGTCCTTACTTCACGCACAAAGCTTCTTGTGCTCAATTCTCCCAATAACCCTACAGGCTCACTTTATAGCAAAAATGAACTCATTGCATTAGCAGAGGTGCTTAAAGGAAGTAATGTTTGGGTGATTAGTGATGAGATTTATGAAAAACTCACCTATAGTGGTGACTTTGTTTCTCTCGCTTCACTTTCAGAGGATTTATTACAACGCACAATTACAATTAATGGTTTAAGTAAATCTAGTGCAATGACAGGCTGGAGAATGGGATATCTTGCGAGTAAAGACAAGACCCTTATTAAAGCCATAGATAATCTTCAGGGCAATAGCACAAGCAATATTAACTCTTTCACTCAAGTCGCCTCCATTACTGCCCTCTCTGCTTCTATGGAATCAGAAATTTGCATTATGAGAGAAAAATTTAAAGAAAGGAGAGACTTTGCTTTTGCTCAATGTTCCCATATTCCCACTCTTAGTCTCAATCTCCCCAGCGGAGCATTCTATCTCTTTATCAATATTCAAGCACAAAAACGCTTCAATGGAGATAGTATGAAATTTTGTAAAGCTCTTTTACAGGAGCAAGGTGTAGCACTTGTCCCAGGTGTGGCATTTGGTGCAGATGGATTTGTAAGAATGAGTTTTGCCACCTCAATTCAAACTCTAGAAAAAGGATTTGAGAAAATTGCTAAGTTTGTAATGCAATAAGGTTTTCTATTTAGCAATTGAATGGATTCTTTAAGCATTTCCCATGATTTGATTATATATGCATTAAGGGAAGGATAGAATGGGGTCATTATCTAGTATCCTCCTCTCCTCTTGCATCTTTTAAAATAGAAATAAACTTTTTATATGAGCCAATATCTTTTGCTTCTATCATTTAGACCTTTTATTATTTATATTAAAAATCTTAGAATACTTCAGTATATCCCTCCTAAACATAAACAACAAACTCAAAAAAAGAAAGATGGATTCCCTTTGTGATTAGTCCCTACATCTTGTCTCAAAGATATAGATATTAGAAATACGCTTTAAAGTGCTTGATTGTAGATGTTTACTAAATTCTTTCAATCTTTTCAGGCTAAAATTATATTTATAATTTTCTTAAATTGGAGGATTTTATGACTTCTATATATTTTATTGCATTGATCATACATTTACTGAGTGCCATTTTCTTTGTAGGGTATTTTTTACTTGAAATATTTGTACTTAAAGCCCTTTATTCAAAAATTTCGACTGAACAAAAAAGCATCTTAGGACAACGAAAAGTAAAAATGATTTTTATCTCATTGTTTTTACTTTTTGGAAGTGGTGGGATAATGGCAACACAATATCTTGGAAATGGAATGGGATTTTTTGCAAATACCCCTCAAAGCATTCTCTCACTCAAAATTATTCTAAGTCTTATACTCTTGGCATTAGTGTTATATTGGTATTTTATTGTAAAAATTTTGCAAAGACCTTTACCACTTAAAAAACTTATGCATCCTCTTAGTTTAATCTTACTTCTTTTAATTGTAATTCTTTCAAAAGTAATGTTTTATGTTTGATTTTCACCCCCTCTTTTTTGTAAAGGATGGGGAAAATTAAGCTTTTTGATAGAGCTCTTCTTCTATTTGGATATAAAATTTTGCAAGCTCATCGTAAGCTTTCTCCCACGCATTAATCACTTCATCATCTACATTTAACACAGTTTTAACTGCTTTCAATAGGCACTCTCCTACAATGGGATAATGCTCAGGCTTTACCTGGGATTTAACATGAGTTACTCCAATTTTACTTACAAATGCTCTCATATTTTCCATATTATCAATATTGATTGCAGCATTCCAAACTGCATTTGCTAAAGCCTTGGGTTGGGATCCATCTTTTTGTTTATTCATATCAAACATTGACTTAACCTCTGGATACCGCTCAAACATATCACGATAAAACTCTTTTGTAATCTCCTCACCTCTTTCACGTAAAATTGGTGCGGTTGATTTAACAATTTCAATAGTTTTTTGATCTAACATCGATTCTCCTTATTTGTAAAAAATACGCTGGAATTCTAATTTGGTTTTTTGTTACTTTTATTGAAATTTTTATTAAAATTTTATATTTTCATACTCATATCTATCCAAGTAGCTTGATGGATTAAGCTCCCACTTGAAATAGCATCTACCCCACTTTTAGCATATTCAATAAGATTTTCAAGTGTAATATTTCCACTAGCTTCAAGAAGAATATGGGGATAATTCGCATTGCGTAAAGCAACTACTTGAGCAATTAAAGAAGGAGTCATATTGTCACACATTACAATATCTGCCCCACTCTCAAATGCTCTCTGACATTCCTTAATACTCCCACATTCCACTTCAATCTTACAAGTAAAAGGGAGTTTCTTTCTTGCTTGAAGAATAAAACTTTTGAGTTCATCAATATGGGCCAAATGCGTATCTTTAAGCATTAATGCATCATCAAGACCAAAGCGATGATTATGTCCTCCACCATTTCGCACAGAATATTTTTCAAATTCCCTAAGCAATGGACGCGTTTTACGGGTATCAAGAAGTTTTAGAGGCAAATCCCCCAAGGCTTTAACATAATTATAAGTATGTGTAGCAATTCCACTGCTATGCTGTAGTATATTTAATGCTGTGCGCTCAATTTTTAAAATTTCAATATAACTTCCTTCAATTTCTGCTAATACTTCACCTTTATTAAAATACTCACAATCTTTTTTATAAAGTTTAAGTTGAAGTGCGCTTAGCTTGCATAAGGCTTGAAGATAGAGTGCACCTGAAAAGATTCCCTCTTCCTTAGCAATAACCCTAGCCTTTGTTTCCCTATCTTGCGCCACTCTCTCAAAAAGATCTCCTCTTCCTAAATCCTCTTTAAGAACTTCTTGAACAAAAGAGGCAATCACTTAGAAAGCTCCATCATTTTCTCAAGAGCTTTTCTTGCAAGAGCAGAAGTATGTTCATCAAGCTTGATTTCATTATAAGGTTCATTTCTCTCATATGCTTCTAATACCTTAACAATATCATCAAGTGTAGTTTCATTCATTGTAGGACATTCTGGCTTAGTGGAAGAGAGAACATAAGTATAATTTACTCCATCAACAGGTTTTCTTAGACGATTAACAAGATTAAACTCTGTTCCCACTGCTACTCTTTGGGTAGGCTCTAGAGAATTGACATATTTAATAATTTGACTTGTTGAACCTACAAAATCTGATTTTGCAACCACTTCTGGAGGACATTCAGGATGTGTAACAATCAAAATATCTGGAAATTTATTACGATAAAACTCAATATCTTCTACACTAAAAAGCTGATGCACCGAACAAAAACCATCATAACAAATTATCTCAGCATTCAGTACCTCTTGCTTACTTGAAATACCCAAAACAGCTGAAGGGATATGATGATATTGTGCAAGATTAAGTCCCAAACATCGATCAGGTAAGAAAAAAATTTTTTTATTCTGAGATTTGGCATAGTCAAAAATTTTACTAGCATTTGCACTTGTGCAAACAACTCCCCCCATTTCTCCCACCTTGGCTTTAACTTCTGCATTGGAATTAATATAGGTCATGGGAAAAATATCTTCACGCCTTATTCCATAACTTTCCATAAGCTCAATACTCTTGTCATAATAAGAGCTATCAATCATTCTTGCCATAGAGCAACATGCTAAACGTGGCATAATCACTCGTTTTTGAGGAGCAAGGATTTTTACACTCTGTCCCATAAATCCAACACCACAAAATACCACGAGCTTCCGTGGGCTTGCACTTGCATTTCTAGCTAACTCTAAACTATCTCCAGTTAAATCAGCAACCTCAACAATCTCATCTCTTTGGTAATAATGTGCTACAAGCAATGCATCATTTGCATCCAATAACTCCTGAATTCTTTTCTTCATTTTTACCTCCCTTTAATCAGTAAATTCTCCCACACTCTCTCCAAATCTTACCTTCTCACCCACATGAGCAAAAGGAGTATAATCCTTTTGGAAAACAAGAATTGTTGATCCCATTTTAAACATTCCCACCTCCTCACCTTTTGCAATAAAAATAGGTTCTGAATATGTATAAGAGGTGCTGATATTAGCCTGTGTATTTGTTTGCACTCTTGGCTCAAAATTCACAACCATTTGCCCAACATTCAATGCCCCTACAGCCACATAATACACCCTATTTCTTTTATTGTCTCTTGCAATAATGACCACCCGCTCATTGCGGATGAATAAATTATGATTTTTTAGAAGTGAGGGGCGATTGACTGCAAGAAGTTCTCCTGCAAAATATCTCACCTCCTCTATCCACATATCACAATGCGCATGATAACGATGATAATCCCTTGGAGAAAGATAATAATTTGTATAAAAATACTCATTCTCTAGTGCTTCTCCTAAAAGCTCACTGACACAATATATCATTCCCTTAATCTGCAAAGCTGTATTATTTTGTACAAAACCTTGTTCCATAATAAGCGAATCGCAAGGAGAAATAATGGTTTTAGGACTTTTATCAAATTGACGCTCTACTTTTAATTCACGTGTAAAAAGTGCATTGAGTGTAGGGTAACTCTCAATGTTTTCAAATTCACTTAAATCAATATTAAAAATCTTTACATAGACAGAATTAATAATTTTTTGAATCTTGGGTGAAAAAGAATGAGAGGCAAATTTCCCAAAATATCTTGAAATCCTATTACTTAGCATTAATTTCCTTTATACGCGATATTTGAAAGTTGCAAAAATAATTCAATTTCTCCTTTAGGGATAGAAAGCTCCTTTGAAATTTCATCTACACTTTTACCTTCTTGTAGAAGTGTAGAAATTTTTTTCTCATCAACACCTGTTGCATTGCTAGAGAAAAACTCTAAATCCCTGATTTTTCCATCTAGACTATTAAGATTATCTGTAGCAAGACGAATTTCATCATTAACACGTTGTTCTATATTTTCTAAATGCTCAAAAGTTTGAGAGAGAGAGTGAGCAATCATATCCCTTGCTTGAGTTTCAACTTGATTTTGAATCTCTAGCACCCTCTCTTCTTGCTCCCCCTCAACACGTTTAATGTATTTTTGAATTTTATAAATTTCATCATGCAAACTATCAATCGCAATTTCAAATTTATCAAGTCTTCTTGTAGATTCCAAATCTTTAAGATAAGTAAAAAGCAAAATCAAAAATGAAGCAAGACCTACAAAACCACTTAACACTAAGCTCAAATTTTGCTCAATCCAAATTCCCATTACTCTACCTCTCTTTTACTTCTAATCTCCATTCTCTCGCACTCAACAACATAAGCATCATAACTGTGATTATGAGATTGTCCAATTTTAGTAATCTTTGCAACAGATGGAGTAAGCATTACAAAAAAAAGAGGAATGATTTTGGTCGGGAAAACTGGCAATTCACATCGGGCATAATAAAGCCCACCCTCCTGCAATTCCTCCTCAAAACATAAAACACTATGACCAATGCTATGGGTTTTAAGTGAAAGCTCCAAAGGAATATAGGGGCTTTCTTTAATGCTGAGTTTTTGCTCTAAACGCTCAAGCTTTTTATACATTTCCACAAGTAACTCAAGCATTACTTCATCTCCTTCATAATCCCTCCCCTTGGAGAGTTTAAGCCACTTCTCAATCCCACTTTCTTCAATCTGATTGAGAGCAATATACTCTTGTAAAAACTTTCCCCCAATCTCTTGCACTTCTTGTGCTTGTATATCCAATACACATCTTGCAATTCTAGTTTCTAAACCTAAGCTATGACATATATGCAAAAAATCCATCACCTACTCCATTGCAATTCCAAAATCATCATAATCAAAAAAACAAAACCCAAATACCCATTACTGACAAAAAAGGCTTTAGGAATATGGGCAAAATCTTTTCTGACTAAATACTGCTCATAGCCTAGGATTATGGCACATAATCCTAGGCCAAGATAAGCAATCCAACTACAACCAAAGACATATAAAAACTCTCCCCAAAATACCAGGGTTAAAATATGAAAAATTTTTGAGATTAAAAGAGTTTTTTCTACCCCAAATACACTTGGAATAGAATACAATCTCTCTTGTTTATCAAATTCAATATCTTGTAAAGAATATAAAAGATCAAATCCTGCTACCCAAAAAATCACACCTGCTGAAAGAAAAATACACCACAGAGGCACACTTCCCAACACTGCAATACTTCCTGCAATGGGTGCTAATCCCAAACTCACTCCTAAAATGATATGAGCAAGATAAGAAAATCTCTTCACATAAGAGTAAAAACCTAAAATCAACAAAAATGGATAAGAGAGATAAAAGGCAAGAGAATTAATAAAATAGCTAACTCCTATAAAACCAAGAGCATTAAGACAGATTAAAATTAACATTACCCTAGGAGAAATTCGACCATCGACACTTGGACGATTTTGAGTACGAACATTTTTTGCATCAATATCTCTATCTAAGTAACGATTAACACTCATAGCAAAATTACGAGCAAAAATTAAAGCCAATACACACAAAATAAGCAATGAAAAGCCAAACCAAAGGGATTGATTTTTTTGTATTGAAGCGCAAAAAAGAGCTATAAGCATAAAGGGAGCAGAAAAAATTGTATGCTCAAATACGACTAACTCGCTGATGTCTTTAATCTTTTTTAACACCTTTTAACTCCGCAACCTAGAAAAATAATCCGTGATTTTACTCTCTATCTGAGCATTTTTAACACTAAAAATATATAAAATGCCCCACCTATGCCTAAAGTCGCATAATAACAAGAGCGATATCTAAGTGCTAAAATACAAAAAAACACATAAGGATAAAATACCCAAAATGGAGTAAAAATCTCCTTGGAAGGTAGAGAAAAATCTAAAGCCCAAGACAAACCCTCATCAAACACTCCCCCGATCCCCAAAAGATGTGCAAACAAAGAAAGAATAAAAAAGAGAGGAAAAATCAGACTTAAGATAATTGCACACAAGGAATAAAGATAAAAGGTGGGGAAAATATAATGAGAGATGGGAAGCATTTGAAAAAAGAGTGCACTATTGAGTAAAAGAGCAATCAGAAGAATTTTATACACCCCCTTAATTTCTGCATTAAAATATTTAAAAAAGAGCAAGATAAAATACACTCCACTCACTGAAAACCAAAATCCAAAATTCACTATAAATTGAGGAAAAATAGCCAAAATCACACAAACACATAAAAATAAAAAGTGAAAACTTAAAACTTTGATATTCCCCCATACAAAAAGCATTCCAACTGCACTCATCACAAATGCTCTGACATATGCTGGAGGAAAGTTTAAAATATAAGCATATACCAATAAAATTACCATAACTATAGCCCCTATATCAAAGACATTGTTACGATAAGTAAAATAACGTGCTTGAAAAAATTTATAAGGCTTACCAAGCAAGATATACAGCAACCAAGCAAAGATTCCAAGATGCAATCCGCTAATAGCAAAAAGATGAGAGATATGAAGCTTAGAACTCCACTCTCGCCAAGGCTTAGGAAGAGGTGTAGCAAAAAAGAGACTTTGATAAAGTCGTGTAAGCAAAATATCACTGTGTTGAGAGGAAACCCAATCTAAAAGAGGTGTAGAAGAAGTGGGTAAAAGAGAAAAAGAATAAGTCACAAAAAAACAGCTCTTAAGTGATTGGATAAAATCACAGGGCATACTTTTTCCATATAGGGAAAGTTCTTTATAAGTTAGATCTTTAAGATCTTCTTTTGAAGTTGTATAAATGATTTGGCCCTCGGGGGTAATAAGCTTTAAAACCCATTTATTGCCTTTAGTATATTGCGCCAAGACTTTGGCATTAAGATGTTTTGCTTGAATATATGTAAGAAAATTTTGATACCTCATCCATCCCATTAGACAAAAAACTATTACACACACCCCCAGAAAGATTGTCCACCCCACAGAATTCTCAAATAATCTCAATCAAGAATCTCTTTATTATTTTTTTCAATCATTTGTTGATACATACAGGCTACACCATAGGCAATGAAGCACAGAAGCAAAATATAAGCACAAAGTCCATAAGCATAAATGCCCTGCTTTTTGCTCAGTGTATGAAGTGCAAATGCAAGCTGAGGGGTAATCCCCCCGACAAGAGCATAGGAAATATTATAGGAAAAAGAAATTCCAGAAAATTTAAACCTTGGTTCAAAAAGCTCACACATTGCAACTGGAGTAAAAATCATAATCCCCACACTATTGCAAAGTAAGCAATACAAAAGGATTGCATAAAGAGTGTTTTGAGTTTGATACAATGAATAAAAAAAGGAAATTGATGCGATTCCTAAATATACTGCCCATATTTTATAACCTTTTGACACCCCTAAAATATCGGCACATACTCCAGCAGTTGCACATCCAACAATCAAACAAAAGACCCCAATAATTTGCACCATGCTTCGTTCAATATTACTTAAAGTCAATACATCTTGCATAAAATTTGGCAAGAAAAGAACAATTACAATGATACAACCCGCCAAAACCCAAGTGCTAAACATTGAGAGTATAATGCTTTTTTTAGAGGTTTTAAAGACTTCTTTAAGTGGGAATTCTTCCAAAGCCTTATCTTTTTGTATTTTTTTAAACACAGGTGTTTCACTTAGAAAGCGACGCAAATAAATTGAAATCATTCCAAATCCTCCTCCAAGCAAGAATGGAATCCTCCAACCCCATTGATATAGAGTCTCTTGAGAAAGGATTAAGTTGAGTGCCAGTGCTACAAGAGCACCTAAAAAAATCCCCCCGACAACTGATGCGGTTAAAATTGCTAGATAAAGCCCTTTACGCTCTATTGGAGAATGCTCTCTTACAAATACCCAAGCCCCTGGAAGCTCTCCACCAATTGCTATACCTTGTAAGATTCTTACAATTAATAAAAAGATTGGAGCCAAAGCTCCAATCCCCTCATAAGTTGGCACAAGCCCTAAAGAAAGTGTGGGGATGACCATAAGTAAAATACTGAGCATAAATATTTTCTTACGCCCAAAACGATCCCCAAAATGGGCCATAATTATCCCTCCAATAGGTCTAGCAAGATAACCTGCTGCAAAAGTGGTATAAGTATTAAGATCCCTCCAAAATGCACCCAAATCTTTAGGAAAGAAATGCGCTGAAATATATTGGGCAAAAAAAATAAAAATAATAAAATCATAAAATTCTAATATTCCCCCAAGAGAGGATAGGCCAAGGGTTTTAATTTCATCTTTTTTTAGTGGCATTTTCTCCTGCATTACATACTCCTAGAATAAAACAATAAAATAAAAAGAGGATTCTATAAAAATTTTAAGGATTTAAAAGCTTTTTATTTTCTAAAGATGTTTTAAGTCACCTCTCTCCTAACAAGAGAAGAGTGGGCCAATTTACTGAGCAAATACAAATCCCATTCTTGGCTAATTTGGTTTTGCTTAAATCCATTAGGGGGCTTCTTTTGCACGATTAATATTTTCACCTAAATTAATCCCAAAAATCCATTTAAATTTGATTTTGGAGATTTAAGCCCATGGCACCTTGTACATCAAGCAAATTCAACACAAGAAAAAATAAGGGTTTGAATTACCATACCGAATAATTACCTGAACTTATTTTTGAAATATCAATTGTTTTCGACCAAGCTAAAAGTCCTGTCTTTATGTCAGCAATTTCAATTTTGAAGAAATAGTCAATTCTTTGCTCATTCCCTACTCTTATAATTCTCTGCCCTACTTTTCCACTCAATGAAGCATTGGCTGCAATTTTCTCTCCCTTTTTTATAACACTATTTTGACGATATTCTTCATCATTCCTAGCCTGACGAGTTTGATCAATCATTGCATCAATACTTCCACCACTCCCACTCACTGCACGAGTAATAAGAAATTTTCCACTCTCTTGAAGCTCTTCTACAATCCTTGCTGTAATTTGCTCCATATCAAGTTTAATTGTTGTATCATTGATAAAATCTGAAACCACTAAAATAGAAGGCTTACTTAAGTCAATTTGGTTAAAGTAGGCACTCTTGTATAAAGAATCTAAACTCTGCTTAGCGGCATTTTTAATATCATTCAGATCCAAACTTGCACTTATATAATCCTTACTTGCAGGATCAATATATTTTATCCCCCCTCCACATCCATAAAATCCAATAGCAATCAGAGTTGCAATGACTAAGCCCTTTCTCATTCTGCCTCCTTATTTTGAATAAATGACTTGATTAAAGATATTTTTTTGTGCATTTCGCACATAAATAATATGATTTTTATCTATACAAAGATTTTGCTTATTATCACATTTTTGAGAAAAATTTATTTTTGCAATCTCGCGTTCATTTGCAAAAATTTTATACTCCCCTTGTGCATTTTCAATTCTAGCTACAAAAAAACCATTAGGCATCAGTATTGGGATTCTTAAGTCTGCCCTTGTGGTGGCGGTAGTGTAAATCACTCCACCCAAGGCCATAAAAACTTCAAACCACCCTACTCCTTTTGTAGCTTGTTGTGCCCCATACGCAATAAGAGCTTTTGTGGTTGTAGAAATCACACCTCTTGTGATGATAAAAGGAATTTGCTTATTAAACTCATTCCATACCAAAGGGGTAAGACTTGAAATTTTTTGAGCTTGATAATCTCTACTTCCCTTCACTCTGTAAGAATTTGCAAAATCAACCCCCTCTTTTATATCTGGTAAAGCTAAAACCACATTAAGAAGAGCTGATCCTGTATAAATCGGGAGGTTAAATCTCTTTTCAATCTTAGAGGGGCTTTTTCCATCCTCAATAATTACCCAAGTTTGCTTCTTTTTATATCCCCCTTTTTGGAGCATCTGCCAATCTTGCTTAATTATTTCACTTCTGCTCACCCCATAAGATTCTTTAAAAAAATCAATAGCCTTGCTTTGATCTCCTTCAAGCATAAAAAATATGCCAGAAACATAATCAATCATTGGATTAATAAAACCAGTGAGTGAAGAGAATTTTGAAAGATTGCTATAAGTTTGTAAAATCTTATTCATCTCACTTCTTTGATTCTCTATACTTCCTTTATTTTCCTTATTTTTATAGGCTTGTTGCTCTATTGCCTGAGCTTTTAAAATCTCTTTTTCGTAATACTCTTTAATCCTCCTTTGCCGATCACTTGCACGATTAAATTCCACTCTTGCATCAGCATAGTTATTCTCTGACATAGACAGCAAGGCTTTATAATAATTAATCATAACTCCTTCATATAAAAAACCTTGATAATTCATCATTGCATCATTGAGCAATATTGCTTCAAAGTTTTTAAAAAGGCTGACAAGTATTCCACTTTGTTCATTAGTATTTATACGCCTCTCCGCACTCTCAAAAAGCTCTTTTGCTTGAGGATCTTTAAGATCAAATCCAATAATCCCTCCTTGAATCTGCCACAACAGCTCATCTTCTTGTGCATTCTTTTCTTCTTGATGCAAGTTTGCACCTTCTTTAGCAAGTTTATAAGCTCTAATAGGATTGCCCTCATAATATTGTTTGCTCACTTCATCAAGACTTACACTTGCACACCCACCAAAAGCAATAGCCCAAATCACCCAACTCCAAGCTCTCAAATTTATCCTTATTTCTTTAGGTTTTATCATTTTAAATCCCAAATAATCACAAAGCTTAAAAAATTCCTAAAAATAACCTTATAATATGAAATTATTCCCAAAGAATAGAGTCATTGATAGAAACTCTATACAAGCATGGAGAAAATTTGAAAAAGAATATATCAAAAGAAATACAAAAAGTATCAAAGAGAAATATAGAAGAGGAACATTTAAAAAAGATACATATAAAGATACATATAGAGAAAAACCTATTGCTCTCCCTCCTTTTAACTTCATCTCTTTACTGTGATACTGATTGGGAGTGGAATAATCTCCCCACACATATCACTCTTACAGGAGGAGTGCGGAACGATACAGTTACCCCTAGAAAAGGAAATGGACAGATGACTATGATCGATTTAAAATCTTCTGTCTTTACCCTCACAGGCACACCCAAGTCCCAATATATTCTCACCATCCTAAATTCTCCACAAGCTACACCCCAAAGCACGACCTACTACTCTGGAGGATTTTCTATTGGTAAGGAACTTAGTTTCACCCTTGAAAGTGTCCATACTTTGGCACTTGAAACTGGGAAAAGAATCGATGTAAAAGAAAATGCAAGTTTTATCATAAACGGCACTCACACAACCATTAATTCTGCAGGTTCAGAGTATGGAGGACAATCAAAATTTCGCTTCTCCTCAAATACTTGGAAAAAACAAATTAGTTCTCTTAATCTTAGTAGTGGTGCCAGAGCTGAGTTTAAAAATGCATTTTTTTTTATTCACGATGGTACAATCACAATGCAAAAAGACTCCACTCTCGCTATCCAAACAGATGTCATTCGCTTCCAAAGATCTCTTAGCAATAATGGAGGGGAGATCAATCTCAAGGGAAATACTTACATCGTCGGAAGTCCAATAGATACCAAGCCTGCAGGTACAGGCCAAAAGAATACGGCTGCCTTTTTCACTTCCATAGATGGGAAAGTCGCTATTGAAGGAAATCTCTATAATGGAGGAACTACGCCAATAGATAGTAGTCAAAATCCAATTTTCCCTGCCTTTGACCCTCCAGCAATGGGAGGAGGGTCGATTGTTTTAAAAGGTGGAAGTATGCAGGTGAGTGGAAATATAATCTCTCAAAGTGGAGGGTCCTCTTCGAATGAGGGGGGACTTCAAAATTCTAATATCGAGCTTTATGGTTCATCTCTTAAAGCCCAAAACCTCCAAAACCAAGCAAACTCACTTTTACTCTTTGGTGCATATGACAATAAAATGGGAACCTTTGAAGGTAATATCCAAAATAATGGAAATGTCTTGGTTGATCTTGGAGGCATTAAGCTTGATGGGGATTATCAATTAGTCTTAGGAACAATTAGTGGAATCACATCAGATAAAATAGAGCTTAAAAATGGTAATACTGGATTTTCCAAGGCAATTTTAGACTTCAAAAATGATGAATGGAGTGGTGTGGTTAAATTGCAAATTGATCAAAATGCAATCAATGCGTTTAAACAAGGATTAAATGAGGGAGAAAGAGGAATTTTAGAGAGTTTTGGAGATGAAATCTTTATCTTTGAGGGTGCTACAACCTCTAGCTTATCTCAAGATGTAAGCACCTTCAAAGATAAACTTAAAACAGGATTATTAGATTCTTCTTATCTGTTTATTGAGACTATGAAATCTCATAGCACTATTTTAGATCTACGACCCCATACTCTCACTTTTGATATATTAGGTGGAGGAATTTGGGGAGGAGGCAATGGAGGAATTGGGGGGATTGGTATGAGATGGGATGATGAAACTTTGTTTGAGATTGGTTCTCTTGAGATGAGCTTTTGGGGAGCTTATGCGTATGGGAATTTCAATCAATCACTCCCATCTTTTAATCTCCTTGGAATTTCAGAATTTAAAAATCAAAGCCATAATCTTGCTCTTAATGCTTATACAAATTTTATCTTCCAAGAGAGTGAAACCTCTCTTAGTGTAGGTTATTTTGCTTCCTTTCTTGCTTCATCAAGAAAGACCCAAACCCCAGACACCTTTGAAATCCTCACATCACGTTATTCACACCATTATATTAGAGCCAATCTTGCACAAGGCTATCGCTTTTCTTTCTCACAATTTTTTACCAAACCCTATTTCTCACTTAATCAAGCTCTTCATCTCATTCCTAGTTTTAGTGAGGGGGATAGCTCCTATGCTTATAGCTCTCAAAAGTATTGCACCTATGATTTAAGTGCAATGGTAGGAATTGAAATGGGCTATGAGATCAGCAATCTTTATAAAATCTATGCTAACGTCTCTTATGAAGGAATGATTTATAACTCGAGTGATTTTGTATTATTCACCTCATCTCATACTCCTATTGCCTTTAAAACCCCTTTTATTCATCGTGTAGGAGTCGATTTTGGAGGATATGTGGGGATCAATGAGGCTTTTGGGGTAAATTTTGAAGGAAATTTTAAATATATGGGCAAAGATTTTTATTATCTTGGGGGAAATATAGCACTTAAATACACTTTCTCCTCCTTCTAATCCCTTTTTTTATTTTTCTCTTTTTCTTACACATTCTCTTGTCTAAGAAAAAGATTTAAACTTTTGAAATTTGATTCTATAATTGCAAGCTTTAATTTTGTTTTTGGAGAAGGTCATGAGTGTTTTACAAATTGGTGCTGGAGGAGTTGGAGGAGTTGTTGCACATAAACTTGCAATGAATGCAGGGGTTTTTGGAGAAATTACTCTAGCTTCAAAAACTTTAAGCAAGTGTGAAGAAATTGCAAAAAGTGTTCTGGAAAAAACAGGCATAAAGATTACATGCAAAAGTGTCAATGCAGATCATGTAGAAGAGCTTATAGCTCTTATTAATGAAGTTAAACCCAAAGTTGTCATTAATGTTGCACTGCCTTATCAAGACCTTAGCATTATGCAGGCATGTTTAAGAACTAAAACTCACTATCTTGATACGGCAAATTATGAACACCCTGAGAGTGCAAAATTTGAATACAAGGAGCAATGGGCATTCCATGAAGCCTATAAAGAGGCTGGAATCTTTGCCTTACTTGGGAGTGGATTTGATCCGGGGGTGACAAATGTATTTTGTGCCTATGCACAAAAACACTATTTTGATGAAATTCATAGCATTGATATCCTTGATTGCAATGCAGGAGATCATGGCTACGCATTTGCAACAAATTTTAACCCAGAAATCAATCTTAGAGAAGTCAGCTCAAAAGGAAGATATTGGGAAAATGGAGAGTGGATTGAGACAGAAGCAATGGAAATTATGCAAGTATGGGATTATCCTGAAATAGGCAAGAGAGATTCTTATCTTCTCTATCATGAAGAATTAGAATCTCTTGTTAAACATATCAAAGGCCTTAAACGTATCCGCTTCTTTATGACTTTTTCTGCAAATTATCTTAATCATATGCGATGTTTGCAGAATGTTGGGATGCTTAGAATTGATGAAGTGGAGCATAATGGAGAGAAAATTATTCCTATCCAATTCTTAAAAACCCTCCTCCCTGACCCTGCAAGTCTAGCTGGTCGAACTATTGGTAAAACAAATATTGGATGTTATATTAAAGGCATTAAAGAAGGCAAGGAGAAAACAATCTATATTTATAATGTTTGTGATCATCAAGAATGCTATAAAGAAGTCAATTCTCAAGCGATCAGTTACACTACAGGTGTGCCTGCAATGATTGGGGCTAAACTCATTATGGAAGGAAAATGGGGTGGAAGAGGTGTATTTAATATGGAAGAGCTTGATCCAGATGTATTTATGGAGGAGCTTAATACTCAAGGCTTACCTTGGAAGGTACTTGAGCTTTGAATTACCCCTTAATAAATTTATATCATCTCTACAATCTTGAGATGTTTGCTCAAGGGTATTGTGATGGATTGCAACACTCCTCTACCCCTGCTCCCAAGCAATCTCAAAATCTAGGCTACAATCCTTCTCATGCCAAAACAATGCTCATTACAACCTTCCCTTTAATTGATAAAGATGGAGTATTTTTCTCTCAAAAAAGCTCACAAATGCTTCAAGATATGATTTTTAAGGTTTTAAACCTTTCTTTATGTGAATGTGCAATTTTCTCTCTTTATAAATCCCAAGAATTATTAAATCCTCATGATATGCAAAAATATAAAGAAATTTTGTTTGCACAAATTCTTCAAAGCCCAGCTAGGTGTGGATTAATTTTTGGACTTGAAGAGATTGCTATTCCTCTTTTCCCAAAATACTCCCTCTCTATAGGTTCAAGCCTAAATTTCAAAGGAAAAAAACTCCTTATCACCCACTCTCTTAAAGCTCTCATTAGGCTTGAAAATCTTAAAAAACAAACTTTCCAAGATCTTAAAAACCTCAAGGCATTATTATGAAAAAAACTTTATTTCTCCTCTTCTTTTCTTTTCTTGTTGCCCAGCAACTTGAGTTTAACCCTCCACACTTCTCTAAACCCCAAGAAGAAATCATTGCCCAATTCTCCCAAATCTCAGACAGAAACACAGTAAAAATTGCATTGATGATGCCTAAAAAAATCATTGGACGCTATTCGGTTGCAACTATTGATACCATTTTGGCTTATCTCTCAGCCCGTGGAAGAGATTTTGAGTTTGAAGTCTTTGATTGTGGGGATGAGGAGAGAGATTCTATTAAAAAAACTTATGAGCAAATTGAACAAAATAAATTTCAATTCATTATTGCTGTCATGACAACTAAAGGAGCGATAGAAAGTTCAAAACTTGCTTTAAAAATTCCACTGTATATTCCAACCGTCAATCATACTCAAATTCCTTTTTCTCCTTCAAATTCTCCCCTACTTTTTTTTGGAGGGATAAGCTATGAGGAGCAAATCCAAAAGCTTTTAGAAATTCGATCAGGGGCACATGTCATTGCTTATAATGATGATAGTCCTGTGGGAGAAAGGCTGTCTATGATTTTACAAGAAAATATAGGGGAACTCCCAGAACTTACAATCACTAATGAAATAGCCGCTACATTTGCCAAAAGTAATAAAGCTCAAGAGCTTCTGCTTGAAAATGCAGATGTATTTTTAAATACTCCTGTTGTAAAAACTGGATTACTTCTTTCCCAAATTGGTTATTTCAAGAAAAAATCTGCAACCTTTCTCTCAACACAAATTAATTATAATCCCTCTCTCACTATACTCACCCAGCAAAGAGATAGAAAAAACCTCTATATTGCAAATTCTATTGGAAAAACTGATCAAAAACTTATTGAATATGGCTCATTGCTTAACAGTGATCTTAAATATGATTGGGTAAATTATTCAACAGCTATAGGAATGGAGGTCTTTTATAGAATCATCCATCCTGATACTCTAAGCTACTTTAAAGAAAAAATCATAGATAACCAAGTGCAATATGATGTGAAGATCTATCAAGTAGATACCAAGGGCTTCCACCCTATTGATATCCAAACACTCAAGGCACTTCAAGAGCAAAAAGAATCTAAATAATCCTTGAAGTATGAGTATAGAGATTCATATTTTTTCCTCTTGCAAATCCGCAAAGTGTAATACCGTGTTTTTGAGCGGTTTGCACTCCTAGAAATGTAGGAGCTGTTCTAGAAATCACAATAGGAATATGATGCATAACAGCCTTACTCACCATCTCAGAACTCAATCTTCCACTTACAATAAGTATCCCCTCATTGGGATCTTTATCTTGCATTCTTGCTCTCCCACAAACCTTATCAATGGCATTATGTCGCCCAATATCTTCACTGACTAAAAAACTCTCATCAGCAAAAAGAAGCATCGCCTTATGCACACAACCTGTTTTTAAATACAGCTCACTCTCTTGATAAAATCTCTTGACATGAGAGAGCACCCACTCTCCACTCACTTTTAGAGGTGAAGTATTAAAACTCACTTCCAAAGCATTCTCTACATTTCCAGTCACTCCTCCACCGCAACCTGAAACTAAAGTTTTCTCTTTATAAAGATTTTTAAGATTGTGGGTATTAATCCTTGCATGCATCTCTACATTTAAGCCATCTTCACTTACCTTCAAGCTCTGCACATCACAAATATCATCAATCACCCCCTCACTGAGTAAAAATCCCACCATATGGGCTTCTTGATTTTGTGGAATACACATTGTTGAGATCACTTTTTCTCCATTTAAGAAAAAATTGACCCTTGATTCTAAGATGACCACATCTCCTTTCTGCACTCTCTGACCATCTTCAAAACGCACAATTTCAATATTTTTTAATACTTCCATTTTTCTATCCTTTTTTGCATAAAATTCAAATTATATTTTTGCACAAAAGAGATAAAGGGTAAGATTCAAAGTAAAAAAATCTCCCAAAAAGTGGAACTCTTTTTGTTTTGTTCTTCATTAAAAATTTATGAATTCTAAGGTTTTTTTATGGCAATTGTAAGTGTCTTTGGAGGTGGTGCTTGGGGAAAAGCACTAGCTTTCTCATTCTCTTTTAACAATCAAGTGTATATCCATTCTAGGCGAACTCTAAGCTTTAAAGATCTCTGCACTCCCAACCCAATCAAACAAGTAGATTTACAAAAAGCTTTAAGTGCGGATTATTTTGTCATTGCCATTGCTTCAAGTGCCCTACGCTTATGGATAAAAGAAGTTTTTTATCCTGCAGCAAATCAGCTTAAAAAAGAGATTAAGATCCTCTCAGCAAGTAAAGGGATTGAAGAAAATAGTGGGGCATTCGTCAGTGATATTTTTCAGCATTTCTTTCCCTCTCTTAGTCTTTGCTTTCTCTCTGGCCCAAGCTTTGCACATGAAGTGATACAAAAGCTCCCTTGTGCACTTATGATTAGCTCACTTAATATTCCTCTTGCAAGAGAATTTAGAGAGCTTATGCCTTCTTTTATCAAAACCTATGTTAGCCCTGATATTATTGGTGGAGAAGTGAGTGGATCTTACAAGAATGTTATTGCCATTGCTGGAGGGATTTGTGATGGATTAAATCTTGGCAATAATGCAAAAGCCTCACTGATGGCTAGAGGATTGATTGAAATGTATCGATTTGGCCAACATTTTGGAGCAAAGATGGAAACTTTTTTAGGATTGAGTGGGGCGGGAGATTTATTTCTAACAGCCAATTCCACTCTTTCAAGAAATTATCGCGTAGGACTTGCACTTGCGCAAAATAAACCCATTAAGCAAATTTTACAAGATCTAGGAGAAGTGGCTGAGGGAGTGAAAAGCTCAAAAGCAATTGTGCAAATTAGTAAAAAGGAAGGGATTTATACCCCCATTGCAACACAGGTGCAAGAAATTATCAATGGCAAAGATCCAAGAGAAAGTTTAAAGGTATTAATGAAATAATGAATAGATTTTTAAGGATTGGATTTTTTAGCGCTCTATTAGCTCAAAACCTCTACAGTGTCAATGCAAACTGGTGGTGGGAGCTAGATGAAGATAATAATCCAATCCCTCCAGCAGGTCCAATTCTACGCGATCCTCTTACTATTTATGAAGATAGCACCCTTAATGTCATTGCCAATGGTGATGGAAATCTTGGCAATCAATTTTTTAGCGGGAATATAATCTTTAATCATAATCTTGTCATCAACCTTCTGACACAAAGATCAGGAACAAACGAGACAACAACAATTTATCGCCGTGATAATCATTTTAATATTGCAAATTTTGATGGCATAGGAACACTTACTCTTAATATTGATTCTCCGAATGTTTTTGCAAAAAGTATTTTTAACTTTGATGGAGGACAAGATGGACTTAATCTTAATGTCAAAACAAACATCAGAGCCACTGAGGGAAGTCAAATCTTTTCTGTCTTTAGAGTGGGGGGATCCACACTTAATATTACCAATGATTTTATAGTCGATCTTTCCAAAGCTACAGGGGTATTTAGTAATGCTAATCCTGCAGGTGGAATCACAAATGCAAAAACTATTTTTGATGCTGCTGGGACTATCAATGTTAATGCAGCCAATAGCACAGCTGTTCTTATTCAGATGAATGGAGATATTGCAAATTTTGGTGGAATCACTACCATTAATCTTGCTAATGGCAATTCATTTTTTAAAGGAAGAGTAGAAGCTGTAAGCACTTCAGCCACAAACTTTAATCTCTCTAATGCCTCTCTTGCAGAAATCCAACTCACTGCTCATAATAGAAATAATAATGATGTACCTAATTTTACCCTTAATCTCAATAGCGGATCAATTGCAAAAATTGATACAAAAATCAATTCTGCTGCTTCTCGTTTAAACTACAATATCAATAATGCTTCACTCTATGCGGATTTCACCTATGATAATGCTCAAAATCCAAACACTCCAGGAGGAGTAAATAACCCTGCACAAGCTCTTCTTAATATCACTAATAGTGGAACTTGGTATGTGGGCAAAGATAATGCAGTAGAAAATCTTATGATTGGAAACCCTTCAGAAAACCTTACAAAAGATAATTTTGAAAATCTTACCAATCTTGCTTCCGTAGATTTTCGATTTGCCAATAAGGGCACAACACTTAGGGCCATAGAGAGAATGAATGAAGACAATCGTTTCACGCTTAATATTGGGAGTATTGGAAGCCCTGTAGGACTGAGTGGTGGGGTATTTCGCCTCTATGGGATCTTAAATGCAAATGGATGGAATGCAGTTAATGATATAAATACAGGGGATTTGATTGAGAATATTGCCACTGACCAAGTGCATACAAGTCAACTTAATGGAACTCATCATATCCAGCTCTTTTGGGATAAAAATAGCTTTGATAAATCTTTACTTAACACTGATCTAGAACCTAGAAAAATCATTGTTGCAAAAGAATTTGCCACACCAAGAAATTCAAATTTTGTAGGTGCAGTCACACCAATTGGTGTCTATAACTATATCACCAATCTTAAAAAAGAAAATTTTACCTATACTGATAACAATGGTGCATTACAAACAGGCTCTCAATGGATCGTTACTGATGTGCAAAGAGCAGATAACTCTTATATGTCTAGGCTTCTTGATTCCTTGTTTCAAACCCAATTTAGGATTTATAAAACCCAAATTGATACACTCAATCTAAGAATGGGAGAACTGAGAAAACTCAATCGTGTTCATGGAGTGTGGCTAAGAAGCAAATATGGACGTCTTGGCTCAAAAGAAACGAACCAAACTCTAGCCTCTTGGGATGAATTTGCTTCTGTTTGGCTGGGGTATGATCAAAACTTTTATGTTTTGGGTGGAAAAAATTTTTTAGGTCTTTCTTTTGATGTTAATTTTTTCAACTCTAATGGAATTCCTGATCAAGATGATTTTACAAATCCTTCTTATATTGGCCAATCCCAATCTTATGGTCTCTCAATCTATGATACATTTTTCTTTGATAATGGCTTTTATATTGATGCTTTAGCTAAGTATTATTTAACAAAAAACAAATTCATCATCAACTCTGAAGTTTTATCAAGAAATACCCCTAAGTTTTTCTCTCATAATTTTTATGCCTCTTTTGAAGTAGGAAAAAGGTTTAAACTCCCTGTCAAACTCTCCACAAGTGCAAAAGACTATCTCTATCTCAAACCTGACGCAGGAATGTCCTTTGCCTTTAGCAGTGGGCAGGATTGGAGTTTTATGGATTGGAGTAATCAAAGAGTAAATGCAAGATTAGACTTTAATTCACCTGTGAATATGCGCACGGGTTTAACATTTGGCTGGACATGGAATTCTAGGGGGTATGAGGGAGATTTATATGCAGGAACAAGTTTTGAGTATGACTTTAATAGTGGTGGGGATTTACGACTTGAGGATTTCTTAGATCGTGTAACACTTGCCCATCGTGGAAACTTTAATTGGCGCATTAATGCTGGAACAAATGTAATTCTTAATGAATATTGGAGACTTTATTTTGATGTGGATACTGCATTTTTTGGGATCATTAACTCTACTTTTACACTCAATGCGGGAGTAAGAATTAATTTTGGACGCTTGCATCCACAAATGCCCTATATTCCCCCTTATATGGACGAACTTGAAGATTTAAACAAATACCCTGCCTATCGTCGAACAATTCCACAGGTACAAAATTATGAAACTGAAGGAATTTTGGATAATTATAGAGGAAATAAAAAATACACAATTCCCCCTAAAATTATCATTAAACAAAAACCATTTGAAGGGACACAAAAATCTCAAGACAAACAAATTGAGCAACTCAAAATAGAGCCTAAAGTTGAGCAAAAACCTCAAGGGGCCCCAGAATTTATTGATAATCCTGGACAAATCAATGCTCCAAGCCAAAATTATAAAAGAGATACAAATATGCCGATGTATAACAACTTAAATATAGAGCAAAGATCACGTTCAATGGATAATATTAAAGAAACTTATAATAGAGGATATCGATGAGAAAAATCTCTTGTGTTTTAGTGCTGAGTGCCACCACTTCTCTCTTTGCCTCCTCTCTATCTAGCGCATTACAAGGAATTTATAACCTCCACTATGCTCATACCTCTTCACTCCTTAACTCTACAATGGGGAATCTTAGAGAATCTCGCTATTCTGATGCACTTTGGCTTAGGGGAGAATTTACTCAAATCTCCTCAAGCGATGATTCCACTCTTAAAGCTGCACTTGGAATGATTGGATATGATCACTCTTTTCTTCCAAATATTGGGCAAGATTTTTTAGGCATAAATTTTGAATATTCATATTCATGGCTCAATACTCCACAAAATACTGCCAATACTTTTGGATTCACACTCTATAACACCTATTTCACCCCATCAAAGTTTTATATTGATACGCGTTTAAAATATCTCTATCACTCTTTAAACTTTGCTCTCCTCTCCTCTTCTCCTTCACATTTCTTACTAGGCTCACTTGAGCTTGGCTGGAAATTTATCTACTCTTATGGATTTTTTCTCCAGCCCGCTACTCAAATCTCTGTAGGCTATAGAAATGCAATCACCTTATCCCAAGGCTCATCAACCCTACGTTCTTCCTCATCTATTCCACTTTTTTATCAAGTGGGGAGTTATATGGGATTTGAATTTGGCTCTAAGGCTGATATTGTTCTAGGAGTTTTTTATGATGGGAATCATTTTTTCTCCCACAATACTCTTGAGAAAAACTCACTTGATCATCGTTCCAATTCTACTCTTGCACTCAGTTTGCAATCCACTCTTTTCATTACAAAAAATTTCCGTTTTTATCTAGGAGGGAAAACAAGCTTTTTTGGTCAAAGCAATATTGATTACTCCGCAAATTTTGGAATGCGCATCTTATTAGGTCAAGACTATGCACAAACCCATAAAAAAGCTCCAGGTTATACCAATGAGCGTAATTTACGTTCTATTCAAGCCAATCTTTTATATGAAGCAGATCAAAGCAGAAGAAGAATACAAGAGCGCACTCATCTTAAACCTCAAGAACTTGAAAAGCAATATGCTATTCAAAACAATCGTAATGACACAAAAATTGAAGATGAAATCAAATATGCTAATCGTGAACGTTTTTTAAGAGATCAAAAACGATGGAAAGACATTCAAAGCAATGAGCAAAATTATATCAATAGAACAGATGGACGTATAGAGACACGAAGTATTCATCTTATCCGTGATTACAATAAACGTGAATTAGAGAGAAAATATGGTCCACAATAATAAACTTATCTCTCTTTTTTTATTCTCCTCACTCGCATGGGGAACACCATTTAGTAATTGGAAAGATCCTCTTTTTGTCAATGGGATTAATCAAAATCTTGAAGGAAA
Source organism: Helicobacter cholecystus (assembly GCF_003364215.1). Taxonomy (GTDB): domain Bacteria; phylum Campylobacterota; class Campylobacteria; order Campylobacterales; family Helicobacteraceae; genus Helicobacter_G; species Helicobacter_G cholecystus. The sequence continues at coordinate 88,463 of NZ_NXLU01000003.1, forward strand.
TTTTACCTATGATCAAACTCAAATTGCAGACTTTGTTCTTACAGATAAAATTCTCTTCACACGCTCAATGTTCAACCTTTCTGTACGTTCAATCATTACAGGAGATTGGAGTGGACAAAATGAGGGATTTATTTTTTATGCAAACAATGCCAAACGTCTCACCTTTAATAAGGGCAATATTTCATTTTTTATCAATTCTGAGGGGTTAAAATTTGGGAAAAGTGCATATTTTCAAATCAGTGATACTGCCACACTTGATATTAATGCCAACCTTACAATTATCTCCTCTGCAAAAAGTGTCTTTGATACTTTTGGGCTTTTTGGTCTTAAGAACAATGCTCGGTTAAATATTGAAGATGCTAATTTAAATATTGATCTCTCCAATAATCAAAAGGCTAATCCCCTCCTTTTCTTACTTGAAAATAGTTCTGAGGCAAAAATTAATTCTGGAGGAAATAAAGCAAACCAAACCATTTTTCTTAAAGGAAAAATCGATCTTAGAGGTGCTTCAAAGTTTGAACTCAACCTCTCTAATCGTTATTCTTATTATGAGGGTGCCATTTCAATTGCAGGGACTTCAGAACTCTCCATTAATCTCTCTAATTCTTTGGCTACTTTTACAAACTACTCCCAACAAGCAGGAAGTGCTACAATCTCTCTTGAGAACAATTCAACTCTCAATGCAATGATTTCAGGTCATCAAACTGACCTGATAATCAATAAGGGTTCAGTTTGGAATATGTTAGAGCAAAATAATGGAACTGGAGGAGTGATTAATTTTACAAACAATATTAAAAATCTTGCAATCAACAATGCCAAAATCAATTTTATGAATAATACAGATGGCACCCATCGCTTTAATCAAACATTTAATCAAAAAACACTCAATGCTAGAGGGGCTTTAAGTGGAAATGGAATCTTTGCAATCTATGCTGATGTGGGTGATCAAACCAAAGGGGTAGACACTATAACTTTCCAAAGTGCACAAGGTCATCACACCTTTGATATTCTTTACAATCCCAATACCTTCACCCAAACTCTTGCTGAGGGTATTAGCACAGCAGATAATATGATTGTAGCCACCATTAATGATCCAAATACCCAAGCGACATTCTCAACCCTTCCTACAACGATGGGGCTTACATCTTATAGCACATATCTTCAAAAACAAACTGATGCAACTAAAGCACAATGGCTGATTGCCCATATCACTCCTGATGGAGAAAGTCCACTCTCTCAAGCGCTCACTACAGCACTTAATACCCCCTATCGTCTTTTTAAATCCTCTAGCCAAACGCTTAATCTTCGCTTAGGGGATCTTAGAAATTATCCTAAAGATTATGGACTGTATCTCCACACTTCCATTGCTTATAACTCTTTTGCACAAAATCGCAATCTCACTGCTGGTCAAGATCTGTTTATAAATATTGTGGGTGGATATGATATGAATGCGCTTTATCGCGGACACAATGATTTCTTGGGTTTTGGATTTGAAATTAATTTCTTAGATACCACAACAGATATTTTTACCTCTAATACACAATCTTATGGAGGATTTTTCTACTATACCTCCATTTGGAGCAATCGTTTTTATTATGATGTAATTTTTAAATATGCCTATTCTCCCACAGACATTAATCTTGGATCAATGGCATCATCCACTTCTCTCTCTTCCCATCTCCTTAATCTCACTGCAGAGGTGGGTAAAAAATTTGCCTTCAACTCTAATCGTAACTTTGCCTATACTGAAATAGAAGGCAAGCTTACAAGTGGATTTATTTTTCCTGCCTCTCTTTCTACAAGTGATCCAAATGGCACACCTATTGAGGCAAAAATTAATTTTCAATTTCCACTTTTACTTAGAAGTTCTATATATTTTGGCTATGAGTGGAATAAGGAATTTAAAGGTGATCTTAAAGCTGGAGTGTTTATAGATTATTCACTCTTTAGTGGCGCAGAAACCACTCTCTTGGACAGATGGAGTGAATTTAAAAAAACTTTTGATATGGATTTTGATATCGGGGTCTCTATTATTTCAAATATTACTCTTAAAGATTATTTGAGATTCTATCTTGAACTTGACAGTAGTTTTATGGGAAGCTATCAAACCAATATACTTTTTAATGCAGGAATTAGGTGGAGTTTTGGGGAACGCTATATCCCCCCACCTCCACCCCCCGCAGATCCCAATCGCTTAAAAATTAGAAAAATTCGAGGCAATACAATTAGGGATATTCCAACAGTAGAAAAAAATGATAGAAGCAATATGAAACACTATGAGGGCAGTCGCAATCAAATCATTAATACCTATAAAAATTCTGATCCAATTATTCAGCAAGAACAAAATAATGAAGAAAATAGGAACACTAATCGCTTTTATCCAAGAAATAATACTACTCTATACCCCTCAACAAACACTCAAGAGAGACCTAAGAGAGAGGGGAATAGGGATTTTTACAACCCTTCTAGGAGTGAAGAGGAAGTGCAAAAACAACGATATTATCATCAAGACCGCTACACTCCCATATATCCCTCTAAGTAAAGATACTAAGATGGAGTTATATTAAGGAGGTAATATAAAAGTTTTATTAATTTTTTTCTATGATATAGAATACCGTTTGAAAAAACTTTTATTCAAAGAAAAAAGATATAATTTATTAAAAAAAATATATGAGAGTTGACATTGAGATTTAGTAGCACTATCGCTCTTAGTATTGTTGCTTGTGGGATTTTATGTGAGGGGCAAAGTTATACTGATTGGAATGGTGGAAATTTTAATGATGGGGATAATGTCAATATCAGCTATAACGCCTCCACCTCTACTCCTACTCTTTTAAATCAAAGCATTAATCTTGCAAATGGAACTCTTACAGCCAATATTACTGCGACTCTTCTTAAACAAGGTGTTATTAATGGTCCAATGGTGGGAAATTTTGGGAGTGGCAATATCTCTTTTGGCTCAGCAGGCGCAACAATTAACTTTAATATCACAAAACAACAAAATGCTATAGGGGTCACTGAAGCTTTTAGATTGAACTCAACCACATTGACAGCCAATGCAAATCTTAACATCAATAGCAATATTGCAGGAGGAGGATTTACCCTCTTTAATGCCACAGGTGGAAACCTCACCTTTAATGGTGATGTCAAGATTTCAGGCAATGCCTCAAATGCTATGACTACAAATAACTCAACCCTTAACATTAATCAAGCTGGGGGGAAAAACATTGATATCACAGGAGCAATCAGTGCAAATGGAGGAAATACCAACATTAAGCTTGATGGTGGAGATAAAATCAGCGGTGCATTCAATGGCACAAATAATAGTCATCTTACCCTAGAGATTGATAATTCCACCTATAGTGGAAATGTTACAAATAGTGGCACAAGCACTATTAATATTAAAAATAATGGAAAACTCGATGGAACTCTTAACGCTCAAGGCACAGAGCTTAAACTCACCATGCAAAATGGCTCTATTAGCCAATCTGTCAAATCTAGCGCCACTACAAATACTCTAGAACTTAAACAAAATTCAGTCATTAATGGTGGACTTCAATCAAGTGGAACAACAAATCTTAACCTTGATAGCTCTAGGATTAATGGCACAAGCACAATAACTGGAACAAAATTTAGTGCAACTCTGCAAAGCTCTCAAATCAACTCTTTAACAACAAGTGCTACAGAGAGTACAATTAAGGTTGATAAAGGCAGTGGATCTACAATCTCAACGCTTACAATGAATGGGAATAATAATTCCATTTTCACAGACCAAGAAACCCTCACTGTCCAAACACTCACCATGATAGGAAAAAATAATACTGCTCATTATTCTGGTAATGCTAATAATGGAGCAAAACTCACAATCACAGGTGATGCGACTATTACTGCAAACGGGGGAGAAAATAAGTTTGTTTTCCAAAAAGGAGGAGTGAATGGAATACTCAAAACCTCAGGAAAAACTGATTTCAAACTCTTGGGAAACACAAATATTAATACAATGCAACACAGTGCCAATGATTTAAAACTCACAGTTGATGAACAGGCTATTGTGCAAAATGGTGTAAATACAGATACACAAACAACAACCCTTGATATCACGATCTCAAAAACTGCTGCGCTCAATGGAAGTTCAACACTCAAATCCCAAACCTCAGCAAAAGTGAGTATGAGTGACACTGCAAAAGGGGGAAACTTTAATTTTCAAGGACCTCAAAATACGCTCAATGCCTCCGGAACAAATAATACACTTACTGGTTTGAGTATGCAAGGAAGCAATGGAGGAAACACAAATAACAACCTTAATGTCACAGGAAAACTCACCATTAATGGAAATGCTGATCTTAAGGCAGGAAATGGTGGTAACAATACAATTGATTTTAATGATGGGGGAATCACTGGCACACTCACCACAAGTGGACAAACAACCCTACAAACAAAAAATTCCACCTCTATTGCACAAGGGATTGTCCATAGCAATGGAGATTTTAATGCAGATTTTGAAAATCACTCACACATTCAACAAGGGATACAAACTAGTGGAAATGGAAACTCCATTATCAATATTAAAGATCAAGCCAAAATCTCAGGTAATTCAATCTTAAAGAGTAATCAAAATACCCTCACTCTCATCTCCTCTGCTCAAATTATAGGGAATACCACTTTTGCTGGAAATACCAATGCTCTGACTGCAAACAATGATTCTAAAATCACAGGGCAACTCATTACTGATGCACAAGCACAAAATACAACCTACACCCTAAAAGATAATGCAACTCTTGTAGGGGGTATTGATACCCAAACAGGTGCAGGAAAAACTACGGCAAGCTTTAACAATAACTCTAAGATTGAAAATGGAACTTCAAACCTTTCTGCAGATATTGATCTTACTTTCACAGATAACTCACAAACCAATAATGAACAATTCAATATTAATGGTGCAGCAGTAAATATCATCTTTAAAAATCAAGCCCAAAACAATGGTGGGGCAATCACTACAAAGAATGGAACTTCTGATATTAAATTTACAGATGACTCTAAAATGACTAATGGCAAAGTTGAAACTACTGGAGGGAATACAACTCTTTTAGCTAATCAAAATGCAAATCTCACAGGTTCACTCTCTCAAAGTGGAGGAAATTTTAATGCAACATTTAAGAACAACTCTCAATTTAATGGAAATGGCACACAGACAGGAGGAACTTCAAGCATTACATTCCAAGACCAAGCCAAATGGAGTGGAAATTTTGAGCAAAATGGGGCAACATCACAATCTAGTATCACCTTCAATAACACAGCAAATATGCAGGGAAATATTGTGGTTAAAGATGGCACAACAAATATCACTTTTAATCCCCAAACTTTTATTGTTGGAAATATCCAAGCAGCAGGTAGAGAAAATAAAGTCACTCTAAGCAATGCACTTCTTGATGGTAACCTGACTCTTGATGGTGTGGGGCCAATTAATGGAGAGAGCAATGCCACAATTACAAATAGCAAAATAACAGGGAATATCCAAGGCTATGATAAGGTGGATATCAAAATTACAGGAAGTGAAGTTGATGGATATCTTCATCAGGGAGGAAGTTTTGACCCTCAAGGAATGAAAGCAATCATTTCAGATTCTTGGATTAAACAAGGTTTTCAAGGTAATAATGACCAAGCCAATACTCTAAATGTGACAAATAGCAAAATTGATGGTGGGATTAAGCAAATTCAGGGATCTCTTGATGCAACCCTTGAAGCAACACTTGTAACTGGAGGATTTCAGGGAAGCCAAAATTCTGCAAACAAAGTGACAATGACCAATGGGAGTCTTAAAGATGGCATTGTGCAAAATACGGGTTCTCTTGACTTTCTCTCAAAAGGCACAAATTTTATAGCCACCACTCCTAATCAATCTTATGGTTTTTTGGGCATTAACTCCCAAAATACCCTTAAAATGGCAAATGGAGACTTTGGATCACAACACATCAAACAGCAAGGTGGAAGTCTTAATGCTGAAATTGTCTCAATGAGCAATGTGCAAAACTTTGAGGGAATTAACTCAAACAATAATGTCAGTCTCTCCAATACTGAAATGACTGATGTTTCTCAAAGTGGTGGAAGTCTTGATCTGCTTACATATTCTCAGATTAAAGGATCCATTACAGGAAGTAACAACAGTCAAAATATAATTAGAATTGTTGGATCAGGGGTTAGAGAAGATATTCTTCAAAATACAGGTTCAATGGAGCTTTATCTGACAAACTCATCAGCTGGAACACAGGGAACACAGAATAATAAAATTGGCATAACCAATGCAAACTTTGGTCTTTATGCAGATAACTCAACCATTAAAAATATTGAATTAATTCATTCTACCTCTCTTGGAAATTCAACCTCTACCACACTCACAGGAACTTTTTCTCAGATGGGTGGAAGATCTACAATGACTTTTTCAGATAGCAAATTCACCGGTCAAGATTCAATTAAATTTGAAGATACCCTCAGTGCAAGTTTAATTTTTACAAAATCAGAGATTAATCATGTCTCTGCAATTAGAGGAGTGAGCACACTTAATCTCTCAGAAAGCAAGATGGGGAATTTTAGTGGAACTTCTGGAGTCCATACAGTGATGCTTACTTCATCAGAGGGTAAGAATTTTACTCAAAATAATGGAAGTCTCTCTGTGAGTGCAACAGCAAACTCAACCCTTAGCTCACTCACGGGAAATAACGCCACCCTCTCTCTTATCCTAGGGAATCAATCTAGTGTCACTGGCAATGTGAGCAATACTAATGGAAATACTTCTATCTCTATGCAAGATTCTACAATCAATGGAGATGTTTTACAAACTGGAGGAAATCTCACCTTTAATGCTGAACAATCAGAAATTAAAGGAAAATATGAGCAAAATGGAGGAAGCAGCAATGTTAATTTCACACAATCCTTCATCAAAAAAGGAGTAGGGTTAAATTCTGTGGCTGATGGTTCATCCCTAATCTTTTCTCAACAATCACAAGTCAATCAAGGCTTTGAGGTCAATAACAGCAATATCGCTCTCTCCCTTCTCTCCCAATCCAAAATTACTGAGGGATTTAAACAAAATGGAGGAAAGGTTATAGGCTCACTCAATAATCAATCCAGCATTAATGGAGATGCAAATCATGCAGGACTCACCCTCTCTGGGGGAGTGACAAGCTTTACCCTCTACAATCAATCTCAAATTAATCAAGGAATTCAAGCCACAAACAACACCTCAAGCATTCTCGTGGATCGCTCAACAATTGATGGCAATATCACTATCAATCAAGGAAGTCTTGATCTTACCGCTCAAAATAAATCCACAATTACAAGTGCTCAAATGCAAATCACTGATGCTGATCTCCAACTTACATTAGATACAAATTCAAAATTTATTGGTGATTTAACCCAAACCAACAAAACCCAAGAAATCACCATTAAACAAAATTCTACATTTCAAGGAAATATCACAAATACCAATACCACAAGCACAATCATTATTGATAATGCCTCTGTGACAGGTCATCTCACCCAAGAAAGGGGAACTTTAAGATTAGAGCTTTCTAATGGGGGGAAAATAGGAGGAAATGTAGTTCTTAAACAGGTGGACACTACCCTTTTAGGAAGTGGGACAAATAATGAGATTCAAGGAAATTTCTCTCAAGAAAATGGGAGTCTTAAAGGCAATATGAATGGTTTGACCCTAACTGGAACATACACTCAAAATGGTGGAACTTCTGATGTCATTTTTACCCATTCAGCCTTTAAGAGTGATACAACGATTACAAATGCAATAAACTCCTCTCTCTCTTTTGAAAACTCTACTCTTAAAAACTATACAATTACTGGAGGAAGTAACAATACTCTTAAGCTCCTTAATCAAAGCACAATGACAGGGAATCTCACATTACAAAACCAAGCAAGTGCGATCCTTAAAATGCAAGATTCTAAAATTGATGGAAATATCAATGCTTCTAATGATTCATTTCTTCATTTTGACACTCTTAACTCTGAAATAACAGGCACAAGCACTATTGATACTGGGGGAGTTACTGGAGTAGCAGAGAATACAAAATTTGGGGGAGACTTCACACTGACTCAAACAACCTCAAATGTTTCTTTTATAAATGGAAGTGAGATTAATGGCAATCTTATAGCAATGCAGGGAGACAATACAATTAAATTTGATGCTTCCTCCCTTACGGGAAATCTTTCACAAACACAGGGAAATATCAATCTTGATCTCTCCAATGGCTCACAAATTATTCAAAACTTAACATTTAATAACACAGTCGCACATTTTACAGGAAGTGGTACTGGGAATAAGATTGGGGGTAAGTTTGACTCCCTTCAAACAAAGCTTACAGGAGATGTAAGTGGTCTTACACTTCAAGGAACTTTCACCCAACAAAATGGAACTTCAGACATTATCTTTAGAAATCAATCTCAATTTAATTCTTTAGTCAGCATTGACACAGCAACCTCATCAAATATTAAATTTGAGAATCAATCAGGAATTAAGGCAAATATTTCAATAAAAAATGGAACAGATAATCAACTCTCTTTTAATGATGCTTCCTTTATTGTGGGTGACACCATCCTTGCAGATACAACAGCTTTAATCGCTGCAAGCAATCACTCCACTATCGATGGAAAACTCGATGCAGACAACTCTATCACACAAGCAACACTCTCAAACTCTATATTTAACGGTGATATTACACAAAATAATGGCACGATGACACTCACAGGGGTTGATAACTCAACTTTCACCTCTCCTGCTTTCAATATCAAGGGCAACCCCACTGCGATCACAAATATTAATCTTGATACTGGTTCAAATCTCTCTAGCACTATTACTGCCCAAAATGCGACCCTAAGTTTCTCTTTAAATAATATTTCTTCTGTTGGGGATGTAGACAATCCCTCCACAATCACCTTGACAGATGGCACCCTCTCCATTGATGCACAAAATGGCTCAATCTTTAATGCTGACATTACTGATACCAATACCAATGCCACACCTCCTTTAAAGAGTGCAGACATTACTCTAAAATCAAATTCCATCTTTAATGGAAAAATGGCTTTTGAAAACATTAGCATCACTGCTTCGCTAGATTCTTCTACTCTTCATTCCCCACTTATTCAGGTCATAAATGGCAAATTTGACCTCATTTATACCAATTCTGCCAATGGTGGAACAATTACTGAGTTTGAGGCTAAAAATACAGAACTTACAATCAAGGCTAACCAGAGTCTAGCTTCAATCAATCAACTTAAGATCAGCGGAAAAAGTCTAGATCTCTTAGCCCAAAATAATGCACGGCTAAGCATAACAGATCTTCAATTTAATCAAACAACAACAGCCACTTACACTGCCCTTACTAATGGAAACCTCAATGTCAATACTCATATTGACAATAATGCAAGCACCTTAGATGTCAAACTCTATGGTGGGATGCTTCAAGGTTCAATCACACAAATTGGCAATGGACAAGGTGGATTTGATAAGGGAAATATTGAGCTTAAAACAATTGGGGATTTGGGTGGAAGACTAGCCCTTAGCGATGATACACAAATCCACTCTTTAACCTTAAACAATCATGAAGATGTGCTTTATACCAATGCCCTCTTTGTCTCAGCATTTAAAAATCCAATGAGTTATGTGGATTTTACTTTAGAATTTGATGATACACAAACCACTTCAAGAGTGGATAAAAGTATGATTAAAAAACCCATTCCCCAACCAGGCCAACCTATTCTTCCCGCTCCAAATGGGAGCACCTATGTTCGATCTCTTCAAGTTGATGAAATTAAAGGTAATTATGGACTTTTTAGGGTATATGCTGATTTAGGTGCGGACTTGGCAGATAATATTCTTGCTTCTAGAGCAAGTGGTGAGCATATCATCCAAGTGCAATACCGCGCACAAACATTTCAAGATATTGGGGGTAAACGCATTGTAGTTGCTAAAGTTATCGATCCCAACACCTCTGTAAGTTTTAAAGGAACTCAAAGTGAAATTGGTCTCACTCGCTATGATACAGAAATCATCAAAGAAAATGCTCAAGGGGGTGGATTTGAATGGATTATTGGACAAGCTACTCCAGCAGGGATGAGTTATAGCTCTAAAATTATTGCCACTCTTCTTCAAAGCCAATATCGCAATTTTATGGTGGAAGTGGATAGCTTAGATCGTCGTATGGGGGATCTTAGATACATCAAACGAGATTTAGGGTTATGGATGAGAGCTTATGTGGGTGAAGGTAAAAAAGGAGCTAATGACTTTAGTGTGAGCGCAAAAGATGATTATTACTCTATTTGGAGTGGAATGGATTTTAATTCTGTTGGTCTCACTGTACATAACTTTGCAGGAATATTTTTTAACTACACAGGAATTAATTCTGAAGGTAAAGATTTTAGTAGTTCAGGCTATAATATTGGCATTGGATTGTATGACACATTTAGGGCATTTAGTGGATTTTATGCAGATTTCTTAATGAAGTATATTTATAGTTCTAATTCCTTTGAAATCACCAACTATGCCCTTGCGAAAAATAGGCCAAAAACAACAAATCATAAATTTCTTTTAAATGGAGAAATGGGTTATAGCTTCTATTATGGAGAAAAATTTAAAAGTGGATATATTCAACCGCAATTTCAAGTTACAAGTGGCTATATTGATGAGGTCTCACTTCAAATGGTGGATGTTAGCGGTGAAATCATTTATGGGACAATGGCTAGAAACTTCCCCATTACTCTCCGTGCAGGGGTATTCTGGGGACAGGTTTTTGGAGAAAAAATCAAATCTCATATTAAATTTGGAAGCTCTTTTGCTTATGATGTCAATAGTGGTGGAGATTTACATTTTAAAGATAGCTCTACACAACTTGATTTTAAGCAAGGAAGTGATTTTAGGATGCTCTTAAGTGCACGGAGTGATTTTACATTCAGTGATTTTTTCAAAGTCTATGCAAGCATTGATACAAGCTTTTTTGGAAATTATAATATTGTATATAATGCAAACTTTGGACTTAGAATGATCTTTGGACGTCCCAATAATCGCGTAATGAACGTCCCTATGGTTTATAATCCCTATGAACCACCCGTAGTGATTAATGATGATAAACGAACTATACCTGTTGTGAAAAAATTTACTACAAAGGATATTGATCAAAACTATGCAGGAAAACCTAGAAAAATAGAAAGTCAAATTTTTGGGAATCCTCTACCACAATCTAATTATGGAAATCTTCCCTATACTCCTTCAAGAAAATCTATTCGTGATATGACCAGCGAGGTGGAATTCTAATGCGCTTGTCTCCTGCTATCACTTTATCTGCCTTACTGGTTGGGGGAATGGGGTATGGAGTAGATTGGAGTATTACAGGAACTGAAACCAAAAACATTAATGCCCAACAAGTTAATGGTGTTGAGCTTACAGGAAATGGCGATCTTACGGTTAATAGCACGGGAAATAGTGCAATTAAAGATATGAAAATGTTTTGGCTTACAAATGGAGCAAGTGCAAATTTTAATGTCAATAATGGAAATCTTTCGCTTGATTTAGAACTTTTAAATCCTAATCGTATAACAAACATCATCAAGTTTGATGTTAAGAGCAATGCAACCCTCACCCTTAATACTGGTAAAAATGGGGGAGCTCATGGAGTATTTAATGGAGTGAATACCACTCTTTCTGCAACAATTGCTAATGGTGGAGTGCTTGATGGATTAATGAGCAATGATGGCACAACAAGTCTTCAAATCAATCATGGAGGAACATTAAGTGGAAATGTTTCGCAAACTGGAGGAAGACTAGAGGCAACAATTGAGGGAACTCTTGATGGAGGAATTAGTGCTAATAAAAATGTCCAACAAGTGCGTTTATGGGCAAATCAAAATCAAAATGTCAATACCCTTTCTTCAAATATTACAGGAAATATCACAATCCAAGGAGGAGACTTAGGGGGAATACTTAAGGGGATAAATCTTGGTGGAAGTTATGTGCAATCAGGCGGAACTTCAGATATTGCCTTTCACCACTCACAATTTAATGGAAACACTACCTTAAGCGATGCAACTACTCTAATTCACTTCTATGCTACAAATTTAAAATCCATTACTACTACAAATGGAAATACAACCATCAATCTCAAGGGGGATATAAATACCCATACAGGGGGTTCTATAATGGAGGGTTACACAGGAAATGGTGGAAGAACCACCATTAACCTCATTGAGAACTCCTCTATGCAGAGCGCATCACAAACTACAGGTGCTCTAACAATTGACTCCACAAATTCTAATATCAATGGCTCTGTTACAGGATCAAATGCTGCCACACTTAATCTTCTCCTCTCTGAGAGTATGCTTACAGGTAGCCTCTCAAATTCTGGAGGAATTACAACTCTGCATTCAACAGATTCTAAAATCAATGGAAGTGTGACTCAGGTAGGCGGTAGTTTACAGATCAATATGAGCGACACAAGTATTGGAGAGAAAATTACTCAAAATGGCGGAACACTTCAATTTATCATTGCAAGAAATTCAACAATTTCACAAGGAATGCTTCTCACAGGTGTAGCTGAGGGCAATTCTATTCCCCAAATTAATTTTAGCAACACCCAAATCACAAATGGGGGACTTTTTATCAGTCAGGTTGTTGGTGAGCTTAGTGGCATAATCTCTGATGGCTCAACAATTAATGGAGGATTTGATCAAACCAATAGGGGACAAGTTTCATTACAATTTAATAACTCAACTCTAAATGGTGGAGTTGCTGTAAGAGATGGAGGAAATATTCAGGGCAATACGGGACAATCTTCAAACTATGCCACTGTTTTATCTTTTGCAAATAACTCAACTCTTAATGACGGAGTCACATCCAATAATCATTCCATTTGGCTTGACTTTGATCACAGTGTTGAAAATGGGAATTTTACCTTTACTGGAGGGAATGCCTATATCAAAGGCACAGGTCAATCAACACTCACGGGAGATCTCATCTCCCAAAACACAGCAACTACATCTTTGGATTTACGAAACTCTACCCTCATAGGGGATATCAGACAAAATAATGGAGTGCAAACACTCACTATTTTAAATCAGGCAAGAATTAAGGGCAATATTGAGAATAACAATACAATTGTAGCCTTTGAACTGCGACAAGGATCAGAACTTCAAGGCTCTTACACTCAAAATAATGGATTTTTAGAGTGGATTTTGGGTGGAAATGCAATTGTTCATCAAGATGTGACACTCAATAATGTGCAAACAACGCTTGGTAATGGCAGATCAATTGATCAAATTGAAACCCTTAAGGGTAATTTCACACAAAATGGCGGGACTCTCAGCGGAAATTTAGGAGGTTTGATACTTGAAGGACAATTTACTCAAAATGGGGGGACTACAAATATTATTTTTAGAAAAGCAGATTTTAAGCAAGAGACAAAAATTAATGATGCCACTTTAAGTAAAATTACTTTTGATGATGAATCAAACCTTAAAACAACTACTATTTCTAACAGCAAAAATCCTGACAATACCTTTACACTTGATCATAAGACCATATTGGAGGGGAATTTTATCCTTAAAGATTCAAAAGTAACCCTTGGGGTGAAAAATCAATCAAAAATCACAGGAAGCATCATCAGTAATGATCCTGACAATGATCTCAACCTTGACTTTGGTGGCGCAGGAAACGAAATTGGGGGAGATCTTGAAGTCAAAGATGGGAATCTTAATGGAGAGATTGCAGGAACAACTATTGGGGGGCAAATTAAACTTATTGATGCACAAACTCATTTACATATTGTTGATTCTGAAGTTAAGGGAGGAATCGATATCACTCGTGGATACACCCTTTTAACCCTACAAAACTCAACCATTGGTACTGGCTTTACAATGAGCCAAATGGATGGACAGGGAAGAAACCCTACTCTAGGATTAAGCATTAATGAGGGAAGCAAAATTGATGGAGATCTAAGATTTGAAAATACCATTGTTGCCCTAGGAGGCTTTGGGGATAATAATCTCATCACAGGAAACCTCATCTCAACAAACACAACCCTCTACACTGGGGGAGATAATTTTAACCAAGCAGGACATCATCCCTCACCCACTTCTATTTCAGGGCTTACAATACAAGGAGAGTTTAAGCAAGAGAGCGGAAGCTTAAATCTTATCTTTGCGAATCAATCTGATATACAAGGCAAAACTACACTCAATGATGGATTAAAATCCCATCTTACCTTGCAAAACTCAAAATTGGGGGCATTAGAGATTATCAAGGGAGGAGACAACCTCATCATTTTAAAAGATGCCTCTAAGCAAAATGGAGCAATTTCCCTCACAGATACCACAGCCACAATCAAGGCTTTTGGTCAATCAGTTATGGAGGGCGATATTACTGTTACAACTCCTACTCAGACAACTCCTCACACAAATATATTCCTTGATCAATCCACACTCAAAGGAAATATTAATCAATCTGGTGGAACACTTAATTTAGAATACATCAAAAACTCCAATATGATTGGATCCATTACTGCTGGAAAACTTGATCCCCTCTCTATCACACTAGATCGCTCAAGCATTACAGGAGATATGACAATTGCGAGTAGCAATGTGCAAATTAATATGAGCAATCAATCCTTAATTGAGGGTGATTTTGCTCTTACTAATAATTCTAGCTTTAAACTCAATGCCAATGCCTCAACACTTAAAGGAGATATCACTCACACTTTTAATAATCCTCAAGCCAATGCATCTGAGATAGAACTTAATTTTAATAATGGTTCAATATTTGATAATAATAAACTCTCAATCAGTGGAAATATGGTTGTTAATTCTCAAGATTCCACAGTCAACTCAACCAAAGGAATGGATCTTATTAGTGGGATTTTCAATCTCAATCTCTCTCATTCCAAAGGAGTCATTGATTCTCTAAGCACTGGGGGCAATAATGTCATTAATGTCATCACAAGCAATCAATCAGATTCTCAAATCACTCAAACAACCATTTCAGATAATGGAAATCTTTCCCTTATAGGACAATCACAAGCTATTCTTAAAGGTGAGATTAAGCTTGATGGTCAAGCAAAAGGATTGATTAACTCTTCAGAGAATGCAAATTTAAAAATTGATATCAATCCTGCCCCCACAAGCACACTTGAAATTGTTCTTAATGGTGGAATTATGGAAGGAATGATCAATCAAGCTCAGCCTACCGTAGGATTGATGACACTTGATAGTGCTGGAGCCTTTGGAGGCAGATGGATTGCTACAGGTGATTCTGCAATCAAAGAATTTGTTATCACCAATTCTTCGGCAAATATTGGCAATGAGGGCTTAATGCTTGCTGATACTTATACCTCTCCCATTTCACTTGTGGATACAACAAGAAATGTGGGAGGAATTTCAAGAATTGGAATGGCAATGATTAAAGCAAATACTGGAGCTCCCCAAACTGGACAGACTGCAGAGAGAACAATTGCCATGAGCACTCTTGATGGAATTAATGGTGTTTTTCGTGTTTATACTGATATCGGTGCTGAAGCTAGCGATAAAATCACCACGCAAAAAGCCTCAGGAAGTCATATTATGCAGGTTTATTACAATCCTGCAACATTCACTGAAGATATTGCAAATCGCTATATTGTTGTAGCTCATGTTGATGATAATCAAACCACGGCAAATTTTGAGGGTGGAAGCACAATTGTAGGAACTCAAACTTATAAAACCAGTTTGACAAAAGTTCCTGTAGCAAATGGTGGATTTGATTGGATCTTGGGCAAAACTCAAAATGCTGGAGCCAACTATGGGACCAAGGTAATCTCTTCTATTCTTCAAAGCCAATATCGAAGCTTTGCAATCCAAACTGAGACTTTACGTCAAAGAATGGGAGAGTTGAGAGATATTAATCGCGTACATGGGTTATGGGGACGCTACACCATGGGAAATATGCAAACTCCAGAAAGCGATGTAGCCATTGGGATAGAGGATCATTTCTACTCTGCTTGGGTGGGATATGATCAAAATATACTTGATCTTAAAGGGCAGGATTTTTTTGGTTTTGCTCTAAGCTATAATCTTCTTAACCCTCAAGGAGAGGATTATAAAGGAAATGTCCATAGCATAGGATTTAATTTTTATAATACCTTTATTGCACGGAATGATTTTTATGTTGATCTTGTGATTAAGTATATTCTTTCTATGGCAAATTATGAAATCTCCTACTACAGTCTTGCCCAAAATACTCCACAATATCTCAATCACAAGTTAATGTTTAATGTTGAAATTGGCAAAAAATTCAAACTCTCTGAAAGCAAAAATTACTTCTTTCTCCATCCAGAGGCACAGGTTATAGCTGGTTATATGTTTGGAAATGAGGTAGATTTTATTGATTTTACTCAAACCACTATTGCTTCCTCTACCTCAGGAATTGCTCCTGTAATTTTACGAACTGGGCTAAGTGCAGGATACAGTCTAAATCAAGGAATTAAATCTGACTTTTATATTGGAACCTCACTCTTGTATGAAACCACTAATGGGGGAGATGTGCATCTTGATGATGGCAACAATACTGTAGATTATAGTCATAAGGGTGCTTTTAAAATGAGTATTCAAGGAGGCTTTGATATACTTTTTACCGATAATGCAAGAATCTATTTTCAAGCGGGCACAAGCTTTTTTGGCAAAACCAATACAACCTACTCCATTAATGCTGGTGCAAGATTTGCATTTGGATATAAGAATACAAGAAAGCTCATTGTCCCTTCTTTGATCACTCCCCCTCCACCACAAGAACCCTATGATCCAAGAAACATTCCTGTCATTACAGACTTTACTCAAGAAGATATTCGCAACAATAATGCTTCCAAACCAAAGATACGTGGGAATGAGGATAACTACTTTATCAACACAAGAAAAGCTTATAGAGATAAATCAACTATTCAAAAAACATTCAGAAATCAATAATTTTCTCTTTTTATAGCTCTTTAGGTGCAAGTGCAGCATGAGCTAAAATTTTAGCAATCTCCTTTTTCTCATTAATGACATAGTGTAAAGGCATATCCCCCAATTGCATTTCTTCTTCTTCAGTTGTAACCTTGGCAATAATATTGCACTCTGGAGCTTCTTCTAAAAGCATTTGACAAATATGCTTTAAATGTCCCGTATCATCAACTGCAATAATCACAGCCCTAGAATCCTTTAGACTTAAATGCTCTAAAATCCCCTTTTGTGCTACATTTCCAAAAATAACACGATCTCCTTGCTTTAATCCCTTCTCAACTCTTGCTAAATTATAGTCTACAGCTACATAATTCATATGATGTTCTTTAAGCCACTGCACTATTTCTTGTCCAAAAGTCCCATACCCACAAACAACAATATGATCCCTCATTGCTTCTAGCCCTTTAATTGTATACTCTTGAATCTTCCTTTCCTCTTCACCAATACTTTTGGCAACTTTAGGTAAGAAAAAAAGTGTAATTTTTCTTAAATTCTTAAGAACAAAAGGAGTTGCAATCATTGAGAGAATAACCATTAGAGTAAGAATTTGATTCATATCTGTAGCTGAAAATCCTTTTTGCAAAACTCCAATCTCAATTAATCCTTGCAAAACTTTGCTTTCTTCATTAGTTTGCAATAAGCCGGCTTGCTGAGATATTAAAAAGATTGCAAAAGAAAACTCTCCAATTTGACAGAGCGAGAGTGCAGTTTTAAGCGCAGTTTTTGCCTCTCTTCTTAAAAGCTTTAAGATTGTAAAAATGATCCCCACCTTTAAACTCATCACAAGCACAAGAAATAATCCAATAATAAAAAAATGTTGCATTAAAAATTCTAAATCAACCTGCATTCCTACCGTAACAAAAAATAGCCCCAAAAAGATATCTCGAAAGTGTGTTAAATCTGCCTCAACCTGATGCTTATAATCAGAACTTGAAATTACCATACCTGCAATAAAGGCACCCAAAGAGTGAGAAAATTCAAAATACTCACTCAAAAGCGCCGCCCCCAAAACAATAAATAAAACTGTCCCCATAAAAATCTCATCCATATGCGTATTTGCAGCAAATTTTAAAATCTTGGTTGCCAGAAATTTTCCAGGAATAAACAAAATAAAAAGCACAACAATGGCTGAAACAACTGTTTTAATCAATAATGGAGCAAATTCTGTCTCCTTATTGCCAAGCATTGCCACCATTAAAAGAATAGGAATTACAGCAATATCTTGCATGATCAAAATTCCCAATGCCTTTTTTCCATACCCTGTTCCCATCACTTTATTTTCTTCAAAACTTTTAAGAACAATCGCTGTAGAAGAAAGAGAGAATGCACTTGCAATAATAATGCTTGTTGCTCCATTAAATTGAAAAATATAATAATTGATAAGGAAAAATATTCCTGTTGTTAAAATCATCTGCAAACTTCCAAAAGTAAGCACTTCCTGTTTCATCGCTTTAATCCGTGTAAAGCTAAATTCAAGTCCAATCATAAACATCAAAAATACTATTCCAAACTCAGCAATTTTGCTCAAATCCTCAGAGGCAGAAATTGCACGCAAATCAAAAGCATAAACAATAATTACACCCGTAACGATATAGCCAATAATCACAGGAATATCAATTCTCTTAAAAAAGATATTAATAATCACTGCAATTCCAATTGCAAAAACAAGAATAGCAAAGCCCACTCTTATACCTCCAAAAAGAAACTTGAAATAAAAATAAAATACTTTAGGGTTAAAAAATTTTATAAAATTTTACTAGAAAAGCGGCATAAAAGGTAGGATATATGGAATTTTTACACAAAATTAAAGATAAACTTCTAGGAACATCACTGCAAAGAAAGACTAAGATTCTAATCCTTAATACTCTTGTTGGTTTATTTCTCATCTCTAGCACAACAATCATCTCTCTCTTTGGACTTAAGTATGATTATGATTCTACTTTTATCAATCAAGAGCGAAAGCTCAAACAACTGATTGTGATTCAAAATCTCTACTCCAATTTGCTTATTCACTACATCAGCAAAGAAAAAACTGATGCAAGTATTAAAGAACTTCAAGATGCATGGAGAATTTTTGATCAAATCAGTGAAATGGATGAAAACTATGCAACAAAATTTAAAGACTTCTATACTCGTCTATTTCTTGATTATGAAATACACCTCAATAAACTCACAAATGATGAAATTAAAATTGCTCAAATCATTAATCATGAAATTATTGAACAAACCCCATCATTTGAGCTTTTTAAAACAACGGTGATTAATCTTAATTTTCTACTTCATCAAGCGATTGAGTTAAGAATTGAAATCCTTAATATTAAAAAACAAGCGACAAATTCGCTTTTTCTTACTTCTTTATTTGTTGTAGCTATTTTACTTGCAATGATTATCCTAACCACACTCTTTTTCTCTCATATTATCATCTCTTCAATTAAAGAACTTCATCACTCACTTCAAAAAATTGTCAATAAAAAAACACAGGAACTTAGAAACCTTAATGAACACTTACAAAAAAGAATTAAAGATAAAATCATGCAATTACGCCAAAAAGATCAAATTATGTATCAACAAGCACGCTTAGCCTCTATGGGAGAGATGATTCAAAATATTGCCCATCAATGGCGACAACCCCTTAATTCTCTCACTTTGCTTATTCAAAGTTTTCAAAGCAAATCAGAAAATGGAAAACTTACCCATCAATTCATTTGTGATCAAACTAAAAATGCCCTAAGAATTGCTAAAAATATGTCTGATACAATTGAAAATTTCCGAAATTTTTTTCACCCTCATAATGTAAGGGAAGATTTTTGCATCCAAAAAAGTATCCAAGATGCCCTCTCCATCCTCAGTTCTAATCTCAAATCCAGTGATATTGAGTTTTACACACCCTCAGAGAAACAAACAATGTTTTTTGGCTATGAAAATGCATTTTCTCAAGTCATTCTTAATCTTATCAATAATGCCAAAGATGCCATCATTTTAGAACATATTCAAAAAGGGATGATTGAGATTGATGTAGTTGAAGACAGGAATGAAATTAAAATCATTGTCCAAGATAATGCAGGAGGAATTAAACTTAAAGAAATTAATAAAATTTTTGAACCTTATTTTACGACAAAGCATAAATCTCTAGGAACAGGGATTGGATTGTATATGGTCAAACAAATCATTGAAAATCAAATGAAAGGAAAAATATTAATTAATAATTCCCATTGGATCAGTAAAATAACAAAACAAGAATATTTTGGAGCCGTTTTTACTATCCTTCTTCCCAAGGCTCTAGACACACAAGGAGAATAAAATGTCTTATGAGAAACTTAAACACCTGACTTTATTATATGTTGAGGACGACAATGATACACGAGAAGCAAGTGCAACAATCTTGGAAGATTATGTAGGAAAGCTCATTGTTGCAAAGAATGGAAAAGAAGCCCTTGATCTTCTTGCTAAGCATCAAATTGATCTTATTCTTACAGATATTTTGATGCCAAAAATGAATGGGATTGAGATGATTAAAAAGATTCGTGAAGGTAAAATCAATCCTCAAATCCCCATTGTTATCACTACTGCACATGCTGAAACTCAATACTTACTTGATGCAATTTATTTGCGTGTTGATGGTTATATTCTTAAGCCAATTGTTATAGCTGATTTGCTTGACACACTTGCAAAAGTTGTCCTTCCCCTCATTCAAGCTAGAATGATTAGCAATCAAAATCTACTCATTAGTGCAATTTCGACTTTTGTAGGAGGGAAAAAGATTGAAATCATTCGTTATTTACTTAAAAATATCGATGAGGACTATATCTTTAGAGGTTCTTATGAAAGCATTATGGAAACTTTAGATGTCAGCAAACCCACCGTTGTCAAAACCTTTGCACAACTTATAGAAACTGGATTGATTACAAAAATTAAAAACAAAATTTATCGTCTTCATCCTGATATCATTCAAAACAAGGTATAATCTCCTTGATTACAAAGGGTATTTCTACCAAAAACCCTTTTTCACTTTAATATAGGCACTCCCATTCTTATCTAACACTTTAAGGAAAACGATGACTCAAAAAGAAAATAAAGAAATAAGAGAGAGCAAAGAAAGCAAAGGCTCAAGAACCCATACTCCTGTTGATGGGTATAAAATCGAAGAATTACGTGCAAAAAGCGTTAGCGAACTTACTAAAATTGCAAAAGGCATTGGGATTGAAAATCCTCAAGAATACAGAAGGCAGGATTTAATTTTTGAAATTTTAAAAAACCAAGTCAATCAAGGGGGCTATATCCTCTTTACAGGAATCTTGGAAATGAGCCATGAAGGCTATGGTTTTTTAAGAGGGATTGATGGAAATTTTACAGATAGCCAAAATGATACCTATGTCTCTCAAAGTCAAATCCGACGTTTTGCGCTTAGAACTGGAGATATTGTTACAGGGCAAGTGCGCCCTCCAAAGGATCAAGAGCGCTACTATGCACTCTTAAAGATTGAGGCGATTAATTATCTTTCTCTTGAAGAGATTAAAAATCGCCCCCTTTTTGATAATCTTACCCCTCTCTTCCCCCTTGAACAACTTAAGCTTGAATACAATCCTCTTAAAGTAACAGGAAGAATGCTCGATCTTTTCAGCCCTATTGGTAAGGGACAAAGAGCTCTCATTGTTGCCCCTCCTCGCACAGGTAAAACCGAACTTATGAAAGAATTAGCTCATGGAATTTCAAACAATCACCCAGAAGTTGAGCTAATGGTTTTGCTTGTTGATGAGAGACCTGAAGAAGTCACTGATATGGAAAGAAGCATTAAAGGACAAGTCTTTAGCTCTACCTTTGATCTGCCCTCAAGCAATCATATTCGTGTTGCTGAGCTCGTCATTGAAAGAGCTAAGAGAATGGTAGAAATGGGACAAGATGTTGTAATTTTGCTTGATTCTATCACAAGACTTGCAAGAGCTTATAATGGTGCTACACCCTCAAGTGGAAAAGTGCTTAGTGGTGGAGTAGATGCCAATGCTCTACACAAACCAAAAAGATTTTTTGGTGCTGCAAGAAATATTGAACAAGGTGGAAGTTTAACCATTATTGCCACAGCTCTTATTGAGACAGGCTCAAGAATGGATGAAGTCATCTTTGAGGAATTTAAAGGAACGGGAAATAGCGAAATTGTCCTTGCAAGATCCATTGCTGATCGAAGAATCTATCCTGCCTTTGATATTCTTAAATCTGGGACAAGAAAAGATGACCTTCTTTTAGGCAAAGAAAAACTTACAAAGGTTTGGATGCTCAGGAATGTAATGCAACAAATGGATGATGTAGAGGCTCTAAGTTTTATTTACTCCAAAATGCAAAAAACTAAGGACAATGAAGAATTCTTAAATCTAATGAATGAAAAAGAGTAAATGAGAGTTGGGATTTTTGATAGTGGTATTGGGGGGGTAAGCGTTTTAAAAAGTTTGCTTGATGCTAAACTTTTTGAAGAAATTATTTATTATGGAGATACCGCAAGAGTTCCTTATGGCACAAAGGATAAGGAAACAATTATTGCCTACTCACTTCAAGCGCTTGATTTTTTTATCCCTTTTGAGCTTGACTTGCTCATCATTGCTTGCAATACAGTCAGTGCCTATGCACTTGAGATTTTGCGTCAGAAAGCCCCCTACCCTGTTATAGGTGTAATAGAGGCAGGAGTTCTAGCTTTACAAAATAAAGTATCCAATAAAGATTCCTCAATCCTTGTTTTAGCCACACAAGCCACAACAAACTCTCAAGCCTATCCCAATGCCCTAAAAGCTCTAGGCTATGAGCATATCCAAGCCATTGCAACAACACTTTTTGTCCCATTGGTAGAAGAAGGAATTTATGAGGGTGAAATTTTAGAGGCAACCTTAAAATATTATTTTCACTCCATCACCACTCCCCCAAAGGCTATTATCTTAGGATGCACACACTATCCTTTTATTTCTAAGGCAATCTCAAAATATTTTAAAGAAAAAAGTTTACTTATTCACTCTGGGGAAGCAATCTTACAACAACTTAAATCCACCCTCTCTCTTTCTCCACATAACAAGGAAGCAAAGCTAAGTTTTTACTCATCACAAAACAATCTCTCACTCCAAGTTCAAGCCCTCTCCCTCCTCTCTCAAAGGTCCTAAATTCTTTTTTAATAATCTAAAAATGTTATGATTATAAACGGGTTAATGCCCTACTTCAAAACAAGGATTTCTATGGATATCAGAGACTTTAAAGAGCTTGAAAAAGCTACAAAGTCAGCACAAAAAGATGCTCTTCGTATTGGATCTGTTGTATTTTTTATTGTTGCAATTTCTCTTTTTGCTTTTAGTATAGAGGGGATTAGCAATCCTCCAATGCTTGTATTTGCAACAATTATCGGGGGTTATATGGCAATGAATATTGGAGCAAATGATGTTGCCAACAATGTTGGCCCTTCTGTAGGCTCTAAAGCAATGACCTTATTTTGGGCAATTATTATTGCAGGAATCTGCGAGGCTTTAGGAGCAATCATTGCAGGAGGTGATGTTGTTTCCACAATCAAATCAGGGATCATTGATCAAAATGCAATCACTGATAGTCATATTTTTTTAGTTTTGATGTTTTCAGCCCTGCTCTCAGGTGCTCTTTGGTTAAATCTTGCCACATTTTTGGGTGCACCCATTTCTACAACCCATTCACTTGTAGGCGGAATCTTAGGGGCTGGAATTGTAGCAGGAGGAATAGAGATTGTAAAATGGAATGTTTTAAGAGATATTGCACTAAGCTGGATTATTTCTCCTGTTTTTGGTGGGATTATTGCTGTAATTTTGCTTATTATTATCAAAAGAAGCATTTTTTATAAATCTGATAAAAAGCAAGCAGCCAAACAAGTTGTGCCCATTCTTATCACTCTAATGGTTTTTACATTTTCACTCTATCTCATTCTTAAGGGATTAAAAAAACTCTTCCCCATAGAGTTAGGTGTCGCATTAAGTATCAGTGCAGGATTAGCAATTTTAGGTTTTTTTATCATCAAGCCTTTAGTGAAGAAAAAGGCCAAAACTCTTGAAAATACAAAAGAAGATATCAATGAGCTTTTCACAATTCCCCTCATCTTTGCAGCCGCACTCCTTAGTTTTGCCCATGGAGCAAATGATGTTGCCAATGCCATTGGACCTCTTGCAGCAATTAATCAAGTTTTAAGTGGTGCAGAATTTGGAGGAAAAGCAAATGTGCCCCTATGGATTATGGTTATAGGAGCTTTAGGGATTTCGCTTGGACTTGCACTCTTTGGCCCAAAACTGATTAAAACTGTAGGCAATGAAATTACAGATTTAGATAAAAAGCGTGCATTTTGTGTGGCTATGAGTGCGGCCATTACTGTGCTTATCGCTTCCCAACTTGGACTACCCGTAAGCTCTACACATATTGCAATTGGTGCAATCTTTGGAGTTGGTTTTTTAAGAGAGTATCTTCACAAAAAACAAGATCTTGCTCAGCAAATGATTTTGAAAGCTCATGAGGGAAAAGATGAAGCACAGGTTCAAGAGTTTCTTAAAAAATATAATACTGCAAGCATGAAGCGTAAGGGAATGATGCTTGAAGCTCTTAAGAGAAAAGAAAATAAACTCTTGGATAAAAAAGAGAGAAAAACACTTAAAAAAGCTTATAAATACGAACTTGTTAAACGAAGTGCTTTAAATAAAATTATTGCCTCTTGGCTGATTACTGTTCCCTGTTCAGCACTCTTAGGTGCAGGAATTTATTATCTTCTAATATGTTTAGGTTTCTAATCAATTCTAAGGAGTGAAAACTTTAAAATACAAAAGTTACATTTTATGATTCTTTTTATTCTTAAAGTAGTATGATTTCAATTTATTTTAATCTAACTTTAGGAGTAACAATGAAACATCATCATGATCATGTGAAAAAGGGAGGGGTTTCTTATTGGCTTTACCACTGGGGTTCAATCATTAAATCAAACACCAAAGGATTGGTGTTTGTTGGAGCAATTGTTTTAATTTCTATGCTTCTTGCAGGAAATAAAGAGGTTCATGATAGCACCCACCTTGCAGCAACTGCATTTGCGATTCTCATTGGATCAGCCCTCTCTCCAGTATTTTTTAAATATCAGCATCCTCTCCAAGCAGGAGTACATTTTAGTGCAAAAAAACTTTTAAGATTAGGAATTATTCTTTATGGATTTAATGTCACACTTACAGAGTTGGCAAGTGTTGGATTCTGGGGAATTTTACTCTCTGTTATTGTGATTGTCGCTGTCTTCTTAATCTCAGTGATTGCTGGAACAAAGATTTTTGGACTTGATAAAGAAACTTCAATGCTTGTAGGTGCAGGAAGTGCTATTTGTGGTGCTGCGGCAGTATTGGCTCTAGAATCAAGTTTAAAATCTGATTCTTTTAAAGGAATTATTGCAGTGGGAACTGTTGTAATTTTTGGACTTTTATGCATGTTTGCCTATCCTATTGCTTATGCATTAGGTTTGATTCCAGGACTTGATGGCAATGGAATGGGTGTTTTTATGGGTGCAACTTTGCATGAAGTAGCCAATGTTGCTGGTGGAGCTGAAATGGCAAAAGATATGGCTTCTAATACCTTTTCTCAAGGTGCTGCAAATATTGCAATCATTGTAAAAATGATGAGAGTGATTATGCTTGTTCCCTTTCTTTTGATTGTAACGATGCTCTTTGCAAAAGAACAAGAACATGAGGCACAAATTGATGGAAGAAGTCATAAAAAGATTCAAATCCCTTGGTTTGCTTTTATGTTCTTAGGTGTGATTATTCTCAATACTTATTTGGCAAAAATTTCATCCTTTGAATTGATTGGAAGCTTTAGTATTGCAGATCTTGTAACTGTCGGAAAGTATCTATGCACACTGAGTATTGTTTTTTCAATGGCAGCATTAGGTTTGCAAATTGATATTAAAAAGTTTATCCAAGCTGGTGGAAAAGCTTTTGGTTTAGCATTTTTACTCTGTCTTGTGCTAATCTTTGGAGGTTATTTTTTAACTTTAGCATTTAAAGGAATTTTATGGTAGAAATCATTAATAGCCAAAAGTATCAAGAGGTCATAAAAAGTGGAAATGTTCTAATTGTTCTAGGTTCAACTTGGTGCAAGGATTGTGTAAAAATCGAGCCTTTTCTTAAAGAATTCAAAGAAATGTATGCAAACAAGATTGAAATTTACAAAATTGATACGAGAGAAAATGAAGAGCTCAGTTTAGAGCTTAATATTAGAGCAATTCCTACTCTTATCTTTTATCATAATGGCTCTGAGGTCGGAGAGAGATTGGTTGAACCGCAAAATAAAGATTTAATCCAAAATGCGATTAAAGAAAATTTTTCTCTTTAATTAAGAAGGGCTTCCCTTCTTTTAAATCTCTCCCAATCTTTTATCAATTTCACTTAAGCTGTATTGAAGATATTTTAAAACTAATTCTAATTTTTGCTCAATCTCTTTTGTTTCAGGGGAAAGCAATCCTTCAAACAAAACAAGAAGTTTTTTTCTCTGATTGCTTAAAAACTCTTTCTCATCAATCAAAGAGGCTGAAAGGATCTCACGATCCGCAGAGAGCATTTCTTCAGGAGTGGGTCTATCCTTTTTCCCATCAATTTGGGAGAGAGTTTCTAAAATTACTTCTCTTACATCAATTTGCTTCATTTTATTAACCACCTTTCAATTTCTTGAATTTGTCTCTCTCCTTGAGCTTCTTGAAAAAATAGCTTATTTTCAAGACTCACTCCTTCAAACTTTACCCACTCATGTCTTGTACGAATAATTCCAATCTTTGCCTGTAGAGGAGATTGCCCAAGTGATAAAAGTTTATGATAAATTCTTGATGCTTTCTCTCTTTGGCCTTTCTTTTCTAATACGATTGCCTCATTTAACCATTCCACAAACTCCTCCTATCGTGCATAAATCTTTTCTCTTAATTAAATTGAAAAACTCTTACCATAAACAAAACAATCCAAAGACCATAATCATGTTTTTCAAATCATTTTTTACCTTAAATTCTGCAATCTCTCTTTAAGCAAAGTCTTGCAAATATATAACTTTGCCTCTGAGCTTTAAGTTTCAGACTTACTCAGATTGATTTTTTTATTTAATCATAATTTTTTGAGTTTTTTCAAGTTTATATTCCAAAAGGTCCATTTGCTAAGAATAAAAATTTCTTATAATTTTTATAAGTTCTTGAAACATTTTTTTGTCCTTTTTATGGTGAAAAGTTTGAAATTAGGGCATTATATAGTTTTTATTTCATTTTGGAGAAAATAATGAATCACTCACTGCAACGCCTTATACAAATTATTCAACGCCTTTATCGTGGAGAGAAGTTAAAAATCTCAAAACTTGCCAAAGAATTTCAAGTGAGCACAAAAACAATTCAAAGAGATTTAAAAGAAAGACTTAAAAGTTCACTGCTGATTAAAGAGGGGCATAGCTTTTTTCTCTCTCCAAAAGATCGTGAAAATAGTGATGATTTTATTTTAGATTTTCTCTACAATCTTGCACCCCATTATGGGGATGAATTTTCTTATCGTCTTATGCAAATTCTTTCAAAATATCAAGCCATTAAAAATGACCGACTCTTCCTCTCTTTGCAAACTCCCACACTCACTCATAAACTTAATGAAATTCTCTGCATTCAAAACGCACTCAAAAAGCAAGTGCAAATTAAACTTTTGTATAAAAATACTCCACTCACCCATCTTTCCCCTGTAAAAATCCAGGCAATCAATGGAATTTGGTATCTTTTTGCTCTACAAAATGAGAAAAAACTTTTTTTAAGTTTGCAAGAAGTTTCTGAAGTCAAACTTGAGAGAAAAAAATTTTTTATTTCCAAAGAAGTGCAAAGACGCTTTGAATCTGATTTTTTTGAAACTCCAAAAATACTGATTTCACTCTTTGTCTATCCACAAATTGCTCAAGAATTTCAAAATAAAAAATTTGCCCAACATCAAAAAATTATCCAAGATAAGGAAGGAAGTTTAATTATTGAGTTTTTAAGCAACAATTTAGAGGGTGTAGAGCAAGAAATTCTTAAACATATTCCAAATGTTGCTGTTCTTGAACCCCAAGAGCTCAAAGAGAGAATTGAGAGTAAGGTGAAGCTTTATAGCTCACGCTGTGATCTCTTCTAAAGAATCATCATAAGGATCAAGATGGCTTAAAATCACCCACTCCAATCTTTGCTCAAGTTTTGATAAATTCTCTTCAATTTCATCTGAAATATTATGTGCATCAAGCAAGGAAATATCCTCATCAAAAACAAAATGCACTTCTAAAAAAAGTGTATTTCCTGAGATTCTGCTTTTTAATCCATGATAACTTGAAATAGGTGCACTAGAAAGCGTAAGTTTAATTTGTTCTAGTAATTCTTCATCGACACTTCTATCCAAAAGATTAAGAATTCCCCTCTTTGCAACCCCCCAAGCTCCATACATGACATAAATTGCGACGCAAATTCCTAAAATTGCATCCACGCTCTGCCATCCTGTAAAATAAACCACACCTAACGAGACAAGCACAGCACCATTGCTCAATAAATCTGTCTTATAATGCAATAAATCTGCTTGCAAAACTTCATTTTTACTTTTTTTAACCATAAAAAATAAAAAAGTTACAAGTAAAGCTGTAACAATGAGTGAAAAAATCATCACACCAATAGTTTGATGAAGCTCTAAAATATGCTCTTTTGAGATAATTTTACTCATTGCCTCATATAAAATATAGCTTCCAGAAATTCCAATCACCACTCCTTCAAGCAAAGAGGCAAGAGATTGAATCTTTCCATAACCATAATTAAATTTTTTATTTGCAGGTTGCTCTGATTGATGGAGTGCAAAAAAATTAAATACACTGATCATCACATCAAGTAAAGAATCAATCGCACTTGCAAGAACTGCAACAGATCCACTAGCAATTCCCACAATAAGCTTCACTACAGCAAGTATAGAAGCAGTACTTGAAGCAATCAAAGTAGCAATTTTTGGTGACATCAATAACCTTTTTTCTCACTATTATATCAATTATGAGATAAGATAAAAAACATTTATTCGAACAATTTCATATCATAAAAAAATATAAAAAATTGTCTTGAATTTCATATTTTTGTTGGTTAGAATTTGCGTCTATTTTTTAAAAAAATACCTCAAATTTTTATATCGGAGAATTATGCAAAATATCAGAAATATCGCAGTAATTGCACACGTAGATCATGGGAAGACAACTCTTGTTGATGGTCTTTTGAGCCAGTCAGGAACTTTTAGCTCTCACGAACAAGTTGATGAGAGAGTGATGGACAGTAATGATTTAGAGCGCGAGCGAGGGATTACCATTCTCTCAAAAAATACAGCTATCAACTATAAGGGGACAAAAATTAATATTATTGACACCCCAGGGCATGCTGATTTTGGTGGAGAGGTTGAACGAGTATTAAAAATGGTTGATGGTGTATTGTTGCTTGTGGATGCACAAGAAGGAGTAATGCCACAAACAAAATTTGTTGTCAAAAAAGCTCTAAGCTTTGGAATTCGCCCTATTGTTGTAGTCAATAAGATTGATAAACCTGCAGCTGAGCCTGATAGAGTTGTGGATGAAGTATTTGATCTCTTTGTTGCAATGGAAGCTAATGATGCCCAGCTTGACTTCCCAGTGATTTATGCAGCAGCGCGTGATGGATATGCAATCAAAAATCTTAGCGATGAAAGACAAAATCTTGAACCTCTCTTTGAAGCAATTTTAGAGCATGTTCCCTCTCCTGAAGGCTCAAGCGAAAATCCACTTCAAATGCAAGTCTTTACTCTTGATTATGACAATTATGTAGGAAAAATTGGTATTGCAAGGGTATTTAATGGGAAAGTGAAAAAGGGTGAGAATGTTATGCTTGCTAAAAGCGATGGAAGCAAAGAGAGCGGAAGAATTACCAAACTTATTGGCTTTTTAGGACTTGCAAGAACTGAAATTGAAAGTGCAGAGGCAGGAGATATTGTGGCCATTGCTGGATTTAATGCTGTGGATGTTGGAGATTCCTTAGTTGATCCCAATAACCCTATGCCACTCGATCCAATGCATCTTGAAGAACCAACAATGAGTGTTTATTTTGCAGTCAATGATTCTCCTCTTGCAGGAACAGAAGGCAAGCATGTTACAGCCAACAAAATCAAAGACAGATTACTGAAAGAAATGCAAACCAATATCGCAATGCGATGTGAGGAAATGGGGGAAGGAAAATTTAAAGTCAGTGGTCGAGGTGAGCTTCAAATCACAATTTTGGCAGAAAATTTACGAAGAGAAGGATTTGAGTTTTCTATCTCTCGTCCTGAAGTGATTATCAAAGAAGAAAATGGTGTAAAAATGGAGCCATTTGAGCATCTTGTCATTGATGTTCCTCAAGATTTTAGTGGTGTGATTATTGAAAAACTTGGAAGAAAAAAAGCTGAGATGAAAGCAATGAATCCAATGGGTGAGGGATACACTCGCCTTGAGTTTGAAATTCCAGCATGTGGGCTTATTGGTTATCGCAGTGAGTTTTTAACAGACACAAAAGGAGAGGGAGTGATGAATCATTCTTTTCTTGAATTTCGTCCCTTTAGTGGAAATGTAGAGAGTAGAAGCAATGGTGCCCTGATTTCTATGGAAAATGGTGAAGCAACAGCATTTTCACTCTTTAATATCCAAGAGAGGGGGGTGCTTTTTATTCATCCACAAACAAAAGTATATGTAGGAATGGTGATTGGTGAGCATAGTCGTGACAATGATTTAGATGTCAATCCTATTAAATCTAAGCATCTTACAAATATGAGAGCAAGTGGAAGCGATGATGCAATCAAGCTTGTTCCACCAAAAGAACTCACACTTGAGAGAGCATTAGAATGGATTGAAGATGATGAAATTTTAGAAATCACACCCCAAAATATTAGAATTAGAAAAAAATATCTTGATCCCACTCAACGTAAAAGAATGGCAAAAAAATAACAAAGGCAGAGAATGAATAAGTTTTTGGAGGCAATGCGTTTTGCTCATGCTTGTAAGATTTTTGATGAGAATAAAAAAATCCCAAGAGAGCAATTATTAGAAATTTTGGAAGCTGGAAGGCTTACTCCTAGCTCTTTTGGTTTAGAACATACAAGAATGATTGTTATTTCAAACCAAAAGCTCAAAGAGGCAATGATGCCACTTTGTTGGAATCAAAAGCAATTCTCCACCTGTTCAGAAGTTGTGGTTTTAACTTCTTTGCTGCAAGATATTATTGCTCCATCAGCTTATATTCAAAATAGTATGCAAGAAAGAGGCTTGGATGAGCGCTATCTTAATCGTCTCAAAAATTTTCAAGAAGAAAATTTCAAAGAAAGAAAAGATTATGAATCTTGGAGCAAAAAACAAGCCTATCTTGTTGCTAGCTCAATGGTTAATTGTGCTGCTTTTATGGGGATTGATTCTTGTTATATTGAAGGCTTTGAAGTAGAAAAATTAGAAAACTTCTTTGAGATAGAGATCCAAAAAGAGCGTATTGCCTTAGTGCTCACTTTTGGTTATCGCATTCAAGAGCAAAAACCAAAATATCGCAAACCCTTAGAAGAATTAGTAAATTTTAGAGATTAAAGGAAGGAAAATGTTAAGAGTTGTAAAAAGAAGTGGAAGAATAGAAGCATTAGATATCAGTAAAATTCAAAAATACACAGCCGATGCTGTGGCGAATTTGGAAGGGGTAAGCCAAAGTGAGCTAGAAGTGGATGCAAAACTTCATTTTAAAGATCTCATTACCACTGAAGAAATCCAGCAAACTCTCATTAAAACTGCAGTAGATAAAATCGATGTGGATACTCCAAATTGGACTTTTGTGGCTGCACGTCTCTTCCTTTATGATCTCTATCACAAAGTCAGCGGATTTACAGGATATAAGCACTTAAAAGAGTATTTTGCAAAAGGTGAGGCTGAGGGGAAAATCCTTAAAGGGTTTAAAGAAAAATTTGATCTTGAATATCTCAATGAAAAAATTGATCCAAAACGCGATTTGCAATTTAATTATTTAGGGATTAAAACTCTTTATGATCGCTATTTAATCAAAGATAGAAATAATGCTCCCATTGAGTTGCCTCAACAAATGTTTATGGCTCTTGCAATGTTTATGGCACAAAATGAAAAAGAACCCAATGAATGGGCAGTGAAATTTTATGATGTTATCTCAAAGTTTGAAGTTGTCACAGCTACTCCAACTTTAGCCAATGGTCGAACCACCCGCCATCAACTTAGCTCTTGTTATATTGGAAGCACACCTGATAATATTGAGGGAATTTTTGATGCTTATAAAGAAATGGCACTGCTGAGCAAGTATGGTGGGGGGATTGGCTGGGACTTTAGCAAGGTGCGAGGATTGGGAAGCTTTATTGATGGACACAAAAATGCAGCGGGTGGAGTTGTCCCCTTCTTAAAAATTGCTAATGATGTAGCCATTGCAGTCGATCAACTTGGGACTCGAAAAGGCGCAATTGCAACCTATCTTGAAGTCTGGCATACAGATATTACTGATTTTATTGATTTAAGAAAAAATAGTGGTGAGGAGAGAAGAAGAACTCACGATCTCTTCCCAGCTGTATGGATTTGTGATCTCTTTATGAAAAGAGTAGAAGAAAATGCGCAATGGACACTTTTTGATCCTTATGAATGCAAAGAACTCACAGAGCTTTATGGAGAGGAATTTGAAGCAAAGTATATTGAGTATGAAAACAATCCTCATATCATCAAAGAGCATATTTCTGCCAAAGAACTTTGGAAAAAAATTCTTACAAATTATTTTGAATCAGGACTTCCTTTCTTGGCCTTTAAAGATAATGCCAATCGTGCAAATCCCAATGCTCACGCTGGAATCATTAGAAGCTCAAACCTTTGCACAGAAATTTTTCAAAACACCCATCCAAGCCAATATCTTGTAGAAATTGAATTTGAGGATGGAAGTAAAGAGCTATTTGAGGAACATGAAGAAATTACTACAGATGCGGGAATTAGCAAAAAAGCCAACAAACTCACAAGCATTGATTCTCTAAAAGGTAAAAAGATTTTCATCGCTCAAAAGATTCAACAAGGTGGCTTAACTGCAGTATGCAATCTTGCAAGTATTAATCTAAGCAAAATCAATACAAAAGAAGATATTGAACGTGTTTTACCCGTTGCTATTCGAATCTTAGACAATGTGATTGATCTGAATTTTTACCCAAATAGAAAAGTGCGAGTAACCAATATGCAAAATCGTGCTATTGGTTTAGGTGTAATGGGTGAGGCTGAAATGCTTGCAAGAGAAAATATCACTTGGGGAAGTAATGAGCATTTAGAAAGAATTGATGAGATTATGGAGATGATTAGTTTTAATGCAATTTCTGCGAGTTCAGATTTGGCAAAAGAGAAGGGAATCTATCCTCAATTTGAAGGATCAAATTGGAGTAAGGGGATTTTCCCTATTGATGTTGCCAGCAAAGAAGCACTCAAGCTTGTTGATCGGGGTGGACTCTTTGGAATGACTTATGATTGGAATACTTTAAGGGAGAAGGTCAAGGCTCAAGGAATGAGAAATGGTTATTTAATGGCCATTGCTCCCACAAGCTCAATTTCTATTCTTGTAGGAACAACTCAAACCATTGAACCTGTTTATAAGCGAAAATGGTTTGAAGAAAATCTCTCAGGACTTATTCCAGTTGTTGTCCCCAACCTCACGCTTGAGACTTGGAATTATTATGTGAGTGCTTATGATTTGGATCAAACAGATCTCATTCGTGCCGCTGCAGTGCGTCAAAAATGGGTGGATCAAGGACAAAGTGTCAATATCTTCATGCGTCTTGATCGGGCAAGTGGAAAGCTTCTCAATGATATTTATATGCTTGCATGGAAACTTGGATTAAAATCAACTTATTATCTTAGAAGCCAAAGCCCTGATGCACAGGAGCAGATTATGGATAGAAGTGTCGAGTGTGTAAGTTGTCAATAAGGAAATAAAATGCAAACTTTTGCTCCAACACGTGGGGGAGAATATCCCCATACTCTCACTCTTAAAGAGAGTGTTCTTCACCCTAAATCAAACTATGGGGGACTTCATACCCTCAAATCCCTCCCCACTCTACCCTGTCTATCTACCCTCCTCTCTCTAAGTTATAATGAGCTTACGCAAGAGATTTTCTCACTCCTTGGCCTAAAGTGCAATGAACTCAGTGATGCCCTCAAAAGCTATGAGAGCTTTGATGATGCAAATGATCCTGCCCCACTTCAAATCTTCAAAAAAGATTTCTATATCCAAGAGCTCTATCATGGTCCATCAAGGGCATTTAAAGATATGGCACTGCAACCTTTGGGCAAACTCTTTTCATGCTTTGCTTCAAAGGATCGCTATCTTATTCTCTCAGCCACAAGCGGAGATACAGGCCCAGCGACTTTGGAGAGCTTTAAAGATAAAAAAAATATCCAAGTTGTTTGTCTGTATCCAGAGAAGGGAACAAGTGATGTGCAAAGATTGCAGATGAACACTCAAACTGCAAAAAATCTTAAAGTCATTCCTATTAAAGGAAATTTTGATGATGCTCAAGCAACGCTTAAAAAACTTTTAAGTGATGAAGATTTTAGTGCGCTCCTCTGCTCTTATGGTATTCATATCTCAGCAGCTAATTCTGTGAATTTTGGTCGCATTGCTTTTCAAATCATCTATCATATTTGGGCTTATCTCCGCCTTGTAAGAATGGGGGAAATTACTCTAGGAGAGAAGATTAAGATTGTTATCCCTAGTGGAAATTTTGGAAATGCACTCGGGGCTTTTTATGCAAAACTTATGGGAATCCCTTTTGAGAAAATCATCATCGCAAGCAATGCAAATAATATTCTTACAGATTTTATCAATACGGGAGTCTATGATATCTCTCATCGCCAACTACTCCCTAGCCACTCCCCTGCTATGGATATTTTAAAAAGCTCAAATGTTGAACGTGTGCTCTATACACTCTTTGGAGATGCCCGAACTAGAGAATTAATGAGCCAACTTGATAGCAAACTTTGCTACAAGCTCACAAACTCTGAGCTTCAAAGACTTCAAGAGCATTTTGAGGCAGATTTTTGCACAGATGAGCAATGCTTAGAGAGCATTAAAGAAGCAAGTGATTTAGGAAGAATTATTGATCCCCACACTGCAAATGCCTACCATCTTGCAAAAAGCATTCAAGGCAAAAAAATCATCTGCTCAACTGCAGAGTGGAGTAAATTTAGCCCCACCATTGTTTATGCACTCAGTGGGGAGAAAATGGGAGATAAAGAGGCATTAGAGTGGATTGCAAAGCATTATAATCTCTCTATCCCCCCAATGATTGCCGAGCTTTTTAAAAAACCTCAAAATGTTTGCCCACCTCTGCACCCCCAAGAAGTTAAGGAGGCAATTTTGCAATGGTTGAGGATTGGGGGTTAGGGGATTCTTTAAGGAGTTTTAGCACTTAAAAAATCTAAAACATCTTGCTCTTCCCACATTCTGCTAAATCTTAGAACTTTGCTTGATCTAGTTTCAATCAAAAAATTCACTTTTATAAAGATTGAAAAAGATTTTAATCCCTTTAATTGCTTTCTTTAACTCATAGACACAAATATTGCCTCTACCACTTCCTTTGATAGTGATACGTGTTTTGCACTCTTTTGGAGAAAAGTTGCAAAATTTCTCTACTTCTTTTTGAAGTGAGATTAGCAAAGCTCTTTGCATTGTGGAGGCTTTGTGTAGAAAGGTAAAATCTTGAAACGAAGTCATTTTTCTCTCCTTGCTTTTGCTTGATTTATCAGGGGCTCTTTGATAAAATTAAAGCATTTTGCTATTTAATCAGAATTTTTTACTTTATTAACGCAGAAATAGTGTTTGCCTATGGAGAATATTGATGAAATACAACGAAGATACGCGTGTAAAAATTCCTGCACTTGTGCATTTCACAAGATTGGGATACACCTATTTTTCTATCAAAAACAAAGAATCAGAATTTGATAAAGAAACAAATATTCATATCCCTACTTTTCACGCCTCTCTTAATGCAATTAATGATGAGGAAATTAGTATTGATGAGACAAAAAGCCTTATCAACAAAATCAAAGCAACTCTCAGCTCAGATCTTGGAATAGATTTCTACAACGCCATTATCAAAAATCTTGAAGGGAAAAAGCTTATAGATTTCTCTCAAAACGATAAAAATACCTATCAAGTCGTTACAGAACTATCTTGTATTCACAATGGTGATGAGTTTCGCCCAGACATTACAATCCTCATTAATGGAATCCCCCTAGCTTTTATAGAAGTCAAGAAACCTCACAATAAAAATGGAGTTCAAGCAGAGGATAAGCGAATGAACTATCGTCTTAGCAACAAAAACTTCCGCTCTTTCCTCAATATGTTTCAAATTATGATTTTCTCCAACAACCTTCCCTATGATGACGAAGAAAATCTCCCATTTCAAGGCTCATTCTACGCTACCACAGCAGAAAAAACACTTTTTCTCAATCGTTTCAAAGAAGAGAGGCATGATGAGCTTTGCATTGCTCCAATAAACGAGCAAATCCAAGATTTTATTTTCAAAGATACAAATACTCCTTCACTCAAAAACTCTCCTGAGTATGCGACAAATATTTCTCCAAGCACACCTACAAACGCTATCATTACCTCACTCTTTAGCAAAGAGCGTTTTAAAACACTCCTCAAATATGGAATTGCCTATGTTTTCAAGACTCTTGATACAGGAGTAAGAAAACTAGAAAAACACATTATGCGTTATCCTCAATTCTTTGCCACACTTGCTATCAGAGATATGCTAGAAAATGGTGGGAATAAAGGGATTATTTGGCATACTCAAGGAAGTGGAAAAACGGCTCTAGCTTATTACAATACACGCTTTCTTAAAGACTATTTCCAAGCAAAAGGACAAATCACTCAATTTTTCTTCATTGTTGATCGCTTAGACCTTGCTAATCAATCTGCAGATGAGTTTCGCTCTAGAGGACTTGAAGTCAGACTGATTGGAAGCAAAGATGAGTTTATGGAGTGCATAAAAAGCACCTCTCAATCAAATAGCGGAAAAGATGGCATTGTAGTAGTCAATATCCACAAATTCTCTCAAGATTCCATAGCCAAGCTTCCTGATTATGGGATCAATATCCAAAGAATCTTTTTCATCGATGAAGCTCATAGGAGCTACAACCCATCAGGATCATTTCTTGCAAACCTATTCACTGCTGATCCAAACTCCATAAAAATTGCACTGACAGGAACTCCCCTTATTGGCGCAGTTTTTGATGAAGAAGGCAATCGCCAAAATACCAAATTTGATAGCAAAGAGATTTTTGGAAATTATATTCACAAATACTACTATAACCAATCCATTGCCGACCACTACACCCTACGACTTATCCGTGAGGACATTCTCACCACCTACAAAGAATCTCTACGAGCCACACTCCAAGAGCTAGAAGTCCAGCAGGGAGCTATTGATACCAAACTCATCCTCTCTCATCCTAGTTATGTCAAAAAGCTTGTAGCCTATATCACTGAGGATTTTAAAGCTCATAGATTCCAAGGAGATATTGGAGGGATGATTGTATGTGCCTCTTCTGAACAAGCTAGGGCGATCTATGAAGAAATGAAGTCAAATGAGTTTAGTTCAGCTCTCATCCTTTCTGATAACTCCATAGGAACAAATGAGGAGAAAAAGCAATGGCAAAACGCTTTCAAAAATGGAGAGATTGACTTCCTTATCGTCTACAATATGCTTCTTACAGGATTTGATGCTCCAAGACTCAAACGTCTCTATCTAGGACGCGTGATAAAAGACCATTCACTTTTGCAGACCCTCACTCGTGTTAATCGTCCCTATAAAGACTTCCGCTTTGGCTACATCATCGATTTTGCCGACATCAAAAAGGAGTTTGATAAAACCAATCAAGCCTATTTCAATGAGCTTCAAGCCGAACTTGGAGATGCTTTTGAAGAATATAGAGGTATTTTCAAAACCCAAGATGAAATCCAAAAAGACCTTGCAAATATCAAAGATATACTTTTTGGATTCAATGTCAAAAATGCAGAAGAATTTTCTAAAGAACTTGCAACAATTGATGATAAACAAGAGCTTCAAACTATCCGTAGAGCCCTGCAACTCTACCAAGAACTCCACAATATTGCTAAGCTTCACGAATATCAAGAGTTGGCTAACCTCTTTGATTTGGAGAAAATCCATCATCTTCTTTCTATTGCTAATGCACAGATTCAGGCCTTAAGGGACAAAGAAGTCCTTCAAAATGCTCAAGATATGGATGCCATTCTCTCTCTAGCACTTGAAGATATCAAGTTTGATTTCAAAAAAATTGGTGAACACGAACTTGCGATTGCTGATAAATTCCGTGAGCAACTCATCAAAACACAAAAAGAACTAGCTAAGACTCAGGATATCAAAGATCCAAAATTTCTCACGCTCAAAGAAGAACTACAAAGAATCCTTGCCAAGAAAAATATCGAGGAGCTTACCTCTAGCGAAATAGAAGAAAATACGATCAAGCTCACAGAACTCTACAACAGCATCCAAGCTCTTAATAAGTCTAATCAAAGGATTGCCAACCAATATGAGGGGGATAATAAATTTATGAGAATTCACAAGCAAGTCTACTCACAACTTAATCTTGCAAATACCCAAATCAATCACTTCTTGCTAGAGATAAAGCACAAACTCGATGATACACTTCTAAACAACTATGCACAAATTGATAATGAAAAACGCTTTGAGGGGTATATCAGAGATATTGTCAAAACTTGTGTCCCTCAACTAGAACGCGAACAAAGACAAAATATCGCCTCACTTGTTGCTAAAGAATATCAAAACGAAAGGAATTTTAGCTAATGGAGCTCATCACCCAAACCCAAAAAATGATTGACAATATCAAAAATGTCTGCACATTGTATGGACTAGGAAATGCTGGAAGTGAGTACAAAATCATCACAGAAATTTTCCTCTATAAATTTCTCAATGATAAATTCCTCTATGAAGTGAGGAGAGAAAATCCCTCACTTGCCTCACTCAGCTTCTCTGAACTTGAAGAAAAGCTCAAAGAAATGAGCGAAAAAGAATTTGAGGACATCAAAGAAGATTTATGTGTAGATTCTGCAAAAATTGACAGAAAATATCTCATCTCCACTCTCTATAATGAGCAAAATACTGAGGACTTTCATCTCACGCTTGACAAAGCTCTTACAGAAATAGCAGATGAAAATCTCGATATATTCTCAGGACAAACAGGCAAAGGGACAAAAATCAAGCTCTTTGACCCTATCTCCCCCCATATCATTGACACAGAGAAAAAACCTCTTTTTGCTAAAGCTTTGATTGATAAAATCGCATCTTTTAGCTTTGAATCTGCCTTTAGCGAAAAATACGATTTCTTCTCTACCATCTTTGAATACCTTATTAAAGACTATAACAAAGATAGCGGAAAATATGCTGAGTATTACACTCCTCACACGATAGCGACCATCATTGCTCGTATCCTTGTTCCAAATGGAGATAAAAATGTCAAGATCTATGACCCCTCAGCAGGGACAGGCACACTGCTTCTTGCTCTCGCCCATCAAATCGGAGAGGACAAATGCACCCTCTACTCTCAAGATATTTCTCAAAAATCCAATGAGCTTCTACGCCTAAACCTTGTCCTTAACAATCTCATCGGCTCTCTCCCCAATATCATCTGTGATGACACACTCACAGACCCATTTCACAAAGACAAAAATGAACTTACCAAATTTGACTACATCGTAAGCAATCCACCTTTTAATATGGATTTCTCAGACAATCGCGACACACTTGCAGGAGAAGCTCACGCAAAGAGATTTTTTGCAGGAGTGCCAAATATTCCAAACAAGAAAAAAGAGAGTATGGCAATCTATCTAATGTTTATCCAACATATCCTCTACTCTCTCTCCTCCAAAGGTAAGGGAGCGATTGTCGTTCCCACAGGATTCCTTACCGCAGGAAGTGGAATCCCTCTCAAGATAAGAAAGCATATCATCTCTCACAAAATGCTTAGAGGAGTTATCTCTATGCCCTCCAATGTCTTTGCCACCACAGGAACAAATGTCTCTGTTCTCTTTCTTGACAAATCTCAAGAAAATGATGAAATCCTCCTAATGGACGCTTCAAAGCTTGGAATCATAGGCAAAGAAGGAGGCAATCAGAGAACCTATCTGCAACCTGAAGATATTGAAAAAATTGTCAATACTTTTAACTCCAAAGAAAAGGTGGAGGATTTTTCTATCGTTGTAAGTTCTCAAGATATTGAGAATAAGGGCTATTCTTTTAGCGCAGGACAATATTTTGAAATCAAAATCGATTACACTCCTATCACTCCCCAAGAATTTGAAGCCAAGCTTAACAATTTTGCTCAAGAGCTTGATTTATTATTTCAAGAGAGTGACAAACTTAAAACAGAAATAACACAAGGCTTTTGCAGGATTAAATATGCAATTAAAAATTAAAAATTTTACACAAATAAAATACGGTAAGGAATCAAAAAATTTAGAATATGGATATTTTCCAGTATATGGAAGTGGTGGAATAATTCGTCAAACAAATTCTTTTCTCTACGATAGGGAATCTGTTTTAATTCCCAGAAAGGGGTCTCTTAATAATATCTTTTTTTCTGATGTCCCTTTTTGGGTAACAGACACAATGTTTTACACAATTATTGACGAAGAAAAAGTACTACCCCTATTTTTCTACTATGCTTTAAAACAAATAGATTTTACAATACTAAATTCTGGAACTGGGGTCCCAAGTCTCACATTAAATACTCTCAATAATATTCTTATAAACATTCCCAAAAGAGAAGAGCAAGAGAAAATCTCCACAGAACTTAGAA
This sequence comes from Helicobacter cholecystus, assembly GCF_003364215.1. Taxonomy (GTDB): domain Bacteria; phylum Campylobacterota; class Campylobacteria; order Campylobacterales; family Helicobacteraceae; genus Helicobacter_G; species Helicobacter_G cholecystus. The sequence goes on from NZ_NXLU01000003.1 coordinate 129,386, forward strand.
AAATAGATATAACAATCTCACTCAATAACTCCATAATCTCCAAGCTTGAAGAAATGGCAAAAATGATTTATGAGTATTGGTTTTTGCAATTTGACTTCCCCAACCATGAGGGAAAACCCTACGCTTCTTCAGGTGGAGCGATGAAATACAGTAAAGAACTAGGACGAGAAATCCCTATAGATTGGGATATTCTAAACCTTTGGGAACGATTTAAATTTGAAAAAGGAATCGAAATTGGAGCAAAACAATATTTGAGTGAATCTAGAAAAAATAGAGTTTTATTTTGGCGTGTTGGCGATATGAATGGCACGTGCTCAACCTATGCAGATAAAAAATTATTTGGGGAACTTCTTTTGCAACCAAGAGATATTTGCGTATCTTTTGATGGAAGTGTAGGCAAGGTTGATTTTGGGCTTGTTGGGGGGTATAGCTCGGGAATCAGAAATATTTACGATAGATTAAAAAAGATTGATAACTCAGTCATTTATCAAATTTTTAAATCAGACTATATTCAGCAACTTATCCATAAATACGCAACAGGAAGCAACATCCTCCACGCCTCAGGCTCAATCACCAATATGCGCATTCCATACAATAAAAAAGTATTTGAGGAATATCAAAAAATCATCAAGCCAATGTTCGACAAAATGCTTCAAGCAAAGCAAGAAAACCAAAAACTTACCCAACTTCGCGATTGGCTCTTGCCTATGCTGATGAATGGACAAGCAAGGGTGGAATAAACCCTTAAAAATAGGAGGATTATATGAATACAGATAATAAAGCACAAGAGTCCGAAGAGACAAAAATGTTTCAGGGGACTGAAGACCTGCTTGAAAAGCTTTCTGAGAATAAGGAAAGAGTGTGCAAAATAAAAACAATCCTTCTTGATCTATTCAATGTAAAAAATCTAAATTTTCTTTTTGGTGCTGGCACAAGCAATGGGGCAATCCCAACTATGACAGACCTACAGGAAGAAGTAGAAAAAAATTTGGATGAGAATGAGAAAAAAATTTTTGAGAAATTTGGAAAGAAAAACTTAGAAGAAATCTTGGAAATACTCTATTCTGGAAAAACCTATCTCAAAAATAATCTTCAAGATAAAGACAACGAAGAATTGGAGACTTTAGAAACATTGATTAAAAGGGTTAAAAGCATCATATTTAATGCAATCAATATCAAAATTGACAACAAGTGTGAGGACAAAAAGAAGCCAGAAGTGTTTTGTAATTATAAAAATTTCTACAAAAAAGTTACTTATCGCAACAAAGATTTAAATAGAGTAAATATTTTTACTACAAACAATGATTTATTCAATGAGCGCGTCTTAGATTATCTCAATATTGACTATAACAATGGATTTGGAGGTGGATTAAGTCGAAGTTTTAATCCTGCAAGATTTGAATATGTTTTCTCAAAAAAAATGGATGAGGGAATTGAAAAATATGAACCCCTCAATCACATGATTTATCTCTATAAGTTACATGGCTCTATCAATTGGGTAGAAGCTCAAGGACACAACTCTTTCTTCAATATTCAAGAGATTAACCTTGATTCACAAAGTGAAAGGTCATGCGGAAATTGTTTAATTTATCCTACACCACTCAAGGAAGGAAAAAGTCTAACATCCCCATACACCGACCTTATTAGAGAATTTCAGAAAAAATTATCACTCCCAAATAGTGTCCTCTTTATTATTGGATATAGCTTTAGCGACGAGCATATCAATACTATTATTTATAGAGCCCTTGCTTCCAATAATTCGCTCTCTATTGTTATTTTTGCAGATAAGAATAAGCTTAAAGAGATTCCACTCTTTAGAATCAACGATAAGAGGATATATATCATTTATGGGGAATATGAAGGCAAAAAGATACATTACTTTGATTACTTTACACAAGAACTCATTCCAGACCCAAAACAAGATGATGAAAATAAAATCAATAAAAAATTTCTAGAAATGCTAAAAAGAGAAATGGGGGGACAAGAATGCTTGTCGGAAAAATAGTATCTATTCAATTCAATCAATTTAGGGTAAAAATCTTTTCCAATGTTAGAGGTGGTGCACTCAATCTTCAGGGTGAAATATATTATTTTGGAAATATTGGAAGTTATCTCAAAACATCAAACCCACTAGGTGAGGAAATTATTTGTGAAGTAATTGCAATCTTTGATTCTGATAAACAAGATATTGAACAAAACTTTGATCTCAATAGCAATCGAGAACTATTATTAAAACCCATAGGTATATATAAGAATGAAAATTTCACTCTTGGTATAGGTGTATATCCTAGCCTATATAGCGATGTAAGCCTATTGACTAGCAAAGATTTGGAAAAAATTCTTATGTCCACACAAGAAGATGAAGCAAAAAGCGAATCAATTCATCTAGGCATAAGTAAAAATCATATCAATCATCCTGTCTCCATTCAAATAGACAAGTTTTTTGGCATTCATTCTGCTGTTTTGGGCAATTCTGGAAGTGGTAAATCCAATACTATTGCTCATTTGCTTCAGGAAGTTTATAGAAAAGACCGACCAGCAAACAAATCAAAAATTATTATATTTGATGTAAATGGGGAATACAATCAGGCATTTTCAGAGCTTGCTTCTCAAGGTGTGGGGGTTAAACTATTTAAACCCAATCTTAAAGAGAGTGAGAATGGTGTTGAACCATTTTATATGCCACACTTCTTACTTTCTCTTGATGAATGGTGTGCTTTTTTAATGGCTACGGATGCTACACAAAAACCATTTTGGGAAAAGGTATTACAAGAAGCTTATAGATTTTACAAGATAGAAGCATCTGAGAACTATCAAAAGTACATACAGTACTTCAGAAGAAAATTTCTTTCCTTGTTTGCCAATATTGTATGTGAAATTAACTCTGATACAGCATTAGTAGGGAACGCTCGTTCTCTACTATCTGATATTAAAAGAATTATCAAAATACATAAATCAATCTGCCAAAAATTTGAAGAAGAAGGTTTTTTGCAAGATCTTGACAAAATAGATCATCAATGTACTTTGCATTATTCAGATAATCAAAATAAGATAAAAGATACCGTACAATCTATGATCAATACCATTGGCGAAAAAGATTTTCAAGATATAGTTGATTTAAAAATGAAAAATGGAGAATTTCTCAATCACCATTTCCTCAAAATAGCTTCTGAAATGGTTCTTGCTGAGGAAGAAACAAAGGGCAATAGATCAATTCGAGGATATGTTGCAACCATGATGAATAGACTAGATATCTTCATCGATGATCCAGAATATGCTTTTATGAGAGGGGGTTATGAGGATTTTCAAGCGATAAAAAACAAGAATAATTTTTTTAGTTATTTTTGGGAAAAAGAAGAAAAACAACAACAACTTGTTATCATCGACACAAGTGAATTAGGTAAAGATACCTTAGAAACACTCACAAGCGTAATTGCAAGGTTGGTTTTTGAGTATCGTAAAAAACAAGAAGGGGGGAATCGACGTAAAAATCCTGTGCATCTTGTTTTAGATGAGGCTCATAGATATATCAAAAAAGATCAAAAATACTTGCTAAAAGACAATGTATTTGAGCGAATTGCAAGAGAAGGGAGAAAATACTCTCTTTATCTGCTCATTTCTTCTCAAAGGCCCTCAGAACTCTCAGAAACTGTCCTCTCGCAATGTGCAAACTTCATTATCCACAGAATCCAAAATGAAAACGATATGCGACATATTAATGCTGTTCTTCCATATTTTTCCGAAGATTTTGTAAGCAAGATCAAACAATCTGTCGCAGGAGAGGCACTTGTGTTTGGCGATTTTATTCCTATGCCAATGCATATCAAGATACAAAAAGCCAATCCTGAGCCACATAGTAGCAACTGCCAAATTAGCCAAGAATGGTATTCAAAATAAAGCAGAGCCACCTTGGCTAGCTCTATCCAATTCTCTGGTTTTATTATAATGGTAGTGTCTACTCCAAAATTGGGTGACTTCTTTTTTAACTATGTTTTTTCTAGGACTTGCCTTATATTCATATTTTTCGCATTCTAGGTATTTCCTAAAATCAATTTTTGCTCTAGCCATTTTTCCCATTAACGCCAAAGTCAATATCGACCTCAAAACTTGTTTATGCTCTTATTTCAAGCTAGCTACAAAAGCTAGTTTTGTTTTGATCATATTCACAAACTCTTTTATTATAAATCCAGTAATTGCTATATCTCTCCCCTTAAGATTCTCTTAGAAGAATGAGTGAAGTTTTACTTCTAAGTTTTTTCTTGAAAACGACTGACTACACTTTTTAATCTACCATTTCTTTTATGTTTTTCATAGTTTTTTATTTTAAAGTTTATTTTCTTGAAAGAGAGGGAGGGGGCTTCAATGGCGAGGTCGCTCCCCTCTCCCCCTCAAACTCCCCCATACCCCAACGACGCTCTAAGGCAGAAGTACCTTATCTCTCTAAAATGTAAGCACAAGAGAAGCGAGGCTCTCCCCTTAATTTATAAAAAGAAAGTTTCTTTCTTTTTATGCTATGCAATCAAAGTGATGAGTTAGGGAGAGTGAGGAGGGAATAAAATTTTTCTTTGGGATTCTTATTTGCACTCCTCATTGCTTCTATAAATTTGATATTTTTAGCATAGCCTTATCTTTTGAAAAATTTTTTACACACTCATCTCATAGAGCTTTTTTCTTTCACTTGAGCTTGCGATATTAAGCTTTTGCCTATATTTTGTAATAGTCCTTCGGACAATCTTAATGCCAAACTTAGCTTCAATGAGTTGGAGAATTTTATTATCACTCAGGGGTTTCTTTCTATCTTCATTTTTGATTAAATCATGAATAAAGTCCTTAATTGAGCTATTGCTCACATCATCATCTAAAGCAGCAGAGAAAAAGCTTTTAATAGGAAAAATCCCACGATCACACTCTAAAAATTTATTGGCAATCGCCCTTGAAATCGTGCTAGGAGCGTGACCAAACTCATCTGCTAAATCTTTAAGCTTCATAGGTTTAATCTCTCCCCCCATAAAAAACTCATATTGATACTCCAAAATCATCGCACCAATCTTTCTGAGTGTGGCTTGTCGCATTTCAAGTGCATCTACAAGCAAACGTGCCTCTTTAAGCTTGGTTTTGACAAATTGCTCTTTGGCAATATGAGAGAGTTCAGAATCTAGTCGGATTTGAATGCTTGGATTTGCATCCATATTGAGCCTAACTTTGACTTCATTATCCTCAAAATACACAAAAATATCAGGCTTAATGTATTGCTCTTTAGGAGCAAACTCTAGGGCTGGAGGATTTTTAAAGCTCTTAATCACTCTCATGACTTTATTGTAATGTGCATGATTTTTGTGTTTAAAATGATTGTGCAAATCTTTAAGAATTTCACTTGCCAACTCATATTCCTCTGCTTGAAGTTCACTTTCTTGAAGCTGAAAACTAAAAGATTCAATCACATCTCTTGCCCCTATCCCTCTAGGTTCAAGATAGGCAAAACGCAATCTAATTTTCTCTACCTCAGTCTCAGTGCAACCAAGTCTTTGAGCAATACACTCACAATCTCCCTCAAAATATCCCTCATCATTTAAATCCTCAATAATCTCTTGAGCAATATTTTGAGAAAGGGGGGTGGGAAAAAGAGGAGGACAAATTTGATCAGCAAGCACTTCATAAAGACTTTGCTCATAAAGACAAAAATTTTCAAACCCCTCAGGCTCACCCTTAGATCGCTTAATTCCTTTGCTCTGAGAGCTTTTAGAAGTAAAATCTTGCACAGAGTGATTTTTAATCTCTGCATAAGGATTATCTTTAATAAATTCTTTGAGAGTATCTTCTAGCTCATCTCCACTGCTTTGTAAAATGGGTAACCAGCTTTTGAGTGTTGTAGAAAGTTTGGTTTTGGCACTTTGGGTAGGAGAGAGCCTAATACTTGGATTCATACCTTAAAATTTTCACCCAAATAATGTTTTCTCACAAGTTCATTATCATAAATTTCACTTGCCTTGCCTTGAGCAAGAAGAGAACCGCTTTTAATGACATAGGCACGATCACATACAGAAAGAGTTTCACGCACATTGTGATCGGTGATTAAGACTCCAATTCCCATTGTTACAAGCTTTTGTATAATTTTTTGAATATCAATCACAGCCAGTGGATCCACTCCTGCAAAAGGTTCATCAAGCAAGATAAATTTTGGACTTTTCACAAGTGCTCGTGCAATCTCAACTCTTCTTCGCTCTCCCCCGCTCAGACTTAAACCCTTTCTAGCCCTTATAGGCTCAATATTAAAAGCACTTAACATTTCCTCAATCATTTTCTCACGATCTTTTGCTTTTTTAATAGAAATTTCTGCTGAGAGTGCAAGATTTTCTTCTACACTGAGTTCTTTAAAAATACTTGATTCTTGAGGAAGATAACCAATCCCCATATTAGAACGTTGATGAAGGGGATAGTTTGAAATATCCACATCATTGAGAAACACTTCTCCACTGCTAGGGCGCAAAAGCCCACAAATCATATAAAAAGTCGTTGTTTTTCCTGCTCCATTAGGCCCAAGAAGCCCGACCACCTCTCCACTTTTAACCTCAACAGAAACATTTGTGACAATTTGTGTTGATTTGATTTGCTTGCTTAAATGCACAGCCTTTAAGATATTCATTCCTCTACCCTATATCTTCGACTTTGACTTTGTTTATCTATCGTAATTATAACGACCTTAAAACCACTCTGACGCAAAAGTTTCTCCAACCTCTTTTCACCCCACTCTACCCAATGCCAACCCTCTTGCTCAAACGATTCTAAAAACCCTAGCATCAAGCATTCTTGCAAATCCTTACGATAAAGATCGTAGTGAAAAATGAGCCTATCTGAGGCCTTATAGATATGTTGGAGTCCAAAAGTTGGAGAGGTTGCATTATCCTTGCTTCCCAAAACCTTCAAAAGTGTAGAGAGTAAAGTTGTTTTTCCACTGGCTAAATCCCCTCTAAGCAAAATGACACAGTGAGGGGGCAAAATGGAGGAGAGAGATATTGCAAACTCTTGCAATCCTTCTAAATCACACTCAAATTCAATCATGTTGAATAATCTTCACATCAGAAAGATTAACTTCTAAATGCTCTTGAAGTGTGGCGAAAAGATCTTGATTTCTTTGCATAATCTCTTGAGGATTAAGCTGTGTGGTTGATGGATTTGGAGGTTGGGGAGCTTCTTGAGTGTTTTGAGGATTATATGGGGATTGGGATTCTTGAATGGGCTCAATCTCTTTTGTGGGTTGCATCTGAGTTCCCTGCACTGCTTCTATTCTCGGAGTCGCTTCTTGCACATCCCCTACTTTCTGAACTCCCTCCATTATCTGCACTGCTTCTCTTGTTTGCAATGCTTCCACTTCTTCATTCTCTAAGACTGGCTGGGGCATTTGGATTTGTAACTCTTGGAGTGCTGAAGTTTCTTCTATTATCTGAGATTCTTGCACTGCTTGAGATTTTTGCATGACCTCCACTGCTTGAGTTTCCCCTATCACTTGAGACATTTGAGGTTTCTCTTCTTGAGTAAAAATGATATTCACCCCTTCACCAAAGCACTCTTTAATCATCCCTTTAATCAATTTCCAATTTTTTGCTAACTCTTCCCTCTCCTCTCCCACTGCTTGACTTTGCAAAACCAAGTCATGATGAATATATGAACAAAATAAGAAATTTTTCTCAAAAATCTCTCCAAGAGTATAAGAACGATCATACAAGCATTGCTTAAGTAAAGCAAACTCTCTTTCTCCTCTAGGCTTGCTCTCCTCTTTTTGTTCAGGTTGTGAGATAATATTTTGAGGCATTTGCGAGGTTGAGCTAGGTTTAGAGTCCTGCAAACCTTCATAAGAACTTGAAGATGGGGGGATATTTACCTTTTGCTCAAGCTCTTGGATATAACTTGAAATATCTCTAAGCTTAAGTGCCTCTTTAAATTTCATAATACATAAAAGTAAAACAAATTCGCTATGAGTGTTTAAAGATAATAGTGTTTTAGCCTGAGTAAGAATAAAAAAGAAACGATTAAGCAGTAAGGGTGGAAAATGCTCCTGATTGCTTAAAGCTTTATCCTTAAGAAAAATCATCATCTCATCAATAATCATTTCACACTCATATTCTCTCATTAGTGAAACAATCTCTTGAGTTTTATCCTCATTTCTTTGCAGGATTGAAAGAAAAAAGCTCTCCAAAATTTCAGGATTAATAATCCCTAGCATTGAGATTGTGCTTTGTGTCCCTACATAATTTCCCCCATAAAGAATAGCTTGATCAAGCAAAGTTAATGTATCTCTCAAGCTCCCCTCTCCACTTCTTGCAATCACTTCTAATGCTTCAAGATCATAGCCTATTCCCTCATTTTGTAAAATACTTGCAATATGGTTGACAACAAGCTTGTGGGAGATTTTTTTAAATCTAAAGTGTTGGGTTCGGCTCAGTATAGTTGCTGGTACAAGCAAGGGATCAGTAGTAGCCAAAATAAACTTTACGCGCTCTGGTGGCTCTTCTAAAGTTTTTAAAAGCGCATTAAACGCCTCTTTTGTAAGCATATGAATCTCATCAATGATAAAGATTTTATATCTCCCCATACTCGGATTGTATTTAGTTTGCTCAATAAGCTCTCTAATATCATCAATCCTACGATTTGAAGCTGCATCCATTTCAATGATATCTATATGTCTTCCCTCAAGTGAAGCTTTACAATTAGCACACTCCCCACAAGGATCACTTGAAGGCCCCTTCTCGCACTGCAAAGATCGTGCAAAAATTCTTGCAGAACTTGTTTTTCCGCTCCCTCTTAAACCGCTAAAAAGATACGCATTACCTATTTTTTGTGAATCAAGGGCTAGGGAGAGAGTTTGAGAAACGCTCTCTTGACCAATGAGATCTCTAAAAAATTTAGGACGATACTTGAGTGCTAAAGACATATTTAATCCTAGTGATGTTTTTCAAATACAAAAATTGGCAGTGAGATTTTATATTTAATTGCAAGAATTCTCAAAATAAAACCACATAAAATTGCCAAACTTGTTGCCCAATCCTCTCCTAAAAAAGGATACAAAAACCAATACAGCCCTCCACATAGCATTGCAATCACAGCATAGAGTTCTTTTCTAAGAATCAAAGGCAGAGTATTGCAAAATAAATCTCTGAGTATTCCACCAAATGCACCTGTAACCATTGCTGAAATCATAGAAATTGTAAAACCATACCCCATAGAAATCGCAATCTTGGCTCCAAGCGTGCTAAAAACTGCCAATCCCAAAGCATCAAGAGTAAGAAAAAACCTCTCAAGTTTATCAATATAGAAAGCTAAACGTGTTGCTACAAAAGCAGAAATCGCAACGACATACACATAGTGAGGATTTTCAATCCAAAGAAGTGGATGGTGATCTAACATAATATCACGAATACTCCCCCCTCCTAGTGCAGTAGCAAAAGCAATAAAAAAAGCTCCAAATAAATCCACCCGATACCGACCTGCTGCCACTGCGCCACTCATAGCTTCAGCAATAATCCCAACATAAAACAAAAAAGTAATCACCATTCATGCACCCTAATCATAAAACTAAAAGAATTGTATCATTGATGCCTTAGTCTAAATCCAAGTATTGCACTTGTTTAATCCCAAAACTCTTCTTGAGCTTAAAAAAATCTTTTTTAATAAGAAAATAGTAAATAAAAAATCATAATCTTATATAAATATAAATAAAATATATTAGAAAATAACAGAAATATTAATAATAAATAAAAATAATTCTATTATTTTATATATATAATGATTAAATTTATTATATTTATAAATACCCTATTTATAGTTATTCTATCACTTTTAATAATATTAATATTATTGTTTTC
>NZ_NXLU01000038.1 GCF_003364215.1 Helicobacter cholecystus
GTGGAATCTCCACATCTGGTGGTTATTCAAGTTCTAACACAATCACTCTTACAGGAACAAATCAATCCACTCTAGGTGCAGTTAGTACAAATGGTAATGATAACACTAACAGTACAAATACAATTACAGCCAATCAAACTACTAAGCTTACTCTAACACGTTTGAGTGCTGCTAATGGCTGTAAGACAGCTGGAAATATCAACACTATTAAACTAGGTGATACTGGAACCCTTGAAATTACAGAGGGAGGAATCTCCGCTAATTCTAGAGGGAAAAATGTCATTAAGGCAGGATCAATCACCAACACTGGTGGAATCTCCGCTAATTCTAGAGGGAAAAATGTCATTGAGGCAGGATCAATCACCAACACTGGTGGAATCTCCACATCTGGTGGTTATTCAAGTTCTAACACAATCACTCTTACAGGAA
>NZ_NXLU01000004.1 GCF_003364215.1 Helicobacter cholecystus
ATTTCTTATATGAGAGAGAAGGATTTGTTTTTAAAGAGATGAAGACTTCTTTAAAACAAAAGTGAAGGAGTAAAGAGATTAGAGATTAGAGATTAGAGAGTAAAGAGAGTGAGAGATTAAATCAAGAGTGAAAGATTTAAACCTTAAGGTTTAGAGTTATGAGGTTGAATGCATAGGGTTTGATGATGCTTCCTTTTTAGGGAAGCATCATAGAGCCTTATTATCTTGATTATTTCCTTCAAGATAGTTTACTGTTTTTTTCATTAAGCGTCTCCTTTAAGTCTTAATAGACTATTCTCTCCCCCTAGAGAATAGTCGGGGCTCTATTGTTTATATGATGAGAAGAAAGCTTGAGATATCTTTTTATAATTCCTTATGCTACTATTACAAAGTTTTAATTGGAGAATATAATGTTTTATCGATTTATTTTTTTATTATTTCCATTAGTATTTTGGGCACAAAACTACCAAGATTTACTTAATGAAATTGTTTTATTAAATATGAAAAATCAAAATCTCTCCTCAACACAAGAAATACTTAAAGTTTCTCAAAAAAAGGAGAGGATCTATCAAGAAATTATTTCATCCATTGCAACACAAAAACCCCAAGATTCTTCTAATTTACAAAATGCTATTGAAAATCTTCAACTCTCTTTAAATGCTTCAACTCTCTCTCCTGAACTTTTGGCATATAACACCCTAAAACTCAATAGCCTTCTTAGCCAAAAAGCAATGCAAGATCTTGCTATTTCTATTTATACCAAAAACTCATTTTTCACAACAAAATCTCAAATCCAAAATCTTATTGAAAAAACCCTAAAACATCTTAAAAGCTATACACTCATTCCAACTAAAGGACTAGATCAAATCCAAAAACAAAAACTCCAAGAGCAAATGACAGTATTTGAAATTACAACAGAAAGCTATATTGAAATTTTAAATTTTCTAGCTCATAATGTAAAATCTCTCACCCCTCAAAGTATATGGAGCAATATTAATCTTCCCTCACTCTTAGAATGGATTGAGAAAATCTTACCCGATAATATTTCCTCACCCATACTTGCTAAAAGTATCGTATCTTTAAGTGTGTTTATTACTCTTTTCTTTTTTCGCCATATTATTGCCCATTTAATCATTAGGGTTTTAAGCTATTTTTCAAAATTCCTTAAAAATAAAGAAGTACAAGATAAGATTAAAAATGATATTTCTAAACCTATCTTATACTTTTTGATTATTAGTAGTTTTTCTATTTCTCTTGGAGTTCTTACATTCCCTAAACCTGTATCTCCCAATTTTGCAATGTGGGTAAATGCTTCTTATATCATCACTCTCTCTTGGTTTACAATTCTACTTTTCAAGGGTTATGGAATTGCGATTTTAGGAAGTATTGCTGAAAAAAACAATACCTTCAGACGCGAAGTGATTAATCTGCTTCTTAAAATTATTTATTTTCTGATTATTCTTGTTGCTATTCTTATATTGCTTAAAAACTTTGGATTTAATATCTCAGCTCTTATTGCTTCTCTTGGAATTGGGGGCTTAGCAGTAGCATTTGCAGTTAAGGATATGTTGGCAAACTTCTTTGCTTCTGTAGTCTTGCTCTTTGATAATTCCTTTAATCAGGGGGATTGGATTGTATGTGGGGATATTGAAGGAACAGTAGTTGAGATGGGGCTAAGACGCACTACAATTAGAACTTTTGATAATGCAATGCTCTTTGTGCCAAACTCGCTTCTAGCTAATAGCTCTGTAAGAAATTGGAATCGAAGAAAAAGAGGAAGAAGAATCAGGATGCAAATTGGCATAACCTATGATTCTACCCCTGAGCAAATCCGCTCTTGCATTAAAGATATAAAAACAATGCTCATTAACCACCCCATGATTGCAAAAGACAATGATGAACGCCCACCACTGAGTCATTATGAATTAGATTTAAAACAAAATATCGTTTCTCTTGATGATTTGCTTGGATACAAAAGCAATCTCTTTGTTGTGCTTGATGAGTTTGCAGATAGTTCAATCAATATTTTGGTATATTGCTTCTCAACAACCGTAGTTTGGGGAGAATGGTTGGATGTACGCCAAGATGTAATGCTTAAGATCATGGATATTCTCGCAACTCATAATCTCAGCTTTGCATTCCCAAGCCAAAGCCTCTATATTGAAGAGATACCTAAAGTGTCTCTTGCCCAATCTTAAGATAGCGTTCATAATAAAATTTTACAAATTCTTTTGTCTGTGTTTGAAGTGGGAGATAAATCCCCTCTTCTTTACTTAAAAATTGATATAAAAATTCTCCTGCCTCTCTCTTTTGCAAATAATGACTTGCCAATTGAATGTAAATCCTTCTCATCCACTCCCAATATTGCGCACTTTTATTCTCAAAAATTTCTAGCTTCCCTGCTTTAAAACACAATACTCCACACTCAAAGGCTCCACTCAGATGAAACAATGCTTCACAATAATAGGGTAAAACCTCAAGATTATCTCTATATGCAAGCAATCCTACACTGCGTTTAATATGCTCTCTTAATAACCCCTCACTCAAACTCTTTTCTTTACTCATAAAATAAGCGACAAGTCCTCCGCAAGTTGCTTTAAATTCTTCAATATTTTTAAACTCCCCCCTTTTATTCATTATCCTCTCACTGCTCTCATCAACCCATAGAATATGCCCATATTCATGACCATTTGTAGAAATATCATAAATACTCTTCCAGAGCTCTTCATTGCCCAAATCTGCATAATATTGACTAAGAAAATATTCAGGAAAGATCTCTTGTTCAAGACGTGTTTTTGGTTTAGATTTAAGTGAATACCAAATTCTTGAAGTATAGGCAAAAATCTTTTTATTCATCCCTTCATCATTAGGAATAACCTGTGCAGAGAAAAGCCCGTTATTAAGCGATCCATAAAAAGCCAAAGGTAAGCTATCAAAAAATTGCGTTTGCTCCAACCTCTGCAAGACTTCAAGTTTAAGAGTCTCTGATGCATTCAGTTGATCAGAGAGAGTTTGAAACATTTCTTTGACACGTATTTTGGTTTGTTTTTGTGATTGTTCTTGCGGATTCTTAAGACGAATATCCCACTCAGGGGCAACACTATGGCGGTAAATGTCCTCATAATATTCAAAAGGATGCACAACTTGCAAAGGTGCTTTAATCATAAGCCAAGCCAAATCTGTTTGTCTCCAAGATTGTATGAGATTTTCTTTTGCATTTAAAGAGGCGATAAGTTTTTTAAAATAATGAAGATACTGCTCTTTTTGAGGGTGAGAATGGGGAGAGAGAGCAAGAAGAAGATTTTGGAGAGCATGGGTAATTTTTTGGATTTGTGGAGCAAAGCAAAGTGCATAAGGTATGACCTCCACTTTACCTTGAGTGATTTGAGCAATGGAATAGCTTTTCTCTCCGCTCACCTCTCCTTGAGCTTTATCTGTGCTTGCCCTTAACATGTCCTGCTCTACTTGGGTAAATTTTTGTGCATTAATTCCCTCAATTAAGACATCATTCCACTCAATAAACCACTCATTAAACCCAAGTCCCACTTGATGCACCCCTTTAATCAGTTCATATTCAAACTCACTTAAAATCCCTTTTGCAAACGCTATCATTTTCTCAAACCTTCTAGCATACAATACACTCACATACTCAATCATTTCTCGCTTTTCTTTTCTTAGATCCCCTCTTCCTTCCTGCTTTAAAATCTGCAATATTGGGGCAACTCTGAGATTAATAATTCTCTCACAAAGTGCAAAATCTACCTTTGCATCTCTTTTCAATCCTAATTTCTCCCTCAAACCCCTCAACTCTTCCCTATCCTCACCCTTGATTGCCTCATAAAGCTCATTTAATTTATTTTGCTCTCTCAGAGCATATTCCCATAATCTTTGCATTATTCCTCCTTATAAGGTTTGCACTCTAATAAAAGTTTTTGGATAAATTGTCCTTCTTGCCCTATCCAATAAGCATAATCACATACCAAGACAAGCTTTTTTCTCATTCTTGAGATGGCAACATTAAGGGCATAAAGGGCTTGAATATTTTTGCTATCTGTTAAAAAATAAGAAAGGGTAACTGGAGAGAAAATAATCCCATCAAATTCTTGGCCTTGAGAACCGTGGATTGTAAAAACTTTATCATAAGGAAGCCCATTGCGTATAAGAAGCTTTCTTTGATTGACAAAGGGGGTAATCACGGCCCAATCATATCTTGAGTTATAAATTTGCTTCACTCCTGCCACTTCTGAAAGATTGATATTTTTCTCTTCTTGATGCTTAAGGGTATGGGTGGGTAAGTTTGCAACATCTAAAAAATATAATTCACTCTCTTGGGGCATTCCTTTAAGACCATTTTTATAGATATAGGCATCCAAAATCAAAGCAAGATTATTGCCATAGCGATGAGTTTGTTTGAGCACGGAGGCCTTGGTGTATTTAAAATCCATACAATCACTGAATAATCTATCTGTAAAAATATGTTCAAGATAAATTCCAGAATATCCCCATATTGCAAGTTCTTTATCTTTAAGTTTCTCACTCTCCTCAATCTCACAAACAGGTTGAAGCTGTTTGTGATCTCCAAGCAATGTCAAGGGGGCATTGCAAGCACACAAAGTGCATACTTTAGGCAGTGGGGCAAAGGCACACTCATCTAAGAAAATATGATCAAACTCCACCTCTAAACTTCCATAGCGAGAAATAAACCCATCTAAAGTCATTGCCAATACATTGGCATCTTTAATCCTCTCTTTGGGATTGAGATTAAAAAGATTGCTCTCTTTATTTGTTTTCTCACAAATCTCAGGATACTTCAAAGAAAATTCTAATGTTGGGATCCCTAGACGCAAAACACTCTCTCTTGCAATTGCATGTTCATCAAATTTTTGAATCAATGTTTTTATAGCTTGTTCAAGTGCATTATTGGTTGGAGCAATGAGTGCGATTTTTTTATCTGCATTAATGAGTTTTTCTATTGCCTCAAAAAGCACTCTTTGGGTTTTTCCACTTCCTGGAGCTCCCCAAATATACACAAGAGGATGAGAAAAGATTCTCTTAAGGGCTCTTTTTTGCTCTTCACTTAAATCTGAAAGCAAGGAATTAAATTTGGGTGAAATGGGGAGTTTGGAAGGTAGGGAGACAGTTTGAGAATTAAAAAATTGCTCAACATTCTTAACTAAAAATTTCAAATCACTCTTGAGCATAAAAGAATCTTTATAATACTCTGGAGTATTAAACTTAAGTGTTAGAGTGAGTAAAGCTTCATCATATGCAACAACTTCAATATCTCCACTATTTTCAATCTGATAATCTTTCCCATCAATTTCTAAGAAAATATTCTCTAGACTAAAAAGTTTTTGCTTAAGTGTAATGGTTAAAATGGGTGTTTTAAACTCTGAGTGAAAATGAGGAATCTTCTCCACTCCTTTATGATTTTGCAATAAATAATCATAAAATTTTTTTGCACAAGAGGCTAGGAGTAGCTCTACCAAAGCAGAAGTTTATACCCTATAGAAATTTGAGAACCGCTATAAACTTGATGTAAAGTAATATTTCCATCCTTTTGTGCAGGCACTGCAAGTGGAGAAATTGCCATTTTATAAGTGAGTTCAAAACGATGAATATTGCCTAAAACTACACTTGCCCCCACTCTCCAATATGCTCCATAAGTATCACTTTTAAGATCATAGCCTCTAAGAGTTTTATTTGAAACAAGGAATCTCATTCCATATTCAAACCCCCCAAAGATTCCCAGACTCATTGCATTTTCTTTATAAAAATCAATCAATAAATCAAGAGCCCCAAGCAATGAGAAAGCTCCCTCTATTTCTCCCCCAATATTTGCTCCCCCCATTCCAAACTCACCCAAAATCCTTCCCCCAACATATTCTTCGGCATCCCAAAACTGCTGAACTCCCCCACTTAAAGAAAGCATATAACTCTTTCCATCTGCTTTAATTGCTAATAGAGAGTTTCCCTGCTCTCTTTGAGTGATCTCAAAATTTGAAGATCCAAAATCTAATGCAGCCCCAAAAAAATATTTTGGATCATTTGCAAAAAGAAAAAATGGCGTAAAAAAAAATATTAGCTTTTTCAACACTCACTCCTTAGTTGCTAAAAACAATGTTGAGAGCTTAGCACTATAGCTTTTACTCCATACATTACTAAATCCTACTTTACTTAGCTCATCTTTAAGCTCTTGAGTGGAAGCAAAAGCTTCAATAGAATGAGGCAAATACTGATAAGCTTTAAGATTTTTAGAAATCAGTCCCCCAATAAGAGGCAGAATCTTTTGAGTATAAAACTTTGCACCTTTTTGCAAAAGAGTGGGTGAGGGGTTGTGAGTAAATTCTAAAATCAAAAGCACTCCTCCTTTTTTAAGAATGCGATGAAATTCTTTAAGTGCTTCTTGATAGCCACACACATTTCTTAATCCATAAGCAATGGATACAATATCTACACTCTCATTTTCTAGAGGGATCTCTTGGGCCTGGGCTTGAATAAAGCTTGCGTTATACACCTTTTTTTTAGCCACCTCAAGCATTGCAGATGAGGGGTCAATTCCTAAAAGCTCACAATCCTCTTGAAGATATTTTTGCCAATGAATTAACATATCGCCTGTCCCGCAAGCCAAATCTGCTACTTTTAACCCATTACTTTTACCCATTCGCTCAAGGGTTTTTATACATCCCTCTTTTCTCCATTTTACATCCACTCCAAAACTCAACACTCGATTAGCCAAGTCATAGCTTGGAGCAATATCATCAAACATTTCTACAATTTGTTTTTGTCTATCCATTTCTTGCCTCACATAGCCATGCATGAAGTGCATCAATTTGATATTGTGTTTGCTTAGTTGAAGTGCCTCCAAAAGAGTTTCTAGCATTCATTGAGGCTCTTAAGTCTAGCACACTCTTTACCCCCTCTTTAATTCTACTATCCACCTCTCTTATCTCACTCTCCTCTAGCTCACTAATGTCTACCCCCCTACTCTCTGCATAGGCTACAACTTTTCCAGTAATATGATGAGCTTCACGAAAGGGAATGGAGCATTTTTGCACTAAAAAGTCTGCTAAATCTGTTGCAGTGAGATGCCCAATTTTTGCCATTTTCTCCATTTTGTGAGGATGAATACTGAGAGTTTGGAGTGCTTTATTTAAAATTTCAAGACTCATCAACACAGTTTTAACACTATCAAAAACCCCCTCTTTATCTTCTTGGGTATCTTTATTGTAGGCAAGAGGCAAACCCTTCATCACCACTAAAAGTGAAATAAGATTCCCATAAACTCTCCCACTCTTTCCCCTTAAAAGCTCTGCAACATCAGGATTTTTTTTCTGGGGCATAATAGAGCTTCCCGTAGAATACTCATCACTAAAGCTAATATAGCCAAATTCATAACTGCTCCACAAAATCAGCTCTTCTGCCATTCGTGAAATATGCATCATAATCATAGAAATTTCATAAAGTAAATCAAGAGCAAAATCCCTCTCACTCACTGAATCCATAGCATTAAGTGTTGGAGCACTAAAACCTAATATTTCTGAGGTGAAATCTCTATCCGTAGGATAAGGCACACCCGCAAGCGCCCCACTTCCTAGTGGGCAAAAATTATTTCGCTTATAGCTCTCTTTGAGGCGCTCATAATCTCTTTTAAGATTCATTACCCACGCCACAAGATGAAATCCAAGATTAATAGGCTGAGCGTGTTGGAGATGTGTCATTCCTGCTAAGAGTGTTTGAGTATTTTTTGAGGCAAGATCAAGAAGAGTGTCAATCAAATCTAAAAGCAAAAAACGGATTTGAATATTACTTTTTAAAGTATAAAGTTTAAAATCAAGAGCAACCTGATCATTTCGACTTCTGGCTGTATGAAGTTTTTTCCCTACTTCACCAATTTTTTCTATTAATGCCCCCTCAATACTCATATGAATATCCTCATCACTCAGTCGAAAAACAAATTCCCCTCTTGCAATCTCTTCTGCAATCTGTTCTAGGCCCTTAATAATGCTTTCATACTCTTGAGAATCTAAAATGCCACAAGAGCAAAGCATTTGAGCATGAGCCTTTGAGCCTTGTATATCTTGTTCCCAAAGCTCTTTATCAAACATAATGGATGCATTAAATTCATCTAAAAGCGCATTGCTATCCTTGCTGAATCTCCCTGCCCAAAGCTTTGCCATTTACTTCACCCATAAATTTGGCTGAAGCACTACTAAAATCAAGATCAAAATCAAGATCAATGTTGGCACTTCATTAAACACTCTAAAGAATTTTCCACTTCGCTTACAAGTGCCTCTCTCAAAGCTCTTCATATAATGACCGCACAAAAGGTGATATCCCACAAGGAGAATAATTAATGTTAGCTTAAGATGAAGCCAAGCAGCAATTTTCATATATTCCCCGCCCCCAAGCACAATAATTAGACCCACACCACTGCCTAAAGTCACAATCATTGCAGGCCAACCAATAAAGTAATACAACTTATTCTCTTGGATTTTAACAACCTCTACAAAGCCTTGATTAGCAATATGTTCTGCATGATAAACAAATAATCTAGGGATATAAAACAACATTGCCATCCAAGAAACAAATGCCAAAATATGCAAAACCTTAAGCCACTCATACACTGCCATTCTCTACCTCCAAAAAACAAAATTTTAACACAGGAAAATTGCTTCATTTGCACAAAGATTCTCAAACTCTTCTTTACTTGCAAGATTTGAAGATAGGGTGATTTTCACCCCTTGCATTAAAAACTCTTTCTCAATTACCTCAACTTCAGAGCTTTGAGCCAAATAAATAATTTGATTAAGCAAAGAGTAGGAAACCTCAATTTTCCATTGAAGTTTTTTTTCATAAGGAATAAGAAGGTTTTGGGTTTTTGCATTTTTAATCGCACTTTGCACAGCCTGAGTATATGCTCTCACTAAACCCCCTACACCTAAAAGCGTTCCTCCAAAATATCGCACAGTAATCACCCCCACATTGACTAAATTTTCCCCTCTGAGCACATTGAGTGTAGGCATGCCTGAACTTCCCTTAGGCTCTCCATCATCACTAAAACTCTCAACTAATTGCTCTTGTAAGATTCTACTAGCAGTCACAAAATGCACAGCTTTGGAATGCTGAGTTTTAAGAGAGGCAAGAGTAGAGACAAACTCAATATCTAACACAAGATAGCTTAAAAATTTTGAGCCTTTGATTTCATAAAATCCTTGACTACTCTGTTTTAATTGCAGTGTCTTTAAATTCACCACCTTCTCCAATAGGTGCATTTAAAGGTTCAAGATTAATCAATAATGTTTCTTTTTTGAGAATTAAATTTTCTTTATCTTCAATCACTTCAAACTCACCATCAAAATCTTCCATTAATTTTTGCTCAAACTTCATAGCCTCAGATGAAGCACACATTTTTCGCGTCATCCCTGAATTTCTCATCTCAATCACATTTTCTTTGTCTTTGACCCAAACATAATTTGCAAAAAATGTATTGCATCCTGTATTACCATAGACCTTTAGCTCACTCGTATCAAATCTTAGCGAGGGGATTTGCTCAAAATCCTTTGCTTGATATAGCTCTCCACCCAAATTAAAGGAAGCAATCCTCCAATTATGTTTAGCCAAATTGATCGAAGGTCCAAAATCAAACATATTGATAAAAAAACATCCTCCAAACATTAAAGGCAAAAGTAAGATTATAGAAGATAAGAAAAATCGTCTAAACATAATAACTTCCTAAACATACCAATCTCAAAAATCAAATAAACGAAATTTTTAGTGATATAAAAGTATAAAATTGCGAATAGGAATAATACAAAAGGATAGTTTATGGAATGCTTATTTGAGATTAAAAAAGCACAAAAAATTAAAAATAGAAAAATTATCTTAGGCTATGCCCCCCATTTAATTGATGAAAACTCTCTTGTTTTTTCTCCTCTTGGGGTTGCTTGTGATTATCAAATTAATTATGAGGTCGGAAGCGAAGAAGGGGTAGCCATGCTTCTAGCTCATACACTCTCTCCTGGAATCTTTAATAATCTTAAAGATTTTGATATGGGATACTTAAGTGCTGAGAGCAATGTGGGGGAAGAAGAGCTTGAAGAAGTCTTAAATTTTATTGCTAATGAGAGTTTTTGCGTTATTCTCACTCAAGATTTTCTTGCCCATCCTCTAGGATACAAGATTCTCAGCCTGCTTTCTACCTCATCTCTTCTAGCCCATTACCCTCTCTTCCTCCAAGATCAGCCTCTCTCTTATTGCCAACCCTTAGGAGAGAGCAATGGAATGATTGCAAGAATCACTCAAGCACAAAGTTGTGAACTTAGAGGTTCTAGCCAATTTGCCCTTTTCTCAAAGCTACAACATCTTGAGAAAATCACTCTTAAAGCTCAAGATTTGCAAACCCAAACTACTTTTATTCTTGATGAAAGCATGAAGGGTGTGATTGCACTTCTAAAAATTTCCACCCCCTATCCACACTATCCCTATCAAAAAATTCAAATCCTTAAATAAGGAATTAAATTTGCTAGTTTGGGGTGAAAAAGGATTTAAGGGTCAAACTTGCGTATTGTTTTTGGAATAATTTTTAGTGTTGTTTTATGCTTTGCTTTAGAGGTTAAAGTCAATTTTGGAAAAGAGAATAATCAAGATTTTTCAGTCTTAAACCTCAATGCAGAAGAGCCTTTTGAATGCCAAGAAAATTACAGTGTGTATGGAGATATTACCTCAATCACTTGTCAAGTCAATCAAACTCCTGTGAATAATTTTGTGCCTACAAATACGGTATTTTTCAATTTTGCTACAAAAATCAATAATCAGCATTTCTACTTTATCATTACCCCCAAATTCAAAGCCAAACTTTTCTCTACATTCATTGATCTTAAAACCCCAACTCCTATCCCCAAAGAGCGTCCAAAAAAATCTAAACATTGGCAAATTATTGGCTATGTCGATCGCATTCCTTTTCTCTCAGAAGAAAAAACAAGTGGTCTTAATTTTCCTATCAACATTCCTAGTGTGGAAAATCTCTATATTCACCAACTTGATATTAATCTAAGACCTCTAAAATATCAAGAAGGACTAGACTTTGATAAGCTCAAGGAAATCAGAATCCTCTTTACACAACAAAAATATGCTGATGTGCTTAGCGATTCAAACAAAGCACTCAAAGCCTTTCCCTCCAGTATCTTTAAAAAAGACTTTATGCTCTATAAAATCAAAGCTCTTACACACTTCCCTACAAAGGATAATCTCAACACAATTATTGCTCTAGCACTTGAGTGGATCAAGACCTATCCCTCTGATACAGCAATTCCTGAAGTTTTATATATTCTTGCAAATACTTATGCACAAATTTATCTTAATGATGAAGCCTATTATTACTATCAAAGGATTATCAATGAGTATAAAGATACTGACTGGATGGCATTAGCAAAAATGCAACTTGCAAAAAACTTTGCCTCTGAAGGGTTGTATAAAATCACGCCAAGCTATTTTATTGATGCATACAAAAGTGCAAAAAATAAGCAAACTGCAAATCAAATTGCAGTAGAGTGGGCAATTTTTAGTCTTGATCATAATGAAAAAGAAAAGGCTAAAGAACTTCTAGAATTCATCTTAAAGAGCAATCCCTCTTATCTCTTGGAAAATTCTGCGCAAAGCATTTCTGTTGCTAAAGCTCTTGCGAATTATGAACTTTACGCAAATGCAGCAGATATTGGATCTTATCTTATCGATCACCTCAGTCCTAAAGATGAGCAATTAGAAAATTTGATTGATCTTGTCGCACAGTGGTATCAAAAGGCAGGAATGCTCGATAAAGCAAGAGCCTACAATCTTGAGTTTCTTGCACGTTACCCCAATTCAAAAAAATATCAAAGTGTGGTCCTTAGAAATGATCGCTTACTGTTTGATCTTAATGGGGATGATAGCCCTGAGAATAGAATTAAAGCAATGGATGAAATTATCAAAAAATATCCCCATAGCAAAGAGGCCCAAACCGCTTATATGCTTAAAGCACAAGCACTCTTTGAACTTAAAAAATACCAAGATGTGCTTGATCTTAAAGAACATATTCAGGGATCGCCTCTCATTGCAAAAAGTAAAAATGCCATTATCTTAGATTTTCTTAAAGATGGGCAATGCAAAAAGATTCCACCCTATCTAGAAGGAAGTGATATTAATGTATTTGGGAGTGAAACAAAGCTAGAACTCTTTGATTGTCTCTACTCTATTTCCCACTATCAAGATGCAAAAACCCTGCTTGATAGTGTCTCTTTGGAAAATCAAGATGCACAACAAAAGCTTCCTTGGACTTATCGATTGACAAAAGTTTTATATGAATTAGGAGATTTTGCTCAATCAAGATTAGCAGGTGATGATACCTCAGCAATTGCTCATGCACTCAAGCTTAAAGAATATTATGATGTGGATTTTTATCTCTTTCATGATTTAGCCCAGCTCAAACTCTATGATAAGGCCCAAAAAGTTTCTGCCTTACTTAATGAAGATTTCAAAGATGATGCAAGAATGCTTAAAGTATGGAGAATACTTATGGATTGGGCAAAGGCTAAGGGAGATAATAATGCGACTGAGATATATGCAAAAGATATTTTAGCCCTTCAGGATAAGGTCAAAAACTATGATGATACCCCCTATGTCAATCTAGTTTTAATTGAAGTTCTCAATAAAATGGGAAGATTTACAGAAAGCAAAGAAGAGATTAAAACTTTACTTGAGGGCAAACTCACCCCTGCTGAACGCCAAAAGATTCTCTACATCCAAGGAACACTCCTTAAAGCGCTTGGAGAAGATGCTAAAAACTCATTTACTGAGTGTGCACAGATTAATATTCTCTCAAGTTGGAAAGATTTGTGTCAAAAGAGCTTGGATCTTGAAAAGTAGGTTCGCTCTCTACCACAATCTTCTCTCCCTCAAATTCAAATTCTATTCTTGATGCATGCAGTGCCAATCGCTCCATTCCAAAATACTCTTTTCTTTTCTGCATGCAGAGAGCAGTATCTAAAAACTCTCTACTATAAACATCATCACAACCATAGAGTGGATCTCCTAAAATAGGCATTCCTAAATATGCAAGATGGAGGCGGATTTGGTGTGTGCGTCCTGTAAGAGGATAGGCCTCAATCAAACTCACTCCATTGTTTATACAAAGAGGGCGGATTAAAGTTTGAGCGGATTTTCCCTTAGGAGAAATCATTGAGCGAATCTTTAAATCTATAAACTTTCCTTCTGCCTTAGGGGAGAGAATGGGCGCATCAATGAGTATTTCTTCTTTCAACTCTCCTTTAATTAGGGCTTGATAAGTCTTTTTAACTTCTCCTCTTTCAAATAACCCCTTAAGATTTCCCTCTTTTTTCTTATTAATACTGCACACCAAAATTCCACTTGTTAGAGCATCAAGTCGATGAGCAGGATTAGCCTCTCTGCCAAATTCACTCTTGAGCTCATCACACACACTTAGCCCTCCTTGAGTGTTTCTAGGATGGGTAAGAAGTTCTGGGGGTTTGTCATAAACAACAAAGCTAGGGGTGAGTAGGAGTTTTTTTAAAAAAAGTCGTTGAGGAACAAAATGCAATAATTCTACCTCTGCACAAATACACTCAGCCTTTGTAACTCCTCTTCCCCTTTGGCTAAGCCAACCCTTATCTAAAATCTTTTGCGCTTCTTTTTGAGAATATCCAAAGGTCCTCATCAGCCATAAAAAAGCCTTTTGTTCCTTTTGAACTAAGAAAGTTTGGGTAATGAATGGCATAAAGTATAATTTTGGATATGCAAAATGGGTTGTTGGGTGAATAAATCTTTTTTAAGATAGAAATTCACATTATAAATCACTTCCACCTCTTCAATGTCTTTAAAAAAAGCCACGGCCTTAATAGGTCGCCCAAAAGCCCTGCATTTAAGAGAGGTATGCTCTTTTTCTTTTCCAATTTTTTTACTCTCAATAATTTGAAGCTCTCTGATACTAAAAATAGGCTCAGGATTACCCTCTCCATAAGGTGCAAAAGATTCAATCACTCTTAACATCTCATTTCCCAATATCCCCTCTCCAATCTCTCCTAAAACCTCCTTATTTTCTTGCTCTTCTTCATAATAAGCTTTAAACATTGAGACAAAGTCTTGAATATACTCTGCTGAGATACAAATCCCCATAGCCTTACTGTGTCCTCCAAACTCACAAACACCTCTAGGGAGCTGTTCTACACTTTTAAGTAGATTGACCCCATTTGCACTGCGCGCACTGCCTTGATATTTTCCATTTTTTGCACTTAAGACAAAGGCAGGTTTTCCAAATTTTCCTGCCAATCTTCCTGCCAAAATCCCTAAGATCCCCTCATGCCAATCCTCTCCATAAGCAATCACACACTCCTGCGTTTCAATAGCTTGCTGAAGTGCAATTTGCTCAAGTGAAGCTTGGATTTGTTTGCGTTGAGCATTAAGCTTTTGGAGGGATTTATAATATTTTTGTGCTTCTTGCAAAGTCTCACTGAGTATAAATTTTAATGCTACATCGGCCTCTCCCATTCTTCCTGAAGCATTCAGAAGCGGGGAAATATAATAAGAAATACACTCTCCATCAATTTCCTTATAAACCTTTTTTAAAACTTGAAAACAAGGATAGGGGGAGGTTGGATATTTTTTAATTGCAAATTTAAGCAAGGAACGATTCATTTCAACCAAAGGCATCACATCAGAAACAATAGCAATCCCTACAAACTCAATTAAAGAGGATAGATCAAATTCCACTCCAAGCACTTGCTTAATCCCTGCACAAAAATACCAAGCAACCAAACATCCACAAATCTCCTCTTGCACAAAGCCACTCACTCTTGGATTAATGATGAGTGCATCAGGAAGTTGATCTTTGGGCATATGATGATCGGTGATAATGAGAGTTTGCCCCCGTTTTTTGCACTCCTCTGCCACCTCAAGTGCTGTAATTCCATTATCTACTGTAATGATTAAATCTGCTCTCTCCTCTTTAGCTAAAACCCCTTCACTGATACCATATCCATCACTAAAGCGATTAGGAATGACATAAGAGAAGTTTTTCACTCCAATGGCTTGAAAAAATCTCACCATTACAGCGGTGGAGAGGATTCCATCTGCATCATAATCCCCAACAATTAAAATCCTTTTATTTTCTAAAAGGGCATTTTTAACTAGCTCAGAACCTTCTTTGACATTTTTAAGGCAAAAGGGTGGGGGAAGAGATTTGAGATTTGCAATTTTTTGATTCTCAAATCTCAAAGAAAGAAGAGAGTGAATTTGGGATAAATCAAGCATCAGTGCTTTAAAGATTGCTTCACAAATTCTAAAATGACTGGGTTTGGACTTTGCAGACGTGAAGTAAATTCTGGATGAAACTGCACAGCCACAAACCAAGGATGATCTGCAAGCTCTAGAGTTTCTATAAGTCCGCAACTCTCTCCACTGATAATCAAACCCTTTTCTTCTAATTGATGGCGGTATTTTGGATTTGCTTCATAGCGATGGCGATGACGCTCTTTAATGCTCTTTGCATTGGCATAAGCTTTTTGGATACGTGTTCCTTCTTTAAGCACACTCTCATATTCTCCTAATCGCATTGTGCCTCCAAGGGGAGAGGTATGAGTGCGGATTTGTTTTTGCCCTTCTTGATCAATAAAGTCCTCAATCATATAAATAAAAGGATATTGCGTATTCGCATCAAATTCACTTGAAGTAGCCTCTTGAATGCCTAAAACATTGCGAGCAAACTCAATAATGCTCAGTTGCATTCCAAGACAAATCCCAAGAAAAGGGATTTTATTCTCTCTTGCATATTTAATTGCTGTGATTTTGCCCTCAATCCCTCTTTCTCCAAAACCACCAGGAATCAAAATTCCATCAAGATCTTCAAGTTCATTTAAATTATTCTCTTGGAGCTTTTCACTATCAATCCACTTGATATTTACCCTAGCATCAAGATTTGCTCCTGCATGCACAAGGGCCTCAGTGAGGGATTTATAAGATTCTTTAAGACTAAGATATTTTCCAACAAAACCAATATTCACACTCTGTTTTGGAGAGATGATTTTTTTGACAAGCAAATCCCACTCTTGCATATTGGGTTTAAAGGGAGGGAGGGAGAAGTTTCTAGCAATGGGGGTAAGAATATCTTCTTGTAAGAAGTTAAGAGGCACTTGATAAATACTTTTTGCATCTTGGGCCACAATCACACTATCATCAGCCACATCACAACTCAAGGCAATCTTTCTCTTAAGTTCTTTGCTTAAGGGTTTCTCACTTCGTGCAACAATGATTTGAGGATTAATCCCAATGCGTCGTAATTCTTGCACAGAGTGTTGAGTGGGCTTGGTTTTAAGCTCTTCAGCAGTTTTAATATAAGGCACTAAAGTGACATGAATGCTTAACACTTGCTCATTCCCTAGCTCGTGCTTCATCTCTCTGATTGCCTCAAGATAAGGCATTCCCTCCATATCCCCTACAGTTCCTCCAAGCTCTACGACTAAAAAATCACTCCCCTCTCCTACACAGCGGATTCTATGTTTGATTTCATCCACAATATGGGGCACGATTTGGATTGTTTTACCTAGATACTCCCCTCTTCGCTCTTTTTCAATCACAGAGAGATACACCTGCCCTGTTGTGAAATTATTCTTTTTTTCTAAACTTTTATTTAAAAATCTCTCATAATGTCCAATATCAAGATCTGTTTCTGCTCCATCTTGAGTCACAAAAACCTCTCCATGCTCAAGGGGACTCATTGTTCCTGGATCAAGATTGATATAAGGGTCAATTTTAAGAATAGAGACCTCAAATCCAGAATGTTTTAAAAGTGTAGCAATTGAAGAAGAGGTGATTCCCTTGCCCAGTGAGCTTAGCACCCCCCCTGTCACAAAGATATATTTTGTTTGCATACAAATCCTTAGAAATCAAAAAATACAAGTGTCAATTATAGCAAGTAAGGTGGGAGATAGTGAATGTTTCCACTTTATCTTATTGTTTATCCAAAGACTTTTTGATAACTATAGGCTAAATCCTGTATTTTGCTTGTTTTAAATCTCTGAAACTATATAAAATAACAATAGCAGAATGATTAAGCTTTCTGAAAAGAGTGTAGATTTGATTGAGGGAATTAGTGAGAAGGGGTTTGAATGAATAAGAATATTTAAAAAAATTTTAAAACTTTTGGAAAAAAGTAAGGAGCGGGCTTCGCTTATTGAAAAGAAATTTTGGGAAAAGAGATGAATAAGTAATTATTTAAGGTTTGGCAGTTCAATCTCTTCAGAGAGAAAATTGGCAAAGAGATCGGGGGGAGTTTTTTGGATTGATCAATACACTTTTTCTTTACCACTGAAACATTCATTTGAGAATCAAAAAATTAAGCTCCCACAACATAACTTAATCAAATTCTTTCTTAGAATAAATGAGGGGGTAACCTTTCTATATAAACAACCCCTTCTCTCCAAAATTTGATCTTCTCAAGCTCTAAAGGCTAGAACATCTCTTTTATATTCTCATTCACCCCACACACCCAAAATTTTAAAAATCATCTTTAAAAAATTACCCGTGATAATTTGGAGCTTCTTTAGTGATCACCACATCATGCACATGAGATTCTCTAAGTCCTGCAGAGGTGATTTCCACAAACTCTGCCTTCTGCCAAAGTGTGGGGATATCCGCACTCCCAAGATAGCCCATAGAGCTTCTTAGCCCACCTACAAGTTGATGGATTACATCTGCAATTTTTCCTCTATAAGGCACTCTTCCCTCAATCCCCTCAGGGACAAGTTTATCTTGTGCAGTCCCCTCTTGAAAATAGCGATCAGAGCTTCCTTTTGTCATCGCACCAATACTTCCCATTCCTCGATAACTCTTATATTGGCGTCCTTGGTAAAGAAGCAAATCCCCTGGACTCTCCTCTGTGCCTGCAAGTAAACTTCCCACCATTACACTTGATGCTCCTACAGCCAAAGCTTTGGCGATATCCCCTGAGTATTTAATCCCCCCATCAGCAATAATTGGCACTCCTGCTTTTTGTCCCACTTCTGCACATCCCGCTACAGCAGAGATTTGAGGCATCCCCACTCCTGCGACAATTCGAGTTGTGCAGATACTTCCTGGTCCTATCCCTACTTTGATTGCATCAGCTCCAGCATTAATAAGATCCTGTGTAGCTTCAGGTGTAACAACATTTCCTACAACCACATCAATATCCATATCACGCTTAATGGATTCTAAGGTTTTAATAATATTTTTACTATGACCATGCGCACTATCAAGCACAAGCACATCAGCTCCTGCCTCCCACAATGCCCTTGCCCGATCAAGCTGTCCCACCCCAATCGCTCCCCCTACTCTTAATCTTCCCAAATCATCAATATTTGCATTGGGATATTCAATCTTTTTTTGAATATCCTTAATAGTAATTAAACCTTTGAGCACATTGTCTTTATCTACAATGGGGAGCTTCTCAATTCTATGCTTGTGCATAATCTCTTTGGCCTCCTCAAGACTTGTGCCCTCTTTTGCCGTAATAAGAGGCGTTTTTGTCATCACATCACCAATTTTTTTACTCATATCCGTTTCAAATCTCATATCACGATTTGTAAGAATTCCAATTAAAATCCCATACTCATCCACTACAGGAACTCCTGAGATTTTGTAATTATCAGTGATTTTCTTTGCATCAAGTAAAGTAGCATCTGCTTTTAAAGATACAGGATCATTAATAATGCCACTTTCACTTTTTTTCACCTTGCGGATTTGTTCAACTTGAGAGGGAATGTCCATATTCTTATGCACAATCCCAATCCCTCCAAGTCTTGCCATAGCAATGGCTGTGCGATATTCTGTAACTGTGTCCATCGCCGCTGAAACAAAGGGAATATTAAGCGTGATTCTTTTGCTCAAATAAGTCTTAAGACTCACTTCCTTAGGCAATACTTCTGAATAAGCTGGGATCAGTAATACATCCTCAAATGTCAATGCTTTTTCTCTAATCTTCATTCTTTTTCCTTAAAAAATTTTTCCTAATTTCTTCTCTAGTCCATATCCTGCATCTAACACACTTTGCTCATCAAATTTCTTGCCAATAAATTGCATTCCAATGGACATTCCCTCTTCATTTACCCCAACTGGCAAAGAAAGTGCAGGAAGTCCAGCAAGATTAACAGAGATTGTATAAATATCGCTGAGATACATTTGTAGCGGTGAGCTTGTGCTGCCAAATTTTGGAGCTACACTTGGAGCAATTGGGCAAAAAATCACATCTGCATCTTCAAAAATCTCATCAAATTGCGCACAAATCATCTCTCTTACTTTTTGAGCTTTGAGATAATAAGCATCATAAAATCCACTACTAAGAACAAAACTTCCTAGCATAATCCTTCTTTTAACTTCCTCACCAAAACCCTCTGAACGCGTTTTAAGATAAAGCTCAGTAAGATTTGTAATTCCCTCAGGACGATTCCCATATCTCACTCCATCAAATCGTGCAAGATTTGAGCTCGCTTCAGCAGTGCAGATAATATAGTAGGCAGAAATATGATAACTTGTATCAAGCATTTGTTTCTCAATGATTGTATGCCCCATTGCTTGGAGTGTAGAGATGGTTTTTTCATAAGCATCTTGGATTTCTCTAGTTGCATCTTTAAGAAAGTCTCTCAAAACTGCAATTTTAAATTTTTTATCTGCATTAAGATTTGTATGAGTTTGAGTGGGTTGGATTGCCGCACTTGTAGAATCTCTCTTGTCATTTCCACTGATTGCATCAAAGAGAATTGAGGCATCTTCTACATTTTGTGTAATGGGTCCAATTTGATCTAAACTTGAGCTATATGCTACAAGTCCATATCGGCTCACACTTCCATAAGTAGGTTTCAACCCTACACAGCCACAAAATCCTGCTGGCTGACGAATAGATCCCCCTGTATCACTTCCCAAACTTGCAATTGCAAGCCCACCCACAACAGCAGCTGCTCCACCCCCACTACTTCCTCCAGGAACCCTTGAAGAATCTCTTGGATGAAGTGTTGGCCCATAAGCACTGCTTGCGGTTGTGCTTCCCATTGCAAACTCATCCATGTTGGCTCTTCCAAATCCACACATATTGTGATTATGGAGCCTATCAATTACTGTGGCATTATAAGGAGCAATATAACCTTTAAGAATCTTACTTGCACAAGTAATTTCCCAGCCCTTAACATTAATATTGTCTTTGATTAAAATTGGCACTCCCCCCTCTTTGCTTGTTTGCACATCGCCAATATAAGCATTAAGATTGCTTTGCTTTACTTTTTGTGTTATTTCTTTTTTGAGCTCTTTTAATGCACTTTCATCAAGGCTCAATGCTTCTTTTAATGTAACCATTTCTCCACTCCAAAAAAATTTTTAAATTATAAGAGAAATTAACTAAAAAACCTCTTAGTTTGCCCAAAAAGAAGCAAATAGAAAGGATTTTTTATTGTTATAGTGGATTTTCCCTCCCTTAGGAGGAAAAATAAAGGATTAGAATGTAGGTTTAGGAGTTTTATCTGAATTTACAGGAAGAATAGGATAGACAATTTGAGGTTTTGTTCCTGTAAGAGATTGAAGGAAGGTTTGAATTTTTTCTGCTTCTTCGTCACTGATATCAATTCCAAGCTGAATTGATCCCATTTCTTTGATTGCATCTTTAAGATCCCAGAATTGTCCATTATGGAAATATGGCATTGTCTCAGCAATATTTCTTAATGTTGGAACCTTGACAAGTCCATCCTTATCTCCTTTAAATCCACCAATATTTGCAAATTTATAAGGCTGTGCCACACCAAAGGGTTGCATTCCACCACCAAGATTTACTCCACTATGACAGCTTACACAACCTTTGTCTAAGAAAAGCTTAAATCCTTCTTGCTCTTTAGCATTTAATGCTTTAAGGTTTCCATTCATAAACTCATCATAGCGACTTGGGGTATTGAGTGTGCTTTCAAAAATTGCAATTGTATCTGTAATGAGCTTAAAATCAATCTTTACATCTTTTCCATAAGCCTTTTTAAATGCATCAACATACCCAGGAATTGAAGTGATTTTCTCTACTACAAGTGCTGGAGGCGCTGACATTTCAACATCGCTTTGAATTGGACCTTGAGCTTGTTCTCCTAAATTGTGTGCTCTACCATCCCAAAATTGAACATCATTAAAAAGAGAATTATATGTTGTTGGGGAATTAAGTGCACTTGGATTGGCTCGCCATCGATGACCAATTGCTGTTGGAACTAAATCTGCTCCACCAAGAGCAAGATTATGGCATGTATTACAAGAAATAAGATTTGAAGAAGAAATTCTAGGATCAAAATAAAGCATTTTTCCTAATTCAATCTGATCTTTTGTAAGGAGTTTTTCTGCTTTTACACCCATATCTTTAATTTTTGTAATTTGCAAAGATTTTAACTGTTTTCCTTGAGGCATTGCGCTCAAACCTGCATCCTTTGCTTCTTTAAGCAAATCATTTGAATTTATTCCTGCTAATGCTAGAGAAGCACTGAATGCGACCATTGACAAAACTTTCATATTTTTCTCCTTGTGTTTAAAAATTTTAATAGAAATTGTATCACAAAAATTTGCTTTTAATAATTTTTATTGACAAATCTTATATTACCCCCTTTTTTTCTCCATTATTTTGGAGGAAGAAGATCAGGAGTTAGAAGGGGACGTCTTCTTGAGGTATTTGCAGGTGCATAATTTTTAGTTAAATAATCCAAAATTACTTTTTCAGTCTCAGGATCAAATTGCCACAAACCTTGAGTTTCCTGCATCCATCTGATTGCAGTTATCCAATCTTGACGCGTTCCTGTTGTCATTGTAAACATTTTTGCAGAGTGGCAAACAGTGCAATTGTCTCGCACAGTTTCCCAACCCTCAGCAATTTTTATCCCTGTATCTGGGTCAATCTTCTCTGCCGCAAAACCTAAACTCACAAGAAGTAAGAGTGAAGCTAGCTTTTTCATTAATCACCTCGCTTAAACAACACGCACTGCAATTCTATGGCAAGAATTACTCAAATATCCACGTGGATTCCATCCTGGAAGCACCATAGGCTGAGAAACACCTTTGTCATCTACTGCTCTTGCCCATACTTCATAATATCCGCCTTCTGGAAATTTAACATTTGCACTCCATTCTTGCCATGCAAAACGATTGAGTGGTTTTTTAACACTTGCTTTCTGCCAAGTTGCTCCAAAATCAATACTCACCCACATTTCTTTAACACTTCTATCTCCTGCCCACGCCTTACCACGCACTTCAAGAGTCTTATTCAGAGGGCTTTTAGTTCCTGAGAGAGGATGAGTAATAATAGATTTAACCACCATTCCTTCAAGCACACACATATCTTTATCAGGAACTTGCTCTCCTGGTGCAACAGGTTTACAAGGCATGCGATAGCTTTGTCCATTCATTTTTTCACCATCGTGAACCTTATCTCTTATCACAATCTTCTTAAGCCATTTTCCAGAAACACTTGCGCTCCATCCACCAATCACAAGTCTAAGTGGGAATCCATTCATATAGGGAATAGGAGCTCCTTCATAATCCCAAGCAATTAAATTTTCCTCTTCAAGCGCTTTCTTAATAGGCACACCTCTTGAAATTGTTTCCTTGCTTGCATCCCCATCAAGTCGAGTATCAGATCCATAGTATCCAATATAAACCGCATCTTTTTTAATTCCACAATATTCAAGAACATCTTTTAGCCTTACACCTGTCCATCTTCCACAAGCCACAGCTCCAATTTTCCATTGATTTCCTTTAGTGGCTGGAACAATTTCTGCTCTTGAATTACCAGCACATTCAACAGTAAGGGCATAGGTATAGGTTTTAAATTTCTTTTTCAAATCCTCAATTGTAAATTTCGAGGATTTTTACAAGACTCTCCAGCAATCTCTAGTGTCCATTTTTTAGGATCTAAAGTATCCTCTTGAGGTGCATTCCCATTATTTCTTATAAAAAAATGTTGGGGTGCAGTAAAAGGTGCATCTAAAAATTGCAATGGAGTTTCTGCAGTAATGGGTTTATCATTAAGATAAGTTAGTCCGTCTTTACCAGCAACGCTAAAAGGAGTATCACTATTTGCAAAAAGTGCTGGTATGATACCTGCTGGCATATTTTTTGCAAAAGGAATATTTGACCCAATAATTGATGCCATTGCTAGAAGTGAAGATTTTCGTAAAAACCCCCTTCTCCCATCACTTTCTCGTCCGAAAACCTCAAGATCTGCTTTTATGGGGTCTTGTGCATATGTTTCATGAATTCCTTTTTGGAGTTCTTTTGCATCTTTTTTCATATTTTTCTCCTTGATTTTTCAAAATTAAAAGGTGATCAAAAGTATATTTTGGTAAAAAAATACTTTAATGAATGAAATTTTATTCTAAAAATTATTTATCTTATGTTTATTTAATTTTTGATGTGAAGTAGAATTTTCTCTCCCAATTTTTGGTTTTTTTTTATAAAATTTGCACTTATATACTCCACTGTATATTGCTACAATAGAAGCTTACAAAGATATAAAATATTTATAAAAGAGGCCAATTTATGAATACTAAAAAATTACGTGAAATTACTCTAGTTGGCGTATTGCTTGGAATGTTTATTACAGTAATTTTTACAACTGCGAATGTTTATCTTGGATTAAAGGTGGGTTTGACTTTTGCCTCTTCTATTCCTGCAGCAGTATTTTCAATGGCTTTTTTTAAGCTATTTGGAAAAAACAATATCTTAGAAAATAATATTGTTCAAACACAAGTTTCAGCAGCTGGAACACTTTCTGCCGTAGTATTTATCATTCCTGCACTTTTTTTTGTAGGCTATTGGAGTGGATTTGATTTTTGGCATACATTTGCAATTTGTGCTGGGGGTGGAATTCTGGGTGTTATTTTTACCGTTCCACTAAGAATTGAGCTTGTAGAAAAAAATAAACTCCCCTACCCTGAAGGTATTGCTGCAGCGGAGGTTTTACAACTTGGAGAGAAAAAAGAAAATAAAAATATTGGGATAAAAGAAATGCTCTTAGGAACTTCTTTAGCTGGAAGTTCAATTTTCCTCTCTCAAGGGTTGAAAGTAATGAGTGATGGAATAGCATGGTTTTTCAATATAGGAAAAGCAATTTTTCAGATTCCCTTTGGATTTTCACTTGCACTCATTGGAGCAGGCTGGCTCGTAGGGATTAGTGTTGGGGTGGCGATCTTTGCAGGAATCATCCTTACATGGTGTATACTTGTCCCTATAATCACTGCACTCAATCCTCTTGAAGGTAATATTGCAGATATTGCGATGAGTGTTTGGAAAAATCAGGTCCGTTTTATTGGTGTAGGAATGATTGGAATTTCAGCACTTTGGACCTTTGTTAAAATGCTAAAACCTACCTTCTCTGGACTCTCTCAATCATTTAAATTCTCAACCAGTGCACAAAAAGATATCCCTGTAAAATGGCTTTTAATAGGATTTATAGGAATTATTCTTGTGCTTATTGGTGTGTTTTATGATTTTGTATCAAGTGCCTCTTTTTCTCCCCTTGTTACTTGGACTTTTGTATTTGTTTGTAGTCTTGCAGCAATAATTATTGGATTCCTTATTTCTGCAACTTGTGGATATATGGCAGGACTTGTTGGTTCTTCATCTAGCCCCATTTCTAGCATTGGAATTATAGGAGTAGTATTGCTTTCACTTTGTATCTTGGGCGTAAGTAAAATTTTTGCACTAGAACTCAGTGATGGAAACAAGCATTTCCTTATCGCTCTTAGCCTTTTTTCTACCTCTATTGTTCTTGCTGTTGCAACAATTGCCAATGACAATCTCCAAGATCTTAAAACAGGAATGCTTGTAGGTGCAACACCTTGGAAACAAGAGGTTATTTTGATGCTTGGATGTATTGTAGGAGCCTCAGTTATTGCTCCTGTACTTAATCTTCTCTATGAAGCCTATGGTTTTGTAGGACATTTACCGCGGGAGGGAATGAGTGATACAAATGCACTGAATGCTCCACAGGCAATTTTAATGAGTGCTATCGCTGAGGGAATCTTTAAAAGCACTTTGAATTGGGGTTCTATTGGAGTAGGAATTTTACTGGGCATAATATTTATTCTTATTGATATTTTTTATGAGAAAAAAGCCTTTTCCCTCCCTCCTTTAGCAGTAGGGATGGGGGTATATCTTCCACCAATTGTAACTATTCCTATTTTCTTTGGTGCCCTTCTTTCATTTTTTGCACAAAAACAAGTTAAAAAACACTCGATCTTGCACAATAAGGATATTCAAGAAGCCCAAGAAACATTTAAACGAAGGGCAATGCTTTTAGCATCAGGTTTAATTGTGGGTGAGAGTTTAATGGGAATCTTACTTGCAGGAAGTATTGTAATTAGCATAAGTGCTGGTGGCAATGGGGATATTTTTGAAATCTCTGGAATTTCACCTTTTCTAATACATCTTTTTGGTTTTGGCTTTTTTACCCTTAGCCTCATTTTTATTTATACCTATCTTGTTAAAAGGAATTAAATGCAAGAATTTGATGCCATTCAAGAAGCTTTCTCAAGCTTCTTATTTTATCACTCTTTTTTTTCGGCATTTTTGGCACTTCCCTTTATTATGAATCTCATTACGCTTTTTACTTACAAGAGTTTTGCTTCTTTGAATAAAAAAATTTGGTATGTGATGCCCTTGCTTTTTTTTCTTCTTGCCATCTCTGCATTCAGTGGACTCAATCTCTCTGCAATGGGACATAACTTTAGCTCACTTTGGGTTTTATTAATGTTTGCTTATGTTCTTTTTGTTCTGATTGCAGAAATTTATAGAATTAAACTCCTTAAAGTTGCAAGGCGCACCAATGAAGAAGCAATGCTGCAATATGTCAAAAAAGCAAAAATACTCTATCTGCTTGATTTGCTAGGCTTTATCTTTATCTTTTTTGGAAGCAAAGGTGCAATTTAGCTATCACCCTAAGGCGGGGGAAAAAATTCTTATTATTGATGGGGAACTTTATATTCATTTATATAAATCACGTCGAACAAGGAATGTCCAAACTCTTGCTTTTAGAAATTTAGAAGATGAAAAACTCTATCTTTACTCCCAAGAGAGTATCAATCGCAAACAGGCCACCCTCAAACTTCAAGAAACCCACCATACTCCTCTACTCTCAGGAAGTAAAGCTCATTTGATCTTGGCCATTATTGAGAATAAGACTCTTCAAAAACTCCTGCCCTTTCTTAATGAGCTTGGAGTAGAAAAGCTCACTCTTTTTTACTCAGATTACTCACAACGTAATGAAAAAATTGATTTAGAAAAATTTAAACGTATTTTAATTAATTCCTCCCAGCAGTGTGGAAGGAGCAATATTCTCAAAGTTGAAGTGTTAAACACTCTCACAGAAGTTTTATCTCATTATCCTCGGGTAGGAGTTTTTGATTTTGGGGGAGAGAGGTTGCATAAGACTTCTATACCCATTTTAATAGGGGCTGAGGGTGGATTTAGCCCTACTGAAAGAGAAGTGCTTAAAAACTTTCCAAAATATTCAACACAAGAGAATTTGATTTTAAAAAGCGAAAGCGCTTGCGTATATGTAGCAAGTCTACTTTTATAATTTGACTTTAAAGCTTATGGCGTCCTGTTTTGCTCATAAACATTATTCCCCTCACTATCGATCGCAACAATGCAGGGGAAATTTTCTACCTCAACTCTTGCAATAGCTTCAGCTCCTAAATCCTCATAAGCCAACACTTCATATTTTTTAATTCTTTCAGAGAGTAAAGCTCCTGCACCACCAATGCATACAAAATATACTGCACCATTTTTAATCATACTCTCAATCACAGCCTTACTCCGATAACCTTTCCCTATCATTGCTTTAAGCCCATAATTAAGTAAAGTTGGAGTATAAAAATCCATTCTTCCGCTTGTTGTTGGTCCTGCTGAACCAATAATCTCATTAGGTTTTGCCGGGCTTGGTCCCATATAATAAATACATTCTCCTTGCAAAGAAATAGGGGGTTGTTCTCCATTTTGAATGCATTCATACAATCTCTTATGTCCAGCATCACGACAAACTAAAAAATTTCCATTAATCAAAATACTCTCTCCTGCCCTTAGAGTTAAAAGCTCTCTAGGATCAAAAGGGGCTTGTAAAGTTTTCATATCTTCCTCCCTAAAGAACAATGCTTTTATGTCTAATTGCATTGCAATTAATATTAATTGCGACTGGAAGTCCCGCAATATGAGTGGGATACCACTCAATATTAACTCCAAAAGCGCTCACACTTCCCCCAAGTCCCTGAGGACCAATTCCCAATGCATTTGCCATTTCCAAAAGTTCATCCTCTAGCTAAGCATATTTAGGGTGAGAATTATGAGAGCCAATCTCTCTAATAGCTGCTTTTTTTGCCAAAATTGCACACTTCTCCATACTTCCACCAATTCCAATTCCTACTAAAAGTGGGGGACAAGAATTGGGTCCTGCATTTTGAAGTGTTTGGATAAAAAGCTCCTTTAACCCATCAACTCCTTGTGCAGGAGTAAGCATAGCCAAGGAGGATTTATTCTCACTTCCAAACCCTTTTGGGGCTAGAGTAATTTTAAGTCTATCACCCTCAGTAATATCATAATGTATCACCGCTGGAGTATTATCTTGAGTATTTTTTCTCTCAAAAAGTGGATCGCTTACTATGGATTTTCGTAAATAGCCTTGTGTATAGCCTTGAGCTACACCTTTTTGAATCGCTTCGCTCAAAAGCCCACCCTTAATATGGATCTCTTGTCCAATTTCCACAAAAACAACGCACAAACCCGTATCTTGACAGATGGGAATTTTTTTTCTTTGAGCAATTTGTGAATTTTCTATAAGCTGAGAGATAATGCTTTTCCCAAGCATTGAAGTCTCTTGAACATAAGCTTTTGAGAATGCATTTTTTACATCCTCTGAAAGCTCTTGGGCAGCACTAATACAAAGTTTTGCAACATTGTGAATAATTTCTTGAGTGTGTATTTCTCTCATTGCATCTCCTTTATAGAGATTCGGATTTTAAGACACTTAATAATATAAAATCCTGCATCAATAAAGTTCTATAAATTCTCTTTACATTTTTTACAAATTCCATAAATAGAAACACTCATAGCATTGATTTGAAAATCATTTGGAATCTCTTTGAGTTCAATCATTTTAGCGGTATTAATTTCCACATCTTGTAAAGAGCCGCAAATTTGGCAAATCAAATGGGAGTGTGGGGTATGATTAATTTCATAACGTTGCTTTTGGAGCGGGGGTTTAATTTCATTAATAATTCCCGCTTCACACATAGAAATAAGATTTTTGTAAATTGTTGCAAGGGAAATGGAGGGATAAATTTGAAGAATCCTCTCATAAATTTCTTCAACCGTAGCATGTCCAACTTTTTCAATTTCTTGCAAAATTGTAATTCTTTGAGGAGTAATCTTTAATCCACTATTTTTTAAATTTTGTTCAAAATTCATAATTGTTTTTCCTTTAATAAAAATTATTTTTTAGGGGATAATACACTATCAATCGTAAAAACTTATATAAAAACAAGCAAAAACAAAGCAACTTTTTTCTAAAATGCTCTTTATTTTTTATCGAAAGGTTAAAAATGTTCAATGTTTTTACTGATAGTTTTCGCTCCATTGCCAATAAAATCCGCTTTAGTGATGATGAAAAAGCACTAGATAAGGCTCTTGATGAACTTAAAAAAGTTTTGCTCAAAAATGATGTTTATCATAAAGCCACAAAAGAACTTCTTTCTAACATTCAAATCCAAACTAAAGCCCAAGGAATTGGAAAACAAAGTTTTATGAAAGCTTTGCAAGACTCTCTTACAAAACTCTTAAGTATTGGAGGCAATCAAGGTTTCACTTTTGCCTCCAAACCTCCAACAAATATCTTAATGGTTGGATTGCAAGGAAGTGGAAAAACCACAACAACAGCTAAACTTGCTTACTATCTCAAAGGTAAAAATAAAAAGGTTCTTCTTGTGCCCTGTGATTTACAAAGAATGGCCGCAATAGAGCAGTTACGCCAACTTGCCCTACAAATTGAAGTAGATTTTTTTGAATGCGCCAAAACTTCTCCACAAGAAGTTGCCAAAGAAGCTCTAAATTATGCACAAAATAAATTCTATGATGTTATTTTATTTGATACGGCAGGACGCCTGGCAATTGATGAAGGATTAATGCAAGAGCTCAAGGAAGTCAAAGACATTATAAATCCTCATGAAACTTTCTATGTTGCTGACAGTTTAAGTGGTCAAGAGGGGGTAAAAAATGCTGAAGCCTTCAATCAAAAAATAGGAATTGATGGAGTAATTTTAAGTAAATTTGATAGTGATAGCAAGGGAGGAATTGCACTCTCTATTGCCTATCAGCTTGGAATTTCTTTACGATTTATTGGCAGTGGTGAGAAAGTTGCAGATTTAGATATTTTTATGCCTGATCGTATTGTTTCACGTCTTATGGGGGCTGGGGATATTATTTCTTTAGCTGAAAAAACTGCTGGGGTATTTTCTGAGAAAGACACTAAAGATATTGCTAAAAAAATCAAAAAAGGGCAATTTGGATTTGAGGATTTTCTCAACCAAATTGAAAATGTCAAAAAGCTTGGAAATCTTGGAAATCTTGCAAGTATGATCCCTGGTCTTGGAGGGGTAGCAGGAGCACTTAAAAATGTAGATTTGGATAATTCTACTGAGATTAAAAATATTCGTGCGATGGTGAATTCGATGACCAAAAAAGAAAGAGAAAATCCAGAAATCCTTAATGGCTCAAGACGAAAAAGAATTGCAATGGGATGTGGATTGGAGGTTGCAGATATTAATCGCATCATCAAACAATTTGATAATGCTTCTAAAATGGCCAAAAAATTAAGTTCAAAGGGAGGAATTCAGGATTTAATGGGAATGATGCAACAAATGAGAGGAAAGGGATTTCCTAGATAGTTTAAGCCATTTTCTTCAATTAAAAAAGGAATGAATTTTGTCTAATTTACTTTTTTTTGTAAAATAAAACACATCTCAATTTCAAGGAAATGTAATGAAACTGGATTTTTATGCAACCTTAACGTCAATGGTTGCAGTTTTACTCATCGGTCGCTTTATTCTTAAGAGGGTAAAATTCTTACGAGATTACAATATTCCTGAACCTGTTGTGGGAGGCTTATTGATTGCAATTTGCATTACCATTGCCTACAAAGGATTTGATTTTCATATTGAATTTGATCGCTCTTTACAAGGACCTTTGATGTTGGCATTCTTTACTTCAATTGGTTTAAATGCTGATTTTGCATCCTTGAAAAAAGGAGGGAGTGCTTTAATTAAATTTTTGGCTGTTGTTGGAGCTTTTTTAATCCTACAAAATCTTATTGGAATTGGACTTGCTTCAGGTCTTGGACAAAATCCACTTCTAGGTCTTCTTGGAGGATCTATCACAATGAGTGGGGGGCATGGGACAGGTGCAGCATGGGCTGAAACATTTAAGGAAGCTCCTTATTTACTTGAGAATGGCTTAGAACTTGCAGTAGCATGTGCAACTTTTGGATTAATTCTTGGTGGGCTTGTTGGAGGACCTGTTGCAAGGTTTTTGATCAATACTCATAACCTTACTCCAAAACATCAAGAAGAGCATCTCAGCGGTTTTGAATCTCCTGCAAAACAAAGATTAATCACAGCTTCAAGCTTTGTAGAATCTTTAGCTTTAATTGCAATTGCACTTTTTATAGGAACAAAGATTGCAGATCTTTTTAAAGGGACTCCTTTAAACCTTCCAACCTTTGTGTGGTGTCTTTTTGTCGGTGTAATTTTACGAAATACTCTCTCAATGTTTAAGGTTCATCAAGTTTTTGAAAGAGAAGTTTCTGTAATTGGAAATGTGAGCCTCTCACTCTTCCTTGCTTCTGCTCTTATGTCATTGAAACTCTGGGAACTTGCAAATCTTGCACTGCCGCTTTTAATCTTGCTGATCGCCCAAACCATTGCTATGGTGCTTTATGCAATCTTTGTTACCTTTAGAGCAATGGGGGGAGATTATGATGCAGCGGTTTTGGCAGCAGGGCATTGTGGATTTGGTCTTGGGGCAACTCCAACAGCAATTGTGAATATGCAAACTATTACCCAGCATTATGGTCCAAGCCATATGGCATTTATCGTTGTTCCTATGGTTGGAGCATTCTTTATTGATATTCTCAATGCATTTATCATTAAAGTTTTCCTCATGCTCCCTATTTTTGGATGAAACCATTCATTGCAATTAGTGGGGGTGGCACTGGGGGTCATTTAGCCATTGCTCAAGCCCTTATGCAAGAGTGCCAAAAAGCTAATATCTCCTGCATTTACATTGGTTCAACCCTTGGACAAGATAAGGCTTGGTTTGAGAATGAAGAGGGTTTTTCTCATCGCTATTTTCTCTGCACGCAAGGTGTGGTTGATAAAAAAGGTTTGGCAAAAATAAAATCTCTTTTTTCTCAACTTAAGGCTATATTTAAAGCCTACAAAATCCTCAAGCAGCACAAAATTACTCATCTTATTAGTGTAGGGGGATACAGTTCAGCTCCAGCATCTTTTGCAAGTCTTATCATTAGGATTCCACTCTATATCCATGAGCAAAATGCAATCAAAGGCACACTCAATAAACTCCTTACCCCTTTTGCAAAAAAAATTTTTGGAAGCTTTCATGATGAAGCGAAAAATTTCTCTCCTACCTCCTATCCCGTAAGAGAAGAGTTTTTTACCCTTGCTAGAAGAAGACAAGAGTTAAAGACAATTTTATTTCTTGGAGGTTCTCAAGGAGCAGTGGCAATTAATAATTTTGCTCTCAGTATTGCTCCCATACTCCACCAAAAAGGCATTCATATCATTCATCAAAGTGGACAGAAGGATTATGAAAGACTTAAAGAGCAATATGCTCAACTCAATATTCCCGTTGAGCTTTTTGCTTTCAGTTCAAATTTGGTAGAAAAAATGACACAGGCAGATTTTTGCATCTCTAGAGCCGGAGCTTCAAGTGTATGGGAAATGTGTGCTAATGCCCTCCCTGCACTTTATATTCCCTACCCATATGCTGCAGGCAATCACCAATACTATAACGCACTCTTTTTCTCCCAAAAACATCTTGGACTTTTATGTCTGCAAGATTCATTAAATCCTAAAATCCTAGATAAAATCCTCTCTCTTCCCCTTGAAAGTATTTCTGCCTCTCTTCCCTCATATATCCACACTAATGGAGCAAAGGAAATTTTAGATTTGATTCTTCAAAATCCCCATATTGCTTCCTCTACTCCTTCAAACTCTTAAAAGAATACAAACTTTCCTCCAAACTGGACATAAACCTTATGAGAAATAAACTCTGTGTCTTCAAACTCTCTTAAGATTTTATACAATTGATTGTTACTTTGCAGGATTGATCTTTTCAATTCTCTAAAATATTTTTATTCCATCCAATAAATCATAGATAATTAATTTTCTATTTATTCCCTGATTAGTGTTGTTCTCTAAGAATACAGAGAAGAGAGTTTTTACATTTAATCTCTTTTATATTAATTTAAAAATTAACTATTACACTTATA
Organism: Helicobacter cholecystus; assembly: GCF_003364215.1. Taxonomy (GTDB): domain Bacteria; phylum Campylobacterota; class Campylobacteria; order Campylobacterales; family Helicobacteraceae; genus Helicobacter_G; species Helicobacter_G cholecystus. Next base: position 32,594 of record NZ_NXLU01000004.1, read on the forward strand.
TTAAAAATAATTCTTACTTGCATTTTAATATAACTTTAATTTATAATAAAGAATTAAAAATATTTATTACTTTTTTGGAGGTTATTTTGTATTTACCCCTTCTTTCGCCCCTATGTGTGATTGTCTGTATTTTTTTCTTTCGCAATGTCTTTCTCTCCCTTATACTTGGTCTTCTGAGTGGAGCTATAATTTTTAATCTTTCTCATCTGCAAGATATTCCTCTGTATCTTGCTTATAAATTTAGAGATATATTCTATTCAAACTCTCAGATACATTGGGACAAACTTTATGTCATGGGATTTCTGCTTTTTTTAGGTGTATTTGGCGAAATTATCACAAAGAATGGAGGGGTTGAAGCTTTTGGAATTTGGATAAAGAAACATATCAAAAAAGCCAAAAGTGCAGAACTTGCACTCTTTGGAACAGGGCTTATACTTTTTATTGACGGATGCTTTAATGCTGTTGTTTTAGGTGCTATTGCAAAGCCACTTCATAAAATTTACTCTATCAGTAAAAAAAGATTAGCCTATATTGTAGATTCCACCTCTTCTCCTGTATGTGTGATTGTACCATTTTCTAGTTGGGGGGCCTATATTGTTGGAATACTCCAAAGTAATTTAGAAAAAGGAGAGAATGCATTTCTCATCTTTCTTCAAAGTATTGCATTTAATTTCTATGCTTGGCTAACTTTAATTTGTGTTTTGGCGATCATTTTATTCTCTAAAAATACGCCAAACTCCACTTCTCACACCTCATCAAACACTCCTAGTTCACCTCTTTTGCTTATAGTGCCTTTTTTCTCTTTACTTCTATGTATTCTTGCACTTATAGTTTATGATGGTTTTAGAAAAACTCACACTCTCTCTGTGATGCATATCCTAGGATCTGCAGATATTGGAAGAGCACTTTTTCAGGGAGGGGGAATTGCCCTCATCCTCTCATCTCTCATTTCTCTCCCTTCGCTCTCTATCTCTGGTTTATTGAGTGCTATAAAAGTGGGGATAAAAAATATGCTTCCAGTCATTGCAATCTTACTTCTTGCCTGGGTGCTTGGACCTGTACTCAAACAAGATTTACAAATTGCCTCCCTACTCTCTTCTCTCTTTTTTGAAAATTTTTCACTTCAATACTCTTTCTTGCTTCCTGCTTTTTTATTTTTACTCTCCATGCTCATTTCCTTTAGCACCGGAACAAGCTGGGGATGCTTTGCAATTATGCTTCCTATTGGGATAGATTTAAGTTTGCAAAGTGGTGGAAATATAGCCTTAGCAATTGCAAGTGTATTAAGTGGCTCAGTTTATGGTGATCATACCTCTGCAATTTCAGATACAACCATTCTCTCTGCTTCAAGCACAGGTTGCTCGCTTGATGCTCATTTTAAAAATCAAATCTTTTATGCTGGACTATGTGCCATTGCTTCTTTAGGAGCATTTTTAAGCTTTTCTTGGAACTCTAGTCTCATTTTGAGCTATATCATTGGGCTATTTCTTTTGCTCCCCATCCTTTTTTTAAGAAGAAAAAGGATGGCTTAAGAATATATCTCTGGATATTTTGCTTTAAATCTTTTATGAAACCAAAGCCAACTTGAAGGATGTTGTTCAATAATCTCTTGAGTGATGCTTGCTTGCTTTTGTGTAGCCTGAAATAAATCTTCTTCCATATTATGAGTATTGGCACAATAAAAGGGATCAATAAAGCGCACAATAAAGCGTGTATAATCTTCATTAAAATCAACAAAAACAGGTAAAATAGGAATTTCAAAGCGTCTTGAAAGAATAGAAGCTACAGGAGTGTGTGTCACATCTTTTCCAAAAAACTTCACCCATACTGCCTCACTCTCACTCATATTTTGATCAACTAAGATTCCTGCAATTTGTTGGGGCTTTGAATAAATTTTAAGCAATTGTTTAAAAGCTCCTTTTTTATTAATGAGCTTCACCCCATAATTCTCTCTTGAACGAATAATGAGCTCATTGATGGCTTGAAATTGCGTCAATCTTCCTAGAGAATATGTTCCATAATGTGGCAAAAAATGAGGAGTTGAATTTGCAATTGCCTCCCAATAGCCAAAATGTGCAGAAATAAGCACCGCACTCTTGTTGTGCTCCACAAGATTGGTAAGGACTTCAAGATTTTCATACTCAAATCGCTCTAGGAGTTTTTGAGGCTTCATATATAATGCTCTTGCACTCTCAAGTAAAATAAAGGCAAAATTACGATAACAGCGTTTAATAATAGCCTGCTTTTCTTTTAAAGTCTTGCTCTGAGCATATACAAAATCAAGATTACTCATCGCATCTTTATAACGTCGTCTATCTGCAAGTTGCAAAATTCCACATAAGAGATCAACACAGAACAAAAAAACTCTATGAGGAAGAAGATTTAAAAAATATGCAAAAGCACAAAACCCCCACACAAAAACCTTTCCTAATATTTTTTTCATTTTAACATCTCCCTCATTGTGTAGCAAATTTCTTGTGGTGTAATTTTGGCAATTGAGAAATCATTTTTTTTATACTGAGCATTAGGATTTTTAGAGAGTGAGAAGTTTTTCTCCCCACAAAGCTCAAATCTTTTAAGTGGTGTATTGCCATAGAGCGTAATGGAAGGTCTTTGCATTGCCCACGCAAGATGCACAATTCCTGTATCTCCTCCCACAACCCCATCAACCCTAGAAACCAAAGCCTTAACTTCATCAAGACTAAGCAAAGGTAAAAGCTTGGCTCTCCCCTCTTTTGCAAGGATTTGAGCTTCAGCAGGATAAGAGTGGAAAAGAATTAAAAATTCAACCTCTTCTTTCATCGCCTTACATACTTCAATCCATTGAGCCAAGGGATACATTTTTTCTTTTTTGGAAGCTTCAAAAACAATGAGAACTTTTTTCTTCTCTCCATAAAATAGAGGGAGAACTTTTTGAAGTGATTGGGGCAAAAATCCAAAGGCTTTTTGGGGTTGAAACACTTCTACACCTAAAAGTGCACCATTGCGTTTAAGAATATTTTCTTGATAAGGAATTTTTACTCTTTGATTATAAAAAAATGAAGCGATAGGCTCTTTAATTGAATCCCAGGCAAAACCCTTATAAATTTTTGCAGGAATCATTTTTCCAAGAATGGAAGATTTAAGCAAACCCTGCATATCAAAAAGAATATCATAGGCTCTAAGAGAGTTTAATTTTTTTTTAATCCCCCCTATTCCTTTAAAATCTTTTTGAGAAAATAGACGTTTAAGAGGAATACAATACACTGTATGCACCAAAGGAGAATTTTGCAATATGCCCTCAAATCGCTCATCAACAAACCAATCAATCTCGCAATCATATTTCTCTTTGAGTGCATAAAGAAAACTCATTGCAACAACAATATCACCAAGTGCGGAAAGCTTAATAATCCCTATTCTCAAAAAGCTATCCTATGAGGAAATTCAAGAAAACCTTCTTTTTTTCCTCCAAAAATAATTTCAAAATCAAAATGCTTAAGGATTTTATTAATCTGCTCCCTTGCCAAATATCCAGCCCCTTCAATCTGCAACACCCCTTCAGCAGGTGAGCTGTATTGTACTCTTGGATAATAAGAAAGGATTTTAGCAAGAGCAAGAAAGCTAGTTAAAAATCTTAAATCTCTAAAAGAATAAGACTTAAGACGAGATTCTTTGGGAATTTTTTTATTGCTGTATTCAATCAAGGCTTTAATTAAACTCCGCTCATTAAATGAAAATCCATATTCCAATCCATTAAAAACCAAGTAAGCACTATGGGCGGATTGGGAATGACAGCCCAACCGCTCTCCTAGAAGAGAAAGTCTAGAGGCTATGGATAAAGAATTTTTAAGTTTATTACTCATTTTATGCCAAGAACTGAGTGCATCAAAGATTTGTAAGGTTTGTTTTTTTATCTCTTTTGCCCTTGAATTCTTTTGTTCAAAGCGATCAAGTAATGATTTAAACGAAGGATTAAAATCTTTGGGGAATCTTCCTCCACTCCCACGAAGTAAATCAGCTAAAAATACCCCTTCTCTTACCCCAACACCACTTGTAATCACTTTTTTGCATCCAAAATGCTCTAAAAATGCACAAAAAATAAGTGCACCACTTTTGATACTGTCAATACGATCTTCACTAAAACCCATTTCCCTAAGCACTTCATTTTGACTTTGACAGATTTGATAAGCAAAGTCAATATAGCACTCTGCCTCTACTTCTAGTCCATGTAAAAAATTTACCCCTCGCTCTTTTGCGATAATTTTACTCAATGCTCTAATACTTCCACCAATTCCTAAAACATACTTATGTGAATATTCCTTGGAAAGCTTATTGAGCTCTTTTTTAATAAACTCTTTTGCCCCACTAATATCATTTCTTCCATCAAAAAATAGTTCTTTAATGCGAATGGCTCCAATATCTAAGGAGCTCATTGAAAGGATTTTTCCCTCTTCAAGTAATGCACACTCACTTGATCCTCCTCCAACATCAATTGTAATACCACTTTTTTGATGAGAAAGATTCACGCAGGCCAAAGCTCCATAATAAGCTTCCTTTTCTCCCTCAATGATTTTAATTTGTATCCCACATTCTTTTCTAGCTCGCTGTAAAAAATCCCTTGAATTGGGTGCATCTCTTAGCGCACTAGTTGCGACACAGAAAATTTTTCTTGCTCCCCTTTGATGGGCTCTTTGCATAAATTCTTTAAGAGCACTCAGAGTTCTTTGCATTGGATATTCTTGAAGATAACCCCCATTTTCATAACTTCCCTCCGAGATTCTTACTCTAGATTTGCATTCTTCTAAAAGAAAGAACCCTAAACGGCTAGTTCTCTCAAAGATCGCCATTCGTGCAGAATTTGAGCCAATATCAATAACTGCAACGATCTTTGCCATCTATTCACCCTGCTGAAGTTGCTCGTATTTATATCTTAACTCCTCCATGGATTCGATATTATCAGGATCTGAAATAATTGCATCAACAGGGCATACTGCAATACAGCTAGGCTCATCATAATACCCCACACACTCTGTACAACGATCTGGATCAATACAATAAATTGGATCCCCCTCTTCAATCGCCTCGTTGGGACATTCTTCTCTACATGCATCACACGCAATACATTCTTCTCTAATTAAAACTGACATATTTTCTCCTTAATAGATTTTGCTTCTTGTAGCCAAATTTTTCTTAATGAGGAATAAAATTTTATTATTTTAGCGACTTTTACAATTTAAAAGAGTCTTTTGATGCTCTTTTAGCTCATTTAATTCCAAAATTTTTGCTTCGGGTATCCCTGAAAAAATTTCATTAGCCTTTTGGCAATCCCCAAGTTTATAATATCCCCATGCCAAAGAATCTAAAAATTCATAAGAATTTGGAACATGCTTTAGAGCTTCTTTAACATACTCTATTCCCTCCTTAACTCCTAAATCATAATCAATCATTACATATCCTAAAAAATTGAGATATTCAGGAAAGGATTGAGAAGTTTTTTTTTCTTTTTTAAATTTAGAAATTCCTTTTTTAAGATTTGCAACCACTACTTCAAGATCTTTTTTACTTGCAGTTTTTTCAATGAGTTCAAAGTGATAAATTTCAGAGAGAATAAGCATTTCTGGATTTTTACTCTCATCATAAATCAGTCTTGCTTGTTTTGATGCCTCTGCAAAGTCCTCTTTTCCTACATATAATTCAAGTAAAATATTGCGATTCAGAGGGTATTTTTTAGCAATTTCAATGGCTTGATCATATTTCTTATTGTAGGCATAAACTGCAATGAGATTTGTAGCATTTTGAATTGTTGGGGATTGTTCCTCAATTCTTTTTAACAATTGTTCTACACGACTAATTTGCTTAGTTTTAACATAAAATTCAATGCTTCTTTTACACAGATCTTGAGAGCAACCATACTTTTCTAAGTGAGCATTAAGCAAATCTCCTATTCGCTCATTATTTTGTACATTGGAATAAATAGAAATAAGCTTTTGCAAACTCCTCTCACTATGATTTCCATCATAGGCTTTATTCAACTCTTCTAAAGCATCTTCTGTACGATTGCTTTGGTAATACAAACTTCCTAAAATTTCATGGACTAGAGGGGAACTTTCTTTTGTTTTGATCTTTTCAATCGTAATAATTGAATTTTTAACATCGCCTAATTTCAGATAAGAATCTGCCAAAACTTTTTCAATCTCTAAATCATAGTCTTTATTTTTTTTATGGAACGAAAGAACAAGATTAATTGTGCCTTGAGGATCATTAAGGAGCGAAGAGACTAAAATACTCTCTCTTAAATATTCAATTTTCCCACTCTCCTCATAGAGTAAAAGATAAATATCCCTCGCCTCTGCATATTGCTTAAGCTCAATAGCATTAAGTGCATCATTGACCATATCATCTTCATTGATTTCACCCCATAAACAAAGCATAAACAATAAGATGACCCCTATACTCTTCATTCTCTCTCCTCCTTAAATCTAATCCCTGGGCATTCTTTTTTAAGATATTGCAACTGTTCTTTTTCCAAAAATATTTTCCAAAATGGAAAATCCCTACACTGCTTAGGTCTAACTTCATAAATCTGACAACATTTTTGATTTTCATCAAAAAATATACATGCAAAGCCATCATTATAAGTTTTTTCTATAAAGGAAAATTTATAGCCCACTTTTTTGACATATTTTGCAAGAAACTCACAGAAATCTAAATTCAAAAATTTTGCCACCTCTTCAAGCTCTTTGAGTGTAGCAAAAATATATCCACTCTCCCCAATACAACACTTTCCTCCGCACTCCCTACATGCCCGATTATCAAACTCAAAGCAAAAACCCTCTTCTCTCATATCCTGTCTTTTTGCAAAAAGATAAGAATAAGCAAACATCCCATACCTAGGCAAATCACTTCTCCAAAAGAACTCAATGCTCTAGTGTTACTCAATAAAAAGAATCCAAATGAAAAAAGTGTTGTAAGAGTGGAAAATAAAATTGCACTTCTTGCCCCAAGTGTCCCGCTCTCTTTTGTGTGATAAATCCCATAATCCACACTAACCACTACAACAATAAGTAGTGCAAAAAGATGCATGATATTTATAGGTGTTGTTAAGGATAAATAACACATTACACAGGCAAAAGGAAAGAGGATAAAAGAGAGAGCATTTAAAAAATCCCCTCTTGTGCTTATTGCAAGCAAAACCACCATAGCCATAAATGCCAATCCCAAAATACTTACCATTGGAGCATAAATCCCTCCCGTAATCTTAGTAATCAAATCTTGAGTTTGGGAAATATTTACATCCAAGAGATGCTCTAACTTTTGCAAATCCAGTGTATAACCTTGAGCATAATATTGATCCTGCTGCTTAACAATCCTAAAACCCATCACACTTAGCTCATCAAAGTTGAGCTCATCTTGAAATTTTGGAATATTTCTATAGGCATAAGAGAGTGTTTGGGCAAGATGAGGATCGCTCTTACTGATTTGATAGAGTGCATCATCATAGCGCTTCATAAAATCATAAAAAGACATAGATTTATAATAACGTTCACGCTTTTTAATTTCTGCTTTTGTGGGCAAAATCGCTAAAGCAAGAGGAGCAGAGAGAGTTTGGCTAATCTCTTTTGCTTTAGCAATAAGGCCATTAATATTGGATGCATAAAACAGATAGGGCTTTTGGTTCTCTTGCAACTGAGCAAAAAATTCTTTTTGCTCATTCATTGCAGTATTTTGATAATCAAGCTTAGAGAGATCAAAATCTGCACTTATTTTAAAAGACATAATCCCTATAAGCACAACACTTAAGAGTAAAAAATAAAATGGAGAAATATAATTAAAAGAAATTGTTTCAAGCTTTTGATACATCTTAGGAGAAGCAAAGCCGATCTTCTGATACAAAAAGCCAAAACATAGATATGCTACGCCAAGGTTAATCATTGCATACAATGCAAGCTGATTAAGGAGAGGAAAAGGAATAAATAAACACACAAAAAATCCAACAAGCGTGGTGATAAATCCATAAAATACAGGTGAGTTAAATCTAATTTTGCCTTGTGTATAAAATCCTAAAAAATGATGATGCATCAAATAATCAATACAAATATTACTGATCCCTATCCCAAAGCTCAAAGACATAATGCTTACACTTGGATAAATCAGCAAAAGAGTATAAACAGCTATAAGATTGGAGAATAAAATGGTTGCAATCATATTAAATGTCAAAAATGGCATTCTTAAAATCACAAAATATAAAAGCAAGAAAAATCCTGCAGAAAAAATCATTAAGACATTGACTTCATCCATAATCAATTGAGGATTTTCTACACTCATAAATAAGGGTGAAAAATAATGCTTAATCCCATATTTTTTTGCCATAGGAGCAAATTCTTCATAAAGAAGGTGCACCTTTGTTGCATCTGAACTCTTCATTTCAATGATGACATAAGGCTCACCTTTATACATAAAATCTTGAGTAATATTTGGAATCTCAATGATGCCAAGGGGATCAAGAGGATTAAATTTTACACTTGAGGCAGACTCTATTAGGGCCTGTGCCATTTGGCTTCCTTCCATTGTATTAGGCTTAAGAGTTCCTACATAAAAGTAATTTTTATTTAAAAAATCTTGAAAAAATGTATTGGGTTTTAAATCCTGATGTACCACTGCGACATTGGGCAAGAGGGCAACTTCTTTAATAAACTCTTCAAAATGAGTAGAATTTTTTTTAGAGACATAGATCAGCTTTGAATCGCTAAATTTGCGTTGCAAATCCACCCATTCCCTCTCTGTCCCATTGGGAAACAAATCCAAAACATCAAGAGTAATTTTTTTACTCCACTGCTCTGGAGAAGAAAAAAATATACCAAGAGTAAGCCCCCCAATAATCAGTAATAAAATAAAATTTAAACTCTTTCTCAATTTATTCTCTTTCGCTTTGTAAAATCAAGCAAAAATTATAATATACATTTCAATAAACTATATTTATCTCAAGGGAGATAATATGAAAACACTATTAAACTTTGAAGAACTTGTTGAGCTTTCAAAAAAATCACTTGATGAACTCAGCCATCAAAATCTCTCTCTCAAAGAGAGTTTAGAAATTTACAAACAAGGTCTTGCCTATCTCAATGAGGCTCAAAGACTCTTAGAAGAGGCAAAGCTTGAATATCAAGAAATCTCAAACCCCCAAGAAACAGGGGATTTGAAAAAGGTTTAAAAATTTTAGATATAATCCATTAGTTTTAAAGCAAAAAAATTTGCGCCCCTATAACTTCACATTCAAAGGTTTTTTCTAAGATGGAAAATGAAACTCAGCAAATTCAAAAAACAAAAAAAGATCCAATCAAAGAATTAGAATTACTTTTTAGCGAAGAAGAAACCCCTTATATTTCTTATGAAAAAATTGCCCAAACCTTGCAAAAAGCGCCCAATGCAACACAGGTAAAAAAAGTTAAAGAACTTGCTAAAAAATATACAAAACAATTAATGAGCTCTTCAGAGGTAGCAAAACTCCTCAATATCCAAGATAAAACAAAGCTTATAGAAGAAAAGAAAAAAGTTCTTGATGGTGAACTAGAAGATGAATTTGATTTTATGAAAGAAAGAGAGCTTTTAGAGTGGAGCAGGAGTGATAGTCCTGTTAGAATGTATTTACGTGAAATGGGCCAGATTCCTCTTCTTACAAAAGAAGAGGAAGTCATCTTAAGCAAACAAATTGAGCTTGGGGAAGATACGATTTTGGATGCGATTTGCTCCGTTCCTTATTTAATTGATTTTATTCATGATTATCGAGATGCACTCATTAATCGAGAGCGAAGAGTAAAAGAGCTATTTAGAAATTTTGATGATGATAGAGAGGATGAGGGGGGAGAAGATGAGGGCATTGAGGAAGAAAGCGAAGAAGTAAATAGACCTATGAGCAAAAAGGATCAAAAACGCATTGACAATGTTCTTGCAAGTTTTAAAAATCTTGAAAAAGCCAAAAAAGATTGGCTTAAAGTCTTAGAATCCAAACCAAATCCAGAAGATGATGAGCTAGGACATATTCTTCTTCTTGCCCACAAAAAGCACATTCTTAAAGAAAGCCTCTTGGAGCTAGGACCAACAAGTAAGCTTATTAGTGAACTTGTTAAGGCTATGGAAAATACTCTTAAGAGTGGAGGTGGATTTGAAAAAGAGCTTAAACGTCTTGAATATAAACTCCCCTTGTTTAATGACACAATGGTTGCAAATCATAAAAAAATTCTTGAGAATATTACAAATATGTCTAGAGAGGAGATTTTAGAGGTTGTGCCAGAGAGTACAATGGTTGGTGTATACATGGAACTTAAAAAGCTCTTTCAAACCAAAGAAGCAAGTGAAGGGGGATTTGATCTAGATCCTGAGAAACTTAAAGAAATCCTAGAGCAAATCAAAAGAGGAAAAAATATCTCTGATAAAGCAAAAGGGAAAATGGCACGCTCTAACCTTAGGCTTGTAGTTTCCATTGCTAAGCGCTACACTAATAGGGGGCTCCCCTTTCTTGACCTCATCCAAGAAGGAAATATTGGTCTCATGAAAGCTGTAGATAAGTTTGAATACAAAAAAGGATTTAAATTCTCAACATATGCAACTTGGTGGATTCGACAAGCTATCTCACGTGCTATTGCCGATCAAGCAAGAACAATTAGAATCCCCATCCATATGATTGAAACCATCAATAGAATTCATAAAATTATGCGTAAACATATCCAAGAATATGGAAAAGAGCCTGATGTTGAATTTATTGCACAAGAAGTAGGATTGAGTGTTGATAAGGTTAAAAATGTAATTAAGATCACAAAAGAACCCATCAGTCTTGAAGCTCCAATTGGAAGCGATGAGGATGGAAAATTTGGAGATTTTGTTGAGGATAAAAATGCTATTGGTCCAATGGATCATATCCTTAAAGAAGATTTAAGAGGGCAAATTGAGCTGATCTTAGATCAACTCAATGATAGGGAACAAGCAGTCATTCGCATGAGATTTGGTCTACTTGATGATGAGAGTGATAGAACTCTAGAGGAAATTGGTAAAGAGCTTAATGTTACAAGAGAGCGTGTGAGACAAATCGAATCTAGTGCAATTAAAAAACTTAAACACCCTAAAGTAGGCCGCCAACTCAAAAATTATATGGAAGAGTAAATTTTCACTCAAAGAAAGTTATGAGAGGTTTTTCTTATCATTTTTTAATTTTAATGACTTCTTGCTTTATTGTGAGTGTATTTAATCAAACCTTTTTTTCTTCTCTTTCTGCCTTCTTCCCTGCTTATAAAATAGCCTATATTTGGGTTTTTATGCTTTTTATGATAAGTTTGTGTTTTGAACTACTTTGCTATGGGAAGTTAAGCAAAGTAGTTTTAATCTTATTTCTACTCTTTTGCTGTATAAGTGCATTTTTTATTGACACTCTTCATATTGGAATCACGCCTGATATTATTCAAAGTCTTTTTAATACCCATTTTTCTGAAGTCAAAGGGTTTTTAAACCTTAATCTTTTCTCTACTATTTTTCTTTATGCAATCCTTCCCTCAATTTTTATATATTTCTATCCCATAAAATATACTCCGCTGTTTTGGGGAAGTATATGTAAAATCTTCTTTATCAGTCTTTATGCATTGACTTCACTTTCTTTATGGTCTTTTGTGATTGGAAAAGATTTAATCTATCTTTTAACCACACAGCATCGTTTCCAATATACCATTGTCCCCATTTCTCCTATCCGCTCAACCATTATGATGCTTCATGATCAAAAACAAAAACTTTCTATGCCTTATAAACAAATCGCTCTTGATGCCACAATGAACAATATCAAAAGAAAAAAAATTTTAGTCCTTGTCATTGGAGAAAGTCTCAGAAGCTCTCAACTTCATCAATATCCAAGAGAGCTTATGCCCAAAACTAAGTCTCACTCCCAGCTTGTCAATTTTTCTAATTTTAGCTCTTGTGGTGTTATTACGGCAATTTCAGTGCCTTGTATGCTCACACATTACACTCATGAAACCTACACTAATCGTTATCTCTCAAATTTTACAGATAATATTTTAGATATTACTCAAAGAGTGGGAGTTAAAACTTATTGGCTAGATAGCAATAGTGGAAGTGCACAAAATTGTATTGGGGGAGTATGCAATAGAATGAGTAATGTCTATTATTTTGATGATTTAGATGAAGTAATGTTTAACACATTCAATACTCTAACCCAAAATCTCAATACTCATGAAAATTACTTTTTTCTTCTCCATACTCTTGGGAGTCACGGTCCAGATTATTTTAGACGCTATCCCCAAGAATTTGAAATCTTTCAGCCCATTTGCAAAGAAAAAAATCCCAATCTCTGTACTTCTGAAGAACTGATTAATGCATATGATAATAGCGTGCTTTATACAGATTCTTTACTCCATTTAGCTATTTCAAGGTTAGAGCAACTTCAGGGGGAGTTTGACGTCTCTTTATGGTATATAAGCGATCATGGAAAAAGTTTGGGAGAGCTGGGAAATTATATGCATGGTGGACTTCCCTATGCTCTTGCTCCTAAAAATCAAACCCAGGTTGTGGCTTTAGCATGGTTTGGAAAAAATTTAAGAGATGAATATAAAAACTTTAAGATCAAAGAAAACTCTCCACTCTCACAAGATTATATCTTTCATAGTGTTTTGGGATTTTTTAAAATCAAAACAAATATTTATCAAAAATCTCTTGATCTCACAGCCTTTTAATATCTTTAACTCTTTTTATTCAGGCAACTTCTCTATTATAATCATAGAAGTAAGGAGAAGTCATTAGGGCATTTAAAAAACTCTATTAAGAATTTTGTTGTTTAACCATTTTTCTTAAAGTCACATAAAATCTCATCCATTCGTCAAGCTCCATAAGTGGATGTCCGCCCCATTTAGTGTAAGGTGGAAGATTCTTTCCCACTGCACCACGACCAGCAACCTGCGTAAAATCTCCAATATGAATATGTCCTCCACTCCCTGCCTGTCCTCCCATAACAACATTTCGCCCAGTTGTTGTTGATCCAGCAAGTCCAACTTGAGAAACCAAAATTGTATGCTCTCCAATAATGCAGTTATGTCCAATTTGTACAAGATTATCAATCTTGCTTCCTTTTTTGATACGAGTTTCTCCAAATACAGCACGATCAAGAGTGCAATTTGCTCCAATTTCTACATCATCTTCGATAATTACACATCCATTATGATGGATTTTTATATGCACTCCATCCTGTGTATGAGCATATCCAAAGCCATCACTTCCTACAACTGTTCCTGCATGAATACTCACCCTATCTTTTAAAACCGTATCTGCATAAAGCACAACATTAGGGAAAAGTTTACAACCATTGCCAATCTTTACTCTATCCCCAATGACAACCCCAGACATAATGATACAATCTTCCCCAATCTCTACATCTCTGCCTAAATATACCCCATTCATAATTTTTGAACTAGACGCTACTTTTGCCTCTACTCCTTCTTCTTCAAACATCTCTTTTACAAAAAAACTTGAAAGATATGCAAAGGCTAAATGTGGATTTTGCACAATGATTGCCTGAATATGATCAGGAATGCGTGAAGCATTTTTTTGATTAACCAATACTGCACCCGCCCTACAAGAGGAGAGTTCATTAAGATATTTATCTTGATCAATATAAATTAAATCACTCTGTGTAGCTTCTTGAGGACTGCTCAGGGCTTTAACTTCAAAATCCTTAAGATTCTTTGTATCAACACCCAGATATTTCATCATTTCAAATAAACGCATCATTTTTCCTTACTCAATATTTTATAAGAATTTTATAATACTTTATTTAAAAAGGAGTTTTGTAATGCTACTTGGAGTAAATATTGATCATATTGCCACCTTACGTGAAGCTAGAAAAATTAACGAACCCAATCCTTTGGAGGCGATTTTTATTCTTAAAAATGCAGGAGCTTCACAAGTAACGCTCCATCTTAGGGAAGATCGTCGCCATATCCATGATGAAGATTTTAAAGCCATTATTTCTCAGAGTTTTTTACCCATCAACCTTGAATGCGCAAGCTCAATGGTTGATACAATCATTCCCTACTCTCCCCATCGTGTTACTTTGGTTCCAGAAAAAAGAGAAGAAGTTACTACTGAGGGGGGCTTGAATCTTCGGCAAGAACAAGTAGTTTATGCGATTAAAAAGCTATATAAGCATTCTATTCCTACTTCACTTTTTATTGATCCAAAAATAGAAAATATAAAACTTGCCAAAGAGCTAGGAGTGCAAAGCATTGAGCTTCATACAGGAGAGTGGGCAAATCTCTTTTTAATGGCTTATACCAACTTCAAATACACCCACAACGCCATTACTTCACTTCACCTGCCTCTAAAAATCCTAGAAGAAAAAATGCAACAATGCCTCCATGAAATTAAAGAGTGTTCAAAACTTGCCAAAGAGTTAGGATTGGAAGTATTTGCAGGACATGGATTAAACTATCAAAATGTCAGACCTATTGTTTTAATCCCTGAAATTACCGAGCTTAATATCGGTCATTCAATCATTGCTCGCTCAATTTTTGTAGGACTTTTTCAAGCAATCAAAGAAATGAAGGAGCTGATTGAAAAATGAAACAAATAGCCATTAGTTGTGGAGATATTAATGGGGTGGGATTAGAAATTTTACTCAAGGCTCATGAGAGTATTATTCAAACTGTTACCCCCATTTATTGCGTCCATTATGAACTCTTAGAGCTTGCCTCTTCTCTTCTCTCTCTCCCATTCCCTCCCTCTCTTACTCCTTCAATGTGCCAACCTCCTAAACTTCAAATTCCAAAAATTGAACCAAAAGTTTTGAGCAAAGAGAGTGGAAGATATAGCTATGAGAGTTTTATACTCGGTTGCAAGCTTTCTGAAGAGAAAAAAACAGATGCACTTGTAACCCTCCCTATCCATAAACAAGCTTGGCTTCAAGCAGGAATCAAAGCTATTGGTCATACCCAAGCCCTAGCTCTTCGCTATAACAAAGAGGCTATTATGATGCTAGGGTGGGAAAAAATGTTTATTGCTTTATACACCGATCACATTCCGCTAAGAGAAGTATCTAGCCATATCAAAAGTCAAAAGCTCTTTGACTTTTTCAAAGCACTCTATGCTTCACATCCTCAAGAGAAGTATTGCGTAATGGGTTTTAACCCTCATGCAGGAGATGGGGGAATGCTAGGCAATGAAGAAAAAGAGATTCAAAAAGCTATAGAGAGAATCAATCTTACCTTGGGTAAAGAAGTTTTTAAAGGTGTCTATCCTCCTGATTGTTCCTTTATCCCTGCAAGACAAAAAGAATTTCGCACTTGGATTGCAATGTATCATGATATTGGACTAGCAACGCTTAAGGCATTATATTTTAATGAAAGCATTAATGTGAGCTTAAATATCCCTATCCTTAGGGCCTCTGTAGACCATGGGGTAGCATTTGATATAGCATATAATGGGAAGGCGAGTATAAAAAGTTATCTTAATGCCATTGCTTATGTTGCATCAAGATAAAAGAGCTTATTTTCTAAGCTCTTTAATTCTTGCAGACTTACCTTTTCTATCTCTAAGATAATAAAGTTTTGCTCTTCTTACACGACCGATTCGAAGAACTTCAATTCTCTGAAGTGACTCACTGTAAAGTGGGAATATTTTTTCAACACCTATATTATTTGCACCCATTTTTCTTACTGTGAATGTTCTATCTACACCATTTCCACGAATAGCAATACAAATTCCTTCAAAATTTTGGATTCTGCTCTTATCTCCCTCTTGAATCTTAATTCCAAGCCTAAGAGTATCTCCTGCCTTAAAAGCAGGAATTTCTTTTTTGGCAATCTGCGTTTTCTCAAAGCTCTCAATATATCGATTTTTCATTTCCTGTCCTTATGATTTTTCCATTTCTGATACAAATCGGGTCTGTAATATTTTGTCCTCAATGCAGAAAGGTCAAGTTTTAAATCCGAGATTTTACTATGATTTCCCTTGAAAAATTCTAAAGGTGGTGAGATTTTTTCAATTTTTTCATCTTTTTTAATTGTTTTTGCAAAAATTGGTGGCTCCAAGAGATGATTTTCAAAAGATTCTCCGCATAAGGACT
Organism: Helicobacter cholecystus; assembly: GCF_003364215.1. Classification (GTDB taxonomy): domain Bacteria; phylum Campylobacterota; class Campylobacteria; order Campylobacterales; family Helicobacteraceae; genus Helicobacter_G; species Helicobacter_G cholecystus. The sequence goes on from NZ_NXLU01000004.1 coordinate 48,687, forward strand.
GAGAATTTCCAAGAACCCCTTTAATCTGTCTGGAGATACTATCACATAAACAAAGTGCAGGAAGCTCTCCACCTGTGAGGATGAAATCCCCAATACAAAATACCTCATCAGCCCATAACTCTATAACTCTTTCATCAAATCCCTCATAACGTCCACAAACAAAAATAATATGCTCTTTTTCTCTTGCAAGTCTTATGCTATCACTCTGCGTAAATTGTGGAGCTGATGGGGTAAGAAAGATAATATGAGAGTTATTTTTTGCAATGGCTTGCAATGCCCTATCTAGCACATCAGCACAAATCACCTGCCCCGCTCCACCTCCAATCTGTGGTTCATCAACTTTGCCATAACGATTAAATGCAAAATCTCTAAAATTACAATAATCAATTTTGATTTTTCCACTCTCAATAGCCCTAGAAAGGATGGAATCACAAAAATAAGAGTGTAAAATATGAGGAAAAAGAGTAAGAAAAGTAAATCTCATCTAACTTGCAAACCAAATCTCTCTGGCACCCTGTGTATAAATCTTTTTGTCTCTTGCTTCCAAAATATAGCGTTGAATATAGGGGAGCATAAATCGCTTAGGAAGATTTTGAGTCACCACAGCTTCAATCAATAAATAATCCACTTCGCCTATACGCTCAATCTCAATAACCTCTCCCAACTTCTCTCCATCTTCAATAATCTCACTCCCAATGACATCAAACCAAAACATCTCCCCCTCTCTAAGCTCACAATACTTTCGCGTATCTTCAAGAGAGGCATAAAGAGTAAAATTCACAAGTGTCTTAATGCTTTCTTTACTCTCATAACTCTCAAAAATTACAATACCCTCATGATAGGATTTGATTTTTAGACTAAGAGTTTGGGGATTTAGACCAGGAGATTTAGCGGTATAAATAATATCTTCTTTAAAAATTTCTGGAAAATCTGTGAGGATATGGAGCTTTGCTCCCCCATAAACCCCTACACTTTTACCAATCTTTGCAACCTGTATCATAGAGATTGGACAACGATTTTATAATTTTGACCATTTTTAACTTTACAGCCTGAGAGAATATTTTTAAGAGAATGAATCATTTTTCCATTCTTGCCAATGAATTTTCCCATATCTTCTTGAGAAGAAAAAAGTATGATTTCTATTCCTTCTTCACACTCTTGTGTTTGGACACGAATTTGCTCAGGATGTAGAGCAATTTTCTTGGCATATTCTAAAATAAAGTGTTCAACCATAGTTTCAGAATTATTTTGAAGCTAGTTTAGCAACTCTTTCGCTCATTTTCGCCCCAACACCCTTCCAATAAGCTAATCGCTCTTGATTAATTTTTATATAGGCTGGCTCTACAAGAGGATTATAAATCCCGATAGATTCAATCCACCCACCATCTCTTCTTTTTCTGCTGTCTGTTACAACTACTCTATAAAAAGGTTTTTTCTTTCGACCCATTCTTGTCAATCGAATCACTGTTGCCATCGATATGTTTCTCCTTAAGATTATTTCAAAAGTTTCTATTATAAAGTTTTTTGCTTAAAACGCAATAAGTTTTTTCCCCATTCGTGGCAAAATCATAAAAAAATTTAATTAAAACAAGGAAAAGTATGACCCTTTTTACAGCAGGCCCAGCCCAACTCTCTCCTCAAATTGCCTCTGTCCTCTCTCTCCCCACACTTCATCATCGCTCAAAAGAATTCCAAGAAATTTTTGATTTTTGCCACAATCACCTTCTTCAAATTTGCCCAATGCAAGAAGTATTTTTTCTATGTTGCAGTGGAAGCGGAGCAATGGAGAGTGCAATTTGTAGTTTCTCTCCTAGGCATTTGCTTATTTTAGAGAATGGAAAATTCTCTAGTCGCTGGGGTGAGATTGCAAAAAATTTTTCCATTTCTACCACTATACTTTCTTGTCCATGGGATCGCTCTCATACTCTAGAGGAAGTCAAAAAAGCATTAAAAGAAAATCCCAATATTGATGGCGTGTGCTTGTGTGGAGTAGAAAGCTCTGGGGGTGTGAGAGAAAAATATGAAGAGATTTGCAAAGCCATCAAAGAGCATGATCCCTCTATTCTCACTTTTCTTGATGCTATTGCACTTTTTGGCAGTGAGCATATTGAAATTGAAAATATTGATGTTTTAGTGGCTTCAAGTCAAAAAGTTCTAGGGCTTCCTGTAGGGCTTGGAATGGTTTTTGTAAGCTCTAGGGCTTTAGAGATTCTCCACTTAAGATCCCCGCTCTCTTATTATTTGGCTCTGCAGAACTATCTTACTCACCCCATTGCTTTCTCTCTACCCTCACATCTTTTTCTTGCTTTAAAGTTTGTGCTCAAACACATTGACTTGATGCGCAACTCCATACTTATTAAAAAGCGATTTGAAGAAACAAGAGAGCTCCTAGCCTCTAAAGGAGTGGCCCTATACTCTAAGAATCCCTCATTTTCCATTATTGCCTTTGATGATCCTCAAAATTCTATTAAAACGGCTCTAGCAAAGCAAAATATCCTTATCTCTAGCGGAGGAGGTTATCTTAAAAACAGCATTTCTAGGATTGGAAATTTTGGAGGATTTCAGGAGTATCAAATCTTACTTAAGGCATTGCAGAGAATTTAAAAACTCCTAAAATCTTAATGATTTAAGAGATCTTCTCATTCTCTTAGTGTTTAAACTTTTCTGCAACTTCTAACAATTTATCCCTATATAAATATAAATCTTGTAATTTTTTCATTTTTACTTACTTTATAAAAAATAGCCCTTATCTTTATCTATTTAATTCACATCTTTCCAAAAACATAGATCAAACTAATGCCTCTTTTAACACTTCCTCAATTCGCCTAACAGCAATAATTTCTAATCCCTCCTTAACCTCATCTGGAATTTCATCTAAATCTCTTTGATAGTTTTTTATAGGAATGAGGACTTTTTTAATCCCTGCCTTATGTGCGGCAATAAGTTTTTCTTTTAATCCACCAATGGGTAAAATTTTTCCACTAAGAGTGAGTTCACCTGTCATTGCAATCTCTCCCTTTACTTTTTGACCACTTAGGATTGAAGCAATTGCAGTTGCCATTGTAATTCCTGCGCTTGGACCATCTTTGGGTGTTGCACCTTCTGGAACATGCAAATGCAAATCATAAATATCATAGATTGGCTTTTGAGATTGCTTATCTTTACTCTTAGGGAGTTTAAGAGTGCTCTTGAGCTTGCCTTCATTCAAAAGCACTTTAACTACAGAATGAGCAATGCGTGCAGATTCTTTCATCACATCTCCTAAGCTCCCTGTAAGAGTTAAGGCTCCCTTACCCTCAATCCTTACAGCCTCAATTTTAAGCACATCTCCCCCCACACTTGTCCAAGCAAGGCCATTAACTACTCCAACCTGATCAACCTTATCCGCAGGATCAATCTCAAAAATAATCTTATCTAGATATTCATTCAAATTTTTTTGTGTGATAGAAATTTTATTTTTCTCTCCATTAATGCTATCAATCAATACCTTTTGAGCAACTTTTCGCATAATTGTTGCAATTTGACGGCGCAAATTTCTCACACCCGATTCTCTTGTATATTTTTCTACAATCTCCCTAAGGGCTAAAGGGGTAATATTCACCTCATAAGATTTTAATCCATGTTTTTTCATCTCTTGAGGAATAAGATATTTTTTTGCAATCTGCTCTTTTTCTTGAGGTGTATAGCTAGAAATATGAATAAATTCCATTCTATCTCTTAGAGGTGCAGGGATTTGGGAAATATCATTAGCTGTAGCAATAAAAACAATATTGGACAAATCAAGATTAAAATTTGTGTAATAATCCCTAAACTCTTTATTTTGTTCAGGGTCTAAGATTTCTAATAATACACTTGTAGGATCTCCCCTAAAACTTCTCCCCACCTTATCAATCTCATCAAGCACCATCACAGGATCCATTTCTTTTGCATCAATCAGTCCCTGTGTAATTCTCCCTGGCATTGCACCTAAATAAGTGCGTCGATGTCCCCGTAATTCATTAACATCTTCAAGTCCTCCAAGGGCCAATCTTACAAGAGGTCTCCCCATTGCTTTAGCAATAGAGTTTGCCAAAGAAGTCTTTCCTACTCCAGGAGGACCATAGAAACAAAGGATTGTTCCTTTGGAATCTTTTTCTTCTTTTCCTCGGAGTGCAAGCAACTCCTTAACAGCAAAAAACTCAACAATACGTTTTTTAGGTTTTTCAAGTGAGTAATGATCTTCATTGAGTTGTTTTTCTACACTCTCAATAGAAAGTTTTTGTTTGCTAAATTTTCCGAAAGGAATTTCAAGTACCCATTCAATATAATTTTGCACAATACTTGCATCACCACTTTCTTGATTCATCTTGCTTAATCTATCAATTTGGCGCTTGATCTCTTTATGGATTTCTACCGAGATAAAAGGTTTAATCAAAGCCAATTTTTCTCTATAGCGGTCCATCTCCTCTTCTTTTTGCCCCTCTAATCCAAGCTCCTTATGGATTTGACGAATTTGTTCTTTAAGGAAATATTCTTTATTAATCTTGTCCATCTTGTTTTGGACACGAGATTTAATCTCTTTTTGGAGTTTTTGATTTTCAATATCTGCAACAATATATTCAATCAACAAAACCATTCTCTCTTGGATATCATCCTTTGCAAAAAGCTCAAATGCTTGAGTTTTTGGGAGTTTTAAACCAGATGCAATAAGGTCAATTGTACGATTAAGATTACTACTCTCCTCCACAGCCTTAATTAATTCTGCAGTTATATTGCTATTAACATTTGCAAGATAACCAAGCTGTTCTTTAAGAACCTCAAATGTTGCTTTAAGTTTTTCAGAAAATCCACCTGTATAAGCATGCATGGACACTTCACCTAAAAGAGGTGAACTTGTAATAACCTCATCTATAATCCCTCTTCCAATCCCCCTAAACAGTATCTTTACCCTTCCATCAGGTAGAGCTACCTTTCTCATAATCTCCCCCACAACTCCAATTTTATAAAATTCTTCCTCACTCCCTTCTTTAAAGAAAGCAATAAAGATTTTTTTATCCGCTTTAAATGCCTCCTCAATCGCTTGAATATTGCGTTGAGAGCTTACAAAAATAGGAACAATCATAAATGGATAAACAGAGAATTCCTCTTCTACAATAATATGCATATTCATCTACACTCTCCTCTTTCTTACCAATCAAAAATCATCACATACCAAGGCACATAAGAAGGAATAATATAATCAATTTGCTTAAGCTCAATTGCATCCATCACATACCAGGGTAATCCATTTGTAATAGTCCTAAAACTTGTTTGCAATACACTATCACTGCGCTTAAGATACAGATTTGCAGCATATTCTTTGTTTTGTTTGCGATAAACATTGGCTATAGCTTGATTAAGCTCAATTTGACCAAGCTTAAACTTTGTATAGATATAGCCTACAAAAGGCGTATAAATCTCATTCGGATAGGCATCAAGATAATTTTTAATCTCTATTGCAGATTCATTCATAAACTCTTGATCCTTGCTTTGATTTTTAAAAGAATAAAAACGTGCCAAAATTTTTAAATAATTAATATAGCTGTAATTTTCTCTATTGGAAAAACGCTTAAGATATTCATCAAAATAAAATTCTGCAAGCAAAAACTCATCTTGTTCCATATGCGCATGACCCAAGGCCAACATTGCTTCAGGGATCAAAGGAGAATTAACATGCTCACTTTGTAAAGAAGCAAATTTAGTATCTGCACTTTCAAGATTGTTGTAACGAATTTCTTTAAAAATCTCTTCATACCAATGCATTGCGGGTTTATCAAACTCTTCAACCTTATTTGAACAAGCAGTAAAAAAATATGCAAAAAGCATAAAAAAATAAAGACTAATATTTTTTTTCATTTTTAAAACTTTAAAGACTTTAATAAAAAATTTCCTTTATTTGATTTATTTTGAATTATATCTAACCATAAAAGTTTAAGGGTTTATTTTTAATATTTTTGCCAAAAAATATAAAATCTAGGATAGAATTTACTGATTAAAGCGTGTTTAAATAAATTTTCAAGGAGCATTTAAGCTATGGTTTTTGAGGTAAAGTCGCCAATTCTTGGCTTTGAAGATGTTAATAAAATGAGGCTTGAAAAAATTGATGATTTGTTTATGAAACTCTCTAACGATGAAGATTCTTCACCGATTTTTACTCTCATCAACCCTTTTGCTTTACGTGAATATAATTTTGAAATCCCAACTGCATTACAGCTTTTACTTGAAATAGAAAGCCAGGAAGATATTTTAGTGGGCAATATTATGGTTTTGCAAACTCCTATTGAAAACTCCACAATTAATTTCCTTGCTCCTGTTATTTTTAATGTCAAAAACCAAACAATGGCTCAAGTTGTTCTTGATAGTGCAAGATATCCACAATATGGACTTTCAGAATCAATTGATACCTATTATCAAGACCAAATTAAATCTTAATGCAATCTTTACTTATCATTGGCTATGGAAATCTTGCTCATGCTATAGTCAAAGGTATTTCTCCCAATATTTATAAGCTCTTTGTTCTAGGAAGAGATTTTTATAAATCTCAAGCTTTCTGCAAAGATTTTCCCAATCATTCTATCACCCCTATCAGCAATATCCAAGAATTAAAAAATCAATTCCCTATTATTCTTATATGCATTAAGCCTAAGGGATTGCAATCTTTCTCTTGTGATTTTGCTACTCCTTTAGTTTATTCTGTTATGGCTGGGGTAAAAGTACAATCTCTAATCTCTCAATTCCCTCAAGCACACTCTTATATACGCTCAATGCCAAATGTTGGAGCATTTGTCAAAAAATCTGCTACAACTCTTTATGCCTACAGTCCTAATCCCTCTGCCCTTGCAGAAGCTAAGCAACAAGCACAAACCCTTAGTCTTGCTTTTGGAAATGCAGTATGGGTGGAGAGCGAAGACCTTATTGATGCCTCCATTGCTACAAGTGGAAGCTCTCCGGCTTTTCTTGCCCTAGTTGCACAAGCACTCATTGATGCAGGGGTGCGAGAGGGATTAACCATCACCCAGAGTACAGAACTTGTCAGAGCAACATTTCAAGGGTTTGCAAAGCTTTTAAACCACTCTAGCCCCTTAGAAATCAAAACTCTTGTAACAAGCCCAGCAGGGACAACTGCAGAAGGGTTGGTTTATTTAGAAGAAAAAGGGTTTAAGGGAATCTTAGAGCAAGGGGCTCATCAAAGCGTTTTAAAGGCTAGGGGTAAAATCTAGCCTGTGGTGAGACTCATTGCAATTTTAGGGGGAAGTGGGAGTGGAAAAAGTCAACTTGGTTTAGAACTTGCCCAAAAACTAAATTGTGAAATCTTCTCACTTGACTCGCTTTCAATCTATAAAGAAATTGATATTGCCTCAGCAAAACCTACAAAAGAAGAGCTTGCAAAAATATATCACTATGGGGTAGATGTTCTCTCTCCTACACAGCACAATAATGCTACACTCTTTTATAATCTTCTTCAAGAAGCTATTGCCTTAACCCAAAATAAGGGTAAGGATACCTTACTCATTATTGGGGGATCAAGTTTTTATCTCAAAAGCATCATTGATGGCCTCTCACCTCTACCCCAACTTGAACAAGCAACTCTTGAGGAAATTAAAGAAAGAATTCAAAAGCTTTCTTCTCCTTTAGAATTTTTATTAAGTATTGAACCCTCTCTCCCATTTTCTCATCAAGATAGTTACAGAATCAATAAATTTTTGGAAATCTACTTTGCTACAGGACTTGCGCCCTCACTTTATTTCAGGCAAAATCCCAAAATCCCCTTTCCCCATAAAATTGAAAAATATATCTTGAGTTTAGAGAGAGAGCTTTTAAGAAAGCGTATTGCCTTAAGAAGTAAAAAAATGCTAGAAATGGGTATTTTGGATGAAGCAAGAATTTTAATGGAAAAATATGGAGATCAGATTGGACCCTTTAAATCTATTGGACTCAAAGAGTGCAAAGAGTATTTTAATAAAAAAATTACCTCTAAAGAAGAACTTCTCTATCTTATCAATACGCATACCGCTCAGCTAGCTAAACGCCAGAATACCTTCAATCGCACGCAATTTGGTCCTCCCTGTTTGCTTAATGAAGTGAGCAATACCAAAGATTATGCCCTTAGACATATTGTCCAAGGGGATTATCAAGGATTGCTCAATATCATTTAGGAGTTATACTCCTCTATATTTAAACTTCCCATCTCCTTATCTGTTGCTATGCTAGCAATCATTGCACCACTGACATTGCTCATTGTTCTAGCCATATCCATAATAGGATCAATTCCCAAAATAATAGCCAAAATCCCAAAATATTCCCCCATGCCAAGACCTGTGAGTACAATTGATGCAGCCATTGTTGCAGTACCTGGAATGCCCGCCACACCAATAGAAGCAAACACAGAAAGAATAACAATCATAATCCCTTCAATCACTCCTACTGGCATTCCTATTGCATGGAGTGCAAAAACTCCTACAAGCCCACCAAAATATCCTGCGCAACCATTTGCCCCAATTGAAGTTCCCAAAGTCGCAATAAATGGAGCACTTGCCTCGCTCACTCCTAGTTTATTTCTAAGTGTGCTAATGGTAACAGGCAGAGTTGCAATACTTGATCTTGAAGTAAAAGCCATAAGTAATGCAGGAATTGCTTTTTTACAAAACTTCCAAGGATTAAGTCCATGCAAGGCCAAAATAATAAGATAAACAATAAACATGCACAATGCACATACATAGATAAGAGCAATGAAAAGCAAGGCGGGTTTAAGCACATTAAAGCCAAATTTTAAAAAAATACTTGCCATCATCACAACAACTGCATAAGGCATAAAAGTAATAATTCCTAAAGCAAATTTATAAACTACAGCATGTAAGAATTCAATAAATTTTACAAATGATTGATAGATTGGATATTTCTCTCCCACACTCTTTGCACTTAGAGCAAAAACAAGTGCAAAAATCACAACCCCTATTACACGATTATTCCCCATCGATTCAATAATATTACTTGGAATAAGCCCCAAGAAGATTTGATTTAAACTTTTAATTTCTCTAATACTTCTTTCTCCCTCGCTCATACCCATTCCACTTCCAAGATCAAAATACACCCCCAAGCTTACGGCAAAAATACATGCAATTGCAGTAGTGAAAAGTAACCAAAAAGAAGAACGCATAAACATAGAGGAAAATCGCACATCAGTTTTAAGACTTAAAATCACATATAAAATTCCCACAAAAACAATTGGAACGACCAATAACTTAAGAAAACTCACAAAAATTGTGGCAAAGAATTCAAACCACACATAGCTTTCATAAAGCCATCTAAGATTGATATTTTCTTTAAAACTATCTACATTTCCTTGAGGAAAACCCGCACAAACCTGCATTAAAAAGCCAAAAATAACCCCCAAAAGTAAGCCCAAAAACATCCTTTGAGAAAAACTAAGCTTCTCCCTTAAGCTGTATAAAACCCCAAATACACCAAAAAGTAGCCCCAATACAAGAGGAGTTTTCCATGATGAAATCAGAAAAAAATTTTGTAAAAAAACTTCCATACCCATTCTCCTTAAAAGTCTTAAATATCACAAGGTGCGTATTCTATCTTATCTTTTTGCAATAAATCCTCGATTTAGTCCGCTTAGATCTTTATAGAATTCTATTTCTTTGAAATCCTTTAACTCTTGGGCAATACTTTCTTTTTGATCCCAACCCATTTCACAAGCAAGGTAGGGAATGCGATATCTACTTGCCAAATGTATAATTTTTTTTAAAATCTCATCTCCCCTCTCTCCTGCAAATAAGGCTTCTTTTGGTTCATAGGCAACATTTTTGGGTAAGATATAATCATTTGCAATATAGGGAGGATTTGACACCCAAAGATCAAAATGTTCTGCATCAAAAAAAGTCTTTTCTTGCAAAACATCTCCATAATACAAATTAATCCTATTTGACAAAGATGGATTAAACTTGGAAAATGAATGAATATTTTTTTGTGTTAATTTTAAAGCAAGGGGATTAATATCACTTGCCGTAATTATAACTGAAGGATTGAGCAAAGCCAAAGAAATAGAAATAATCCCACTTCCTACACCAAGCTCAAAAATATTTTTTATCCTCTCTTTTTTAATCAGTTCATCACATTTCTCTACTAAAATTTCTGTTTCGGGTCTTGGGATTAATACTCCATGAGAAATCTCAAATTCCCAATCATAAAAGCTTACTTTTTGAGTAATATATTCAATAGGTTCGTGATTATTGGCTCGTAAAATGAGCTGATGAAATCTCTCAAATTCACTAGGGGTTAAAACACGCTCTGAGTGCATGTGCAAATCAATTCTTTGAACTCCTAAAATATAACAAAGTAGAATTTCGCCCTCTAATTGTGGGCGATGTGTTTGAAGCACGCTAAAAGCATACTTCAAAGCTTCTTTAATGCTATAGCTCATAGCCGAGCGCTTTTAAACGTTGCAATAAAGGCGGATGGGTATAATAAAAAAAGATATAAGCAGGGTGAGAACTGGGAAAGGCTTTATTTTCATTTACAAGCCTAATCAATGCTTCTGCAAGAGCTTGTTTTGAAGCAAGATTTGAGCCAAACTCATCAGCTCGATACTCTGCCCTGCGTGAAAAAAATCCAATTACGGGTAAAAACCAAAACGATACCACAGGTGCAAATAAAATCAGCAAAATTAAAAGATTTCCTGCATTTTTCTTAATTTCTAATTCATTAAAAAAGCTTTGGGGTAGCTGACCAATAGCAAAAAAGATAGCAAACATAAAAAATGCACTAATAAATAAGTTCACAAGCAAATCTTTATATTTGAAATGTCCAAGTTCGTGACCCAAAATTGCAATTAATCCATCTGAACTAATCTTATCAAGCAATGTATCAAAAAGTACTACACGCTTATTTTTTCCAAATCCTCCAAAATAAGCATTGAGACGTCCATCGCGCTTACTGGCATCCATAATAAAAATTCCACTGCTTTTAAATCCAACACTTACAAGCAACCCCTCAATCCGTGCTTGCAGATTCTCATCATTAAGTGGAGTAAAGGTGTTAAACAAAGGAGCAATCCAAGTTGGATATAAAAAATTCACTAAAACAATGGCAGCAAAAGAAAGTAAAGCTGCATAAAACCACCATAAATGAAAGAAATAAATTGTATATACAAGCAAATATAAAATTCCACCTCCAAGGACAATTGTCATCACCAATCCTTTCAGCAAATCACCAAAGAAAGTTTTTTTACTCTGTTTGCTAAAACCATATTTTTTATCCAAAACCATCTCAATGTAATACTTAAAAGGAATTGAGAGAACTTGAGAAATTAAAATAAAAGCAAGCACCATCAAAACGCAATTAAGATTTTTTCCTCTGGGTAAATGATAATTCTCAATAAAATCATTAACAAAATGTAGGCCATACATAATCCAAAATATAAAAAGTGCGGTGTTGAAAAGATGCTGAATGATAGAAATTTTAATCTTTTGCAAAGCATATTTACCCGCTTGAATATAGTCTGATTTGGACAAAATTACAGGTTTGAGCCTTAAAGATAAAGCAATATGCTGATACTGTAAAAAATCAATTACAATACTGGGGATTGTAAAAATACATATATAAATTATAATTAGAGTGATCTGCATGTATTTCCCAAAAAAATTAAGATTTAAATCCTTATCCTAATCTTTGTTTGTTTCTTTTTGATAAATAAACAAGCAAATAAAGAACTGGGGTATCTAAAAGTGAAGTACAAATAAAAATCATATAGCTCGAGAGGATAATTTTTGTAATCACATTAATTTCTAAAACCCCATAAAAAGCTCCAAAACTAAAAAAAACCGTATTTAAAAGCTGAGAAAATAAGGTAGAAGCATTATTTCTTAGCCATAAAAATTTCTTTTTACTCCCCCATATTTTAGTACTTAGCCTCCACCACCAATGATATAGCCATACATCCACATAAGAAGCAATTGCAAAAACAATTAAAGAAACAATGATGATACGAGGAGTTTGAGAAAAAATGTGGGATAAATAAGTATGCATTAATGAATCTTGGAGTGTGTATAAAAGCCACATTTGTGAACTAATAAGAAAAATAATACTTCCAAAAATTGTGAGTCTAATGGATTGTTGGGCAAGTTCTTTTCCTCTTATCTCACTGAGTGCATCCGTAATAAGAAAAGTTGAAGCAAAAAGGATATTTCCTAGGGTTTGCTCTAAACCAAAGGCTTTAATAAGCAAAGTTACTTCTATATTTGCAAGCACTGTGGCTAAAAGCATAAAAAGCAAAAGTCCTCTAACTTTAAAAAATATATAAGCTATAACTATCCCACCATAAATCAATACAACACTTAAACATAATAGAAATTCATTACTCACTCCTACACTCCTACACCAAAATCTGTGTTTTCTATCAAAATATCAATCCGTGCATTGTCTTTAATTTGAGGATAAATATTTTTTAGGAAAATCTCAATAACCTCTTGATCGGCTTTCATTTTTGAGTTATCACACATAACATTAAGGCAGATTCGCTCAAAATATTTCAATCCAAGCTCAATATCTTTTTTGATCATTTCCTCATTTTGAGAGCTTACTCCTATAAGAAAGTTTGCCTCATCAAAACCTTTTGCAATCTCTTGAGGTTCTTTAACTTTTATCCCCTTTTTAAATATCTCTTCTCTCAAAACATAATCAAAACTCTCTAATCCTAATTTAATTTTAACCTCAAAGCTCTCAAAAAATTTTTTAAGTGAGGCAATTTTATGCCTATAAAGATAGTGACATTCAAAAATAAGAGTATGAATTTTTTTTTCTTTTGCAATCTGAAGAATTTTTTTCATACTTTTCAAATCAATTTCATCAAAGCTTCCTGAATTAATCACTTCAAGAACACCAAAAATTCCACTCACTTGATTCAAAACCTCGGCATTAAGTTTAAAACTATTATTTCCTACATCAAGATAGTAATCACAAAAACTGCATTGCTTATATTTGCATCCACTGCCCTGAAGTAAGACAATTTCACGCTTATTTTTTTCTTTAATTAATGCATAACGCCTCATAATATTCTCTTTAATTTTAAATTTAATTGTAAGGCATAAGGGAGGATAAAAGGGGAAGAAAAAAAGAGGGAAGGAAGGGAATTAACCCTTTCTCTTCTCAGTAATTTCTTTTGCAATATTTGAAGGAACTTCACCATAGTGATCGAATTCCATTGTATATGTTCCACGACCTTGGGTTGCAGATCTAAGATCAGTGGAGTATCCAAACATCTCAGCAAGTGGAACAAATGCATTAACAATCTTAAGACCCATACGATCATCCATTGAATTGATTTGTCCTCTTCTTCTATTAAGGTCTCCAATCACATCTCCCATATATTCTTCAGGAACTTCAACCTCAACCTTCATCATTGGCTCAAGAAGAACGGGGTTTGCTTTTCTACAAGCATCTTTAAACGCCATAGAACCAGCAATTTTAAATGCCATCTCAGAGCTATCTACATCGTGATAGCTTCCATCAAAAAGTGTTACCTTAAAGTCCACAACTGGATAACCTGCAAGCACACCATTTTGCATTGCCTCCTGAATCCCTTTATCTACTGCAGGAATATATTCTTTTGGAATTACACCCCCTGAGATATCATTCACAAATTCGTATCCACTTCCAGCCTCTTTTGGCTCAAGCTTAATAAACACATGGCCATACTGTCCTCTACCACCAGATTGTTTAGCATACTTACACTCTTGCTCAACAGCACTTCTAATTGTTTCACGGAATGCAACTTGTGGCTGACCGATCTCTGCCTCAACTTTAAATTCACGCTTGAGACGATCAACAATAATCTCAAGATGAAGTTCTCCCATACCACCAATTAAAGTTTGACCTGTTTCTTCTTGTGTGCTCACTCTAAAGCTTGGATCCTCTTCGGCAAGTTTGCCAAGAGCAACAGCCATTTTCTCTTGATCAGCCTTTGTCTTAGGCTCAACTGCAATATGAATAACAGGCTCTGGAAACTCCATTCTTTCTAAAATTACAGGATCTTTTTCAGAGCAAAGTGTATCACCTGTAAGAGTGTCTTTTAGACCCACAAATGCACAAATCTCACCAGCATAAACATCTTTAATATCTTCACGCTTATTTGAGTGCATCTTAAGAAGTCTTCCCACTCTCTCTTTTTTGCCTTTTGTAGAATTAAGAACATAGCTTCCTGATTCAAGCATTCCTCGGTATACACGAACAAAAGTAAGCTGTCCAACAAAGGGATCTGTCATAATCTTAAATGCAAGGCCTGCAAATTCACCACTATCACCTGATTTTACACTCACCTCTTCTTCAGTCTTAGGATCAATTCCTTTAATATCTGCAACCTCTGTTGGAGCAGGTAAAAAGTCAATGACTGCATCAAGCAAAGTTTGAACACCTTTATTTTTAAAAGATGATCCACAAAGCATAGGAATAAGACTCATGCTCAAACATCCTGCCTTAATTCCTTTTTTAATCTCTTCAATGCTGAGTTCCTCACCTCCAAGATATTTCTCCATCAAAGCCTCATCTTGCTCAGCAGCAGCTTCTACAAGTTTCTCTCTATACTCATTTGCTTTCTCTAACAAATCAGCAGGAATTTCTTCAATATCATATTTTGCCCCCATTGTTTCATCATTCCAAACAATTGCTTTCATTTGAATAAGGTCAATGACACCCTTAAAACTATCCTCTGCTCCAATTGGAATATTAATAGGCACTGGATTAGCTTTAAGTCTTGCCTTAATTTGCTCTTCTACATTATAGAAATTTGCACCAATTCTATCCATTTTATTAACAAAAACCATTCTTGGTACGCCATATTTATTTGCCTGTCTCCAAACTGTTTCACTTTGAGGTTGAACTCCTCCAACAGAACAAAATACCGCAACAGCACCATCAAGAACTCTCATTGAACGCTCAACTTCAATAGTAAAATCAACATGCCCTGGAGTGTCAATGAGATTGATTTGATAATCTTTCCAAAAACAAGTTGTTGCAGCAGAAGTAATTGTAATCCCTCTTTCTTTCTCTTGCTCCATCCAATCCATTGTTGCAGCACCGTCATGGACCTCACCAATCTTATGGCTTACTCCTGTGTAAAAAAGGATTCTCTCAGATGTTGTTGTTTTACCAGCATCAATATGAGCAGCAATTCCAATATTTCTGATTCGATTTAATGGGGTTTTTCTAGCCATTTTAATTCCTTAATAAGTGATTTGTAGTTTATGATGTTTGAACTTCCAAAAAAAGGAAGTTTAGAGTTTTTACCAGCGATAGTGTGCAAATGCTTTATTAGCTTCTGCCATTTTATGCACATCTTCTCTTTTCTTAAAAGCTGCTCCACGATCATTTGCAGCATCAATAAGTTCATTAGCCAACCGATCAATCATTGTTCTCTCATTTCTTTTTCTTGTAGCTTCAAGAATCCAACGAATTGAAAGTGATTGCTGTCTTGCAGGACGAACTTCTACTGGCACTTGATAAGTTGCCCCACCCACTCGTCGACTTCTTACTTCTACTAAGGGTTTAACCTTTTCTAATGCCTTCTCAAAAGTTTCGATCCCCTTTTCCCCACTTTTTTCTTCAATTTTATTAAATGCTGCATAAATAATTTTCTCTGCAACACTTTTCTTTCCATCGTACATCATCTTATTGATAAATTTTGTCACAACTTTATTGTTATATACTGGATCTCCTAAAACTTCTCTAACAGGAGCTTTTCTTCTTCTCATTATCTAACCTTCCTTCTTACTTTTTGTCGTTAGCCTTGGCTTTTTTAGCACCATACTTACTTCTTGAAACACTTCGCTTTGCAACACCTGCAGTATCAAGAGCACCACGGATGATATGATACTTAACACCAGGTAAGTCTTTCACTCTTCCCCCTCTTACAAGCACAATTGAATGCTCCTGAAGATTATGTCCCTCACCTGGAATATAACTGATAACTTCCACTTTGCTTGTTAGCTTGACTTTTGCAACTTTTCTCAAAGCTGAGTTTGGCTTCTTAGGTGTTGTTGTATAAACACGAGTACAAACTCCCCTTCTTTGAGGACACTCCATCAATGCTGGGGACTTGGTCTTCTTAATGACTTTTTTTCTCTCTTTTCTAATCAATTGATTGATTGTAGGCACTTTTTCTCCCTTGTATTTTTATTTTTAAAATGAAAAAAATGTTGTGATTTTACAACATTTTTTCTTTGTTTTATCTTATATGAGGCATTTTCCTCATATAAATTTATCCAATCTGGATTTTAAACTTCTTATCTTTATAAAGCCCTGTTCCAACAGGAATCATTCTTCCTAAAACAACATTCTCTTTGAGATCTTCTAAATGATCTGTTTTTGCAGCAATTGATGCTTCTGTAAGAACTTTTGTTGTTTCTTGGAATGATGCGGCAGAAATAATACTATCGCTTCCAACAGCTGCTCTTGTAATCCCTAATAAAATAGGCTCAGCAATAGCTGGGGCACCACCAAGTCTTTGAATTTTTTCATTTTCTTCTTTAAAATGACGCTTAGAAATCAAATCACCTTCAATAAACTTAGTATCACCGCTATCAATAATTTTAACTTGTCTGAGCATTTGAGAAACAATAATCTCAATATGCTTATCTGCAATACTTACTCCTTGTCGGCGATAAACTTGCTGGACTTCACTAATAATATATTTATGAAGTTCTTTCTCACCACTAATTCTTAAAATATCATGACTACTTACAACTCCATCTGTCATTGCTTCACCTGCATGAATAAATTCATTTTGGTGAACCAAAATTCTTTTGTTTTTATCGACCAAATACTCACACACTCTTCCATCCTCAGAAGTTACGATGAGCTTTTCTTTTCCTCTTACAGGCTTACCAAATGTCACAATACCATCAAGTTCAGAAAGAATTGCCATATCTTTTGGCTTCCTTGCTTCAAAGAGTTCAGATACTCGTGGAAGACCTCCGGTGATATCTCTTGACTTTGCAAGAGCTTTTGGAGTTTTTGCAATAATATCTGCCACATTAACATGACTTTCATCTTCAACCATAATTGAAGTCTTAGACTCAAGGTGATAAGTAATCTTACTCCCATCTTTGCACTCAATAACAAGTGCTGGTTTATAACTTCCTGAGAAATATTCATTCACAACAAGTGATGTTTGTCCTGTACTCTCATCAATTTGTTCAGCTACAGTAATTCCAGGGATAATATCTTCATAACAGATCTTACCGGCAATTTCTGCAATCACTGGTGTTGTATAAGGATCCCAATTTGCAACAATAAGCTGATCTTGTTTATTTGGCTGAGCAATCATCACATTAAGTGCAACTTCTTGATCATCTCCTACAAGAATCTTGGAATCTTTTGCAATGTAATATCTAAATGCCTCTCGATCATTCTCATCAATTACAACTGCAAAAAGCCCATCATTTTTTACTACCGTTCCCTCTTTAACATCTGTTGCACGTTTCAGTGCATCTACCTCAAGAGTAAAATATCTAACTATTCCACTTGCTTGAGAAACAATATTTTGGGGCAATGGCATCTTGTCTTCAATCACAAGCTCACTTCCATAAGGGATTCGGTTTGGTACACTCCAACCATCTTTGATAATATCAACAATACTCTCACCTGCCCTTACATTGACTCCACCCTCATAAGGCAGATAAATTTTACCCTCAATTTTTCCACTGATTCCAGCAAGCTCATTGGCTTTAACTACATCATCTTTTCTTAAGCTAAATTTTACTTCTTCTTTCTTAGAAGCAACGCTTACAAGGATTTCATTATGAGCACTCTCAATGCTAACTTTACCATCAAAAGGTGCCCTAATCTTTGGTTCAACCACCAAAATTGAAGCATTTCTTCTGTTGGAGATAATGCTCTTTCCTTCTTTGTTTTTAAAAGTTTTAATATTGTAATAACGGATAAATCCTTCTTTATTTGCAACAATTTGTCTCTCTTCCGCACTTCTTGAAGCTGTTCCTCCTACGTGGAATGTTCTAAGTGTAAGCTGTGTTCCAGGCTCACCAATAGATTGAGCTGCAAGAACACCCACGGCCTCACCTGGTTTAACCATTTTTCCTTCACCAAGATTAAGACCATAACATTTTGCACAAATACCTTTTTGAGCCTTACAGGTTACAGGAGTTCTAATCACAACTGATTTCAATCCTGCTTCTTTAATTTTTTGAGCCATTTCCTCATCGATCATTGTCCCTTCACTCACAAGCACCTCATTTGTAATTGGGTCAATCACATCTCTTGCAAGCACACGCCCAAAGATTCTCTCCTCAAGTGGCTCAATCATTTCACTTCCCACATTAATATCTGTAATTTCAACACCTTCGTGAGTTCCGCAATCCTCCATGACAACTTTAACATTCTGAGAAACATCAATGAGTTTTCTTGTCAAATATCCTGCATTTGCAGTCTTAAGTGCTGTATCCGCTAGACCCTTTCTTGCACCGTGAGTTGATGTAAAGTATTCAAGAACATTTAGACCTTCTTTGAAGTTTGAAACAATTGGTGTTTCAATAATTGTTCCATCTGGCTTTGCCATCAAGCCTCGCATTGCTGAAAGCTGACGAATTTGAGCAGCACTTCCCCTAGCTCCAGAGTCTGCCATCATATAAATGGAGTTAAATCCATCTTTATCATTTTCTACAAGCTTCATCATCTCTTTGCTCATAGAATTATTTGTTTCTGTCCAGATATCAATAATCTTGTTATATCGCTCCTGTTCAGTTAAAAGACCTGATTCAAATTGTGCTTGAATTTCTTTTACTTTTGCTTTTGCAACCTCAATGACTTTTTGCTTATTGGCTGGAACAATAATATCTGCAGCAGAAATCGATACACCTGCCTTCGTTGCATATTTAAATCCTAAATCTTTAAGATTGTCTAAGAAACTCGCAGAAATTCCAATTCCACCTTCTTTATATACATAATCAATCAATATTCCAATATCTTTTTTCTTCATCACCTTATTCCATAAATATGTTGGAACAAAATCAGGTAACACAGAGCGTAAAATCATTCTACCTGCTGTGGTTTGAATAATTTTTTGCTCATAAGAGACACGAATTTTTGCATTAATATCAAGCTCACCCATTTCAATTGCAGTAACGATCTCATCAATCCCACCAAAGAGTTTATACTCGCCCTTTACGCCATCTCTTCCCAATGAAAGATAATAAAGACCTAAAACCATGTCTTGACTAGGCACTGCAACAGCTTTACCGCTTGCAGGAAGCAAGATATTCATTGAGCTAAGCATCAAGATCTTGCACTCAGTAATTGCTTCTTGAGAAAGTGGCACATGAACAGCCATCTGATCTCCATCAAAGTCAGCATTAAATGCAGAACATACAAGAGGATGAAGCTGAATTGCCTTTCCATCAATAAGTTTTGGATGAAAGGCTTGAATAGACTGTTTATGAAGTGTTGGAGCACGGTTGAGTAACACTGGATAACCCTCAACAACTTCTTGCAAGCACTCCCAAACTTCATTGCTTTTTTGCTCAATAATTTTCTTGGCTTGTTTAAGCGTTGTTGCATAACCTTTCTCTTCTAACTTTGAGAGCAAATGTGGCTTAAAGAGCTCAAGTGCCATATTTTTTGGTAATCCACACTGATCCATTCTGAGGTTTGGCCCCACAACAATGACACTTCTTCCTGAGAAATCCACACGTTTTCCAAGAAGATTTTGTCTAAATCGCCCTTGTTTTCCTTTAATAATTTCTGAGAGTGATTTGAGCGGTCGTTTATTGGCACCCTTAACTGCATTAGCATTTCTACCATTATCAAAAAGAGCATCAACAGCTTCTTGAAGCATTCTCTTTTCATTTCTGATAATAATCTCTGGTGCATCAAGCTCTAATAATCTCTTAAGTCTTTGATTTCTATTGATCACTTTTCTATAAAGATCATTCACATCGCTCACTGCAAATTTTCCACCATCAAGTGCAACAAGAGGTCTAAGATCTGGCGGAAGCACAGGAAGAATAGTAAGCATCATCCACTCAGGACGATTTCCTGAAGCTACGAAACTCTCAACCACCTTAAGTCTTTTAATAATTGTTTTCTTCTTGGCTTCAGAATTTGTGCTTTTCACCTCTTCTTTAAGAGAAGTTAGAAGTGCTACAAGATCTAGGCCTTCAAGTAGATCTTTTACAGCTTCACCACCCATTTGAGCAACAAACCCTGTCATCTCAAAACGTTGGTTAATGCTTTGGAACTGCTCTTCATTCAGAACATCATATTTCATTACAGGCTTAGTTTTTTCATTATCATAATATGCTTCACCAGCTTCTTTAACAATATATGCCTCATAATAAAGCACACGCTCAAGATCTTTAACCTTAACACCTAATAATGTCCCTATTCGGCTTGGCAATGAGCTTACATACCAAATGTGTGCGACTGGTGCAACAAGCTCAATATGCCCCATTCTAGAGCGTCTTACCTTTGCACTTGTCACCTCAACACCACATTTTTCACATACAATACCCTTATATCTCATTTTTTTATACTTTCCACACAAGCACTCATAATCTCTTACAGGTCCAAAGATCTTGGTACAAAAAAGTCCATCTCTCTCGGGCTTAAGTGTTCTGTAATTAATAGTTTCTGGCTTTTTAACCTCACCATGACTCCAAGAAAGAATCTTCTCTGGACTGGCTAGATTAAGTTGGAATGCATTAAAATCTTTAGGGCGATCCTCTTCTTTAATCACCAATGGCTTTGGATTACCCTCCTCATCTTGCTCATCGCCATAAACACTCACATCAAGACCCAAAGATTGAAGTTCTTTTGAGAGAACATAGAAAGTTTCTGGAATCTCAGACTCTCCAACAGCCTCACCTCTTGTAATTGCCTTATAAGCCTTAACTCTTCCCTCTGTATCATCAGACTTAATTGTAAGCATTTCTTTAAGAGTATGAGCTGCACCATAAGCCTCAAGTGCCCATACTTCCATCTCTCCAAATCTTTGACCTCCAAAGAGTGCCTTTCCACCCACAGGTTGCTGAGTTACAAGTGAATAAGGCCCTGTACTTCTTGCATGAACCTTCTCATCAACAAGATGATGAAGTTTGAGCATATACATATAACCTACATTAACACGCTCTTTAATCTTCTCCCCTGTTTTTCCATCATAAAGCTCACATTTTCCATCAAGATTAATCTTTGCCATATCAAAAAGTTGATTGAATTTCTCTTGCTCAATTCCTTCAAAGACTGGAATCGCAAACTTTACCCCCTTGCTCCAATCTTTTGCATAAGCAAGCAATTGCTCATCACTGAGTGAAAGGGCCCATTTTTTACCTTCTGCATTCTTAGGAGTAACTAGGTCAATAATTTCAATCATCTTCTCTCTGATTTCTGCAAGCCAATTCTGAGTGTGATTTTGCATCATTTCATTAATTTGAAGACCAAGATTTTTTCCAACTAATCCTAGATGCACTTCAAGAATTTGTCCAATATTCATACGACTAGGAACCCCCAAAGGATTAAGAACAATATCAACAGCTTCACCATCAATCGTATAAGGCATATCTACACTTGGGACAATATTTGAAACAATACCCTTATTTCCATGGCGTCCAGCCATCTTGTCTCCGACCTTAAGCTTTCGTTTTGTTGCAATATAGATTTTTACAAGCTTAACTACACCACTTGGCAAAATATCATCTTTTTCAAGAATTGCAAGTTTCTCTTCATGTTCCTCTCCTAATGTTTTCTTTTGCTCAAGGAAGTTATTTTTAATCTGCTCATACTGTGCTTGAATATTTGCAGAGTAGCTCTTAATTAAAGTATTGAGCGCAAAACGATTGATATTTGCAATTTCCTCTTTTGCAATTACATCACCCTTTTTGTACTCTTTACCATTGATGGAAGCAGCACTAGAGAGTTTTTCTTTTGAAAGAATTGTTGTAATGCGAAGCATCTCCTCTTTATTGAGCATTGTTAATCTATCATGATGATCAATATCAAGAACAGATTTTTCTTGCTCATAAGCACTGATAGCTCTTGCGTCTTTCTCATAGCCTTTTTTAGTAAAAATCTTTACATCAACAACTGTTCCCTCAAGTGAAGGTGGGCAATAAAGAGACTTATTCACAACATGCCCAGCTTTCTCACCAAAAATTGCCCTAAGCAATCTCTCCTCAGGTGTTGGTTTAACTTCCCCTTTTGGAGAAACTTTTCCAACCAAAATCATCCCCGAGCTTACATAAGTTCCAATCTTTACCACACCACTGCTATCAAGATGAGCAATCTCTTCTTCTCTTACTCCAGGAATATCTGCAGTAATCTCCTCTGCACCATGTTTAAGTTCTCTAGCCTCAATTTCTTTCTCATAAATATGAATTGAAGTGAAAGCATCATCTTTAATGAGTTTCTCATTAACAACAATCGCATCTTCAAAATTATATCCATTCCAAGGCATAAAGGCTACACGAACATTTTGCCCAAGAGCAAGCTCTCCTTTATCCATACTTGGACCATCAGCAATCACTTGGCCCACTTCTACTTTATCCCCAACATTTACAATAGGGCGTTGAGAGAAACAAGTATTTTGATTGGTTCTAAGATTCTTCAGCAATGCATAGTGATCAATAAAGGCACCATTTTCATCTTCACCCAAAACATAAATATTTCTTGCATCAATTTTCTCAACTATACCTGCACGAGTAGCCTTAATTGCTTCCCAAGAATCCCTAGCAATAACTTTCTCAATCCCTGTTCCTACCATTGGAGCATCAGGTTTAAGAAGTGGTACAGCCTGTCGTTGCATATTTGAACCCATCAAGGCCCTATTTGCATCATCATGTTCTAAGAAAGGAATGAGTGATGCGGCAACACCTACAAGCATTCTTGGGCTAAGATCGATAAGATCAACCTTACCCTTTTCACAAAGAATAATCTCTCCATCCTGTCTTACTTCAATCAAGTCCTCAACAATATTGCCTTTCTCATCAACTTTTGTACTTGCAGGGGCAATGATTAATCCTTCTTCTTGAGTGGCTGTTAAGTATACAATTTCATCACTGACTACTCCATTATTGACTTTCTTATAAGGTGCTTCAATAAAGCCAAGCTTATTGACACGAGTAAATGTTGAAAGAGTATTAATCAAACCAATATTTTGACCCTCTGGAGTTTCAATTGGACAAATTCTTCCATAATGGGTTGGGTGAACATCTCTTGCTTCAAATCCAACACGCTCTTTCACAAGTCCCCCCTCTCCAAGAGCAGAAAGTCTCCTTTTATGTGTAACCTCTGAAAGCGGATTAGTTTGATCCATAAACTGTGAGAGTTGCCCCCCTGTAAAGAACTCCATAATTGTACTTGTGATCATTTTGGAGTTAATCAGATCATGAGGCATAATGGTGTCAAATTGGCCACTCATTGTTGTCAGCTTATCACGAATAGCTTTTTGCATTTTTACAAGCCCTACATGAAGCTCATTTGCCAAAAGTTCTCCAATGGCTCTAATTCTTCTATTGCCTAAGTGATCCCTATCATCAATGCGTCCTTGACCATTTCTAACTTTAATCAAATATTTTACACTCTCAAAAATATCTTCATGTGTAAGAACAGTTACATAATCTGGGACATTAAGTCCTAATTTATGATTCATCTTCATTCTCCCCACACGTGTAAGATCATATCTCTCGGGATCAAAGAAGAGCTGACGAACAAAAGCTTTTGCAACCTCTTTTGTTACAGGTTCACCAGGTCGCATAACTTTATAGATCCTAATTGCTGCAAGATCATTTTCATCTTCAATTTTCTCTGTTTGTTTAAGAAGCTTGAGAGATTCTGCATCTGCAAAGAAAGAATTAATAATTGATCGATCAGAACCATTTGCTAAATCATTTGCAATTTGGAATTCTTTGATATTGAGTTCTTGTATTTTTTTAAGTTTGACTTCATCAAGAGTAGTCAGTACATCAAATACAACTTCTCCACTTTGAGTATCAATAATAGGTTCTGCCAAACAACGATTAAGCAAAATCTCTGTTGGATATTCAATCCACTCCAATCCCTCATCTTGAAGCTGTTTTGCTTTTTTTGCACTCAAGCGCTTATTGGCTTGTAAAAGAACTTTGCCATTTTCATCTTTAAGATCGAATTCTAAACGTCCATCAAAATTCTCAGGCTTAAATCTTGTAAGGTATTTATCACCCTTTTGTTTAATTGTTAAATAGGAATAGAACATTTTGAGAATATCTTGTTTACTGTATCCCATCGCACGAAAAACAATAGTAACGGGAACTTTTCTTCGCTTATTAATTCGAGCAAAAAGAATGTCTTTTGCATCATGCTCAAAATAAAGCCAAGAACCACGATCAGGAATAATTTGCCCTGTATAAATAAGTTTATTTGAAGCAGTATTAGACTCTTCTTCTTTAAAGATCACACCAGGACTTCTGTACAATTGATTGACTACAACCCTCTCAACACCATTAATGATAAAAGATGTTCGATCGGTCATTAAAGGAATCTCACGAATATGGATACTTTGCTCCTTAATATCCTTTACTCCAATTTTCTCTCCTGTTTTTTCATCTTTATCCCAAAGTACAAGGCGTACTTTAATCTTGAGTGGAATAGAGTAGGTAATTCCTCTTACCATCGCTTCTGTTGCGGTGTATTTGGGTTTACCAAATTCACAACCTATATACTCTAAAGTTACACGATTTTGTGCATCTTGGATAGGAAAAATAGAACGAAAGACTTTTTCAATTCCACTATCACTTGAACCATCAGTTGAAAGAAAGGAATCGTAGCTGTCTCGTTGGAGAAGAAGCAAATTAGGAACATCTAAATTTTGTGGATTTTTAGTGAAATCGACGCGAAGTCTGCTTTTTAAATCGTTTTTCATTGGCATTATTTGTCCTCAAATGTTGATTTCAAAGAGTAAAGCACTCTAAATAAAGTCCCTCTAAGAACCTTACTTAGAGACTTATTTTTATAAATACAAAATGCCCCTAGAGTTTTCTAGGAGCATTTTTTAGATTATTTTAAACAAGAATTACTTGATTTCTACTTTAGCACCAGCTTCTTCAAGTTTTTTCTTCATTGCCTCAGCATCATCTTTGCTAGCACCTTCTTTAATTGTATAAGGTGTTTGCTCTACTGCTTCTTTTGCTTCCTTAAGTCCAAGACCTGTAAGTTCTCTTACAGCCTTAATTGCATTAATCTTATTAGCGCCACCATCAACAAGCACAACATTAAACTCAGTTTTCTCTTCAGCTCCACCAGCAGCTCCACCAGCCACAGCACCAGCACCAGCTACGACTGTAGGTGCAGCAGATACACCAAATTTCTCTTCAAATTCTTTTACAAGCTCAGAAAGCTCTAGAACTGAAAGATTACTGATATACTCTAATACATCTTCTTTTGTAATTGCCATTTTAAACTCCTTATTTTATTGTTCTTCTTTTTGTTTTCTAAGATTATCAAGCCCAGTAACAAAGTATCGAGCAGGTGCAGTCCATACAGACAACAACATACCAATAAGCTCTTCTTTACTTGGAAGCTTAGAAATTGCTTCAATGTGTTTTACATCGACAAGTTCTTTATCAAAGTATCCAAATTTGGGTGCGAATTGATCTTTATGATCTGATGCGAATTTGCAAACAACCTTTGATAATGCAATTTGATCATCACCCCAAATAAAGATATTTGTATCTTTAAGCTGATTTTCTGGAAGTTGTGCATCATCTAAAGCAATCTTTGCAAGTTTATTTTTAATGACTTGAACTTTAATTCCCAAAGCTCTTGAATTATTTCTAAGATTTTCAAGCTGCTTTGTCTTAATGCCCTTGTAATCACAAACAATAATTGCACAAGATTGAGTAAATTCTGACTTCAAAAACTCAACAATTTCAACTTTCTCTTGTTTGGTCATCTTCTTCTCCTTTCAGACTTAAACATATATTGGAAAAATTAAGCCAAAAAAGCTCCAATAGTCTTAGTCTAAGATAAATGGAAGAAAGGATTACTTTACTTCCAATAACTCTTGTGAATCAATTTTTACTGCAGGACTCATTGTCAGAGACAATGTACTATTTTTTATATACTTTCCTTTTGCACTTGCAGGTTTTAATCGATTAACTGCACGAACAAATTCTAACATATTCTCTTTAATCTTATCTGTTTCAAAGCTTGCCTTACCAATAGGGGCATGAATATTTCCTTTTTTATCAACACGGAAATTAACTTGCCCGCTCTTTGCATTTAAAACAGCTTTTTGAATATCCATTGTAACAGTGCCTGTTTTTGGATTTGGCATCAAACCTTTTGGGCCAAGAATTCTTCCCACTTTTCCGACCAAAGCCATCATATCAGGTGTTGCAATGACCATATCAAAATTTGTATTTCCATTCTTAATCTCTTCGGCCAAATCTTCATCGCCTACAATATCTGCTCCAGCACTTCTAGCCTCATCAGCTTTAATTCCTTTTGCAAATACAGCAACTCTTACAGTTCTTCCTGTTCCATGAGGCAAGACAACAGCACCACGTATCATTTGATCAGCATGTCGTGGATCAACACCAAGTCTTAATGCAATTTCAACTGTCTCGTCAAATTTTGTTGATGCAAGAGTTTTAAGAGTTGCTACACCACTTTCTACATCATAAACTTTAGTTGCATCTACCTTTGTACAAAGGTTTTGCAATCTTTTTGATACTTTTTTTGCCATAGCTATCTACTCCTTAATCCACGATCTCAACGCCCATACTTCGAGCACTTCCAGCAACAATTTTCTTTGCTGCTTCAATGTCCTTTGTATTGAGGTCTTCCATTTTTGTCTTAGCAATTTCTTCAAGTTGAGCATGACTTAATTTACCCACTTTATTTTTCAAAGGATTATCTGATCCCTTCTGAAGCTTGATTGCTTTTTTAATCAAATCAGTCACTGGTGGCTTCTTTGTAATAAAACTAAAACTCTTGTCTTGATAAACTGTAATAATTACGGGAATATTAAAATCTCCCATATCCTTAGTTTTCTCATTAAAAGCTTTACAAAATTCCATAATATTCACACCTCTTTGACCCAAAGCTGGACCAACAGGTGGAGATGGATTTGCCTTTCCTGCAGGAATTTGAAGTTTTAATTCACCGACAACTTTTTTTGCCATATCTTTCTCCTCTGTAAAATTTAAATAATTTTCTCAACTTGGGAATACAAAATTTCTACAGGCGTATTTCTCCCAAAAATTGACACATTGAGTTTGAGTTTTTCATGCTCCATATCATATTCCTCAACAATCCCTGTGAAGTTTGCAAATGGTCCTTCAACAATGCGTACAACTTCACCTGTATCAAAGAATATTTTTGGCTTAGGTGCTGCCCTATTTTCAACCTTCTCTAGAATATTCTTAATATCAGATTCTGTTAGAGGCGTAGGTTTTTTACTCTCACCAATAAAGCGTCCGACTCGAGGCAAAGACTGAATCATGTGCCACAATTTCGTGTCAAGGTCCACCTTGATAAAAACATATCCAGGATAAAGACTTCGCTCAACTACTCTTTTTTTACTATTCTTCATTTCAATAATATCTTCCGTTGGAACAACAATCTCTTGCAATCTTGATTGCATATTGCTTTCACGGAAAAGATTCTGAATTGCTCTCTTTACAGATTGCTCACTTCCCGAGTAAGTTTGTATAGCATACCAATCCAAACTACACCTCTCTTAAGTAAAATTCTACAAAATGCTCGCCACAGAGTTTGATAAAACAAAATCTACTAAAGCCAAAAATAGTGTTACAACGCTAACAACAATAACTACAGCAATAAAAGCCATTTTAAGCTGTTGCTTTGTAGGAAAAATAACTTTCCATAACTCTTCTTTAACACTATGATAGTAATTAATAATTTTCTTTATCATCTTTTAGCATCTCATTTTAAAATTGGCAGGCCAGGAGGGACTCGAACCCCCAACATTCGGTTTTGGAGACCGACGCTCTACCATTGGAGCTACTGACCTATATATTTTGGGCAAAAGCCCAAGAGATTTAGCTTTTAAGCTTTACCTCTTTGTGAAGCGTATGTTTGTTTAGCCTTGGGCAAAACTTCATGAGCTCCAGCTTTTCAGTGTTAGTTTTAGCATTCTTTGTAGTGCTATAGTTAATATCACCACACTCTGAGCATTTTAGACCTATTTTTACTTTCATAATAAATCCATTTATTCAATGATTTTTGTTACAACACCTGCACCCACTGTTCTACCACCTTCACGGATTGCAAAACGTGTTCCCTCTTCAAGAGCGATTGGGCTAATGAGTTCAACAGTAATTTTTACATTATCTCCAGGCATAACCATCTCTGTTCCTTCTGGCAATGTAATTGCACCTGTCACATCTGTTGTTCTAACATAAAATTGTGGTCTATAATTATTAAAGAATGGTGTATGTCTTCCACCCTCATCCTTTGAAAGAACATAGATTTCACCTTCAAATTTCTTATGAGGTGTAATTGAGCCAGGCTTACAAAGAACCATACCTCTTTCAACTTCTTCTTTTTTAGTTCCTCTAAGCAATACTCCTACATTATCGCCAGCCTCACCCTTATCAAGTTCTTTTCGGAACATTTCAACACCTGTAACAGTTGTTTTTTGAGTGTCTCTAATTCCAACGATCTCAACCTCATCACCAACTTTTACAACACCTCTTTCAATTCTTCCTGTAACAACAGTTCCTCTTCCAGCAATTGAGAACACATCTTCAACTGGCATCAAGAAAGTTTTTTCTGTATCTCTCTCAGGAGTAGGAATATAAGCATCAACTTCAGCCATTAATTTAAGGATTTTCTCTCCCCACTCGCCAACATTTCCAGCTTTAGCTTCTTCAAGAGCCTTAAGAGCAGAACCTGCAACAATAGGAGTATCATCTCCTGGGAAATCATAACTGCTAAGCAATTCTCTTACTTCCATTTCAACAAGCTCAAGCAATTCAGCATCATCAACCATATCTTGCTTATTAAGGAATACAACAATATAAGGAACGCCTACTTGTCTTGAAAGAAGGATGTGCTCTCTAGTTTGTGGCATAGGACCATCTGCAGCAGAAACAACAAGAATTGCTCCATCCATTTGAGCAGCACCAGTAATCATATTTTTAACATAGTCAGCATGCCCTGGACAGTCAACGTGAGCATAGTGTCTATTTTCTGTTTCATACTCAATGTGAGAAGTTGCAATTGTAATTCCTCTCTCTTTTTCTTCTGGTGCATTATCGATATTGTCATAATCCTTCATTTCTGCCAAACCTTTTGTTGCCAAAACAGCAGAAATTGCTGCACTCAAAGTTGTTTTACCATGGTCAACGTGACCGATTGTCCCCACATTTACATGTGGTTTAGTCTTTACAAATTTTTCTTTAGCCATAATCACTCCTAAGCTTATTAAGATTTAATGCCTTGAGATTATAACAAAAAATCACTTTCTTGCTAATTCAAAAGCATCTAACACTCACTGGAGCCCATAAGCGGATTTGAACCGCCGACCTCTTCCTTACCAAGGAAGTGCTCTGCCCCTGAGCTATATGGGCAAACTCCAAAGACAATGATAAATATAATGGGATAATTTTCCAAATAAAGAAGATTGGCTCCCAGATATGGAGCGGGAAACGGGGCTCGAACCCGCGACCCTCAGCTTGGAAGGCTGATGCTCTAGCCAACTGAGCTATTCCCGCATCTCTCAAACACTAGCTAATCGACTACCACCTTGGCTAGAAAGTGGTGGTGAGACGTGGATTCGAACCACGGAAGACAAAGTCAGCAGATTTACAGTCTGCCCTCGTTGGCCACTTGAGTATCTCACCAAATATAGCTTATTACCGGTCAAACACCAAAAACTGGAGCTGGTTAAGGGACTTGAACCCCCGACCTGCTGCTTACAAGGCAGCTGCTCTACCAACTGAGCTAAACCAGCACATCAAAAAAATCGTATTGTATAGACTTTCTAACTAGAAGTCAAGAGTAAGAGATTATTTTTTCTTCAAATTTTTACAATTTATCTCTTTTTTACTAAAAATTCGACTATTTCGCATATGTTCTTGATCAAGTTCATAGATATAAAATCCTGCTTTTTTTGCATTATCTCTTACTGTACTACTTTGAGAGTATGTAGTCACCACCCCATATTCATTAAGCTTTGCATAAAGCAAGGTAAAAAACTCTTCACTCCATAATTCTGGATTTTTTGAAAATGAAAAAGCATCTTGATAAACAATATCAAAAAATTGATCCTCAAAATTTTTAAGATATTGCCGTGCATCTCCTATAAAACACTCTAAACTCCAACGATCTTTTTGATATCTCCTTTTTTCATTGATTGCTTTTAAAATCTCTACAAGCCCAATTCCATCTAAAGTGTGAATTTCTTTTGGATAGGAAAAATGCAACAAGTCTTTAAGCAATAGGGCATCTTTTTCAGGGGAATAAATTTCCAATGTTTGAGAATACTTTCTAAAAATAAAATGTCTAAGAGTAAAAAAACTATTATAGCCTAGTCCAAAACATATATCTAAAACTCGAATTTTTTCTGTAAAGTTGGCATATTCAAAAGCAGGAAAAATATGCTTAAATAATGTTTCCTTGATTGCACCATCTCTAAGACTATGATAGGTTTCTTGATAGTTTGTATTAAAAAGTGTATAACTTCCATCAGAACTTAACTCAATACTCAATACCCCTCTCCCTAAGCTTATCTCTAATGTAGCGCATTTGAATATTCTTATCAAAACACCACTTAGGTGCTAATAGTGTGTCATGATGTGCTCCTGAACTAATACGCTGCAATACCACATCATCTGGAATGAGTTCAATAGAATTTAAAATTAAATCTGCATAAGCCTCTAGAGTAATGGGCGTGTATTCTCCCTTTTTATACATTTTTGCAAGCTGAGTGCCCTCGACCACATAAAGAGGGTGAAGCTTTAGTCCGTCCACCCCCCATTGTAATACTTTGCACAAACTCTCTAAGATCATTTTTTTACTCTCATTTGGAAGTCCATAGATGAGATGTGCACAAACTTTAATCCCTCTTTTTCTTGTTTCCTCAAAAATTCTAGAGGCATTGCTCATATCCTCCCCACGATTAATTAACTTAAGAGTTTGAGGAAAAACTGATTGCACTCCATACTCAAGCCATATCTCAAAACCTTTTTTAACATAACCTTCAAGTAAATCCAAAATTTCACTATTGACACTATCTACTCTTGTGCCAATACTCATTCCTACAACATTGGGTAAGGAAAAGGCTTCATCATAGAGGGCTTGGAGAGTGGAAAGTGGTGCATAAGTATTGGTATAAGATTGAAAATAGATCATATATTTTCCTATAGAAAATTTTTCTTTATGAAAATCTGTATGCCAAAAAAACTGCTCCTTAAGTTGCAAAATCTGTCTTTGCAAAATAGGATTTTGCTCAAGTGAGAAGTTCATTTTCACACTCTTTGTCTGGGGCGTGAGTTTTATTATGCTTGGAGAAAAGCTTTCATTACAACAATAAATACACCCTCCTCTTGCAACTTTTCCATCAATATTAGGGCAAGTAAAGCCCTCAAGCGTAATAGGTATCTTTCTTACACGCTCTCCAAATGTCTTTTTAAAATATCTCCCCAGTGTTAAAAGCTCCCTCACTCAAACCCCTCATTATCTCCAAAACAATTTTGTATATACTTTCCATCAAAACAGGCTTGACAATAATTCCCTCCACCCAAACTTCGCGCTAATCCTTCTAGACTTAAAAAATGCAAAGAATCAGATTGAATATATTTTCGTACTTCCTCTAAAGAATGTGTTGCACAAATGAGCTCCTGCTTACTTGGTGTATCCACGCCATAAAAACAAGGGGAAATCGTAGGTGGAGAAGAGATCAGTAAATGCACTTCTTTAGCACCTGCATTTTTTAAGATCTTTACAATCTGACGACTTGTAGTTCCTCTTACTATAGAGTCGTCAAGCACAATCACTCTCTTTCCTTCAATAATTTCTCTAATGGGGTTAAGCTTAAGTTTAACTTTAAGTTCACGAATACTTTGCTCAGATTCAATAAAAGTTCTTCCTACATAATGATTTCTAATAATTCCTAGCTCAAAAGCAATTCCACTCTCTAGGGCGTATCCTAAAGCTGATGGAACTCCACTATCAGGAACTGGCACAACAATGTCTGCATCAATTTTGCACTCTCTTGCAAGTTCTCTACCCATTGCTTTGCGAATAGAATAAACATTTTTTCCAAAAACCTGACTGTCAGGACGTGCAAAATAGACATATTCAAAAATGCATTTAAAATCTTTGGGTGCAAAAAGCTGAGTAGAGGTCATTTTACCATTCTCAAAAACAATCATCTCTCCTGCTTGAATATCTCTTACATACTCTGCCCCAAGCAAATCAAATGCACAAGTTTCACTTGCAACAATATACCCCTCCCCCTTTTCTCCTTGAATCTTCCCAAGACTCAAAGGTCTTAGACCGTAGCGATCTCTTAATACAATCATCTTGTTTGATAAAACAAAAATCAAACAATATGCACCTTTAATCTGTTCTGCACTGTATTTAATACATTCCTCAAAACTCTCTTTCTTACTCTTTGCAATCAAATGTAAAATCACTTCTGTATCCAAAAAGCTTTGAAAAATTGATCCTTCTTTGGTGAGTTCTTCTCTAAGACGAGCGGCATTGGTAAGATTACCATTATGCACAACTGCAACCTCTCCTAATGCACAACGTGCATACAAAGGTTGGGCATCAGAACTAGATTGTCTGCCTGCAGTGGCATAACGATTATGTCCAATGGCAATCTGTCCTTTAAGATTGCCTAAAATATTTTCATCAAACACCTCGGAGACTAAACCTTGAGATTTATGCGTAAGGATTGTCTCTCCATCAAATACACTCATTCCACTAGCTTCTTGCCCTCGATGCTGCATTGCAAATAAAGCATAATATGCAAGCCAACCTGCATTTTCTACACCATAAACTCCAACAACTGCACATTCTTCATTCCAATGCTTCAAATAACTTCCTTCTAAAATTTCAAAACATCTTGCATGCTATAAAGTCCATTGTTTTGAGCAATAACCCATTTTATTGCTCTAATAGCTCCTTTAGCAAAGGTATCACGACTTGTGGCATTATGAGTAAGCTCTAGATATTCTCCATTGCAGTAAAACCCTACAGTATGCTTCCCTACAATATCTCCACCTCTAAAACTCATTACACCAATCTCTTCTTTCTTACGCTCACCAATATTACCA
This sequence comes from Helicobacter cholecystus, assembly GCF_003364215.1. GTDB lineage: Bacteria > Campylobacterota > Campylobacteria > Campylobacterales > Helicobacteraceae > Helicobacter_G > Helicobacter_G cholecystus. Next base: position 81,998 of record NZ_NXLU01000004.1, read on the forward strand.
TCTCTTCCACTCACTCTTACATGATCTAAATTCAAATCCCTAGCCTTTGCACAGAATTCTGCCAAGGTCATTGCAGTTCCACTTGGAGAATCTTTTTTTCGATGATGATGAAATTCGCTAATTTCAATATCTGCATCTGGAAGTTTTTGTGCTACTAAAAAAGCAAGTTCATTAAGAAGAGCAATTCCTTGACTTGTATTTGTTGCATAAACAACTGCAGCAAGCTTACTTACTTCAAGAAGAAGTTTTTTTTCTTGTTGCAATCCTGTTGTTCCAATGACTGCAGGCTTAGGAAAATGTAAAAGTGCTTGAAGCAAATGGAGCGTTCCTGTAGGATTACTAAAATCAATTACGCAATCACAAGAAGATAAAAATTCCTTCCAATCATTTGTGGATAAAATTTCTTCAGATACGCTAACAGGAGTTTGATGGGTAAAGATACAAGAGAGGCAAAGATCGTTCTCTTGTAAAAGATGTTTGGCAATGAGTTGGCCCATCCTGCCAGTGTAGCCAACTAGCCCAACCTTCAACATCAATGGCCCTCTAAATATGAAAGCACACTTAAGGCTGCTGTTGCTCCATCACCTGCAGCACAAACAACTTGGCGAGCAGCTTGAATTCTTAAATCTCCAGCAACAAAAAGCCCCTTAATATTTGTTTTCATCGACAAGTCTACTTTAACACTTCCCCATTCATCACACTCACAAAGCATACTCCCATCTTCTTGCTTCAACACTGAATTATTAACCTCATAGCCTACGAAGATGAAAATCCCCATAACATTAAGCCGTCTAATCTCTCCATTTTGTTTAATATCCACAAAACTTACACCCATTGCATCACCACCAATTTCCTCAACAATCGCAGAAGTAATAAATTCAATTTTTTCATTCTCTCTAGCATGTGCAATTGTACTTGGTGCTGCTCTAAACTCTTCACGACGATGCACTAAATAAACTTTTGAACAAATCCTTGAAAGATAGATTGCTTCTTCAAGTGCTGTATCTCCACCACCCAAAACAACAACCTCTTTATTTTTATAAAAAAATCCATCACAAGTTGCACAAGTGCTTACACCTTTTCCCCAAAACTCATTTTCTCCTTTTACACCACTGCGCTTTGGTTTTCCACCTGTACAAACAATAACACTTTTTGCCTCTTCTATCTTTCCATCAGCTTGGATAATCTCAAAAATATCACCTTTTTTACTTACACGCTTAACCTCACTCATTGCATGCTTAAGTCCAAAACGAAAACATTGCTCTTGCCAAGGTTGCATAAAGTCCATTCCACTTACAATTTGAGCAACACCTGGATAATTCTCTATCTCACTGCTTCCTGTAATTTGCCCCCCAGGCATTCCCATTTCAAATAAAGTAACATTTTTTAAACCACCTCTTGTTGCATACAATCCTGCACTTAGACCTGCTGGACCTCCACCAATAATTGCTAAATCTAACATTTTATCTCCTTTAATAAAAATTATTATTTATCCTATACAAATAAGATAAACTGAGTGTATCATTTGAGGCTAAAAGCCTCATAATTTTTATAGAAGAGCATTAAGTTTATCTTTGAGAGCTTGTTCAGAAGTCGCACCCACCATTTGATCTACAACCTGACCATCTTTAAAAAAAAGCATTGTAGGAATACTTCGGATTCCAAACTGACTTGAAAGTTCTTCTTGTTCATCAGTGTTAACCTTACAAATCTTTGCCTTACCCTCATACTCTTCTGCAAGTTTATCAATAACAGGTGAAAGCATTCGACAAGGACCACACCAAGGTGCCCAAAAATCTACTAATGCTACACCACTTTGAGTGTGTTCTGTAAAATTTTCTTTTGTTAGTTCAATGTAATGACCCATAATTTACTCCTTATAGTAATTTTAAAATCAAGAGGATTATACAATAGAAAAATATTATAGGGGGTAATCAAACAAAAGAAAAATTTTATTATTTAAGGTATCTTTTCTTAATTATCATAAGTGTTATAAAAAGTGAAAGAAAAATCCCTCCTATATATGTATAAAGAAAAAATAGATCAAAGTGAATAAGAAATAAAAGTAAAATTAAAACTATAATATAAGAGAAGACTCTCTTTGCAGAACAGCTAATTCCCATTCCTGCTGTAATCTTTTCAGAAAACTTATCCTCGATTTCTTTACCCTTAAGATAATTTTGCATTGTCAAAAAAAGAAAAAAGAAAATTAATGAAAAAGAAAAGAAACCTACCAAAAAACTTAATAGACCCTTAAATTTAAAAAATAAAAAAGAAAGCAAAAAACAAAAAAAAGATATGAAAAAAATCAACCAAGGAAAATTAATCTTGCTCAATCTCTTTATACTCCCGATATTTTGGATCATTTTGTAGTTCATCCATCTCTTTTTGCTGTTTTCTGTAGGCTAAATACAGATTGTAACAAGCCCCTCCTATCCCCCAAAATACTCCAAGCCATAGAATCCAGTTCCAACCTGTAAGACGTTTTAGCCACATCCCAATACCCACCCCAAGTAAAATTGCAATAATAATGGAAAATCCTAAAGATAGTCCACTTACAGCACTCACAACTCTGCCATATTTTGGTTCTCGTGTAACTCCTTTGAGATATATTTTCTCATCCTTAGATTCCATTGACAATCTCCTCTAAACTCTGCGCACATGCTTTAATAGCACTATCAATTTGTTCTTCATTCATACTTGCACAAATAAATCCACTCTCATAAGCTGAGGGTGCTAAATATATTCCTTTTTCAAGCATTTTTGTATGGAATTTTACAAAAAGTTCTCCATTACTTTTTTTGGCATCATCAAAATTTTTTACTTCATTTTCATTAAAGAAAAAGCCAAACATACTCCCCCTAACTTGTGTTTGCATTGCTATTCCTCTTTGAGAAGCTTCTTTTTTAAATCCATTCATCAAACGTTCTGCCAACATTTGCAATCTCTCATAAAGCTTTGCATTACTTTTAAGTTTACACACCGCCATCAATCCTGCACTCACTGCAATAGGATTTCCACTTAAAGTCCCTGCTTGATAAACCTTTCCTACAGGAGAAAGAAGTTTCATAATCTCATCCTTCCCTCCAAAACAGGCCAAAGGCATACCCCCACCAATAACTTTTCCAAAAGTAACCATATCAGGAATAACGTCATAGAAGCTTTGGGCGCCTTTAAGTGAAGCTCTAAATCCGCTCATCACTTCATCAAAAATAAGCACCGCTCCAAACTCATCACAAAGAGTCCTTAGGGTTGAAATAAACTCTCTACTTGCAGGAACTAATCCCATATTTCCAGCAATTGGCTCAATAATCACACAACCAATATCACCCTTTTGAAAATACTCTCTTAGTCCCCTGATTTCATTATAAGTAGCAACTAAAGTATGTTTGCTTAAGGCTTGAGGTACGCCAGGAGAACTAGGAGAACCAAAGGTTGCACAACCGCTTCCCGCACTCACAAGTAAACTATCGCTATGTCCATGATAACATCCATCAAATTTAAGAATATTGTCCTTTTGACTATAGGCACGAGCTAAGCGGATTGCACTCATTGTTGCCTCTGTACCACTGCTGACCATCCGAACTTTTTCAACCCCATCATAAAGAGAAATAATCTCTTTAGCCAAAGTTGTCTCAAGCTCTGTAGGAGCTCCAAAACTCATTCCATTTTTTACACTCTCAATCACAGCCTCTACGATATCCCTATCACAATGTCCCCAAATCAGTGGCCCCCAGCTTTGAACAAAATCTAAATATGCATTACCATCTACATCATAAATATAACTTCCTTCACCTCTTGCAATAAACCTTGGAATCCCTCCTACACTTCCAAAAGCTCTTACGGGAGAATTAACCCCTCCAACAATAACCTGCTTTGCTTCATTAAAATCATTGATACTGTGCAAAATTTCCATTTTTACTCCTTATTTAATCTGTCTAAACACTTTATTTTCTAAAAGATAAATTTTAGTGCAACTCTTAGCCACTTCTTCATCATGTGTAGCCAAAACCATCCCTGATCCATTATGTTGCAAAAACTCCAAAATCATTTTCATTATATTCATTGCTGTATGTTTATCTAAATTCCCCGTAGGTTCATCTGCAAAAATCATTTTGGGCTTCTTGCACAAAATTCTTGCAATAGACACTCTTTGCTGCTGTCCTCCGCTAAGCTCTCCAACCTGTTGCTTGAGTATATGAGAAATTCCCATTCTTTCTAACAGCTCATAGTCTATTGGTTCTGAAGCAAGAAAGGAAGCAATTTGCAAATTCTCCCTGGCACTAAAACCACGAAAAAGATAATGGGCTTGAAAAATAATTCCCACTCCATAGCGTCGTAAAGCTAGAAGTTCATTAGAATTTAAAGAGTAAATATCTTGTTTATCTAAAAGATTAATTTTTCCTAAATTTGGAGGAAGAAGAGTGGAGAGGTGATTAAGGATTGTAGATTTTCCACTCCCACTTACACCCAAAATTGCAATAGATTCACCCTTATTGCAAATTAAATCCACTCCCTCATAAAGCAAGGTTTCAAAGCTATGAGATAGACCTATGGCTTTTAGAAGTTGCATTTTATTTAAAGTTGTGCCGCAACTTCTTTTGCAAAATCTACGACTTCTTTCTCAATCCCCTCACCTAATTCAAATCTCACATATTCTGTGATCTCAATTTCATCATTGAGCTCTTTGCTCTTAGCTTGAAGTACTTGAGCAATGGTCTTTTTGTCATCCATAACATAGAATTGACCTAAAAGTGTCATTCTTTGATCAATAAGTGTATTATCAGCAATAAATCTTTCCATTTGACCTGGAATAATCTTATCCCAAATTGCCTCAGGCTTTCCTTGTGCCTTAAGTTCAGCTCTTAGATTTTCTTCAGCCTGTTTAAGCACCGCCTCTGTAAGTTCAATTTCAGAAACATAGCTTGGAATCTTATGCAATGGCTTTCCAAGTCTTTTGAGCTCCTCATTTTCTTTTTCAAGTTCAGCTATAAGGGCAATTTTTTCTTTTGCAATAAATTCACTACTGATTTGCTTATAGCTAAGATATTGGGGTTTCATTGCAGCTGCATGCATACAAAGATTTCTTGCAAACTCAGCTAGAGCAGATGCGTTTTTAGCCTCTTTATAAGCAATTTTAATGATTACACCCACACGTCCATTAGAATGAACGTAACCATTAACTACACTTTGAGCATCAGCATTTACATTGGCAATCCTTCTTACAACAATGTTCTCGCCAATCTTTGCAATCTGTCCCTTGAGATAATCATCAAAACTACAACCTTCTATGCTCACTTTTGTTAAATCTTGCACATTTGTAATTTTGTTTTGCTCAACAAGATTTGTTGATTTTTCAACCAAGGCTACAAACCCATCATTTTTTGCAACAAAATCAGTTTCACTATTGATTTCAAGCATAACTGCATTTTTAAAATCTGGTGTAACTTTTACAGAAATTACACCCTCAGCTGCAACACGATCTGCTTTTTTAGCAGCTTTGCTCAGACCTTTTTCTCTTAAATATTCAACAGCCTTTTGAATATCTCCTGCCACTTCGACAAGAGCTTTTTTACAGTCCATCATCCCTGCATCAGTCATCTCACGAAGTTTTTTTACAAGTTGAGCATTAATTTCCATTACTCATCTCCCTTCATTTCTTTCTCAAGCTCAGCACTCAACTCATCAAGCACTTCTTTTTTCTCTTCTTCACTTGCTGGAGCTGCTTCATTTAAAGCCTGCTCACCCTCACCTCCTGCCATTGCACGACCCTCAGTAATTGCCTCGGCCATTTCTTTGCAGAAAAGTTGAATTGAGCGAATTGCATCATCATTTCCTGGAATAGGATAATCAACCATATCAGGATCACAATTTGTATCAATAGGAGCCACAACAGGAATTCCTAGTCTTCTTGCTTCAGCTACTGCAATTTTTTCTTTTGCAGAATCAATCACAAAAATCATATCAGGCACTTTTTTCATATGGCGCACACCGCCAAGATACTTATCAAGCTTTTCTTTTTTTCTCATAAGCATTAATTTTTCTTTTTTTGTAAGCAAGTCAATTTGTCCACTTGTTTCCATTTCTTCAATCACTTCTAACTTTCTGACTGATCTCTTGATTGTGCTAAAATTTGTAAGCATTCCTCCCAACCAACGATAATTCACATAAGGAACATTTACACTTTCTGCATATTGTTTAAGAGTTGCACTTGCTTGCTTTTTTGTCCCAACAAACATAATAGTTTTTCCCTCTGCAGCAGCATCTCTGACAATATTGTATGTATATCTGAAGTATCGAATTGTTTTTTGCAAATCGATGATATGAATATTCTTTCTTACACCAAAGATAAATCTTTTCATCTTTGGATTCCATCTTCTTGTTTGATGTCCAAAATGAACACCGCATTCTAGTAGGTCCTTCATTGTAACCATAGGGGCTTCTCCTAAAAATAAATTGAGTTTATTCCTCCACGCTCCTTAGCCATATTGGCAACTCATCGAAGAATTAGCGTGTGCGTATTGCTTTGGCAAACCAAAAAGGAAGCTATGATTTTAGCGAAATTTCCAAATGTTTTATCTACGTTTTTTTATTCCTTAAATACTTTAATTTCTTAGAAAAAATGCAAAAAAGTACTAGTTTTATTGACCTAAAAATCCTAGAATTCAAAAATTTATTTCTTTATGCAAACAAGGAAAGTCATGAAAATTTTAATCGCTGGTGGAGGATACGGCGGATTAAAAACTGCCATAACACTCCAAAAACGTAATCCAAATGCACAAATCACTCTTATTTCCAAACATGATTATCACTATCAAACAACATTACTCCATAAAATTGCCGTAGGGACACTGAGTGAAAGAAAAGCAAAAATTTATTATCGCCAACTTCTTACAAAAGTTTGTTTTATTAAAGATAAAGTGATGGAGTTATGCCCAGAGCAAAATAAGGTAGTTGGAAAACTTGGGGAATACTCTTATGATATTTTAGTTATCGCGCTTGGTTTTAAGCCCGATGATTTTGGAATTAAAGGTGTTAAAGAACACGCTTACAAACTCTCTTCACTTAATGCTTCATTACGATTGTGTAAGCATATTGAGAGAAAATTTAAAGATTATCATATTACAAAAGATAAGAATGATCTCTCTTTTATCGTATGTGGAAGCGGATTAACAGGAGTTGAATTTAGTGCTGAGCTTGCAAGTGACATCCCGCGATTATGTCAAATTTATGGAATTAGTCCTGCTGATATCAAAATCTCTTGTATCGGACGCTCTGAGAATGTTTTACCTGTTTTTCCTCAAAGTCTAAAAGAAAAAACAGAGCAGAAGCTTCATGCACTGGGCGTAACACTCTATAATCAAACGAGTGTTTTAGAATGCTATGCTGATGGGGTTTTGGTCTCTCATAATGAGAAAGAAGAGAAACTCTATGGAAATACAATCCTTTGGAGTGCTGGAGTAAAGGGGAACGATAGTATTGAATTCTACTCTAAGGTTCAAAGCCAAAAAGGGAGATTAAAAGTTGATGCTCAGCTTAGAAGCGAGGATTATGAGAATATTTATGTAGTTGGAGATTGTGCAATTTATGCACAAAAAGAAGTCATTTATGTTCCCACCGCTCAACTTGCTACACAAATGGGAGAATATGTAGGAAATCTTTTAGCAGATATGCTAGAAGGAAAAAAAGAACATAAGGACTTCAGATTTATTAATCGTGGTTCAGTGTGTTCCATCGGTCATCTTGATGGTGTGGGTGTTGTATTTGGTAGAAAAATTAGTGGAGAATTGAGTGCTTTTGTTAAAAATAGCATTGAAAATCGTTGGCTTTTTGGAATTGGTGGATTAAAAATGGTCCTTAAAAAAGGACAATTTCGCTATCGTAGTAGTGATTAAAAACAAAGGAGCAAAAATGAAAGTTGCCTTATTGATGAGCGGAGGAGTAGATAGCTCATATTGTGCTTATTTACTTAAGTCAATGGGATATGAAGTTGTAGGAATTTATCTTAAGCTCCATGATAAAGAAGAAAAACATCAAGCTTTTATTCAAAACTGCCACAAAGTTTCTTCAAATCTCGGCTTTGAGTTTCATATCATTGAAGCAAAAGAAGAATTTAGAGCACTTGTATATAATGAATTTATCGCTGCATATCAAAGAGGGGAAACTCCCAATCCCTGTGCCTTATGTAATCCTCTTATGAAATTTGGTCTAGCCTTGCAAAAAGCTATGGATATGGGTTGTGAAAAAATTGCAACAGGGCATTATGCAAGAATAGGCAATATCAATGGTGTTAAGAGAATTAGAGAGGCACTTGATCCCAGTAAAGATCAAAGCTACTTTCTTTATGCTATCTCTCAAGAAGCTATAGATCGTCTAATTTTTCCACTTGGAGACTATCTTAAGGTTAACGTTAAGAAAGAAGCATTTGAGGCAATGCCTTGGCTTGGATCTTTAGAAACTTACAAAGAATCTCAAGAGATTTGTTTTGTAGAAACTGATTATATCGATATTCTCAAAAAAACACTTGAGGTTGATCGTGTAGGAATTGTAAGAAACTCTGCAGGTGAGGCCGTAGGAGAGCATAAAGGTTATATGCAGTATACTATTGGAAAAAGAAAAGGTTTTAGTGTTAAAGGGGCATTAGAGCCTCATTACGTCCTCTCTATTCATCCTGAGAAAAATGAAATTATTGTAGGAAAAAAAGAAGAACTTTCAACATCTCAGGTTTTTGCAATCAATAAAAGCTTGCCCAGTAATTTTATTAATGGAGAGTATGAGGTTAAGATTCGATACAGAAGCTCTAAAAGTCGTGCTTTTGTTTCACTCGACAAGGAAGGCAATCTTATAGCAAAATTACTTGATCCTGTATATGGGGTGGCCAAGGGACAAGCCCTTGTGCTTTATCAAGATGATTGTGTGCTAGGTGGTGGAGTGATTGTAGGTGCAGAAAAATAATCTAATACAATTTTTTTCTCTCCTAAAGGAATAAATTCCCCAATAATTGCACTTTTTGTATATCCCAAAAATCTTAATGATTCTACAAGGCGTGGAGCCTGATCTTTGGGAAGTGCAAAGAGCAGACCACCAGAGGTTTGCGCATCAAAAAGAGTGATACTTTCTTTTTCTTGGAGTTTATTATCTACAAACTGCGAGAGATAGTGATAGTTTTTTTTGCTTCCATTAGGAATCTGTCCTGCATGAATAAGTGCATTTAATCCATCAAATAAAGGAACATCATCAAAAAAGATTTGCGCACTTTTATTGTCTGCACACATTTCTAACAAATGGCCCACAAGTCCAAAACCTGTAATATCAGTGCAAGCATGAATATCAAATTCCCTTGCACAAAGCGAGGCCTTGAGATTGAGCTGTGTCATACTCTCAATAGCCTCAAGATTTGGGGAATAAGCTATATGTTTGTTTTTAAGAGCTGTAGAAACAATTCCTGTCCCCAAAGCTTTACAAAGCACTAAAACATCTCCAATCTGTGCGCGATGATTTCTCCAAATCTTTTGAGGATGTACAACACCACTCACACTTAGTCCATATTTTTGTTCTAAATCCCCTACGCTATGCCCACCCAAAAGTACTGCTCTTGCCTCTTTTAGTTTTTGTGCTCCACCTCTTAAAATATCGCTGATCATCTCTTTGCTGATATGATCCTGATCCCACATTAGGAGATTCATTGCTGTTTTTGCCACTGCACCCATTGCAAAAATATCGCTCAATGCATTACTTGCTGCAATTTGTCCATAAATAAAAGGATCATCAACAATGGGAGTAATAAAATCAACGCTCTGTACAAGAGCAACCTCATCATTAATGCGATATACTCCTGCATCATCACTATGCTCATAGCCCACTAAAAGATTATTATCTTCATAGGTTTGTACGCCACTCATAATTTGTGTTAGATCTTCCAGACCTACTTTTGTAGCTCAACCTACACAACGAACAAAAGAAGTCATCATTGTTTCTCCTTAAAGTGAGATAATGGGCAATTCACTCATCAATACTCCTGCAATCTCTTGAGAATGGCTGATTTTTCCTGCAACAATCTTTGATTCAATCCCAAAATGATCAATGCAAGTTTTGCATAATAAAATCTCCACTCCCTTTCTCTCCAAAATCTGCAAATACTTTGCAATATCATTTTGAGAGAGCAAAACTCCACGATTAAGCAGAAGAATATATTTGGGCACCTGATAAGAAAGGGAAAGCTTAGCAAACAAATTATCAAGCAGCTTTCTACCAAGCTCCCCATCTCCAAGCCTATCATCTTTGATATAAAAAGCCTTATCTACAATCTCTATGGGCTTTTCTTCAAGTTCTTCAATTTTTTTCTCTTCCTTGCTTTTAACAACAATACTGAACTCACTCTCATTGCCACTCGTTTCAAAAATATATCCTTGATTGATCAAAAAATTCTCCACCTCAGCAAGAGCATTCTCACAATCTCCAATAATTTCAATTTTTGCAACTTGAATATTCTGCTCTCTCAGTTGCTCCAAAACAGATTTAACCTTATTGGCAGGATCTTGACAAATTTCTTTTTTTACATCAATTCTTGCCTCTCTCATTCATCCTCCTTACAAAAAGATTCAATTAACATTTTAAATATTTTTGCAAGATTATCTAAATCTTGAAGTTTTACACACTCATTTTTTGCATGGATTCTATCATTGCATACTCCAAGTTCTGCAACTCCAATTCCATAAGAAGCAAAATATCGTGCATCACTTGTCCCTCCACTGCAACTGAGTTTGGGTGTTATTCCCGTAATCTTTGTAATGCAGAGAGTAAGTTTAGAGATGAGTGTATTTTCTCTTGGAGTGAGAAAGGGGAGTGAACTTGTTTTGACCTCTAGATCATACTCTAAACCTTGCAAGACTTTGTGCAAGTAGATCTGCACATCCTCTTGATGTGTAAGGGGAGAATTACGCACATTAAACATCATCACCAAATCGCTTGGGGTTACATTGCACACTTGCATTCCTCCACGAATATCTGTAACAACAATTTTGCTTGGTTGAAAATTCTCATCCCCATCATCAAGATTTTTGCCTGCAATTTCTCCCAATCTTGACCCCAAAAGCTCAATAGGATTAAGACATTGATCCGGATAGGCGACATGTCCCTGAACCCCTTTGATTGTAATTTTTCCATTCATTGATCCTCTTCGACCAATTTTAATCATATCTCCTACAACCTCTTGACTAGTAGGCTCTGCAACAATTGCAAAATGGGGAAGGCGATTTTCTTTGTGCAAACACTCTAAAATATAGCGTGTACCATTAATCCCATCCCCCTCTTCATCGCTGGTTAAAAGTATGGAAATTGCAAGATTCTCATAAATTCCCTCTTTTTGGGCCTTGATAATCGCATCCAGAAATGCACCTATCCCCCCCTTCATATCTTGTGCCCCCCTACCATAAAGGCACTCCTCTTTAATGACTGCCTCAAAAGGATCACTCTCCCATCCCTCACCTGCTGGCACAACATCAACATGTCCCGCAAAACACAAATGGAGTTTTCCCTCTTGCTGTGTTGGAGAAAAATCTTTATAAAAAAAAGCATTTTTCACTTCAGAATAATCCATTCGCTCATAAGAGAAACCCTCTAAAAGCGTAGCGATATACTCAAAAATCCCACACTCTAAGGGAGTAATCGTAGGATAAGAGATAAGTTTTTTAACAATTTCTTTTGTCATTTTTATACTTTTTTTGCAATAAAGAGAGCAAAATTAACCCATTTAAACAGAACTTCCACACAACAAAAACCTGAGTTTTTAAGCATATCCCTATTCTCATCAAGTGTATAGGGGATAAGAACATTCTCTAATGCTTCACGTTTTTGGTTAATTTCAAATTGGGTATATCCTTGAGACATCTTATAGTGATGATAGTGCTCAATCATTAAATGACCCATTTGTTTATCTTCGCTTAAAACCTTCTCACTCATCAAGAAAACTCCTCCATCTTCAAGTGAATTAAAGATTTTTTGAATCATTTTTTCTCTCATTAATGGACGAACAAATTGCATTGTCCAGCTTGCAATCACAACATTGCATTGCTTAAGGGGATAATGCAAAAAATCCTCACACACAAATTCTGCATCTACCCCATATGCCCTTGCTTTTAACAAGGCTCTCTCACACATTGCCCTAGAATTATCAATTCCTATAAGTTTAGCTTGTGGACAAAGTTTATAAAGTGCAAAAAGTGCATTTCCTGTGCTTGAACCCAGGTCATAAACAATTTTGTCTTTCTCAAGATTTAATGAGGCAAAGTGAGCAATCAGATCAATTTGCTCTTTATAAAATGGGATGGAGCGCTCAAGCATATCATCAAAAACACTTGCAACACTCTCATCAAACTCAAATTGCTTTTTAATCTGGGATTGAAATAATATATCTTTCACAGTCTTTTTACTGCCTCAATCAAGTCTTTGGGAGTCATTCCATAACTAGAAGCAATCTTCCTAGAAGCCAAAGAATGAGCCAAAACTGCATAAATTGCAGCATCTCTGCTTTGCACACCTTGTGCAAGCAAAGCCCCAATCATTCCAGCCAATACATCCCCACTTCCCCCCTTGGCAAGATTATTTTTCCCAAGATTGCAAATATAAAGTTTTGCATCCTGAGCAATTAAGGTATTTGCCCCCTTAAGAACAACGACGACTTCTGGGTACATTGAACAAAACTCCAAAAGCAGTAAATCTCGTTTAATCTTAACCTCTTCAACACTTAAATCTGCAATTTCACAAATCTTGAGTAAAGATGCAAATTCTTTGATATGCGGAGTAAGCACAACATTTTTAGCTTTGTAAAGAAAGTTTTTGAGTTTGGGTGAGCTAAAAACCCCTGCATCAAGAACACAGGACCTTTGAGCAATCAAATCAAAATCCTTCTCCTCCACATTCACCATTCCCATTCCCATAGCAATAGCATTTGCTTCTTGGGGGATTTCTTTGGAGTGCATCATTTCATAAGGAGGGTAGGCCATTTCTCCGCTAAGTGTGCATCGCCCCACACCAAAAGCCATTGCCCCCATTGCACACAAAACTCCAGCACCATTTTGACTCCCTTCTTTGTTTTGCACCACTACAGCCAAATGACCATAGCTCCCCTTATGTGTATCTTCTAAGATACGATGAGGAAGCTGAAGATCTTGTTGTTCTAAAAGCTTGATATTAGAACGGACTTCATAGTTTTGAGAAGAGATTCCCAGAGGTGCAACAAGAATTTCCCCCACATAATCCTTAGCCCACTCTGCAAATAAATCAAGCTTAAGTGCACCCATACTCACAGTATAATCTGCCTTAAAAGCACCCCCCTTAAAAAAAGCTCCAACACCACTTGGAATATCACAAGCAATTCTAACTCTTGCCATTTTATTCATCACATTAAGCAATTCTTTAAACTCTAAATCAATTTCCCCACAAAATCCACTTCCAAAAAGACAGTCCACAACAACATCACAGGGATAAATTTTTTTTACAAAATCTACACCTAGACTTTTAGAGCGTAAAAACTCCTTTTGACACAGTGGGCTTTTTGCATCTTTTGCCATAAAAACCTTGACACGATACTCTCCTTGGAGTTTTCTAGCAAGGGCTAGGCCATCTGCACCATTTCCACCCCCGCCACAGACAATATAAATTAAACTTTGTTGATGTGTAACCTTATCAATTAAAGCTTTGAGTGCATTTGAGGCGTTCTCACATAAAATTTCTTCACTTAAAAAATAACGCTCAATTGCTCGTTTATCCAAAACCCGAGTATCTTTAAAAATATTTTTCATTCTTCCCTCTTTTTTAAAGCCATAAGAGCCGAGGCAATAACAACAGCTTCCCTATCATCTTTTTGCTCCTTGGGGATGAGAGCAGAAAGATTGCGCGAAATGTAAGAAGTATCAAAAAACCCTTTTTTAAACTCACTATTTTCACAGATCTTTTGTAAAAAAGGAATGGTCGTTTTAACCCCTTTAATTGTAAATTCACTCAAGGCTCTAGAAAGTTTTTTTACAGCCAAATCATAGCTTGTTGCCCTCACAATGAGCTTGGCAATCATTGAATCATAAAATGGAGGAATTTCATAATCTTTATAAACACAGCTATCTACTCTTACAAAGGGGCCAAGTGCAGGATAATAGGCTGTAATTTTTCCTGGATTGGGTGCAAAATGATCATAAACATTCTCAGCATTAATTCTTGCTTCAATAGCATACCCTTGAAAAACCACATCATTTTGATTAACTTCTAAAATCTCACCTCCAGCAATTCTGATTTGCCTCACAACCAAATCAAATCCTGTAATTTCCTCTGTAATTCCATGCTCAACTTGAATACGCGTATTCATCTCCATAAAATAAAACTGATTAAATTCATCAAGCAAAAACTCGACTGTCCCTGCATTAGTATAATTTGCTGCTTTGGCTGCTGCGATAGCCACAGCTCCCATTCTTTTTCTAAGTCCATCATCAATACTAGGGCTTGGTGCAATTTCTACAAGTTTTTGATGACGCCTCTGAATTGAGCAATCTCGCTCTCCTAAATGAATAACATTGCCATAATGATCTGCTAAAATCTGAAACTCTATATGCCTAGGAGAAGAAATATATTTTTCTATAAATACATCATCATTCCCAAAAAATACTCTAGCCTCTCTTTTACAAGCCTCAAAACTCTCAAGCAGGTATTCTTCTTTTTCAACTACCCTAATCCCCTTTCCCCCTCCCCCAGCACTTGCTTTTAAAATCACAGGGTATCCAATTCTTAAAGCTATTTCTAAAATCTCTTGAGAATTCTTACAATTAATCGGATCTGTCCCCTCAACAATAGGGATTCCATTTTCTTTCATTAGAGCTCTTGCAACATTTTTATCTCCCATATTTGCAATCACTTCTGAGCTTGGACCTATCCATACCAATCCACTTTCACTCACTCTTTTTGCAAATAAAGCATTCTCAGATAAAAATCCATAGCCCGGATGAATAGCTTGGGATGCACTCTCCTTGGCAATTTTTAAGATCAATTCAATATCTAAATATCCCTTAATTGGGTCGTCACTTAGCTTATAGGCATAATCTGCCATTTTAACATGGAGAGATTGATGATCTGCTTGAGAATAAATTGCAACACTTTCGATCCCCAAATCTTTACATGCACGAATAATCCGCACAGCAATTTCACCACGATTAGCAATTAATATTCGCTTAAACACTGCAGTCCTTTAAGAAAATTTGCCATTATTTTATCTTTAAATACAAAAACTTCAAAATCTCCAAATCAATACTTAAAATTTTCCCTATGCTCTTGATAAGTTTTTGAAAAAGTATGCACTCCATTTTTGTTGCGAACAAAATATAAATAATCCACTTTTTGGGGATGAACTGCACTCTTTATAGCTTCCAAGCCAACACTTCCACAAGGACAAGGTGGAATCCCTTTATGCAAATATGTATTAAAAGTGCTTTTATCGTTTCTGATTCTCTCAGGAGTAACCTTGGTATGAGAAAACTCACCATAATTAAGTGAGCCATCCATTTGTAGAGGCATACCTTTTGCAATTCGATTGTCAATCACTGCTGAGATAATGGGCATTTCAGAGGCATTGGCTGCTTCTTTTTGGATAATAGAAGCCTTGCTTATTATCCTTTTCCACTGGTGAGTGTTAAGATTATAACCCAAAGCATTTGCAATCCTTGAATACTCCTTATTAGAGTATTCAAGCAAATAAATAAACAGTCTAGAGGCATCAATTCCATAAGGAATCTTATAGGTCTGAGGCAAAATATTTCCCTCTTCGCATTGCACCTGTGCTCTATATGCCTTCCATAACTCTTGGATAGAAATATTTAAAACTTCTGAGAGCTGAATGATAAAAAAATGCATACTCTCCCCTGGAATAAGCTTTACCTCTTTAAGAGGGGCTTTTGCCACAGTAAGTTTATAAAGAAAATCTCCTCTAGACATCTGTTTTTCTCCCAAATCAATCCATCCACTTTGAGGGTTGCCTAAAATTCTAAGAATTAACCCATCAAATGCATTGAGATCAATCTTTTGGGTTTGTAAGTATGTTACAATTGCACGAATAGAGCCCTTAGGGAGATTGAGCATATCCAAAGTAGAAATAGCGGAGTTAAGATAAAGAAGAATGCAAACATTAAGCAAAAAAAAGACACCTAGCAAAAAATCAATTATTTTACTTTTCACTTTTTTTCTCTTAATAGGTGGATTATTTGTTGCGCTCTATCGTGGAATCTCTATACAAGAATTCCAAATTGCTAATTTCAACTTTAAAGGATTGTATCTAAAACTTGATAATAAATTTATCCTCACACTCAACCAGCTTAAAATCACTCAACCTTCCTCAACAAACACAGAAAATTTTTCCATTCAAGATGCAATCAAATGGTTTCATCGCTCTCTTGTAGGAATGTCTTATTTTAAACTTCTTGAAATTCGTAATATTATTCTTCCCGACAATCAACAAGCCTCTATTCTCTATGATGGAAAACGTTATGAATTGCTCTTTCCCTCCGTTGTAGCAAGCTTTGAGCTTGAACAAACATATACAAAGATTAAACTCTCTATTCAAAAACTTCTTTTTAGCAAACTCCAAATTAATGCAATGGGAAAACTTGAATTTCTCTTAGATAAAAATCAAATCAACTTCGCCCTCATTGCCAATTCTATTCGTCCACAAATGAGTCCTGAAGAAAAGCTTGTCATTAAAGGAAGTTCAGATCTTAGCATTTTACATCTCAGTGCCTTTAGCACCCTCATTCACAGTCTTACTCCCTTTGAGGAAGAAATTAAAAAAATTCCAGCACTCCATACATGGCTTATGCAAAAAGCCAGTTTTAAAAATATTAGAATTAAAAATCTTTTTTTTAGTGCTCCCTTAAATGAAAATTTTCTACCTAGACTTCTAAAAAGTCTTTACGCGGAACTTATCTTGGAAGAAGTGTCTTTAAAATTGCAACCTAATATTCCCTCAATTACAACTCCAACACTCAAAGTGCAGTTCAAAGATAAAAATCTTGGCTTTTACTTAACTCACCCACTTTATGACGATATCAGTCTTGAGGGCAGCTATGTTGAACTCAAACATTTTGATAAAAACCTCACAACAGAGGTGCATATTAAATCACAAGATGCAATTTTAGATCATAGACTTCATACTTTGCTTAGGGCTTATAATATTGATTTTGATATCACACAAACAAGCTCAAAAATGCAAACAGATCTTACTCTGAGCTTTCAAAGTACTCCTGAAGAACTCAATGTTAGCGCAAAGGGGAAATTTCAGGCCAAAGATGCAGACTTTAATTTCTTTGGCTTTCCCCTTGCCACACCCACACTTAATGTTATGCTTGATATCAATCCTAGTGAAAGTCATATTTTTGTTAATGACAGCAAAATTGCCACCAATCAACCTGATTTTACAGGACTGATCAACTGTGACATTGACTTAAATGAAAAAAAAGCGAAAGGAAAAATTAATCTTGATTTCTTAAAAATCCATACCCAAAATTCAACTTCTCCCCTAGGGCAAATTCTTGCCCTTGAAAGAAGCCTCACCCCCCAAATTGACTTTTCTGTGGATTTCTTCTCTACTCCAAAAGTTAGTCTACCTGACTTTGACACACAAATCACATTGGGGGAATCTACTGGTATTTTAATCACAGATCTTGCAAAAATTACCCCATACTCTAATTTGCTTCAGTATTTTGGAATCTCAAAGGGCGAAGTTGCCTTGCAAACAAAAGATTTTCAAACATTCTTTATTCAAGCCCAGCTCTCTAATCTCAAATATCCCATTTTTGATAAAAAATGGCAACCCATCAATGAAGTGAATATGACCTCTAAAATCACTCCTACAAAAATTTATATCTCTTCCTTAGACGAAAGTATGGTCTTTAATTTTCAAGATGATTTACTTCAAATTACATTTAAAAATAAAAACTTTAATCTTGATAGTATAGCTTCAAGTCAAATTCCCCTTCTCTCTCAAATTTCTCAAAATGGTTCCCCCGATCAAACCCCTCTCCAAGAATCTGCGCAAAAAAAACTAGAAAACAATTTTCATCTCTATATGGTGGCAAAGGATTCAGAAGTAGAATTTAAGAATTTAAAAATTCCAACAGATGAAATTATTATTAATATGAAAAATGGGGGAATAAAAGTGGACTTCACACATAAAAATGGAGTGGCAAATATCGATTTTTATGATGGACTCATTAAATTTAATGCAGATAATTTCGGGGGTAAATTCATTAATACCATTGCACAAAAAACAATTATGGAAGGAGGATTGTTTAGTGCAAAAGGAATTTATAAAAATAAAACTGTAAGAGGAGAGGTACAAATGCAAAATACAATCTTTAAAAACTTTGCCACTTTGCAAAATGTCTTAGCCCTCATTGATACAATCCCCTCTTTAATCGTCTTTAAAAAACCCGGACTTGGAGCAAATGGGTATGAGGTCAGTCATGGGCGAATTATCTTTGACTTAAATGATGAATTTCTGGGATTAAAAAAAATTAATTTAGTGGGAAGCTCCATTGATGTAGAGGGAAGTGGAATCATCAATCTTAAAACCAAAGAACTTAATATTGCACTCTCAATTTCAACTATTAAAGCACTCTCCGAGGTTTTAAGTAAGATTCCTATCGTTGGTTATCTTTTGTTGGGTAAAGAGGGTAAAATATCTACCGGTGTAGTCATTAAGGGAACACTTGACCATCCAAAATCAGAAGTCTCTGTAGCAGAGGATATTTTGAGTGCACCCTTTAAGATTATTCAAAGAATTTTCACAGGAGAATAAAATGACACTTTTTGAAGCATCAGAAAACCAATATTACAAGATTGTTGCAATTCAAACAATTGATGAAACACTTAAAGATCGTCTCCTTTCACTTGGAGTGACAAAAGATACTCAAGTATTTTTAGAGCGCTTCTCTCATAATAAAGATACTCTAGCAATTAAAATTAGTCATTCAAAGGTTGCTTTACGATCAAGTGAAGCACAACATATTATTGTTGAGGCAATATGACAAAACAGGAAAAAAGTCAAAAAATAAAAAAACACTTTTTGCTTGCCTACCCCAACCCAAAGACAGAGCTCAAATATAATAATCTCTATGAACTCCTTGTCTGCGTAATGCTCTCAGCACAATGCACGGATAAAAGAGTGAATCTTATCACCCCCGCTCTTTTTGCCTCTTTTCCTACACCAATGCACTTAGCAGTTGCCCCAGTTGAAGATATTAAAGAATTGATTAAATCTTGCTCTTTTTTTAATAATAAGGCTAAAAATCTCTCAAAAATGGCTCAGCAGGTTGTTAAAGATTTTAATGGCAAGATTCCCCAAACTCAAGAGGAGCTTAAATTGCTCGCGGGTGTTGGGCAAAAAACAGCAAATGTAGTTCTTATCGAGTATTTTGAACAAAATTTTATGGCTGTAGATACACATGTTTTTAGAGTTTCGCATCGACTTGGCTTAACAAAAGCAAAAACAGCACTTAAAACCGAACAAGAATTAGTAAAATTATTTAAAAATGATTTGAGTGTATTGCATCAAGCTTTTGTACTTTTTGGTCGTTATATTTGCAAGGCTTCTAAACCACAGTGTGAACAATGTTTTGTAAAACCATATTGTATAAGTACTCAAAACTTTAAACCCCAATAACAAAAGGATCTAGTATGGATATTTTTGCTGAAAGTTTCATTGAAATAATTAAAGGAACCACTTCCTTAACTCCAATACTCACTCAGGATGGAATCTACTCAGGATATTGCAGCAAAATTTCCACGCAAGAAGAACATTTTTATTTCTGTTTTAATTATGAATTTTTACTCTCACTCTCCACTGTAATGCTTTTTGATGATCATCCCTCGGAAGAAGATTTGGTTGATTTAAGCAAAGAGATTGCAAATCTTGTTATTGGACATGCCAAAGTTCTCCTTGCCCAAAAAGGAGTGCATATCCAAATCACAACCCCAACTTCTCTTGGACAAACAATACCCTCTCATTCACTAAAGGGAATACATTTTGCAATACAGGAGGGAAAATGCAGTATGTATAAGGAGCATGTATGCTAGATTCAATCCTTAATCAGGATTATGAACACACAGAACGTGAAGTTGAGCTTGCAAAAAACTTTGAAAAAATGATGGAAAACTATGCGGGACTATTGGATATGGATGTCGTCTTTGATGCGCAACTTGCTTCTACAAAACTTACTCTCAGAGATATTTTAAAGCTTGAAAAAGGTTCTATTATTGATTTGCAAAAACCTGCTGGAGAAAGTATTGAAGCCTTTGTAAATGGAAGGGTTATTGGCAAAGGTGAGGTGATGGTCTATGAAAAAAATCTTGCAATTCGTATTAATGAAATTTTAGATTCTGATGCCATTGTGTATTACATCACACGAGAGAGAATTTAGTGAGAGGGATTGTATTTTTTCTTCTTGCTTTCTATCTTTCCCTAGCTCAAGAAATACAAATTTCTCAGAAACTTAAGACTCTCAATCTTCTGCTTCCCACTCAGAAAGGTTTCACAACCCATTCTACAAAAGATTCACTTCAAATCATTGTTGATGATCAACTGGTTCAAAAAGACAAAACACAATCCCTCTCTCCTCCTTTTGAAAAAATCCAAATCCTTCCACTCCCCTCCAATCAAACACAAATTACAATTTTTGGAAAAAATCTTACACTCGTACAAAATAAAATTGCTGATAAAATTCATTTAGAAATTCATTCTGAGACTTTAAGGATTTCATGGTTAAATTATTTTTATGGCTATATATTTATAGCAGTCTTAATCCTTATTCTACTTTGGTTGAAACGTCGTTTAAAACACTCTAAAAAACCCATCAACTATCAAGAAATTTTCCTATCACCAAAAAGCAAAATCATTTCTTTTGAATATGAGGGGGTAGAATATAGAATTTTTTGCAATGAAAAAGGCAATGTGCTACTCAATCATTATCCAAAAACAGATCATAATAAGGACTTTACCCATCTTATTAGCGAGGATTAATGAAACCCTATCGTTTAGGAATTACCCTATCTGTCTCCCTACTTCTTCACTTACTTTTATTCATTTTTTTATTTCAAGAAAACAATTTAGGATTTAAAAAGGGAGTAGGAGAATATCGCATCAAAGCTTCTTTCCAAGAAATTTCCTCTTTTGATTCGCAAAACTCTCTCCCTGCACCTCAAAAGAAAAAAGCCCCTAAGAGTAAAAGCAAAATAAACAGAGACAAAAAACAAGAAATCTCTCAAAAAGAGTCTAGAGATAAAAAAGAATCTAAAGAAGAAGTTAAAGAAGAAAAAAAAGAAATTAAACCACCAGAAAAAGAAGAGCAAAAAGAAAAACCACAGGATGATTATTCAAAAGATATGAATTCTTTACAACCCTTGCAAGAAAAAGAAACACAAAAGATAACAATCCCTGATTTCAAACAAAGTCTTGCTTATCAATTCGCCGATGCAAGCACGAAGAAAAATATCTCAGAATTTTATGGTCCAGAATTTGGATATCTGGGAAAAGAAGAACAAGAATATATCCTTAATAATCTTGCCTATATTGGGAAAATTACGCAAAAATACCTACGCTACCCCTCCAATGCTGCAATGCTACAACAAGGTGGGGGGAATGTTGTAGAATTTTATCTCCACCCTAATGGAGATATTAGCGATTTAAAGATTATTAAAAAAAGTGGATTTATCTTGCTCGATCGCAATAGCGTTAAAACAATTGAAATCGCCTACAAAGACTATCCTCATC
This sequence comes from Helicobacter cholecystus, assembly GCF_003364215.1. GTDB lineage: Bacteria > Campylobacterota > Campylobacteria > Campylobacterales > Helicobacteraceae > Helicobacter_G > Helicobacter_G cholecystus. Next base: position 103,800 of record NZ_NXLU01000004.1, read on the forward strand.
CTAAAACAAAAACTCTAATCCGTTTCTATATTAATTATTTTATTCGCTATCGCTAAAGTTTATACATTTGGTTATATACACTTCCACTATAAGAAATTTCATCAATCCCTACCTCATCACTCAAATTCTTAGACACCTCTCTAGAAATATTTTCTTTTGCACTCTCTAACTCTTCTTCAGCATAGCTATAATGCATATTGGCCTCAATGACTCCATCAATAGCACTAATTGACTTTAAAATCTCCATTTCTGCATTCACATTTTCTGCTTCAATGACTGCAATCATTACTTGCTTTTGCTCATCACTGAGTGCAATTTCACATCCCTTAATTTTTTCTACTTCTTGCATAACTTTTTGAGGATTATTTGTGTAAATAATAATGCTTGAAATATTCATTGCTTCTCCTTATAGTTCTTGAAGTCTCTGTAAAACTTTTTTTGCATGATCCTTTGCCTTTACATTATAAAAACACTCAAGAATTATTCCACTTTTATCAATAATAAAAGTGGAACGAATGATTCCTTGCACTTCTTTCCCGTACAGTTTCTTTGTTCCAAAAGCCCCATAACTTGCACTCACACTTCTATTAGAATCACTAAGAAGCATGATTTTTAAGCCCTTATTTTGGATAAACTTCTTATGGCTTTGAACGCTATCAGGACTTATTCCTATGATATTTGCCCCAAAATTTTCAAATTCTTCAAGCAAAGAAGTAAAGTCTTGAGCCTCAAGCGAACATCCACTTGTATTATCTTTTGGATAAAAATATAATACAAGCTTTTTTCCAAGCAAGTCTTTTAAATTAACATCAATTCCATCTTGATTTTGTAATATAAATTCTGGTGCCTTATCTCCAGCTTTTAACATTGTTCCTCCTGAATATAATTTTTAATACGCTCTATAATTTCTTCTCTCACCTCAAGTTTAAGAGAAAGAATACTTAAGGGCAGATTCGTATTCTCAAGCTTCACCCAATCTTTTGTTGTCACCAACAGACTTGTTGCCCCATACTCTCGCATTGTATCTTTTATTTCTTCAATCTTAAAATTCGAATGATCAGGATAATAAATTTTTCCTACAACTTGAGGCAAAAATTCATCTAATCGCATAGGATTGGCAATGGCTGTAAGCAAAAGCATTTTAGGTGTTGCATCAAGCACCTCTACAATTCTTGCATATTCCACCCCCTCTTTTATAATTAAATCTGCCTCATCATAACTCTTACTCCATTCACGATACATTCCACTTGGCAGACAAAAAGAATAATAAGGCTCAAGTTTAGGACGCAAGAGAATATTAAGTTTTTTAAATTTAAATCTAAATCCATCATCAAGTAAAACTGCATCACAGCCCATTTCTTTGGCTTTATAAATTGCTTCTTTTCTCTTTTTACATACAATTACACTTGCATTTTTTAAGCTTCTAGCAATCAAATAAGCCTCATCTCCAGCTTCTTCTTGAGAGCAAAGAATTTTTCCAAATTCAGAAACAACAACAAGTCCCTTGCTTTTGCGCTTATATCCTCGTGAAACCACACCAATTTTTAGATTACTCAGCTCTTTGCCTATATGAATAATAAAGGGGGTTTTACCGCTTCCTCCTACAATGAGATTCCCAACAGAAATAATAGGAATCCCAAAATTATGCATAGGGGAGATTTTTCTTTTTAGGAATGAAACAATACAATAAAAAGTAGAAAGGGGAAGCAGAAGGAAAATAATAATTTTCTGCCACCAAAAAGGTTTATAAAAATAGTGATCAATAATTCTCAAGGCTTATGCTAACTCTTGAGCTAAAATTTCTTTGAGGGTAACAATCACATATTGTACATCTTCATCGCTCATTCCTGCATATAGTGGAAGTGAAAGAACCTCTTGGTATGCCTGGAAAGCATTGGGGAATTGCATCACTTTGAGTTGGAATTTATTTTTATAGTAGCTTAAAAGATTAATGGGGATGAAATGCAGTGAAGTTTCCACACCTGCTTCATACAACAAAGAGGAGATTTTATCTCTACTCTTCTTAAGTCTAATAATAAAAAGAGTATGAATATCATCTTTATTCTTTTCTGGAAGGCTTAATCCATTAATTCCTTTTAATCCCTCTCTATACATTTCTGCAATCTTAGCTCTTCGCTCTTTATGAGCTTCAAGCTTATCTGTAAGTAAAAGTGCCAATTTTGCAGAAAGCATAGACATTGTATGATCTAAGCTCATATCTACAATATCATAGAATAATCCATAATTATTGTTACCCCTTACCTGAGAGTGATATCTTAAAGAAATACACTTTTTGGCTTTTTCTTCATTGTTTGTCAAAAGCATTCCAGCATTAAAAAGTTTTGTTTTGCCACCAAGGAAATGAGAGACAATTGTAAAGTCAGAGCGAGAATTACTTCCCACATAATCTCCATTCTTATATTTTACCCCTACAGCAAAACTTGCCTCTTCAATCAAGCCAACTTTATACTTTTCTTTTAACTCATAAAAAGGTTCCATCTCTGTTGGTGTTCCACCAATATGAGAAACAATGATTGCCTTAATTCTTTCTTGATCTTTTTTTAAAAGCAACTCTTCGCACTTATCAGGAAGCATTGTTAATGTTACGGGGTCAACATCTACAAATACAGGTTCTGCATCAAAATATCGAATACACTCTGGCACAAATGGATGACAATATACAGAACAAATTACACGATGATTTCTTTTAATTTCTAAAGCTTGTAACGCAAGCAAGGTTGCAGAAATCTGTGAATTTACAGCAATTGCATACTGTGCTTTTGTAATTTCTATGGCTTGTTTTTCTAACATTTCAACATAATTTGGAATTCGATCAAAAGCAATTTTTCTGTCTTTGCCAAAGCTTGAATGCCCTGCTATCACATCTGCAATCCCCCCAAGATCGCTTTCCTGAAAACCATAGAGGAAAAAAGGTACCTTTTTCATGTTATTCTCCTTTCGTTTATGGATTAAAGACCTTGGATACACCAAGCTTAAACCGATTTTTTTGAATTCTTTCTAAAATGCTTTGAATAAACTCTTGAGAATATTCGTCATCAATAATAGCAGAATCTAAGACTAAATTATAAATATCTTTATTATTTTTTAAAATTTTCTTCAAAAATCCATCAATTTTTTCATAAGAATATCCAAGTTCTTCTTCATCACTTTGGCCTTTATATAAATCTGCGCTTGGTTTTTTCTGAATAATTTCATTTGGAATACCCAAATGTTTCGCAAAAACATATAAATCACTCTTGTAAATCTCTCCGATAGGGTTAATTGCACAAGCTAAATCCCCATAAATTGTTCCATAGCCTAAAATCCTCTCACTCTTATTACTTGTCCCTATTACAAGGGCATTATCTCTTGATGCAATATCATAAAGAATCATCATTCTGGTGCGTGCACATAAATTTCCAAAACGCAAAGAATTCATATCTTTATATGATAAAAAAATATTTTCAAATTTTTCTAAGTTAATAACTTCATAACTCAATAAAAGTTTTCTAATAATTTTCAAAGCATCTTGATAATGTTGTTTTGAGCTTTGAGAAGTTGGCATCAAAATTGCTTTTGCATTCGCCCCAAATGCCTCATGACACAAATAAGCGACAACTGCGCTATCTAGGCCACCACTTAAACCAAAAACAACCCTCTCAAAACCCCTTTGACTTACTTCAGTGCGCAAAAAATCAATCATTTTATTCTTAAGTTTTTCCATTTTCACCTCTCCTTCCATTCTTAAATCTATCTACTTTCAATATAAATTAAGTTAATAAAGTATTATCTGCAATACTAAGTCAATGCCAACGAAACAACCTCTTTATCAACAATATCAAAGTTTTTCTCAAAAATATCTCCTTTTCAAGAATTTTAAAACAAAACATAATAAAGTTTTTGATAAGATTCTAGGTTTTGTTTTGTATCTTGTGACAAGCAAAAATTGAGCAAACACAATAAGGAGTAACGATGTCAAATAATCAAAGACGTGACTTTATCGGAATGGCTCTTGGTGGTGGCGCTGCTATTGGTGCTGTTGCCTCGCTTATTGCGATGAAAAAAACTTGGGATCCACTTCCAAGTGTTGTTTCAGCAGGTTTTACGACTGTTGATATCTCTTCTCTTAAAGATGGTGAATTGATGACCGTTGAGTGGAGAAAAAAGCCTGTGTATATTATAAAAATGGCAAAAGATGATACTGATGCACAAAAATATCTTGGGAAAAGAAATTTCAAAATTGGGGATACGATTTATACAATCGGTGTTCAAGTTTGTACCCATCTTGGATGCATTCCTGGATACGATGCTGAAAAAAGAGAATTTGTGTGTGCTTGTCATGGAGGAAAATTCAACTCTTCTGGTATTAATCAGCCTGGTACACCCCCGCCAATTCCTATGAAAATTCCCCCTTTTAAGATTATCGATGGTGGCAAAAAACTCCTGCTTGGTGAAGCTGGTGAAGAATACAATCAATTGAGTGATAAGGAGTAAAAAATGGCCGAAATTAGAAAAGCAAATGGTTTTATCGATTGGTTGGATCAAAGAATTGCAATTAAAACATTAACAAAGGTTTTAATGACTGAATATTGGATTCCAAAAAATATTAATTTTCTTTGGGCAATGGGTGTTGTTTGCCTAGTACTCTTTGGTATGCTTTTTGTCTCTGGACTTTTTCTTTTAATGTATTACAAGCCTGATGCCAATCTCGCTTTTGATAGTGTAAATTACACAATTATGACTGAGGTGGCATATGGTTGGCTTTGGAGAAATATCCATGCAGTCAGTGCAAGTATGGTTTTTGTTGTGATCTATATTCATATGTTTGTAGGAATTTATTATGGGTCTTATAAACGTGGAAGAGAAGTGATTTGGATTAGCGGTATGCTTCTTTTTGTTCTTTTCTCTGCTGAAGCATTTAGTGGTTATATGCTTCCTTGGGGACAAATGAGTTATTGGGCAGCTGTTGTTATTACAAATCTCTTTGGTGGAATTCCTTTTATTGGTCCTGATATTGTTGAGTGGGTAAGGGGAGATTATAGTGTTGCTGATGCGACATTAACAAGATTTTTTATGCTTCATGTATGTCTTATCCCAATCTTAATTATTGCTGTAATTGCAATCCACTTTTACACTCTTAGAGTTCCCCATGTCAATAATCAGGAAGGCGAACATCTTGATTTTGAAGCAGAAGCAAAGAAGTATCTTGAAGGTAAGAGAAAAGAATCTAAAGTTATTCCTTTCTGGCCTGTTTTTCTCTCAAAAGATATCTTTGTTATCTTTGTTTTCTTGACACTTTTCTTCTTTTTAGCTTGTTTTAATTTTGACTTTGCACTTGATCCAATCAACTTTGATCCAGCAAACAACCTTAAAACTCCTCTTCATATTTATCCAGAATGGTATTTCTTGTGGAGTTATGAAGTTCTCAGAGGCTTCTTCTTTAGCAGTGAATTTGGTCTTGCAATGTTTGGATTGGCAAATGTAATTTTCTTTGCACTTCCTTTCCTTGATAGAAGCCCTGTTGTTGCTCCTGCACACAAAAGACCAGTATTTCTTGTATGGTTTATTATCTTGCTTATTGACATGATTGTTCTTACAATCTTTGGAAAACTTCCACCCGATATGGGAATTAACAAATGGATTGGTCTTGGTGCATCTACAATCTTTATTGCACTATTTGTCATCCTTCCATTTATTACGAAAAATGAAAGAGTAGGAGGAAGTCACTAATGAGAGAATTCAAAATCTTAATCATTCTTATCGCTATTATTGGCGTAATTTATTGGGGAGTTGAGCCATTGGCTCACTCAGTGTTTCATCCTGCAAAAGCTCCAGCAGATTACACTTTTGCTGATATAAAAGATATACAAGTCACACTTCAAGGTAATGCAAAATCTGGCAAGACTCTAGTTGAAGAGAATTGTGCAGGGTGCCATAATATGAAAACGCCAGAAAATGAACTTAAGGCTAGAAATGCTGATGGCGTAATGGGACCAGATCTTGATACAATGGGATATCTCTATGCACCACAATTCCTGACAGCATTCCTTAAAGATCCACTCAAAGCAACTTTACTTGCCCAAAAATTAAAAGGCAAAGAAGATGTTTATCAAATGAGTTCAATTGCTGGAGCATTTGATGATCAACAAATTGCAGACATGGTTGCCTATCTTCAATCAATTGCACCCAAGCAAATGAGTGATCGTGAAGTATTTATTGATGCCTGTTCAAGATGTCATGATATTAAATATGATGGAATTAATGGCTTAAAGGGTATAAAAGTTGCAGCGCCTTCAAAGAGTCTTCTTGAATATCTTGGTGCTCCTGCTCCTGATCTCTCTACAATGTATAGAAGTCGTGGTGAACACTATCTCACACTCTTTATTAATGATCCTCAAAAAATGCTTCCTGGCGCTTCAATGCCTAGAGTAGGGCTAAACCAAAAAGCAGAATCTCAAGTATTGGCATATATGGAAAATATTGCTGATGCTAAAAAAGAAGAAAGAGAATCTCTTGGAATTAAGCTTATCATCTTCTGTGCAATTATGGCAATTCTGGCATATTTGTGGAAGTGTAAAATTTGGAGAGAGGTACACTAAACCTCTTCCTCCACCCCCTTTTTTTATCCCCTATTATTTATTTAACTCAAGATTAATATTAATTAGAATTTTATTGCTCACAACGGCATCTGGAACTTTTTCACCGATTCCAAAATCCTTACGATTAATATTTCCCTCAATTTGAATTCCTACAACATCTTTTTGTGTTTTTGGATGTTTGACCATATCACTAATTTCAACATCAAAGACAACTGGCTTACTTACTCCTTTAAGTGTTAAAACTCCATAGAGTTTATTGTCAACCTGTTTTTCCATCTTAAAATAACCTTTTGGAAAAGATGCTGAATTGAAAAATCCATCACCCTTTACATCTGTATCTCTTCCTGAATTTTTTGTATTAATAGAATCTATTGCAATTTCACCTTCAAATACATTAAGTTTTTTGTTTTGAAGATCAACATCAATCTTTCCATCAAATTTCTCAAATGCTCCATTTACATTGCTAACTAATAAGTGCTTGGTTTTAAACTCTACACTAGAATGCACCTTATCAATTTCAAATTCTACGGCATTTAATCCAATCAACCCCACTAGAGAGAATGCTAAGAATGTCTTTTTCATATTCTTTCCTTATTAAATTTTTTTTAGGCATATGCCATAAAAAACTCTATAAGACCAAAAACAATAATAATTAAATATTCCATAATCTTTCTATTAGAATCAGCTTCTCTTGTAATCTTTTTTTAATTTTTCTTTATATATTTTGTAAAAAACTTTTCTCTTTTTATATCCTTGGAAAATAAAAATTTTTTATAAAATTACAAGAAAGAGAGTGCGCTGTATAATTGAGTGAGATTTCCTTTATGCTTTCTTGCCTCAAAATTAATACATTTAACGTAAAAATCCCTTAATGGAGAGCTTTGCATTAAAGAGGCCCTCCACTTCTATGAAGATACACTATGATTTTACTCTCAACCCTCTGCTCTCCTAAAAGTAT
>NZ_NXLU01000039.1 GCF_003364215.1 Helicobacter cholecystus
TTCCTGTAAGAGTGATTGTGTTAGAACTTGAATAACCACCAGATGTGGAGATTCCACCAGTGTTGGTGATTGATCCTGCCTCAATGACATTTTTCCCTCCAGAATTAGCGGAGATTCCTCCCTCTGTAATTTCAAGGGTTCCAGTATCACCTAGTTTAATAGTGTTGATATTTCCAGCTGTCTTATAGCCATTAGCAGCACTCAAACGTGTTAGAGTAAGCTTAGTAGTTTGATTGGCTGTAATTGTATTTGTACTGTTAGTGTTACCATTACCATTTGTACTAACTGCACCTAGAGTGGATTGATTTGTTCCTGTAAGAGTGATTGTGTTAGAACTTGAATAACCACCAGATGTGGAGATTCCAC
>NZ_NXLU01000040.1 GCF_003364215.1 Helicobacter cholecystus
TTAGCAGCAGCAATCAATAACGACCTGCACTCTGTAGCACAACTTTTATGGGAATATCAATATGGCAAAAAATCTCCTTTCAATATTTCCAAATCCCCTCCCCCAAAGAATCCTAATGCCTAATCTTTTCTTTCTCCTCCCTTACTTCTCTTCTCTCTTTGTACTTCCAAGTATCCCCTCTCTTCTCTTAAATGAAGTTGCTCAGAGTGCAAGTGAGGATGCTAGGGCATATTTAGGAGAGTGGGAAGGGAGAGGGGAGAGGGAGAATGCTGAGATAAGGAGGAGAGCGTTAAGTTTTGATAAAGAAGGAAAATGGG
>NZ_NXLU01000005.1 GCF_003364215.1 Helicobacter cholecystus
GGATGCAGAATTAGAAGAGCCTGATACATTTCCATTAATTGTAATATTTCCCTTAGTTACAGAGATTGTGTTGGTTCCAGAGTTATTGGATATGCTTCCCCATAAGCTTAAGTCTCCCTCATCTACAGAAATTGTCGTCACCGCACTGTATATAGTGGATATATTCCCAGTAATTTCAAGACTTTTATCTGAAGAGATTGTAGTGGTTGCAGTAGTGTTGTTGGTGCCATATTTATTGCCTATAATATCACCTTTAATCGTATTAAGTCCAGTAGAATTAAAAGTAATGTTTGCTGAGCCATCTCTTCTTGTATTAATATTTCCAATAATACTTGCATTTCCGCTCCCAGAGAATGTTACAGTAGTTGTTCCACCATCTTGAAAAAGCACATCTGCTCCTTCATTTTGGATTGTATTATTCCCAGCACTTAATGTGAAAACTTGGTTAGTGCCTGCTCTTGCGATAGCCGTTCCACTGAAAGTAAAAGATCGTGAATTGTCTTTTACTTCAATAGAATTTACTACAGTGTCTCCCCGATTAAACCACTCTGCCTCCATTTTCCCATTGATAAAATTATCTCCAGCACTAAAGGTAAAATAATTATGTGCTTTTCCATTACCATAGGGCACAACTGAAATATTTCCAGTAATTGTATTGGTTGCAGTGGAGTTAAAAGTGAAGTAACTATAAGAGTCGTCTGCATTTGCAGGTGTGGTTTTTATATCCCCAACAATGATCGCATTCCCATTTCCTGAGAATTCAATTTTATTTGTACCTCCGGAAGCAAGAATTGTTTGAGTAGAAGTGATTTTTCCTCCATTTTTAAATTCAATATGATTTAAAGTAGGTCTAGCAGGTCCCAACCATGAACGTTCGGCTGTAATAACTCCTGTAATCAGACTATCTTCTGCTATGCCAGTGCCATTAAAGACAATATGATTTATTCCACCACTGGCTTTAATTGTCCCAGAGATTTCTCCTTTATTTTCAAAAAGGATGTCATTTGTTCCACCAACTTTACCCTCAAAACTTGAAGGCAAAGCCTCAATGCTTTGATCAATAAGATTATGACCTCCCCCTTTAAAGATAATGTAGTTAGTGTTTGAAACATCACTTTGATATCTTGAACCTACAGCTCTAAGTGAGTGAATTGTGTTGCTTTGAGTGGATTCTGTAAAAATTACCTTAAAAATACTTTGTCCATTAGGCACAGTATCGTTGATATTAAATTTCTCAATTGTATTTATTGCACCGTTGAAAGTCAAACTACTCTCTCTTCCTTTTATACCTTGTCCGCCAGGTTTATTGATTGTTCCAGTAATGGATGTATCCCCTTCAAAGACAACCGATCCTCCTGCATTATTATTAAAGTTAATCCCCCCAGCAATGGATGTATTGCCCTTAAAAATAAGAGTTCCATTTGAGTTGGGGTTAAAAGTTATACCCTGAGTAACTAGAACTCCATTTGGATTGCTAAAAGTTGCTGTTACATCACTGCTGACTGTAATATTTCCATCTACAAGTGGATTTGTCCCATTAAATACAAAATTGACATTTGCTAAAGTATCTAGAGTGACATTCCCCTTAATCCCCTTTCCTCCCAATCTTAGTTCAGCAGTTTTAGAGGAGTAATTTTGCTTATTTCCATCTGTTTTACCTGTGAAATTAAGATTTCCATAAAAAGCATAAGAAGACTCTTGTATATTGGAAATATCCATAATAAAAGTCTTCTTTTCATCATCTGCAGGTGACGATTGATCAATATATAATGTTCCTCCTCCATTCTCACCCATAGCTAAACCTTGAGTTGAAACAAATATTGAGTTTTTATTAAGATTTAATTGACCCTTATTGTCAAAACCCTGAGCATCCCAAGCAAAATCTCCCCCTGTTACATAGAGTTTAAATTCATTATCAACATTATTATCTAGCACAAATGTAGAGTATTGTGCTTCGCCAATCGTTACTGTCTTAAAAGAAAGGCTAACAGGTTGAAGTAATGCTTCACCTTTAGTGCCATCTGCATTAAGTGTGTAAAAACTTTGTAAGGGTGAATCTGCATTGATGGGTATAGATGTATTTTTTGGAATAGCTACAAATGAACGACTCAAAAGTGTCTGAGCTTTTGGAGCTTGTTGATTTAAATGTTTTTGCCAAACTTCTACAATAGTTTCATCAGCAATTGCAACACTGCAAAATAATGAGCTTGCTATAAGTGAAGTGAAAGATTTCTGTCTAAAGGGTTTATTTATCCCCCCCCCCTAGTATTGTTTCTCATTTCTTATCTCCTTGCAATAAGTAAAAATATAGTTTACTTTATTTTATCTTAATTAATTTATTTACTTATTTAAGATTTGGAAATTATATCTGAAATTTTGCAGGGGGGGGGGGAAATGATTAAAAATTATGAAAATGAGAGGATGTAAAAAATAAAATCAGAAATATAAAGATTGATTAAGCATTTTTCTATCCCACCCCCTCACTATAAAAATTAGCTAAAAACCATATCTTGCTCCAAAGTTAAATTGCATAAAGGTTTTTTGCTTATCCTCAAAGCTTCTCTCTACATCAATATAAAGTCTTGCATTTCCTGTAAGATCAATATTGCTTCCAAGATTCATGACAACTCTTCCATTGCTTGGAGTATTGCCAAGAGAGGTAATGATCCTGCTGTTGGAAAGAATTTGCGCATTTCCTCCATTAATGTAGTCATATTCATAGAATCCTCCCACATAAAGACTTGCAAAACCTTTTTCTACATTAAGTTTCTTTCCTAATACTGCTCCTGCTCTTGTTCTTAGAGTAAAAATTGAATCTTGAGAGGCTTGAAGCGTTGAGCTTGTATTTTGTATTGCACGATTAAAATCACTTTGATTGAAATATCCTAATGCCAATTCCACTTGTGGATCAATATAATAGCTCTCATCGCCTCCAAATTTATAGCGATATCCAAACTCATCACTGAGCACCATTGCAAAGTTATTGGTTTTACTTTCTAAGGAAGGATTGTCAGTCATTGAGAAAACACCCATAATGTAGTTAAACTTTAAAATTGTGTCATTATACCAACCGCTATCTGCCACATAGCTATTATAAACTCCTACTTCTACCATAGAAGAACTCACATCTTTGAGGGCAATAGTAGTTGTATTGTTTATACTATTGTTTGCTTGAATATTTAGGGTATTGCTCTTTGTCCAAGATCTGCTATAGGCAAATGTGACTCCTGTATAATTTTTTGCATTCTCTCCTGCACCTAGAGCATAGTCATATCCTCCTTGGGCTGTTACATAATCTGTTTTACTTCCCGCTCCAAAATCATTGCTGATTGAGCCTCCAAAGATCCTTGCCCACACACCTTGAGTGTTTGGATTATCACGCAATTCTCCCATTCTCTTATTCAGTGAGTTGAAGTTGGCAAGATAGAGATCATAGTTCACTGTCAATGCAGATCTTACTACATCTTTGATTTCTGATGCTACACCTTGATTAATAGATGATCCTAGATAAACTTTTCCATCATCTGTTTTAATGATTTGAGCTTTAATCACATCATAACCAATAAGACTTTCTCCACCCATAACATTGACATTCTGCATCCCCTCACCTATTTGAATATTGTCGCTTTTGTTTGAATCATAGGTGATTGCTAAAATATCATGAGTATCTCCCATTACAGTAAAAATCGCAGTTCCTGAATCTTGAAATCTATTTTTGAGAATCACCTTATCAGCTTTGTTGGTCTCACCTGTCTTTGAATTAACATAGAGATTGAATGTTAGAGCATCTGTGATGGAGAGATTGTTGATATTGAGAGTTTTAAAATCTCTTGTTTGTCCTGTTCTTAAAATGGGCTTACCCTGTGAATCTGTCATTGCCAGATCGATTGTTCCTTGAGTGACTGAAAGATTGTTGATTGTATTGTTTTGGCCGCTGAGTGAAAGAGTTCCACTATCGATTTGGATATCCACTCTTGTTTGTAAGGTTGAATTGCTATTATCAGCGCTAATATTGATTTCGCTCCCTAACACAAGATTTCCACCCTCCAAAGAAAGTAAGAGTCTTGAATTACTATTAGGTGTGGTTGTGTGATTGATTGGACTTGTAATTGTGGTTGTGCCACTAGAGAAATAAATAGAGTTGAAAAATCCACTCTCAACTCCTACGCTTTCAATGACACCCCCATTAAGATAAAGTTCTGTTCTCTTGGAATTGTTGAAATTTTTAGAAGTGGTGGTTCCACCGCCACGCATTAAGACTTTAAGGGAATTGCCTTTGATTTCTTGGATTTCTGCAATGATTGGATTGAGGGATCCATCAAGCACAAGAGTGCTAGCAGACGCATTGGCTAAGAGATTGGAGATATAGGTTTGATCAGCTTGAAGTGTGAGCTGTGAGCTTGTGCCAGAAAATTCTACATTCTTGACTTGGATAATTCCTCCTGCAAGTGTTGCAGTGTTTGTTGCGTATCCTGAATCTATACGAATGCTAGTTTCTCCATTGCCACTCATTCCTTCTTTAAGATCAAGAGTTGTCCCAGTGCCTAAAGAGAAGGTTAATCCTCCCCCCTCTGCAACCTGCACAATATCATCAATACTCATCGTACCATTTCCGTTAAGAGTTAAAACATTATTCAACCCACTTATGGCAGAAACAGATCGGAGTTGATTATTTTTTGTTGTATCAAGATTGAGGTTTATAGATCTTTGTGCATCAACTCCAGCAAAAACTAGATTTAATCTGTCTCCATAATAAATCGTATCAATGGTAGTTTGTATATTATTGAGTGAAGCATCAAGAGTGAGTCCAGTTCCATTTTTTGTATCACTTTGTATAACTAAGTTTTGGATGGTGTTATTTGCACCTCTAAGAGTAAGCAGAGAACTGTCTGCTGTAAGAACAAAGTTATTTGTTCCGCTTCCTGTCTTTGAGATATTTCCATTGACTACTGTAGTGCCCCCAAATATTACACCATTATGAGTATTATCTCCTGCGGACATAGAGCCAATTGTAAGATTTGCATGATCAAACATAAGCATAATTCCATTTAGAGTATTTGCCTTATTTATGCCCCCAATAATTTCATCAATAGTCATTGTTGCATCCTTAGCAATAAGCCTAATGGCATTAGTGATATTGGAATCTCCTTGGGTATTAAGCCTAGAGATATTGCCATTAAGTCTATTTGCTGAGATTACAGTTTTTGATCCATTGATTGAATCAATTGTTATTTTTGCATTAGGGGATCCAAGTGTGATTCTCCCTTGAGCAGTAATTGATTTTGTTGTCCCATCGGTTGTTACGATATTTTGAGTAATACGAAGGTTTGATCTATCCCCCCCCCCCTCAAGAATTGCAGTATTAGCAATTGCAGTGCCAGACAACAATGGACTTAATCCTAATGCTATAAGTGAAGTAAAAGACCTTTGTTTAGAAGATTGATTATATCCTTCTCCCCTCTTAATGTTTTTATTCATTATTTATCTCCTGTAAAAATAGTTTGGCTTTTCTTTACTTTTTAGACAAAGCGCCACCAATTGTATCTAAAAAATTTGCGGGGGGGGGGGGGGTGGAAATTGTGATTTTATAATGAAAATAGACTTAGATTTTTAGAGTGAATTAATTGAAGGAAATGTAAGGATAGGATATGGCTTTAAAGCCATATCAAGAGGTTAGAAGATTAAGCTCAAAGTTCCGCCAAGTGTAAGAATTTCAATTTTTTTTGCACCTTGGTTATTATCTTGGAATTTAGGTTTTTGGTAGCTTCCATCAAAACCAATTGCAAGAGGCAAGAAAGGAATCTTCCAATTGATACCAAAATTGATAGCATAGGTAGATTTTAATTTCTGATTAAATAAATCTTGAGAAATAAAATCAGAATAACTTACTCCTGCATAAGGTGTGATATTAATAAATGGAATTTTATATCCTAAAACTGCACCATATTGCATATTATGAAATTTGATTTTAGTTTCTGGATCTGTATTGATATTAGTGCTTAAATAATTCCATTTAACTTGCGGAGCAATCATAAGTCCAGCAACACCTAGCCAAATTCTTCCATAAGCTCCATAATTCAAATGCTTGGTGTTTTTGTATTTTTTATCTTGTATATTGGTTTTTAGTGATGTGTAATTGGCATTTCCCCCAATTTCAGTATCAAGTGTAAAAAGCCCAAGATCAAAAGCAAAAACACAATTACAAGCAAGAAGCAAAGCAATAATTTTCTGTTTCATTATTTTCTCCTTATAAAATATTGGATTTTAAATCCGTGAATATCATATCATAATTATTTTTGGATATTTTAGTTTTAATTTAAGGAGACTAGGGAAAAATGCAACAACAAGTTTATTTTAATAGAGAGCTTTCATGGATCAAATTTAATCATCGGGTTTTGCTCCAAAGTATGGATACTTCACTCCCACTTTTGGAGAGATTAAAATTTATTGCTATTTATGCAACTAATCTTGACGAATTTTATATGATTAGGGTTGCTGGATTAAAAAAACTTTATCAAAAACGTATTTTTAATGTAGGGAATGATGGGATGTCTCCTAAAGATCAACTTAAAAAAATAGAAAAAGCTCTAAGAGAGCAAAAGCTAGAACTAGAGCAAAGCTATGCACAAATCCATTCAGAGCTTGTAAAAAATGGAGTGCATATTGTTGAATATGCTCAGCTCCAAGAGCAAGACAAGCAAAAGGGGAGAGAATATTTTTTTAATAATCTTTATCCTGTGATTGTGCCTGTAGTGGTGGACTCTATTCACCCCTTCCCTCATTTTAATAATCTAAGCTTTGGGATTGCATTAAAAATGCTTGCCCCCAATCAAGATACACGTTTTGCTCTTATTCGCATTCCTCGCTTTTTCCCTCGTTTTGTAGAGATTACAGAGGGAGTATTCTTGCTTTGTGAAAGCCTTGTAGGGGAGTTTGCAGAACATATTTTTGAAGGGTATAAGGTGTTGGATTGGTGTCCTTTTAGAATCACAAGAAATGCAGATTTTGAGATTGAAGAAGAGGAAGCAGATGATTTTTTAACCTTACTGAATGAAGGATTGAAGGCAAGGAAAAAAGGAGAAATTGTAAGGCTTCAAGTTGGAAGAAAAAGTGATCGCAGTTTTTTACAATTTTTGCGAACGCATATCCCTCTTGAGGAGAGAGATATTTATGAATATGACCTTCCTTTAAATCTTGGCTCACTTTGGCAGATTATCTCTCATCGCAATTACTCTCATCTGCTCTATCCTCCCTTTCATCCCAAGAACCCGTTTGATCTGCATGAAGAGAATTTATTTGAGCAAATCAGTAAAAGAGATATTATGCTTTTTCATCCTTATGAGAGTTTTGATCCTGTAGTAGAGTTTATTTCTCAAGCCAGTAAAGACCCCGATGTGCTTTCAATCAGAATGACACTTTATCGTGTAGGGCAAGATTCTCCAATCATTAAATCTTTGATGCAAGCTGCTGAGAGTAAGCAAGTGAGTGTGCTTGTAGAGCTTAAGGCTAGATTTGATGAGGAGAATAATCTAGGGTGGGTTAAGGCACTTGAAGATGCAGGAGCACATGTTGTATATGGGGCTGTAGGGTTAAAGGTACATGCAAAAACAGCGCTTGTGCTTAAAAAAAGCCAAAGAAGTGTGAAGGGGTTTGTGCATATCAGTAGTGGGAATTACAATGTTCAAAGTGCAAGAATTTATACAGATATTAGTTTATTTAGTGCAAGAGAGGAGATTGTAGGAGATGTGATTAAATTCTTCCATTCCCTCTCAACTGGGCTTTCTAGCACAACATATTTGCACACACTCTTTATGGCTCCCGCTCAAATCAAGCCCCACATCTTAGAGCTTATTGCAAAAGAGAGAGATAGGGGGAGTGAGGGACAAATTATTATGAAAATGAACGCCCTTGTTGATGGAGATGTCATTGATGCGCTTTATGAGGCTTCTAGGGCAGGAGCAAGAATTGAGCTCATTGTGCGGGGAGTTTGTGCGCTTCGCCCTAAGGTTAAGGGATTGAGTGAGAATATTAGGGTGGTTTCAATTATTGGGAAATATTTAGAACATGCAAGGATTTATTACTTTAGGCATGGGGGGATTTATTTTGCAAGTGCTGATATGATGACAAGAAATCTTGAACGTCGTATTGAGCTTCTTGTCCCTATTCAAGATGAAAAAATTGCCCTTAGACTTTTAGCTATTCTTTCATTGCAAATCAATGATACGCAAGGTGCTTATGAACTGCAAGAGAGTGGTGAGTATCAAAAAGTAACAGGAGAAGGGGAAAATTCTCAAAAAGAGTGTGAAAAGCTTAAATTTTGGACGCTTTTTGATTAAAATTAGACTATTTATTGCAATTTGAGGATAGAGAAATGTATCGGTATTTAAGAAATGTGCTCTTTAAATTTGACCCTGAGTTAGATCATCATCTTGTAGAGTTTTGTTTGAAAAATCTTGCCCCACTCCCTTTGGTTAATGATATTTTGGCAAGTCAATTTTGCTATTTTGATGAGAGCCTCTCTCAAGAGATTTTGGGAATGAAATTTTATAATCCTGTGGGACTTGCAGCAGGATTTGATAAGAATGCAACAATGCTTGAAGGTCTTACTTTGATGGGTTTTAGCTTTATAGAAGCAGGAAGCACAACATTTCTTCCTCAACCTGGGAATGCAAAACCTAGAATCTTTAGATTTGTGCAAGAAGAGAGCATTCAAAATGCAATGGGATTTAATAATGATGGATCGGCAAAAATTGCAGAGAGACTAAAAAAAATCTATCCTTTTAAGATCCCTATTGCAATTAATCTTGGAAAAAATAAAACTGCAGACGATGCACTGAAAAATTATGAAGAAAATCTTAAAGTTTTCAGAAATATAGGAGATTTTTATGTTTTTAATATCTCCTCGCCCAATACTCCAAATTTAAGAGATTTACAAAATGAAAGTTTTGTTAAAGAGCTTTTTACAATGGCAAGAAGCTATATACATAAGCCACTTTTTATTAAGGTATGCCCTGATAATAAGATTGAAAATACACTTAGAGTGTGTGAAAGTGCGATTTGTAGTGGAGCTAATGGAATTGTTGCTACAAATACGACAATGGATTATTCTCTTGTGCAGTCCCCTAAAAATATTGGTGGAATAAGCGGTAGAGCATTACGCAATAAAAGCAGAGAGGTCTTTTATGAGATTTCAAAAGCTTTCTTTAATAAGGCTGTATTGGTTTCTGTAGGTGGAATTTTTGATGGGGAAGAAGCTTATACGCGTATCAAAATGGGCGCATCTCTTGTTGAGATTTACTCAGCACTTATTTTTGAGGGCCCATCAGTGATTAAGAAAATCGCTCAAGAGGTTGCTATGCTTTTAAAACGAGATGGCTATAATTATATTTCAGAAGCGATTGGAGTGGATATTTAATGATAAAAAAAGGTTTTCTTTTCATTGTGATGAGTTTGAGCGTGTATGCAGAAGATAGTTTTATTGCACCTCCAATACAAGCTATACAAAAAAATCAAAACACAAAGGCAGATTTAATGGAAAAAACTTCTCTTCTTCCTCAATATTTTTCAAAAACCCTTTCAAATGGTTTGGAAGTTGTTGTTGTCCCAATTAAAAATGGAAGCGGTGTGATTGAGAGTAATGTGTTTTATAAGGTTGGAAGTCGTAATGAGGTTATGGGAAAAAGTGGAATTGCTCATATGCTTGAGCATCTTAATTTCAAATCCACAAAGAATCTCAAAGCGGGTGAGTTTGATGAGATTGTTAAAAAATTTGGTGGATTGACTAATGCCTCAACGAGTTTTGACTATACAAGATATTTTGTTAAATCAAGTGTGCAAAATCTTGATAAATCTTTGGAGCTTTTTGCAGAAATGCTTCAAAATCTTAAACTTGATGATGCAGAATTTCAGCCCGAGAGAAATGTTGTGGCAGAAGAGCGACGTTGGAGAACGGATAATTCTCCTATTGGATATTTGTATTTTCGATTCTTTAACACAGCCTATATTTATCATCCTTATCATTGGACACCCATTGGATTTCTTGATGATATAAAAAATTGGAAGATTGAGGATATTAGAGAATTTCACTCTACTTATTATCAGCCTAAAAATGCCATTATTTTAGTGAGTGGAGATGTTGATCCTCAAGCAGTATTTCTCTCTGCACAAAAGCATTTTGAGCATATTGAAAATAAGAAAGCAAATATTCCTGATGTTTATACAGTTGAGCCAAAGCAGGATGGAGCAAGACATATAGAGATCAAAAAAGATACTCAAATTGAATATTTTGCACTTGGGTATAAAATTCCTGATTTTAAAAACAAAGATCAAGTTGCTTTAAGTGTCCTTGCAGAGTTACTTAGTGGAGGGAGAAGCTCAATTTTACAAGAAGAATTAGTGGATCATCAACGCCTTGCTTCTGAAGTCTATGCTTATCCTATGGATTTAAGAGATGAAGGGGTTTTTCTTCTTATTCTTGGAGGGAATAAGGAGGTTAAGGCAGAAAGTATGAGGGATGCACTCCTTAAAATTATTGATGAGATCAAAGGTGGAAAAATTACTCAAGCAATGCTAGAGAAAGCAAAGATCAATATCAAATCAAGCTTTATCTATAGTCTTGAAGATGCTTCAAGTGTGGCTTCACTTTTTGGAGATTATCTTGCAAGAGGGGATATTCAGCCTTTATTAGAATATGAAAAAAATCTACAATCTTTAAGCGTAGATGATTTGGTGAATGTTGCAAAAAAATACTTTACATCCGAGAGTTGCACTTCTGTTATTTTAAGGAGGTAAAGAATGATTATAGGTGCAATGAGTGCGTTAATCACGCCTTTTAAAAATGGCAAAGTTGATTTAGCAACATATGAAAAACTCATTCAAAGACAAATTCGCTACGGAATGGATGCTTGCGTGCCTGTAGGGACAACAGGAGAGAGTGCTACACTTACTCACCAAGAGCATATGGAGTGTATTGAGGTTGCAGTCAAAACTTGTCATGGAAGTGGGATTAAGGTCCTTGCAGGTGCGGGGAGTAATTCCACAAAAGAGGCGATTGAACTAGCACAATTTGCCCAAAAAGTTGGGGCTGATGGAGTGCTTTGCGTGTCCCCTTATTATAATAAGCCTACCCAAGAAGGTTTATTTCAACATTATAAAGCTGTAGCAGATTCCATTGAGATTCCTTTAATGTTGTATAATGTGCCTGGAAGAACAGGGGTGAGCATCGATGTTGTTACAGCATTGAGACTTTTTGATAAAGTTTCTAATATCTATGGGATTAAGGAAGCATCAGGAAGTTTAGAGCGTGTTGTTGCTATTCACGCTAAGAATCCAAAAGCAGTCATTGCTTGTGGTGATGATGCATTGAACTATCCAGTTTTAGCCAGTGGTGGTCAATCTATCATTTCTGTCACAGGAAATCTTTTGCCAGATCAAATTGCACTTTTGAGTAAAAGTGCAATAAATGGAGATTTTCAAACAAGCAAAGAGATCAATACAAAGCTTTATGATCTTAATAAAATTTTGTTTTGTGAGACTAATCCTATTCCAATCAAAACAGCAATGTATTTGAGTGGACTACTAGAGAACTTGGAGTTTCGTCTCCCTTTGGTGGAGATGAAAAAAGAAAACATGATGTTGTTAGAGAAAACTTTACAAAATTATGAGGTATTAAAATGAGTGGACACATGAAAGGAAAAACTTTAGTCATTAGTGGTGCAACAAGGGGGATTGGGAAGGCGATTTTATATCGGTTTGCGCAAGAGGGTGTGAATATTGCTTTCACTTACAATAAAAATGAAGAAGAAGCTCAAAAAATTGCACAAGACATAGAGAGCAAGTATGCAATTAAAGCCAAATACTATCCTCTTAATGTTTTAGAGCCAGAGCAATACACGACTTTGTTTGAAGAGATTGACAAAGATTTTGATCGTATAGATTTTTTTGTCAGCA
Organism: Helicobacter cholecystus; assembly: GCF_003364215.1. Classification (GTDB taxonomy): domain Bacteria; phylum Campylobacterota; class Campylobacteria; order Campylobacterales; family Helicobacteraceae; genus Helicobacter_G; species Helicobacter_G cholecystus. The sequence continues at coordinate 11,950 of NZ_NXLU01000005.1, forward strand.
ATGCAATTATTTATGGAAGAAGTGTTGTAGGGGGCTTTGCACCCTTTATGAGACTTAAACCCAAGGGATTGAATAATATTTATACTGCAACAGTATTGGCTTTTGTTGTGGGGGCTCAAGAGGCAGCTAAAAGAATGAAGAAAGTAGGAGGTGGGGCAATTATTTCTCTGAGTTCAACAGGAAATCTTGTGTATATGCCCAATTATGCAGGACATGGCAATAGCAAGAATGCAGTAGAGACAATGGTTAAATATGCTGCAACTGAATTAGGTGAGTTTGGAATTCGTGTTAATGCAGTCAGTGGTGGTCCTATTGATACAGATGCTCTTAAAGCATTTCCTGATTATGATGAAGTTAAGGCAAAAGTAGAAGAACAATCTCCGCTTAAGAGAATGGGTAATCCAGAAGATCTTGCAGGTGCATGTTATTTCCTTTGTGATGAGACTCAAAGCGGATGGCTTACAGGTCAAACAATTGTAATTGATGGGGGAACCACATTTAAATGATGAGCACATAGATGAAAAATATCCCAAATATTCTGACCTTTGTGAGGGTTTTTCTTGCGATTTTGATTATGGCAGTTATTTTATATGCAGATATGCAGAGTCTCTATGTGAGAGTTTTTGCATGTGGGATGTTTTTTGTTGCGTGTGCTACTGATTTTTTTGATGGTTATTTAGCTAGAAAATATGCCCTTCAAACTCGTTTTGGAGAAGTCTTTGACCCTTTGGCTGATAAAATGTTGGTCTTAGGTGCTTTTATCGCACTTATTGTGGCAAAGATCGCCAATCCTTGGGCGGTATTTTTGATTTTCTCTCGTGAATTTTTTATTACAGGTCTAAGAGTTGTGGTTGCAAATTCTAATGTCAATATTGCTGCAAATATGTTGGGTAAAATCAAGTCTGTAGCTCAATATTGGGCAATAGGCTGTTTGATTATTAATATTTTTCCCCCATTTCTTAATGAGTTTTTCCTATGGTTTGCTGTGGCTTTGACAATTATCTCAGGCTTTGATTATGTTAGAGAATATTTTAAGAGTTTTTAAATGAGTCTTTTTCTTTCTCTTCTTGCGCTCTCCTTTCTTATTTTTTTTCATGAGTTGGGGCACTTTTTGGTTGCTTTGGCCTTTGGAGTTAAGGTTGAGGTTTTTAGCATTGGCTTTGGGAAAAAGCTTCTAACAAAAACTTATAAAGGCACAGAATATGCACTCTCTCTGATTCCTTTAGGGGGCTATGTAAAGATGAAGGGACAGAGTGATAGCGATGTATTTGAACAAAGTCAAGACACTGATAGCTATACCTCAAAAACTCCTTGGCAAAGGATTTGTATCTTACTTGCAGGACCACTCTTTAATATTTTGCTTGCCTTTTTTATCTACTCAAGTTTATCTTTTGGGGAAAAACAAGTACTTCTTCCTGTGCTTGGAGAGATTAAAGCAGATTATCCTGCAGATCAAGCAGGATTAAAGAGTGGGGATAGAATCCTTTCAATCAATGGAGTTAATATCCAGACTTGGGGAGAAATGGCAGAGAAAATAGCCATTTCTCCTAGCCTTTCTTTAAAGATTCAACGAGGAAGTGAAGCTCTTTTATTGTCACTCAATCCTAAAGAGGTTGAAGGCAAGAATATTTTTGGAGAAAATCAAAAATATTATGTTATTGGTGTAGGGGCAAAAGGTGAGTTTGGAGGGATGTATTTTGGTGTATGGGAAGCAATAAAAAATGGGGCTAGAAATACTTATGAAAACAGTAAAATGATTTTTGAAGGGATAAAAAAACTCATCGCAGGGGTAGTGCCTACAAGTGAGGTGGGGGGAGTAGTTTCAATTGTTCAGGTGATGCATAAAGCCAGTGAGAGTGGATGGATAAGTTTTGCACTGCTTGTTGCACTCATTTCAATTAATCTTGGAGTGCTTAATCTTTTGCCTATTCCTGCACTTGATGGGGGGCATATTATCTTTAATCTCTATGAGCTTATTTTTAGACGCCCTCCAACACCTCATGTATTGTATTACCTTACCCTTGGAGGTTGGGCGATATTGCTTGGGCTTATGATGCTTGGCTTTTACAATGACTTGCATAGAATTTTTTCTTAAGGAGGAAAAATGAATCATTTACAAGAAGTGATTGCTAAAATTGAAAAAGCAAGAATTGCTTACTCACGTCATCAAGTCATCAAGCTTGTAGCAGTTTCAAAGTATTGGGATACCCAGCAGATTGTAGAGCTTTATAATGAGGGGCAAAGGGCTTTTGGGGAGAATAAAGTTCAAGATCTTAAAGCTAAATGCATTGAATTAGAAAACTACCCTTTAGAATGGCATTTAATTGGCACAATTCAAGAGAATAAAATCAATACAATCATCTCTCTTGCTCCAAGCCTTATCCACTCAATTGATAGTCTTAAACTTGCTCTTGCTTTTAATCAGCGTTTAGAACGTGAGGGGAAAACCCAAAGGGTTTTGCTTCAAATCAACTCTGCAAGAGAGCAGAGTAAAAGTGGAGTAAGAGTAGAAGAGGCAAGGGAAGTGTATTTAGCTATTTCTGAACGTTGCCCAAATCTACTTTTAGAGGGAGTGATGAGTATTGGAGCACATACAGAGGATAAAAAACGGATTGCTCAGAGTTTTGAGATCACTAAAAATATTTTTGATTCTCTTCCCCATGCTAAAACTCTCTCTATGGGTATGAGTGGGGACTATGAATTGGCAATTTCTTATGGAGCAAATCTTTTACGAATTGGCTCCGCACTTGTATAGGGAGAAGTATATCTTTTGAGCGATATTAACCTAGTAAGATAAGCCTCTTCTTTAAGGATTGAGGATTATCATCCAAATTATTAGTTTCAAACAAGTAAAACATTTTGTTTTTCCCCTATTTCAAAGTATAATCCATGCTCTTGGATTGGGAAAAAATGTAAGGAATCAAAATGGCAGATTTAGTTGTAGGGTTGCAATGGGGGGATGAGGGAAAAGGTAAGATTGTCGATATGTTAGCAAAACATTATGATATTGTTGTGCGATATCAAGGTGGACATAATGCGGGGCATACAATTGTTGTTGAAGGTAAAAAAATTGCTCTTCATCTTTTGCCTTCAGGAGTTTTATATCCTCATTGCCAAAATGTGATTGGTAATGGTGTTGTCATCTCTCTTTCTTCACTTTGGAAAGAGATTGAAAGTTTTGGGGTGGATCAGCTTAGAGGAAGACTTTTTGTCAGTGATCGCGCACATATTATTCTTCCTTATCATATTGCCCTAGATCAGCTTAAAGAAAAGATTAAAAAGCAAGAAGCAATTGGCACAACGGGCAAGGGGATTGGCCCTACTTATGCAGATAAGGCCTCAAGAGTAGGAGTAAGAATTGGAGAGCTTAAAAATTTTTCCCAGTTAGAATCTAAACTTAAAATTTATTATCAAGAAATTCAAACCGTGATCAGCTCTTTAGGTGGTGAAATACCAAGCCTTGAGATTATGATTGCAGAACTTAAGGTAATGGCTGAAAAAATCCTTCCTTTTGTCTGCGATAGCACGCAATTTTTGTGGAAAGCCCAAAAAGAAGGTAAAAAAATCCTTTTAGAGGGGGCACAAGGGAGTATGCTTGATTTAGATCATGGAACTTATCCTTTTGTTACAAGCTCCACAACAATGAGTGCAGGGGCATGTAGTGGGAGTGGGATAAATGTTAAAGAACTTCAAGAGATTATTGGAATCGCCAAAGCATATTGCACAAGAGTAGGGAATGGTCCTTTTCCTAGTGAGGAATTTGGCAAAATTGGAGAGGAAATTCAAAAAAAGGGGGGTGAGTTTGGCACAACTACTGGAAGGGCAAGACGATGTGGGTGGTTTGATGCGGTGGCAATGCGATATGCTTGTAAACTTAATGGATGCACTCAAGTGGTATTGATGAAGCTTGACGTGCTTGATGGATTTGATGAGATTAAGGTGTGTGTAGGGTATGAATATAGGGGGGAGAGAATTGATTATATTCCTTATGATTATGAGAATGTTAAGCCCATTTATGAGAGTTTTAAAGGATGGGAGAAGACAGAGGGAATAAGAGAATTTGATAAGCTTCCAAAGAATTGCAAAGAATATATTCATGCTCTAGAGGAAATGATAAAGTGTAGGATCTCTATTGTTTCCACAAGTCCAGATCGTGAGGATACTATTAGGCTTTGAGAACAAAATTTGATGCCATATTATTAAGCATACGCCAAAAGATTGCCCAATGCGAAAGAGAAGCAACCTTGATTTATCACCAAATTCAACAAACTCAGCAACAGATATTCTCTTGCACACAAAGTATTGCCCAAATGCAAATGCCCCTAAGTGGTAGTACTTTAGCCTTTAGAGAGCTTTATGATGGAAAAAAAGCTTTGATTCAAGAAATAGATGAGCTCAATCTCTATCTCTCTTCTCTCAAAGCTCAACTCAGGGATAAAGAAGAAGAACGCAAGGAGGTTGAATTGGAGTTTGAAAAAATCAAATACTTGCAACAAAAAGAGATTGCCCAAATGTTAAAAAATTTTAAACGCAAAGAACAGCAAGAGCTTGATGAGATTGCAGTGATGTTATTTGCCAAGCAGGGAGGAGAGAAATGAAGAAAGCTTTATTTACAGGAATATTAATGGTTTTTGTGTGGGGAGAGATTGTAGATTGTAATGCATTGTTTCAATCAAGAAAAGAAGAGATTGCTGGAGAGCTTCAAAAACTCCAAGAGCAACAACAAATGCTTCAAATCTTGCAAGGTGCAACAGAGGGGGTGCTTAAAGAGAGAGAGGCTAAGCTCAAGGCTCAAGAAGATGAAATAAAAAAGAAGCAAGAAGCTTTTGAGCAAGAAGAAAAAGATTTTCAAGCTAAGCTCAAGGCTCAAGAAGAGCAGAGTAAAAAACGTTTAGAAGAGCAAGAGAAAAAGATTAAAGATTTAATTGCTCAAAATCAAGCACTTTTAGAGGAAATTAAGGGTGTTAAACAAGATAAGGTTGTGCAAACCTATACAAAAATGAAAGATTCTAAAGCGGCTTTAATTTTAGAGAGTCTGCCTGCAAAAGATGCTGTTGATATTTTGGGAAAAATGGATGCAAAATTAATGAGCAGAATTATGGCAAAGATGACTCCCCAAAAAGCAGGAGAAATTACAACGATGCTTCAAGAAGTTCCAAGCCAAAATACTGATCTTAATCCACAACCACAAGCCCAATAGCTTTGTGTTATAATCTAAGAAAAATAAAAGAGGTGTAATATGAAAATCTTAGTGATACAAGGACCTAATCTTAATGTTTTAGGACATCGTGATCCACGTATTTATGGAAATGTTACTTTAGAGCAAATTCATCAAAATATGCAAGAAATGGCTAAACAAAATGAAGTTGAGCTTGAATTTTTTCAAAGTAATTTTGAGGGTGAAATCATTGATAAGCTCCAAGAGTGCATTGGTGGAGAATATCAAGGAGTGATTATTAATCCTGCAGCATACGCACATACATCAGTTGCAATTGCTGATGCAATTGCGTGTTGTGGTGTGCCCTGTGTTGAAGTTCATTTGAGCAATATTTTTGCACGTGAGGATTATCGCAATAAAAGCTATAGTGGAGCAGTATGTGCAGGTGTCATTTCAGGATTTGGAGCTTTTGGATATCATCTAGCACTCATTTCACTTTTTCAAATCATTAAAGAGATTAAAGCTATTACTGATGCACAAAAAAAGCAATCCTAGTTCTTTTTATTTTGTTACACAAGAGAGTGCTCAATATTATGAGTGCTCTTTTTGCTGTGATCATGCAGTAGTTCTTGTGTGTGAGGATGTTAAATTTTTTATTACAGATGGGCGTTACCAAACTGAAGCACAGCAGTATTGTAATTCCCAAACACAAGTGAGAATTGCTCATGATCTTTTTTTAGAACTGAGCTTTATTTTAAAAGCTCAAAAAGTCAAGGAACTTGTTTTTGATCCCCTTCTATTAAGCGTCGCAGATTATCAAAAACTCACTTCTATCCTTAAAGAGATTAGATTTATCCCTCAAGATAATTTTCATCAAGAGTTAAGAAAAGTAAAAACTCCTCAAGAAATTGAAAAAATTGCATATTCACAACAACTCAATCGTGAAGCATTTGCAAATTTTGGAAGTTTTTTATCAGAGAATATGGGAAAAAGTGAAAAGGAATTGCAGTTCCTCTCTAAAACTTTTCTTACACATCAAGGAGAGTTTAATCTAAGTTTTGAGCCTATATTTGCACTCAATGGCAATGGTGCTAAACCCCATGCTCTTCCAGAAAGTCAAAGTGTCTTAAAAAATGGAGACTGGATTCTTTTTGATGCGGGATTAAAGTATGAGAATTATTGCTCAGATATGACACGTTGCGGATATTTTGATAAGGGGGTAGACTTCTTTTCTCCTAAAATTCACCCTCTTCATCAAAGGCTTTATAATATTGTGCTTAAAGCTAAGGAATATGCTATAGAAAATCTAAGAGAAGGAATGAGAGCAAAAGAAGTTGATGCTCTTGCTAGGGGCGTGATTGAGAAGGAAGGATATGGTAAATATTTTGTGCATTCTACGGGGCATGGCATAGGATTAGATATTCACGAATTACCGCGTATTAGTCCAAGAAGCGAAGAGATTATTTCTGAAGGAATGGTTTTTTCTATTGAACCTGGAATCTATTTGCCTGATGAAATTGGTATTAGACTTGAGGACTTAGTTGTTATTAAGAATGGTAGGGCTCAAAAATTATGAGAAAACTCTATTGCACCTCATACTTTCCCTATACATCCAAAAAGCCTTTTATATATCGCAATAAAGTTCTTTTAGGGATTGGAGGAAATTTGGGAGATTGTATTAAGCGCTTTTGTGCTCTTTTTAAACAAATCCAAAGTCATCCACGTTTGAGTATTCTTTCTACTTCTCCTATTTATCGCAATCCTCCTTTTGGTTACACAGAACAAAATGATTTTTATAATGCTACAATTGAGCTTTCTACAAATCTTTCACTCATTGAATTGTTTTCAATCGTTTTTTATTGGGAGAGAAGATGGGGGAGATTAAGAAAAAGAGAATTTAAAAATGCTCCACGAACATTAGATATTGATATTTTATGGTTTAATCAAGCAAAAATAAAGCGTCCCTATCTTACAATACCTCATCCATATTGGCAAGAAAGAGAGTCGGTGCTTGTGCCATTGAGTTTACAAAATATAGTTTAAAAAACACAATAAAGGGAAGAGATGAAGCTTTACACTTACCAAGGTGAAACTCCTGATGAGGCTTTGCGAAAAGCAAAAGGTGTGCATGGTGATGATTCTGTGATCATTAATACCAAGGAAATTCGCAAAAAAAGTCTAACAGAAAAAGGCTTGTATGAAGTTGTCATTGCTGCTGAAGAAAGAAATGAAGTGGCTCCGCGAAATAGTGTCAAACAAAAGCTTGAGCAAATTGCACAAAAGCAATATGACAAGAAAAAGCAAGAAAATAAAATTACTTTAGAGAATGATGGGGATCTTTCCCAGAGGGCAAAAGCGATTTCTAAACTCATCACCTCTGCTAATAATCCTTATAATATTCAAAATAATCTTCAAACTCCAGCAATACCAAAACACCAAGAGCATAGCAGTGAAGATATTAAAGCAATTAAGAAAGAAGTTGAGCAAATGAGCGATAGAATCAAGCTCATTCAAAGTATGTTTTGGGAAGAAAAAAATCAGCCCCATAAAGAAATGAAAATTCCTCAAGAATTTGCAGAAATTTATAATCTTGCTAAAAATAGTGGAATTGATAAGGAGCGATTAGATGCTTTAATGGAGCTTAGTTTAGAGCTTATGCCACTCTCAATGCGTTCTAACTCTCAAACCATTAAGCGTTATTTTAGAGAAGTGCTTAGGAAGATGTTTGAATGCAAGGAGGAGCATCTTGGAGGGCGAAATATTATTATGTTTGTTGGACCTACAGGAGTGGGAAAGACAACAACACTTGCTAAAATTGCAGCACGTTATTCTTTGATGCTCAATAAACGTCATAAGGTTGGAGTAATTACACTTGATTCTTACAAAATTGCTGCAATGGAGCAGCTAATGACTTATGCACGAATGATGAAACTTCCAATCGAGAGAGTTGATGACCCAAGGGATTTGCAAGCGGCAATTGATCGTCTAGGGTATTGTGATTTTATTTTAATTGATACTGCAGGTCATTCTCAATACGACAATCAAAAGCTTGAAATGCTTAAAAAATATTTGAGCAATGAGTTTTTAATTAGTGTTAGCCTTGTGCTTTCTGCAAGCACAAAATATGAAGACTTAAAAGATATTTATCAATCTTTTAGCACGGTAGAGATTGATAATGTGATTTTTAGTAAGCTTGATGAAAGTCGAAGTTTTGGGAATATTTTTTCCTTGGCATGCGATATTAAAAAGCCTATTAGCTACTTCTCTATTGGTCAAAGTGTCCCTAATGACTTGCTTGTAGCTGATAATGACTTTTTAGTAGATTGTTTGCTTGAAGGATTTAAAAAACCTAAGAAGGATATGCGATGAGTCATCAAGCCACTGAATTAGCTGAGTTGGTTGAGCAACAAAATAAAAAGAGGACCGAGGTTATCGCAATTACAAGTGGAAAGGGTGGAGTAGGGAAGTCAAATATTTCTGCAAATCTTGCCTATACACTTTATAAAATGGGCTATAAAGTTGCGGCATTTGATGCAGATATTGGTCTTGCTAATCTGGATTTGATTTTTGGTGTTAAGGCACATAAAAATATTCTTAATGTTCTTAAGGGAGAGTGCGAGCTAAAAGATGTTGTTATTCCTGTTGAAAATGGATTGTATCTTATCCCTGGGGATAGTGGAGATGAGATTTTTAACTATATTACAGAGGATTCTGTAGCAAGACTGATTGATGAGAGTGGGGGAGTGCTTGGAGACATTGATTTTTTAATCATTGATACAGGTGCAGGGATTGGAGGACTTACTCAAAAATTTCTTGATGCAAGTGATATGCTTATCGTTGTAACAATGCCTGATCCTAGTGCCATTACGGATGCATATGCAGCCATTAAGGTGAATGCAAAAAAACGTAAAAATATTTTTATGATTTTAAATATGGTTAAATCCGCAAAAGAAGCCGAAAATGTCTATTTAAGAATGAAACAAATTGCCTATAAAAATATGCACTCCCTTTCTTTAGAGTTTTTGGGCTATATTCAAAGCTCCCCTAGTGTATCCTCAGCAACAAGAGGACGAACACTTTTTAGCCGTGTAGATCCAAGCGATCAATCTTCCTTGCAATTAAGAGATATTACGCGTCAAATTCTTTCAAAAAGGGAACGAAAAATGCTAGTTGAAGAGAAGAGTGGCTTTGGAGGCTTCTTCCAAAGATTGTTAAAATATCTATAAGGATTTTTTGATGCGTCCGGATAATTTTATTGGTTTCTCTATTGTTTCTGGCTTTTTTTTGGGACTGATTTTTGGATTTTTGGCATTTGAGCAAGTGGAGCTTGTGATCATCTTTGCCATGATTATAACGAGCGTTTGCTACTTGATCTCTGTAAGTGCTATTTCTGTTTTTAATCTCTTTATTGATTTTAGAACTCGAGAGTTTAATAAACAACAACTTGAAAACAACCTAGAATATTATGTTGAGCAATTTGGAAAGAAAGAAGAAGAGCTTGTGAAGGTTTTGGACTATATTAAAAAGATTGAGCTTAATAAAGAGGGACAAAAGGCGTAAGTGATGGCAAAATCCAAATCCAATGGGTATAATCAAGCTTTAAAATACTCTCAAGATGAATTAGCCCTACAGTATCTTCCTGCAGTTAAAGCAATGGTCTATCGTCTTAAAGAGAGATTGCCAAGCTCCATAGAGTTTGGGGATTTGATTTCTATTGGAACAGAAGAGCTTATTAAAGTGGCACGACGCTATGACAGTTCAATTAATGATTCATTTTGGGGGTATGCAAAGATTCGTGTTAATGGGGCAATGCTAGATTATCTGCGCAATCTTGATGTGCTTTCTCGTTCTTCAAGAAAGTTGGTTAAAGCTATTGATATGGAGGTTACAAAATATCTTAATGAGCATGATTGTGAGCCAGATGATGAGTATTTAGCAGAAGTGCTAGGAGAGGATGTAGAAAAAATTAAAGAGGCAAAAATTGCCTCTGATATCTACGCCCTTGTTCCTATCGATGAGCAATATAATGCCATTGAGGGTGATAATGTTTCTTTGCGAGTGGAAAAAGAAGAGCTTATGGAAAGGATTGCAGAAATTTTGAACACTCTTTCTGAAAGGGAGCAAATGGTTATTCAACTTTATTACTTTGAAGAGCTTAGCCTCAATGAAATTTCTCAAATTCTCAATATTACAGAATCAAGAATTTCACAAATTAATAAAGAAGTAGTCAAAAAGATTAGAAGTTCCCTGGGAGATATTAATGGCTGATATATTAAGTCAAGAAGAAATTGATGCCCTATTAGCCGTTGTTGATGAAGAGGGTGGGGAGAATAGTGATTCTTCTTTTGTGTCACACACTAAGCATCATGATGTGACACTCTATGATTTTAAACGACCAAATCGTGTAAGCAAAGAACAACTTAGGGCCTTTAGAGGAATACATGACAAGCTTGCTAGAAGCCTCTCTTCTCAGATCTCAGCAGCGATGAGATCGATTGTTGAGATCAGTCTTTATAGTGTAGATCAAATGACTTATGGGGAATTTTTAATGAGTTTGCCAAACCCCACAAGCTTCAATGTTTTCTCTATGCGTCCACTTGATGGCACGGGTGTTTTAGAAATTAATCCAAGTATTGCTTTTCCTATGATTGATAGGCTTTTGGGAGGGAAGGGAGAGCCTTATAATAGCGATAGAGAATTTAGTGGCATTGAGCTTTCTTTACTGGATCCGATTTTATATCAAATTGTACAAAATCTTAAAGAAGCTTGGGCACCAGTCACTGAGATTTATCCAGTAATTGATACTAAAGAAACTTCAGCATCTGTTGTGCAAATTGTTGCGCAAAATGAGATTGTGATTATGGTTGTTATGGAGATTGTGATTGGGAACTCTAGGGGAATGATGAATTTATGTTACCCCGTTATTTCTCTTGAGGCCATACTTTCGCGATTAGGAAGTCGGGATCTGATGCTCTCAGATACCAATACTAAAAAAAGTCGTAATAAAGAACTCCAAGCTCTTATTGGAGGATCTGAGGTGATTGTAAGCGTAGGACTTGGAAATGCAACACTTGATTTAAAGCATATTTTAGATCTTAAAGTTGGAGATATTATTCGTCTTGATTGTCCTGCAAATGATGAAGTTGTTGTAAGTATTGATGGAAGAGAAAAGTATATTGCTGAAATTGGATTGCAACGCTATAGAAAGACAGTTAAGATTAAAGAAGCAATTCGAACAGAAAAGGATGAAGTCAAAGATATGCTTGAACTTCTTGAAGAGCAAAGAAAAATCCGTGCAGTCCAAAGTAGCGATGAAGATTAAGGAGGAGAGATATGGTAGAGATGGTCAAACTTTTTATAGATTTCTTTATTAAGGAGGGGGGGAACGCGGTTGAAGGCTTGCTTGGTGTTAAACCTGAAGTTTCATATCTTGATCTTGTTGCTCTTGATGGTGAAAACATTAAACCTCCCTATATTCTTGTGCAATTAACTTGTAGTGCCGAGGGGATGAAAGGGGTTGCAAATACAGCGACAATTATCCCAGCAGCATTGGCAACAACACTTTCTTCTATGATGGTGGGAGAGGAAGGGGTGCCAAGAGATGAGATCACTCCTGATGATGTTGATGCAATTAAAGAGATTGTTAATAATATTACAAGTGCGGTGAGTTTGGGACTGCAATCAGATGATGTTCTTCCAACAATGAATTTTGAGATTACAAGTGCTGAGATTATAACTTCTCAACAAGATTTATCCCCATTCGTGAGTGCGTGGAATTACAATTTCTCAATCAATGGTGTAGATTCTCATATTATTAATCTGGCTTCAGCGGAGTTTGTCAATTATTTCAAAGAGAAGTTTGAGCAAAAAAATGAAGAAGAGAAAAAGTCCTCAGCTCCTACAATTCTTCAAGATGAATTAGGAAATATTGCAATGATTCTTGATGTCAAGCTTAATGTGCATGTGCGTATTGGACAAAAGAGAATGCTCTTAAAAGATGTGATTGCAATGGATATTGGAAGTGTGATTGAGCTTAATCAACTTGCCAATGAGCCACTAGAGGTGCTTATTGATGATAAAGTGATTGCCCATGGTGAGGTTGTGATTGTGGATGGAAACTTTGGGGTACAGATTACTGATATTGGAAGTAAAAAAGAACGACTAGAACAAATCAAAGTATAAAGGGTGAAGATGAAAAAACTTAGTTTGTGTGACATGCTCTTAAGATTGCAAAATTTTTGGAAGGAGCAGGGATGTTTAGTGCTTCAGCCCTATGATATTCCAGCGGGGGCAGGGACATTTCACCCTGCAACTTTGCTTAGAAGTCTAGATTGCAAACCTTGGAGTGTGGCCTATGTTGCACCAAGTCGCCGACCAACAGATGGAAGATATGCAGAGAATCCTAATCGATTAGGCACTTACTATCAATTTCAGGTTTTGATTAAACCAAGCCCACAGAATATTCAAGAGACTTATTTAAAGTCTTTAGAGGTTTTAGGGATTAATCGGAGTGAACATGATATTCGTTTTGTTGAAGATAATTGGGAATCTCCAACTTTAGGTGCTTGGGGCTTGGGTTGGGAAGTATGGCTTGATGGAATGGAGGTGACACAATTTACGTATTTTCAGCAAGTGGGGGGAATTGTATGTGATCCTGTGGCAGTAGAAATTACTTATGGAGTTGAGCGATTGGCGATGTATATTCAAGAGGTAGATAGTGTTTTTGATATTGAATATGCCAATGAAAATGAAATTGTATATTACTCAGATGTGCATCTAGAAGGTGAGTATGAGTTTTCAAAATACAACTTTGAGATTGCAGATATTAAGCTCTTGTTTTCTCTGTTTGATCAAGCTCAAGAGGAGGCTAGAAGATGTCTTCAAGCAGGAATTCCTCTCCCAGCATATGATTACACAATGCTCTCTTCGCATTTTTTCAATGTTTTGGATGCTAGAAAGGCTATTTCAGTGGCACAGCGTCAAAACTATATTCTTAAAATTCGTGAGCTTGCTAAGGGGTGTGCAATGCTTTATAAAGAGCAAGAAGAACAAAGAAATATTCGACTTAAGAGAAATAAATAAATTTGCATTGTAGAATACCTCCAATTTAATCTTTAGGAGGAGCAATGAAAAAGATTTTTACACCTTTATTGTTTTTTGTGTGGCTTTTTGCTAATGGGCCTGCCTCTTCGGGTGTAAATATTATTCCTAAAGATAAGGTGCATTTAGGTGGAGAACTGAATATAGGCATTGATTATTATCAATACAAAGAGCCTAATGTCATGAGTATTTCAGGGCCAATGCTTGGTGTAGATGGAAATTTTGCACTTGGGTATAAATTTTTTAAGTTTCAGCTTGATGGATTTTTTTCTTCCCACCTCAAGAAGAATGCTTATAAGGGGGGATTATTTAATTCTGTAACTGGGCAAAGTATTCCCTATGATACAGATTCTGAAGATTGGTATTTAGGGGTTGCTACAAGATTTGGGGCGGCTTTTAATCTCAATGGAAGAGAGGTTGTATTTGTTTATGGTGGATTTGGCTATCGATATTTGCACAATATGATGATTGATCAACCAGGAATTAAGGCCTCTTATGAAAGAGGGCAAGAATATATATATTTTTTGGCAGGATTAGATGGAGAGATCCCAATTAATCGTGTTGTTTCTATTATTGGAGAATTGCAATATCGTCAGCTTATCTACGGATATCAAGTCAGTGGAATGAGTGATTTGGGATATGACAGTGATTTTTACTTTACACAAACCAATGGGATGGGTGGAAGAGTGAGTTTGGGAGGTAAATTTTATCTTCCCAATCAAATGGCTTTTAAGCTAAAAATCTATTTTGATTTTTGGGGGATTGAAGACTCTGATCTTGTTCAAGGATATAGGCAGGGGCAGCTCATTGGTAATTTTGTAGAACCAAAAAATACAACAAAAGTAGTAGGAATGAGTTTGGGATTGACATTTTAGAAGTCCATTTTTTGAAATTTTTTAGCAAAAACTATAAAAATTTTGATACAATGCCACTTTCAAGTTTCAAATCTGAGATTTCTGTAGGGGGTTCTAGGTTCCCCCACCCCCTATCCTAGAACCCCCTAGAGAAATCTCCAAGGCTTCAAAAATGTTTTTCTACCTTTATTCTCATTTTGGAATCAATATTTTTCAATATATTACTTTTAGATCGGGTTTAAGTTTTTTTATTGCTTTTTTTCTTAGTGTGGGCTTGATGCCACTTTTTATTCGATGGGCAAAAGCAAAAAAAGCAAATCAACCTATCTCAAGTTATGTGCCTACGCATGAAGGTAAAAAAGATACTTCTACAATGGGGGGCATTATTTTTGTATTGAGCACTTTGATTGCAAGCTTACTGTGTGCAAATCTCTCTAATGCCTATATGTGGATTGGACTTGCCGCATTGGTGAGTTTTTGTTTAGTAGGAGCAAGAGATGATTATATGAAAATTTCTGCAAAGAGCAATGCGGGAATGAGTGCAAAAATGAAATTCTTTCTTTTGCTTATCATTGCGATTATTCTCTCTTTATTATTGGTGAATATTGGGCATAGTGGGCATATTTATGTGCCATTTATGAAAAAACCTCTTTTTAATTTTGATTCTTTATCAATTTTGAGTATTGGATTTTGGACACTTGTATTTTTGGCAACTTCTAATGCTGTGAATATCACAGATGGACTGGATGGATTGGCTACTGTTCCAAGTATTTGTGCGCTTATTTCTCTCTCGATTTTTGTATATGTTGCAGGACATGCTGGGCTTTCAGGTTATCTTTTATGGCCAAGAGCAATTGATGCGGGAGAACTTGTTGTTGTTTCTGTTGCACTTATTGGAGCTCTTTTTGGCTTCTTGTGGTATAACTGTCACCCCGCACAGGTATTTATGGGTGATAGTGGAAGTTTGGCCTTAGGCTCATTTATCGCTTACATGGCAATTGTTTCAAATAATGAGATTTTGCTCTTTTTGATTGGTTTGATTTTTGTCATTGAAACGCTTTCAGTGATTTTACAGATAGGGAGTTATAAAACTCGGGGTAAAAAAGTTTTTTTAATGGCCCCTATCCATCATCACTTTGAAATGAAGGGTTGGGCAGAAAATAAAATCATTATTAGATTTTGGATCATTGCAATTCTTGGTAATCTCATTGCACTCCTAAGCTTAAAAATTCGATGATTGCACTTCTTGGCTTTGGCAAAACCAATCAAGCACTTCTAGAATATATTAATGCGCAGGGTATACGCTGTGTTGTGTGTGATGATGGTCTTGAGGGTGAGAGAGAAGATGAATTTGGCAATATTTTTACCTACGATTTAAAACACCACATTACGACTTTGCAAATCCCTTCTCCTGGAATTCCTCCTTATAATCCAATGATTAAGAATGCTAAGAATTTGCTCAGTGAATATGATTATATTCTCTCACAAATTCAAGCTATGCAGATTTGGATTAGCGGAACTAATGGTAAAACTACGACCACGGAAATGCTTGAGTGGTTGCTTAGGGATTTTGGAGGCGTCAGTGGAGGAAATATTGGAACGCCTCTAGCTACACTTGCAAGACAAAAACCAAAGATTTGGATTCTTGAGACAAGTTCTTTTTCTCTGCATTACACCAAAAGAGTATTCCCCCATTGCTATATTTTACTTCCTTTGAGTGAAGATCATATTTTATGGCATGGAAGTTTTGAGAGCTATATAGAAGATAAGTTGAGCGTATTGGCAAGAATGGGAGAAGCTGATGTGGCATTTATCCCTAAAGCCTTGTGCGCGCATCCTTTGATTAAGAACTATAAAGGAAGATTATATTTGTATGAAAATTCTAAAGATTTAGCAGAATTTTTTGGAGTGGAGTTAAAAAGTATCCCTTTTAAAGAGCCTTTTTTGCTTGATGCACTTTTAGCACTTAATGGAGCAGAGGTGGTGTGTGGGCAAAAGAGGATACAAGAGATTGAAAACTACAAAATAGGGGAACATAAAATTCAGGAATTTAGAGACAAAGAGGGAAGAATATGGGTCAATGATTCTAAGGGGACAAATGCAGATGCAACAATTTGGGCGCTTAGAAATTATAAGCAAAAAAAGATTTACTTGATTTTGGGAGGAGAAGATAAGGGAGCAGATTTAAGTTCTCTTTTTGAAGAGATGAAAGCAGGGAAGGTAGAGGTTTTTGCAATTGGCAAAAATGCTTTAAAACTCAAAGAGCTTTGTGATGCCTATCATATTCCTTGTAAGATTTGTAATATTTTAGAAAATGCAGTAAAAGAAATTCATTCTATACATACCCAGAAAAGTATCGCACTTCTTTCACCTGCTGCAGCAAGTCTTGATCAATTCCATTCCTATAAGCATCGTGGAGAGGAGTTTATGCATATTGTGCAAAGTTTGAGATAAAAATATTAAACTTTCTGATATAATTCTCTCTTTTATGGCTTGATAGCTCAGTCGGTAGAGCAGAAGACTGAAAATCTTCGTGTCGGTGGTTCGATTCCGCCTCAAGCCACCACTATGATTTTCTCCCCTTTTCTTAAAGTATCTCAAAACTCCTTAGAAAGAAAGCTAGAAGTCTTTGATCATTTTAAAAAGTTTCAGGAAAACCCCCTATAAATCAAATAATTTTTAATATAGCTTGATTTTTGAGAAAAACTTATATTAAAAACCTTAAATAAGTATGTAAATTTGAGAGCTAAAAAAATGTAAAAAAATTCCCCCAAAGGGAGAATTGAGGAAAGAATTAAAGTTTATCAGCGTTATTTTTAAGGTAATCCGCCACACCTTCTGGATTGGCTTTCATTCCTTTATCACCCTTGTGCCATCCAGCAGGACAAACCTCACCATATTCTTCAAAAAATAACAATGCATCCACCATTCTAAGCATTTCATCAACATTTCTTCCAAGTGGAAGGTCATTAATCACTGAATGGCGAACAATCATATTTCTATCAATAAGGAAAGAACCTCTTAAAGCAACTGCATTACCAAAAAGTACATCATAATCTCTTGCAATATCATGAGTAAGGTCAGCTACCATTGGGAATTGAACCTGTCCAATACCTCCTTGTTCAACAGGTGTATTTTTCCATGCAAGATGAACGAATTCTGAATCGATAGATACACCAATAACATTAAATCCTTTTGCTTCAAAATCTTTTACTCTTTTATCAAATGCAATAATCTCTGAAGGGCAAACAAAAGTAAAATCTTTTGGCCAAAAGAAAAGAACAGCACCATTTTTCCCAAGATTTTTAGAAAGTTGAAAATCTTCAATAATTTGATTATTTCCTAATACTGCTGTGGCTGTGAAGTCAGGAGCTTTTTTTGTTACCAACATTGCAAATCCTTTATATATAAATTTTCATAGTTAATAATTTTTATCAACTAGTGAAGAAATTATAAATTTAAAATGATTAATCGAGGCAAAAAATAGTCAAAATCTTTATGAAAAATAAGATAGAATGCATAAAATTTCAAATACGAGGTGTTTTTATGAAAAATGAGTTTCTTTTTACTTCAGAATCTGTTACTGAAGGCCACCCTGATAAAATGGCTGATCAAATCAGTGATGCAATTTTGGACTATATTATTGAGCGGGATCCAAAAGCAAGGGTAGCATGTGAGACTTTGGTTTCTAATGGTTTTTGTGTGATTGCAGGTGAGTTAAAAACTAGTACTTATGCGCCCATGCGAGAAATTGCAAGAGAAGTGATCAAAGACATTGGTTATACTGATGCGCTTTATGGATTTGATTATAAAAGTGCAGGGATTTTAAATGGTGTGGGAGGACAAAGTTCAGATATTAATCAAGGTGTAGATAGAGAAGATGGAGAGATTGGAGCAGGAGATCAAGGTCTTATGTTTGGCTATGCTTGTAGGGAAACAGATGTGCTTATGCCCTTACCCATTTACTTAGCTCACCAACTCACCTTTGGACTTGCTCAAAAGAGAAAAGATGGAACACTCCCTTTTTTACGACCTGATGGAAAATCTCAGGTGACAGTTAAATATGAAGATGGAAAACCTGTCAGTATTGATACAATTGTTATTTCTACTCAACACTCTCCAGAAGTGAGTCAACAACATATTAAAGATGCAATGATTGAAGAGATTGTATATCAATATATTCCACACCAATACCTCAATGACAATATTCGTTATTTTGTAAATCCCACAGGGCAATTTATTATTGGCGGACCTCAAGGTGATGCAGGACTTACGGGAAGAAAGATTATTGTAGATACTTATGGAGGAAGCTGTCCTCATGGGGGCGGAGCTTTTAGTGGAAAAGATCCAAGCAAGGTAGATAGAAGCGGAGCTTATGCAGCAAGATATGTGGCTAAGAATCTTGTAGCAAGTGGAGTGTGTGAGAGAGCTACTGTCCAAGTTGCCTATGCAATTGGTGTGGTTGAACCAGTCTCGATTTTAGTTAATACCCATGGCACAGGAAAGGTAGAAGATAGTAAAATTTGTAAATGTGTGAAGAATGTTTTTAATCTTACTCCAAAAGGAATTATTCAAACTCTTGATTTGCTTCGCCCAATTTATAGGAAAACCGCAAGTTATGGGCATTTTGGACGAGAATTACCAGAGTTTAATTGGGAGAAGATTGATAAGGTTGAAGCAATTAAGGATTTCTTAAAATTTTAAATATTATAAACTAAAAAAAAGGGGGAAACTTTTTGTAATAAAATTAAAAATCCAAAGAAAAAATATAAAAAAATATAAAACTTCTATAAACTTTAGCTATACTCACAATTGGGTTCAAAATGAGAATCTAAACTTGAAAATCCAAAAAGGAGAAAAAATGTCTGTAAAGATTACTGATATTTGCATTGCTTGTGGTTCTTGTATTGATGAGTGCCCAGTAAGTGCGATTGTTGATGATGATGATAATCCAGAGGGAACAGGAACATATTACGTATATGCTGATAAGTGTGTTGAGTGTGTGGGGCATAATGATGAACCTGCTTGTGCAAGTGCTTGCCCAACTGATGGCTGTATCGTATGGAGCGCAGTAGGAAGTGTAAGTCGCGATTCTATCGGTGCTGATCTTAGAGACGGAACACATCCAGTTTGCTAAGTTTTTCCCACTTTTGGGGTGGGGAAACTTTCTCTTTTACTTAATTTTTCTCAAATTTTTTTTAATTAAAAGGTATAATCATTAATTTATTTCTATTGTGAGTGAGAATTTTATGGAGTATACATTATCTATCATCAAACCTGATGCCGTGGCTAAAGGGTATATTGGAAAAATCATTGATCGTTTTGAGAGTAATGGTTTGCGAATTGCTGGGATAAAAAAGCTTCATCTAACTGCTGGACAAGCACAAGAATTCTATGCAGTTCACAAAGATCGCCCATTTTTTGAAGGATTGGTGAGCTTTATGACAAGTGGACCTGTAGTTGTAATGGTACTTGAGGGGGAAAATGCAGTTTTTAAAAATCGTGAGCTTATGGGTGCAACGAATCCAAAAGAAGCGATTAAAGGAACAATTAGAGCAGATTTTGCACAAAGTATTGAAGCAAATGCAGTGCATGGAAGTGATAGTTTGGAAAATGCAAAGATTGAGATTGCATTTTTCTTTTCTGAAATAGAAATACTCTAAGTGAAAATAGAATTTAAAAAAATTACTGACACTCCCAAGAGTTTTTCTCTTCAAAGTCAGGGTGTTAAGCTTAGCGGAGAGGTACGTCGTATTTCTGCGAAGCTTTTTGAAATTAAAGCTCATCTAGAAGGTGAGATTACCTTGGTCTGTGATCGGAGTGCACAGGAATATCAAGAGCCACTTAATGAGGTTTTGGTTTTGTATATTTCAAATGGAGTTTGGGATGTACAAAGCCAAAGTGATTTGATAGCAGATTTTGATGTTATTGAATTCTTTGATGGCTTTATTGATTTTGAGTATATTTTGCAAAGCGAAATCCATTCAATCCAAATGGATTACCATATAAAAGAAGGAGTTTAAAATGGCAGTACCTAAGAGAAGAGTGAGTAAAACTCGAGCAGCTAAGAGAAGAACACATTACAAAATTACTTTGGCTAAGCCAATTAGAGATAAAGATGGTAGCTGGAAGCTCCCTCATACAATTAATAAGTTTTCAGGAAATTATTAATCTACAATGAAAATTGTCCTAGATGCAATGGGGGGAGACCATGGAGTTCAGCCCATAGTTGAGGGACTAATTTGTGCACTTAAGCATAAGGAATTTTCACCTATTATTGTAGGAGAGAGTGCAGAGATACAAAAATTCATCCCTCAGGATTTGCGATCAAAAATACAAGTTATTCATTGTTCTGATTATATTCAAATGCATGAGCTTGCATCAAGTGCGACCAAACGTAAAGAAAGTTCAATTTATATTGGAATGGAGCTTGTTAGAAATGGAGAGGCTGATGCAATTGTTTCCGCAGGTCATAGTGGAGCAACAATGAGCTTAGCCACTTTGCGATTGGGAAGAATTAATGGTGTGTCTCGCCCTGCAATTTGCACAATGATGCCCACTTCTATCGAAGGTAAATATAGCTTGATCTTAGACGCAGGTGCAAATACAGATTGCAAACCTGAATATTTAGTGGATTTTGCATTGATGGGCTATGAATATGCCAAAAGTGTTATGGGGACTGCCAATCCTAAAGTGGGGTTACTCTCTAATGGGGAAGAGGATATAAAAGGCAATGAACTTACAAAAGAAACTTTTTCATTGCTCAAAGAATATGGATTTTTTATTGGCAATGTTGAAGGGAAAAATATTTTTGATGGCAGTGTAGATGTTGTAGTGTGTGATGGTTTTGTTGGAAATCTTGTGCTCAAATCTAGTGAAGGTGTGGCGAGTGCAATCAGTAAAATCCTTAAACAAGAGATCAAAAAATCTGTTTTTTTTATGCTGGGTGCATTTTTGATGAGAAAAGTCTTTAGGGCACTTAAGGCCCGAACTGATCATTCTGAGTATGGGGGGGCTCCATTGCTGGGGGTGAATAAGACAGTTATTATTAGTCATGGAAGCAGTAATGCTAGAGCCATTGAGTGTGCGATTTATCAGGCAATTCATGCTTTAGAGGCTAATGTTTGCGATAAAATTAAAGAATTGAAATCATAAGAGAGAACCGATGGTATATGCTTCACTTAAGTCTATTGCTTCTTATGTTCCTAGTCGTTGTGTGAGCAATGCTGATTTTGAAAAAATAGTTGATACAAGTGATGAGTGGATCACTAAGCGCACGGGAATTAAGACACGCTATTTTGCTCAAGAGAGCGAAGCAACAAGTGATCTGGCAACCAAGGCTGGAGAGCTTGCAATTAAACGAGCAGGATTAAAGCCAAGCAATATTGATATGGTCATTGTTGCTACACTGAGCCCTGACTTTATTGGAATGCCCTCTACAGCGTGCATAACTTCCTATAATCTTGGAATCCAAAATGTTCCTGCATTTGATATCACAACAGCTTGCACAGGTTTTATTTATCTGCTTTCTATTGCCAAGGTATTTATCCAAACACAGGAATATAAAAATATTCTCATTATTGGAAGTGAAAAGATCAGTTCTTTGCTAGATTTTAGTGATAGAAGCACCTGCGTACTTTTTGGTGATGGTGCAGGAGCTGCAGTATTAAGTGCAACTCAAGATCCTCAGGAGGCAATCTTAGATGTGCATATTAGTGCAAATGGAAAATATAGTGATTTTCTCATTACCCCTGCATGTGGAAGTAGAACCCCAGCAAGTGTAGAGGCTTTAGCAAATCACTTACAATTTATTAAAATGAAAGGCAATGAAACCTTTAAACTTGCTGTCAAAACTCTTGCTAATGATGTGGATCATATTTTAAAGAAAAATTCCATTGCTCCTAGTGAGGTGAAATATTTTATTCCTCATCAAGCTAATCTTAGAATTATCTCTGCAGTGGGGGAAATGCTCGATTTTTCTAAAGAACAAATTGTGGTAACTGTGGATAAGTATGGCAATACTTCAGCGGCTTCTATCCCTATGGCCATCAATGAAGTTTTTGAGAGTGGCAAATTGCAAAAAGGAGATTTGCTTTTACTTGATGCTTTTGGTGGAGGGTTGACTTGGGGATCGGCACTTCTTAGATTTGCTGGATCTCTCTCTTAAGGTCTTCAAGTTCTTTGAGTGCTAAGGCAGGATCATCAGAGCTAATTGTGTATTGGCAGTTTTTTTGGCGATAGACCCTATCATAATACTTTTCAATTAAAATGCTTGCAACATTTTCAAAATCCCTTTTTTCCCAATACTTTAAAATATCTTTGAGATATTCTTTTTTGATGTAGGGTTTGATTTTTTCAATACAAGAGAGAAAATTTTGTTCTTTAATAGAGGAATACATAGTGACTATACGTTGAATGCGATGAGTAAAACTTGAAATGACTTGTACACTGACTCCATTATGATAGGCTTGGAAAAAAGGTGTAGGCAAAATAACTTTTCCCAATCTTTTGCTTTCTCCTTCAATTAAAACAACATTCTTTTTAGTGCAGAGTTCTTCATATAAAAGATTTTCAAACATTGAGTTTGTGGGCTGTCCTTGAAATGAGTTAGCTTCATCTCCAAAGCTTGAGCCATAATGTTTGCTGAGCTTCTCAATATCAATACTCCAAGAAGAACATTGAGCAATAAGCTCACTTTTTCCACAACCTGTAACACCATAGAGGGTGATAAAGCGTTGGGTTGGAGGAGTGGCTAAAGATTTAAGCACTTCATTGCGATAAGTTTTATACCCTCCTTCTATTCTTTCACAATCAAAGCCAATTTGTGAGAGGATACTCCAAAAGCTTTTACTTCTCTGACCCCCTCTAGCACAATAGAGGGTAAGCTTATTGCGTGGGTGAAAAATCTTTTCATTTTTAAGATGTTCTGCAATATTTTGGCAGATGTATATACTTCCTATACGTTTAGCCTCAAATGTATTATGACGATAAAGTGTGCCCACCTCTTCATACTCAATATCATTAAGCACTGGAAAAGAAAGGGAGTTTGGGATATGAGAATAGGCATATTCTCTTGGACTTCTTACATCAATGATAAAGTTAGTGCGCATAGAGTTTTCCTAAAGTTGCTTTTAAAAGTAAAGAGAGTGATATATAAAGCCAAAGTACTGCATCCATCATAAAGGCAAAGATATTGCCCCCAGCAATAAGATAGCCTATGCAGGAAAGAAGAAGTAAAACTCCAAGATAAGGTTGGACTAGATAGCCTAGAGCAACAATAATGAGTGCATATAAAATCTGTATATAAAAATTTGCATTAAATAAATCAATTCCCCAAAGATAATTTATATTTCCCCAAAAGAGTATAAAGCCAAAACCAAAAAGAAATATTTTTGCTCTTGGATTAAGAATAAGGGTTGTATTGGTAGGAAATATATCTTTTGTGATTTTGAAATTTGCAAGCAAAGAGCAGAAAGAGAGTAGAGCCAGTAAAAGGCTAGGATTCCCACAAATGCTATCAAGCCATTGGGTTATACTTAAAGAGAGGATAAGGGGAATATTGCAAAGAAGAGCAATAGAGGCAGAGAGTATCAAGGGATATTTAAAATGTCTTAAGATATATGCGCAAGCACAAAAGATTGTAATTGTATAGACAGCAGTATTGTAGGTCATTGTTTTTCCTTGAGCCATTGAGTATTAAATCGAATATGGGCAATATGTGAGCGATTATAAGTATAGATGATATCTACCCATTCTCCATTACTGATTGCTGTAGGATAGGAAACTTCTATACTCTTTCCTTTTTCACGTTTGCCTTGAGCAACATCTAGAATTGTAATTTGCTTCCATTGATGATCTAAAAGTTTAGAGAGCACAAGCGTTCCTCGAGATTCCTGAGGATTTCTCTCTCTTGTATTATGCACAAGGAAAATTTTCTCTCCAATTCCAAAAAGTGCAATAGAGTTCCCTTCATTCATCACATTGCTTGCAAAAGGCTTGCCCCATTTTTTTCCACCATCAAAGCAGTATTGCATATTCATAGGACCATCATTATAATTTCTAAAGACTGCAAGACATTTTGTAGGGCTTGTGGCAATAAGACTGGGTTGCAGTTGTCCTGCAAGTGAGGTGGTTTTAATCTGTTCTAAAACATTGCCCTGCTCATCAAATCGCACAATTAAGGGATATTTATCTGCAAGTTCATGATAAATGGGCAAATAAAATCCCCCATCTTCTAGTGCAATAGGTTGGGAACGCACAAGGTGACTGAGGTTAAGCAAAATTCCAAGGTCTAAACGTTGTTTATAAGTAAAGCTTTTTCCCTCATCATTTGAAATATAGTGATAAATTTTACTTGTTGCCCATCCTCCAAAACTTACACCAACAACAAAGAAATGGATTTCTCCCTTGGGTGATCGAAACAAAACAGGGTTTCCAAGCATTTTGATGAATTGTTTGGAATCTTTTTTGAGTTTGAAGCGATCTAAATAGCTTTTTGGCTTACTCCAGATATTGGTTTTTGGATTATACAGACTTCCATAGATCTGCACATCAGGCTTTCCTTCACCACTGCCTGCAAACCACATTGCTAGGAGTGAGCCATCTTTGAGTGAGGTAAGAGTTGCAGAATGCACAGATTGGGCGTGATCTAAAGTAGGTAGGGAATTGTAAAAATATTCAGAAGTGGAAGTTGTGACCTCTTTGGGTGGGAGCAAGAAGAGTGGAGAGGTAGGGGGTTTGTGAGTAAAAAGAATCCCTAAAAATACTAAAACCACTGCAAAAAAGAAGAGTTTTTTATCCATAATGTTCATCCCTTACAAAATTGAGTATTTTATCTTTTATTTTGCAGGAATATAAAGATAGGAATTAAAATCCATTGCAATATTGCAATGGATGGGAAATTGAAATTTCTATTTTTTAGGATCAAGCAAATTAATTTAAAAAATAATATTTATTTAAATTGAAAAATCTATTTTAAGAAAGAGACTTTTAAAATCAATTAATCTTGATAGATTCCTGCATGTGTCATTGGAATATTATTATTAACTCCTTTTGTTAATAAAAATTGAAAAATATCAGCACTTCCAACTCGGAATGCTGATGCGCAACTTTTAAGATACAAACGCCACATTCTAATAAATTTTTCATCATACATATTTTTGATCTTATCAATCTCTCTTTCAAAATTATCTTCCCAAATATCTAGTGTTTTTGCATAATGTAATCTTAAACTTTCTGCTAATAAAAGGTGAAAATCAAACTCACTCATAATACTAATAAGTTCTCTTAAAGAAGGGAGATATCCTCCAGGGAAAATGTATTTGTCTATCCAAGCATTTGTTTCTCCTTCAAATGAGCATAAAATTGTATGAAGCAAAAAGCTTCCACCCATCTTTAAACTTTTCTTAACCTTACTGAAATAAAGAGGAAAATTTTCTTTACCCACATGTTCAAACATTCCAACCGAGACAACTTTATCAAAATAATTTTCCATATCTAACTCTTGATAGTTTTTAAGCATAATTGTGACTTTTCCTTCAAGATGATGATCTTTTACCCTTTGCGTTGCTTCTTTGTATTGTTCCTCTGAGAGAGTTAGTCCTACAACCTCTACATCATATTTTTGTGCTGCTATTACAGAGAGCCATCCCCAGCCACAACCTATCTCAAGGAGTTTTTCTCCAGGTTGGAGATTAAGTTTTTTTAGAGTGTGTTCAATTTTATTGATTTGTGCTTGATATAAATTATCGGTAGGATTTTTAAAATATGCGCAAGAATAGCTCATTGTTGAATCAAGCCAAAGTTTGTAAAAATTATTGCCTAAGTCATAATGACTTTTGATATTTTTACTTTCTTGTTTTGTGTGGATTTTGCTTGTGATTTGTGTATATTTATTGAGATGTTGATAATTGCTAAATTGATAAATTACATAAGCAATTTCATCAAAATCTCCCTCAATCTCAATATTCCCTTCCATATAAGCTTCAGCAAAGAGCAAACTAAGATCTTTAGATAAAGCATTAAGTCCAAATGGCTTTTTTATCATAATGCTAAAAGCAGGTTTCTTTTTGCCTACCTTAATTTCTTCATTATCCCAGAATTTAATCAAATAATTACCAAAATTCCATTTCTTAAGAACTTTTTTGATTAAAAATTTTTCAAACATTTTAAAACGCTCCCTTTAAGGAATTAATAATACTTTAATTATATTACAAATATATTTATTGATTGATAAAGATTATTAATAAAAACTTCAACTCTCTATTTTTATTGGACCTATGAAGGAGTGTTAAATATCGCAATTGATTTATTATTTTTGATTATTCTAAATGATAAAAATTATTATTAAGGAAATGAATATGAATACTTTTTTACTTGCTTTTATTTTTACACTTATTGCTGGATTAGCAACAGTTTTTGGCGCATTTATCGTATTTATTACAAATCAACATAATTACAGAATCCTTGCTGCTGGCCTTGGATTTTCTGCTGGGGCAATGATTTATATTTCTTTTGTAGAGATTTTGCCTCAAGCCATTAGTGGATTTGAAAAAATGTTTCCCTCTTATGGTGAGATTTTGGGAATATGTGGATTTTTTATAGGGGTGATTTTGAGTGCATTCCTTGATCGACTTGTTCCCCAAGAATACAACCCCCATGAGCCTCATGAAAAAGCCAATTCCTCGTCACTTCAACGCATTGGCCTTATGAGTGCTATTGCTATTGGTGTGCATAATTTCCCCGAAGGTTTTGCTACATTTGTTTCTACATTTGAAAGTCCAACTTTTGGTCTTATGATTGCCATTGCTATTGCAATTCATAATATTCCTGAGGGTATGGCAGTTGCATTGCCTGTGTATCACTCAAGTGGAAGTTACAAAAAAGCAATTCTTTATTCTGCCCTCTCTGGAATAGCCGAGCCTTTGGGGGCTATGGTGGGGGCATTAATTATTTTTCCACTTTTTGGAGATATTTCAGTGAGTGTGGCATTTGCATTGATTGCGGGAGTCATGGTATTTATTTCTCTTGATGAGCTTTTGCCTTCCGCAAGAGAGTATGGAAAATCTCATGATAGTTTGTATGGTTTATTTTTGGGAATGGCAGTGATGGCGGTGAGCTTGGTTATGCTTAAGATGTAAAAAAAAGGGGGTAAGGGAGAGAGGAGATACTCAAAAGTAGTTATTTATTGACTAAGACGTAAAGACAAAGGGGTTTGGCGGTTTAAAGTAAGCTTATTTTTTCCTCCACCTTTGCTTTAGCTTTCTCTAATAATTCCTTGCTTTTTACTCTTAAAGCTAGGCTTTGGGTGATTTTAGATTCTATTGTTTCTTGAATAGAAAGCCTTAGTAAGGGGATTAAGAGGTTTTCAATCTCGCTTATTTTCCAATGCGCGATAATGGAGCCCCCGCTATCCCTTTGTGCTTGAAGTTTGGTAGGCAACGCGTTTAAAACTAGGCTTAGATATTTAGGCAGAATAAGGGCTTGATTTTTAATTGTTAGATGCAAAATTGCCCCACTTGTAATCTATCCTAAAACTTTTCCATTAAAGAATGTAAAGAGAATAGGTCAGGCTATTGGAGTGAATAATTTTTTATTAAAATATAGCCTTAGATGTTGGATTAGTGGCATCAAAGGCAAAGAGAGAATGGGTTTTATTCAATTGAAAGATCTGATGTTAAAAGTTTGGATTTTTTCATTAGAAGTAGGGGTTATTAAAACAATTTTTAATCTAAGACAAAATTTCTTAGGCTTTAATGCATTGTATAATTTTCTTTATATGGTTTTTATTCTTCACTTCTTATCATTAACCCCTAAAGCTTAAGAGAAATCTTAAGCCTTTGTGACACTGCTTTTGGCATTACTGCGTCTTTGTCCTATCATAATCCCTAGAGTGATTACAACATATATAGCCTGTGCAAGAAGTCCTTGTAGGTTATTATAAAACCCTAAAAATGCTACACTGGGAAGGGGTAAAATATCAAGTGGAATGATATTTGTAAGTTGCAAAGCGTGAACACTCACTCCCAAAATCTTAAATCCAAGTATATAAATCAGCCAACTCATCACCAAAAATATCAAATGAACAGGTAAGTTTTGAACAAAAACTTTCATTAAATATGCAATCACAATTAATGCCAAACACGCAAATCCAAAACCACTTAGAAAAGAGTCCATTGTCATACTAGGCATCATACCCGCATAAAAAAGTATCGTTTCTGCACCCTCGCGAAATACCGCCAAAAATGCAAGTCCCCCTAACCCCAATAAACTCCCCCGAGCAAGTGCCTTGCCCATTTGATTTGAGATATAGGCTTTCCAACTTCTGGCACTCGACTTACTATGGAGCCAAGCACCTATAAATACCATCATTATAACCGCTATAATCCCTACTATACCCTCTAATATTTCTCGATTTGTCCCTGCTGCAGCAAGTGGAAACACCCACATCAAAGCAAGAGCCATTATTAAGCTTAGTAAGACTCCAAGCATGGCTCCCCCTATAACCCATGCTCTCCCTTTGGACTGATTTGCTGCTTGTAAGGCAGTCAGTAATGCCATAACAATTAAAAGTGCCTCTATGCCCTCTCGCAATAAAATAATTGCCGCATCAAAGGCACTGAATTGTGCATTGATATCAAGCTTTTCTAGAGATTGAAGCAGATTTTCAAAATGAGCAAGATTTTCTTGTGTTGCACCCCGTGCAACAATTTCTGGAAGCTCTGATTCAATGCGACGATACAAACCACTATCTCTTGTGCTAACTTCACCCTCAAATATAGGCCATTGTGTTATAAAGGTAAGAATGTAATCTCTTGCAAGATCTTGGTTTTGTAAAAACTCTCTAAAAGCCTTGCGCAAAAGTGTCAAGCCTTCAGAAAGTGTTTGTGGCGCACCCTCTATACTCTGTGCCTGTAAAACATTCCCAGAAATAAACTCCCTTAAGGCAGTGCCAATGTTTTGGATCTGTAGATTCATCACTTTAAAATCCACTACTTCGCTAATCATCGCCAGACGATAGAGTGTGAGAGCAGTTTCTATCTGTGCATAATGCCCAGGACTTATATCACCCACTATGCGTTCATTGCGTTGCCAAGTATCATAAAATCTCTTATAAAGCATGGGCAGATCTTTGATATTTTTTTCTATTGTTGCCTTTTGCAACTGTGAAAAAATAGGTAAAACACGTTTTTCAAACTGCTTTGTTTTTGCTGCATAATCGATGGGATTTTGCTCTTTTTCAAAAGTAAGTAATGCACTAGAGAGAGATTCTAAAATTTTTAAATTAGGATTTTTTATCGCAATTTCTAAAATCCTACTCACTTCTGCACCTGCTGTTGAATTGTGTGATGCAATTGCATAAAAATCAGTCTTAAAGTTTTCTAAAATTGGCACAGATTCTTCAGTTTTAGCATTTTTGGCATTTTCCATCGCATCAGAAATCATGACAAATAGATGACTCACGCGCACCTGTGCATTTGCATCCTGTAGGCCTAGTAATAAAAAAAATAACAAATAAATAAATTTCATCATACAAAAATCTCTAAACAATCAACCTAAAAGGGATTTACCGAGATAATCTCCATCTTTTTTGCTCACTCCCCCAAAACAAGCAAAAAGTCCACTTCCAATATGTGTAATATATTCATTCATCTTGTCAATATTGCCTAAGGCATTTTGAATTGTAATAAATTGCATTGGGTCTTTTTGGAATGCAATAAATAATAATCCTGCATCAAATTGTCCTGTGCGAGAATCTATACCACTTGCAAAAGAAAAGGAGCGACGTAATATTTGCATTCCTGCTTTCTTGGCCAAGAATACATGCGAATCCTCTGGCATAGCCGTGATATTGGGCTCTTCAAATTCTTCATTTTTACCATAGGCTGCACCAGAATCACGCCTTCTTCCAAAGGTATCATTTTGTGCTTTTAAATGTGTTCTATCCCAAGTCTCAAGATGCATTTGCACACGACGGACCACCAAATAAGTTCCATTATCAAGCCAACTTCCATCTTTTACCCAAACGACTTTATCAAACTCATTAGCACTAGGATTGACAGTCCCATCTTTAAAGGCAAATAAATTACGCGGGGTATCATGATTCTCATAAGAATTAAAGCCCATTTGAGACCACTTCATTGTAATTTTAAGTCTGGCTATACGCACAAGATTTCTCACAGCATGAAAAGCTACTTGTGGATCGTCTGCACAAGCTTGGATACAAATATCGCCCCCGCTAAATTCCTTACGCAATTGATCTCTTGGAAAATGTGGCAAATCTTTCAATGGTTTAGGACAAGCAGATTTTAAGCCTAATTGATCAAAAAAACTAGGTGATACCCCAAAAGTCAATGTGAGATTATGGGGATTAAGAGAATCCGCTTCTCCTGTATCTAAAGTGGGTAAGAAAAGATTTTTGCTATAGGGGGCGACATTTTGCCCTACGGTTAATTTACTGGCATAAGTAGTCCAAACTTTAAAAACCTCTTTAATATCAGAGAGCGAGTGAGTGTGTAAGTCTGCAACTAAAAAATAAATATGTCTTTGTGCTGGAGTTGTAATCCCTTGTTGGTGTATGCCAAAAAATGGGTAAGGATTTTTTGTATTAGAAATTCTTGGAGAAGAAATTTTGGAATCTGTAAGAGCAGGAGTTAAAACCCCAGCTCCAGTTATTGCAATACTCTTTAAAAAATTTCGGCGATTTAAATTACTCATTGATGCTTATCCCCCTCTTTATTCTAGGATCACACCCATTTTTGAGAGCGGTTCTCCTAATTTATTCACCGCTTCTGCAAGCTCCCTGATATCTGTCGATGAGAGTTTGTCATAACCTATAAAGTCATAACCTTTTTTAGAGCGATTGTGCTTTGCAAGAAGCATATTGATTGTTTTGAATTGTTTTTCAATCTCATGAGCTAGGCTCTTATCTTTTTGCAATAAATGAGGAGCAAGAAGCTCATAAATCTTTTGAGCGCCATCTATATTTGCCTGAAAATCATAAAGGTCTGTTTTAGAAAAAATCTCTTCCTCGCCTGTAATTTTACTTGTTGAAACCTCATTAAGTAAATCTATTGCTCCAGTTAGCATTAATTCCGCATTGACTTCAACAGTTGGAACTTTTGCTCTCAGCTCTTTAATGTTGAGTAGAAGCTGATTTGCTGCAGCTTCTGTGCCTTTTGTCGTATTTTTCTCCCATAAAATCTTTTCAATCTTGTGAAATCCACTCCAATCCTTTTCATTTTTACCCTCTTCTTGCAAATCCGCTAAACGAGCATCAATTGCACCATCTAAATCTCCAAAACTCTCTGCAATTGGCTCACTTCTCTCATAGTGCATTCTGGCAATAGGATAGATTGCTTTTGCTTGTTTGACATCCCCCTTTTTCAATGCGGCAACAAATTTCTCAGTATCCGCTAAAAGCAAATCAATTTGCTCAATCACATATTGCCTGTATTCCTCTGCCTCTTTTGTTAAATCTACTGTAGCATTAGCAACTTGTGGGCTCATAATAAACAACGCTGTAACAAAAATCATGGTCATTTTACGAATCTGCATTTTATATCCTTTATTTAAGAGGTTTTGTGAAACACGATAGATTATATACAACAATTATGAGAATTGTTATTAGAAAAATAAAATTTTTATTTTTTTCATACAGCTCAATAAAAAACTTCAATCATGAATGTATTTTTGATATCTCCAAAAAATTTTGTTTGGGTATCTTTGAAATTTTAAATGAGATAAATAAAATCTTTAAGTTTTATTCTAGTTCCTCCTCTTGACAAACACCAAGTGTCAGAATTTATAATTGCAAAGTTGATAGATTCAAATATCACTCATTAGCTTTAAAGGAGATGTAATGCAAGATGATCAAAATAAAGGTTTGCTGGGGCGTAGAGCATTTCTAAAAAGCTCTACAAAACTTAGTGCACTAGCAGGTGTGGCAAGTTTTGGTGGATTTGGATTAAATGTGTATGGTAATGAATGGGTAAAAGATTTAAAAAATACACAATTCTCAACAAAAAAATTAAACAATCAAGGAGATGCAATGGAATTTGTTACTTTAAATAATGGTGTAAAAATGCCAATTTTGGGATATGGAGTCTATCAAATCGATGCAAAAGAAACACAAAGATGTGTAGAAGATGCAATCAGTGTGGGGTATAGGAGCCTTGATACTGCTTGGGCGTATTTTAATGAAGAGGGTGTAGGTGCGGCAATAAAAACTGCTATTGCTGGTGGAATAAAGCGTGAGGAGCTTTTTGTTACTACAAAGTTATGGATTGACCATTATCCAGAAGAAAAAGCATTAAAGGCATGTGAGGAATCTTTACGCAAACTAGGACTTGATTATGTGGATTTAATGCTACTTCATCAGCCTTTTAATGATACTTATGGTGCATGGAGAGCACTCAGCAGATTTTATAAAGAAGGGAGATTTAAAGCTATTGGTGTGAGCAATTTTTATCCAGATAGAATTGCAGATTTTTGTTTAAATAATGAAATTAAACCAGCCCTTAATCAAATAGAATGTAACCCCCTGCATGCACAGTTTGATGCACAAAAAGTTTTACAAGAATATGGTGTAGCAATGGAATCTTGGGCACCTTTTGGTGAGGGGCGCAACAATATGTTCAGTCACCCCACCCTTAGTGAGATTGGCAAGAAATACAATAAAAGTGTGGCACAAGTCATTTTGCGATGGCAGATTGAGCGTGGGATTATCGTGATACCAAAAACTACTCGTAAAGAGCGAATGATTGAGAATATTAATGTATTTGATTTAGCTTAAGTGAAGCAGATATGCAGACAATTGCTAGTCTAGATAGCAAAACAAGCCTATTTTTTAATCACCAAGATCCAAAAATGGTGAAATTCCTTGTTGAGTTTCATAAAAACAAATCTTAAGGAGAAGGAATGAGAAAAGGTTTTTTATATTCTATCACTTTGATATTGGGGTTATATATCCCTGTATTTGCACAAGGAGAGAAAATGCAAATCAATAGAGCAAATCCTAGCAAAGAGGCAGAGGCCAATGCTGCTAAAAATCCCTTTGGTTTAGTCTATGAGGGCGCAATCACTAAAAATGAAAAGGGTAAAGTCAATATTAAGAGCGTAACTTATAAGAGCAGAGGGCTAAAAATCGCTGCAAATCTTTACTTACCAAGTGATTTTAATCCTCAAAATAAGATTCCTGCAATTATTGTAGCCCATCCCAATGGAGGGGTAAAAGAGCAGGTTGCAGGACTTTATGCCCAAAAGTTGGCAGAAGCGGGTTATCTTGCTCTAGCTTTTGATTCAGCATATCAAGGGGCAAGTGAGGGATTTCCTCGTAATGTGGATACTCCGCAAAATCGCACAGAGGATATTTCTGCAGCAGTGGATTATCTGCTAAAAGTGCAAGGCGTAGATTCTAATCGCATAGGAATCTTAGGAATTTGCGGCGGTGGCGGCTATACGCTCAATGCTGTAAAAAGTGACAAGAGAATAAAGGCAGTGGCAACTTTAAGTATGTTTAATAGCGGACTTGTGCGGAGAGAAGGATTTTTAGGAAGTGAGAAATCTAGCATACAAGAAAGATTAAAAAACGCAAGTGAGGCAAGGACAAAAGAAGTTATAGACGGTAAGGTAAACTATATGGGAAGTGTACCTAAAAAGCTAAGTGAGGAAGAGTTAGCAAAAATCCCTACAGATTTATATAGAGAAGGGATGATTTATTATGGTGATACACATGCGCATCCAAACTCTACTTTTGTTTATACGGCAAGCTCATTACTTGATTTAATGCGTTTTGATGTTCTTGATCAGATTGAACTTATTAATCAGCCTTTATTAATGCTTGTGGGAGATAAGGCAGACACAGCATATATGAGTGAGGAAGCATATAGCAGAA
This sequence comes from Helicobacter cholecystus, assembly GCF_003364215.1. Taxonomy (GTDB): domain Bacteria; phylum Campylobacterota; class Campylobacteria; order Campylobacterales; family Helicobacteraceae; genus Helicobacter_G; species Helicobacter_G cholecystus. Next base: position 45,956 of record NZ_NXLU01000005.1, read on the forward strand.
TAGGGAGTAAAGATAAAAAATACTACAAGCTTAAAAATGCCACACATATCCAAACTTACTACAAAAAAGAAGCAGTTCATGAAGCATTAGAAGAGCTTAAAAGGTTTTATGGGAAGAGCTTGTAAGCACTATATTAGGTAAAATACAAAAAATATTTACCCCCCCCCTTTTTTTTCTTAGAGATTCTGAGGATTTAAGCAAAAGATTATAAAGGAGTCAAATGCCAAGCAGTCGCTTTGAGCAAAAAATGATAGAAATTACTGATAGGAAGAGCTTGAAACTTGCACTGTTTTCTGCTTCAACAATGACGGTTTTAGGAGCTTTGTTGGTTTCCCCAGCGCTTCCAGCCATAACAAAAGCTTTTAGCCATACACCCCATATTCAAATTCTCAGTGGACTTATGCTGACTATCCCCGCATTGTTTGTGATGATTTTTTCCCCCATTGCAGGATTTTTAATGGATAAATATACAAAGCTGAGATTTCTCTATCCTGCAATGATTGTATGGGTTTTGGCAGGCATGAGCGGAGCATTGTGTGAGAATATTTATACTTTAATTGCTACACGTTGTGTTTTGGGAATTGCCACTGCCTTTGTGAGTGTAGGGGTAAATGCTCTGCTTGGAGATTATTACTCATTTGGTGCTGGTAGAAGAGAGAGGGCTTTGAGCATACAAGGATCTATAATGAGCATAGTTGGAGCTGTTCTTACAGCACTGAGCGGATACTTAACAAACTATGCTTGGCAATATGCTTTTTTAGTCTATGGTAGTGGAATTATAGTGATTGTGTTGTGTTTTATATTTTTATTTGAACCTCATACAAGAAGCCCAAAACAAATCAATATTACAAATTCTTTGCAAAATCAATCTAAAAGCTCTTATCAAGCACTTCTTCCTGTGTATTTCATTGGATTTTTTATGATGGTCGCTTATTATTTAGTAGGGATTGAATTTCCTCACTATATAGAAGATGTGTTAGATTTGGAGCCAAAGTATATAGGGCTTGCAATGGCTTTGCCAACTTTAGGTTTTGGTATTTTTTCGTTTTTTTATAAGGATATTGCAAAGTTTTTAAGTATTAAAAGAATTTATATTGTGGCCCTGTGTATAGAGTTTATAGCTTTTTTTCTTGTGTTTTTGGTGCAAAACTTTACCCTCACTTCCTTTAGCTTGTTTTGTTTTGGTGCTGTAGGAGGCTTGATTGTGGCAAATAATTCTAATTATCTTTTTAAGCTTTCAAGCCCTAGCAATCGTGCAAAACTTTATGCAATTTTGGCAAGCTGTACCTTTTTTGGACAGTTTATTACCCCATTTATCGCCACACCTATTAGTCTGAGTATAGGTTTACAAAATACTTGTTTATTGTGGGCTGGAGTTATTTTTATTGTAGCTTTAGGTTTTTGTAGCTTAAGATTCAAGGAGTAGGAGGGGCAAAGGGCTAAGGGGTGATGAGGTCTTAAGTGTTAATGAGATTGTAAAATTGATATATGCTTAAAGACTCTTTAGCTAATATAAAATTAATTTTTTAGCAGAATCTTTTAAATTTTTTTGACTCTATGGAGTATAAAAGCAAAGCTTCGCTCTTTGGGATACAGTAGACAATTTATGTATCTTTGGTGGTGATTTACAATGCTTTGGGGTGTTCAAAGAAATATGTTGTGATTTCCTCTTGACAAACACCAAGTGTCAGGATTTATAATTACAAAATTCTAAGAAACAAGGAGCGCAAATGGTTACAAATAATCAAATTCTTAATGAGTTCTATACACTTAAATGTAATGTCAAGATTCCAAAACTTGGGCTTGGTGTATGGTGTATAGAAGATAATATTGTAGAAAATGTCATTAAGGAAGCTTTTAAAATAGGCTATAGACATATTGATAGTGCCCAAGCTTACGAGAATGAAAGGGGTGTGGGTGAAGCGGTGCGAAATAGTGGAATACCCAGAGAGCAAATCTTTGTTACAAGTAAAATTCGTGCAGAGTATAAAGACTATAAAAGTGCAAAAGATTCTATAGACATCTCATTAAAAACAATGAAACTCGATTATATTGATTTGATGCTTATCCATAGCCCACAACCTTGGAATGACTTTAGAGGGGGTGATTATTTTGAAGAAAATATTGAGGTTTATAAAGCCTTAGAAGATGCACAAAAAGAGGGAAAAGTGCGCTCTATTGGTGTGAGTAATTTTTTGCAAAAAGATCTAGAAAATATCCTTAAAAACTGCCAAATAATCCCTGCAACAAATCAGATTCTCGCTCATATTGGCAGAATCCCTTTTGCACTTATAGACTTTTGTAAAAGTAAAAATATACTTGTTGAAGCATACTCACCCATTGCTCACGGAGAGCTTTTAAAAGATGAGCGTATTGTCAAAATGGCAGAAAAATATAATGTCAGCCCCGCACAAATCTCTATCCGTTATACTTTAGAGCTAGGATTGCTCCCTTTGCCAAAAAGTAAAACTCCTAGCTTTATTGCACAAAATGCAGAGGTGGATTTTATGCTCACAAAGGAGGATTTAGAGGAACTTAAAACCCTTGTTTTTAAAGATTATGGGGAATATTCACATTTTCCTGTTTTTAGTGGAAAACAATAGAGAAGAGCGAGATGATAAAAAAATATTTAAGTATTTTTTAATGACTGTATGGACAAATACTATGGGGGCAAATAAGGAGCATAATCTGCAAGTTATTCTTGAAGGTGAGCAGGGGGAAATACTCATAGAGCTCATAGACAATGAAGCAACAAAAGAGTTTGTCGCAATGCTCCCATTAGAGCTTGAGTGGAGTGATTTTGCAGGGAAAGAAAAAATCGCTGATTTGCCCAGTAAATTACAAGCAAAAAAGGACTTGTCATATATCCCACAAGTGGGTGACTTCTTTTACTATGTGCCTTGGGGAAATATCGGGATATTCTACAAACAGCAAGCGCCAAGTGATTTGGTCTATTTAGGCAAGGTGATAAGTGGATTAGAACGATTGCAAAAGCAAAATTTTAGAGCCAGAATCTCTATGAAAAAATAAATTTATGTTTTTGAACAAGAATGAAACTTAATATAAAATCCATAGAATCTATATTAAAGGATAAATAAAATTATTATAAAAGGAACTTGAATGAGTTATACGATTTTACAAGCAGAGCATAAAAGCGGTATCCCCTCCCGTAAAATTCGTTTTTGGCTAGATAAGGGGCTTTTTCCACATATTTATAAAGATAAAAATGGTGTGCGATTTTTTAGCGCAAAAGATATTGATTGGCTCTGTTGGATCAACCTTTATCGTGAACTTGGAATGAGTATTAAAGAGCTTAAATATTATAGAGATCTTTGCGACAAGGGAGATGAAACTTTAAAAGAAAGACTGAAAATGATTCAAGAGCAAAAGAAGAAAAATCTTGCACAAATCATCAAAGCACAAGAGAATGTCTTAATGCTTGAATATAAAGAGAAGTTTTATGAGGATATTTTAAAAAATGGAAGAAAAGCCATATATGCTGGATTTAATGAGTGTAAAGCAGCAATGAAAAAATACAAAGGGTAAAAATGCAAAAATATAAAAATATAAATAAGAAACGGAGAGAGTTTCTTTCAACTTCTGCCAAAATCGGCATGATTGCAAGTTTGGGTCATTTTGAATTGGATGCAGATGATTTTAAAACTTCAAATGCACAAACTAATCTACAAGGAGACATGATGAAAATTAATCTTACCCCAAAGGCACAACAAAATTTTGAAAAACTCTTTGGCAACCCAAGTGCAAATAGTCTTGCCAAAAGTGATCCTGAATTTTTTAGTAATTATGTGAATTTTGCCTTTGATGAAGTCCCGAGTGTTTCTAAGCTTGAGCTCAAAGAAAATTTAATGATTATTCTTGCTTCGCTTGTGGCAATTCCAGCTCTAAGCGAATTTAAGACTATGCTTCAGGCAGCACTAAACAATGGCATCAAACCTGTGGCAATTAAGGAGATTATCTATCAAGCTACACCTTATGTAGGTATAGGAAAAACTATAGACTTCATTAATGCGAGCAATGAAATATTTGTACAAGAGGGGATTACACTCCCTTTGCAACCTCAAGGTCGAGTAAAGTATGCACAAAGAAGAGAAAAGGGACTAGAAACTCAACGCACACTTTTTGGCGAAGCAATCGATAAGGGTAATGCAGCAGCACCAAAAGACTATCAGCATATCCGCACCTTTTTAAGTGCAAACTGCTTTGGAGATTATTATACACGTGATGGGCTTGATTTAAAATTTAGGGAGCTTCTAACCTTTGTGTATGTTCTCTCACTTGGCGGAGCAGATTCTCAGGTGAAGGCACATATTGCTGGAAATATAAGAATGGGCAATGACAGAAGCAAGCTTATTGCAGTAATCACCGCACTTGTGCCCTACATCGGCTATCCTAGAAGCCTCAATGCCCTAAGTGCACTTGATGAGATTGCACCCTTGAAGTGAAAAAATCTGGCTTTTAGGGCTTTAAGATTCTAAAATCCTATGCACAAGTTTGGTTTTGACAGGATTGGAGTCCACGGGCTATTTTGTATGATACAATTATTTTGTTCGTTTTGCATTGTTTTACTCGTACGATAAAAAACTATATAGAGGATTTGTACTCAGTAACTTTGTAAGCATTAATTAAGCCATACAATCTAGGACAAATTGTTTTACTAGACATTGGTTCTATAAGATATTTTTGGAGATATAATGAGAAGTATCCTTATCAAAAGCTTGCCCCTTTCTTTGTTGCAAGAAAAAGGATTGTCCCATTTTTATATATGTGATATTCGTTCAAATCAAGCTTTTGCCTCTGCGCATTTACAAGGATCATTTCATACAAAAGATGAGAGAAGGGTGATAGAATCTTTAGAGCAAAGCGTGGAGGGGGGGGGGGGTAAATACCCCTAAACCTCTTTTATTTGTTTGCTTTAGCTCTAAAAGATCTAAGGCCCTAGCCCAAAATATCATTCAACACCAAGATTTTATCTCACTTTATCCCTTAAAGAGTATTTATTATTTGGATTGTGGGATAATGGAAGCCTTTGAAAATGGTTTTGATCCTATTTCGAGTACACAAGATTCTGAAAATCAATTTTCATCTATTCACTCCATTTTGGAGAAACTAAGGGTTAAATTTCTCTCTTCAAAACGCACTTGGGTTGTTGCTTTTAGCGGTGGTAAAGATTCTACTTGTGTCTTGCAGCTTGTTTATGAAATGCTTGTGTCTTTGCCCATGGAGCAAAGGAGGCAGACTTATGCTATCGCCTCAAATACACTTGTAGAGGCTCCGCATATTGATAAATTTTTAAAAAAAGTGATAGATTCTATTAATTCCCATGCTAAGAAAAATAATATTCCTTTTGAAATTCTGCAAGTTAGTCCAACACTTAAAGATGATTTTTGGGTAAATCTCATAGGCAAGGGATATCCTAGCCCGACAAGGACTTTTAGGTGGTGCACTGATAGACTTAAAATTACTCCAGCTAAAGCAGAAGTAGCTCAAATTACGCAAAAATATGGATCGGTTCTTTTGATATTAGGCTCAAGAAAAGCAGAATCAACTAATCGTAAAAAATCTATAGAAAAGCGAATTTTAAATGAAGAAGGCTATTCCCAACATGATGACTTTCCTGATACGCTTACCTTTTCACCTATTGCAGAATGGAGCACCGATGAGGTGTGGGCGTATCTTAGCACACATAAACCTTTGTGGGATAAAGATCATAGCGAGTTGTTTTCGCTCTATGCCAAGGCAAGTGGTGAGGAATGTCAGTTTATAACAGATTTATCTCAAAGTAGTTGTGGTGGATCAAGGTTTGGCTGTTGGGTATGTACAGTAGTGAATGAAGATAAATCAATGCAGGGCTTTATAGAATCTGGTGAGATGAATCTTAAACCCTTGAATGACTTTAGAAATTACATCAAAGACTTAAGAGAAGATTCTAAAGCAAGAGCAGATTATAAGCGCGATGGCAGAGCTGTGTATAAGGTTGGAGGACTTGGACCCTTCTTAAGCCATATTCGTGTGGGGATTCTAAAAAGACTTTTGCAAACAGAGCAAGAATTTATCCACAATGGTGGCAGTGAGCTCATCACAGATTCTCAAATTTATGCGATACAAGAGCAGTGGAGCAAAGAATTTGATTTTGAAAATAAAGCAATACAACTCGCACAGGAGGTAGGACGAATGAAAGATGAAAAATTAAAACAAAGCAGGGTTTTACACAAGGAGCTTTTACCAGAAATGGCAGATGAGAGAGTGGATTCTAAAGAGCTAGAGAATCTTATTGGCACTTGTATAGATATTTATAATACCACAGGTTTAAGAGGTAGAAATAATGCTTCAAGCAAGATAAAAGAAGAGATAAGAAAGCTTGTAGAGGATAAAACAAGCAAACAAAAACAGGAGGCATAAATGTTTATATCAAAAATCACCATTTGCAATCTTTTTGCTTACTATGGAAAAGTGGAGGTAGAGTTTAAAAAAGTTGAGGGAAAGAATCTCTATTGCATTTATGGCAATAATGGCTTTGGTAAAACAAGCTTTATCCGCTGCGCAAAATTACTTTTTTTGGGCATTGGTGTGAAAGAAGAAGAGATTCCAAATGTTATCCAAAGATTTGCACCGCGTATTAAATCTGTCAAACAGCTCCTTAAAGGAGATTCAAGTACTTGGAATGGAATCTTAAATAAAGCAGCGATAAAAGAGGGATTAAAGGATTTTTTTGTCTCTTTTGAGGGTACTTTGGGAGATAAAAGCTTTGTCCTCACGCGCACTTTTACAGATGTTGATGGTGAAATTGAGGAAAAATTAAGATTAGATATTAACGAAAAAACTTTGAATGATGAAGAAGCACAAGAGAGAATTGGCACAATTTTGCCTCCAAATTTAACAGAATTTTTCTTTTTTGATGGCGAGGAATTAGGAGAGTTGAGTAACAATTTACGCAAAGAATTTCAAGGAAAAATTGAAGAAATATTACAAATTAAGCCCTTAGATATACTTATTAAACAAATTCAAAATTATAGAGATGATCTATTAAAGAGTGGAATCACTAACAAAGAACAGCAGCGTGCACTTGATAATAAAATGCAAGATAAGCAAAGGTGCGAATCAAATTTAAATCATAATAAAGATCTACTTAAAAGTATTAATCATTTTATAGAGGAAAAAGATACTCAAATAAAACAACTGCAAAAAAAGATTGAAAAACTAAGTGCAGATTCTAGTAAGGAACAAGAAGAGCTTATTAGGGAAAGGAATGAGCTTGATAAAGAACTTTCTTCTTTGAAAGAGAGATTAAAAGAAAGTATAAAAAGCGTGATTTTTGTAAGCAACGAGGCACTTTTGCATGGCTTGAGAGAGCAAATACAAAAATTAGAATCAAGCAAGTCTACAAGTGATATTGAAGCACTTAAAAGGCTTTTACCTGAATTTAAAGCATTTATGAATGAAGAGCTTGAAAACAGCGAGTTATTTAAAGTGCTTGATATAAAAAGCATAGAAGAAATTATAGATAAATTTCCAAACAAGTTAGAAAGCAAAGGTTTGCAGGATTCCTTTATTACGCATAATATGATTACTCCCTTAAGAGAATCTTTGGCAAGACTTGAAAATGTGAATTTGACACAAGATATAAAAGAGATAAAAAGCACAAAAAACAAGCTCACGCAAGTTAAAAATAATATAGATGAATTAAGGAGTGATGATAGCACAGGAGAAAAACAAAAAGCACTCAAAGAGGAAATAGATGTATTGGAGGGTGAAAAGTCCCAGAAAGAAGAGGAAAAAGAAAAACTAAAAGATGATTTAAGAAATTTAGAAGCAACAAAAGAACAGCTTGATAGGGAGATTGATTCTTTAAGGCAAAATATCAATACAGAACGTATTGATAGTAAGCTAAAGATTTTAAAATCTTTAAAAACTAGCTTAATTGAATATAAAACAAAGCTTAACAATAAGCTTAGAGATGAGCTCCATTCACTCATTTTGCAAAATTATCAAAAACTTTTACCTAATGATAATATCAAGGAATTAAGCATTAGTGAGGATTTTGAAATAAAGCTTAAAGATGAAAATGGAGAGCAAATTATTGTAGAAAACCAAAGCAGTGGGCAAAAACAAATTTTAGCAATTGCGATTTTTTGGGCTTTAAGCAAATTATCAAACTCTCGTTTACCGCTTATCATTGATACGCCATTAAGCAGGATAGATAGTGAAAATAGAGCTAGGATTATACAAAATTATTATGCGAGCGATTCACAAGTGATTATTTTGCCCCATAGTGGAGAAATGGGAGAGAGGGAATATGAATATGCAGAGCGTTGCCTTGCACAACTCTATAAGATAGAAAACCAAGTAGATAGAAAACACGCCACTATTAGAAGAGTGGAAAGATTTGAAGAAATTTTATAAGGAGAGAAAATGGCAGATTTTAATACAAATCATTATGAGGAACTTTTGATAAATAGGGTGAGAAAGGATGGATTTGGTTATGATGAGGAAAGCGAATTTCCAAAATATTTTGTTTTAAGAATAGCTCTAGCTTGGGCTATGAATGCGCCTCATTTGCCATTAGAATCTGTGGATTGGAAACACAAGAGATTAGAGGGAGAGAGGGGCAAAGAGTATCATTTAGAGCAAATCACAGGTAAGGGCAAGGACAAAAAAGAGGATTTTGATTTGCTTATTCGCTCAATGCTGTATATTAAGCATAAGGAGGAGCTAGATAGAGACAAAAAAGATATTTTCAGCGATGACAAAGAATATTTGAGGATTTTAAGTCGCTATATCCAAAGAGGGCTTTATGAGCTTGATAATACCTATAAGTCACGTGATTGCTTTTATCAATGGTGTTGGGATAATTTGCATTTATCCTTAAAGCAAGAGGAGCAGACAAAAGAAAATCCCAAAAATAATGAGGTGGGTTACTTTCCCAAATTGCAAGATTATTTCAAAAAACAAGGAATTGGCATTAGGCTAATAAATGAAGAGGATTCCTATCGGCATCACATTTGCAAAATTGAGCTTTTGGATTCTATTAAGATTCAAGCCTTTAAAACAAAAAGTCAATATCTTGATGATGAGTTAGGCGCGAACATTTACATTGAGCAAGTTAAGGGCATAAGCAAAACATATAGCATTCAGATTCCAAAACCTAAAGGGCAAAGGCGAACACTTGGTTTATCGGAATTTAAGCAAGGTTTAGAAGTATTGCGTAAGCAAAATTTTGAACTTGGCGTTTTTGCTGGAATGAGTGTGGATAAAAAGCCTTTTTGCTTTGATTTAAAAACTACTCCGCATTTGCTTGTTGCAGGACAAACAGGAGGTGGAAAAAGTATGCTTTTAAAAAATATTATTTTGTGTTTATTGCGTCATCAAAATGTTGAGATTTTTATCATTGACCCAAAGGCGGGAGCAAGTTTTGCAGAATTTACACAAATAAAGAATCTTGAAATTTTAGGCACAGATAAGTCAGGAGATATTATAGAATCTTTTGTTTCGGAAATGGAATCGCGATATGTTAGAAAATCTAAGGGCGAAAGCTTTGAGAGTATGCCTTATCGGGTTTTAATTATTGATGAATTAAACGATTTGATAAGGCAAAATAAAGACATTGAAACTCATCTTATAAGATTGGCCGAAAAGGCAAGAGAAGCGAGAATCCACCTTGTTTTAGCCACTCAAAGACCAGATTCTGCAACCCTTAGTGGAAGCTTACGAAGCAATGTCCCAAGTCGCATAGCCCTCAAGGTGCAAAAAAGCACAGAATCTAAAATTATTTTAGATGAAGTGGGTGCGGAAAAGCTCACAGGCAATGGGGATATGCTTATCAAGCTTGGCGATAGCAGCAGTCTACAAAGAATCATCGGCATATATCTTACAGAGGAAGAAATACAAAGCCAACTTAAAGCTGTGTTCTAATATCTCTGATATAAGAAATCAAGTAATAATTTATATTAAGAAATTTAAAAGTGATGAATATGCTTAATATAAGGGGATAGTAACGGTTGTGGATGAAAATTTCAATGATATTTCTTGGAGCATGGTAAAAAATATTAGAGGATCTTCTTTGCAGTTTTAACATGAAAAAGGTTTAAGAGTTAAAAAATATTTATTCTTGAAATTAATGTGTAATAATATTGTTTTTCATTCATGATGTGTGTTAGAAAGTGATTTTATTGTAATTTTATTACTTAAGAGAGAAATCAATGCTACCCCCTAAACTCATTGTCATAAACTCTATCTGTCTTTTAATCATCTTCTATTTATAAGGTTCTTTTATAAACTCTTTCTGCATTTAAAACACTCTCGATACAAAACTTATGGAAGCTCTTGGAATGTGCCTTGGGAGTATTTTCGTCTTTGGGATGGTCTTGCTTTCTCCTAAGATTAGGTTAATCAATATGTTTTTATTGGTTCTTGTGAGATAGCTTTTATAAGCCTTGTTTTAGATAGTGCAGGGGATTTTAGACTGGTTACCAAACCTATCACGTTGTATAAGATTATAGGTTTAGGTGTTGTTATTCTTGGGCCTTGCATCTTTTTTCTCAAGAAATTCACTCTTTAGTAGATTTAAAATGAGTGGGTAATTTTTCAAATTCCTCCTTGACAAACACTAGGTGATAGAATTTATAATTACACAATCTTTTGAAGTAAAAAGGAGAGAGAATGAAACAATTAATGACTATGACTTTTATTGTAGGTTTAGTTTTTGCAAATATTACATATGCTAAGGAGGCAAAAGTGCAAAAAACACAAGAAGTGATTAAAGCAGGAAGTCTTGGAGGGTTTAAAGGAAATTCTAAGATATTCAGCGGTGAAGTGAGTGTTAAGATGCTTTTTAAAAGTGGAGATTATCGTAATTATAGCGGAGCAGAAGTGACTTTCAGCCCTCGAGCTAGAAGTGCATGGCATACTCATCCTGCAGGACAAACGCTTATTGTGACACAAGGTATAATCTATACGGGCACAAAAGAGGGGATAGTGCAGATTGCAAAAGCTGGTGATGTGGTGCTTTGTCCCTCTGATGTGGAGCATTGGCACGGAGCAGGATTAACACAAGAGGGGGTGCATATTGCTTTGACGCATGAAAAAGATGGCAAGAATGTAACTTGGCTAGAACTCTTGAGTGATGAGGAATATGAAAGCTATATTAAAGAAGCGGAGAGTAGGGTAAATCAGTAAAGTCTTATTGCGTATACTGGTATTGATTAGATCTATGCCTTTTTTATCAATAAACGATCTTAAAAGAAAGGGGCAGATTTGCAAGAGAAACTCTTGCAAAGAGGCTATGCAAACCATTGGCCTTTTGGCTTTAACCCCATTAGGTCATTATAGAAAACTATAGCCCGATTACACCCACACGCACTCGATTAAGTTTAGAGTTTTTAGCGATTTCTATCATTGCACTTGCATAGTCTGCATAGCTACACTGACTTTCATTTTTACTATTTGTCTCAAACTCTTCCCCAATGATTTTATATGTGCCACTCTTTGGTGCATCTGGAAGAAATACAGCAGGAGGACAGACATAAACCCAATGGATCTTCTTCTCTTCTCTTAGAGTTTCTAATACCTCTGCAGTAGCTACTGCTACTCCCAGATATTCAGGCGGAAAACTTGGCGTATCCATTAATCTCATGGTGTGGCTTTTATCCATGTATAAACTTCCTGCACCCCCTACAACAAGTAATCTTGCAGGATTGTCTTGCAAAATCTTGATTAAATGCTCAATATGCTTTTTGTGTAAGGATAAATCCTGCCACTCTCCAAAAGCATCAATAATCACATCAAATCCTTGCAAATCAGCACTATTGAGGGTAAAAATATCTTTTATCACACAATGCACTCTCTTATCAAAATTTACTTCACTTCTTGCAAATGCACTTACTTCAAATCCTGCATTTACTGCTTCTTTTACGATCGCACTTCCTGCTTTACCCTTTGCTGCTAAAACTGCAATTTTCATTCAATTTCCTTTAAACTTAGATTCATTTCTAGCGCAGAACATACACCAAGAAATGGTTAGGAAAGTATAATAAACTAAGTATATAAAATCAAGTAAGCACTTTTTTATTATATAGTAGTATTTTTGATACTATTGTGTAAATATCGGATGATTTTATGTTAAGATTTTAGTGAAAATATAAAAGATTATAGATTATGGAATCTTATAAAGGAGATAGAATGAATGCCTATCATTCACCTTGTCCGATTGAAACGACTTTAAATCTCATTGGTAATAAATGGAAAATCATCATCATTAGAGATTTACTTAGTGGCACGAAGCGATTTGGTGAGCTAAAAAAATCTGTAGGTGCGACTAAAAATCAAAATATTTCCCAAAAAGTGCTGACACAAAACTTGCGAGAGCTAGAAGAGGCAAATCTCATTAAACGCAAAGTTTATGCAGAAGTGCCACCAAGGGTAGAATATAGCCTTACAACACTAGGTCAGAGTTTAGAGTGTATACTCCAAAGCCTTGAATCTTGGGGCAATGAATATAAAAAGAAATTTCCATAATTTTTATAATAGGCAATAAGATAAAATCCCATTCCTTCAAAAATTTTAAATAATCCCTTCTACCCCCTTGACAAACACTAAGTGTGAGGATTTATAATTTAAAATCTCTATTAAAAGGATAAATATGCCATCTTTGATCTATGGGCTTTTTAATTTTAAATCTGGAGAATTTAAGATTTTAGCTCTTTCTTGTGGGTTTATTTTTATGCTTTTTTGCTCTTATGCAATTTTAAGACCTATACGAGATGCCTTAGGGTTAGAAGGAGGGCAGGAGGAGCTTAGATGGTTATTTTTAGCAACTTTTATCACTTGTATTCTCGTCTCTTTATCCCTAATGGGACTAAGCACTAAAATTAAGCGTAGATTATATGTGGATTGTATCTTTTATTTTTTTGTATTTAATCTTTTGATTTTCTATGCATTAATGCAAATATTTGATCCGCATACAAAAGAATTTATCTGGCTCTCTCGCGTATTTTATGTTTGGATGAGTGTTTTTAATCTTTTTGCTTTTTCAAGCGCATGGAGTTTGCTTGCTGATGTTTTTAGTAAAGAGGCAAGTAAAAGGCTTTTTGGTATTGTCTCAGCTGGAGCAAGTTTTGGGAGTATTGTAGGATCTGTGAGCACAAGTATTTTAATGGAAAATTTTGGTGTATCAAATCTTATCTTCCTCTCTATTGCCCTGCTTATTTTAAGTATTGTATTAAAGAATTTAATTTTGCGTCAATTGCAATATTTTGAAAGTGTACAGGTGTTTAAAAGATTTGACCAAGTGATAGGATCAAAAAATCCTTTTATTGGTTTTAAGCTTATTATACAATCCAAGTATCTTTTAATGCTCTGTGCTTTTATTGTATTACTTACAAGTGTTTCTACTTTTTTGTATATGGAACAAGCAAGGATTATCCGTGAGATTTTTCCTACACGCGAGGCAAGGATTGTAGCATTTGCAAATATTGATTTTATTGTGCAAATTTCTGCTTTACTTATTCAAATTTTTCTTACAGCAAAGATTGCTCAATTCTTTGGAACGATAAGTCTTTTAAGTATCCTTGGCTTTGTTATTGCACTTGGATTCATTCTTTTGAGTTTTACTCATCCTGCTTTCTTGCCTTTAGCTGTTGTAATGAGCATTCGTCGTATAGGAGAATATGCACTTGTTAAACCTGGGCGTGAAATGCTTTTTGTGCCTTTAGATGCAGATTCTAAATATAAGGTAAAAAACTTCCTTGATACTGTTGTATATCGTGGAGGAGATGCATTCTCTGCCCAAGTAGAAAGTTTTCTTGCGGGGATTGGAATTATGTGTGTGCTTTTATGTGGGGCTATAATCTCTTTGATCTGGGGAGGGCTTGGTGTGCTCTTGGGAAAATACTATGAAAAGATGCAATAAGGAATATTGCGCACATTAAAAAAGTGCCTTGTGCATCATTATAATTTAAGCCTAAGACTTGAAGATTTAGGGATTGTATATTATTTAATATTTCTAGTTTATTTCCCTCTAAGTCTTGCTATTTCATCTCTAAGTCTTGCTATTTCATCTCTAAGTCTTGCTGCTTCTTCAAACTCTAGCTTTTTACTTGCTTCAAGCATTTTTGCCTTGAGCTCTTTGATGATATTTTCTAATTCACTTTTGGGAATTTTATTTTTGACTCTTTTTTCATAAAGATTAGCACTGCTTTCAAGCTTGAGCTCATCTTCGACCTGACGCTGCACACTTTTGGGGGTGATATTGTGGAGTGCATTGTATTGCATTTGTTTAGCCCGACGATAATCAGTAATTTCACAAGCTTTTTTCATAGAGTTTGTAATCTTTTGAGCATAGAGGAGAACTTTGCCATTTACATTCCTTGCTGCCCGCCCCATAGTTTGAATAAGGCTAGTTTCACTTCTTAAAAATCCTTCTTTATCTGCATCTAAGATTGCTACAAGGCTTACTTCAGGTAGATCTAGTCCCTCACGCAAAAGATTGATTCCTACAAGCACATCAAACTCTCCAAGTCTAAGAGAGCGAATAAGATGGTTTCTCTCTATGGCATCAATATCACTGTGCATATACTGGATTTTAATCCCCATATCTGCATAATACTTACTGAGTTCTTCAGCCATTTTTTTAGTGAGCGTTGTAATGAGCACACGTTCTTTTTTTTCTATTCTAAGTTTAATTTCTTCTAAGAGATCAAGCACTTGATTTTGACTGTCGCGGATTTCATAAAGTGGATCAAGAAGTCCTGTAGGTCGAATGATTTGCTCGGCTATATTTTCTCCGCTTAGCTCTAGTTCTTTATGGGCTGGAGTGGCAGAGACAAAGAGAAAATGGGGGGGTTTAATAATGAATTCATCAAACTTTAAAGGTCGATTATCCAGTGCGCTAGGAAGTCTAAAACCATATTCTACAAGCACTTCTTTCCTGCTTCTATCTCCTGCATACATCCCGCCAAATTGTGGAAGACTGACATGGGACTCATCGACAATGATGAGGTAGGGTTTTCCTTTTTGTTCAAAATAATCAAGCAGGGAGTAGGGGGTTTCTCCTGGTTTTTTTCCTGTGAGATGGCGTGCATAATTTTCTATCCCCTTACATATCCCACTTTGAGCAATCATCTCTAGATCAAACTCGGTGCGACTTTTTAATCTTGAGTGCTCGACCATTTTATCTTGTGAGGCAAATTCTTCAAGTCTTAAAGCAAGCTCATCTTCAATACTCTTAATTGCCAAAGAAAGTCGATCACCCCCAACAATAAATTGATTAGCAGCATAGAGCACATAAGAGGGAATGGATTTAAAGAGTGTATTGCTTAATGCTTCCCTGATAGAAATTTTTTCAATTTCATCTCCAAAGAACTCAAGACGTATGTATTCCCCTTCATTATAGGCTGGAAAAATATCAATGCTCTCCCCCATAACTCTAAAATTTGCTCTTTCAAAAATAGTGTCATTTCGTGTATAACCCATTTCTACAAGTTTCTGAAGGAGAGTTTTTTGAGAGATTTGCATTCCTACTTCTAGTTTTTCTATCATTTGGAGGTATTCCTCAGGATTTCCTAAACCATAATTTGCTGAAACACTTGCAACAACAATCACATCATCGTAAGCAAGAAGTGAAGTGGTGGCTGAGAGTCTAAGACGCTCTAAATCTTCATTGATAGAGCTGTCCTTTTCAATAAAAAGATCCCGACGTGGAATATAGGCTTCTGGTTGATAATAATCAAAGTGAGAAATAAAATACTCCACATGATTGTTTGGGAAAAAACCTTTAAACTCACTATAAAGCTGGGCGGCCAAAGTTTTATTATGAGTCATAATCAAAGTGGGCATATTGAGTTTGGCAATAATATTTGCCATAGAAAAGGTTTTTCCACTCCCTGTTACACCAATAAGGGTTTGGTAACGATGGCCACGTAAAATAGAATTTGTGATTTTCTCAATCGCCTGAGGTTGATCCCCTGAGGGAGTATAAGAAGAGTTGAGTTCAAAAGCTTTCATCACAAATCCTTTTTAATATCAAGGTTTCAAAAGGGTGAATTCTATCTTAATGTTAGGTTTTTTCTCTCCACTCTTCAAAAGGTGAGCGAAAAATCATGGGAGGAAGTAAAAAAGAGGAAAATTTCGTGAGATTTGGGATATAATCCAAAGTTTATATTGCTTAAATTCTAGGCTCTATAAAATCACTTTTTGCATCACAAAAATTTAAGGAGGATGTAATGAAAGTAAGGCCATCGGTCAAAAAGATGTGTGATAAATGCAAAATTATCAAGCGAAATGGTGTGATCAGAGTAATCTGTACAACACCTAAACATAAACAAAGACAAGGATAAAACATGGCGAGAATTGCTGGTGTAGATTTGCCAAAAAAGAAAAGAGTAGAGTATGCTCTCACTTACATTTATGGTATTGGACTTAAGAGTTCCAGAGATATTTTGAATTCCGTAAATATTTCTTTTGATAAGCGAGTTAATGATCTCAGCGAAGATGAAGTTTCTTCAATTGCTAAAAAAATTCAAGAAAGCTACATGGTTGAGGGTGATTTGCGTAAAAAAGTGACTATGGACATCAAAGCATTGATGGATTTGGGAAATTATAGAGGTCTTAGACACAGAAAAGGCTTACCTGTTCGTGGACAAACAACAAAAAATAATGCTCGAACTCGAAAAGGTAAGAGAAAAACTGTAGGTAGCAAGTAAAGGATAGTGCGATGGCAAAAAGAAACGTAACAAAGAAAAAAGTTGTTAAAAAAAATATTGCTAGAGGGATTGTATATATCTCTGCAACTTTCAATAATACAAATGTCACGGTTACTGATGAGGTTGGTAATGTAATTTGTTGGGCTACTGCTGGTGGATTAGGATTTAAAGGTTCTAAGAAATCTACTCCTTATGCTGCGCAACAAGCAGTTGAGAGTGCAATGGCAAAAGCCAAAGAGCATGGAATTAAAGAAGTAGGGATCAAGGTTCAAGGACCTGGAAGCGGACGAGAGACTGCTGTGAAGAGTGTTGGGGCGATTGAAGGAATTAAAGTATTATGGTTTAAAGATATCACTCCACTTCCTCACAATGGTTGTCGACCACCTAAAAGAAGAAGAGTATAAGGAGTAGCAAATGGCAAGATATAGAGGACCAGTTGAGAAAATTGAAAGAAGATTTGGTGTTTCTTTGGCACTCAAAGGTGAGCGAAGACTTGCAGGAAAAAGTGCATTGGATAAGCGACCTTATGGACCAGGACAACATGGACAAAGAAGAGGAAAAATCTCTGAATATGGAATGCAATTGCGTGAAAAGCAAAAAGCAAAGATGATGTATGGTGTGAGTGAAAAGCAATTTAGAAGTCTTTTTAAAGAAGCTAATCGAATCGAAGGAAATACAGGAGCAAATCTTATCCGTTTGATTGAGCAAAGATTGGATAATGTTGTATATCGAATGGGTTTTGCAACAACAAGAAGATTTGCTCGCCAACTTGTAACTCATGGACATATTTTGGTTAATGGTAAAAGAGTGGATATTCCTTCTTATATGGTTGAGCCAGGGCAAAAAGTTGAGATTAGAGAAAAGAGTAAAAATAATGTTCAAATCAATCGTGCAATTGAGCTTTCTCATCAAGTTGTAGCTGTGCCTTGGATTGATGTTGATAAAGATAAGAAGTTTGGAATCTTTACAAGATATCCTGTTCGTGAAGAAGTAGTAGTTCCAATTGAAGAGCGATTGATCGTTGAGTTGTATTCAAAATAATTTAAGGTGGTGTGAATGAAAACGATAAAAACTACTCCATATATTCCAACAGATATTGCTGTTGAGGAAGTGGGTCAAAATCATATCAAGATCACTGCCCATCCTTTTGAGTCAGGGTATGCAATCACTTTTGCCCATCCAATTCGAAGACTTTTGATGTCTAGCTCAGTAGGATTTGCTCCTATTGGAGTTCAAATTGAGGGTGTTGCACACGAGTTTGATTCGATTCGTGGAATTGTTGAGGATGTTTCTCAACTTATCGTCAATCTTAAAAATATTCGCTTTCTTATCCAAGAAAAAGAAGGTGAAGACCCCATTAAATTAAGCTATAGCTTTAAGGGATCTAGAAGTCTTAAGGCTGGAGATTTTAGAAGTGAGGGTGTTGAGATTACAAATCCTGATTTACATATTGCAACAATCAATGAGGGTGCAGAACTTAATTTAAGCATTTTGATCCAAAATGGTATCGGTTATGTTCCAAGTGAAGATATTCGTGGAATATTGCCCGAAGGATTTATTCCACTTGATGCTTTCTTTACACCTGTAAAGAAAGTAACTTATGAAATTGCAAGTGTTTTGGTTGAAGATAATCCAAACTATGAAAAAATTATTTTTGATATTCAGACAGATGGACAAATTGAACCTATGCAAGCATTTAGAAATGCTATTACAATTATGCATTCTCAAATGTCTGTTTTTGGTGCTGATCTTTCTTTGGCAGCTCCTGCATTCTCATCAAAGAATCTTGCTGAGGATAGTGCAGAGCTTAAGACTTTGATGATCCGCATTGATTCTCTAAACTTAAGTGCAAGATGTTTTAATTGTCTTGATCGTGCAAATATCAGGCATATTGGCGAACTTGTCATGATGGAAGAGAGTGCTTTAAAAGCGATTAAAAATTTAGGTAAAAAATCCTATGATGAAATCACAGAAAAACTTGAAGAGTTGGGTTATCCAGTAGGAACAAAGCTCTCAGATAATCTGATTGCTCTTTTTGAAAAGAAAATCAGCAAAAAATAAGGAGGAAATATGAGACATAAGCACGGATATAGAAAGCTTGGAAGAACCTCTTCTCATAGAAAAGCATTGCTAAAAAATCTTTCTATTGCTTTAATTACACATGAGAAGATTGAAACGGGTGTATTCAAAGCAAAAGAATTGCAGTCTTATATTGAAAGGCTTGTAACAACAGCAAGAAACGCAGACTTTAATACTCATAGAGCAATTTTTGCACATTTACAAGACAAGGCTGCAACAAAAAAATTGATCACTCAAATTGCTCCACGCTACAATGGACGCAATGGAGGGTATACAAAAATCCATAGAACACGCATCAGAAGAGGCGATGCTTCTATGATGGCCCTTATTGAGTTTGTATAGGATTCTTTTTAAGGGGTTTTTACCCCTTTTATCTTAATGATTCTTTACCTTCACATCCCTTTTTGCACAAGCAAGTGTGGCTATTGTGCATTTAATTCTTCAAATCATTTTTTTCATCTTCAAGAATCTTATCTTAAGGCTTTGTGTGAGGATATTGTTAAAGAATTAGAGGGAAAAAATTACACTTTAGAGAGTATTTATATTGGGGGAGGGACACCCAATACCCTTTCAAGTCAAGATTATGAGCAGATTTTTAAAAAGATTGCTCAGCATGCAAATTTTTCAAAAACCTGTGAAATTACATTAGAGTGTAATCCCAATCTTTTGCATCAGCAATGGTGTAGGGACCTTAAAAGTATGGGGGCAAGTCGCTTAAGTATTGGTGTGCAAAGTTTTTTTGATCAAAAGTTAGAATTTTTGCAAAGAGAGCATCAAGGAAAAGATATTGTTCACTCTTTAGATCTCGCCCATAGTGCTGGATTTGAAAATTTAAGTATTGATCTTATCTATGGCACACCCCTAGATACAAAAGAAACTCTTCAGGAAGAAATAGCTCTTGCTTCACTCCTTCCTATTAATCATCTCTCTGCTTATTCTCTAAGTATTGATAAGGGTTCAAGATTTTATACTTCTCCCCCTTCTTTGCCTTTAGAAGATATGGGGGATTTGATCTGTGTGGAGCTAGAAAAAAAAGGATTTATACAGTATGAGGTTTCAAATTTTGCCAGAAATTATCGCTGTTTGCATAATTTAGCTTATTGGAGGGCTTCTGAGTATATTGGCTGTGGTGCGGGAGCTGTGGGATTTATCAATGGAGTGAGATATACAAAAACTAGACATATCCCCTCCTATATTAAAGATCCTTTTCATAAAATCCAAGAAGTGCTCAGTCAAAAAGAGCAGTTTTTAGAAAAATTATTTCTAGGCTTACGCTCTGAAATAGGTGTAGAGGTTGAGCTCCTTCAATCTCAAAAAGTGTTTAATCTCCTTAGCGAGGATAAAGCACTTATTGAAAATGGTTTTTTAAAAGTGAAGGATTTTTTTCTAGCTGATGAGATTGCAATCTATCTAAGCTAGTTTTTCCCATTTAAGTTTGGCTCCACCAAGAAGATGGAAGTGAAGATGAGCGACTTCTTGACCTCCATTTTCTCCAACATTAGTAATAAGGCGATAGCCTTGCTCTTTTAATCCTAAAGTTTCTACAACCTGATGGGTAAAGGCAAGGAGTTCACTCATTGTCTGAGAATCTAGGGCATTAAAATCTTTAATTTCTTTTTTAGGAATAATTAATACATGTATAGGGGCTTGAGGGTTGATATCATAAAAGGCTAGGCAGTTTGTGTTTTCAAGCACTTTTTGACAAGGAATTTCTCCATCAATAATTTTTTTAAAGATGCAACTCATCATTTTCTCCTTTTTCATCACGAAATTTTAAGAATTATAATCCACTTTACTCTTTTGTGAATATGCATATTTCAAGGGTTTTGGGGTGAAAAATGATAAAATGCTAGGAAAATTTATTTGTAAGGATGAAAATGGCTCTCTCTGTTGTGATCTTAGCTGCAGGCAGTGGCACAAGAATGAAATCCAGCACCCCAAAAGTTTTGCATAAAATTTGTGGACAAGAGTTATTGCTTTATAGCATTGAAGTAGCCCTTCAATTAAGCGATGATGTGCATATTGTGCTCTATAATCAAGCCCAAAGAGTGCAAGAGGTGTGCCAAAAGAGATTTGGACATAGAGTAATATTTCATCTTCAAGATTTTAAGAATTTTCCTGGCACAGGTGGGGCATTGATCCAAGAAGGCAAGATCATTCCTACAGCTTACTCAAGAGTATTGATTCTAAATGGGGATATGCCCTTAATCACCCCTGCTTCACTGCATACTCTTATTAATGTTAGAGCCAGTATTGTTCTAGGAGTCATTGAGAGTAAAAATCCCTTGGGTTATGGACGTGTTGTGATTGAAAATAAGAGAATTCAGGCTATTGTTGAAGAAAAAGATGCAAATGCTCAAATTAAAAAGATTTGCACAATTAATTCTGGAATTTATATTTTTAACACAGAAGTGCTTGAGACCTATCTTCCACGTCTAAACAATCAAAATGCTCAAAATGAATACTATCTTACAGATATCATTAAACTTGCAGTGAGTGAGGGGGTAGAAATTGAGGGTGTATTTGTAGATGAAGAGGAATTTAGTGGGGTTAATGATAAAGTTCAACTTGCACGTGCTGAGAGAGTGATGCTTGCTCGTCTAAGAGAAGAAGCAATGAGAGAGGGGGTTATTATGCATTTGCCAGAGAGTATTTATTTGGAGAAGAATGTGAGATTTGAGGGAGAATGCGAAGTAGAGCAGGGTACACAATTTTTTGGGGATACACTCATTAAAGATTCGCATATTAAAGCTTACAGTATTGTTAGAGATTCTCAAATCATCTCTAGCGATATTGGACCTATGGCACATATTCGCCCTAATTCTTACATCAAAAAAACCCATATTGGGAATTTTGTGGAAGTCAAAAACTCTAAACTTTATTCTATGAAGGCAGGACATTTGAGCTACTTAGGAGATAGTGAGATTGATGAGGGGAGCAATATTGGTGCAGGAGTGATTACTTGTAATTATGATGGAAAGAAAAAGCATAAAACAAAAATTGGTAAAAATGTTTTTGTAGGTTCAGATTCTCAACTTATTGCTCCAGTGAGTATTGCAGATCATACTCTTATTGGTGCAGGAAGTACAATTACACAAGATAGCAAAGAAGGGGATTTGCTTATCGCAAGAAGTGAACAAAAAAACTTAAAGAATGGATACTTCGTATTTTTTAAGGATAAAAAATGAAAAAAATTCCTGTTGGTATTATTGGGGCAGGGGGTTATACAGGTCTAGAGCTCATTAAGATTTTGCTCTCACATCCCTATTTTACTTTGAGGTATTTGGGTAACACAGAGGGGGAGATGAAAGTGAGCGAACTTTATCCTGCTCTTAGGGGAGTTTTGGATATGGAGATTTGTGCAAGTCAGGCAAGCGATGTGGCCAATGTTTGCGATCTTGTTTTTTTAGCTTTGCCCCATAAGAGCGCAATGGAATTTGCAAAAGAACTTTTGGCTCTTGGAGTAAGGGTTATAGATCTCTCTGCGGACTATCGCTTAGAACTTAATCATTATGAGAGCAACTATTGTGCTCATAGCGATAAAGAGAATCTTTCTCATGCAATTTATGGTCTTGTTGAATATCAAGAAAATCTAATTGCCAAAGCTTCTTTAGTGGCAAATCCTGGGTGTTATCCCACAGCTACACTTTTGGCTCTTTTACCCTTTGTAAAATACATTGAAGGCAGTGTGTTTGTAGATGCAAAAAGTGGAGTGAGTGGTGCTGGAAAAAAATTAAGTCAAACAACTCATTATTGCAGAATCAATGAAAATATGTTTGCTTACTCACCTCTAGAACATCGTCATCAAATTGAGATTGAAGAGAAGGTTAAGCATTTTGCAAATAAACAATTGCAAGTGAATTTTATTCCCCATCTTTGCCCCTTTACGCGTGGAATGCTCGTAAGTGTCTATGCAAGAGTTCAAGGAGATTTTGACCCCTTGAGAGTTTTAAGGGATGCATATAAAAATGCTTCTTTTATTAGGGTATTAGAAAGTGCAAGTGAAGTAAAAAATGTGACAGGGACAAACTTTTGTGATCTTTTTGCTAAAAGAAGGGGCAATGATTTATTTATTAGCAGTGCAATCGATAATTTATTGCGTGGAGCAAGTTCGCAGGCAGTATGTAATGCAAATTTGATGTATTCTCTTCCCCTTGAATGTGGAATTCCAAAGGTTGCCTATGTGCCTTAAGCTCAACAGTGATGCACTTTTTATTGCAGATTCTCATTACAATCATCAAAATTCAAGAGATCTCCTAGGCTATCTTCATTTACTTTTTGATCATCCTCCCTCACAAATTGTTTTATTTGGAGATATTGCACAAGTGCTTGTGGGAAATTTGAAAAGTTCTCTTAAAGCAAATATTGAGCTTATTGATCTTCTGAGTTCATTTGAGAAAACACAAATGATTTGGCTAGAGGGCAATCATGATTTTGCCCTGAGTGCTTTACAAAAAAAAGGATATTTAAATAATACAACCATGATTCCTCGTCAATGTCAGCCCTTACTCGCAGAATTTGAGGGCAAGAGTTATTATTTGGCACATGGGGATTTATTTTTAGGAATAGGGTATGAACTCTATGCAAGAATCTTACGACATTCTCAAGAGATTTTATGGCTTATTGATTGGTTGAGTGGGGGGGAGATTTATGAAGAGTTTGAAGAAAAGCTATATTCTAAGGCAATACGTCAAGAGAATTTTCATTTTTTTGAATTTTCTGCTAGAAGGATTATGGCATATCAAAAATATGCACGTAAACAAGGGGTAAAAATTGATGGTATCATTGAAGGACATTTTCATATTGGCAAGAAAATTGAGATTAAAGGGATTAAATATATTTCACTCCCTGCTTTTTATTTCACTTCTAGAGGAAATGAGATAGCAAAAATCATAAAATAACTTATAATTTTAATAAATTTTTCTTAGGAAGCACCATGGATGAAATGCAAGAGATAATAGAGGATTTTTTAGTCGAATCGTTTGAGATGATTGATCAGCTTGATCAGGATCTTGTTGAGTTGGAGAATAATCCAAAAGACTTGGATTTACTCAATAGAATTTTTAGGGTCGCTCACACTATTAAGGGTTCAAGTTCATTTTTAGGATTTGATGTTCTTACACGTTTGACACATAATATGGAAGATGTACTCAATAAGGCAAGAAAGGGGGATTTGGAAATCACACATGAAGTCATGGATGTGATTTTGGAGTCTGTAGATTTAATGAAGGCATTGCTTGAAGCTATCAAGGATAGTGGGAGTGATGATAAGGGGATTGAAATTGATGGAGTCGTAAGAAAGCTTGAGGTGGTGAGCAATGGTGAATCTCTAACTTCACTTCAAGAAGATGGGGTCAAAGAAGAAAATGAGCCAGTTGTCATTGATGAGAGTGAACGGGATTATTCTAATCTCTCAGCTCAAGAAGTAGAAGCTGAAATTGAGCGACTTTTAGCCCAGCGACAAGAACAGGATCGCCAAAAGCGCAAGGCTAAAAAACAAGCCCAACAAGAACAGGCTACTGCCCAAACTAAGGCAGAGACAAAGACACAAAATAAAATAGAAAAAAAGATAGAAAAAGTAGAAACTCCACGTGAAGAGAGAGTACCCACAACTTCAATTGAACAAACTGTGCGTGTTGATGTTAAGAGATTGGATCACTTAATGAATCTTATTGGAGAGCTTGTGCTTGGGAAGAATCGGCTTTTACGAATTCATGGAGATATCAGTGACAAATATAACAATAATACTCTAAGTGAAGAGCTCAATCAAATTGTAAGCTCAATTTCAACTGTAACAACAGATTTGCAGTTGGCAGTTATGAAGACAAGAATGTTGCCTATTGTGAAGGTTTTCAATAAATTTCCAAGAATGGTGAGAGATCTCTCAAGAGAGCTTGGCAAGAGTATTGAATTTATTATGAGTGGTGAGGAAACCGAGCTTGATAAATCAATTATCGAAGAGATTGGAGATCCCCTTGTTCATATTATTAGAAACTCTTGTGATCATGGAATTGAGAGTCCAGAGGTGCGTGCAGAGCGTGGAAAAAGTGAAACGGGAAAAATCATCCTTAAAGCTTATAATGAAGGAAATCATATTGTCATTGAAGTCCAAGACGATGGAAAAGGTCTTGATCCTGAAGCGCTTAAAGCAAAAGCATTAGAAAAAGGATTGATTACAGATAGAGATGTAGCTACAATGAGCGATAAAGAGGCATTTTCTCTCATCTTTAAAGCTGGATTTTCAACTGCTGCCGCCATTACAAATATTTCTGGACGTGGCGTAGGAATGGATGTTGTAAAAACCAATATTGAAAAACTCAATGGAATTATTGATGTAGAATCTCAGCTTGGTTTTGGGACAACACTTAAACTTAAAATCCCTCTTACTCTCGCAATCATTCAAGCACTCATTGTTGGGGTGCAAGAAGAATTTTATGCTATCCCACTCTCCTCAGTTCTTGAGACTGTAAGAATTTCACAAGAAGAGATTTATACTGTAGATGGAAAAAGTGTGCTAAGACTAAGAGATGAGATCTTGCCACTTGTGCATATGTCAAGTATTTTTGAAATTAAAAATGATTTTGGAAGTGCCAAAGAAATCTATGTTGTGATTATTGGTTTAGCCGAGCAAAAAATTGGGATGATTGTAGATTGCTTGATTGGACAAGAAGAGGTGGTGATTAAATCTTTAGGAGATTATCTTAAAAATATTCAAGGAATTGCAGGGGCAACTGTAAGGGGTGATGGGAAAATTACATTGATTGTTGATGTTGTTGCGATTATGGAGATGGGGAAAAATATTAAAGTTAATCTCAATAAAATCATTGAAGAAAAGCAAATCCAAAATGCCAATCGAACGCCAAAAGACTTTATTGTCCTCATTACTGATGATAGTGCAACCTATAGAGCTATTGCGCAAAATTATCTTCAAGAGTTTGGAGTACAAACCCTAGAAGCACAAAATGGTTTAGAAGCATTAGAAATTCTTAAAAAGAGTGAAAAGAATATTGATGCCGTGCTTGTGGACATTGAGATGCCAAAAATGGATGGCTATACCTTAGCAAGTGAGATGAGAAAAATTAGCAAATTTAGAAACCTACCCCTTATTGCTGTAACAAGCATGAATAGCAAAAATGATCGTATTCGGGGTGTGGAATCTGGAATGACAGAATATATCTCTAAGCCTTACTCCAAAGAATATTTAATCAAAATCATTAAGCGATGCCTAAAGTTAGATGACACGGAAAGGAAAGATAATGACCAATAATGAGAAGCTTAAAGAAATTTTCCAACAACAAAGTTTTAGAGAAGAAGAGGCAGAGCCCCTAGAAAAAACCCTTCAAGTGATTGGTTTTATTGTAGGAGATGAAGAATTTGCAGTGCCAATCCTTAATGTGCGTGAAATCGTTAAACCCATGGAATACACCCGCATCCCTCGAACTCCTGAATATGTTTTGGGAGTTTTTAATCTAAGAGGAAATATTCTTCCATTGATTAATTTAAGACAAAAATTTGGACTTGGGCAAAAGAGTTTTGATGAAGATACAAGATTTTTAGTGATGAATTATCAAGATCAAGTGATTGGCTTTGTGATTGATAAGCTCACAGAAGCATTTCATCTTAAAGAAGAAGAAATTGATTATGCAATTGCGCAAGAAAATAGAGATGATTATCTTATCTATGGTGTAGGTAAGCAAAAAGATAAGCTTATTACGATTTTAAAAACCGAATCGCTAATTAAGAGGGATTTTTAATCCCTATGCCCCGTAGGGTGAGAGAATCATCAGTGAATAAGGACTTCTCATTAAATACTTACTTTTGATTTTATGGTTGATTTTTGTTTTCTTTGAAATCACAATTGCTGTGGGTATTTTTGGTGTAATGGGAAGCTTTGGGGCTCATTTTAGCACTGGAAATTTTAAACTTTTTGGTGCATTAGCTTTGCTTTATCCTCTTGGACTTATTTATCTTGCATATCGCTTTTATCGTTGTAAAAAATTTTCATTGCGAGAGATAGAAATTACTCTAGCAAGTGTTTTGCTCTTTTTGCTTTTATTGATTTTGCAATTTGTGCTTTTCTCTAAAGGGGTGGTAGGAGAGGCCATTGTGATGAAACTCAAACCCTATATAGGGATTTTTGGGGTGAGTGTGGGAGCATTGCTTGGCGTATTTGTATGTGTGCTTACACTTAAAAATGAAGATATTACTGTATGGTTTAAGAGGCTTGACACCACTAGGCTTACACTATTTATAAAATCTTGTTTTAAAGTTTTTATCTCTATGTTCTTGCAAAAAATTTTCTTTCCTTTAGCATTAAGGGTAAGAAAAAGTTATCAGAACATTACAGCACCTAAAGAAAAACTCTCTATTCCATCCATTGAGTTAGAGATGAGTGATGAGGAGAGTGCAAAGCCTCATTTAAATGTCCCCTTGGCTTTAGAAATGCATACAGAAGAAATTATAATGGATGATCTTAAAGATTTGCCTATCTATAGAGATCAGGAAAAAAAGGAGGAAATTTTGTTTGATGATGATATAGAAATTCAAGAATATATTGTGCCACTCAGCAGTGAGAGAAAACAATCAAATATTAAGGTTTTAAATGATGCCCCATCTCCCCAACCCAAGGAGAATCCCTTTTCTTATGATGAGCTTATTAAGCATAGAAGCTCAAGCATTAGCTCAAGTGTGCAGTTGAGAGAAAAAATTAAAGAAAAGTCTGCAAATAAAGAGAATAAACCCAAGGAAGAAATGAAAAAAATTACTCCAAAAGTAATGCCAAGGCCCCTGCAAAATAATCCGCTCTCATCTCTTGCAAATACTCAGAAAAAAAGTGAACCCCAAGCAGATTCCCAAGAAGACCTAGAAGAAGTTTTTGAACTTCCCTTATGGGAGAGAGAGCTTGAGGATGAAAATCTGAAGATGCAAGAAACTATAGATGTAATGGATTCTCAGGTAGAGGCAACACAGGAGAAAGAAGTTGGAGAATCTGTTTTAAAACCCCAAGAGGTGCAAGAGAGTATCCAAGAGCAAAGTGTCAAAGAGATAAAAGAGGAAAATATACAAGATACTCCTCAAGTATTCAGTGCTCCAAAACAATATGCCAATGAGTTTGAAATCACCCCTACACGTTCACGCACAACCCACTCTAAAGTCAGCTCACTTGCAGAGAATGAAGCCTTGCTTCAAAGTATTGATAAAGGTAAACTTGAAGCCCCTAAAGACTATAAGCTTCCTCCGATCTCTCTTCTTGCCTCTGCGCCAGAGCAAAGAAGTAATGAGGTGGATGAGGGAGAGATTGATGAGAAGATTTCAAGTTTACTTGAAAAACTCTCTGTTTTTAAAATTGATGGAGATGTGGAGCGAACTTATTCAGGACCCATTATTACAACCCTTGAATTTCGTCCAGCACCTAATGTTAAGGTGAGCAGAATTCAGAGTTTAGAAAATGATATTGCTATGGCACTTGAGGCTAAATCTATTCGTATCCAAGCCCCAATTCCAGGTAAAAGTGTAGTGGGAATTGAAATTCCAAATAGCACGGTTGAAACAATTTATCTTAGAGAAATTTTTGAATCTGAAATTTTTAAAAATTCAGCTTCTCCTTTGACTCTAGCTCTTGGAAAAGATGTGGTGGGCAATCCTTTTGTGACGGATTTGAAAAAACTTCCTCATCTTTTGATTGCAGGGACAACAGGAAGTGGTAAGAGTGTAGGGGTTAATGCAATGATCCTCTCACTTTTATATCGCAATTCTCCTGATGATTTAAAGTTGATGATGGTTGATCCAAAAATGGTTGAGTTTATGCCTTACACAGATTTACCCCATCTCATTACTCCCATTATCACTGATCCCAAAAAAGCTGTCATAGGACTTGCTAATGCAGTGAGGGAAATGGAGCGAAGATATATGTTGATGAGTCAATCTCGCACCAAAGAAATTGTGAGTTACAATCAAAAAGCTCAAGAGTTGGGGCTTGAAAAATTCCCTTATTTTGTCATCATCATTGATGAACTTGCAGACTTAATGATGACAGCAGGAAAAGAGGTAGAATACTCTATGGCACGGATTGCTCAAATGGGAAGAGCTTCTGGAATGCATCTGATTGTGGCAACTCAAAGTCCAAGAGCAGAAGTGCTTACAGGGCTAATTAAAACCAATCTCCCAGCACATCTTAGCTATAAAGTAGGGACAAAGATTGATGCGGGAATTATTGGTTGTGCGGGGGCAGAAACTTTATTGGGAAGAGGAGATTTGCTCTTTACCCCTCCAGGGGTGAGTGGATTAGTGCGACTGCACGCACCTTGGAGCAGTGAAGATGAAGTGAATCATATTGTAAGTTACATTAAAGACCAAAGAGAGGTGATGTATAACCCACTCTTTTCTCCAGAGGAGAGAGAAAGTCTTGGAGCAATGGATGCAACTGAGCTAGATAGTGAGAGTGCTAGACTTGTTGAAGAAGCTAAAAAAATCATTCTTCAAGATGGAAAAACCTCTATTAGCTACATTCAAAGACGATTAGGGATAGGTTATAACAAGGCTGCAGATATTGTAGAAAAACTTGAACAAATAGGATTTCTCTCTGCACCTAATAGCAAAGGAGTAAGAGAAATTCTAGGATAGATTCCTAAAGTTCCCTTTTCTTTCTTTTTTAGAGGCTTGTGTTACTTTTTTACTCTATAGAAAATTTATACAAGTAGTTTTTGAATTTCTGTGAAATATATTTAAGATACACTGCAATGAATTCAAAATATCTAATAAAGAAAGGAGAGTTTAAAGTGAATGCTTTGATTTTGCTCATTATTGGGATTTGTGCCTTTGTTTTTGGATGGTTTCTCTATTCCAAATTTGTGGCTTCAAAAATTTTGAAACTTGATATTCATTTTAAAACTCCTGCTCACACAATGCGAGATGATGTAGACTATATTCCCACTAATAAATTTGTGCTTTGGGGACATCATTTTACGGCTGTGGCGGGTGCAGCCCCAATTGTAGGTCCAGCAATTGCAGTGCAGTGGGGATGGGTTCCTGCATTTTTTTGGGTTATTTTAGGAACTGTGTTTTTTGCAGGGATTCATGATATGAGTGCTTTATGGGCAAGTGTTCGACACCAAGGGCAATCAATCGGAAGCATTTGTCGTAGAGTTGTGGGATCAAAAGTGGGGCAACTGTTTATGATTGTCATTTTTCTTGTCCTTTTAATGGTCAATAGTGCTTTTGGTGTGATTATTGCCCAAGAATCAGTTTTACATCCTTCAACCATTATTCCTGCTTGGGGAGCAGTAATAGTGGCAATCTTAATGGGAATTGCAATTTATCGCTTTAATCTTAATTTGGGTATTGTGACTTTGATTGGGGTGGTTACTCTTTATGGTTTAGTTCCACTGGGTGGAGTGTTGCCTATCAATCTTCCTGAAAGTCTCCTAGGGTTTAATCCATACCAACAATGGGTGATTGTCCTTTTTATTTATGCAGCAATTGCCTCCATTATGCCTGTTTGGCTTCTATTGCAACCGCGAGATTATATTAATGGAATCCAGCTCTTTATTGGATTAATCTTGCTTTATGGTTCAATCTTTATTGTCGCTCCTAAGGTTGTTGCACCAGAGGTTATCCCAGCGATTAAGGAAAGTGGCGGGTGGAGCATTCTTATTCCTATTTTATTTATCACCGTTGCTTGTGGGGCAATTAGTGGATTTCATGGAATTGTTTCTTCAGGGACAACCTCAAAACAGATAGATAAAGAAACAGATGTAAGATTTGTAGGCTACCTTGGAGCTGTAGGTGAAGGTTCTTTAGCGCTTGCAACCATTATTGCCTGTGTTGCAGGACTTGGCTTGCTTAATGCCAACCTTACCCCAGAGACTTGGGCAACTCTGTATAAGGGAGGAGCACTTAATTTCTCAAAAGGAGGAGCGGCAATCTTGAATGCAGGACTTGGAATTCCAGAGGGGATCGCTCAGACTCTGCTTTCTTTAATGATTATTCTCTTTGCTGCAACAACAATGGATGCAGGAATTAGACTTCAACGCTATATTGTGCAAGAGTGGGGGGAAATTTATAAAATCCCTGTTCTTAAAAATAAGTGGATCTCTACAATTGTGGCAGTAGCACTTTGTTTTTCACTTTCTTGGAATGGCTTAGGTGAGGGTGGAAAAAACGAAGTGGCAATTTGGCCTCTTTTTGGAGCGACTAACCAGATTTTAGCCTCATTGACACTTTTAACAATTTCTGTCATTTTAATTAGAAACAAACGATTTGGAGGCTCTCTTATTACACTTATTCCCATGACATTTATTCTTGCAATGTCTTTTTGGGGCGCATTGATTAAACTTAAGGATTATTATTTTAAGGATGAATATCTTTTGTTTGCTATTAGCTTTGTTGTGATTGTTGTTACAATTGCTGTTGTGCTTTGTGCACTTTCAACAATTTATAAAATTCTTAACACTCAAAAAAATGCTTAATTTCTTAAAATCTTGTAGTTCATTTCTTACTAGCTATTATGAATTGGGCTATAAACGAGCAATTAAAAGAGAACAAGAAGAGATTGAAGATTTATTTATGGTTTTAGCATTTTCTGAAATGATGGGGATTCCTAATCCCTATGAATTTTATATGCTAGACCTTATTCCTGAATTAATGCCAAAATTTCATCAATGGCACAAAAAAGCAGGATTTGAAAAATCTCCTTTTGATTATTTTCCTTGTGCGTGTTGCTAATGCTTAGTCAAATTATTTTTGTAGGTGGAAAAGGAGGAGTAGGTAAGAGCACAATTTCTAGCTCACTTGCCTGTAATCTCTCCTCACAAGGGAAAAAAACACTTCTCATTTCTACAGATCCTGCCCACAATTTAAGCGATTTATTTCAAGTGCAGTTGAGCAACTCTATCCTATCACTTAATCCTCAACTCTCTATTCTCGAAATTGATCCCATTAAAGAAGCAAAGCATTACACTCAAAAGATTGCCAAAGAGAATAAAGCCTTTGTAGGAGCAAGTTCTTATGAGATGCTTGATCGCTATTATAAAAGTGCAAGTGAGAATGCAATGACTCAAGAATCTGCACTTTTTGATCGCTTAATTTCTCTCATTACTCAAGAACTTTCATCTTGGGATCATTTCATTATTGATACAGCTCCCACAGGGCATACCTTACGACTTTTTACCCTTGCACAAACACTTAAGACTTGGAGTAAAACTCTGCTTAAATACCAACAAAAAAATATGCATTTTCAAAATATTCTTGATACTCCCTCCACTCATCACAAATTACTCAATAAACTTCAAGCTCGTTATGAAAAATATGCAAAGTTTCAAGGGATTTTACAAGATCCTAAACTTTGTTCTATTGTTTTTGTGCTTAATCCTGATTATTTGTGTATCGAGGAAACAAAAAGAGCAATTGCTCTGTTGCAAAATATCCAAGTTCATGCTCTTGCTATTAATAAAATTGCTCCTTTAGGCTCTGAATCTTTTTTTGAAAATCGCTATAAAATCCAAGAAAAATATTTGCAAAGAATTAGAAGTGAATTTCATCATTACAAACAATGGAATATCCCTCTTTTGGATTGCGATATTTTGCAAGAGACGCAAATTAAGGAGCTTTTAGAAGAAATTTTTGAGAAAAAGACTTGTAACTTTGATTGAAATTAGCCCCTCCCTAAAAAAGGAGCTAAAAGAGATTATTCAATATTGGTATATACTGCTTGGACATCATCATCTTCTTCGATTTTATCAAGCAGTTTTTCTGTTTGAAGCATTTGCTCTTCGCTTAGGCTAATAGGAGAATTAGCAATTCTTTGCAGGCTCGCTTTTTTTACAGTAATTCCCAGAGATTCAAATCCCTCACTCATTCGTCCAAAATCTGTGTAATCTCCATAGGCTACATATTGCACTTCCCCATCAATTTCCACACTTTCAAGTTCCTCAAGTCCAAAATCAATAAGGCAGAGTTCAAGTTCTTCAATATCCATTTGGGGTTGATTAAACTCAAAAACACTTTTGCGTGAGAACATAAATTCTAATGATCCATTAGGCACAATTGTGGCATTGGGAGTTTTATTGAAATAGCTTTTGATATTGGCAATTGTTCGAGTGGGATTATCCGTGGTGCATTCAATCATAATGAGCACGCCATAAGCAGCCTTTCCCTCATAAGTGATTTCACTAAAGATCCCATCTTTTCCACTTGCCCGCTTAATTGCTGCTTCAATATTATCTTTTGGCATATTTTGTGCCTTGGCATTAGCAATTGCAGTTCTTAGCTTTGCATTCATATCTGGATCACTTCCCCCCTCTTTTGCAGCTACAGTAATGGCCTTTGCGAGTTTGGGAAAAATTTTACTCATCTTATCCCATCGTTTTTCTTTGGCAGCACGACGATATTCAAATGCGCGTCCCATTTTACATCCTTTTATAGAGAATAAAAAGTGTGAATTCTAGCATAAAGAGTGAGTTTGGGCTTTAAAGGATTTTAAAGCCAATGCGTTGGGAAATTTGATGATGAGGATGAATGAGCATCTCAAAACTAATGTGTTTGTATTGGAGCTTAAGCTTACTGAATGCTCCCAAAAAATGAGCTTCAAGCACTTCTGCTTCAAATTTATCTCCTATTCCAATTTCACTTGCGCTAAAAATATAGTTTTTAGATTTAATCCATTTAAAAAACTCATCCTCTTCTTCTAGGGATTGGCAAATTACATTTAGATGCGGTAGGAAAACTTGAGATTGCGCAGATTTTGGAAAGAAATAAAGTTCTCTTGGAGTGTTAAAATCAATGATTTTTCCTTCTTTAAGCAAGGCAATATAATCAGAAAGATAATAGGCATCATCAATATCATGCGTGACAATAATTGCAGAAATATCTTGAGAGACAATCAAGGCTTTGAGCTCTTTGCGTAAAGATTCTTTAAGATTGCTGTCTAGATTGGAGAAGGGTTCATCAAGAAGTAAAAGCTCACAATCTGTTGCAATTGCTCTTGCAAAGGCTACCCTTTGTGCCTGTCCTCCTGAGATTTGAGAAATGGGGAATTTTTTGATTTTTGTAATCCCAAAAAGTTCTAAAAGTTCATCCAATCGTTTCTTTTTGTCTTTGGGATAACGATGGAGTGCGAAAAGAATATTTTCTTCTACATTTAAATGAGGAAAGAGGGCATAGTTTTGAAACATAATTGCACTTCTGGGGGTGCAGTAAAATTCTTTAAAGCGTGTGGGGGTTTCCAAGAAGGCAAGAATTCTCAATAAGGTGCTTTTTCCACTTCCGCTATTCCCTAGAATGCTTAAGATCTCTCCTTTTTTGAGGGAGAGATTAATATCTTGTAAAACTTCACTCTTTCCAAAACTTTTATACATTCCTTTAATCTCTAGCATTTTTGCTCCTTAAAATAATCATTCCCAAAAGCGAGAGGCATACAATCAATAATGAGGGTAGGGCACTCTCATAGAGCCTTTCATCTGAAGCATACCAAAATGCTTTTGTCGCAAGTGTTTCAAAGCCAAAGGGAGAGAGCATTCTTGTTAGGGGAAGTTCTTTGATTGTGTCGACAAAAACAATTAAAAGTGCTGAGAACATGAAATGCTTTAAGAGGGGGATATGAATTTTAAACCACAAAATCCAATAGCTTGGATTAAGATTTAGGCTTACTTCATCAAGTGAGGGAGAAATCTTGTCATATCCGCTTTGAATAGAAAAAATGGCTACGGCTAAAAATCTTATCACATAAGCAAAGATAAGAATGCTTAAAGATGTTCCAAGTAAGGGAATTTTAAAGAGATTTGAGAGAAAGAGTGAGACAATCATCACGCTCACTCCCACAACTGCAGAAGGGATGGAATATCCTAAAGAACTTGACTGAAGTAAAAAGGCTGAGAGAGGTTGAGATATTCTTGCACAAAAGCACAAAAATAGAGCACATATTAAGGTAAAAAAAGCACTGAGTCCACCTACTAGTGCAGAATTAAGAGCAAGAAGATAAAAATCTTTTGTAAAGAGTTTGTCATCTTGGAGCCCCCAATACAAAAGCCAAATTAAAGGAAGCAAGAAGCCTAGAGTGGCAATCACAAAACAATATATAAATGCAAGAAAGGATTGCAATCCCTTAAGTGGAGTGAGTTTAAGAAGGGAACGCGTGTTTTGATTAGAACTGTAGTGTTTTTGATTTTTAATTCTTTGCTCTATGCTCATAAGGATACAAATAAATGCCATTAAGATTATGGCTAGGATGCTTGAGGAATAGGGATCATTAAGATCATACCAAAGCTTAAAAATCCCTGCTGAAAAAGTATCTACTCCAAGGTAGGCACTTGCCCCATAATCGCTTAAAGTTTCCATGAGCACAAGCAAAATTCCAGCCATCATTGCGGGTTTGGCTAGAGGGAGGGAGATTTTTAGAAATATTTGCCATTGGCTATATTGCATTGTTTGGGCAACTTCATAAAATTGGATAGATTGAGTAGAAAATGAGGTTTTAGCAAGGATATAGATATAGGGAAAAAGTGAGATTGTGAGCACAAAAATATTTCCATAAAGATTGAAAAAATCTATTCTAAAGCCAAAGATTTCATAAAAAATCCCACCAAAATCCATTATCCCTACATATACAAAGGCTAGGATATATGCAGGGATTGCAAGAGGGAGAAATAAGATTTTTTCTAAAACCTTCGAGAGAAAAAAATCAAAATATGAGACAAGATAAGCACAACTCACGCCAATAAAGCAGCTACACAAGCAAACAAACAAAGTAGTCCAAAATGTATTTTTAAGAAATCTCCAATACAGAAATGAAAAAAAGTGATTGAGATTGGATTGAATTTCTTGTGTGATTTGAGAATCTTTAAAAAGAGAGTGAAAGAAAATGGAACCTGTTTCAATAAAAGAGCCAAAGATAGGGATAGTGATTACCCCTATCATTAAAATAGCTAAAACTTGTAGAAATTTTTTTTGAGAGAAGATTCTCATCTGAAGCCAACTTCATCATAAATCTTGACGGCTTCTTTAACTTTTTTAGCAATATCACTCAGAGGTGTTTGATCTGCTTTAAATTTCCCAAAACTCTTGATCGTAGCATTAAGTGGGACATCATCTCTTATGGGGTATTCAAAGTTGATATTTGTAAGCATCTCTTGAACTTCCTTACTGAGTAAAAACTCCATAAAGGCCTGAGCTTCTTTACGATTCTTGCTTGATTTTGTCATTGCTACCCCGCTCACATTAATATGTGTGCCATAACTCTCTTGATTAGGGAAGATGATTGCTAGAGAGTTAGCAACTTTAACATCTTGAGGATTCTTAGAATGTTTCATTAATCCAATGTAGTAGGTATTCATAATTGCAAAATCCCCCTCTCCTGCATATACACGTCTGGCTTGATCTCTGTCTCCACCTTTTGGGTCACTTGCAAGATTATCTAGCACACCTTTTGCCCATTTCTTGGCTTCACTTTCGCCATGATGGACAATGATACTGGCCAAAAGTGTTTTGCTATAAGCAGCTGTTGCACTCCTAACCAAAAGTTTTCCCTTAAGATTGGGATTTATAAGATCTTCATAGGTTCGTATAAGATTGGGGTTTACTCCTCTATCCTTGGCATAAACAATAACTCTTGCACGTTTAGTGATGGCAAACCACTCATTGTCTTCATCTCTAAGATAGGATGGAATCATTTCTTTTAAAATTGGAGAATCTACACTTGCTAAGAGATTGGAATTTTTTGCCTCTGTAAGGTTGGAGATGTCTGCTGTAATAAAAAGATCAGCTTTTGAATTTTCTCCTTCAAGCCTCATCCTTTTAATAAGCTCTTGAGGTTTAGCTTGAGTGTGATGAACTTTAATTCCTGTTTTTTGTTCAAATTTTTTAATAATTTCAAAATCAGCATCATAATGCCTTGATGAATAGATATTAAGCTCTGCACAAAAAAGTAAAGAGCTTAAGATTGAAAATGCGATGATTTTTTTCATAATTGACTCCTTTAAATATATTTTGATAATCATTATTATCACTCAATCATATAATACTTTTTTTTGTTTAGAGAAAAAATTTTAAAGAAATGCAAATTCTCCTGTAAGGAACATAGCTAAAAGTTTTGCTACACTTTTACTCTTAAGAAAAATAATTGAGTATATTTTGAAAATTATCAGTCAAAAATACTCTTAAGAATTGAGATCTTTATCTTTATGTGGGTTTTTTGTGATAAAAGAAATTTTAAAACATAAGGAATAATCATGATTTTTACTGATGAGGAATTGCTCATTCCTATCCAAGCGAGCATAGAAAAGGTCCGTCCTTATCTTCTAAGAGATGGTGGAGATATGCAACTTAAAGAAGTTAAAGATGGAAAAGTGTATATTGCTTTGCAAGGGGCTTGTAAAAGTTGTCCAAGTAGCACAATTACACTTAAGAATAAAATTGAACACCAACTAAAAGTTGATATTCATCCTGATATTGAGGTGATTAAGGTGGATGAGATGGAATGAAAATGAAAAAAAAAGTCATACAGGGTTTTAATCTCCTCTCTAAGGGAGTTATAAGAGAGGCAAGCCAAATTTTTAGTGAACAATACTTTTTAGATCCCAATGATTTAGACAGTCAATATGGAAAAATTTTTTGTGATATTTCAATGCAAAATTTTGGAAAAGGGGTTGGTTTGGGGGATTATTATTTTATGCGTAGAAAGGTGAAAAAAGCATCAGAGCTTGTACAAGAAATGGAGATTATGCTCTCAAAAATTAATGAGATTGAAAACTTTGAGGTCCAAGAAGCACTTAAATTTGCATTATATCAAGCCGAATCTCTGGAATGTATCACCTTAGATGATTTCAAAAAATATATTGCT
This sequence comes from Helicobacter cholecystus, assembly GCF_003364215.1. Classification (GTDB taxonomy): domain Bacteria; phylum Campylobacterota; class Campylobacteria; order Campylobacterales; family Helicobacteraceae; genus Helicobacter_G; species Helicobacter_G cholecystus. The sequence goes on from NZ_NXLU01000005.1 coordinate 83,582, forward strand.
ACTCAAGAAAATTTTAAAGAGGCTTTTGAGGATTTTAATTTCAGCACAAAAATTGTTTTTTTTAATAAAGATGAATTGTGTGAATTTTTAAATCTCCTAATAGAGAAGGGTTTGCCAACCTTAACTTTGCAGTATGCAGAGGCAATTGGGGCAAATCACGATCTAGATCCAAGAATTTATAATATTTTGCAAAAGGCGGTAAAACAAAGTAATGAAAGTAAATAAAAGCTTCAATTACCAAGGACATTCTTACACTTCTTTATGTGATGATAGTATCCAAGCTTCAGAGGATTTGAATGCTTTATTTGTAAGAACAACAATGAATCAAAAATATCAAGACAGTGTTGCACATCTCCCCAGTATCGATGAGAGTGAGCTTAAGAATTTTTTTACCCTCTCTCCTAAAATTATTGCAATTACAGGCACAAATGGAAAAACTACAACAGCAGCACTTATAGATTATTCCTTAAGAAAATTGGGCTATAAAGTGGCACTGCTAGGAACAAGAGGGTTTTTTATCAATGCACTAAGAAAGCAACCCAAAGGGCTTACAACCCCAACGATTTTGGAACTTTACCACTATATTGAAGAGGCAAGAGAGTGTGATTTTTTCGTAATGGAGGTTTCTTCTCATGCAATTGTGCAAAATAGAATCTTAGGGCTTGACTTTGCACTTAAGGCTTTGACAAATATCACAAGTGATCATTTGGATTTTCATAAAGATTTGCAAGAGTATCAGAGAGTAAAAAATAGTTTTTTTGATGGATGTACTCTTGAGGTGATTAATGCTGATGAGCCTAATGTACATATACAAACACCTTTCTTGGGATATTCTTTATGCAAAAAGGCCCAGGTGTATTCTTTAAAGTATTCTTGTTCCCCCTTTATTAATGCAACCGTATGCACACAAGAGGAGAGAGAGATTTTAAAAAGTTCAATGTGTGGAAAACATAATCTCTACAATCTCTTATGTGCCATTACTTCAATTAAGGCTCTCACAAAGTATCCTTTAAAAGAGATTTTAGAGAGTTTGCAAGACTTTGAGGGAGTGGAGGGAAGAATGCAGATTGTCAATAAAGATCCACTCATTATTGTTGATTTTGCACATACATATGATGGGATTGAAAAGATTCTAGAAAGCTTTGAGGGTAAAAAGATTTCTGTACTTTTTGGTGCTGGAGGAGATAGAGATAAGAGTAAGCGTCCCAAAATGGGAGAAGTAGTGCAAAAATATGCTCAAAAAATTTATATTACAAGTGATAATCCACGCAGTGAAAACCCTCAAGACATTATTGTAGATATTCTCTCAGGCATGAGACAAGATCACAGCATTCGTTCAATTAACCCCATTAGAGAGCAAGCAATTGAACAAGCAATTAGAGAACAAGAAAGAGATGAAATTTTATTTATTTTAGGGAAAGGGGATGAAACTTATCAGATCATTGGACACCAAAAAATTCATTTTGATGATAGAGAAGTCATTGCAAGTGTGTTAAAATCGCAAGAAAAAAGGAATATAAATGATGCTTGAAATGCTTTATAGCAAGATTCATAGGGCCACAGTGACTGATGCTAATCTTAACTATGAGGGATCAATCACTATTGATGAGGAGCTTGCCAAAAGTGCCAATCTGCATAAGGGCATTAAAGTTGATATTGTTAATATTAATAATGGAGAGAGATTTAGCACCTATGTTATTTATGGACAAGCAGGCTCTAAAACAATATGCCTTAATGGTGCAGCAGCTCGTAAAGTGCATACAGGTGATAAAATCATTATTATTGCTTATGCAACCTATTGTGATGAGGACTTGAAGCATTATAAACCTACAGTAATTTTGCTTGATGATAAAAATAATATTGAATCCATTAAATATGAGGTGTAAAAATGTTTGATACAAATAAATTTCAAGAACTTTTAGGAAATCTTCAAGAAAAAGCAAAAGAATTAGAAGAAAAAAGCAAGAGTGAGATTTATGAGGTTAAAAGTGGAGGAGGGCTTGTAAGTCTTAGAGCTAATGGGGCGGGAGAAATTGTGGATTTAAACATTGATGAGAGTTTATTAAGCGATAAAGAGGCAATGCAGATCTTGCTCATTGGTGCCTTCAATGAAGTTTTTTCAAAGATTGAAGAGGGTAAGAAAAATCAAGCTATGGGTATGCTTGGTGGAATCAATCCTTTTGGACAATGCTAAAAAATGAGATTTTTTCTTTTTGGTCTTATTTTTAGCTCTTGGCTTTTTGCTTATGATTTTGAGATTTGTAAAAAGTATTATCAAGTTGCATCTAAGAAAATTGAAAATTCAAGGGTGGTCTTGATTGAGCATGGGGATAAAAAATTTTATATAGGATTTTTCTCTAAAGCCCCTAAGGATGTAGAAATTCTCAAGGCTGATCCCTTTGTGGGGCTTTATGCTTTTCCTTTTACTTCCAAGGACGCACAAACCTATATGATCATGCCCCTTGATGACAAAGCTTTAAGCCTTAATATGGCAGATCTTACAGAAAAATATGCAGAAAAAGGGATTGTGATTGAGCCACAAAAAGGGTTTTTAACTTATGCACGTTTTAGTGCACAGACTATTCTAAATAGCGTCATTTCAAATATTTGCTATCAGATTTATGGCATTGGTATGGGAGATAATCTTTTTATTGATAGTCAATATCTCTTAAGATTCATTGAGCAAGAAGAGCCCTATTATGGAGATATTGGGGTAAGACTTTATATGCCAAATAAAGACCATCCCCATGATGTTTTAAAAGTGGAATATGTTGATCCTTTTTTTCCTAATGTACCCTTTCTTAAAGATGATGAAATCCTCTCCATCAACAATAAAGAGTTTAAGGATTATTATGATTTTGAGTGGTATGTGGCAAATTTGGAAGAACACTCTACAGCAAATGTAAAAATTCGACGCGCAGATAAAATTGAAACTTTTTCTATCAAAGTTTCAAGACGTTATGGAGGATTTTTGCTTCCTGATCGTTTTTTTGAGCGTATTGGAATTACACTTAATGATGAGCTTATGATCACGGCTATTGATCCGAAATTTCAAGCCCTTCAGCAAGGATTGCTTGTAGGGGATAGAATTTTATGGATTAATAATAAAAAAATTCTCAATCCTAATGAAAAAACTCAAAGTAAGGAAGTAGAAAAGCGTTTAAGATTTTTGCTCACTGAGGCGGTGAAACTAGGACGATTGGATATCTTAATTTCTCGTGAAGGTTTTCAATTTTCTCTTAATCTTATTGGTGGACTTAATAATGCATACATTCAATCTCGATACAACCCTTTTGGATTTTGAGGAGTTTTTACTCTCGCATACTCCAAAAGCCCAAAGTTTTCACCCTCATTTTCAAAGAGCGGTTTGGGAAATGGTGAGATGCGGAGGGAAAAGGTTTCGTCCTGCATTAATGCTCAGTGTTATAGGAAATTATCCTCACACCCCCCTTAAAGAATCTTTTTATCCTGCCTTGGCAATGGAGATTTTGCATACTTTCTCACTCATTCATGATGATTTGCCAAGTATTGATAATGCCCCATTGCGTCGAGGTAATCCTACTCTTCATACACGTTATGGAGAAGTCACTGCGATTTTGAGTGGAGATTTTTTAAACTCTTACGCCTTTTATCTTCTGGCAATGAGTAATTTAGAGGATTGCCTCATTGCTAAACTTGTACATTCACTCTCAAAAGGAGCATGCAAGATGATTGTAGGAGAGGCATTAGATTGTGAGTTTGAGGGGGAGAGTTTAGGGCTTGAGAGAGTTGAGCAAATTCATTGCTTAAAAACTGCCTATCTTATTGCCACTTCTTTACAAATGGGTGCAATTATTGCCAGAGTGGATAGAGTAGAGGAGAAAAAATTATGGGATTTTGGAATGAAGCTAGGGGTATTTTTTCAAATTCGTGATGATTTAATTGATGCGATTCAAAGTTCAAGTCAAGCAGGAAAACCCACTCAAAAGGATAAAGATAAAAATAGCTATGTGACCCTTTTAGGGTTGCAGGGGGCTAAGAGAGAGTTTCACTCTTATGCCCAAGAACTCCAATCAATGCTTAAAACTTTGCAAAATTTAAATTTAATTTCTACTCTTGAAACTTTACTTCAACAATATTGGAAAGAGGTATAAGAAGCAATTTGGATTTTTAATAAAATAGTGATAAAATCTTGGCATATTTTATTTTTAGGAGTTTTTATTGGACCCATACCAGTCGGTTTTAATGGTGGTTTTGGCTTTATTGCTTGTTCTTCTTAATGGTTTTTTTGTTCTTTCTGAATTTGCTATTGTAAAAGTGCGACGCTCAAAGCTTGAAGAGCTTGTAAAAAATGGAAGTAGTTCCGCAAAACTCGCGCTTAAGGTTACCTCTTCTCTTGATAGTTATTTGAGTGCTACCCAATTAGGCATTACCCTTTCTTCACTTGCTTTAGGTTGGATTGGCGAACCTGCAATTGCCAAGATTTTGGAAGTTTTGTTTGTTTATATTCTCTCTAATACTAATGAGGTTTTTATCCATACGCTAAGTTTTGCCATTGCCTTTAGTTCTATCACTTTGCTTCATGTGGTTTTAGGAGAATTGGTTCCCAAATCTATTGCCATTGCAAAGGCTGAACGTATTACATTATGGATAGTAAGACCTCTGCATTATTTTTGGGTTTTACTCTATCCTTTTATTCGCTTCTTTGAAATTCTCTCAAGCTCATTTCTTTCCTTGCTTAAGATTGAGCCTGCAAGAGAACATGAAAATGCTCATTCTGATGAGGAGTTAAAGATCATTGTGGGTGAGAGTTTAAAGGGAGGATTTATTGATTCAATTGAGGGAGAAATTATTAAAAATGCAGTGGATTTTTCAGATACTGTAGCAAAAGAGATTATGACTCCTAGAAAAAATATGATCTGCCTTGATGCTGATGAGAGCTTTGAAGAGAATTTAAAGGTCATTATGCAAACCAATCACACACGTTATCCTTATTTCAAGGAAAGTAAAGATAATATTTTAGGAGTGATTCATATTCGTGATTTGCTTAAAGAGATGAGTAGAGAAAATCGTGATTTAAATTCCATTGTACATGAACTCATTATTGTGCCTGAGAATGCTTCAATCTCTAATATTCTTAAAAAGATGAATAAAGAGCAGATTCACACAGCTCTTGTTGTGGATGAGTATGGTGGAACTTCTGGACTATTGACAATGGAAGATATAGTCGAAGAGATCGTTGGAGATATCTCTGATGAGTATGATTTAGTCGATGAGGAAATCTCTCAAATTAATGAGCAGACCTATAAAATGAGTGGGATGCTTGATATGGAGAAAGCCGAAGAAACACTTAATATAAAATTTAGCAATGAACATGAGCAAGTTAGCCTTGGAGGATATGTTTTTACGCTTTTTGGGCGTTTACCTGTTGTGGGGGATATTTTGGAAGATGAAAATTGTATGTTTGAAGTTTTAGAAATGGATGGCGCACGGATTAAAGAATTGAAAGTGACAAAAAGGGTTTAAAATGGAGGTTGATTTTTAAGATAGCGAAAGATAGCATTCAGCTCTTTGTCTGTAAGGTGATAAAAAGGCATAACATCTTTATTTTTTGTTTTAGAGTTTTTGAATTTTGCTAAAAATGCTTCAAGACTTAAGTCTTTGATATTTGGAGCTTGAAGTATTTTTTTCTGTCCCTTATGGCGGTAGGTAGCTATTTGTGATCCCTCTCCTTTATAACCATGGCATTTTTGACAGCTAATCCCTCTTGGATTTTCATATAAACGTTTTCCATATTCTAAATCATCGATAAATTCAGCTTTTTCCTGTGTGTAAGCCAAGCTAAAAAATAAAGAAATAAAGAGTGATTTTTTCATAGTTTCCTCCATCAAAGAGCAAGATCAAAATCTTATTCTAACCCCATTTTATAAGGATTAAGAATATGATAAGGGTCAAAGGCTTTTTTAATCTCTTTGAAAAGTTGTAAATGAGCTTGAGAAAATGCTAGAGGCATATAAGAGGCTTTTGTGATTCCTATTCCATGCTCTCCACTTAATGTTCCTCCCAAAGATAGGGCAAAAGAGAAGAGCTCATCAATGGCTTTTTTTCCAATGGGGAGCAAATCAAGAGAGGGGAGGAAAACATTTGTATGGATATTGCCATCGCCAATATGACCAAAACAAGGAATCTTAAGATTGTATTTCTCTCCAATTTTTTGAGTTTGTGTCAGAAATTCGGGCACACAAGAGCGAGGGAGGGTAATATCTTCATTGAGTTTTTTAACTCCATAGATGCTATTGGCTTGAGAGGCATTTTTTCTGCCAAACCAAATCTCCTCCTCTTCTTGAGGAGTTTGGGCAACTTTGAATAAAAGGGGAGAAAATTTTTTTGCAATATCTATAATGGCTTGGAGTTCATGCTCTAGGCTTGGAGCAAAGTTTCCATCAAGTTTAATGATTAAAATAGCTTCAGAGTGTGGAGGGTAAATAGGTTTTAGGGCATTGAGTGCTTGAGTGCTGAGTTTGTCTAAAAACTCCATTGCACAAGGAGTAATCCCTTCAGAGAGGATTGTATAAGAGCATTGTGCAAGTTTAGAAATATCATCAAAACAAATCAAAAGTGAGCGCTGGAACTTAGGTTTTGCTTTGAGTTTGAGTGTGAGCTCTGTAAAGATTCCTAGTGTGCCTTCACTTCCACACAATAAACCTAAAAGATTGTATCCCGCAACATCTTTATAAGTCTTGTGCCCTAGAGTGATTTTCTCTCCATTGCCTAGCACAACTTCAGCACTGAGTAAATAATCCTTGCTTACCCCATATTTTACTGCACACATTCCTCCAGCATTTTCAGCCATATTCCCTCCAATTGTGCTAAAAGATGCACTTGCAGGGTCTGGAGGGAAAAAAAGGCCGTAAGGATTGAGGGCAAGGTTGAGCTCTGCATTAATCACACAGGGCTGAACTTTTGCACAGAGATTAAGAGAATCAATTTCTATGATTTTTCTAAAATGTTTTTGCATTGCCAAGATAATTCCCTTACCCAAACTCCCTCCACTCATTCCACTCCCTGCACCTCTTGGGATAATGGGAAGCTTATGAATACAAGCATATTTCATAATCTCTTGAATATCTTGAGTGTGACGAGGAAAGAGAACGCAGGAGGGGAGATACTCCAAGCGAGTGCTATCATAGCTATAAACACTTAAGACCGCAGGATCATTGCAAACATTTTCCTCTCCGAGAAGATGCTTAAAAAACTTTAAATCAGAGCAGGAGAGAATCATTTTAAAAGAAGTTTGTCATATTCTTTAAAGTAGTTTTTTTTAGGACGTAAGAAATCCCAAAAACTCTTAGCTTCTATCCTTGCAAAAAGAGGGTACATCATTTCTTTGGGTTCTGGATTTTCCATTGCCTTACGCTCTAAAACTTCAAAACTTTGACAATCCAAGAGATTTACTCCATTACTTGCATAAATAGCAAGTAAGCCTACACTATAGATCTTACATAGCTCTTTAAAACCCTTTTTACTTGGATCAATAATCCCCTTTCCTCCCACATCAGCAATAAGTAAATCCGAGCTTACAAAGTGAATATTGGGATAGAGAGTTTTAATAGAATCATAGAGTTTTTGATTGGGTGCGATAATAAATCCGCGAGAATAAAAGCTTCTTAGAATAACTTCATCCCCCTCTCTGGGCTTAATGACAGGTGTAGGAAGGTATTTTTGATCTAAGAGTGTAAATTTTTCATACTTTGCTAAAATCTTATCGCTTTGCACATCTGTAATTGTGGCAGAGTTGCTAATGATTCCTGAGCTAATGTTATGGATAACAATCCCTGTTTCTCCGATTAAAACCTCTTTATCACTTGGGCTAAGGACTAGAGTCTTGCTTTTTTCATTAACACTTTGAATTTTTAGCTTAAGTTCCTCAACTTCAAAAGCAAATCCAAGGGCACTTAAGCATAAGCAAAGAGTAAAAATCCATTTCATCTATTCTTCTCCATTCTTTCGATATAAAACCACTGGAGCATATAAGCTAAAGAAGTGGTTTTGGGGATATTGGGATTTTTTAGAAAATCTAAAATTTCAGAGGTTTTAAGAAAAAAGGGTTCAAAATTTTCATCCCCCTCTCCTCCACCTTGAGTAATTTTTTCTTCTTCGTGTATAGTAGCAAAAAATAGAGTTTGTTTAGCAGGGGTTAGACCGACATTGCCAAAGAAGCTATGGATTTGCACCAGTCTCTCTAAGGGAATACCGTATCCACATTCTTCTAAAATTTCCTCCTGAGCAATTTGTTCTAGGCTTTTACCTTTCTTATCCACAAGTCCTGCACAAAGCTCATAACTCTGTGCCTTTTTCTCTCTAAGAAATGCACAAGGACGGTAATGCTTGAGAAGTAATAAACTCTCTTGCTTGGGTAAAAAAAGTAAAATTCCCACACTATCAAAAGCTTGGTAAAAATCCCAATAATACTCATCATCACCAAGTTGATAATACAAACGTTGAGGCTTGATAAAAGAAGAGGAAGAAATAGGGGAGGTGTAGAGGAATTTAATCTCTCTCATTACTCATCCTTATTTTGAGGTGAAAAGTCTTGCAGAGGTTGATTTTCATCAAGCTTACCTTCAGTTGTGGCTGAGGTGTGATTGAGAGTGAGTTTATTGAGTTCTTCTTCAAGAAGGGATTTTTGTTGTTGTGCATAGAGGAGATAGTCACTCTTAGCTTTACCTTTAAGCTCACTTCGAGTAGTTTTAATACTTCCAAGAGGATTGAGTGGGCGATTGTTTTTATAAAGTCCAAAATGTAAATGAGGCCCAGAACTAATCCCAGTATTACCACTTTTACCAATCACTTGTCCTTGTTTTACATATCCCCCAGCTTTTACTTTTTTATCGATGTTGCTTAGATGTGCATAAAGCGTTCTTAATCCCCCCTCATGAATAATCTCAATTGCTTTTCCATACCCTCCCTTATTTCCTGCACTCAGCACTTTTCCACTTCCTGCTGATCGCACAATTGTTCCTACTTTTGCACGCAGATCAATTCCAAAATGAGGGCGAATGACCTTATCAAGAACAGGGTGTTTTCTAGCTTTGGAAAACCTTGAAGTAATATATACCTGTGTAAGGGGCATTTGAAGTAAAAATCCTGCAACTTCTTTTCCCAATAAATTATAATAGCGATCTTTATAGGCAATCAGATAGTGAGGATTTTTATTAGTCTGCATAATTGCTGATTGGATATTGGGAAGTCCAAAAACCTCTCCAAAACGATATTTTCGCTTATAAATCAGGGCAAGTTTATCACCCTTAATCACTTCTTTCTTAAAATTAATTGAATTTTTATAAGTATTTAAAAACTCATTGGCAAGCCCTAAATCTTTAGAGTGTTCAAAGATATCTTGATGAGGAGAGTTAAGCACTTCTAAAGCAAGTGTATTGGATTTTTGAAAATACCTAATAGGAGTGAAGATAAGCTTATAATTGACACCTTGTTTATAAATATGAATTTGAATATCCTCATCAATTGGAATGAGAGCTTGTAAAAGTTGTCCATTCTTATTTCTTAAGACTTGATATTGTACCCCTGCATAAATCTCAGCAGTCAGTTCCTTATCTTGTGTAGAGAGATTGTAATAGAGCTTTAAGGGAATATGATGGTCTTCAAGAAAATTTAAAAAGGTATATCCTTTTCTCCAAATCTTATTTTCTCCAACTGCTCCCAAACAAGCTAAAGTCATTAAAAAAAATAATGCAAGTTTCTTCATTTTGCCCAAGCTTTTTATAAAATAGTGTTATTGCTATTTTACTCAAGAATATTTTTACTTCCAAAATATGTAATGTTGAAATTAATCTATAATCATAGATTTATTTCTTAGTTTTTGGAGTTCTTATGAGTGAATATATCACTATTACAGGTGCAAAGGAAAATAATCTTAAAAATATCAATCTCTCTCTTCCTAAAAATAAGTTGATCGTTTTTACAGGTTTAAGTGGAAGTGGAAAAAGCACACTTGCCTTTGACACTCTTTATGCTGAGGGTCAAAGACGCTATATTGAATCTCTCTCAAGCTATGCTAGGCAGTTTTTAGATAAAGTGGGAAAACCTAATGTTGATAAGATTGAAGGGCTTACCCCTGCAATTGCTATTGATCAAAAAACCACATCTAAAAATCCACGCTCTACCGTTGGAACAATTACTGAAATTTATGACTATCTTAGACTTTTATATGCAAGAGTGGGCAAGCAACATTGCCATTTATGCGGTAACCCTATTTCACATATGACACAAGGTGATATTATCAACCAAGTTCTCTCACTTCCTAAAGAAAGTAAGCTTATTCTTCTCTCCCCCATCATTAAAGAAAAAAAAGGAAGCTTTACTGAGAAGATTGAATCTTTACGACAAAAGGGTTATGTGAGAGCGTATATTGATGGAGTGATGGTGCGATTAGACGAAGAGATTACATTAAGCAAAACCAAAAAACATACCATTAAAGCCATTATTGACAGGGTGGTGCTTAATGATGATAATCACACACGTATTGCACAGGGAGTAGAAAAAGCCCTTAGAGAATCTTATGGAGAAGTAGAAATTGAGGTTTTAAATGATGAGGGATCAAAGTTCTTGCATTTCTCAGAGCATTTTGCTTGTTTTGATTGTAAAGTGAGTTTTGAACCATTAGAGCCCCTAAGTTTTTCTTTTAACTCTCCTAAAGGGGCATGCGAGGATTGTGGGGGATTGGGAATGAAATACAGTATTGATATTAAAAAGATTCTCAATGCCTCTATTCCTCTTAATGAGGGGGCAATTAAATTTATTTTTGGTTTTAATCGAGGGTATTACAATATGCTCTTTGAGGGCTTTTGCAAGGCAAATAAAATCGATGTGAGCAAGAGTTTTGAAGAACTTTCTTCCCAAGAGCAAAAGGCATTACTTTATGGTAATAGTGTAGAAGTGGAACTTACTTGGAGGGGGAGTAAATTGGTGCGTCCTTGGCAGGGGATTATGCAGATTGCCTACGATCTTTTTAAAGATGAAAAAGACTTGGCAGATTTTATGAGTGAAAAGGTCTGCCCTAGTTGCAAAGGCCATAGATTAAAACCCCAATCTCTTGCAGTCAAGGTTGCGGGAAAAGGGATTGCAGATGTATTAGATATGCCTTTGCAAGAGTGTTATGAGTTTTTTATCAATGAGGAAAATTTCTCTTATCTTACAGATCAAGAGCAACTCATTGCTTCATCTATCTTTAAAGAAATTCGTGAGAGACTATTTTTCCTTTATGATGTAGGATTAGGCTATCTTACTCTTGGAAGAGATGCAAGAACCATTAGTGGAGGGGAAAGCCAAAGGATTAGAATCGCTTCTCAGATTGGAAGTGGACTTACGGGGGTAATGTATGTTCTTGATGAGCCAAGTATTGGGCTACATGAAAGAGATACACTCAAACTTATCCGCACCCTTAGAAGCTTACAAGAAAAAGGCAATACAGTTATTGTTGTAGAGCATGATAAAGAGACAATTATGCAGGCAGACTATATTGTAGATATTGGTCCTAGGGCAGGAGTGAATGGTGGAGAAGTGATTTTTGCAGGAAATGTAGAAGAACTTCTTAAACAAAATACCCTCACTGCTCAGTATATCAACGGCAATAAGCAAATCTCTTATCCACACAATCGCCCTCAAGAAAAATTTATCCAAATTCAAAATGTCAATATCAATAACATTAAAAACCTTAGTGTCAAAATTCCGCTCTCAAACTTTGTGTGTATCACTGGAGTGAGTGGAAGTGGAAAAAGCTCACTCATTCTTCAAACCCTTTTACCTGTTGCCCAAGAGCTTCTTAATCATAGTAAGAAGATTCAAAAATGCGATGGTGTAAGCATTTTGGGACTTGAGCAACTTGATAAAGTTATTTATTTAGACCAAAGCCCTATTGGAAGAACTCCGCGCAGTAATCCTGCAACCTATACAGGAGTGATGGATGATATTCGAGCGCTTTTTTCAGAAGTTAAAGAAGCAAAAATTCGCGGATACAATATGGGACGCTTTAGCTTTAATGTTAAGGGTGGAAGATGTGAGAAATGCCAAGGTGAGGGAGAAATTAAAATTGAAATGCATTTTTTGCCTGATGTAATGGTCAAATGCGATAGTTGTAATGGAAGTCGTTATAATGCCCAAACTCTTGAAATCCTCTATAAAGACAAATCAATTGCAGATGTGCTGAATATGAGTGTGGATGAAGCATTGTTATTTTTCTCTAAGCTTCCAAAAATTGCCCAAAAACTTCAAACTCTTCAAGATGTAGGACTGGGCTATATCACCTTAGGACAAAATGCAACAACCCTAAGTGGAGGAGAAGCCCAAAGGATTAAACTTGCCAAAGAGCTTTCACGCAAAGATACAGGAAAAACTCTCTATATTCTTGATGAGCCTACAACAGGACTGCATTTTGCAGATGTGGATCGACTGACAAAAGTTTTACATCATCTTGTAGGATTGGGTAATTCTGCAATTGTCATTGAGCACAATCTGGATATGATTAAAAATGCAGACTATATTATTGATATTGGTCCTGAGGGGGGTGATAAAGGAGGAAAAATTGTGGATATGGGAAGTGTCAAACATATTGCCAAGAATGCTAAAAAAAGTGGAAGCTATACAGGAGCATTCCTTGCAAAAGAGCTAGGATGTTAAAATTTTTTATAGCTTTTAGCTTTTTGTGTGCCTTACTTATGGGGGAGCAGAGCACAAACCCCTATATTCAAGCAAGCAAAAAGAAAAAAGATCCCCATATCACCTCCACACATAATAAACCTGTCCCACGTTACCAGCTTCTCCCACCCATTACGGCTAAAAAACCCAAACCTAAGCCCAAACCCAAACCCAAAATCATCATTGATGAAAATGGCAAAGAAGTAGTTGTGCAACAAGAAGAACCAAAACTCACCCCCCAAGAGCTAGAAATCAAAGAGGCAAAAATCAAATGCATTGATGATGATGGGGTGTGGTGCTGGAAGCTAGGCATCTACTATCTTGAGGGTAAAATTGTAGAGCAAGATTATGATGAGGCACTCAAAGCTTTTGAAGCAGGGTGTGTGAAAAAAAGTGGAGGGGCTTGTTATAACGCTGGATATCTTTATGAATTTGGAAGAGGGGATATTCCCTATGACTATAAAAAAGCGCAAGATTTTTTTCTCAAATCCTGTAACTATGGCTATGATAGAGGATGCAGTGCTTGGAGGGATATGAAGTAATAGATATTTTTACCTCTTGCTCTCATTTTTCTTAAAATTCTTATTTTTAAAAACTTATATTTTTCGGGTATGTTGTAGTATTTACACAAATTCTCTTAAAATCACATAAATAATGTCGCTGGTTTTTTAAAGCCTTGTTTTGAATCAGTAGAAAATCGACTGGTTTATCCCCCCCCCCTAAAAAAGAAGTTGTATTTCTTTTTTTATTGTTTTCTCCTTATGTTCTTATATTGATTAATTTTACAATTCAGATTATCGAAGCTAAGAGTTTATAAAAAAGAAACTTCTTTATCTTTCTTTCATATACAAAAGAATTCAAATACCAACAACTCATCCATAAAAACATTCTTATATCTTTAAACAAATCTCTTTGTGATTAAAAACCTCTTGTGTCATTATAAATAAAAGCTTAAAAGAAATAAAAATAAGATAAAACAATCAGGATTAACCCTCATTCATAATACCCTAATAAACAATAGAGCCCCGACTATTCTCTAGGGGGAGAGAATAGTCTATTAAGACTTAAAGGAGACGCTTAATGAAAAAAACAGTAAACTATCTTGAAGG
>NZ_NXLU01000006.1 GCF_003364215.1 Helicobacter cholecystus
AGTCTCTAAGAAAGATTTTTGAGTATCTCCAATGCTGACTTGCTTATCAGAGAGAGCAAGTTTGACTCCATCTTTATAGGTTTTACCTAAAACTTTATTATTGGCTATATCCACTGCATCAGTTGTATCTATATTCTCTATTGGTCTATCATATGTATTTGTTGTATTAAAGGAATCTGCTGCATTATCATTACTATGTGCAAAGATCAAGTTGATGGCTCCATTCTGACCAATAGAATCATAGGCAATATGATAAGAGACTAGCAAATTTCCTTGAGTGACAATATTTGTTTGAGCATTTCCTGAAGAGATGATTTTATACACAGGGATTATCATTGGAGTATCTGAACTTACTTGTGCTGTTGAGAGTACTGTGTTTGTTGTTGAGGGATTAGATTTTCTAAAGACAAGATTGGTTGTTCCATTACGATTTGTAAGGATACCACTATTATCGCTAAGTTGAACTTGAGTAGAAAAATTTTTATTCGTCTCTGTGACGCTAAGATTAGCGTAAGGAGTCCAAGTCCCATCTTCAAGGATAATGGAGTTAGAACCACCTATAGCAATGATATTTCCTGTAATAGTGCTAGAAGCGGTAGAGGAAGCATCAAAAGTAGTGCGAGTGACAGAGGCAGTAGGGGTAGATTTACCTATAAAGATTGCATTGGGAGAGCCTGTCAATTCTGCATAGATATCTCCTTTGATTATAGCTTTTTCAGCAGAGATAAAGTTAGAACCACCTTCTATAGCTTTGATTCCTTTTTTAATTTCAAGTTCTTTGACATTAATGATATTTCGCCCATAATGCCAATCAGACCGAACTTCTCCCTCTATAATCAATTTAGCATTGGCTTGGTTGTTTGCATCTAACCAATTTTTAAAAGCTGTTCTAGTCGTATCATCTTCAATTTTATTTAAAAAGTTAAGGTGTTCACTTGCAAAGATATTCCACGCTATAATATTTCTTCTACCATATGTTGCTACATTTCCAGTTATTTTACTCTCTTGTAAGGTTATAGAGCTACCACTAGATTGAGTTTGGCTATCTTGTATAAAATGGATTTCATTGATTCCTTCTAAAGCCATAACATTTCCATTGACTGTAAGCTTAGTTGTAGCAATACCATTAGCCCCTAGATTAGCATAGATTGCATTATCTTGAGAATTTACTTTTCCCACCATAAGCTCTTGAACATTAATCAAATTAAAGGCAAGTTTCATTGTGTAATAACTATCTTGTTGGATCGCCTGAATAGTCCCATCAACAGAAAGCTTAACCTTAGCCTGATTTGCACTATTTTTCCATTCTTGTAAAACTTTAGTTGTGTTAATCTCTTTTGCATTAACATTGCTTATATCTGTCATAAAAGAACTATTTAATGCCGTAATAATATTCATTCCATTATAACCCCCTTTGTTGCGGGCTTCAACATCTTTGATATTCACAGTTTCACCTGCAATGCCCCCTAATTCAGTTTTTCCAAAGACAAAATAATTTCTTGAACCTTGTGCATAAATCTTTCCACCAATATTTGCCTTTCCTGCAACAACAACTATATTTGTATCATCTCTAGCTTCAATTGCACTAATAGAATCATTGATATTAACATTCTCAGCGACAATAACTTTACTATTGCTCTTGCCACTTGCACTAATTCTTTGAGTATAGTTATCTTGTGGGTGAGCAGGATTACCCGTTTGATTATCAAACTTATGAATAAGATTGACTAAAGTCTCATCTGTAACTGATGTGTGATGAGCACTTGCAATATTCATCCCCAGTATCATTGCAACTGAACTTGCCACAATGGGTTTGAAAGAATTTTTATTTCTTAAACTTTGCTTTTTATGAATCGTTTTTTCCATGATGTCTCCAATAATTTAAGTTTCTGTTTTCTATTGATTAAGAAACAAAATAACTATAACACAAAAAACACGGGGGGGGGGGGTAAATTTAAAGAAATATCAAATTTATTTGAATTATTCTATTACTTCAATTATTACTCATTTTATATCTGTATAAAACTCTTAGTCCTCTTGTATCTCATTATTGAAAGACCTAAGAAATAGTTTCTAGATTTTTTATTCTTATAAGAAATATCTTCTTTTAAATTTATAAATATATAAAATTAAGATAATCTATTCTTTTTTTATAAAGATTTATTTTTATTTAAAGTAAGAAAGAATAGAAATTAATAGAGTAGAGAAGAAAAAAGTCAATCCTGTATCATTGTAAAGAAAATCCCTGTCTTATGGCGCCCCATAATTCATAAATACATTTGAGATTTTGAATCTTAAATAATTGTTTTTGTTTTGTATATAGGAGAGGTGTAGAGAGGATTTTTTAGACTTTAAGAAAAATACCCTTATTGATGTGAGGAGATGAAGTTGTATAGAAGGATTTTTCCATTTGTAGAGAGGATTGATTCTGGGTGGTATTGCACCCCATATAGAGGCAATGTCTTATGCTCTAATGCCATAATGACTCCATCTTCACTCCACGCAATAGCTCTAAGCTCCTCCCCTAGATCACTCACACATAATGAGTGATACCTCATCACCTCAATATCTTGTTTGTATCCTTTAAAAAGAAAGTGTGAAAGAAATGTAAGTTTTGAAGTTTTTCCATGAATAGGAATATCCCCTTTTTGCACCTTTGCACCAAAGCAATGTGCAATACATTGATGCCCAAGACAAATTCCTAAAATAGGCTTAATTCCTGCATATGTTCTAATGACCTCTAAGCTTTCTAAAGCTTCAGAAGGTTTGCCTGCACCAGGAGAGATGATGATATGTGAAAAAGAAGAAAGCTCTCCTATATTTCTAGCCTCAAAGACCTCAACCTCTTGCCCAAGCTCTTGGAGATAATGCACAATATTATAAGTAAAAGAATCATAATTATCAATGAGCGCAATCATTTCTTAAGTATCTCTCCAACTAAAAAAGCAAGTTCAAGGGATTGTGTGGCATTTAATCGTGGATCACATTGTGTGAGATAATTTTTCCCCAATCCCTCTTGTGTTACACTTCCGCCAATGCACTCACTCACATCTTCTTGAGTCATTTCAAGATGTAATCCTCCAGCATAAACCCCCTCTTCTTTGCACAATGTAAAAAAGTGCTTAATTTCATTAAAAATACTTTGAAAATGACGCGTTTTCATACCTTGAGCATTGATTGTATTACCATGCATAGGGTCATTAATCCACAAAATATTTCTACTCTTTGTCCCCTTAAGTAAAGGGGGGAGATTTTGGAGTATCTGATCTTCCCCCATACGCACAATACACACAATTTCTCCTTTGTCATTGCAAGGATTAAGAGTATCTAAAATCTTAAGCAAAGTTTGAAGCTTCATATTTGGTCCCACTTTAATGCCTTTAGGGTTTTTAATTTTTTGCAAAAAGTTTAAATGAGCCTCACTCTCACTTGTGCGCTCACCAATCCACAAAAAATGTGCAGAGCAATCATAAATCCCACCGCTTAAACTATCCTCTCTGCATAATGCTTCCTCATAATTTAACACCAAGGCCTCATGACTTGTAAAAAACTCACTAAATTCATTAGCCTTGCTGATATTGACTCCACAACTCTCCACAAAACGCAAGGCTTGTGAAATCTCTTGGGCCAAACTCTGATACTTCTGCCCCAAAGGATTATGAGTGACAAAATCAAGATTGTATTTTTGGATTAAATGTAAATCTGCCATTCCTCCCTTACTAAAAGCTCGCAAGAGATTAAGGGTGCTACTGGATTGATGATAGGCCCTAAGCATTCTTTTTGCATCATGCTCTCTTTCTCTAGCACTAAATCCCACTGCATTAATCATATCCCCTCTAAAACTTGGCAAGCTTACCCCCTCTCTTTGCTCAATCTCATTACTTCTTGGTTTGGCAAATTGACCAGCAATTCGCCCAATTTTAACAATCTCCATTCCACTTGAATACCCTAAAACCACACTCATCTGCAAAAAAAGCTTATAAAAATCTCTAATTCTTGCTCCACTAAAACGATCAAAACTCTCAGCACAATCCCCACCTTGCAGAATAAATGCTTCTTGATTTTGGGCTTTAATGATTTTTTCTTTTAAAAGCTCAACCTCTTTTGCAAAAACAAGAGGGGGGTATCCTCTTAGCTCTTGCTCAACTTCAGTGAGTTCTTGAATATTTTTATAAATTGGGGCTTGCTTGATGGGCAAATCCCTCCATTGCCTCAAATTTTGCATCAGTGCATCATTCTTTTATTTCGTCGTTCCTGCGCCTCTTGGTATCGACGCTTTTCCTCATCACTTTGGGGAATAAATGGAGGAATTTGTGTTTTTGATCCATCATTTTTAATTGCAACCATTGTAAAATAAGAGCTATTGCAATGAAAAACTTCTCGTGTTTTAATATTTTCAAATTCAACACGGATTCCAACTTCACAGCTTGTTTTCCCTACATAATTGACACTTGCATAAAAATTCATTAAAGATCCAATAGGGATAGGTTGCTTAAAAAGTACTTGATCTACACTCAAGGTTACAACGCCACATCCACAATATCGTGTTGCACAAGTATAGGCAACCTGATCAAGAAGTTTTAAAAGTTCTCCACCATGCACGACTCCACTAAAATTTGCAAGGTTAGGAGAGGCAAGAATTGACATATGAAGAGTTTTAATATCTTGTTGCTTCATTTTCACCTCTTTGATTTTTATTATTTTTATGATTTTAACACACACTTAGAATGCATTTTTATCCCAAAAATAAGTAATAAAACAAAAAAATCAAGCCTGATAGTGTAAAATAAATGCAATCAAGGAAAGGATGAAATATGCAAAAAGTTTATCAATTTTTACTTGCTGGTATTATTGGAATCGAGTTGATTTTAGGCATTGTCGTTGCTCCTGCAATTTTTTATCCTAAAGATCTTGATGAGATTTTAAGTCATTTCCAAAGTGGGATCATTATGAGTCATATTTTCTCCCAATTTGGCTATATTCTCTTAGGTGTCAGTGGCTTTTGTCTTCTTTATGAACTCTTAAATTATAAAGGTGCTTATCTGCGTATTCTCCTTAATTTAGGTATTACAGTTTTAAGCATCATTTTTGTATTTTACTTCTGTTCTTATATTATTCAAGCTCAAGCTCTTGGGGAATCTGCAACAATCACTCCACATTTTCAAGAAATTCATACTTGGAGTGAATACACACTTAAGGCTATCTTAGTGTTTCAATGTATTTTATTTTTTACACCTTTTCCAACAAGGAGATTTAAATGAGAAAATCCCTATCACTACTTTTAGCAATCTCAATAACATCTTCTCAAATTTTAGCTTGTACAGGAATTTCTATCACTACAAAAAATAATCAACATATCCAAGCAAGAACCATTGAGTGGGGAGAATTTCCCCTAGAAAGTAAGCTTATTTTCTCCCCTCGCAATCAAGATTTTCGATCTCTCACACCTAAGGGTAGAAATGGAATGAGTTGGCGGGCAAAATATGGCTTTGTGGGCATTAGTGTTGTAAATGATGGTTTTATTGGTGAGGGGATCAATGAGGCAGGACTTAATGCTGGGTTATTCTATTTTACCCATTATGGTTCTTTGGCTCCTTATGACAGCAAAGATGACATCATCAGTATTTCAGATATGGAACTCACCAAATATATTCTTTCAAGCTTTTCAAGTGTTGAGGAAGTTAAAGAAGCATTTAAGCATATTAAGGTTGTCCCATTTATGCTTGAAAAAGATGGAAAGGCATTACCAACAGCTCATTGGAGAGTCAATGATGCTAAGGGAGGAAGAATTGTAATTGAAATTATGCAAGGGAGAGTGCATATTTATGAAAATAGCATTGGGGTTCTTACAAACTCTCCTGATTATGCATGGCAACTTACAAATCTTAATAATTATGTAAATTTACGACCTGGAAGTGCACAATCGTTTAAAATGCAAAAACAAAATATCTTTCCTGTTGGTGCAGGTAGTGCAATGTTGGGACTGCCGGGAGATTTCACACCACCCTCACGCTTTGTGCGTGCTGCCTTTTTCCTTAACACTGCACCCATCACAAACAATTCCTATGAGGCAGTCACGCAAGCTTTTCATCTTCTCAATCTTTTTGATTTACCTATTGGAAGCGAATACACTGATAAAAACAAAATCCCCCCAACCCTTCCAAGTGCAACACAATGGAGTGCAGTGAGCAATCAAAGTGAAAAAGAGTTTTATTATCGCACAATGCATAATTCTCAGATTCGAAAAATTGATCTTAAAAAAATTGATTTTACAAAGATCGTATGGAAAGCCCAAGAACTCGATCCTATAAAGCAAGAAAACTTCCAAGAGGTTTTTTATAATGATCAAAAAAATAATCAGCAAAAGAAATATAAGCCAACTCTACCCCAAGCTCCAACACAATCCCAGCAACCTCTAATTCCTGAGCTTGAATCTAAACAAAAATCTAACTCCCCTATTCCCATTCCTCCTACTGAAAAGTCCAATACTCCTATTCCCATTCCTCCTACTGAAAAGTCCAATACTCCTATTCCCATTCCCCCATCTCAAAAATCCCCCTCTCTCCCTCCTTCGCTCTAAAGGAGCTTAAAAAAGCTTCTTATTTTTGATCACTCTTGCTTCTGAGATGAATATAAAGATGCAAGATGTCTATACTTGCAGGGGTAATACCGCTAATTTGTGAAGCTTGGAAAAGATTTTTGGGGTGGATTTTACTGAGTTTTTCCACCACTTCAAGACTTAGGCCACTAATCCCCTCATACACAAAGTCTTTTGGAATTTCCACACTTAAAATCTCATCCATCTTACTCACCATCTCTTTTTGCTTAGCAATGTAGTGATAGTATTTGGATTCTATACGGATTTGCTCTAATGCACGATCGCTCATATTCTCAAAAATTTCTCCAAAAGCTTTGAGTTTAGTATTGTCAAAACTATCACGTCCCACAACTAAAGTGGCGAGACATTTATCACTTATTCCCTCTTCTCCCAATGCCTCAAGAAAATTTAATGTTTGCTTAGAGGGTGTAAGTGGATTTTGTTCAAGATACTCCATTCCTCTTTGAATATCTTGAGTATCTTTAAGAAGTTTAGTATATTCCTCTTGGCTCATTAATCCTAAATCATAAGAATATTTTCCAAGTCTAAAAAGTGCATTATCCTCCCTTAAAAGTAAGCGATATTCAGCCCTTGAAGTAAAGACTCTATAAGGCTCTTTTGTCCCTTTTGTCACCAAATCATCAATAAGCACTCCAATATATCCCTCATCACGCCTAAGGATTAATTCTTTGAGATCTCCAAATTTTCCTCGCATACTCTCAAGCGAAAGAGTGGCATTAATTCCTGCCATAATCCCCTGTGCAGCAGCCTCTTCATAGCCTGTAGTCCCATTGATTTGTCCTGCTAGATAGAGATTTTTTGCCTTTTTTGTTTCAAGTGTATGCAAAAGCTCTGTGGGTTGGACATAATCATACTCAATTGCATAGCCATAACGTGTAATTCTTGCATTTTCTAATCCCTTAATGCTATGAATCATTTGCTCTTGGATATCAAAGGGAAGTGAAGAGGTGAGTCCATTAATATAATATTCCCTCTCATGCGCAGTTTGAGGTTCTAGAAATAATTGATGACGCTCTTTATCTGCAAAACGATTGACTTTATCCTCAATGCTTGGACAATATCGTGGCCCAACACCTTGAATTTGGCCACTAAACATTGGTGCGCGATGAAAATTAGAACGAATAATTTCGTGAGTTTTCTCATTAGTATAAGTTACATAACAAGGATATTGCTTAGGATTAAAAGTTTTTTGATTAGTTTTATAACTGAAGCAAGGCGGGGGAGTGTCTCCATGATGGATTTC
Source organism: Helicobacter cholecystus (assembly GCF_003364215.1). GTDB lineage: Bacteria > Campylobacterota > Campylobacteria > Campylobacterales > Helicobacteraceae > Helicobacter_G > Helicobacter_G cholecystus. The sequence continues at coordinate 7,863 of NZ_NXLU01000006.1, forward strand.
AAGATTGCTAAAATCAATACTTCTACCATCAATCCTTGCACAAGTACCCGTTTTTAATCTCCCCACCTCAAGTCCAAGTTTAAGCAATGAATCTGTAAGATTTTTACTTGCACTCTCTCCTGCTCTTCCATTCTCACTCATCACTTCCCCCATATGAATCAGCCCTCTTAAAAAGGTTCCTGTGGTGAGAATAACTTTTTTAGCTTGATAAATTTTTCCAATATTTGTTTTAACTCCAACTACCTTCTGTTCCCCCTCCTCTTCTTCAATTAAAAGCTCTTCTGCCATTTCTTGAGAAACACTAAGATTTGGGGTATTAAGCACTAAATTTCTAGCATAAATCCTGTATGCATCCATATCAATTTGTGCTCTTGTTCCCCGTACAGCAGGACCTTTTGAGGCATTAAGTGTGCGATATTGGATTCCACAAGCATCCGTAATTTCCCCCATGACCCCTCCTAGAGCATCAACTTCTTTTGTCAAATGCCCCTTTCCAAGCCCACCAATTGCAGGATTACAGCTTGCAAGACCAATATTTTCTACAAGAATACTCAAAAGATGAGTTTTTGCTCCCATTCTTGCACTCACAATACTTGCTTCAATCCCTGCATGTCCCCCACCAACAACGATTACATCATATTCCATTCATAGCCTCAAAAATATTTTTTAAAAAATTATATCAAAAGCCTTTTTAGTGCATTATGTTTTTGTCTATAATTATCTCTTATAACCTAAAATTCCAATTTCTAAGGATTTGCATGTCAGGTTTTGTAGAAAAAATCTTAAGTGAAAAAGAACGTTATGTTACAGCTGGGGTGCTCATTGCAGTGATTGCAATTGCCTTTGTGATCAATCACCCTTTAATTATTTGGGGCTTACTGGGTGTGTGCTTTATTGCTGGATTTATTGAATCTCTTAAGCTTTTTTCACTCAAACCCTCTATGATTTTAATCTTGAGTGCGCTAAGTATTTGGGTCATGGCCTATTTTAATGTCTCACCCATTTCTTGTGGCATCTTTATTGCCATAGCATATGCAGGTTGGTTAGCTTATAGACGCTCAATTTCTCCAAAAACAATTCTTCCCTTTATTTATCCCACTCTTCCTTTTTTAGTGCTTTATGCACTTTATAAAGATATGGGAGCCTATGGGCTTTCATCGCTTGTTTGGCTAATTGTTTGTGTTGCTTTTACAGATACAGGGGCATATTTTGGTGGAAGACTTTTTGGACGCAATCCCTTAACCCCCACTTCTCCTAAAAAAACAATTGAGGGTGCAGGAGTAGGGATTGCACTAGGAATTGTTGTAGGAAGTATTGCAGGGATTGGACCTAGTGGAGGTTTTACCGCCTCTCTTCTTATCTCTGTGGGTGTTTCTGTTGCTTCTATTTTTGGAGATTTATTTGAAAGCTATCTAAAAAGAGAAGCTGATGTTAAAGACAGTGGGAGTATTTTACCTGGACATGGAGGAGTACTTGATCGTTTTGATGGAATCTTTTTTGGAGGAATTGTAATGTATTTCCTTCTATCATTTTTAAGAGCTTGAAGTTTTGGATACTCTAGCTCTACTGGGAAGCACGGGTTCTATTGGACAAACCACGCTTAAAGTTGCTAAAAAATTGAATATTTCCATTGAACTTTTAGTTGCTGGAAAAAATATTAATCTACTTAATCAACAAATTCAAGAATTCTCCCCTTCTTTGGTTGTTATTGGGGATAAAAATGATTTACACAAACTTCATAGCAAGGGAGCAAAAGTATTTTTTGGCAATGAAGGAATTAAAGAAGCACTTAGCCTCTGCTCCTCTTCTTTAGTTTTAAATGCTTTAGTTGGATTTGTGGGATTAGAACCAACTTTATTTTCTCTTGCTTTAGGAAAGCAAGTTGCACTTGCCAATAAAGAAAGCCTAGTCACTGCAGGTTGGTTATTTGATGTGAGCAAACTCATTCCTATTGATAGTGAACATTTTAGTCTTTGGTATTTGCTGAGAAATTCGCAGAATCTTAATTCATTGCTCATTACTGCAAGTGGAGGGGCATTTCGTGATACACCTCTCTCTTTAATCCCTACTCAAACCCCAAGTGATGCCCTCAAGCACCCTAATTGGAGTATGGGTGCAAAAATTACTATTGATTCTGCGAGTATGATGAATAAGCTCTTTGAAATTCTTGAAGCCTTTTGGCTTTTTGGATGTGCTCATATTGATGCACTTATTGAGCGAAAATCCCTTATTCATGCTTTAGTTGAATTCACTGATGGAAGTATGAGTGCGCATTTAGCAAAGCCTGATATGGCTTTGGCCATCTCCTATGCTCTTAACCCTACTCTTGCTTCTCAAACTTCTTTTCTCCCAAAAATTACCCTCTCTGATCTCTCTTCTCTCTCTTTAGAATCGATTGATACACAACGCTATCCCTTATGGCATCTTAAAGAGAAGATTTTATCTAACCCAAAATTAGGTGTTGTTCTGAATGCAAGTAATGAAGTGGCTGTTGAGCGATTTCTAAAAGAAGAATTTCTTTTTGGGAGAATATCTGAGATTATATTTAAAAGTATTGATCGCTTCTCTTCTCTTCCAACTTTAAAGAATTTAGAAGAGATTAGAGAGCTAGATGAAGCAGTGCGAGAATTTGCAAGAAAATCTTAGTGCTTACTGTCTTTATGCAAGAAATACAGCCCCAATGAAAGTCCAAGAATAGAAATTGCAAAATAAAGCATATCAAGGGAACTTTGCAATCCCATATTAAGTACTTTTGAGAAAAATGCCACAATTAAGGCCATAACAATAACTTTTGCAAGCTTATCTTTAAGTTGATCAAGTGTATGAATTTCAAGAACCTTTGAACTGTGCTCATCTTTAATTTCAATTTTTGCAATAAATAACTCATACAAACCAAATGCAAAAATCAAAAGCACAACAGCAATAAGATATAAATCAATTGCCATAATGATTGTGTTAAGTAAAATATTATGAATATCCACATCTTCAGCAAGCATTCCCATATAGTACTTATAAGTTGCTCCTACAGCCTTAATGATATCCATACTTGCTACAATAAAGAGCAAGATTGAACCCACCATAGAAAATACGACTGCAAAAATAATAAAAAGTCTTGCATTCCATAAAATATTTTCAAAAAACTTATGCAACATTAAAAATCCTCTAACTTAATCCATTGTTGTGCAATCCTTAAGGCATTGGTTGCAGCACCTACTCTAAGTTGATCAGCAACACACCAAAGATGCAAAATATGTTCATCAAAATTATCCACCCTTACTCTACCTACATAAGTCTCATTTGTATCTGTAGCAATTGAAGGCATTGGATAAATTTTTTGCTCCAAGTCATCTAAAAGAACAATATTTTTAGCTTCTAAGAGTGCTTCTCTTGCCTTTTGTAAATCCACTTTTTTCTTAAATCTAATCGTAATACTCTCACTATGGCTTCTAAGAACAGGAACGCGTACACAGGTTGCACTTATAGGAAAAGAGGCATGCATGATTTTTTGAGTTTCATTAATCATTTTCATCTCCTCTTTACTGTAATGATTGGGCATAAATATATCAATTTGAGGAATAAGATTAAGCGCAATGCGATGGGGAAAAGCCTTAGCCTCGCAAGATTGAAGATTAAATGCAAAGAATTTTTGCATCTGTTCTACTAACTCTTCCATTCCTTTTTTTCCTGCACCACTCACAGCCTGATAAGTGCTCACATCTACTCGTTCAATCTCAAAGGCTTGATGCAATGGAGATAAAACTTGGACCATTTGGATTGTTGAACAATTTGGATTTGCGATAATTCCACTCTTTTTCCATTGAGCAATATCCTCTGAATTTACTTCTGGAACAACAAGAGGCACATCTTCTTGCATTCTAAAAAAACTCGTATTATCAATAACTAGCGCACCTATTTTAGTTGCACTTTGAGCAAATTCCTCACTTACCTTTCCTCCAGCTGAGAAAAAAGCAATCTGCACACCCTCTTTTTCAAATACATCATGAGTAAGCTCTTGGACTTTCCAAGATTTTCCCAAAGCTTCAATCTCCACTCCAGCGCTTCTGCTGCTTGCTAATGGAACAAGTTTTTCAACAGGAAAGTTTTCTTCCTCTAAAACCTTAAAAATCTCCTCTCCTACTGCACCTGTTGCACCTACAACTGCTACAACATATTTTTTCATTCTCTTTATTTCTCTCCCTCTTGAAGAGTTTTTTCAAGTTTTAAGATTCTCTCCCAAGTACTTAGGATTGAATCAGGATTAAGAGAAATGGAGGTAATTCCTTGCTTGACTAAAAACTCCGCAACTTCTGGATAATCACTGGGTGCTTGCCCACAAATTCCACAATATTTCCCATTTTTCTTACAGGCTTCAATTGCTTTTTTAAACATCTCTAGCATTGCAGGATTTCTTTCATCAAAAACATGACTGACAAGCTCTCCATCACGATCAACTCCCAAAGTAAGCTGAGTAAGATCATTGGAACCAATGGAGAAACCATCAAATAAGCTTAAAAACTCATCAGCCAAAATCACATTAATAGGCAATTCACACATCACATACACTTCAAGCCCATCTTTTCCTTGCTCTAAGCCATTACGTCGCATAATCTCTAGGACCTTTTTACCCTCTTCGGGAGTTCTAAGAAAGGGAATCATCACTTTAAGATTAGTCAGCCCCATCTCATCACGCACCATTGCAAGAGCCTGACACTCCCATTCAAAGGCACTGCGATATTGCTCAGAGTAATATCTGCTTGCCCCCCTATACCCTAGCATTGGATTTTCTTCATGAGGTTCATACTCACTTCCACTTAACATTCCACGATATTCATTGGATTTAAAATCACTTGTTCTTACAATTACAGGATTAGGATAAAAGGCTGAAGCAATCATTCCCATTCCCTCTGCAATTTTTTTAATAAAAAAATCTTTTGGCCCATCATAACCACTAATTAGCTTTTCAATCTCTTCCTGATTCTTGATATTTTTACCATTTTGCATATCCACAAGTGCTAGAGGATGAGCTTTAATTTGATTAAGAATAATCATCTCCATTCTTGCTAATCCCACACCATTATTAGGGAATCTTGAAAAATCAAAGGCTTTTTCTGGATTTCCAATATTAAGATAGATTTTTGTTTTAGGTTGTTCAAAATGTGAAAGTTCAAAGGTTTCTACTTCATAAGGATGAATTCCATTATAAATATAGCCCTCTTCCCCTTCAGCACAGGAGATGGTCACTTCCATTCCATTATAAAGCCTCTCTGTTGCACCTAATGCCCCAACAATTGTTGGCACACCAATTTCTCTAGCAACAATTGCAGCATGGCAAGTTCTCCCTCCACGATTTGTAATCACTGCTGCAGCTTTCTTCATTGCAGGTTCCCAATCTGGATCAGTATTATCAGTGACTAAAATCTCGCCCTCATTGAATGATCCCATATGCTCAATATCATTAATAATTCTTACCTTACCGCTTCCAATCTTCCCACCAATTGCAATTCCTTTTAAAATTACCTCCCCTTTATCCACAGGTTTTTTGAAGCGATACTTCTCCACACTTTGTCCTCCACCCTTTTTAAGTACCTGACTTTGCACAGTTTCAGGACGTGCTTGAACGATAAAAATCTCTCCACTCTCACCATCCTTTGCCCACTCCATATCCATGGGTCGATACTCACCTGCTTCTTTACTGTAATGCTCTTCAATAAGTATTGCATAACGAGCAAGTTTAAGAATATCTTCATCACTGATTGAAAAAGTGTCATATTCCTTTTGAGTTGTAGGAATATTTTTAGTTGGATGCGAGCTTCCCCTTGGTGCATAAACCATTTTTTGATGCTTATGTCCAAGCTGACGTTTAATAATAGGGCGTTTCCCCTCTAAGAGTGTGGGTTTAAACACATAAAATTCATCAGGATTGACACTTCCACCTACAACATTCTCACCCAATCCCCAACTTGAAGTAATCAAAATTGCATCTTTAAATCCAGTCTCTGTATCAATTGAAAACATTACCCCTGCACTTCCCTTATCTGCTCTTACCATTTTTTGCACACCCACACTTAAGGCAACTTTAAAATGATCAAAATTTCTTGAAGCACGATAACTGATTGCACGATCTGTAAAAAGCGATGCAAAACAAGATTTAACATAATGAATCAGTTCACTTTGTCCTTTTACACTCAAATAAGTATCTTGCTGACCCGCAAATGAAGCATCAGGTAAATCTTCTGCTGTTGCCGAGCTTCGCACAGCAACATCTGCTTCTTGCATTCCATACTCAGTGCTCAAAATTTTATAAGCCTCTAAAATCTCATCACGCAAATCATTAGGTAATGGAGTAGTAAAAATTAAATCTCTAATTTGTTTAGCCCTAACTTTTAATACATCAATCTCTGTTGTATCAACTCCATGCAGAAGCGAAACAATCTTCTCTCTAATCCCGGCACTATCAAGCAAATACCAATATGCTTCGCTTGTAATGGCAAATCCATTAGGAACCTTAATCCCTACAGGAAGTAATTCTTGAAACATCTCTCCAATACTTGCATTTTTCCCACCAACGATAGGAACATCTTTATTGTTGAGCTCTTTGAAGAATTTGATGTATTTCATTTTTCTCTCCAATGCGAAATTTGCAAAACTTAAAATGATACAATGTTACAGGCTATATTTCACTTAAAAACTTTATTATCCTATAGAAAAATTTGAAGTTTTTAATTTCAAAAGAATCTCTTGGGTTCTTGTATAGATTTAAATAACTTAATATTTTTTTAAAATATTAAGTTAAAATTTTATAGCTTAAAGTTTTGGATTATCCTATTTTAGTTCTGAATCCTATCTATTCATAAGACTCAATGGATATAAATTCTTAAATTAAAATTATACAAGAAATTTTACAGCAAAGACGGAACTGATCCATTGAATTAAAAATACCTCTAGGTATAATCCCTACAAAACGATATAACAAGGTCTTAGAGTTTTCTATTTTTATCTTGAATATTTGATTGGATTATATTTTTCAAGAGACTTTTCATTTAATCTATTGTTCTTTTTATTCTTTAAAATTTTATAGAAAATTTTAAAGAATAAGGATTATCGATGGAGAGATTCTTAAAATTTGTTTTAAGCGATTGGGGAGTTAAAAATACTTTCTATCTTAAAGATAGATTGCAAAAAGGCTTATATCACTTTATAGGACATGAATCTTTTGGGGGAATATTACTTTTTATTTGCGTGATTGTGGCGATGATATTAGCAAATCTTCCCACTACAGCTGAACATTATTTTTCTTTATGGCAGAGTAAAATCACTCTTTCTTTTAATGATTTTCAAAAAGAAATTACATTAATACACCTAATTAATGATTTTTTAATGTCTTTTTTCTTCTTAATGGTAGGGCTGGAGATGAAAAGGGAAATTTTATATGGGGATTTAATGGGGTTTAAAAAAATGAGCTTCTCAATGTTTGGAGCATTGGGGGGAATTATTATTCCTATTACAATCTATCTTGCCTTTAACCATAATCTTACTTCAAGCTCAGGATTTGGAATTGCAATGAGTACGGATACTGCTTTTGCATTAGGAGTGATTTTCTTGCTTGGAAAACGTATTCCCTCTGTAATAAAAATCTTTCTTGTTACTCTTGCAGTAGCCGATGATTTAGTGGCTATCATCATTATTGCAATTTTTTATACGCAAAATATTGAGATCTTTTGGCTATGTATGGCTGCTGTGAGCTTGGTAGGTTTAATATATCTTAATTATAAAGATACAAAATACATCTTCTTATATCTCATCTTTGGAGCATTTCTTTGGTATTCCACTCTCCTCAGTGGGATACATCCTACTATCTCTGCCGTTTTACTTGCTTTCTGTGTCCCTGGAAAAACAAAACTGAATAAAATGTATTTCCAAAAAATGCTTCAAGAGTTGAAAAAATTAGATTTACAAGAGTTATCTCAAACCAAAGATGAGGCACAAGAGGATGGCTTTTTTACATCCAGTAAAAAAGCCATTAGCAAATTCTTTCATAACAATCAAGACCAAGAAGTAGATATCCATAAGATGAGCCATTATGTGCATATTCTAGACAGTATAGGCAAGTATTCCTATTATGCTAAAAATCCACTCTTGGGGCTTGAGATTGCACTTCAACCCCTTTGTGCATATTTTATTGTTCCACTCTTTGCTTTTGCTAATGGTGGAGTAAAAATAACAGCAGGAAGCAATCTTTTTGCTCAACCTATGATGTGGGGAATATTCTTTGGACTTGTATTAGGTAAACCTATTGGAATCTTGCTTTTTACATATCTTAGCCAAAAGTTTAATATTTCAATCAAACCTAAGGGACTAAATTATGGACACATTTTAGCTACAGGATTTTTAGCGGGAATTGGTTTTACAATGTCAATGTTTGTAGCAACTTTAGCTTATGAGGATAAAACCATGGTAGATTTAGCTAAACTTTCAGTTTTATTTAGCTCTCTTGTTGCCACACTTTTAGGGATTATCTTCTTGTATCTAAGTACAAAACCTCCCAAAAAAGATATCCCTTCTTAATCCCCCCCCCTTTTTTTTGGAGAAGAGATTATTTACTCCAACCAAATTTTTTAAAGATCTTCTCAGCATCTTTACTTGAGAGGAATGCAACAAAATCGACTGCTTCCTTAGAAGCATTTTTCATTGCAACAACATTAAAGGTTCGATAGATCACCAAATCTTTTTCAATTTTTACAACTTCACCAAAATCAGGATTACTCTTTGCCCAATCAAGCCAAGTAATCCATACATCAGCCTCTTTATTTAAGAAAAGTTTTTTAGCACTTCCACTATTTGGAACATAAGCCACAATATTGGATCTAAAATCTGCAATTGTTTTAAGATCCTTAGTTCTTCCAATCATATCTTCCCAAACACCAGTTCCTGAAGTATTGCTCTTTCCAGCACCTTCGGGCACAACAATTCTTGCCTTTTTCTTTGCTAAATCTTTAAGGGATTTAATCTTTAAGGGATTGCCTTTTTGAGTAAGAATAATTGCCTCTCTAAAATAAAGAGGTTTAATCTCTTTTGGATCAAATTTATCTCCAAAATCTGTGGCAATAGCAACTGCTGATTGATCAGATGCTCCAAAAAGAATATCTGCATCTTGCTGTGCTTTTTGTTGCCAAGTCTTTTGTGGACCAAAATTGATATTGACCCTTACACCTGTTTTTTGCTCATATACTTTTGCAACTTCCTTAAGTGCAGTGTGAGGACCACCTGGACCATAGAGATTAACTTCAGCATAAAGCCAAGCACCTAAAACCATAACTAAAAATGAAATCTTTTTCATTTTTTCTCCTTCTATAAAAATTAAAAGTAGAAATCATCAACATATTTCATTAATAAAAATTAAATAAACAATTTAGTGACCTTTGTTCTTTAATGTCTTTCATAATTTTTATTGCTAAAATCCTTCTATCACTTTATTAGGAGAAATCATGCTTTCTTATATTCTTAGCACTTTATTTATTGTCGCATTCATAAGCACTCTTATAGTGCTCTTATTTCAAATCAAAAAAAATAAAAATCTCCAATCCCAAAATTTTACACTCCAAAATCTTTCTCAATCCCAAAAAGAACTTATCACTTCTCTTAAACTTGAGCTTAACCACAGTCTTAAAAATCTTGAAGAAACTCAAAACTCTTTACTTGCACAAAAAAATGAACTTAAAGAGCAATACACTCAAAATCTTGAAAAACTTGAAAATAAATACAATAGCAATCTTGCTACACTCAAAGAAGAGCTTACTCAAAATTTTTCACTTCAAAATAAAGCCCTTTTTGCACAAAATCAAAATCAAATTAATGAAGATTCTAAAAAACTCTTAAATGAAATTTTCTCCCCCCTCAAAGAAGAAATCCAAAACTACAACAAGCGATTGCTTGAAAATCAAACAAGCGTAAAAACGAGTATTGAAAATATGTTTAAATACTCTAATGCAATGAGTGAAAATGCTCAAAAACTTGCTCAAATCCTAAAAGGGGATAAAAAAGTTAGGGGTAATTTTGGAGAAATTCAGCTTAAGAGTGTGCTTCAAAATAGTGGGTTAATTGAGGGGGAGCATTATAAACTCCAAGAACAACTCTCTTTTGAAGGATCACGTTATATCCCTGATGCAATCATCTATCTTGAAAAAGATAAAAGCATCATTATTGATGCTAAATTCTCTCTTCCCAGTGATTTTAGTTTTGAGGAAGTAGGACTTGAAGTCAAAGATGAACTAGCAAAAAACCTCTGTTGTAGGATTGAGGAACTCAGTAAAAAACCCTACCACAAACTTTCTTCTTATGATTTTGTTCTTTTATTCATTCCTTACCAAAATATCCTTGATCTTGCCCTAGAAGCCAAACCTTCACTCTACCAATATGCTTATGATAAAAAAATCTATCTCACCACCCCTCACACACTTTTTATGGCACTTAAAACCATTCAAATTACTTGGATTAATATGGATAAAAGTGAAAATGTTTCCCAATCACTTCAAGAGATTGAGAAATTTTATGAGAAGTTTTTAGGGATTGTTGAAGATTGCAATAAAATTGCAAAACTTAAAGACACGCTCTGCGATGTGCATCAAGATTTGGCAAAAAAACTCACAGAAGGCAGGGGAAATCTGGAGAGTAGATTCCAAAAGCTTGGAATCTATGCTAAAAAAGAAATTGATATTAAACCTTAAACAATCTAGCCACACAAAGGATGCATAAAAAGATAAAAACTCATAAATCCCTACAACTTAAGCTTGCCCCATCAATGCTCTTTAAGGGCATTCTCTAGTCTAGTCCTACAATACCAATCCAGACTAAACCCTCTATCATAATTTTAATTCAAAACAAAACGCTATAATTCTTACTTTAATTTTAAGGAGATTGATTGAGAGCGGTATGTATCTTTTTAGCTATTTGTTCTTTACTTTTTTGCTCTACAAAAGAAAATCCCAAAAACTCTAAACAATCCATTAAACAAACATCTCTAGCAACTCAAGAATCTCAAAAAACACACCCTCCTTTTACTTCTAAGACCCCCATTTCTCAAACATCCTCTTCTCCTGCAAGATGGTTTGTTGGAGCAGGAAGTGGGGTAAATTATTCTTTAGAGTATAAAAAAGCCTTTGCAATGATTGATTTGAGGGCAGGAGTCACTTATGATAATGATTGGGGAAGAAGCTATCTTTATACAAATCTCTCTTATGCCTATCTAAAAAATTGGAGCAAGGAGGCTCAAAGCTCACAAGGATATTTCATTGACACACTCTTTAATATTGATGTGGGACTTAATCTTGTGCAAACTCCTTCCCTCTCTTTTCTTTTGATGTTTGGAGTGGGGATTGGGGGGAGATGGACTGAGCAAGAATATAGACAAATTCATTCCTTTAATACCCACAACTCCTTTTTTATCACCAATCTCAATATTGGTCTAAGAAGTGAAATTGCCAAAGAGCACATTATCTCGCTCACACTCAAGCCCCAACTCACTAAGGGTTGGTATCAAAATAGAGAACTTACATTTGAATATTTTAAAGAAATGAGCTTATTACTCAGCTATACCTTTTGGAAATTTTAGTTTTATTTTTATCAAACACTCTTTTACTTTGATAAAATTTTCTTATGATTAAAAAGGAGATCACATGAACTACACAATCCCTGATATCCCCTCTGCTCTTAAATCACACAAACTTGATGAACAAGATTATAAAAATATTTTAGAAATCTTAGGGCGAGAACCTAACATTATCGAGCTTGGAATATTTTCTGCAATGTGGAGTGAGCATTGTAGCTATAAATCAAGCAAGAAATACCTTCACGCATTCCCCACTTCTGCTCCTTGGGTTGTTCAAGGACCAGGAGAGAATGCGGGGATTATTGATATTGGTCAGGATTATTGTGCTGTTTTTAAGGTCGAATCTCACAATCACCCAAGTTTTATTGAACCCTATGCAGGTGCAGCTACAGGTGTGGGTGGAATTATGAGAGATATTTTTACAATGGGTGCAAGAGTAGTCGCTTCACTCAATAGTTTGCGTTTTGGAGAGATTCAAAGAGAAGATGAGGTTGGTAAAAAACAACGCGCTCTACTCAAAGGCGTTGTTGCAGGAATTGGCGGGTATGGCAATTGCATAGGCGTACCAACTATTGGAGGGGAGATAAGTTTTGAGCCTTGTTACAATGGAAATATTATTGTGAATGCCTTCTCACTAGGGATTGTCAAAAAAAATGAAATCTTTTATGCCAAAGCTAGCGGTGTAGGTAATCCTGTAATTTATGTAGGGAGTAAAACTGGAAGAGACGGATTAGGGGGAGCAGTTATGAGTAGTGATAGTTTCACCCAAGAAAACACTTCTTTGCGTCCAACCGTTCAAATTGGTGATCCCTTCATTGAAAAGCTTTTGATGGAAGCGTGCTTAGAGCTTTTTAAAGCTGATTTGATTGTAGGGATTCAAGATATGGGTGCAGCAGGTTTAACAAGCTCTAGCTTTGAGATGGCTGGACGGAGTGGGAGTGGAATGATTTTACATCTTGATAAAGTGCCCATGAGAGAAGAGGGAATGAATCCTTATGATCTCATGCTTAGTGAATCTCAAGAAAGAATGCTTATTTGTGGCAAAAAAGGATGTGAAGAAAAAATCTTTGAGATTTTTAAAAAATACGACCTTGATGTTGCTTTGATAGGAGAGGTGACACAGAGTGGAAGAATGCAGTTATACTGGCATAATGAGCTATGTGCAGATATTCCCATTGATCCCCTAAGTGAAAAATCCCCCATCCTCTCTCGTCCTGTGCAAAAGCCTACTTATCTTAAACAAACTGCAATGCAAAAATATCAAGGAGATGGACTAAGCCCTAATGAAATCTTAGAGCTTATGCTTGCACACCCAGAAATTGCAGATAAAGCCTGTATTTATGAGCAATACGATAATAGCATTGGAACAAATACACTGCTAGGCAGTGGAAAACTTGATGGAAGTCTTTTAAGAGTTAAGCAAAATAATGTTGCCTTAGCAATAGCAAGTGAGTGCAATCCTCGCTACTGCTATCTTGATCCCAAAGAGGGTTCAAAAATTGCCGTTGCACTTGCTGGAAGAAAATGCGTCAGTAGAGGTGCAATGCCTTTAGCAATCAGTGATTGTCTTAATTTTGGTAATCCTCAAAACCCTGAAGTAATGTGGCAATTTGCACAAAGCACTGAGGGTATTAAGGAGGCTTGCAAAGTGCTTCAAACTCCCGTAGTCAGTGGAAATGTTTCTTTATATAATCAAACCAATGATCAAGATATCTACCCCACTCCAACTATTGTAAGTGTAGGAGTAGCAGAGGATGCTCATCATACACTAAGCTCAAAATTCTCACTCAAAGATACCCTCTTTTTACTTGGAGAAATCAGTGAAGAATTTGGAGGCTCACTCCTTGCAAAGCTCTCTAATCCTAATCCTTATGGACTCCCACCAAAGATTGATTTAGACTATGAAAGGAAAGTATGGGAATTTGTCCTTAAGGCTCACTCTCTTCACCTCCTTAAAGGTGCAAAGAGTGTAGGACGCGGTGGTGTAGCAATTGCACTATGCAAAATGGCACTTCTCTCAGAGCTTTCTCTTAATGCTCAAATCCCCCTGCCTCTCTCCCCTCTTCAAGATAAATTATTGTTCTCAGAAACTCAAAGTCTTATGATCTTAAGCTCTGAATGTGCAGAAGAGCTTAAAGATTTGGCACTTTCATATGCTCTCCCTCTCCACAACATCGCCTCTCCTCTTCCAAAAGAGCAAAATATCCAAATTAATTCTCTTAATATTTCTTATAAAAAAGCTAAAGAGCTCTATTTTGAGAGTTTCAAATTTTAATCAAAATATTTTACCCCCCCCCCCCCGAGTTTTTTGCTATCATAAAGGTTTAAATAAAAATTAGGAGAAAAAATGAAAAAAAGATTTGTAATTTTTGGCTTATTTTCACTTTATACTCTTGAAGCTACTCAATATAAAACATTAAGGTTACTTCAAGATACAACAACTTTGAGCAATAAAAAAATTTTGGCTGATAATCAACAAAAAAGCTTGATTGACAAAATTAAAGAAAAAGAGCTAGAACTTCAAGTTCCAAGAGAAACCGTTCCAGTAGAATTAATGAAATATCCCATTAAAAGTTCTATTCCAAAGACGGCAGAAGTACTTCCTTTTCTTCAGACTCTCCTACATATCGAACTTGGCACACTCCCCAATCCTCTTGGTATATCAGTAATAGGAAGCTTTATGGATGAAAACTATAAAGTTAAAAGATTTAATGGGAGAATGGGGGAAAATCTTGGAGGAAAACTTGGTTCTAGTCTAAATACTTATCTGACTTCTGTTCAAAATGGCACTGCTCAGCTCCCAAGCTTTGGGAATCCAACCATTGATGGATTAATTGGAGCTGCAATTAAAAGTGATGGATTATTATTTGGAAATACGATTTCATTACCCATCCTTGGACAAACATTTTCTAAAGGACTCATTTGGCAAGGAGAAAAAGGTAAAACAGCTGCACAAAATCGTGAAGCTTTTTTTACAAATCTACAAGAAAAACTCAATCAATCTTTTGGTAATGGGCAAAAAGAGTGGATCCTCTCTGAGGGAAGTATAAAGGTAAGAACAAGTGCTGTTGGCTTTAAGGCTGATATGTGGCTTTTCCCCTTTATGCAAATTTTTGGATCTGTTGCTTATTTACATATGGAACAAGAAACTAATGTTGGAAATGCCACCATCCCCTTTGATCAACCCATTGTAGCTACAGATATTCTTACAGGCTCTCTACAATCAAGTCTTCCAGAAAGTTTTAAACAACCCATGAGCTCTATCACAATTCCAGTAGGAACGATTCGCAATGTTCTCGATGGATTTGCAGCAATGGGGGGCACAAATTTAGCCATTGGTTATAAAGGATTTTTCCTCTCCTGTATGATTGCTGGAGGATATGCCCAACTTGATGATTTAGTAAATAATGTTAAAGGCTTTGTGCAAAAGCCATTTATGTATATTGCCCCACGGATTGGCTATTCTCTTGAAGGAGTAATGACTGCTCATTTTGGTGTGCAAAAAATTGAGCTTTTTGGTGCAACAAAAGGAAAAGATTTGAGTGCATCTACAGGTGGATTGGTTCAAGACTACTCTGTTGAAATTGAAAAATTTCCAGTTAATTTCTTGATCGGGACAAGTTTTACTCCAATGAGAGATCTTGGAATCTCTGTTGAATATGTGATAAGCCCTGATGTTAGAGGACTTAATGCTGAACTAGCTTATCGTTTCTAATCCCCTCTATGCATTTTAAGAATTTTGCGGAAAATAAAAAAGGGTGGGAAAAATAAAGAGTGAGAAATTTATAAAATATACTCAAAGGACCTCTATTATAACTTCATTGAATCAAGGATTTCTAGAGTCTCCTTTAGAAAATACTTCTTTAATTCTTTCTCATAAAATCTCTATAAAATGATTTGATGACACTCTCTAGAAGAGCCCTTCATCTTTTGCATTTAGAATTTATATCTACTCTATCCTGATTTGACTTTACACATTTTTAAGATGAACACTCGATTTCCAACCAAGTCAAATACTATTGCTTAAAGGCTTCATTGTCAAATCTTTATTTTTACATATTTACATAGAGCTTTTGAGTAAAACGGCCAAAGAAAGCTCATTTCTCTCATTGCCCTTACCTTATTGTTAAAAAAATTCATATTTTTTAACAATATTATTAAATATCTTAAAAATCAAGCAAAATTTTAACATATCAATCCAACACGCAACAGGCATAAGAAATTCAAATACCTCATCGACACAAAAAGTTTTATCCTAGGAATTGATAAATCTCTTATATTTTTAAGTCAAGCTTTATATCAATCTTTAAAAAGAGTTTTTCCAACACAACCTTAAAAACTCTAATTCCCTAAGCCTTTTACCCACTTCAAAATTTTATCTCTAAGCTCATTTTTAGAGCCAAAATTTTCTATCACCTCACTTGCATACATTTTTCTCTCTTCTACACTCATTTGAGCTTTTATCCTTGCTCGCACTTCTTCCTCACTCACCCCATCTCTTTGCATTACTCTTTGAGTAATATCTCTTCCAACTACCAAAACCTTATGCCTAAAATTCAAAACCTCTCTTTGCTCAAAAAGCAAGGGGATCTCTACAAAATAAGGCCTTTTAGATTCCTCTAAATTTTGACATTGGGAAAAAAGATTTTCATAAATATAGGGATTAAGTAAATTTTGTAATTTCTCAAGCTCATTTTTAGAAGAAAAAACAATTTTAGCCAATGCTCTGCGATTAACTCTTCCTTCCCCAATCAGCTCACTTCCAAAAACTTCCCCAATCTTTTTGCTTTGGTTATCTAAAATTTCATGAGCAATTTTATCTGCATCCAAAACTGTATAACCAAGAGAAGAAAGAATTTCACACACACTACTTTTTCCACTTCCAATCCCACCACTAATGGCATAAGCATGTTGAAATACTGAGAAATCCATCATCATCCTTGCTAAAAAATTAGGGAAATTTTATCACTTAAGAAGCCTCTATGCAGATACCTAAGGCACACAAAAAGCCAAAGTGCTCTGCTGTATTCCTACCCTGAAGCGTTGCTCTAGCTTCTTATTGCATAGGTCTGCAAAGAGAAATGAAATGTTACACAAGAAATCTTGAAAAAATCATTAAATTTCAAAACATTTTTTAAGCACTTATTTTGTAAAATCTTAAAAAATTTCATTCCACACACAAAGAGGGACTATGCCAAAACGAGAAGATATAAAAAATATTTTGCTAATTGGTTCAGGACCGATCATTATCGGACAAGCTTGTGAATTTGACTACTCAGGAACTCAAGCTGCTAAAACGCTTAAAGAGTTAGGATATAAAGTTACCCTTGTCAATTCCAATCCAGCTACAATTATGACTGATCCTGAATTTGCAGATAGAACTTATATTGAACCTATTACTGAAGAAATCCTTAGCGATATTATCCAAAAAGAAAATATTGATGCCATTCTTCCTACAATGGGAGGACAAACTGCCTTAAATATTGCAATGAGTATGGAAGAAAAAGGATTGCTTAAAGGTGTGAAGTTCCTAGGAGCTAACCCACAGGCAATTAAAAAAGGGGAGGATCGCCAAGCCTTTAAAGAAGCCATGCTCAAAATCGGTATGGATTTACCAAAATCTCGATATGCCTATAATGAAGAAGAGGCTCTTCATGCTGCCAAAGAAATTGGATTCCCTCTAATTATCCGAGCAAGTTTCACTCTTGCAGGAGGTGGAAGCGGTGTGGCTTATAATATTGATGAATTTAAACTTCTAGCAAAAAATGGGTTAGATGCCTCACCTATTAATGAAATTCTCATTGAAGAATCGCTTCTAGGATGGAAAGAATATGAAATGGAAGTCATTCGTGATAAGAATGATAATTGCATCATTGTATGTTCCATCGAAAATCTTGATCCTATGGGTGTGCATACAGGAGACAGTATCACTATCGCCCCCGCCCTAACCCTAACTGATAAAGAATATCAGAGAATGAGGGATGCCTCATTTGCAATTTTGCGAGAGATTGGCGTAGATACAGGAGGGAGCAATGTCCAATTTGCCATAAATCCTCAAAGTGGAAGAATGATTGTTATTGAGATGAATCCACGGGTTTCACGATCTTCTGCTCTTGCAAGTAAGGCTACAGGTTACCCTATTGCTAAAATTGCCACACTTCTAGCAGTAGGTTTTACTCTTGATGAAATTAAAAATGATATCACAGGGACAACAGCAAGTTTTGAACCAAGCATTGATTATATTGTAAGCAAAATCCCACGCTTCACATTTGAGAAATTTCCCACAGCAGATTCTACCCTCACAACAAGCATGAAAAGCATTGGGGAAGTTATGGCTATTGGAGGGAGTTTTGCTGAAAGTATTCAAAAAGCACTTTGTAGTCTAGAAAATGGTCTTTTTGGTTTTAATCCCATTAGCTCAGATATAGAAAAAATCAAACATGAGATCAGACGTCCCAATGATTCTAGACTTCTCTACATTGCTGAGGGGTTTAGACATGGGTTAAGTCTTGAAGAGATTTATTCTCTAAGCAACATTGATCGCTATTTCCTCTCCCAAATCCAAGAAATCACTTCCTTTGAATCAAAAATTAATACAGAAATCCTGCAAAACTACTCTCTTATGCAAGAGGCCAAATCATTGGGCTTTAGTGATAAAATGATTGCCTATCTTATCAACAAAAACGATGGATTGGAAATTAATCAAAATGAAGTCTATCAAGCACGTAAAGAGTTAAATCTGCCTTTAAATTATTATGAAGTTGATACTTGTGCTGCAGAATTCCCTTCCCTCACACCCTATCTTTACTCTTCTATTGGTCGCTTCTCTCCTATCACACAAGAACTTCAAATTAAAGAAGAAGAAAAGAAAAAAGTGATGATTATTGGAGGGGGTCCTAATCGTATCGGACAGGGGATTGAGTTTGATTACTGCTGTGTTCATGCCTCTTTTGCACTCAAAGATTTGGGAATAACAAGCATTATGTATAACTGCAACCCTGAAACAGTGAGCACAGATTATGATACAAGCGATATTCTCTACTTTGAACCTATTGATTTTGAACATGTAAGAAGTGTGATTGAAAGAGAGAATCCTGATGGAATTATTGTACATTTTGGAGGACAGACCCCTCTTAAACTTGCCAAAGAACTTACAAGAATTGGTGCAAAAATCATTGGAACCACAGCCAAGGTCATTGATACAGCAGAAGATAGAGAGAAATTTGCAGAGTTTGTGGAAGCCAACAACCTCAAACAGCCTCAAAATGGCATTGCATTCAATAAAGAAGAAGCCCATAGTATCGCAAGTAAGATTGGATTCCCTGTTCTTGTTCGTCCAAGTTATGTATTAGGAGGGAGAGCAATGAGAATTGTGCACAACGATGAAGAGCTTAGAGCCTATATGGAAGAAGCTGTTAAAGTGAGTGAAAGTTCTCCTGTGCTTGTAGATAAATTCCTTGATCGGGCTATTGAGTTAGATATCGATGCCATTAGTGATGGAGAGAATGTATATATCGGGGGGATTATGCAACATATTGAAGAAGCAGGGATACACTCCGGTGATAGTGCCTCTTCTCTCCCTCCCTTCTCACTCTCTAATGACCTTATCTCTCAAATCCAAAAAATCACCACTCAAATTGCACTCAAACTTGGTGTAGTGGGATTAATGAATGTGCAATATGCTATCCACCATAATCAAATCTATCTGATTGAAGTCAATCCAAGAGCAAGCCGAACCGTGCCTTTTGTCAGCAAGGCCACAGGAATGCCACTCGCAAAAATTGCAACAAGAGTGATGGTGCAAGGCAATCTTCCTGAAGCACTTAAATTTTATGATCACTTCAATATCTTAGAGTATAAAGATGGGATCTATCAGCATAAAACCCTTAAACACATTGCCTTAAAAGAATCTGTCTTTCCTTTTAATAAACTTAATGGTGCGGATGTCCTCTTGGGCCCTGAGATGAAAAGCACTGGAGAAGTCATGGGGATTAGTCAAAATTTTGGAATTAGCTTTGCAAAAAGTCAAATTGCTTGTAAAAATACACTTCCTACAAGCGGAAAGATTTTTATCTCTCTACAAGATTTAGATAAGCCCTTTGCGGCCTCCCTTGCAAAAGATTTCATCTCTCTTGGCTTTAGTATCTGCTCCACAGGTGGCACACATAAGGCAATCACTGATGCAGGAGTAGAATGTGAATCTATATTAAAGGTAAGCGAAGGACGACCAAATATTCAAGATGCTATCACAAACCACCAAATTGCAATGGTGATTAATAGCAGTGATGAGCGAAGCAATAAAAGTGACACACGACTTTTACGTCAGCAAGTACTCAAATCCCAAGTGCCCTATTTTACAACCATTGAAGAAGCAAAAGCCGCTTGCAGTGCGATTAAAGAACTCTCAGCCAATAGTCCCTATTCTGCAAAAGCGCTGCAAGATTTCCTAAGAAGCTAAGATGCTTTTTTTAGCTCAAAGTGATACAACTGTAGGCTTTCTCTCTCAAAATGCAGAGCATATCAACTCTGCAAAAGGAAGGGAGGGAAAGAAAGTTTTACTTGAAGTAGATTGCTTGGCGACTTTAAGAAGCTTCACACGAATTCCAGAAATTCACAAAAACTTTGTGCGTAAAGCAAAAAAAACAACCTTTATCTACCCCAATGCACTTGCACTTAGAGTGATTAAAGATGAGTTTCATTTAAGATTTTTGCATTTTTACAAATGGCTCTACTCCTCAAGTGCAAACCCTACTGCCTCTTGCTTTTCTCTTGATTTTGCTTTGCAAAAAGCAGATATAATCATTGAGGATAAGAGAGGATTTTTTCAAAATTCTCCCTCAAAAATCTACAAACTCACAAGAACCCAGGCTAAAAGGATACGTTAATGAGAATTGATAAATTTTTAAATTCTACAAATATTCTCAAACGTCGCAGTGTTGCACAAGATATGTGTCAAAGTGGTGTTGTATTACTGAATGGTAAGGTTGTTAAAAGCAGTGCAAAGGTTAAGGTTGCAGATATTATTAAGCTTGTCTATCTCACAGGAAGCAAAAGCTATGAAATTCTCTCCCTGCCTACAAGTAAAACTATTCCCAAATCCCAGTCCCATCTCTATATCAAAGAATTAGGAGATCATCATGCTTAATTTAGAAAAATACAGTGCCAGTGGAAATGACTTCTTAATTACCCATACTCTCCCCTCTTCAATCAATCTCTCAGAACTTGCAACTAAACTTTGTGATAGGCATAATGGAATTGGGGCTGATGGATTAGTCATTCTTAAACCTCATCAACAATATGCCTATGAGTGGGATTTTTATAATAGTGATGGTTCAAGAGCTAAAATGTGTGGCAATGCGAGCAGATGTGTGGGATTATATGCATTTTTACATTCTCTTGCTCCACAAAAACATCAATTCTTAAGTGGTGCTGGTGTGATAGAAGTGGAAATTACACATCCAAACTTCCCTTATAGAGTCTCTAGCAATCTTGGAACTTATAAGATCTTTGCACTCAATCAAGATAATGGTTGGAATTTTTTTGATACAGGCGTACCTCATTTAGTAAAATTCCTAGAGGATGAAGAAGAGTTTGAAAACTTTTGTATCCATTCTATGAAAGATTTGCGACTTCAGTATGATAGTAATGTCAATATTGTTTTCCCCACTCCTAAAGGCTATAAAATCAAAACTTATGAGCGTGGAGTAGAAGATATCACCTTAGCCTGTGGGACAGGGATGGCTAGTGTAGTAGCATCACTCTATGAAAAAGGAGAAATTAAAAATAATCAAGTCACCCTTATTCCCCCATCGGGTGAACATTTGCTTTTTGAGATTAAAAATGAGCAAATTAGCTTTGAGGGACAAGTAAAAAAAATTGCAAAATGCAGTGTAGAACTTAAAGAAATATAAAATATAATTTTATAGTATTCAGTATTGAGATAAAGTTTGTTATAGTCTATTTATTTTCATATTTAACAATCTTTTTAAAGCAAATTCCCTTTATTAGAATACTTTCAAAGTTGAAAAATATATGAAAAAACCATAATTTCAAAAAAGAGGGCAAATAAATACTTTCTTAATCATTAATCTTTGCATATTTCTCTTTTGGCATAAAACTCTTTTTTATATTCATTAAATCGATTTTGCATAATCGCTTCTCTTGCACCCTGAGTGAGATTAAGGTAATACTTAAGATTATGAATTGTGGCTAGGCGATGATAGGTGAGCTCATTACATCTAAAGAGATGATGCAGATAGGCTCTTGAGAAATGTTTGCAAGTGTAGCAATCACACTCACTGTCTAGTGGATTTTCATCAAGTGCGTAGCGAGAAGATTTGATAGAGAGTTTTCCAAAACTTGTAAAAATTGTAGCATTTCTTGCATTACGCGTAGGCATCACACAATCAAACATATCCACCCCTCTAGAAATTGCCTCAATGATATTCTCAGGTGTCCCTACCCCCATAAGATACCTTGGTTTATGTGTTGGCAGAAGTGGGAGAGTAAAATCAAGCGTAGCATACATCTCCTCACTGCTCTCCCCTACAGCCAATCCTCCTATTGCATAGCCATCATACTCATAGGTCACCCCATCCACTTCACTTCTAAGCTCTCTTAGCTCTGTAGCACTTTTTGTACGATATTGCTCACTCACTCCTCCTTGCACAATAGCAAAAATATGATTTGTTTGTGCCTTGCCTTGAGCTTTTTGCAATGCATGGTAATCTAAACTTTGCTTTGCCCATTGTGTTGTGCGCTCAATAGATTGCAAGATTCGTCTCTCATTCGCAGGTAAGCCCACTAAATCATCTAAAATCATCATAATATCGCTATTGAGCGCATATTGGATATCCAGCACTTTAGAGGGAGTAAAAAAATGCTTTGAGCCATCAAGGTGAGAGGCAAACTCAATCCCCCCTTCTTTTCTCTTTCCACCCAAACTAAAGGCTTGAAACCCTCCGCTATCACTTAAAAAATTCCCGCTATATCCACTGAAATGGTGCAATCCTCCCAAAGTCTTCATCCTTTCAATCCCTACTCGCAAATACAGATGATAGGTGTTTGCTAAAATGATCTTTGCATTTAAATGACTTTGCACATCAATATAATCCAATCCCTTAATCACCCCCTGTGTGCCTACTGGCATAAAAATCGGCGTTAAAACCTCTCCATGTGAAAATGTGAGTTTTAGTGCACGTGCATGATAATCTTGATTGCAGACTTCAAACCTCATTAAATTCCTTTTATTTTATTTTGTATAATTCTATCTTTTACAAACATCATTCCCAAGGGGTTTTAAGCAAATATGAAAAAAATTGGACTGATTTTAGAGGGAAAAACTGCTAAGAACTTCTTAGATAAGATCCTTGAACAATATCACAGCTCAAATTACTATACAATCCTCACCCAAGACCAAAACCTCATCCCTCAAACCTATCCTGATAATTTCAAATTCTTCTACGCCGATCCTACTTCACTTTTTAAACTTCAAAAAACCTTTAACGGTGAATTTGATCAATTTTTTCTCATTCTCTGTGATGTTGATGAACGCAAAGAAGTCTATACACTCTTGCGCTCACTCTTTGCAAAAGTTCCCATTGTTTTAAACTCTGCAAAAGCCCTTAAGGTAGAGGATGAATTTTTAGAGCAGGTTTCTATCCCTTCTATTATTAGTAGCAAACTTTTAACCTTCTTACCCAATGCTCCAAGCACGATTTGGGATTTTGGATTAGGAAAAGGAGAGATTGCAGAGATTTTGGTGCCTAGTGGGAGTGCATATTGCCATCGTCAAGTTGGCTCTATTGCACAAAAAGATTGGAAAATTGCAGGAATTTATCGTAAAAATGAGCTTTTGCTTAGCTCTTATTCTCTAAGCATCCAACCCAATGATAAACTTTTAGCTATCGGTGATCCTGTAATTTTAGGAAACATTTATCGCCAAATTACAAATTCTCTTGGACAATTTCCTCTCCCTTTTGGGAAAGATATTTTTCTCTATCTTGATGAAGATATAATGAGTGAAAATGAAATTTTAAGGGATTTAGATGAAGCTCTATTTTTGCATCAAAAGCTTAATTCCAATCAATTATATATCACACTTTTACATCCTAAAAGTTTTGAGCTTATTGCACATTTAAAAAGTATTCAAGATCAAAAGGTGCATTGCATTATTGAATATAACAATAAGGACTTAGGAGAGGTTATTGAATTAGATAAAGCCAAAAGGATTGGATTAATAATCTTGCATCATCGCCTATTTAATGAGCATAGGGCACAACTTTATGAACTTTCCTCACCTGTTTTTAAAACCACCCAAATCTCTATTCAAGAATGTTTGGATTCTCTTGTATTTTTAGGGGAACACGAAATAGAAAATATTGCCTCAGTGGCTTTGGATATTACTTCTCAGCTAGAACTTAGTTTTGAAATGTATGACTATGATGTAGATGGAAATTATCACACCCAATGCTTTGAGGTATTTAAATCTATTTGTGCAGTCTTTAACGCTCCTTTTAAATACACTCAATCCAATCATAAAAATCCTATCTTTTATTTGCAAAGTCTTAAAAGACCTGCATTACAATTCCTACCCTTTAGTCATACCCTCACACATTCACTATTCACTAAGCTCACTTCTACGGATACCACATGCTTAAGCGCAGATTTGAATAAATTCCCTCAAATCTATATTCCCATCCCTCATGAAAACAATTAATCTGCACCACTCAAATATTCTCTTTAATCTTCCTTCAGAAATTGGGCATGAAGGAAGCGTATTGCTTATTAGTGATGAAATTGTTGCTACTTTATATTTACAAGATATTCTTCATCGTATTAAAGCTCCACAAGTTTTTTCCTATATCCTCCCTAGTGGTGAGGGAAGCAAAAGTGCTAAAGAGCTTTTTTCTCTCCTAGAATACGCTATTTCTTGTAAGCTTGATAGAAAAAGCTTGATGATTGCTCTAGGAGGTGGAGTAGTGAGTGATATTGTTGGACTTGCAAGCGGTTTGTATATGAGAGGGATTGAATTTTATTCTATCCCCACAACACTTTTGGCTCAAGTAGATGCAAGCGTAGGGGGCAAATGTGCAATCAATTCTCCACAGGGAAAAAATCTTATTGGTCTATTTCATCAACCCTCAAAAGTCTTTATCTCTCCCTCTTTTCTTTCTACCCTATCTCAAAGAGAATTTAATTCAGGGCTTGCAGAGGTAATAAAAATAGCAATTTGCTTTGATAGCTCTCTCTTTTACTCTCTCTTTTCTCCCCATTTTCTTAAAAAAAATTTAGAAGAAGTTATTTTTCAAAGCATCTCTCTTAAAGCCTATATTGTAAGAGAAGATGAGAGAGAAAGCAATCTTAGGGCATCTCTTAATTATGGACATACCTTTGGACATATCATTGAACAAGAAGGAGACTATAAGCGATATTTGCATGGGGAGGCAGTCAGTATGGGAATGGTTATGGCCAATACTCTGGCATCTCTTTTTAATGGCTTTTCTCAATCTCAAGATATCATTGATTTGCTCTCACTCTATCATCTCCCTACTCACTACAAGATCCCTAATATTTCCAAATTTTTTAATGCACTTTTCTTAGATAAAAAGACACAAAATCAGCAAATAAAATTTATACTTCCAAAAGAGATTGGAAGTTTTGAATTTGCTTATCCTCAAAAAGAAGAAATTATGGCAACTTTAAAGGAGTTTAAATGAAGAAGTGGTTATATATTTGCTTGATATCTGTTTTTTTATTTGCAAAAGATCAAGTCAAAGATCAGACTATAGAAGAAAAAATTAAATCAGTCAAAAATGAAATGATTATTTTAGATACTAAACTTAATGCTGATCAAAATGTCTGGATATACAAATACGGTAATCATGCAAAATATATCTCAATCACAAATCAAATTAAGGCACTTGAGTGGCAAATTAAACGTATAAAACCTACTTCAAAAAACAGTGATCAGCTCCAAATACTCAATAATCGTCTTGAAACTCTCCAGCGCCAAAAAGTATTTTTTGGTGAGATTGAGGGAAACCCTTATCAAGAACTTATAGAAGTTAAAGATATAGAAAAAATCCCCACAGTTACTAATCCTTTTGCAATTTTAGGAGCAAAGGATTTTATTAAACAAATTCAAAATCAAGAGAAAATTCTACGCAACAACCTCGCTACTCTTAAAGAAACACTTATGACACTCCAAGACAAAAAAACCCTTCTTAATACTCTTCTTAAACTTGAAGATAAAGATGAGCGTCCTATTTTGCTTGATGAAATTCAAAAGATCCAAAATATTGAAATTGAACTGAAGTCTGCTCAAGGAATCTTAGAAACCTCTTTAGATGTATATTTCAGAAAAGCTAATGATATCATTAGCAAACTCAATGAGCAAATTCAACAACAAGTCATCAAAATCATTTATGTTTTTATCATTTGTCTAACTATTATTTGTGCTGCCTTGGCTATTAAATTTGCTTTAAAAAAATATCTTGATCAAGAGCGTTTATATATTGCAAATAAGGTTGTCAATTTTGTTAATATTTTTATTATTGCCCTTGTATTACTCTTAAGCTACCTTAATAATATTACCTATCTTGTTACATTCTTAGGATTTGTATCAGCAGGTCTTGCTTTTGCAATGCGAGATTTATTTATGAGCTTTTTGGGCTGGTTTGTCATTATTATTGGTGGAGGATTGCATGTTGGAGACAGAATCCGCGTTCATCGGGATAATACAACTTATGTTGGAGATATTTTAGATATCTCTATGACAAGAATCACTCTCTTAGAAGATGTAACACTTAATACCTATATGGAAACCCGTAGAGCGGGAAGAATCATTCTTATCCCCAATAATCTTATTTTTACAGCCATTATTTCAAACTATACGCATGGAGGAATGTCCACAGTTTGGGATGGGATTGATTTTACAGTCACTTTTGATAGCAATTATAAAAAGGCAATTGAGATTGCAACAGAGGTTGCCAGAAAGCATTCAAAATCGCATACTGAAATCGGTAAAAAGCGTATGATGAGACTTAAAGAACATTATTCAATCAAACGTATTAGCCTTGAACCAAGAGTATTTAATATGATTGAACCCAATGGAATGAGGATTTCTATTTGGTATCAAAGCAATGTCTATGCAACACTTAATCTTAGAAGCAATATTTGTGGCGAAATTATTGAAATTTTGGCAAAAGAGAGTGATATCAAAATCGCCTACCCAACAACAAAACTTATTAATACTGGAAGTGATGGGGTATGGGAGAGATACACTCATCAAAATAATCCTTAAAATATCGAGGAAGAATGAAATTAAAAGTCTATTTTAAAACCTTTGGATGTCGTACCAATGTTTTTGATACACAGGTGATGATTGAAAATCTCAAAGATTTTGAAGTCACACAAGAAGAGAGTGAGGCAGATATTATTGTGGTGAATTCCTGCAGTGTCACCAATGGTGCAGACAGTGGAGTTAAAAATTATCTAAACAAAATGAGTAAAACAGATAAAACACTCTATCTTACAGGATGTGGAGTTAAAACTAAAGGCAAAGAGTTTTCTACCTTGGTGCGTGGAGTATTCGATCACGCTCATAAGGAAAATATCAATCGTCTTTTACAAGAAAAAAAGCCTTTTTTCTTTACCTCATCTCCTGAAGAAAAGCATATTGATCAAACCCTTGTGAGTGAGTTTGCAGGAAAAAGTCGTGCGTTTATTAAGATTGAGGAAGGATGTGATTTTGCTTGCAGTTATTGCATTATCCCTTTTACACGTGGAAAAGCACGCAGTCTCCCCCAAGACTCTATCCTTAAGCAAGTCTCTCTTTTAACACAAAATGGAATTGAAGAGATTGTACTGACTGGAACAAACATGGGAAGTTATGGGAAAGATACTCAAACTTCAGTAGCCAAACTCATTAAAGAAATTGCAAAAATTGATGGAATCAAACGTATCCGTATTGGCTCACTTGAACCTAGTCAAATTGATGAAGAGTTTTTAGAGCTTTTAGGAGAGAGTTTCTTAGAAAAACATCTTCATATTGCTCTGCAACACTCTCATAATACGATGCTTGAGATAATGAATAGGGTCAATCGTTTCGAGAGTGATTTATCCTTATTGTCCAAAATTGCTTCCAAAGGCTTTGCAATAGGAAGTGATTATATTGTAGGGCATCCTGGAGAGAGTGAAGAAATATGGAAAGAGGCTTATAATCATCTAAAACTCCTTCCACTCACTCACATCCACCCTTTTATTTATAGTCCAAGAGATGGCACACCTTCAAGCAAACTTGGGCCAAGAATTAATGGCAATATTGCTAAAGAGCGATTGCATCAGCTCAAAGCACTCATTAGTAAAAAAAATATTGCATTTAGAGAGCAAAAACAAAAACTTGAGGTTTTAGTAGAAAGCTATACAGATGGCATAGCTATAGGATTGGATCAATTCTATAATAAAATAAAAATTCACACTCCTATAGCCCCCAAAAATCAATGGCTTCAAATTACTGAGTATGAGATTTTAAAAGACTATAATCAAACTTTTTTAAAGGAGGAAAGATGAAAAAACTCATTTTAGGCATCTCTCTTGTTGGCGTATTTTTAGCAATGATTCTTTTTCTTTCTTTTAAAGACTATTATCAAACCATTGGACAAGCCCAATTCCACTCCCTTATACAAAATGCTCAAAAGTTTGAAGTTGATGCTCATTATTTGTATTTTCAAGCCCAAGGGCAAAATTACAAAATCCTTAGAAATCCTTCTCTTCTAGCCCAAATCCAAGATCCAATCATAGAAAAAAGTCGATGGCTTACTTATGTGTTGATTTTATTTCTTTTATGTGTAAGTGGAATTGTTGTCTTTTTGCTTAGACATAAGCTCTTCTCTACTCACTCCACTCCTATCCCTCTACCCACTCAAAAAGAAAGTAAAACCTCTATCATTACTCCCTCTTTCACCCCTTCTTGCATTACCCTTGATTCCCTTGCAGGAATCAGTGAAGTCAAAAATGATCTCAAAGAAATTCTTGATTATCTTAAAAACCCTAACAAATATAAAAAACTTGGACTTAGAATGCCAAAAGGAATTCTTCTTGTTGGACCCCCAGGAGTAGGAAAAACAATGCTTGCCAAAGCAATGGCATCTGAGGCAGGTGTGCCATTTTTTTATCAAAGTGGAAGTAGTTTCTCCCAAATCTTTGTAGGTTCAGGAGCTAAAAAAGTCCAAGAACTTTTTTCTCAAGCCAAAGAAGCCCAAAGTGCAATCATCTTTATTGATGAGATTGACTCTGTGGGAAAAGAGAGAGGCAATGGAAGAAATGATGAGAGAGAAAGCACCCTTAATCAACTTCTTACAGAAATGGATGGATTTAATGATAGCTCCAATCTCATTATCTTTGGAGCAACAAATCATGTGGGTGCACTTGATGCAGCCTTACTTAGAAGTGGAAGATTTGATCGAAAAATTTATATTGATTTGCCTTCCCCTAAAGAAAGGGAGGAGATTTTTACCCTTTATTTAAAAAATAAACAATTTAATTTTTCAATTGCAAAAATTGCAAGTGAGTGCTTAGGCTTTAGTGGAGCTATGATTGAGAGCTTAGTTAATGAAGCTGGATTACTGATGCTTAGAGATGGGCGCAAAATTATAGAAGAGCAAGATATTCAAAGAGCTAAAAGTAGGCTTACTCTCTCACTTAAAAAATCCCCCCTTCTTACCAATGAACAAAAGAAAATTCTTTCACTCTATCAAGCCTCTAAGGCCCTCTTTGCTTTGAAATTTCAAATAGGTTTTATCAAAATCTCTTTGCAAGAAGAAGAGAGTATATGGGAAAAACAAGAAATACAAAGCCAAGAGCAAGCACTCAATACCCTAAAGCTTCACCTCATTGGCTATATTGCACTCAAATTTTTTTACAATCAAAGTTATACCTGTGTTCAAAATGATCTTAAAATTGCAAAACAGTGGAGTGAAAAAATCACCCTTGAGTATGGAATGGGGGAGAAGCTTTTTGAATATGATCACAAGCTCTTATCTCAAGCACAGCAAGAGTGTAATGTCTTTTTACAAGAGCATACAGATGAGATAAAAACTCTCCAAAAAATACTATTGCAAAAAGAAAGCCTTACATTTACACAAATTCATGCACTACTTTAGTGGTTTTTGCTTCACAAATGAGAGGGAGCTTTTCTCTCACTTACCCCTCACCCAAGATCTCTTTACACTCACGGGTTTTAGTTATGGGGCAATTAGAGCTTTTAAAATGGCTTTATTGAGTATTCAAAAGGGCAAAAGGATTCAAACCCTCAATCTCCTCTCCCCTGCTTTTTTCCAAGCCCAAAGCACTGCCTTTATCAAAATGCAACTTTTAGGTTTTCGTAAAAATCCTCAAAACTATATGAAAAATTTTCTTTCTCTCTGTGGCCATTGTGAAGAAAAATATTTCAAAGCTGGAACACTTGAGCAACTAGAGGAATTGCTTTATTTTAAATGGCAAGAGGAAGAATTAGGGCAACTGCTTAACTGTGGAGTAAAGATTAATGTATTTTTAGGAGGGGAAGATAAAATCATTCCCTCCCTAAAGGCTAAGGATTTTTTTCTTCCTTATGCCACAATTTATTTTTACAAAACTTTTAACCATTGCCTGAATTGCGATCATCTTTAACTGCACTATAGGCAAACTTGACATATACACTTAGTCCAAAGAGTAAGAGTGCAACCCCTCCTGTAAGATAGAGTGTATATTGAATTTTCTCGGGTTCAATGATACTAAACTTAAACACAAGCATTAATGCCTCAATCGCCAAGGCAATGATAATTGAACCCAAAAATCTAATCATTGTTTTATGGATTGCATGATGACTTTCTCCTGTGTCACGCCCCAATACCTCTTCTTCAAAAATAGCTTTAACCAAATCTACAATGGCCAAGGAGAGAGTAAGCAAAATTGTTGCCTCAAAAACTTCTTTAATATCCAATTTACTAAAATTGACCAATGCATGCCAAAAACTATTAACCCCCTTAAAAAAGAGTAAAGCTGAAACACAAAACAGCATAAAAGAGAGTGCAAGATAGGCGAAACTTGAAGTTTTTGAAAAAATATCATAAAGCCTTGTAGGTGCACCAATTTTAATAGCTTCATCCAATGTAACATCAATACAAGCAATATATACAAGCTCTCCTTTTTCATTATAAATTGGATAGCTTGCAGTCACAACAAGCTTTCCACCATTTTTACTTGGATAAGGATCTGTAAGAGTGCATCTTCCTTCTTTCTTGCACTCATAAAAATATGCCCTATCGGCATAATTGGGATAACTCCTACTGATATCACAACTTTCTTGATGAAGTTTTCTAACTTGGTTTCCCTCATTGTCAAGGATATAGATTGCATCAAAAATTTGGATTTCCAAAGCAATTTTTTCAAGTTCTTTTGTGACTTGCTCAAGTGTCGGGATCACAACCCCACTTTTAATATGTCTAGAGAAGAGATAGCACATATAAGCTCGAACTTCATAGCGAATCTTAGAATACTTTTGAATATCTTTTGATAGCATACAAACCTCCTAAAATTAAAATGCTAACAAAGATTCTTCAATCAATATCTTTTTTCTTGCATAATATTTTCTCTTACTTGTTTAAATTAGATTATCTTCAAGAAATAAATAAAATCACTCACAATACCTTAGACTTCATCAAAAAGTTATTTAAAATTACTCTATAGTTTGCATATCGATTAACTTACTGCAATTTTTATCAATCCTCTACAATTCACTCAAATTCACGGATTTTAAGATTTTAATAAAATTTAACTTTTTAAATTAAAGATTCTATAAGGATATTTTCTATGAATACATCTCTTTTCTATACCAAGAAATTATGCACCTCTATACTCATTTCTGTATTACTTGGCTTATATTTGCAGATAAGTTGTGTGAAAATTCACCCCTTCCCCTCCGAATCTTCTACTGCACAAAATTGTCTCTCCATAAAAAAGAAAAATTACATAGAAAATCATTATATTATTTAAAAAAATAGCTAAGGATAGAGGCATAGGATTTAATTGTATTTAAAGCAACTTTAGGGTTATGCCTTAACTTGTATTTGCCTAGTTTTTGTATTGTGTAAATACTCATTGATACTAAAGATATTTAATTTAAAATTTTTCAATCATTGGTATATCCTTAACTCAGTGATTATATAAATCTAATACTGAAATTCAACAAACTTAACCCTACAACTCAAAACTTTACTTTGTATTTTAATTAATAGTTTCAAAGAAAGAAGAATAAAGAAAGAACTAAAATCTTAAAATTTTATATTCAAAAGATGTATTCTATATGGAGATCTTATCACTGAGACATAAAGGTGCAAACAAGAAAGATAAAAATAGTGTTTGCTTTATTTCCCCAAACAAAACTCACTGAACATCTTATCGAGCAAATCTGTGCTTTCATAGGGCCTAGTGATTTTTCCAAGACTTTCAATAGCATCTCTAATATTATAAGAGAACAGCTCCAAACAACCCTTGTGAAGCATTTCTTTTGCCTCACTCAAAAAGTCTAAAGTTTGCTCAATGCTCTGAATCTGATTGCTTGCACAAAGGAGTATTTCATCGCTTTCACTCTCTTGCAAAATACCTTGCAAATAGCTCACAAGTTCATCAATCTCCTTATTTTGTGCAGAGAGGCAAAAGGAGGGATAGGGTAAAGAATTTCTAACTTTTTGAGGCAAATCATTCTTATTAAAAATGCTAATAATCCTTTTTTTATCTTGAGTTTTGAGCAAATCAATGATTTTCTCATCCTCATCATCAAGTTCTTTTGAACCATCAAAAACAACAAGTATAATATCGCTTTTTTCCATTGCCTCCTTACTCTTTGCAATCCCTATATTTTCAATTTCATCGTCACTCTCTCTAATCCCAGCAGTATCAATCAATCTCACTTGAGTGCTTCCAATATTTAACATCTCCTCAATCGTATCTCTTGTAGTTCCTGCAATATTGCTAATAATGGCACGATCATAAAGAAGCAAAGCATTGAGTAAAGAGCTTTTTCCAACATTGGGCTTTCCTACAATACACAAAGAAAATCCCTCAAAAATTCCCACTCTAGAGCGTGAATGAAATAAGATTTTTTCAAGTCTTGTATAAAGCGTATCAATCTTTTGATTGAGGAGATCTAGGGTGTCTTCTGGAATATCCTCTTCACTATAATCAATCATCACCTCACTATAGGCTAATGCCTCATAAAGACTTTCTCTACTTTGCTCAACAAAGACGCTTAATTCACCCTTGAGTTGTTTAAGAAGAGTTTTTTGGGCTTGAATACTTTTAGCCTCAATGAGTTTTGCCACAGCTTGAGCTTGTGAGAGATCAAGTCTGCCATTGAGAAAGGCTCGTTTAGTAAATTCTCCACTCTGAGCCAATCTCACCCCCAAATACAAAACTTCATCCAAAATTCGTCTGACCATCATATTTCCCCCATGGCATTGGATTTCAACAACATCTTCTCTGGTATAGCTATAGGGAGCTTTAAAATAAATCACAATCACTTCATCAAGAATTTCACCCTCTCTATCATAAAGTGTTGTGAGCGTGGCATAGCGTGGAATGAAAGCAGAGTTTTTACTCAAGGTTTTAACAATCTCAAGACTTTTATCGCCACTTAAACGCACAATCCCTACTGCCCCTCCACCTAAAGGTGTGCTAATAGCAGCAATTGTAGACTTATTTTGTTCTAAACTCATTGATAGAAATCACACTCTCAACCTCTGAGATTTGTTTAATAATAATATATTTATCAGGCATAGCTTCACGAAATCTTCTGAGTGCAATATTTGCAGTTAAGGGATCAAAAGTGCGCGATTGGAAAAATGTACGAGAGATGATTTGATCATAATTCTCTTCTAAATACTCCTCAATGCGTTTTTCTTTATTTTTAAGAAAATCAGCAATCTCTAATCTTAATCCCATCCCATATTCTTTTTTAAGCCAAATTGCCAAAAGATGATAAATAGAGCTATAGCGATATCCCTTCTCACCAATAAGTAACCCACAATCTTCACCGCTAAACTCAATGCTTACAATCCCTTCAGCTTCCATTCTTACTTTAACAGAATCAATATTATAAGGAAGGAGTGCAAAAAGCTTATCAACTTCTTGTGAAATCTCATCACATAATTGACTGGAAGTAAGACGCTCTTGGAAGAAGTTTTTTTCAATCTGTGTGCAAGTATCTTTTTGAGCATAATAGGATTTATCTACTGTATATTCTTCTTGTTGAGGTTTAAATACCTCTTTGAACTCAGGATAATTTTCTTTTTCTCTTTTTCTAGCGACAATCACCGCATCTTTGCGTCCAATACCTAAAAATCCTTTTGAAGACTCAATAGCAATTTCATATTCTATATCTTCTTTTGGGCATCCAAAATAAATTGCTGCATTACTGATTGCTTCTTGGACACTCTCTGCACTGAATCGTTTCATTGTTTTAATTCCTTTTGTTTTTTGACAATTCTATTAATAATAATTTGTTGAACAATAGAAAGAACATTATTTACACTCCAATACAATACCAAACCTGCTGGAAATGGGAAAATAATAAAGAAAATTGTAAAAAATAATGGTAAGAGTTTAAAAACTTTCTCTTGCATTGGATCAGTATAGGTTGCAGGTGTCATAATCTGTGAAATATACATTGTTGCACCCATTACAAGCGGTAAGATATAGTAGGGATCAATCACTGAGAGATCATGAATCCAAAAAATCCATGGCTCAGCCTTGAGTTCTACAGCACAATAAAGAACCTTATAGATTGCAAAAAACACAGGAATTTGAAGAAGTAATGGCAAACATCCTCCTAAAGGATTTGCACCATTTTTCTTATAAAGCTCCATAATATGCTTTTGCATTTTTTGAGGATCTTCTTTATATTGAGTCTGGATTCTCTTCATCTCAGGAGCTAAATCTTTGAGCTTTTGCATTCCAATCATTCCCTTATAGCTAAGCGGGAAAAGCGCGATACGCACAAGGATTGTAAGCAATACAATCGCCCAACCCCAATTTCCACAAAGATTATGCAAAACTTCTAAAAGTAAGAAAAGAGGTTTAGCAAAGAATGTAATTAGACCATACTCAACAACATCTCCAAGCGGTGCATAAAGGGTTTTGAGATCTTGATAATTTTTTGGACCAATATATCCCCCCAACTCTTTGCTCCCCTCAATCAAAATAAATCCAATAGGACTAATAGAAGGAATCTTACCATCTACAAAAACCTCAAATTTTCCTTTTTTTTCATAAAGCAAGGTTGTAAAATAGCGATCCACACTTGCTAAAAATGCTACATCTTTAAAAGTTTCCACACCTTCAACATCATCTTTTTCAAATTTTTCAAGTGTCCCACCATTTTGTAAAATTGTGCCTAAGAATGCATACTCATCACTATCTGCAACAGGTCTTGCGCCATTGGTGAGAAAAAATTTACTCATAGGATTACTAGAAGTAATTTTTAGCTCATAGCTGAGATTAGGGTAAATTGTGATAGTTTTTTTCAAAGTTTCACTTCCAAGATTTTGGATTAGTTCAAAGCTTACAGGCTTATCAGTGATGCTTATCTCTGAAGTTTGTGTGCTATAAGCGGTGCTGAAGGCTTTTTGATTGATTTGATCATCTGCAAATCTTACTTCAAGAGGGCGAGTGAGTGAACTATCAAGCAAGGGCACTTTATCAATAGATCTATTTTGTTGTTTTTTACCCAAAAGCTTAGAAAAAAGATTTTGGCTTTGTGGCTTAGCAAATTTTTTGTCTTTAAGATAGATTTGCTCAATCCGTCCCAATGAATCAAACTCAATTTCAAAATCTTTTGAAGATACTCTAAGCAGTGGAGTTTTAGCTTTTAGTGATGTTGGGGAATTTTGAGTGGGGGAATGTATTTGTTGTTTTTCTACATTAGGAGCTTGGATTGCTTTACTCTCTTGGATTTGCGTGGGTTTTTCTTGTGGAAAAAAATAAGAATAGGCACTAAAAAAAGCAAATGTTAGAGCCACAGCTCCAAGCATTCTTATCATTGAAAATGAATTATCCTGATTTGGGTTCATAAAAAATCCTTAATGATATAGGCTCGAATTTTAATCGGCTTGCAAACAAACAAAGGGGTTACAACACTCTTACAAGGGATTAACCAATAAGAAATTTTGATTGGCTTATACTCCACTCTTTTTAGCAAAATGCTAATACAGGGATAGTCAAAACCACCTTTAAAAAATTGGTTGCATTTAAGAATTCTTATTATAGAGAAAAACAGAGCATAAAAACTAGGAGTTAATTCAAAAAGTATTAAAGAATATGAGGAACAAGAAGGATGGTAACGACAAGAAGGGGGTGTAAGGGGGGAGATAAATCGCTGATACACTCTTATAAAAATCCAAAAGATCTTTTTTAAAAACAAATCAAATGCACAAAGCATGATGTTTCCCTCTAGTCTTGGACAAAAACTCTAAAATCTCTGTTTCAAACTCAACGTAGGGCATTTTTTGCACTCCTTCTTTTGCCATAAAAACTACAATCATTTGTGGAAAAAGATGTGCATAATTGCGGCAAAATCCACGAAAACGGCGTTTAACTAGATTACGTTGTGGAGAGTTTCCAACCTTTTTAGAAACACTAAGACCAAATATTAAATTTTTGGGAAGTCCAAGAAAATGATTAAAAATCTTTTTTTCTTTGTAAGAAAATGTTTTATTTTGGAATGAATGTCTAAGGCTTAGGGCATAGAGATTAAAAAACTCCCCATAATGCCTTCTACCATTTTTATAAACAAAGTCAAATTCTACCTTGTTTTTAAGTGTTATCATTGCTTAGACTGAAAGTCTCTTTCTGCCTTTTGCTCTTCTTGCATTAATCACTTTTCGACCATTTTTTGTCTTCATTCTTACGCGAAAACCATGTGTTCTCTTGCGTGGAGTGTTATGAGGTTGATAAGTTCTTTTCATCTACAATCCTTCATTCTTAGAAATAAAAAAGGGTAATTATGCCTTTTTTTGTCTAAGTTTTTGCTTTATCTTGCACCAAAATATAGACTTTATCTAATTTATTTTTTTGCAAAAGCTGCATAACTTGCACAAAAGCATCAAATTCACTTTTTTTATCACCCTTAAGAGTAATTTGAGTCTTTTTATCTAGACTTGCCACTCTTGAGCTTAAAGTAGAGAATGCAACAAGCTCATTTCCCCAAAAAAATTTCCCACCTTTATTAATAGAAATAACAATTTCTTTCTTCTCAATCTCTTGCAAGTCTTTGCCATCTTGTTGAGATTTGGGGATATCTATAGGAACCTTACTGGTATTAACAAATGTAGCACTTGTTAAAACAATAACAAGCAAAACAAGCATAATATCAATAAATGGAACAAGATTCATTGAATCCATTTTTTTCATTCTAACCCCTTTGCTCTGGGTGATGATAGATTTCCCATTGCTTGATAATCACCTCTGATTTTCTAAGCAAAAAATTATAAGACACAATTGAGGGGATAGCCACAATAAGCCCCATTGCCGTAGCCTTAAGAGCTAAAGAGAGACCAACCATAATGCCTTGGGTATCTGCATTACTTCCAAGCTCTAAGAAAGTAACCATAATGCCAGCTACAGTCCCAAGCAATCCTACATAAGGAGCATTTGAGCCAATTGTTGCAATTAAAGTTAAGCGTTTATGCAAATCCATTTCAAGCACTCTTTTATCATCATAATCACTCACACGCATTGTTGCATAAAACCAGATTCTCTCCAATGCAATGCCTACAACAACTACACTTAAAAAGCATAAAAATCCTAGCACTCCATAATCTATCCATTCTTTCATTGTCTATCCTATCTATATTTTTTTAAAGCCATTTGTGCTTCACGATCTAAGATTTTTCTTTTCAAGGTCTCTCTTTTATCGTGGAGATTTTTTCCCTTAGCAAGGGCAATGCTAACTTTTACTCTATTATGTTTATTAAAATAGAGCACTAATGGCACAAGAGTTAAACCCTCTTGTGAGATTTTCCCTAATAATTTATCAATCTCTTTGCGATGAAGCAAAAGCTTTCTCTCTCTTGTTTCATTGGGTCTAAAAAATGTATGAGTAGTTTGTAGATATGAAATATGTGCATGAAATAAAAATGCTTCACCTTTGACAATTTTTATAAAACTATCCTTAAGATTTACTCTCCCTGCCCTAATAGACTTCACCTCCGAGCCACTAAGCACAATGCCAGCTTCATATTTTTCTAAAATTTCATAATCAAAAAAAGCTTTTTTATTTTTAGCAATCATCTTCATCCCAATCCCTTTACTCTAAAAAAACTACTCCCACTCCCACTAAAAAACCACCCCTCTCCCAAATCCTTACTCATTACTTCTAATTGAGGGTATAGACTTAAAGCAGGGATAAAAAGATCATTAAGCTCTAAAGGAGAAAATCTTGATAAAAGCTCAATACTTGAGAGATTAAGAAAATCTACTTTGGGCACACTTTGAATTTTTTGATTTTGTAAAAGAAAGTCAAAAGCTTGATAGACTTTAGCTGTATTGCAAAAAATCTCAGGAGTAAAAATCTC
The DNA here is from genome assembly GCF_003364215.1 of Helicobacter cholecystus. GTDB lineage: Bacteria > Campylobacterota > Campylobacteria > Campylobacterales > Helicobacteraceae > Helicobacter_G > Helicobacter_G cholecystus. The sequence goes on from NZ_NXLU01000006.1 coordinate 46,080, forward strand.
ATAGGTGTAATGAGTATTTTCTGTAAATTCTTGAACAATCTCTCCGCTTCCCATTACATTGGCACTCTCAAACTCATTGACAAAAAAACTCACATCTGAGCCAATTGTGGGGGCGATATTTTTGAGTATATCCTTTGGAAGTTGCAACCTTCTTGCCATTTCACATAAAAATGCTCCAGCATCCGCACTTCCTCCTCCAAGCCCTGCACCTTGTGGAATATTTTTTTGCACCTCCACTCTTAAACTTTCAAAATAAGTACAATGCATAGGAAATTCTCTCTTAAGCGCTTCTTTAGCCTTATAGATGAGATTAGCTTGCATAGGGCAAGAAAACTCTCCTTTAATCTCAAAATTCTTTACGCCCTCCAAAATTTCCATCTCATCATAAAGTTCCCCGTAAGCAAGAACAAAACGTGAAAATAGGGGGTGCATTCCTCCTTCAAGTGGAGGAAGAATATTTAAAAAAATATTGAGTTTGGGAAAGATTTTCATTTTTTAATGTGTTTAGAAATAGCCTCAAGCTGTGCTTGATTAAGAAATGTTGTAGCTCTTTTATTTTCGCATACAACCGCATCCTTAAGTTCAGAGCGTAAAATCAACATCTGAGGCGGAGCATCAAACCCAAGCTTAACATTTCCTTTATCAATAGAGATGATTTTGATCACAATATTATCTCCAATTACTACACTTTCTTCCTCTTTTCTTGACAAGATTAGCATCTAGGCATCCTATTTAACCGATATTTGACTTCTTGATTTTTATTAATTTCAATTATAGAGAAAAAATCATCAAAAATAACCAAATAAGGTGTATGGATTAAAAGGTTTTGATTCTTTAATTTTATTTTTTTTCCATTTTTAAAATCACATTTGTATTCATCTAAAGAAATTCTTTTAGGTGTAAGATGAGAGAAAATATCAAGCGGTTTGATCTCTTCTCTTTCTATTTTCACACTCCCCTCACCCACTCTTTTTAATGCACTTAAAGCTCCTTTTACTCCCAATCTCTGAGCAATCATCTCACCCAAACTTCTAATGTATGCCCCTTCACTCACTTCCACCCTAAAACTTATAAAAGGGTGATTATAGGAGAGCAATTCTATTGCAAAAATCTCCATTTCGCACTCTTGCAATTCAAATTCTATTCCGCTTCTTGCTAATTCATAAGCTCTTTTACCCTTAATATGCTTGGCACTAAACTTAGGAGGTATATATTTAATTTTTCCTATAAAACTCTTTAAGATCTCATTCACTCTATCTCTATCTAGCTCTTTAACACACTTCACACTCTCAATACGCTCAATATCCAAACTCTCACTCTCCACCCCTAGCCAAAGCGTAGTTTCATAAGATTTGATGCTCTTATCCAAATAGTCAAAGAGCTTAGTATAACTTCCAACCCCCACAAGCAAAAGTCCTGAGGCAAAAGGATCAAGCGTTCCAGAATATCCGCATTTAAGAAATTGATACTTTCTCTTTAACTTCATTAAAAAGTGATTACTGCTCACTCCTGCAGGCTTATATGTCGCAAAAAGAGCATTCATAAAATCTCTTTATAAAAGGCTTTAAATTTTTGCAATGCATAAAATCGATGAGAAAGAGTGTTTTTCTCTTTGATCTTATCTAATGTAACAGTATAACCTTTGGGAATGAAGAGTGGATCATATCCAAAAGCCTTAGGATTAAGAGGTGCACTCACCACTTTTCCTTCCAACTCTCCATAAAATTCCCCCTCCACTCTCTCTCCTCTCACTCTTCCACACACTGCTAAAGTGCATACAAATTTAGCATCACTCTCTCCTCCAATTTTTGACAAATAGCTTAATAGCTTAAGATTATTTGCCTCATCACTTCCCCCCTTTATAGGGATTTGAAAATCTCCCTCTCTAAGCTCTTTTAAACTTGCCTTAATATTTGCAAATCTAGCCGAATAAATCATAGGCATGCCGTTTAAAGCATCAACACATAATCCACTATCATCTGCAATCACTAAATAATCTCCCTCCAACTTCTGGATTTTGTTTTCAATCGTCCTTGCTTTAATCCACGCATTTTGGCTAAAACTTTGACCCTCTTCAATAATCTCAAAATCTCCAAGAAGCTCTTGATAACTCATAATCTTTTCTATCCCTAAAATTGCTTCAATTTCTTTGATTTTTTTGGCATTTGCACTTGCTAAAATAATTTTCATTTTTCCCTCTTAAAAGTCAATTTTTTTTAGATACAATGCCGAAATTTTAGTCAAAAACCTCCAAATTTAAGGTCTAATTACTATGAGTTTATTCAAATCCACATTGCCTTTGAGTCTAATTTCTGCTCTTAGATTCTTAGGTTTATTTTTAGTTATTCCAACAATTGCAGTTTATGTCAATTCACTTGGAGCCACACCCCTAATGATTGGGCTTGCAGTAGGAGGATATGCACTCACACAAATTATCTTCCAAACTCCTTTTGGTATCTTGGGGGATAAATTTGATAAAAGAGCCATTATTGCCTTTGGATTGATTGTATTTGTCATTGGATCTTTAATTTGTGCGATGAGTGAAACTATCTACTGGCTCGTTGCTGGGAGGTTGATTCAAGGAATGGGTGCAATTAGCTCTTTAATTAGTGCACTCATTTCTGATCTTACACCAGAAGAACATCGCACAAAAGCTATGGCAATAATGGGAGGTGCAATTTCTATAAGTTTTTTACTTTCAATGCTTATTGGTCCTCTTATTGGGGGAAGTTTTGGGCTAAATGTCCTTTTTTATATTGCAGCCCTCTGCTCTTTGCTCTCTTTACTCATTTTACTTTTTAAGGTTCCAAAATCTTCCAAAATTACCTACTCTTACCTATCAGATACACATTTAAAACACTATCTTAAAGATAAAAATTTATGGATGATGTATATGAGTTCATTTCTGCAAAAAGCTCTTGCAAATTTGGCTTTTGTCATTATCCCGCTTGTGCTTCATAAAGATTTTGCAATCTCTGAGAGCGATTTATGGAAATTTTACGCACCTGCTGGAATAATAGGGATTTTAGCAATGGCTCCTGCAAGTATTTTTGCAGAAAAATATGGACACTATAAAAATGTGATGATTGCTGGAATTATTGCTTTTATTTTCTGTTTTGTACTCTTTTTCTACTCAGATTACATCCAATCTCTTTGGCTTTTTGTGATTGGAATCATTGTATTTTTCATTGGATTTGATATTCACGAACCGATTATGCAATCTTTAGCAAGCAAATATCCTAGGGCTTCTCAAAGAAGCTCTGCACTTGGATTATTTACTACTTTTGGATTCTTAGGTTCATTTATGGGGGCAGTTTTAGGGGGGGTACTTTATAATTATATTGGAATTTTTTGGCTCTCCTTACTTATAGCACTCATCTCTTGTCTTTGGATTCTTGCTCTAGGTCTAGGATTAAAAAATCCTAAAAAATGCAAAACACTCTTCTTAAAAGGGATTAAAGATTTAAATAAGGCTTCAAGATTTAATGGAATAGAGGATCTTTATTTAGCAGGAGATACACTCTGTATCAAATATGATCCACAGATTATCAATGAAGAGGCCATTAAGGAGAAATTTAAATGACTTATGAAATCAGTAAAAAAATCTTAAGCACTGTTGGACGAACAAATGCGGCTTACAATCTGATTAAAGAGGGAGACCGAGTTCTTTTGGGATTAAGCGGTGGAAAAGATTCTATTCTTTTGGCTTGTTTGCTTGAAAGAATGAAACGTCATGCCCCTTTTAAGTTTGAATACCTTGCAATGACTGTCCATTATGGTATGGGGGAAGATTATACCTGGCTAGAGAATCTCTGCAAAGAACAAGGAATCAATCATCAAGTCTATTACACTACTATTATGGATACGATTGTGGAAAAAAGACGTGAAGGAAGTTCATATTGTAGTTTCTGCTCTAGGATGCGTCGAGGAGCACTTTATACTCAAGCACTTGAACTCAACTATAACAAAGTTGCAATTGCTCATCATCTTGATGATGCGGCAGAAAGTTTTTTTATGAATCTTACTTATAATGGAGCTTTAAGAAGTATGGCACCCATTTACAAAGCAGAAAATGGACTCTATGTCATTCGTCCTCTTATTCATGTGCGTGAGCGACAAACAAGAGATTTTGTTCTCTCTCAAAATGTTCCCACAGCTCCAGCTTGCACCTGCCCTGCACGTCGACCAGGATCAGATAAACCGCCTATTGCAAGAGAGGCAACAAAAAATTTCCTTGCGGAACTTGAAAAAGAAAATCCAAATTTCTTTGTCTCTCTTAAAAATGCCTTCAGCAATATCCATGCCAATAGCTTTAGTGACCCTATTTTCCTAGATAAGCAAAATTAAAAAAGAGAAATCAAAAACTCTAAGAGAGTAAACAGAGGATTATGGCCGGGAGAGAGGGATTCGAACCCCCGGAGGTGTGACCCTCAACGGTTTTCAAGACCGCCGCTTTCGACCACTCAGCCATCTCCCGATAAAAACTAAATATGGAGGCGACACTCGGATTCGAACCGAGGAATCAAGGCTTTGCAGGCCCATGCCTTACCACTTGGCTATGTCGCCACACTAAAATGGTGCCCGAAGCCGGACTTGAACCGGCACGAACGCAATGTTCGAGGGATTTTAAGTCCCTTGTGTCTACCATTCCACCACCCGGGCTTCTAAGCACATTTAATATTGTATCAAAGAGCTTATTTTTAAAATGGAGCGGGAAACGAGGATCGAACTCGCGGCCCCAACCTTGGCAAGGTTGTGCTCTACCACTGAGCTATTCCCGCAATTATGAGGTTGAGATTTTAGCAAGGTTTTTATAAAAAATCAAGAGTTTTAGAAAAAACACTGCTTAGTTTATCCTCATTCTAATCAATATAAAATAAATTCCCATTAATCTTAATTATCTAAATTTAAGTAAAATTTTATGATATTTCTTTTCTTAAGAAATATCATAGAGCCTTAATAAGGGTTGATTATTCTACTAAGATTAATCTTATTGAATATTTTCTTTAATCTTTATAACTTAGACTATCTCTCTTTCCTTCCCTTGGAGGATAGTCGGGGCTCTATTGCTTTTTTCATTATAAAATAACATTTAATTTTGCTTGATAACCATCTTTATAAGAAGGAAAACCGTGTTAACACAATTTCAAACCTATCCTTTTGAGAAATTAAATAAATTGCTTGAAAATATTACCCCTCTAACCCAAGAAATCATTAATCTCACCATTGGTGAACCCAGGTTTCAAACCCCTATACAAATCCAAAATGCCCTTAAAGCCCATACCTCTCTTTTGCAAAAATATCCTAAAAGTAAAGGTGAAGATTATCTCAAAGAAGCTCAACTGCACTTTATCCAAAAACGCTTTGCCCTCTCACTTACCCCAAGTCAAATTATTCCAACTTTTGGTACAAGAGAAGTGCTTTTCAATTTCCCTCAATTTTTACTTTTTGGAGAGAAAAATCCTTGTATGGCATATCCCAATCCTTTTTATCAAATTTATGAAGGCTCAGCTCTTGCCTGCAGGGCTAAAGTCTTTTTGATGCCACTTAGAGAAAGCAACCACTTCAAACCCTCTTTAAATAAAGAACAACTTCAAAAGGTTCAACTTGTTATCCTTAACTCCCCCAACAATCCTACAGGTGCAACACTCTCTCTTGATGAGTTAAGAGAATGGGTAAGATTGGCTCTAGAATATAATTTTGTTATCCTAAGCGATGAATGCTACAGTGAAATTTATGAAAACACTCCACCTCATAGTATTTTGCAAGCCTGTATTGCAGAAGGAAATATAAATTTTAAAAATATTTTAGCACTCAATTCCATCTCTAAACGCTCTTGTGCTCCTGGATTAAGGAGTGGGCTAATTGCTGGAGATGAAGAAATACTTAAGCACTATGGACTTTATCGCACCTATTGTGGATGTGCTATTCCCCTCCCCTTACAAGAGGCTTCTAGGGTAGCTTGGAATCTTAGCAGTGAAAACACTCGTCAAATCTATGCAAAAAATCTTAAAATTGCAAGAGAAGTTTTTGATGACACCTTCATTTCTCCTTATAGCTTTTACATCTGGCTAAAAGTAGGTGATGAGTTAGAGTTTTGTAAAACTCTCTATCACAAGGAAGGAATTATGCTCTTGCCTGGGAGTTTCTTAGGTTCGGAGGGTGAAGGCAGTGGCTTTGTAAGAATTGCTCTAGTATATGAAGAGAATATCATCAAAAAAGCATTAAGCACAATAAAAACATATTTAAAAAGGTAGGATAAATGAAAGTGCATTTTATTGGTATTGGCGGGATTGGAATCTCAGGACTTGCACGTTATTTGAAATCTCAGGGTGTGCAAATTAGTGGGTCAGATATTGCTACAAATAAAAATGTTAAAAAACTCCAAAAAGATGGAGCAAAGATTACAATCCCTCATACAAAAGATGCCATAGATGCACAAGATTTAATCATCCACTCTGCAATTATCAAGCCTGATAATATCGAAATCATAGAAGCAAAAAAACAAAATATTCCTATTCTTTCTAGAAAAGATGCATTGGAGAAAATCCTACAAGATAAAAGAGTATTTAGTGTTTGTGGAGCCCATGGAAAAAGCACGACCACAGCCATTTTAAGTAGTATTCTTCCACATTTTGGAGCAATTATTGGGGCTGAGAGTAAGGAGTTTGATTGTAATGTACGAGAAGTTCCAAGTCAAAGTCTTATTTTTGAAGCAGACGAGAGTGATAAAAGCTTTTTAAACTCCAATCCATATTGTGCAATTGTCACTAATACAGAGCCTGAACATATGGAGAACTACAACCATAATTTAGATGAATTTTATGGATGCTATAAGGATTTTTTATTTAAAGCTAAAAAGCGTGTGATTAATATGGATGACCCCTTTCTTTCCAAACTTGACATTGAGGCTATTCGCCTTTATCCCCAACGCGATATTACAAATATTAATTATTTTCTTAGAGATGATCATCCCTACACACGCTTTTGCCTCAAAGATTTTGGAGAATTTGAGGTATGGGGATTTGGGGAACATACAGCACTCAATGCCTCATTAGCAATTTTAGCCTCACTTGATGAGCTTCCACTCCAAAATATTAAAAATAATCTTAAAAATTATAAAGGAATTAAAAAACGTTTTGATATTGTAAGCAAAAGTCCTTGCATTATTATTGATGATTATGCTCATCACCCCACAGAAATTAAAACCACCCTTCAAGCAGTTAAAATTTATACACAGGCTCATCAAAATCTTCCTGTAATTTGTATTTGGCAACCTCATAAATACTCAAGATTCCTAGATAACCAAGAAGCATTCATCCAATGTTTTAAGGGCTGTGATCGCTTGATTATTTTGCCTGTATGGAAAGCTGGAGAAAAGCATGTTGAGATTGACTTCTCCACACTCTTTTCCTCTTATACACCTACTTTTGCCTCTCATATCCAGCAAAAAGAAGGCAAGATTTACCTCTATGAGGAAGACAAACTTCTTGAAATCCTTGATAAGGGATTAATCATTGGATTTGGTGCTGGAGATATTACCTATCAGCTTAGAGAAAATCATGTCTAAAGTCCAATCCCTAGCTAAAAAACTTGATCTCAATGAATTTCTTCATTCTTTCAGTAGTTTTTTCGCCAGAGAAAAAAGTATTGCATTTGAGGGAGACTATAAAATTTACTCTCAACTCCTTAAAGATTTAGAACCCCTCACCCTCCCTACTCCTCCTAAAATTAAAAATTTAGATACTCAACTTTTACATTTACAAAAAAATGGGGTTTTACACTTAGAGGATATTTTTGAATTTGGAAAAATCCTTCTTTTTTTCCATGCAATTAAAACTCTCAACTCACTTCCTAAGATAGGGGTTTTTAGGGAGTGGATAGATAAAATCAATCTTCCTAGCAATCTTGTTAAAATAGCGAGATTTTTTCAAGAGGATGGAGAGATTAAAGAGGGAATTTTTCCTGAACTTGACCAAATCAAATCTTCTCTTAATTCTATCCAATCTCAAATTAAATCCTCTCTTAGCTCCACTCTTTCTCAAACCTCTCTTGCCCCTTATTTAGTCGATAAACAGGTGCATCTCATCAATAATAGTGAATGTCTTTTACTCAAAGCAGGGTTTAATCACTTCATCAAAGGAATGATTCTCTCTCGTTCTGGAAATGGATTTTTTTACCTCTGCCCTGAGAGTATTCTTAAACTCAAAGAAAAAGAGAGTAATCTTAAAGATCTTTATCAAACCCAAATTTACTCAATTTGTAAAGAATTAAGCAAAGAATTAAGCAAAGAATTGGTATTTTTAAAATTTATCAATAAAGCCTTTGATCAGCTTGATCATCTGTATGCAAGAATTCTGTTTGCAAGAGAAAAAAATTTAGAATTTGTCTTTAAGCATCATGGTTCAGAAATCATTCTTAAAGATTATGCTCATCCTAATCTCAAAAATCCAAAACTCCTCAACTTGGAGTTTAAAAAAAACCTTTTAATGATTACAGGGGTGAATGCTGGGGGAAAAACAATGCTTTTAAAATCCGTCCTCGCAAGCGTATTCCTCACCCAATACCTTCTCCCTCAAAAAATTAATGCATCACATTCTAGGATTGGAAGTTTTAAGCATATTGATGCCATTATCTCTGATCCGCAAAGCAGTAAAGATGATATCTCCACCTTTGCAGGAAGAATGCTTGAAATCTCTTCTCTTCTTAATACCCCATCACTGCTTTTAGCCATTGATGAAATTGAATTAGGGACAGATGCTGATGAGGCCTCAAGCTTATATAAAGAAATTTTAGAGCACTTTTTAAATAAGGGAGCAAAGATTATCATCACCACACATCACAAACGTCTAGCCTCTCTTATGGCCTCTCATCCTCAAACAGAGCTTTATGCAGCACTTTTTGATGAAAAAAATCAAATTCCTACTTTTTGCTTTCTTAAAGGCAGTATTGGCAAAAGCTATGCTTTTGAAACAGCTCTGCGTTACCACATTCCCCCTTCTTTGATTCAAAAAGCAAGGGAGCATTATGGAGAAGATAAGCAAAAACTTAATACCCTTATAGAAAAATCCACAATCTTAGAACTTGAACTTCATGAAGAAAAAAGAAAACTTCAAGAACAAAATCAAAAGATACATAAGAAATACATTGAACTTCAAGAGCAAATTACAAACAATGCTCAAGAGCTTCAAAAACAAAAACACCAATTAGAACAAATCTACCAAGAAGCCTTAAAAGAACTTAAAAAAGAAGCTAAAACCCTAAGTGCAATGCATCAAAATATGAATAAATCCAACTCCATTCTCAAACAAGCACATACCCCCCTAATCCAGCAAACCCAAATTCCAAAAGAGTTTAAAATAGGAGATCGGATTCGCTACGGTAAGAGTCGCGGAGTAATCAAGGGAAAAAGTGGCTCACTCTATCTTATAGAATGCGATGATGGTTTTAAGCTTAAAGTGCAGGCTCATATGCTTCAGGCCTGTAGTGCATCTAATACGCCACTTCCAAGCCCTAAAAGCAAAACTACTCTTCCAAAAAACCCTGTAGGAATCAGCTTAGACTTGCATGGATTGAGAGCAGAGGAAGCATTACAAAAGGCCGATAAATTCATTTCTGATTGTTTGCTTGCAGGATATGATGAAGTTGTAATCTATCATGGAATTGGAGGTGGAATCCTCTCTAAAGTGATTAAAGACTTTCTCTCTACACATCCAAAAATTGTAAGCTTTGATGATGCTCCCCCTCAAATGGGAGGATTTGGAGCAAAAATTATAAAACTCTAAAAGGGTTAATATCCCGCTTCATTCAGACGCTTATAAATATCACACCCCTTTTCATCACCCAAATCACATGCCTTTCCAAAGAACTCTTTAGTCATAGGTTTATCTTCTTGAACACCCTCTTTGTTGTAATACATTGTTCCAGCTGAATAACAACCTAAGGCCATTCCATTCTGGCAAGCAAGAATATAAAATTGTACAGCTCTTGAGAGACCTTGTCTAATCCCAACCCCTTCTTTAAGCATTTTTCCAGCAGCATTGCATGCAATTGCAACTCCGGCATTACAGGCCTGTGTGTAGTGTTTAAATGCCTTCATTGTATCTTTTTTAACAGAAAGACCATTCTCATACATCCCCGCTACGTTGTAACACATAAAAGAATCCCCAGACATACAAGCTTGGTTATAGATCTGAAAGGCTTTATGATAATCTCCAAAATAGTAAGCCTTAAAACCTTCATAAGGATTAACATCTTTTGAACATCCCCAAAACCCAAATACAATGGCAATAGCCATAAGCCATTTTCCCATATTTCTTCCTTTGCATTGTAAAATTTATCCAATGTTGCTTGCATATATTTTCAGAAATATAACTATAACCTTTTTTTCCATTTCAAATCCACTAAAAATTTAAAGAAATATGGCGTATAATTAGCTCTTTTATTTTACAAAAAAGAAAGGATAGCAAATGCTAGAAGGACAAATTAGAGAGAGTATTTCAAAATCAAACGCAAAAGCGTTGAAGAATGATGGTTATCTAATTGCCAATATCTACGGAAAAGGGCAAGAAAATATCCATTGTGCATTTAAGCGCAATGATTTTATCAAGGCAGTCAAAAGTAAAACAACTTTGATTTTCCCTGTAAAAGTAGATGGAAGAGAAATTGATGTTGTTGTTCAAGAATATCAAAAAGATCCTATCACTAATGATCTTTTGCATGTTGATTTAATGATGGCTCAAAAGGGTGTTGTTGCAAAATACAAAATTCCTGTAAAAACTCATGGGAGTGCAAAAGGTCTTAAAAATAAAGGTGTTTTAATGATCTCTAAAAAAAGAGTAGCTGTTGAAGCTGCGCCTGAAAATCTTCCTAACTTCTATGATCTAGATGTAACAGATCTTGATACTGGTGATGCAATCCTGATTAGAGATTTACCTGCCCATAATGGTGTAAAAATCATTGAAAAAGATTCTGTTGCCGTTGTTGGTGTAATTAAAGCCAAATAATATGCAACCTCTTCTTATTGTCGGACTGGGGAATCCTGGCCGACAATATACAAATAATCGTCATAATATAGGTTTTATGGTTTTAGACAACCTAGCCTCAAATTTTTCTCTTATTTTTAAAGAGGATAAAAATTTTAAATCCCTTATTGCAAAAAACCCAAATTTTATCCTTTGCAAACCTGCCACTTTTATGAATTGCTCTGGTGAAGCAGTGCAAATGATTAAAAATTATTTTAAGGTCCAAACATTTTTTGTCGTGCATGATGATTTAGATTTAGCATCAGGAGAATTACGCTTTAAATTTGGGGGAGGAAATGGTGGACATAATGGATTAAAATCTATCGATAGACTTTGTGGAAATGAATACTATCGTGCCAGATGTGGAATTGGACGGCCTGAAAAAAAAGAAGATGTTGCCTCTTATGTGCTGAGTGATTTTACCTCTTCTCCTACGGAGCTTATTTCCTCTTGTACTCAAGCCCTGCAAGAATTTCTGACTTCAAAAGATCTTATACTCTTGCAAAATAAATATACCCACAAAGTCAAAATATGAAAGCCTTCTTTTTTATTGGAAAAAACTATTTAAAGTTTTTTTTGATTATTTTTTTGGGATTGGAATTTTTTTTCATAGGTGCAGATACAATCAAATATGCCGATAAACTTCCTGATTCTGCAAACTTTTTAATCTTATTTTTTGTTTATGATGCACTCTATGCACTTAATTACACCCTTCCACTTTCTTTAATCTTGGGAAGTATTTTATTTTATGTAAGTTTTCTTAAAACCTCCCAACTCTCTGCACTATTGGCTTTGGGATATTCAAGACGTAAAATTCTCTCTCCTGTACTTTTTTTAAGTCTCAGCATTACCCTGGGTTATATTGGATTGAATACCACCCCCTTTGTTTATGCACAAGAAAAAGCAGAGGTCATTGTTAATAAGAATGCTCTGCAAAATGCACAAGAGGATATTTTTGTAAAATATAATGATGATTATGTGTATTTCCAAAAAGTTTTTCCTCTACTCAATAAAGCTGAGGGATTGAAAGTATTTGAACTAAGAAATGGAAAGCTTACAACCTTTATTCAATCAGACAAGGCTATATTTTCTGGAGGATATTGGGTTCTTGAAAACGCACAAATCATTGGAATTGACAATAATCGTTTCTCTTATAATGAAGATATTCTTACACAAAAAAAACTCAAAGAACTCAAAATTTTGCGTAACTTTCGTCCTAAAGTTCTTGACACCTTTAGCAAAGATCGTCCTACAGTTTCTATCATTGATGCAATCACATCAGCCAAGATTCTCATCTCTCAAAAACTTGATTTTGAAAAAGTAAGAGCAATTTTATACAGTTTTATTTTAATCCCTCTCTTTGTGCCCTTATGCATCATTATTATTGCATCTTACATCCCCTCGCTTGCACGATATGGTAATCTTGCCTTACTTACTTTTGGCTTGGTGATTTTATCTCTAGTGATTTGGGGAATTTTCTTTTCAATTTCAAAATTTAGTATTGGAGGCATTATTCACCCAGAAATAGGAGTGCTTATTCCTTTTGGAATCTTATTATTTTATGCTCTTCTTCGCTATTTTAGGATAAATTCTTATCAATAATCTCCTCTTAAAGAGGAGATAATTTAATGTAAATGAGAATGATCTTGTGTAGGCTGAATAGAAGCATTATCCACACCACCCCTACTCTCTACCTCATCAAGAAATGCAAGAAGCTTTTGAGAAGCTTTTAGATACTCTTGGGCACTTTTGCTTGTAGGCTGAAAAAATGCAATAGGCTTTCCGCTATCCCCTCCTTCTCTAACCTGTGGCTCAAGAGGAACTTGTGCCAAAACTTCAGTAGCAAATTTAGTAGCCAATGCCCCTGTTGTTCCTTTACCAAAAATATCATACTCTTGTCCACAATTTGGACAAATAAATCCACTCATATTCTCAATAATTCCTGCAATAGGAATATTGAGTTTTTTAAACATATCTAAACTTCTTTCACTATCATCTAAACTCACACTTTGAGGAGTGCTTACAGTAATTCCTGCACTCACAGGCACACTTTGAGCCAAAGTAAGCTGTGCATCACCTGTCCCTGGTGGCATATCAATCACAAGCACATCAAGCTCACTCCAAAGTACATCCGTAAGAAGTTGCTCAATTGCTCTCATAATCATTGGTCCTCGCCAAATTAAGCTTTGCCCCTCCTCATACAATACACCCATGCTCATCATCTCTACCCCATAAGCTTTGAGGGGTGCAAGTTTTTTTAATTCTTCACTCACTTGGGGTCGTGTTTGATTAAGTCCAAGCATTCTGGGAATATTTGGCCCATAAATATCTGCATCAAGCAATCCCACTCTTTTCCCACTTTGAGCAAGTGCAATAGCAAGATTTACACTAGTTGTAGATTTTCCTACTCCCCCCTTCCCTGAACTTATCATGACAAAATGCTTAATTTGTGGGGCAATATTCTTTTTTTCTACTTTCTTTTCTTGCACTTGTGGGGTTTTAATCTCAACTAATACTTCACTTAATCCTAAGGGTTGAAGTGCTTTAAGAATAGAATCTCTAAGCATATTTGAAACTTCTGGTGAACTCGAAGGAATTTCAAGATAAATTTTTGCTCCATCATTTTCTAAAACAATGTTCTTTACAAATCCGAAGGTCAAAATATCTTTATCAAAATTAGAATATTTCACTCCTTTGAGCGCTTCTTGAATTTTTTCTTTCATTTCATTTCCTTTTGTAATATATCTTTATTTCTTTGCCCATTTTTGGAGCAATAATTATACAAAGCTTTTAAATATCTTGTAGAATAACTCAATTTAATAAGATTTTAATAACCTAGAGGGTAAAAATCAATGGAGTATAAATCACATTTTAAAGAAAATACAACATTAATTCTTTTGGGGGCTGGGGATTCCTCTCGTTTTTGCTCACAATCAAATCTACCTAAAAAACAATGGTTAAGAAGTGGTTGTGATCCTTTGTGGCTGAAAGTTTTAAATAAATTTATCCGCTTTGGTTTTAATAATATTTTTTTAACTGCATCTGATAAAGAATGTTTTTTTATGCAAAACTACACATCCTATCCTATTGTGTGTGGAGGAAAAACACGAACCCAATCCATTCTTAATGCTCTTAAAGAAGTTATAACCCCCTATGTGCTTATTAGCGATATTGCTCGTTACAATCCCCAAGAAGAAGTGATTAATTCTTTATTTAAAGCTTTAAGCAATGATCCAACTCTGTGTTGTGTAGCACCTTATCTTCCTGTCGTTGATACAACCTTTTGCTCTAAAAACGGCTATCTTAACCGTGATCATCTTAAACAAATCCAAACTCCTCAACTCTCTAAAACACAGATTCTTAAAAAAGCTTTGCAAAATGGTGATTTTGGCGATGAAAGCAGTGCAATTACTGCTCTTGGAGAAAAAGTGGGCTATATTCTAGGTTCACCGCTTATGAATAAACTCACCTATAGCTACGAACTCTCTTCTCTTACCCTTCCACCGCCTGATAAGATGAATTTTGTAGGACAAGGAATTGATATCCATGCATTTACTCCCAATAAACCTATGGTTTTAGGAGGTGTGCAACTCCCTTATGATTTCGGTTTTAAAGCTCATAGCGATGGGGATGTGCTCCTGCACTCAATCACTGATGCAATCTTGGGTGCAATAGGTGCTGGAGATATTGGAGAGTGGTTTCCTGATACACAGGAGAATTTTAAAAATGCAGATTCCAAGCTTCTTTTAAAAGAAGTTTTTGAATTTTCACGTGCTGTAGGGTATGAGATCATCAATCTTGATCTGAGCATTCTTGCCCAAACTCCTAAAATCTCTCCTCACAAAGATGCAATCAAATCCTCGCTCTCTACCCTCCTTCATCTTCCTAAACATGCAATTAATATTAAGGCAACCACAGGAGAAGAAATGGGCTTTGTTGGAAGAGGTGAGGGAGTTTGTGTTATAAGTTGTGTCAATATGCAATTTATTGATTGGAGCAAACAATGACTGTATTGGTGATAGAAAATGAGATTTATTTAGCTCAAAGTATTGCAACAAGATTAGGAAGTCTAGGTTATGAATGCCATATCGTTTCAACAATTCATGAAGCTATGCAAAAAGATAAATTTAATATTATTTTACTCTCTTCTAATGCCGGAGGATCACTTTGCGAAATGTTTATTCGCCAAAACTCTCAGGCTATTATCATTATGATGATTGCCTATGTTAGTGAAGACACTGTAACAAAACCTCTTAAAGCTGGAGCAAAAGATTACATCCTTAAACCCTTTATGATTGATGAACTTATAAGAAAAATTAATCATCAAAAAGACTATCTTAATCTGACACGCCAACTTATTTTTTATGAAGAATATTTTTCCTTCTTAGAAAGTGAAATAACATTAATGGATACAAGCAAATATCATCCACCCTTTGTGATTAAAAGCAATTCTCAAAAAGCAGTAGATGTTTATGTCATTAAATATGCAAAAGAAAGGAAGCTCGCCCTAAAATTTTCAACTCTTAAACTTTATCGCTGGAAAGACATATTGCAAAATATTTCCAAAGACATTACTTTATACATTACACATTCAGAGAATCTAAAAA
Organism: Helicobacter cholecystus; assembly: GCF_003364215.1. GTDB lineage: Bacteria > Campylobacterota > Campylobacteria > Campylobacterales > Helicobacteraceae > Helicobacter_G > Helicobacter_G cholecystus. The sequence goes on from NZ_NXLU01000006.1 coordinate 61,711, forward strand.
AGAATGAATTTAAAGAATTATTAAATAAAATTTCTGGAAAAAATGTTATTGTATCAATTATTACTGATGAAGACATACAATTCCCTCAAGTTATTGATCTAGCCTATAATGAAAGTTTTTCGGATCTTGAGGGAAATATTCTCCCAATCAAGGAGTATGAAAAGCGAGTGATTCAAAAATTTGAAAATATTTATTCTGATGCAAAATTAGCAGAGAAAATGGGAATTAGTCGTAAGAATTTATGGGAAAAAAGAAAAAGGTATAGACTTGAACGAAAAAAAGAAACAGATACATATTGATCAAGAAGCCTTTTCTATCTTAGAAATGGTTAAAGAAGGGATTTTAACACCTGTCAATGGGTTAATGAATCAAGAACAAATTCAAGAAGTCAATAAAACGGGGCTTTTTAATGGATGCTCTTTCCCCTCCCCTTTGATTCTTAGCCCCAATGGGCGACGCAATCAAGAGGTAATGAAAAGCTTGCAAATTGGAGAAGAGGTTGATCTTTATGTGCAAAAAACCAAAGTAGGAGAAATGCTTGTTAAAGAAGTTTTTCCCATCAATAAAGATGAGCGTATCAAAAAGATTATGGGTGGGGATATGGGACATACTGATACTGCAAGAATTTATCAAAGACTTGGAAATTTTGGAATCTATGGAGATTACACTATTAAGAGTCAAAAAATTAATTCCATCAAAAAACTTATTGAAGAAAAAATTAAAGCTTTAAAAGCAAAAAAGATTTGTGGTGTGATGCTTAATGCTAATCCCATCCATATGGTGCATGAAAAAATCCTACAAGAAACACTTATGCACAATGATATGTTAATTATTTTTCTTCCCCACCACAATAGCTGGCTTCTCCCCTACCCTCTAAGATTAAAAAGTGTGCAATATGTGGTAGAAAACTTCTTACCCTCACATAAAATTCTTATTGTTCCGCTTGATTATACTTATCTTTTAGCAGGACAAAATCGGATGATTCTTAATGCTCTTATTTGCAAAAACTATGGTTGCACAGAATTTGTAGCAAGTCTTGGGAGCTCCGATCTAAGCACATTTTATGAAGGTAATCAAATCTGCACAATTATGGATCAAATCCAAGGAATAAACCTTGATATTAAACTTTTGAGTGAATATATTTATTGTGATACTTGTAACACCATTAAAAATACAAAAATCTGCCCTCATGGACCCCATCACCATATCGCTTATAGTTCTAAAAACTTTTTTGAGCTTTTAAAAATGGGAATTATGCCGCCAGAAGTTTTTATACGCAAAGAGGTCTCTGCTATGATTTTGGCCTATCTTTTTCCCAACCAACTCAAGAAGCTCAATAAACTTTATCAAGATTTAATGATACAAAATGGCCTCATTCAAGAAGAAGATGAAAAATTTTATGAAAGGCTCTCTGAACTCTGTCATGTCAAATAAAATACGCTTTTGTTTTCTTACACTTTTTTATAGTGGGCTTTCACCCAAAGCTCCTGGCACAGTTGGCACTCTTTTAGCCACTCTTTTAGCTCTTCCTATTGTTGCATTTTCGCACAATACACTTTTTTTACTCACACTTCTAATTGCAGGAATTGCAATTAAGGAAATTGATACTTATGAGGCTATGAGAGGGATTCATGATGATAAACATATTGTCATTGATGAACTTGTAGGAGTATGGATTGCTCTTGCAATCACACCCTTTTCTTGGATAAGCATTGTATTATGTTTTGCTTTTTTTAGATTATTTGATATTACAAAGCCTTCTTTAATTGGAATGATTGACAAAAAAATCAAGGGGGGGTTAGGTGTTGTCGGAGATGATGCACTTGCAGGGATTCTTTCAGGACTTTGTGTCAATGTCCTTTTTAAGCTCTATACCCTCATTGGAGGGGTTTAGAGATTAAAATACGATAGAGACAGAGGCTCCTAGGTTCATATAGTTATATTTTTTATTACTTGTTACTTCTTCTTGGCGAAGAACCTCATTCTCTGTGCTTCTCCAATCATTCTTTAGCTTCCCAAAGAGTGCATGGGCTTTAAGATTGATAATATTTGCGATTCGATATCCCAATGAAGCACCATAAACAACACCATGATATTGTGTGAGCATTTTTGCGTTACTTACACCATTGCCATTAAACTCTTCTTTAATACTATGATAAGAATATCCTACAAGTCCTGTAAGTTGAAATCCACCTACATCAATTCCCACACTCAAAGGAACAATTGCTCCCCATCCTAATACATCAGAAAAATTTCTATCAGTTTTTAAAGCATTGGAATATCCTGCTGCAGAGAGATAGAGAGGGAATTCAAAATTTACACCAAAAATCCCTCTTAATCCACCAGCAGTAGCAATTGTTGTAATAGAAGTTGCATAGCCAAAATCAAGTGAAACAAATTCACTTTTTCCAATTTTGCTCCAAGACCCTCCAATTGACCCTTCATTAAAAAGCATCCAACGTTGAACGCTCCCTGTAGCTTTTACACCATTAGTGATTGAACCTTTTTGAAGATTCTTTGCTCCATTGCTTGATGGTTTTTTTACTGGTGCTGCATTCAAAGCTCCAACCAAACATGTCGCTAAAACCAAACTAGTGCAAATCTTTTTCATCCTTACTCCTAAAAAATAATCTTAAATTTATAATTTCCTACAATATCGACCAAGAGTAGATTTTTTAAAACTCTAATTTTTGATCTTTATCAATGATTTAACCCACTCTTTGATGATTAAAAAGCAATTTCTTTAATATCTCCTACTTCTAAGAACATTTCATAAATTTCATAGATCAATGCCTTACGATTTTCTCTTAAAACTTCATTCTCAACATTGACCATCACATGGTCAAAAAATGCTTCAAGTGGAGTTTTGAGCGTAAAAAGTGCTTGAATATATTCTAAAATGTTCGCAAATTCTTGTTCTTTAATTCTATAGGCAAATTCTAAAAGCTCTCTTTCCTCTTTAACTTCTAATAAGTCTTTGCAAACTGCTTTAGCTTCCTTCATGTCTTTTGTAATATTTGCAACACGTTTAAATGTAGAGATCAAAGCCTCCTTATCACTCCCTTCAAAGACTTCATTTAATGCAAGAGCTTTTTTAATAATGCCTCCTAATTCTCTTTCTTTTCCAGCAATCACGCTCCGCAAAATTGAAGCATTAATTTTAATGACACCCTCAATTCTCTCTAATAAAAACCCCCACACTCTCTCTATATCAAAGCTTGTATAAGAACAAAGTCTTGCCATCTCTTGTAAAGCATGCAAACTTAAAGCAATATTTTGCTCATTAATAATTCTAATAATCGCATTTCCAGATCGTCTAAGCGCAAAAGGATCTTTTGAGCCACTTGGAATCTTGCCTATACTAAAGAGCGCAAAAATACTATCAAGGCGATAGGAGAGTGCAACAATGGAGCTAAATTTATCACTAGGCAATCTATCCCCCTCTCCATTAGGAAGGTATTGCTCTGCTATACTTTTTGCAATTTGCTCATCTCTTAGAGGGACGCCTTTTTTCATCTCTTCAAGTGCATAATACTTACCCATCACTCCCTGAAGTTCTGGGAACTCTCCTACCATTTCACAAAGAAGATCAGACTTTGAAATTTTTACAGCCTCTAGCAATCTCTTTAAGCAATCAGGATTGCATGCATTATGCGTAAAAAGATACTCTGCAATCTTGCTTTCACGTTCTACCTTATCTGCAATGCTCCCAAGCCCCTCAACAAAAGAGATCCTGCTTAAATCATAACTTTGCAATGGTCTCTTAAGGTCATTATGATAGAAAAACATTGCATCACTCAATCTTGCTCTAAGAACTTTTTGATTTCCCTTAATAATTTGTTCGACGGATTCACTCATGGAGTTAATCACTACAATAAAACCATTATAGAGTTTGCCCTCTTTATAAATAGCAAAGTAACGTTGATTTTCTTTCATTGAAGTGATAATCACCTCTTGGGGCAAACTTAAAAATTCTTCATCAAACACTCCCAATAGGGCTCTTGGATACTCAGTAATGGCCACCACCTCTGCCAAAAGCTCCGCATCAATTTCAATTTCAATTTTGTATTGCACCTCTAGGGCTTTAAAATCTTTTAAAATCTTACTCTCTCTTTGTTTAGGATCAAGGGTTATACCATTTTCTAAGAGAATACTCTTAAACTCTTCAATGCTCTTAAACTCTCTGGGCTCAAATCCACAATCACGATGCACAAAAGTTTCAAGCCTACTTCTAATCCCAAAGATTTCAAACTCTATCCCTTTCCCTCCAAACAACACTGCAATATTACGAATAGGCCTAATAAAACTCTCACTCAAATCCCCCCATCTCATACTTTTTCCAAAATTTAAAGACTCTAACCACTCTTTAATCATATTGGGTAAAAGCTCACAACTCTTCCTTCCCTCTTTTACTCTACTAAAATAAAGCACTTCTTTGCCCTCTTTATTTATTGTAGAAATTTCACCTTCCCCACATTTTTTTACAAATCCCTCTCCTGCCTTACTCAATCCCTTGCTCTTATCTGCATCAATATAAGCAATCTCTACAGGAGGACCAAAAAGCTCAATATACTGATCTTCTTGCTTAAGTGGAAATTCCCTGCAAAGTAAAACCATTCTTCTTGGTGTATAAAAAAATTCAAATTCACTGGATAAAAAATATTCTTCAAGCTTCTTATTCCATTTTTGCAAAATATTTGGCTCTTCTTTAAGAAAAGGAATAGCTGGAAGCTCTTCACTTAAAATCTCTATTAACACTTCTGTTTTCAAAAACTATCCTTTGTGTCGATATTTGGCTTTTTTTAGTGATAATTTTATCTAAACAAAAAGGCTTAAATTGAAAAAAATTCTGCTATTTTCTTGCATTTTATGCGGATTCTTGGTGCTTTATGCAAACACTGATGATCCTTGTATAAACATCCAAAAGTTTGATAAAGATCAGCTTCAAACCATTCGCTATGCCTACCATTATGGGAAAAACCATGATCTAGGCTATACAATGGCTGCAATTGCATGGAAAGAATCTTGCGCAGGATTGTATCGCATCAATTTTGATGACCCTTCTGCTGGAATCTATCATGCTTATCTTCCTAATGTCATTAAACGTCATTACAAAAAGCAAAACACTTCTTTTAGACGCAATATGGTTGCAGAACGGCTTATTCGTGATCTAGAGTTTGCTAGTCAAATTGCATTAGAGGAACTTTTATATTGGAAAAAGATTAGAAAGAACAATTGGAAAGCTATGATTAAATCCTATAACAAAGGCTTTAGCTGGGAGAAAAATCGCACACGTAATCAAATGGCCCAAAACTATTATGAGGATATTGCCAAAAAGATTGAAATCTTACAAAATTATTTTGAAAAAAACCCCCAAATGCTTCAGCCCATTAAAAATCTTAAAAAGCCTAATTTCACTCAAAGCATAGAGCAAATTAGGCTTTTAAGTGAGCACTAGAATTTATATCTAATTCCCACATTCCAGTTAGTTGAAACCTCTTTACTTTGTAATCCTACCTTTACTCCTGCTCCACCACTTATTGCAATATTCTCGCCCACATTTCCCTGACCCCCAAGATATACTGACATTGCTGTATCCACAGTGTAAGGGAGATTGTATCCAATACTTGCAGATCCCACAAATCCAATTTTAGTGCCACTTCCATCATTAAGTAAGCCTTTTTCAAGCATAGGAAGAAGGAAAATATAATTCTCTCCAAAATATTTCCTCATTTCCACTCCCATATTCACCCCTAATTGATAAGTAGTTAAAGAATTTATTCCAATCGCTGCTTCTCCATCTCCTCTTCCCTCAGAATTGATCACCATTGCAAAATTAATCCCTCCAAAGGGGCGGAAATAATAAGGACTTTCTTTTTCCCCTACATTAAAGACATAGCCATAACGTGCTTCAATATTTGTGGTATAGAAATTATAATTAATGCTCTGTTTAAGCATTTGAGCCACATAAGAGTTTGTTGCACCATAATCAATAGAGGCTGTATTTAAACCAATGCTCTGAGAAGCAATCAAATCAACCTCATTATTCTCAAAACTCATACGAGAGTAAAAACCTAAAGAAACATTATGAGAATTGTTGGTTGTAAAATTTGCACTATAGGCACCATAACCATAACCAAAATAAAATCCGAGTAAATAGTTTTTCTGCTCCCCTAAGAGGGTATCATATCCTCCACTAAAGCCATAAACACTCACATTCCCTAAAGTTTTAGAAAATCCCATTGCTCCATCAAAACTTACCCATAGCTCACCCTCTTTAATCCCACTCTCTTCTTCTAATAAAATCTCATCATCATTGCTTGCATAAGCTACACCTATAGCACGTTTAAGCAATTTAGCAACTTCAAGCTTAGCAAGATAGGGATTTTTTGCTCTCACCATTCGATTTTCTACATTAATTGCCTTAACCATATTCAGCCCATTAGCAATTTTATGAGAAGCGTATAAACTATCATTAAGCCCAATAAATGCCCCCGTTACATACTCTAAAGTATTGGCAACAATTTCAACATTTCCATTAGAGATATAAAGTGCCATACCTGTTTTAAGAGGATTATCTTTTGAGTTCATAATGGATTGAATGACTAAGGCATTATTTCCAGAAGAAAGAAGAGACTGCATTTGTGCTTTTTTATTTGGGTCTTTAATGCTCTCTAAAAGTTGGGTTACATCATTTTGAGTGACTTTAAGATTGAGCATCAAATCCTCTACAATCTCTTTACCCTGCAGATCTGTGCCATATTTGAAATAAGGAGTAAGAGAGATAGAGGAAAAGGCTCCAAGGCTACTTTTTACATCTTCTAAAGTAATATTTCCATACTCTGCGCTAGAAATCTTTTTCTTAATCCCGCTATTTGTATCAATCAATATAATCCCCCCCTCACGTAATGCAAAAAGAGAATCACTCATTGTACTTGTTTGTGATGCTTGGGTAAGAGAGAGAGTAATGAGCGAAGAAGTGTCTTGAGATTCAAAAAGAATCGATTCTGCAACAACTTGCCCAAAAACCCCTTTTCCCAAAGGCTCACTTGGAGTGATATAAGGCACTGAAGCACTTAAAGCAATGCTATCATTTACTCTAAGTGTAGCAAGTCTAGAATTACCCCCTTGTGCTCTTAGCACCCCAGCATCTCCTACACTCACCTTCCCCACCTTTGTGCTAGAGTTAATGCCCTTAAGACTCAAAGTCCCTTGGGTGCTTGTAAGATTTACCCCATTAATATCTAGATTTTTTGCCTCAATTACACTCTCACCGCTTGAGGTAATACTGCTTTTGGCTCCAAATCTAAGCTCTGCATTTTGCCCCTCTTTATCCACATATTTAAAGCCCCCATTTTTAAGTGTCAGATCTGTTGTGATTTCTAAAGGATCTGTGCTCTGCTGTGCTTGAAATGTAAGCATTCCCCCTGTAGAGCTTAGGGCATAATTGCTCTGATCCTCCTTGGCATTAAGTGTGAAAGTATCTGCGATGATAGAAGAGTTTCCATAAGAAGTCAGATGATCTTTAAATGTAAGAGAATTATAACCTCCATTCTTTTTGTATTCAAAAATTCCTCCTGCCCCATTTAAAGGAGTTTCCTCACTTCCTAAAGTGATTGCCCCAAGGCCACTGCCTGCACTCTCTTCTGTGAGTGTGAATACACCATCATTTACCTTAAGAGAGTAAAGCCCACTCTCTGCAACCTTAATACTCTTTATACTCAGTGATGAAATCCCACTAGAGGTTAGAAGTGCATCAGCCCTAAGAGTAATTTCAGCTTGACTTGAATCTTGTTTAATCTGCAATTTTCCACTCTCAAGAGTGATTGAGTTAATAGTTCCAGAAATAGCATTTCCATTACTTGAAGTAGTTTTATCCACAAGAAGCAATCCTTGTGAGTTATCACTATTGCTTACCTTAATATTGCTATTTTCAAAACTGAGTTTATTCTCTGCAATACTTGCCTTACCTGTGGCCTCTATATCATGAAGCTTAAGAGTGACTTGAGCTCCACTTGTATTTCCATTATTGGTAGCAAGAAGCTTAGTTTCAGAGGATCCAGCAGAGTCTCCAAGTAAGTAAGTTGTTCCTATTACATCAATTTCACTCATACTTGAATCGCCATTGAGTGTGAGTTGTGCATTTTGCACCTTAATAAAAGGAGAGGCAATGAGAGTATGATCCCCCTCTTTTAACTCCTCAAATTTAAAAGTCTTTGCCTTAAATGTATAAGTGGAGGAATGATTACCATTGCTTCCAATAATACTCAATCCTCCTCCCTTAAAAGTCAATCCCAAAGTATTGTCACTGAGTTTTTTTGCTGTGCCATTAGTAATTTCAATATCGACATTTGAAGCCCCACCATTTCCTCTCAAATCAAGGGCAATCTCTCCCCCAATAGCAAAATTCTCTTCACTCCCGCTAGTTGCTTTAAGTACAAGACTTCCTTTAGTGCTCTCATTTCCAATCAATAAATCCACACCAATGCCTTGCTCATCTCCATAAACAAACTTACTGGCCTCTATTGTAGAAGTTCCTAAAATATTGATTGAACCCTTTGTTGAGAGATTGAGGGTATTAAAATTATTTCCGCCATTATCATCAATAATCTTGGCGTCAAGGGAAACATTTTTAAGTGTAAGATTAATTGGAAGCAGATGAACCCCCCCATTTCCTGCATACAATTCTACCTTTGATGAGCTCCCATCGCTAAAAGTAGTATTAGAGAAATTAAATGCCCCACTGCTTGAGAGTTGTGCTGAAGGATTCCCCTGCTTCATTTCTAGAAATTTTGCATCAATTAGACCATCTCCATAGGCAAAAAGCCTTAATTTTGTCCCTGATGCACTTGTAGCAAGATCAATCTCTTGATTTTGGAATATAAAGCTTGAAGCTCGAAAATCTACCGCACTAGGATTAGCACTCCCTGCATCAATTTTAACATAGGCTTGTTGATTTTCTTCTAATCCTTGGGAGGCAAGAGTGAGGGTATAAAATCTTGTTTCTCCATTTGCTTGATTTCCAATAAAGAGTGTTGAGGCATTAGAGTTTGAGCCTTGAGTGATGAATAATCCTTTGCTTCCATTTGTATCTTTTGCTTCTGTCCCTATGATACTTACATCTCTATCACTCATCACAACGATATTCTCTAATGTCACCTTTCCTTGAGTAATCAAGGAAGAGGATTGGAGAAAAAGAAGATTTTTACTCATATCAGAGCTTTTGCCCTCTATCTTTGATCCATTCTCTCCACCATTAAAAGTAATTCCCCCACTTCCTGCCTTTAAAATCAAGGTGGTTTTCCCACTCCCAGAATTCTCTAAACTCATATCTTGTCCATTTAAGACAATCCCACTTCCCTCAAGTGTAGCTGTTTGACCATTTAAAACCTTGATACTTCCATTACTGCCATTTTTTGTAATGTTTAATTCTGAAAGCTCTGCATTATGATTAATGCCTTGTAAAGTGGCATTTGAGAGGGTGATTGAAGTATTAGTGATTTGAGATTCTATGGCCTGGAGAGTAAGATCTGTAAGTGTGAAATTATTTGTTGCAATCTTCTCTTTTGCACTCACTCCAATTTTTACAGATCCTTGAAGACCAGTAGTACTTAAATTTAAGCTATCCCCTAAATTAATCACTTTTCCCACAAAATCAAGTGTCCCCTCACCTGAAAAACTATGATTGCCTGTAATGCTAAGTGTCCCCTCATCCCCTACGCTAATACTGTTATGGCTTTTAAGTGTGATTGTGGAGGGATTACTCGTATCACTATTTTTAAGTGTTGAAGTTGATGAGAGTTTGATGCTTGTATTCTCTAAGCTAAGTTTTCCCATGTTTAAATCAAGGCTACTCACACTTGTGCTCTCAAGAGTAATATTTTTAAAATTTGCATTTTTAAGATCAATGGCACTAAAGCCTTCAATCACAAGCTTTCCGATTTCACTTCCTTGAGGAATCTCAGAGTTTGAAATATTACTAGGGTCTTGATTGCCAATCTCTCCTGTAATACTCACCTCCTTATTGCTATCCCCCAATGTCAATGTACCACTATTATTTGTGCTTTTAAGTGCAAGGATTGAAGGGGTAGTAGTAATTTTTCCATCTTGTTTGCTTACAAGATTTTGCAAAGTAATATCTTGATTTGTGATTGTAAGATTCTTGACTCCTGAATTAATTTCTGCACTACCTTGAATGAGGATTGAGCCATTTTTTTGATCTTGAGAATTAGCAGTGATCGAGAGATTTGAAATAGAAGTAATCTTTGACCCCTCTTTCATCATTATCACTCCATTATTAGTGAGTGTATCTTTGACCTTAAGCGTGGAATCACTTCCCTCAAGCACAATTCCCCCATTATTACTAAAAGTATCTATATTAGAAACATCAAAGACTGAACCTATTCCAAGATAAAGATTTGAAATCACTTTAACATCACTAAAGCTTTCAAGCAATAAATTAATATCACTGCCAATTGTAATTTTATTGTTTGGTGCAGAGTTTTGTCCTATAAGAAGAGTTTTAAGAGAACTGCCATCTTTAGCAATAGTGATTTTAGCTTGAGTCTTGCTCTCACCACTTGAGGCAACATTATTTCTAATTGTAAGTCCATCACTTAAAACAAGATTTTGTGCTGTGCGTGAATCATCTTTGAAGCTAAAAGTTAAGTCATTGGTTTTTAAATTAAGATAGCTTGTGCCTCCACTCCAATCTACTCCATAGACTGCCTTTTGATCAAGGTCCTGTTGAGATTGATCTCTTTGAACTTGTGAATTTTTGGGCTTTGTTACATTAAGACTTGTTGAATTATTCCCAAAATCTGCGATTAAATCTGTATCTGCACATAATGCTTGAGAGAGAACTAAACTCAATGCAATATAACTTTTTCTCACATCTCAATCCTTAAAACTTATATTTTAAGCCTACGCTCCAATTAGTAAGCAACTCTGTTTTTTCCACCCCTAGCCTAAAGCCTAAACTCCCATTGATTGATAAATTTTCTCCTATTTTACCCTCTCCTCCTGCTTGCAATTCCAAAGAAGTTGCAGATGCATAGTTTGGAGTATAGGTCATTTTTTTCACATCCACAAATCCCACTTGTGCATCACTTCCTCCATTATAAAGATCACGCATAACCCTAGGGATAAGAAAAATATAATTCTCAGGGCTAAAATATTTTCTCATCTCCATTCCCACACTCAAAGTTGTCTTAAATGCATGCATTGCAGAAGCATACAGGGGAACAAGAGAATCACTGATTCCTTCTTTTTCATAGAGATAAGAAAGCTCCATGCCTACAAGGGGTTTAAGATAATAAGGGCTCTCTTCCTCACCTACATCAAAAGTATAACCATAAAGCAGTGATGCTGTGGTTTTAAATAAATCATATTTCATCGCTCCATTAAGCTGTTGGGGCATAATTGTTGCCCCTACTTTGATATTTGTAGTATTAAATCCGAAATTCTCAGATACGATAATATCAAGCTCATTGCTCCCAAAATACATTCTTGTATAAAGTGCTAATGCCACATTATTAGAAGAGGTATGAAGATAGTTTCCATCAAAAGAGCCATAGCCATATTGCACTAAGCCTCCAAGCAAAATATTCTCACTTAAATCATAGTCATACCCCACCATCACCCCATTAACAATGCTATTTGCCCCATTTCCCGTAGCCATTGATCCATCATAACTTGCCCAAAGCTCACCCTTGTTAAGAATATCTTCTTGGTTTGGTAATTCCTCATCATTCAAAGCATAGGCCACATTATGATAAGAGCGAATAAAACGTGCAAGTTCTTCTTGTCCCTTATAGGGATTTTTACCACGGGCAAGGCGATTGACAATATTTGTAAAACGCATTTGGGTAAGTTGAGTTTGGATACGATCATTATAAATCACACTATTGGCAAGGGATGTGTAAGTGTCGCTGATATAATTGAGTGCATTACCAACATTCACCACATCTCCTTGTTCAATAAGCACAGAAAATCCAGCTTTAAAGGCATTATTTGAGGACAAAATATTATCTAGGATTTCTTCATTTCTCCCTGTTTTTATAAGGGTTTGCATTTGCTTTTGTGCAAGAGGATCGCTAATAGATTCTGATTTATCCCATGCACTGCCTCCAAGGGCTTTGAGAGTGACTTGTATACTCTTTGCCTCCTGCGTACTCTCTTTTCCTTGAGCATCAAGAAATTGGGCAGTGAGATTAAGAGATTGATAGCCTGTAGGTGCTAGAAGAATATCATCTAGACTAATAGAAGATTTATTTTGTGTTACATCATCTCTAGTGTTGCCATTTACTCCTTTAAAAATTCCCTCACTTGTTTCTACGACAACCTGCTTTCCTTCCCTTAAGGTAAAGGCTTCTTCACCAACAATAGGCTTTTGCAAAATCTCAATTTTTATAAGGGGATTATCCACCCCACCACTACCCTCAAACTCCAAGCTCTTAGCATGTAAAACTCCAAACTTTCCACCACCTAAAAGATTGTTGCTTGAAGTAAAAGGCACATTAGCCTGAAGAGTAAGAGAGCTATCTTGGGCAATTTTAAGTGTTGTATAAGTCTCATTTTTAAGTGCAGAAATTCCCCCATGATCGCCAATAGTTACATTCCCCACTGAAGAATTATCTTTTAAACCCCTAAGTTTTAAAAACCCTCCGATTGAGGTGATTGTATTTTTAGATAAATCCAACTCATTTGCTTGAATAAAAGAATCTCCTTGAGAATTAATACTGACTGATGAGTCCCCATTATGCAGTGTTAAATTTTTTAACTCTGTTACTCCATTGCTTTTATAATAGCCCAATGCTCCATTGTTGAGGTTAATCACCCCACTTTTGATTGTGAGTGTATCCCCATTATTGGTATCTTTTGAAATAAGTTTAAGCTCCCCTCCTGTGGAAGTGAAATCAATCGCCTTATCATTAAAATTCAATTGCTTTGCAGTAATGGTGGAGTCTTTATAAGAAGTGATGAGGGGGGTTGAAAAGTCGTTATTAGAAGAAGAATTTGACATAATCAAATTTCCTCCCCCTACTCCCTCAACCCCCAAGGTCACAGAGCCTAAAGAGCTAGAAGCAGAGCTTGAGTTTTCCTTAAGAATCAACGTGCCATTTTGAATATTTAAAGAGTAAGTGCCACTCTGTGTGCTAATACTTGAAGCATTGATCTCTGAAGTCCCTCTTGAGGTGATCACTGCTCCATTATTAAGCTTAAGCACCCCTCCATTATTATCACTTTTAACCTCAATCTTTGCATCTTTAAGATCAATACTTGCAATTTCTGAAATCTCTGAAGTATTTTTAAGCGTTAAAGTATCTGCTCCACTTCCATAAGATTCAACACTCACATGAGAATCCATAAAGGTTGCATTTTCTATTTTTGTTTTCCCTAGTGCAAAAACATCTCCAAGCTTAAGCGCCCCTCCATTACTCTTAGTGATTGATGCCTCAGCATTTGAAAGCCCTTTAAGAATCACCTCACCTCTAGAAAGATCAATCTCCCCACTATCAGCTGATTCAAAACTTAGAGTTCCATTAATCGAACTCACCACAATCCCCTCGCCAAAGTTAAAGCTTTTTGCCTTAAGAGTGGTTGTAACACTAGAGCCACCATTGACTTTTCCAATCGCTGTAAGCCCTCCATTAATGATTAAATCCAAAGTCTTATCTTCTGTTTTTTTACCATTAAGTTCAATTTTAAGAAGAGAGCCACTCCCTCCATTGCCTGAATTATCCAGTGTGATTGTTCCCCCTAAAGTAAAGGAGTCTGAATCCTCATCTGCTTTGAGGGTCAAAGCATTAGTGCTAGAGCTTCCTATGATTGTAATATCTGAACCAATGCCTTGCTTACCCTCTGCATAAAGAAATTTTTGCGTCTCAATGCTGACATTATTTTTAATGGTGAGATCATTGCCTGCCAAAGAGAGATCAATAGGGTTTTTAGTATTTTCTCTTACACTTCCTAAAGCATAGGTTTGAAGGCTTACACCATCAAGGATAAGGTGATGAGCTATGATTTTTGCCCCCTCTTTACTGTAGAGAGCAAGTTTGGCATTGGAATTGTCTTTAATGGTTGTATTATCAAATAAAAACACTCCCATTCCCTCACCCAAATTTGAATCAAGAGAAGTTTTCCCCATAGCATACAAAGATAAAATAGCTCCATTTGTAGAGCTAGCAGAACTTCCTGAAGAACTATTGCTTAATGTAATTTCTTGATTACCAAAGGCAAATTCTGAAGCTTTAAATGTGGAGGCAGAGTCGCTGAATGTCATTTTTCCAATCTTCTCTGAGCTAAAACTAAGGGATTGGTAATTTCCCTTATCTTGAGTATCTTTAATTCCTGAAGTTAGAGTAATGCCCTTAAGAGTGAGTTCTCCATCACTTCCTTGAGAAAATACCATTCCCTCTTTAAGGCTATGAGTTTGAATGCTTAAATCTTGGAGTGTCACACTTCCACCAATGATTGTATTGGCACCTTTGAGTTGAAGAATCTTGCTAGAGTTGGTATCTTTAGAGGTTGAAGTTTGTCCCTTAATAATAACTTCTCCATCTTTGTTTGTTGCTGGGGGTGGTGGAGTAGCTGAATCAGTATTCTTTTTTCCTAATGTGATATTTCCTGCATCATTAATGCTCTGAAGCACCAAAGTATTGGACTTGTCGGCATCACCATTAATCGTAATCTCTTGGCCATAGATTTTAATCTCACTGCCTATAAAGCTTGTTATGCTCTCTTGCTCCCCATTGATTTGAATTGTCCCAATTTCAATCTTCCCACTAGTGCTTGGAGTGCTATTGCCATTTTCAATCACTAGGATTTGATCCTTATTGTCCCTATCTAAGGCTTGGAGTGTGGCGCCCTTAAAGGTAGAATTGACATTGCTTAAAATCGCTTCGCTATTTTTAATCACTTGCATTTTAAGCCCATCAACTTCTAGCTTTGTGGCTAAAAGCTTGTTATCAGCGATAAATCCCACACTTGTTTGCCCTTCTTTTTCACTCTTTTCTTGCTTAAGTGTGGCTGTGACACTTGAATCCCCAAGCGTAATCTCATTGGCTTGGAAGTCAACAATTCCCTCACCTTTAAAGCTATGGGTCGCATTATTTGAATTAAAAATAATTTTTTGAGCAGAAATTGTATTGACACTTCCCTTAGCAATGACAAAAGTTGAGGCATTGGAGGTATCGCTTTTGATTGTCAGATCCGTATCACTGGTAATATAAGAATTCTTAAGTGTAAGTTTTGTATTTGTGAGTGTTTTAAGAGCCATACCACTCATTCTTACATGAGTAAGAGAAAGATCTTTGAGTGTAATCTCACTTGTTGTATCTAAAATTAAATTCTTATAGCTTGTTGAATTTGCTACATAGCTATTTCCACTTACGCCAACAGATTTATTAGAATCACCAAAAGTAATTTTGGTTGCTTTAAGAGTGAGGGAGCGATCTTGATGAATGTTAATATCTTGCCCCTCAATCTTAAATTCCCCATTACTTGTAGTTGTTTTTGAGGCATCAATAAAGGCATCACTTCTAACTTCAATCAGTCCTCTAGCTGTGTCACTGGTTCCAATACTCAGTGTTGGAGTTGTGCCATCAAAAGTAATCCCTGAGCTACTAGAAGTAAAGATAATTGTTCCATCATTAGTAACCTTATCTTTGACTTCTTGGATGTTAGAGATTTCACAAATACTCCCTGCATTCACCTGTAAATCTTCGTTTGTCTTAGCCGTAGGACAGATTTCAGCACTAACAACTTGCAAAAATAAAGCAGATAATACTAGAGAAACACCAACTCTCAATCTATGCTCCAAATGGGGACTTTACGAAAGTTTAGAGTATATCTCAATCAAATTAACCTCAACCCTGCCTCTTACAGAATTTACACAAAAGATTTTACTTGCACTCTTTAAATCTTCAACTTTTAGCTCACGCTCACTCACTTGCCCACACCTAATCATTTCCTCTCTATAGATCCCTTTTAGAAAGTTTCCATCAAATTTTGGAGTATAAAGTTTTCCCTCTATCTCTAAGAGTAAATTACTGCGTGAACCCTCGCTCAAATAACCTCTCTCATCATAGAACACTGCATCAAAAACCTTGCCATACTCTATTCCCTCAGCCCACGGACGATAAGTTGTTTTATAGGGATAAAGATCACTTTTACCCTCTCTTTTTTTTAAGATAATGGCATTGCTTGTGTGAGGGATAAATTCTTGAATATGCAATGTATATTCTCCCCCTCTTTTCAGTGTCACTCTTAAGATAAATTTTCCTTCAAACTCTAAAGCTCTAAGCTCTTGCTCTAGGTCTTTTGGGAAAGAAAAACCTAAAGCTTGAGCACTTGAATACAGACGAGAGAGATGTTTTTGTAAAAATGGGATTTTGTGATTTTCATAAAGCATTGTTTCAATCAAATCAAAATTGACAGAAAGAAAGCTCATCTTAGTTTTTAACTCTTCATACTCACTCTCCCCCACGCTATCCCATACTATCCCACTTCCTACTCCATAGCTGATTTTATTTTCTTGCTTGAATAAGGTGCGAATAGGGATTGAAAAGAGTGCCCTCTCTTTTTCCACCACCCCCAATGCCCCACAATATACCCCCCTCTCTTTTCCCTCTAGCCTATGCAAAATCTCTAATGTGCTTCTCTTGGGTGCACCGCTAATAGATCCACAAGGAAAAAGTGCTTGAAATACCTCTAAAAGCTCTGTCTTCTTAAGTTTGGCTGTAATGGTTGAAGTCATTTGAAAAAGTGTAGGATAGGTCTCTATCTCAAAGAGATGGGGCACTTTTACACTAGCTTTTTGAGCAATTTTACTCAGATCATTTCTGAGTAAATCTACAATCATTACATTTTCACTACGATTTTTTAGATCATTTCTTAAAAACTCTTTATTTGCTTGATCTTCTTTTTCACTCTGGCCTCTTGGCATTGTGCCTTTCATTGGTTTTGTGATGATGTCTTCATTCTGAATAGAGAAAAATAGCTCAGGAGAGAAAGAAATCACATCCCCAAAGGGCGTAGGCAAAAAACAACGATAATGTGTATCTTGCTTGTACAAAAGTGAGAGGAAAATCTCATAAGAGCTCAAAGTGCTAGAGCAGTAAAAAGTTGTAGTGAGATTGCCTTGATAGGTATTACCCTCTTTAATTTGCTCTTTGAGTTGCTCTATCTTATGTAAATACTCTTCCTTTGCAATCCATTGGGGAAAAAGTGGAGTGAAAACATCATTGCTTTTAGGGGGAGTAAAAGATGAGCGAAATGAGAAAATTCCAAAATACGCTAAGGGGGTTGTAGAAGTAAAAGAGTGATCATCAAAGGCTTTATAAGCCTCATAAGCAAGAAATCCAAGACAAAAATATTTCTGCCTTAACTCCTCAATTCTAAAAAAAAGTTCCTTTAATCCCTCATAATCATAAGCAACTAGCTCTAAGATCTTCTCCTCATAAGCAAAAGGACCAAAAACACTACTTGGCTTCATATTTTTCTAGTAAAACAGAAGGCTGATAGGAGAGTTTTGCCTTTCTTAACCCCTCAATCCCTAAATCCTCTTCACGATTAACCCAAATATAAGAGCTAAAGGCGTGAAGCAAAAATTGCTGATTAATCGCTTGATAAATCCCCGCAACAGCTATATTTGCCTTTTCTATATGTATCACAACATTTTGAGCATCCACAGCCTCTCCTAATGCAAATGCTGCAATCTCACCTTTGACTCTAATCAAACCTCCCACAATATCAAGAGAAGAGAAATTTTGCAAACAAGAGAAGATTCCCCTCTTCTCGCTCTCTAATGCCTCATCTTTAAGAGGGTTATCCTCATACCATCGCTCATAAGTTTTCTCTACTTCTAAGGCATTATGAGGGGTGAGGAGTTCAAAACTAAAATCAGGGTTGGATTGAAAAAATTTATTGAGATGATTTTTTTTCTTATGATATTTTCTACCACTTAAGTTAATAAGCTCAGAAATACTATAAACATAATCAAAACGATCACGATTAGGAGAGAGTGTAAATCTTGAAGGAAAAAATTTATCTAATTCCTGTGCCTGCTCTTGAGTAAGAGACTTAAAAGTGGCTTTAGGATAGTGGGTAAGTAAAGTGCTTAAAACCTCTTTTCTCTCTTTTTCACTTCTAGGGGTAAGAGAGAAGGGATAGAAAAAATAAGGTTCATCTTGAGGATAGCAAGTCTTAATGAGCAAAAAATCATTATTTAAACAATAGCTAATTTCCCTTGCAAAACGCCAAATAAAAAGATTGCTAAAGTTAAAATCTGAAAATGGATGTTCTGTTTTTGGTGCAAAATATGCATCAAGCAGAGATTTATCCTGTAAAACGATAGGCTTAAAATTCATAATTTCTCCTCTTGTAAAACTTTAGTGAGTGTAAAAATATTTTGATAAAACATCTTGATTTGATGAGGAGGAAGGGAACTGAGAGATTGCAAACGTCTAAGAATCTCTTCTTCACGTTTTGGATTATAAACCTCTTGATTAAGTTTAACTTTAAGCTTGCCAATTTGTTTAACAACTTGCACCCTTTTTTCTAAAAGTGCGATCATCTCATCATCAAGCTTATCAATCTCTTTTCTCAAATCCTCTAATGTCATGATTTTAAAAGCTCCCACTCATCTGCCCACAAAGATTGTAAATTCTCTCTATTTTTAATAAGTTTGACTTTTTGATTCATCATTGCAACTTCTGCAGGACGTGGGCGAGTATTATAATTGCTTGCCATAGTGTATCCATAAGCCCCAGCATCCTTAAACACAATCAAATCCCCAATTTGAGTGAGTGGAAGCTGAGTATTTTTGGCCAGATAATCCCCGCTCTCACAAATTGGTCCTACAATGTCACACTCTAAAGTATCTTCATTCTCTTTCCCCACTACAAAAGAGTTATGAGAAGCTTGGTAAAGTGAGGGGCGTATAAAATCATTCATTCCTCCATCAACAATGACAAAACGTTTATGCTTATTGCGTTTTTCTCCAATCACTTGAGTAAGAAAATATCCACTATCCCCTACTATCCTTCTCCCTGGCTCACATATAATTGTAGGTTCACAATCTTTAAGGCTAGAGAGTATGCTTTGGGCATAATCATAAAGCTTAATAATCTCTTCATTTTCATAGCGTATCCCCAAACCCCCTCCAATATCAAAAAACTTAATTTCAAGTTTAAGGGCTAGAAGTGATTTTAAAAACTCTGCAATCTTTTGAGCAGCCTGTGTAATTGCACCCAAATCACAGATTTGAGAACCGATATGAAAATGCACACCCACTGCTTGAAGATATTTAGAAGCCTTAGCACAAAGATACATTTCTTTTGCCACCTCAAGCTCTACGCCAAATTTATTTTCATAAAGCCCTGTAGAAATATAGGGGTGGGTTTTAGCATCGATATTGGGATTAACCCGCACTGAAATTCTAGCTTTTACCCCTAAAGAGTGAGCGATACTCTCTACCCTACGCATTTCTTCATAGCTTTCAAGATTGAGAAATAAAATATCCTCTTTGAGAGCTTCTTTGATCTCATCATCTCTTTTACCTACACCACTAAAGATAATTTTATATCTTGGGATTCCAGCAAGCAAGGCGCGTTTAACCTCCCCAATAGACACACAATCCGCTCCTGCTCCAAGAGAGGCAAGATGAGCGATTAAGGAAAGATTAGAATTAGCTTTCAGTGCATAGCAAATCAGTGATTTTCTCCCTGCAAAAGCATTTTTAAATTCTAAAAAATTCTTTTGTATCTTGTCAAAATCATACACATAAAGCGGAGTTTGATAGGTTTTGGCGAGAGAGAGAAAATCCATTACAATCCTTGAAAGTAAAAATAAAGCGTGATTCTACTCAAATACCTTTAAAGAAGTAACAAGATTTTTTAGCTCTAGGCTATAGATAAGAGAACTTTTGAGCAAAAAAGGCAAAGAAATTTCTTGAAAAGTTTTTTCATTTCTAAGATTAATATAAAGATGATGAGATAATCGATGGCTGTTTAGAATTGAATGACCGCTTAAGAGGCGATTAATCATCCCTAGAGCATCATCACAAACAAAAATCACCTCACTGTTAAATTTCTCTTGAAGCTCATAGGCAAAATCAAGCATAAAATAATCTTTTTTTATAGGGACAAACACTCCTCCAGCCCCCTCAATGATTAAAACATCTAATTTATCTTGAAAACTTGCAATATGAGAAAAAATCTTCTCACAATCTATTCTTTTCTCTGTATCTGCAACAAAGGGTGAGGCTGGTAGAGGGAAGGTATAAAGCACAATATCTTGTATAAGCATATTGGGGAAGAGTTTTTGAGCATCTTTTAAATGCACTGATCCATCATAGGGAAAATCTCTTACGCCAGTTTCAATGGGTTTAATAGTCAGGGCTTTAAGCCCAAGGGATTGAAAATATACAACAAGTTGGGATGCAATAAAGGTTTTACCTACATCAGTATCTGAACCACTAAGAAAAAAAACTCTCAAAAACCCCTACTCTTGAATAAATTTTTGAGCTGTTTTGATTTGTTGCATTGCAATTCTTAAGCGCTCTTTTTCTTTTTTCAAAAGCTCTGTAGTTTGGGCAATCATTTCTCTTGCCATCAGCATTTCCTCTAAACTTTTAAAGCCTTCAGAGGGAAGATTAGTGCTAAGTTCAAAGGCTTTTTGAGAATCCTCAAGGAGTAATGCAATCTTCAAACTATCTAGCCAATTCATTTTGATTAATCTCCCTCCACGCATCAAGCAAACCTCTTGCTACACGAATGACTGTATCAATTTTCTCACCATCATTTCTAATATTTGCTTGGGCTAAAAGCTTAATTTGGTGAGTATAAAGTCCTGAAAGATAGTGGGCAACATCACCCCCACGATCATAGTCTAGAGAATTGATTAACTCACTAAAAATATCTGTCGTCCGATTAATATAGTAAATTTTCTTTTCAATATCTTCTGCTTCAATATAGCGTTTAGCCTGAGAAGCAAAGCGTAAAATCCCTTCATAAAGCATTTCAATAAGCTTTGCAGGAGATTCGATTGAAACTGAACTTTGTTGATAAAGACTATAGGCATTCCCTCTGACCATCATTTATTCCTTCTTATTTTCCTTTTGTTGCCTGATTGATCATCATCTGAACACTTTTGAAAGAATTATCGGTTTTGGCAATTTGACTATCATAAGCTGCAAAACGCTCCGCCATACTGTCATAGCGAGCATTCAGCCTTTCCATAGTTCTTTTTCTATCCTCACGCAAACGCTTATCATCTCTTGTAAGAGATTGTTCATAGAGTTTAAGAGTAGAATTTGACCCTTTAACCATGGAATCTAAATCCTCATTTAAAACTCTAAAAACTCCACCTACGCGAGTTTCTTTTCCCAAGACTGTTTTATCCATACCGATAAAGAACTCTCTGACTGCGTCAGGATTAGCACTTAAGGCACTACGAAGTTTTGACTCATCAAAACTCATTTTACTATTATCGTCAATACTCAATCCATATTTAATCAAACTTTGAATTTCTAACCCACTTCCTGAACTCATTGAAAAAATTTTATTCACACTGGAGCGAATCATACGAATAAAACTCACCCCATTAAAAATTCCTGCAGTTTGAGTGTCAGGGTCATAACGTGTAACTTCTGCAAGCTTTGGCATCAATTCATTATATTTTTCTACAAAGCCCTTAATATCTTCAATAATTGTTTCATTATCAGCAGTAATACTGACTGTTGCAGGACTTCCTTCAGGAGTTGTACTTACAAGTTCAAGATTTACTCCAGCAACAATATCATTAATTGTATTTGAACCTCGTGTAATACTTACTCCATTATAAATCAACTCAGCATCTTGGGCTGATTGAATATTTTTAAGCTTAAAGGTTTGCTCTTGGGTTTTGCTGTATTGCGCAAAAGTTCCCTCAGATAATCCAAGTTTTTTTAAATTTTCACGACTTGCTTCATCTTCAGTCTTAATATACACTTCCCCACTATCAGAATTAATCACCAACCCCCCCTTATCATTAACATAGGCATAAACTCCTGCAATATTATTAATTGCTTGAGCAATGGCTTGTGCATTTTGCTCCCCAGTATTTTTACTCTGTGTAAATTCTGCAAGATTAAGTGGAATTCCATTAATATTTATGTTTCCTGTAAGTTTCCCACCCTCAACTGCACTTGAGCTTGTCACAAGATTTTCAACAGGAGTTTCTGTCTTTTTAAATCCAATTTCTTTAGCTTTGTTCCCAAAAACTTGGATTTGATAGCCTCTTCTATCATTGATGACAAGAGATTTTCCTCCTAAACCCACTCCAATATTAATATCACTTCCTAAAAGTTCTGAGAGTTCAGCATTCTCTTCAATTGCCTTTTTAATTGCTTCTTTTAAGGCTCTTGCATTATGGGAACTTTTAGCATTTTCTTCTGTTTTTGGCATCGTAACTATTACAGATTGATCCAATCCATTTACATCTTTAAGCACAAGTTCCAAATCCCCCTCACCCAGCTCTTGAGGTCCCGAAGCAATTTCATCAGATTGTAAAGTAGAACCAAAATAAATTTTATTCTCTTCCCCTGTTTGTTTAGAATTAATCATCAACTGATAGGGATTGGCTCCGCCTGTTTTCATCACTACACCCACTGCATTTCCACCAGATTTATCTGTGACAAGTTGAGCAACTTCGCCTAAAGTTGTTCCTGCTTTAATAGGAATTTTAAAATATTGACCGCGTGCATAAAAGGCTAAAGTCGTATCCTCTTCACAAAACACACTGTTACGATCTTCAAACTTTGTCCCCACCTCATTAATATCATTTTTTGCAATTTGCTTGACTTCAATATTAATATCCTGAATAGGTACACCTGCATTTGCTGTAGCACGTACTGCATCTCCAAGGACATTGACCTTACGCCCAATATAAGTTGAATAATCTGAAAGACTCTGAGCACTGCCACGCATTCCATTAAGCATTCCGATAATACCGCTAAGTTCTGCTTGCTTCTCGATATTGTCCTTCATCTTTTTATCAATTGGCTCAATCATTGCTTTTTCATCAGCTTTTTTGAGCTTTTCAATGACATCATAATTTAAAACATTGCTTCCTACACCTAGAGAGCTGAGTTTTCCCATTGCCATAAGCTTAACCTACCTTAGAGAACTTAAAAGGAATTATCCCTTTTTATCAAAGATAATTCCTACAAGATCTTGCATCTTTTTCATTAGCTCAATGGCTTCTTTTGAGGGAATTTCTCTAATTACTCTATCTCCACCTGCCTCTTTTACAGTTACAAGTAATCCTTCAACCGTGTCATTATAACTGAAGCTTACATCTGTATTTAAGCCCTTCATTTCATTATTGAGTTTTTTTGTAAGTTCAACCAATTCTTCTTTGAGCTTTTTTTTCTCTCCTTCATCAAGTTGGGTTTGAATTTCTTTTTGTTTAGGAGATAAAGAAGTTTCTTTTCCATATTGCTTTGCTAAATCAATAATTCTATCTTGAGCAAATGCGGATAGGTTATTTTGCATTTCTACCATTTGTTCCTCCTTGAACCTAGATTGATATGTCTATATCGACAAAAGGTTTAAAATTTTAAATTATTTTTTGATTAATTCTAAAGGATTGATATATTGATCCTTAATTGTAACCTCAAAATTAAGCCTATCATCCACCTTTCCAATCACATATCCCTTAGGGACTCTTAATCCTGGTCTTACAGTTGGTGCAATCTTATCAAGATGAGCATAAATAGTATGCATCTGATTAGGATGCTCAATAATGACAACTTTTTTAAGCATAGGAGTATTTTTTGCAAAAACAATCTTCCCTCCAAGAACGCTTTTCACATTGGCATTTTTATTCTTCGGTGCTAAAACCAAAGCTTCATTAAAGACTTTGATTTTATATACAGGATCAAAATATGCCCCAAAACGCTGTTCAATTCGATAAGAATCTAGAGGTGCAATTGTTTTGCTTCCCTTATATTTTGTTGTAGAAACTTGGCGATATGAACTTCCCACCTTCTTAACCTCTAAAGGAGCATTGAGCGATTTTTTATCCTCACTCTGTGCTTTTGCTAAAGCTTTTTGTCTTTCACGCTCTTGCATATCTCTTTTTTTAATATTAAGTTTTTCTAAAATCTCATCAAGACTTTCTCTCTCTTGGACAATTTGAGAAAGCTTTTGATTATAGTTTTGGATATCTCCCTCAAATTTTTCAATCATTTTATTACGCTTTTTTATTCCTTCTGCAAGCTGTTTGCGTTTATCCACTTGGGTTTTAATCAGTCCTTGAAGCTTTCTAATTTCATTAGAATATTTTTGAATATTTTCACTCAAAATCTTTTTTTCTTCTGTAAGAGTGTTGATTTGAAGTTTTGCATTTTTACTGAGTGTATTAAAGAGCTCTTCTAAGAGCATATCCTCAACTCCACTTACTTGCTCTTTATTGGCAATCACTTTAAAAGCCAATTCTTGGGTAATCAAGGCTGTGATTTGCTTTTGGATTGTTGCATCACGTTCTTGGAGCTCTTGATGTTTTTCTTGTGTGATCTTAAGCTCTTTTTCTTGTTCAGAGAATCTCCCACGATTATCCTCAATCTCTTTTTCTAAAATTTGAATCTGACTGATCAATGCATTAATCTCTGTATTTTGAGAAGTAATTTCCTCTCCAAGCTCTTGGATTTTTTTATTAATACGCGCTTGTTCTTTAATTGTGTTAGCAATCTTGGCTTGATTTTTTTTGATATCTTTATCGATATTTGAAGAAACCAAAAAAGTAAAACAACAAAAAAGAATAAAACACTTTTTCAACTTAATAATCCTTTTGTCGCACAATAACAATAATCGCTGAAAGCACTGAAATCACAACAGAGACAAGCAAAAGTGAAAGAAAATCTCTCACCGGTGTAAAAATCACATTATCAATTTGAAGTGAAGTAAAAAGTGTATAAAACTCTTGACTTTCAAGTACATAAAAAATCCCCACAATGACAAAGAAAGATGAAATAAACGAATCTATAATAGCAAGCTTGAATAAAATCTTATTTTTAGTCCAACTTGGTGCTCCAAGATAGCTCATAATCTCCATACGTTTAGAGTGTTGTAAATGCCAAATTTCAACTTGTTTAACCATAAGCACAATACTTAAAATCCCCAATAATCCACCAAAAAATAAAATACTTTTTTTAAGCAATAAAAGTAACCGATAAACCTTAGAGTGCGTTTTGGCAAAAAGTTCAGCTTTTTGTACCCCAGGGATAGAAAGTAAGGCCGTATTAATGCGTTTAAGCTCGCTTTGATTAGGAAAAATAAACAAAGTAATAGAGTAAAACAAAGGGAGCTGACTTTTAAGAAAATCTAAATTTTCAGCAGAAATTGTATGCTCTAATTCTTTTAAAACCACTTGAGGATCAATCTCACGCATATCTTTGACTTCTTTAATCTTGCTTTGAAGCTGTGTAAAACTAATAGGTGTTTTTGATGCAATGACAATAGAGTAATCTTGGGAGAGCTTTTTTTCATGTTCTAGCACTGCACGATTGACAAGCATTGCACTCTCAAGGCTAAAGAGCAACATCACAAGGGGAAAAATCAGTGAAAGGTGTTGTTTAATGAACCTCATAAACTACTCCATCATCAATAAGGATTTTTTTACTTACTATATCAAGCATACTTGGAATTTGATGTGTAACAACAAGCACTGTAATTCCAAGCTGCTCATTAGCTCCTTTAAGAAGCTTCCATACTAAAGAGCTTGAATACTCATCAAGATTTCCAGTAGGCTCATCTGCAAGGATTAAAAAAGGGTTATGCACAAGTGCTCTTGCCATTGCTACCCTCTGTTGTTCTCCACCACTAAGCTCTAAAGGATATTTTGAGGCTTTATGTGCCATATTGGTATGCTTAAGGAGTTTTTGTGTGCGTTGATTGCAAACTTCTTTGGAGTATTCATTAATTTGCAAAGGGAGTTTGACATTATCCTCTACATTCCACTCTTCAATCAGTTTATAATCTTGAAAAACAATTCCAATACTTTTTCTAAGTTTTAAAATATCAGAATTACTAGGAGCTTTCATATTAATCCCCCCCACCTTCAACTCCCCTCCTCTAATCTTAAGCGCACCATAAAGAGATTTAAGTAAAGTGCTTTTTCCACTTCCACTCTCTCCAACAACAAAAACAAAATCCCCCTTATTGATCATAAAATTTGCACTCTTAATGACTGGCTCTGTTTTCTTATAATAGAGCTCAAGATTTTTTGCCTCTATGATTGCACTCAATTATCTCTCCTTATTTGCCTTAATAATTCTTGATGAGCTTGATAGCTTGCCAAAGTTGGCAAAGGATCTGCACTGATATACCTTGCGCCATCATCATCAATTACAACAAACTTACTTTGTGGTTGATTAAAATCTCCAAAACTGAGTTTTAAGACGCAACGATTTGAATGTTGAAAAATACTATCAATGTGTAGAAAGAAATCTTTCTGAATAACTTTTAAAGGGATTGTATCAAAACTTCTCTTTAGTTTTTGCACTTCAGGGAAACAAAAACGTTCAATCTCTTGCCTAGGCTCTGAATCACTCAAAGCATACACAAAAAGATCATAAATATTTTTTTCTTGCTTTCTCCATCGTTGCTCATATTTACTTACAACTCTATGATTAAAATTTTTTCTTACTCTAAGATCTAGGAGTGAGTGATTGAGTGAAATGCCTAAAGCATAATTAAAATAATCTTCATCATCACTTCTTAACTCTAAGCTCCCTCCTTTTTTTAAAACCCTCATACTCTCTTGTAAAAATCGATCGCTCCACACTCTTCTATGGGGTTTTTTACCCCAAGGAACAGGGAAATGCACATAAATAGCTCCCACCACATTTGAAGCAATAAGCTCAAGAAAAATTCTTGCATCAAAATTAACAATATACAGATTATTTAATCCCAAAATTTCAATCTGTCGCAATACCTGCTCAATTGAAGGCGTGTGAATCTCAATACCTACAAAAAGGGTCTGTGGGTTAGTTTTGGCTTTTTGTAAAATATGACGTCCTGACCCAAAGCCAATCTCTAGTTCAAAGGGTGTAGAGAAATTTAAAAAATCCCAAATACTTTTTTGATAAGGGGATTGCAAAGTTTGACGCAAGGAATCATTATTAAGATTATGATGTGTAATATATTCTTTAAAAAAAGCACAAAGTGCTCTAATCGCACCCTTATAAATCCCTGTAGGAATAGAGTGGGAAAGTTTTTCACACTTTAAAATATAATCATTATGCTTATGCCTAAAGCGTTTCTGGATAAAAAATTCATATTTCCCAAAACGTGTAAAAATCAAACTATGAGAAGGATCATTGAGTTTTTCAACAAAGTATTTAAACTCATATCCCTCATTTTCAAAAGGAAATGGGGGAAGATAAACTTGTGAAGCGAGAGCGTGAGGCATAAGATTCCTTAAGGAAGCGTAAGCTTAAAGGTCTGAGAAGGTTCACTTGGAATTTGATTGACATCAACAAACTCTACCCAATATGTATATGTCTTTCCCTTCTCCATTTCTTTATCCACAAACTTTGTTTCATTGTTTGCAACCCTAAACTTAAGAGGATTTCCAAAACTCCCCTCTTTGCGATAAACATAAACTGCGCTTACCCTTGAACTTGGAGTTTCCCAACCAATCACAGCCTTCTCATCTACAACACTAGCCCCCTTAATCACAGGTGGAGGGGGAGGAGTGAGAGAAACCCCCATTACAGGCACTTGGGCAAGCGATCCTGCAATCCCATATTCATCAACTCCCACAACTTTAAAAAACCATACCGCACCATTATCTTCTGTCTTAAACTCAAAATAAGTATTTTTACTCTCCCCTACTTTTTTATATTTTCCTTTTTCTTCTTGTGAGGCATAAATTGCATAATGTGAAATATCAGATTGTTTTGAAGCATCCCATTTGATGATAATGAGTTTGGGAACATCTTTTGAGGCAGTGATATTATTTAAAGGTGCTGGGGGATATTTTGTTGTTGCTGAAACCACAGGAGAATAACGCCCCTTAATCCCATTAAAATCAATACTTGCCACACGATATTCATAAGTGCTTCCATCAGCTAAATTTGTATCAAAATACTCAATATTTAAGCGATTGGACACTTCTGCAATCTCTCTCCACTGCCCATCAATCTTTTTTTCTATAATGTAGCCATTGACACTTGGATTAGGATGGGGATTCCAAAGGATTTTAATCATTCTTGGAGTATCCTTACTTGCATAAGCCATTTCTAAGGGTTGGATAAAAGAAGTTTTGGCTGCAAAAATTTTAGATCGTGCAGAAATCGTATCATTAGCTCCCAAGGTTGCAAACTGATAGTAATAAATGCTTTCATTCTTTAATCCCTTATCTACAAAATGCGTTGCAAAAGGATTAGCAATAATAGCTATGCGTTTAAACTCTTTTTCTTCTTTTGCCTTACGATAGATGACAAAACCTTTAATACTTTTATCTTTTTCATTAAGCTTCCACTCAAAAGCAATGGAGCTTACATCAGGCATAATTCTCACTTCACTTAAAGGAACCAGAGATAAATTAGTTGTTGGGTTAAAAAATAAATCTGCACATCCACTAAAAACAATCCCCAAAACAATGCAGTATATGTTTTTTAGAGATAGCCTCATTCACTTCCTCCATTAAAAAATTTTGTTTTAAGAATCCTATCATATCTTCAAAAAGTGGGGCTTGGATAAATATAGGTTCTTTTGAAATGGGGTGAGTAAAATACATCATATAAGCGTGCAACATTAAGCGCAAAGAGGTGTGATCTTTTTTTCCATAAAGTTCATCACCTAAAATATGGCGAGAGAGAGTTTCAAGATGAAGGCGAATTTGATGTGTTCTGCCCGTATAGAGTTTAGCCACACATAGCGACCCTTCTCTTCCTTGGAGCAAGGGGATAAAGCTTGTTTTAGAATAACGTCCCTCAAAGAGTTTTGCCATTTTTAAGCGATGATTAGGATTTCTACCCATATTGCACTCCACATCTACCCTATCTTTAAGGGGCAAATCTGTAATTGCTAAATAATAGCGTCCCATTATCTTATGCTTAAGTTGCTCACTCAGCACATTATGAGCTTGATTACTCTTAGCAATTGCGATAGCGCCACTTGTGGGTTTATCAAGACGATGGACAATTCCATAGCGTTCTTCTCCTGCAAGATTTGAAAGCTTAAATCCTCTGCTTTTAAGATAATCCACTAAGGTCGCCTCCTTAACACTTGGAGCCGAATGCACTACAAGATGTGGGGGCTTATTTAAAACAAGCACATCTTCATCTTCATACAAAATAGCAATCTCACCAATAAAATCACTTTTACTCTCTTGCTCCTCTTTTTGGGGAGATAAAACACAGAGACAATCCCCCTCTTTTAAAAATATCCCATTTTTATTGCAAGGCTTAGAATTAAGCAAAACTAGCCCTTTTTTGATCACTTGATGGACTTGGCTTTTACTCTCTTGCAAAGCAGAGGTGAGAAAGTGGTCTAATCTTAATTTTTCACTGATATCTATATCTTTAGAAGTTATAATAAACTTTTTCATTGATAATAACTTTAGACTTTTTAGGATTGTTTTTGTTTTTTAATCGTAGAATCTTAGCACATTTTGATTTTTTGATTCCCGTGCTTATTTTGCCTATTATAGGGATCTCTTTATTTTTGATTTATGAGCTTGGGAGTTCTCTTGTTTATAAACAACTCATCTATATTGGTGGGTCCTTTATGATTGCATATTTTGTTTTTTTTATCCCTTTTAGAAAACTCTCAAAAAGTATTTATTTTTTTTATTGGTTTTGTTTGGGATTGCTGATCCTTGTAGAATTTTTAGGCACAAAAAAATTAGGTGCTCAACGTTGGATTGAAATTCCCTTTACTTCTTTTTCAATTCAACCCAGTGAGATTTTTAAAATCGCTTTAATGCTTATGCTTGCCCTTGTCATTAGACAAAATCCACCTCCTAAAGATGGATATGATTGGAGAGAATTTTTTAGAATCTCAGCCTTTATTCTTGTTCCTTTTTTCATCATCTTACAACAGCCTGATCTTGGAACTGCACTTACTGTGCTTTTTATGGGATTTGGAGCTTTATTTTTAATTGGGGTGAATAAAAAAATTTGGATCACACTCATCATTGTTTTTTCAATCTCTTCTCCACTTATTTATCAATATGGAATTAGAGATTATCAAAAAAAACGTATTCATGATTTTCTAGGAGAAAAGCCCTCCCATCAAGTCACACAATCTATCATCGCCATTGGTGCTGGAGGTGCAAGAGGAAAGCAAAAAAATCAAGCAACACAATCTCAGCTCAAATTTCTCCCCATTGCTACAAGCGATTTTATCTTTGCCTATTACATAGAACGTTTTGGATTTATTGGGGGATTAACATTAATCACAATTTATATGATCCTTATCTTTCATATTCTCTCTTACACACTCCTTAATCTCAAAGATTATTTTCTAAGAGTTGTGGCAAGTTGTGTGGGGATATTATTTTTTGTATATATGAGTGTTAATATTGCTATGACTATTGGCTTTGCACCTGTTGTAGGATTACCTCTTCCACTCTTTAGCTATGGAGGAACAAGCTTTTTAACTTTTATTATCATGTTAGCAATTCTAGAAAATTTACTTGCTTTTCGATTTGATCTTAAGTATAATACGCCCTCCCCAAAAAAATTCGGATCTTTAGCTCAGCTGGTCAGAGCACTCGGCTCATAACCGATTGGTCGCAGG
>NZ_NXLU01000007.1 GCF_003364215.1 Helicobacter cholecystus
CCTTCAAGATAGTTTACTGTTTTTTTCATTAAGCGTCTCCTTTAAGTCTTAATAGACTATTCTCTCCCCCTAGAGAATAGTCGGGGCTCTATTGTTTATTAGGGTATTATGAATGAGGGTTAATCCTGATTGTTTTATCTTATTTTTATTTCTTTTAAGCTTTTATTTATAATGACACAAGAGGTTTTTAATTACAAAGAGATTTGTTTAAAGATAAAGAGTGTTTTTATGGATGAGTTGTTGGTATTTGAATTCTTTTGTATATGAAAGAAAGATAAAGAAGTTTCTTTTTTATAAACTCTTAGCTTCGATAATCTGAATTAATTTCTATATATTTATATCCTAAATCACAGGCATAAGTAACAAACTCTCCCTCACCCATTCCTAAATCACAAGTGATGGAAAAACTTTCTTTTTTCATTAGTTTGTAGGCTTTTGCTTCAGTTTCACTGTCAAAGCAAATCACTCCTTTTAAATACACGCAAACATTTCCAATAAAAATACTTAACTTTTCCTCATCCGCATCCACTCCGCTTGCACCAATTGTTGAAGCAATTCTTCCCCAGTTGGGGTCACATCCAAAAAGAGCAGTTTTTACAAGCAATGAGTTTGCTAGAGCCTTACTGGCTTTGAGTGCCTCCTCTTCGTTTTTTGCTCCTTTCACTCTAAAACTTACCAATTTACTTGCGCCTTCCCCATCCCTAACTATATCAGTGGCAAGTTTTTTCATCACAATCTCTAAGGCTCTTGTAAATGCATCCTTATCATACACTCCACTTAGTCCATTAGCAAAAAGAAAGACAGAATCATTAGTGCTTGTATCCCCATCAACGCTAATGGCATTAAAAGTATTTTTAGCTACTTTATGCAGCAACTCTCTTTGATCTTCTTGAGGAATAGAGGCATCTGTTGTAATAAAGCAGAGCATTGTTGCCATTGAAGGCTCTATCATTCCTGCACCCTTAGCCATTGCTCCAATACTAAAACTTCCACCATCTTCAAGTTCAATTTTTAATGCAATGCTTTTGGCAAATGAATCTGTAGTTTTAATTGCTTCAGATGCCCTTGTGGCACTCTCTTCACTTCTAGCATTAAGATTGAAGGAAGAAAAAGAGTTGATGAGCTTTTGAGTATCCATTCTTACACCAATTACTCCTGTGCTTGAAGTAATGGGGTTTTGGATTTGTGGAAATTTCTCTATTAAGGCTTTAAGATAATGTTTAATATCTTCAATTCCCTCTTTTCCTGTGAGGGCATTGGCATTTTTGGTGTTGATAAGAATAAAATTACTCTCTTTGCCTTCTAACTCTTGATAAAAATGTTTAATTGGTGCAGCACAAAAGCGATTGCTTGTGAAAATTGCTGTAGGAGTGCAGGGTTTTTGCATATAAATAAAGGCAACATCTAAGGCATGATTTGGTTTAAATCCAGCACTCACTCCATCGGCAAAAAATCCCTCAGGGGCACATACGCCTCCTTTAATAGGAAAAATATCAAAAGTTTTCATCAGCATTCCTTGGTCATTTTTAACTCTTCAGGTTTATTGCGACGCAAAATCATCCGTTTTGTTTCTCTGATATCTTTTCCTGTTCCAATCATTAAGAGTTTGCATTCACTTGAGATAATCGTATCACCTGAAGGCATAGGAAAATATGTGCCATCTTTTTGTGTGATTCCAACCACTGAAACACGTGTAATAGAGCGAAAATTAGCATCTTTGAGTTTTTTAAGAACCATCCAGCTGTATTTGGGGACAACAACCTCTTCAAGATCAAGAGAAGTATCTTTACTATAGGCAAATTGTTCTAAGAGATTTTCCATATCAGGACGCACAGCCATTGCACTTACTCTTTGAGCCATAAGTTTGGTAGGTGAAACTACAGAGTTTGCCCCAAGTTTTTTTAGTCGCTCAATATCTTCTTGGGTATCTGCACTTGCAATAATATAATAAGGGCGTCTTGCCAATTCTTTTTCAAAGAGTCGCACAGATACAATAAGGGCAATATTATCTGCTGAAGTTTTTGAAAAAGTTACAACACCCTTTGCACTTGCTAAATGAGTTCTAAGAATTACGACATCAGTATGAGGATCGCCTTGGATATAGTAGGGATATTTGTATTTTTTTGCCTCTTCTTCAAAATTAGGGCTATTATCTACCACAACAAAAGGAATTTGAGATTCTCTAAAATGCTTTGAGAGTTCAACTGTGTATTCATTGTGGTAACACACAACATAATGGTTTCTGAGGCGAACAATTTTTTGCACCATTTTTTTCTCCTTAATCAAGCGGATTAAAGTTCCATTGCCAATAATACTGACAACTGTTGCAACACTAAAGGCAATGACTCCAGCACCTGCAAACATAATAATTGTTGTAAAAATAATTGTGATGGTTCCAAATTCATTCTCTTTATAAGAGCCAAATCCAGTGTTTGTAAAAGTATAGGCCGTTTGAAAAAAAGCATCTATAAGACTATAGTCTTCAAGCCAAAAGAATCCTAGAGTTCCAATAAGTAAAAAGATTTGAATGAGAAGTAGAGGGAGACGAAAATATTTGAGTTGCTCATAAAGAGCAGAACTCAAATCAACACCTGGTTTTTTTTGTTGTTCTTCTCGCCAATGAATTGCTTGTTTAAATTTTCTAAACAAAGGGATATAAACTCAATTATGAGCGTTTTTTCATTGTTCTTAAAGTAGAAGCAGCAACCTTAATTTTAACTGTGCTTCCATCTTCAAGACGAACTCTTACACTTCTAAGATTTGGAAGTGATCTTTTTTTATTTTTATTATTTGCGTGACTTACATTATTCCCAACCATAGGACCTTTGCCTGTTAAAAAACATTTTCTTGCCATATCTAAACCTTTTATAGAGAATTAAACCTATGATTATATAGATTTAAAGCTAGAAATTTCCTTAAAACTTAAAATCTTTTTGAAATTTCTTGTGCGATGATGTGTGCGTGATTTAAACCAATTGCAATTGAACCACCACTTGAGAGAGCAATATCTCCTGCTATAAATAGTCCTTTTACACTGCTTTCACAATTTGTATCAGTGATTGGAGTATTGCTTTCATTAAGAGCGAGTTTGCATTTTTGTAAGAAATCAAGCGGTGTTGCTCCACCAATTGCATAGATTGCACGATCAAAAATTTCTTTGCTTCCATCTGTAAATTCAACTCCTATTTTCCCACCCTCATCACTTAGTCCTAAAATATCTACACCAAGTTTTGTTTTAAGTTTGCCACTTTGGATTGCTTTATTGAGCTCTTCTGCATTGGTGTCATTAATCCGCGCAAATTCACTTCTTCTATAATTAAGTGTAGTATCAAAGTTATTGCATAAATCATAAGCGTATTCTACTGCTGAGTTTCCCCCACCTACAATCAGCAATTTCTCACCAGCTTTAACACTATTTGCATTAAAATTAACAAAAGAGCGAATAGGAAGAGGGATAGAGTAGCTTGGTTTATTAGGTTGTCCCATTTTTCCAATTGCAATCACTACAAATTTTGCTTCATAACTTTCTCCGCCACTTGTAAAGATAATAAATTTATCTCCATCTTTTTGTACAGATTCGATATCTTTTTTATATTTAATTTCAAGTGTATTTTCTGCAATAAGAGAATTAAAAAGTTCTAAAGTTCCCTCTTTAGTGCCATCTTGAAAATTAATACTTCCATTGAGCGTAACTTCTTGACCCTTATAGTCTCTATCTACTCGCTTTCCATCTTTGTAAAATTTTCTAATAGTCATTGAGTGTTCTTCACCTTTTTCAAAAAGCACAATATTATTTACTCCAAGTTTTTTGGCTTCAATTGCTGTCGCAATTCCTGTTGTTCCTGCACCAATAATTGCTAAATCAAACATTTTTTTCTCCTTTTAATTTATCTTCTTTTTCTTTTGCAAGTTGTAAATCTTCTATGCTGTCATAAAGTACACCTTGCATCATTTTTTTTTCGTCATCAAATTGATGATTTTTTATCCCCCAAATAAAGGCTATCAATCCAATAAAACCTAAAAGTAAGGAAATATAAAGCATCACTCCTACAATTCCTACACTCATTACCTTATCCTATAATATTTTGACTAACATATTGCTTAGCCCTTTGCAAGGCTTGGGCAATTTTGCTTGCATCTTTGCCTCCTGCTGTGGCAAAGTCATCTCGTCCTCCACCATTTCCACCTAGAATTTGTGCAACTTCTTTAATCCACGCATCAGCTTTAAGAGGAGCATTCTTTACCCCTGCACTGAGGGTAATTTTACCCTCTTGATTGCAGATAAGCAAAGCCGCAACTCTATCATATTTATTTTTAAATAGGTCAATTAATTCTTTACTTTCTCCTTGAACTTCAGAAATAATAACTTTTATCCCTTCAATTTCTTCAATGTTAAGATTGCTTGAGTTGTTTGAAAGTTTTTTAATTTTTTCTTTAAGATCTTTGTTTTGTTCTTGAAGTTTTGTAATTGAGGTCAGCAAATCTTGAGTTTTGAGCAAATCTTGAGCTTTTTGGATAAGAGAGAAAGCTTTGAGCGCATACTCATATCCCGCTTTTCCACATACTGCCTCAATCCGTCTTACTCCACTGCTTACCCCGCTTTCTTTAAGGATAAAAAAGCTTCCAATCATTCCTATATCCTCTATATGCAACCCTCCGCAAAGTTCACAGCTATATTCTCCAAAACTCACTACACGCACTTCCTTGCCATATTTCTCTCCAAAGAGAGCCATTGCTCCTTTTGCTTTGGCTTGATCTATACTCATCTCTTGAATTTGAGCTTTGAGGGTTTGAGCAATTAACGCATTGATTCGTTGTTCAATCTCTATAATTTCTTGAGCACTCAATGCTCTAGGGTAACTAAAATCAAATCTTAAACGATTTTCCTCTACCAAACTTCCGGCTTGTGTCACTTCTTCTCCTAAGATTTCTCGCAAGGCTGCATGAAGTAGATGAGTAGCTGAGTGATGCTTGCGAATTTCTATTTGTCGTGTACTGTCAACTTTGGCAAGGACTTCTTGATGGGTTTTTAGGGTGCTGAGTGCTTTTATTTTGCACACTTCTTTTCCAAAGAAATTGCGAGTATCCAAGACTTCTGCAATTAGATTCTCTCCCTCATAAAGCCATCCACTATCTCCAATAGCTCCACCACCTTGAGCATAAAATGGATTTGTTTGAAGCATTGCATATCCTTTAGTATCTAAAGTATCAACCTCAAAGCCCTCTTCATTAAAAAGCATTGAAATTTTGCTTTGTGTGCTTTGAATTCCATTTTTACTTAAACTCTCTTGAGATAGGGTTGCAACCTTTCCAAGATCTGCGCCACTGACTTCATCCCCGCTCCCCTTCCAAGAAGCCTTTGCCATTTCTTTTTGTTTCTGCATACAAGATTGAAACTCAGCAATATCTACTTCAATGCCATAATCTTTAAGCATGTCAGAAGTGAGATCAAGAGGGAATCCATAAGTATCATAAAGTTTGAATGCTACCTCACCACTAAAAACTTTAGAGGTATGCTCTAACTCTTTTTTAAAAAGATTCATTCCCACTTCAAGGGTTTCAAAAAATCTTTGTTCTTCATTTTTGCATTGAGAACTAATCAAAGATTGTTTTTCCAAAAGATAGGGATATGCATCTCCCATCATCTCACACACCTTTTCTACCACTTCATAAAGGAACGCTTGTTTAAGTCCTAATAAATACCCATGACGAAGTGCTCGACGTAAAATTCTTCTGAGTACATAACCTCGCCCTTCCTTATCAAAATGCACTCCTTGGGCAAGTAAAAAAGCTACAGATCTTGCATGATCAGCAATGACTCGATAACTTGCTCCACTCTCATAAACATAGGGTTGACCACAAAGCTGTGCTACCTTATTGATTAAAGGCATAAAAATTGAGCTATCAAAATTACTTCTTTTTCCCTCTAATAGTGCGACAACACGCTCTAGTCCCATTCCTGTATCAATACTTGGTTTTGGCAGGGGGGTGAGTGTGCCATCCTCACTTCTTTCATATTGCATAAACACAAGATTCCAAATTTCTAAGAATCTATCCCCCTCTCCTCCAAAATAATCTTCCTCACCATGAAAATTCTCTGCTCCTTGATCAACAAAAATTTCACTGCAAGGACCACAAGGACCAGTATCCCCCATTTGCCAGAAATTATCTTTATCCCCCATTCTTTTGATTCTGCTTGCATCAATATGATCACACCAAAGTTCAAATGCTTCATCATCATTCTCATGCACTGTCACATAAAGCACATCTTGACTAAAGCCTAAAACTTCAGTGACAAATTCCCATGCATATGCAATTGCCTGTTTTTTGAAATAATCTCCAAAGCTAAAATTCCCCAACATCTCAAAAAGTGTGTGATGGCGTGCAGTATAACCAACATTTTCTAGATCATTGTGTTTGCCTCCTGCACGGATGCATAGTTGAGAACTTGTTGCTCTAGGGATGGATGGGCGTGCAACCTTGCCTATAAAAATATCTTTAAACTGCACCATTCCTGCATTGGTAAAAAGTAGACTAGGATCATCAGGAACTAAGGGCATACTTGCGTAGACTTCATGCCCTTTTGAAGCAAAAAATTCTAAATATTTTGAACGCACGGCACTTTTCATTTAATTTCCTTATTTGAGTTTTTGTAATTTTAGCAAACTCAATTCCTATAAAGTATCCCCCTCTTTGTTAAAAAAGTTTTAAAAGAGTGGCTCTTGCATTTCTATAGGAATGGGGAGATTAAGAAGCTTAAGAATTGTTGGAGCAATATTGGCTAGTGTTCCATTCTTAATTCTTTGCACTCTTTCATCAATGACAAAACACCAAACTTCTCCTACTGTGTGATTGGTTAAAGTGTGGCCTTTTTCATCTTTCATCTCTTCGCAATTCCCATGATCACTTGTGAGCACAATAGAATATCCTTCTTCTTTGGCACATTTTAAAATTTTCCCAATTTCACTGTCTACACATTCTACGGCCTTGATTCCTGCTTCAAATACTCCAGTATGTCCTACCATATCACCATTAGCAAAATTCACCACGATAAAATCAAAACCTTTTTTCATGCTCTCTCTCACAGCTTCTCCCACTTGGGGTGCGCTCATTTGTGGACAGAGATCATAGGTGGCAACTTTGGGACTAGGAATAAGAATGCGCTCTTCTCCCTTGCAGCTTTCCTCAACTCCACCATTAAAGAAAAAAGTGACATGGGCATATTTTTCAGTTTCTGCAATATGAACTTGTGTAAGAGAGTGCTGTGATAAAACTTCAGGAAGAGTGTTTGAGATTTTTTCTTTAGGGAAGAGGGTGGGGAGGGGAAGATTTTCATCATAAGGAGTAAAACAGAGTAAAAAAAGATTTGCAAGAGATTTTCTTTGAAAATAAGAGAAATTTTTATTTGCAAAAACAGTGCTTAACTCTCGCATTCTATCGGCTCTAAAATTCCAAAATACAATCCCATCATTCTCTTTGATTCCTTCAAATTGATTAAACGCACTAGGAATAATAAATTCATCATAAATTCCCTCTTGATATTGTTTTGCAATATATTCATCCAAATTACAATGTTTTGGAGAAGCATTGCTCATTGCTTCATAGGCCTTTTGGATTCTCTCCCATCGATGATCTCTATCCATTGCATAATACCGACCGCTAAGTGTGGCAATTTGGACTTGAGAATCAAGAAAAGGGGAGAGTTTTTGAAGATAGATTTGTACACTTTGAGGAGCAACATCTCTTCCGTCAGAGATAAGGTGAAGCCAAATGGGACGATTTGAGGGTTTAAGTGCTTGAATAAGAAGCAGAAGATGCGAGAGGTGAGAATGCACCCCACCATCACTTAAGAGCCCTACCAAGTGGATTTGTGGACATTTAAAAAGTCTTATAAAATGGGGATGAGAAAAAAAGCTCTCTTTTTTAAGGGCTTGAGAGATTTTAAGCAGATCCTGAAAGATAATTCTTCCGCTTCCTAAAGTGATATGTCCAACTTCAGAATTCCCCATCTGTCCTTGAGGTAAGCCAACCTCTTCTCCATAGGTGCAAAGTAAAGAATGGGGAACATTTGCAAAAAGCCAATCATAAGTAGGGGTTTTAGCATGATAAAAAGCATTGTATTGTGTTTTTGTTGAATGTCCTATTCCATCAGTAATAATCAAAATCGCCTTTTGCATACTTTTCCTTTGATTTAAATAGAAGCATTTTAAGGTTTTTTATGTTTGAAAAACTAAAAATCTCTCAAGCTTTGAGGGGAAGAAGTAGGGAATGTATTTTGCTTGAAAGATGCAATAAATAGATTTTAAAAGGAATGAGTATGGTTGCAAATATGCTTCAGATCACACCTCAAGATAAGGTCCAGTCCAAAAAAGCAAAAGTGAAAAAAAATATAAATTTTGCAACACTTTTAAATGACAAGATAGAAAAAAAACAAAGAATTTCAAATGAAAATAAGGAGATTTTGTCCAAAAAGATTCAAAATCAAAAAGATAAAAAAGATGTAAGATTTGAATTTACCCAAAAAACTTCAAAAGCTAAAAAATCTAAGTTTGAACAAACACAGACCATATCTCAAGAATTGGCTCTAATACCTGCAGATCAGACATTTACACTTAAAGAATCTCTCCCACACAAGGATCAGGCAAAAAAACTCAAATCAAGCAAAAAAATTACTCCTCCCCAAAGTACGCAGGAGCAACTTGCATTGCACACTTTTAAAAAAGCCCATTCTAAAAAATCTCTCACTCCTCTTAAAGAAGCTCTGCAAACCCCACTGCAATCTCAAAACCATGAGCAAAAAACTTTGGGTGATATAGTGAAGCTTGCTGAGGGTCTCAATCTTGCAAAGCTCCAACTCAAAGAAGAAAAACCACAGAAACAAGAGAAAACTCCTCAATTAAACAAGGAAGAAATTCCCAATCTTGCAAACAAAACAAATCAGACATCTCTATTGCAAACTTTACTTACAAAAGAGAAGGCTAAAACTCAAAAAACGCAAGAAATCTCTAAGAGTGAGTATAAATATATTGATAAAGGGGGAGATATCCCTCAATCTCAAGAATTACCTAAAGAACTAAAATTGAGAGATATTGGATTAAATGATCTTCTTAAGATTGCATCTAAGGAGAAGTTAGAAACAAGTGAGGAGAAAATTATTCAAGAAGAGAAAAAAAGTGAAAAAACTCAAGATTTCTCCCTTAATGAACTTAAAAGAGAAACACAATTTAAAATTGCTTCAAGCAAGGAAATGCTTACACAATTCTCTCAACGCATTAAAGAGGAGGTTTTAAACTATAAACCTCCATTTACAAAGCTTTCAATGGAACTTAATCCTGTAGAACTTGGAAAACTTGAAATTACAATTACCAAAAAGGGTAAAGAGCTTCAAATTAATGTCAATGCCAATAATGCTCATGCACTTCAAACCTTTTTGCAAAATCAAAATGAGTTTAGAGCTACACTCTCAAATGCTGGATTTAATAATGTTGAACTTAATTTTTCACAGGGTGAAGGTAGGGGGAGCGGGAGTAGGTCTCAAGAACAAGAACAGCAAAAGAGGAACAAAAATAGCTTAGAGGAAACTATCACAGAGATTTCAGCTCTTGCAAGTATGGAAATCAAAATGGTTCAATACGCATAAAGAAGGATATTGATGACAGAGGTATTAAACAATACAACACCCTCACAGGTTGTGCCTAGTACGAGTGCATCCAAGACACAAAATGCACCCAAAAAAGAAGTTCAAAAAGATGCAGGGCAAACACTTGCAAAAATGACAGGACAAGATATTGCTCAGGCACAAAAGAAAAAAAATCAGCGTAATATTAATGAGTTAGATAATGATGCATTTATGAAACTTTTCTTAGAGCAACTTAAAAATCAAGATCCAACAGCTCCAATGGAGACAGATAAGATCATCACTCAAACTGCTCAACTCACACAAGTAGAGATGATGGAGCAAAATAAAAAGACAATGATGGAAGTTGCAGATGCAATGAAATCTACAAAAGAGGTCAATGAAGAACTTAAAAAATTTCAAGAGGCCTTTAAAGAAAGTCTTGAAGGGTTAAATAAGGGAGTGGACAATGGAGCAAAGGCAAGTGATAATATGACTCAAATGGCATCATTTAATACTGTGGCAATGATTGGAAAAATTGCAGAAACAGATGTGTTTGGAATTGATTTGCAAGAAGGAGGAGAGGTAAAGTTTTCCCTTTATTTTGATGAGCCCATTGATATTTCTAAAGGACACCCAAGTGTTAATATTTTAGATAAAGATAATAATCTAGTCAACACAATTGATCTTACAGATAAAAATGGTCAAAGCGGGTATATTGAATTTACTTGGAATGGTGAGAAAAAAGGTGGGAAGAAAGCCCCAAGTGGAAGCTACAATATTAAAGCAGAATATAATTTAGATGAAAAAAATGGCAAATACCATGAATCAAGAATTGGAAGAGGGGAAGTGCAAAGCGTAATTTTCCAAGAGGGAAAGCCATTTTTAAGAATGGGAGAAATGATTGTGCCTATTGCTTCAGCTCTAGAATTTTATGAAAAGAGTGCAAAATGAATAATACACTGTTAAGTTCATATAGTGGGATTAAAACCCATCAGTTTGGGATTGATAGCATTTCAAATAATATTGCTAATGTTAATACAACAGGATATCGTGAAAGTCGCCCAGAGTTTGAAACACTGCTTTCAGTAAGACCCAATACTGCTTCTAGTAGTCCAACATCAAATGATATTAATTTAGGAGTGAGTGCAAGCTCGAATGCATATTCAACAAAAAGTGGAAGCTATCGAGTGAGCGATGGTGAATTTCATATGGCATACCAAGGAAAGGGTTGGTTTGTTGTAGGAGAAAAAAGTGATGGAGAGATGAGTGTCAGTGAGGGTAAACTCTCTGCCAAACAAAATAATTTTTTTACGCGAGATGGGAGTTTTGGAAAGGATTATGCGGGTTATTTGGTTAATTCCAATGGCTATTATGTTTATGGTGTAAATCTTGGAAAAATCAAGGATAATACTTTTAATTCTACAAGCAAAGAAGAGGATATAAAAGGGCTTTCCTCTACAAAGCTTGAGCCTCTACAAATCCCACAAGATTTATATTTTAAGCCTTTGCAAACCAATAGGGTTGATTTAGCAATTAATTTAAACAAAACGCAAAATCCAGTGAATGCTTATAAAGCTTTCTCTCAAGATGAAAAACTTGATGAGCAAAAAATTTTTGATAGTGATGTTAATATTTTCTTTGCCAACCAAAAGTCTTTAGATTCTCTTATTAACAATGAGGCAACAATTGAATTGACTGATCCAAAGGGTGAGAGTAAAAAATACACCTTTACTTATGGAGATGAGGGGGGAAAAAATCAATTCAGAACAATTGGTGAGCTTAAAAAACTGATTAAAGATAATACAGGTTTAGATCTTAATCTTTATATAGATAAGCAATCAGGTTCTGAACCTTCTATTTCTCTTTCACTCTCAAGCACAACTCTTGCACAAGGCACACTTAAGACAAGTGGGAGTTTTTTTGACTCACTTGGAATGTCTACAGTTAAAGAGGGGATAGATAGAGTGGCACCAGCTTATTCTCCCGTGCAAACTTATGAGCCCAATGAGCTTGTTACCTATCTTGGAATTGTATTTAGAAAAACAGGGGGAAGTGGAAGTGAAAATCCTTTAAATGGAGGTTGGGAAGTTGCAGATACAAGCAGTGTTCCTACTTTTGATCCTCAAAAGCAATACAAAGCAGGGGAAGTTGTCAATAGGGATGGAAATATCTATATGATGGATGAAAATAATCAATTCCTTAAAATTGCACAAGATACAGCCTATGAGATTCCTACTTTTGATCCTCAAAAGCAATATGGGGCTAATACAGTTATCAAATATAATGATAAACTTTATCAAAGAGTGGGAAGCACAGGGAATTCTAATCCTGCAGAAGATCAAGCAGGATGGAAGCCTATCAGTATTGGCAATATCATTTCTAAAGAATTAGAAGTGCCACATTATCAAAGTAATGTTGACGTCTTTGATGCTGATGGAAAAAAATATAGACTTGTGAGTGATTATTATCTTACACAAGGTTTTAATTCTGCTGATAAAAGCAATCAAAGCTGGGATGTCTATAGTTCTGTGATTGATATTGCTAGTGGGAATAAGGCTGGAGAGGTGAGTAAACATACAATTGTTTTTGATCAAAATAATCAACCCATTGCTCCAGAGGTAGAGATAGCTTTTAAGGATGAAAAGATTATTTATAATCTTGCAGGAGTCACAGAGAGAAAAAGCTCCAATGAGCTTTATGCTCCCTCTGAAATTGTTTTAAGTGAGCAAGATGGAAATCCTGCTGGAGTATTGGAGAATACAAGTATTGATGATGATGGTGTCATTTTTCTTAAATTTAGTAATGGCAGACAAGAGGCAATGGGGCGAATTGGGGTTATGGCATTTACTAATGATCAAGGATTGAGTAAAGTAGGAGGGAATCTTTATGGTTTAGAGAGTACGCTTGTAGGGGGAGAGAAAATGCTCAGAAGTGGGAAGCCAATTTTAGGATGGGATGAGAATGGAAAACTTAAATTTGGGGCGATTAAGCATCATTATCTTGAAACAAGCAATGTGGATGTAGGAAGTGCACTCACAGAGCTTATTTTAATGCAAAGGGGGTATTCAATGAATGCAAAGAGCTTCACTGCAGGTGATGAGATGATTAAAGAGGCAATTAATCTTAAGAAATAATTTTTTAAGAAACCTCTTTAGTGCATTTCTCTAGGATCTTTTTTAATCTCCCAAAGCCTTCAGCAATCTCTTCATCACTGATTAATAGGGGTGGGAGAAATCTTATTACATTCCTACCTGAGCGCAAAAGCACAAGTCCATGATTTAGGCTTTCAGAAACAATATACTTTTGAATTTCTTCATTTTGAGC
Organism: Helicobacter cholecystus; assembly: GCF_003364215.1. Taxonomy (GTDB): domain Bacteria; phylum Campylobacterota; class Campylobacteria; order Campylobacterales; family Helicobacteraceae; genus Helicobacter_G; species Helicobacter_G cholecystus. Next base: position 12,944 of record NZ_NXLU01000007.1, read on the forward strand.
TTGAAGCCCTAGCATTAATCCCATTCCTACTTTTTGAGAAAAAAGTTGAGGATAGTGATTGAATACTTCATCTAAAAATAGATGAAAGGTTTTAATTGTTTTTTGAATGTTTTCATATTCTTCGCTTAAGATTTCAAGCACACTTAACCCTGCTTGACTGCTTAAGTAATTTCCCCCAAAAGTACTTCCATGATCTCCTGCTTGAAATATGTCTTTATGCTTGCTTAGTACCGCACCAATAGGTACTCCACCCCCCAAACCTTTGGCAGTAGTGATAATATCTGGAGTAATATCATAAATATTACTAGCAAAGAATTTTCCACTGCGATAAATTCCACTTTGCACCTCATCAACGATGAGCAAAATCTCCCTTTCATGCAAGAAAGCCCAAAGCTTTTGAACTTCATCTTTGGGCAGTGCATAAATTCCACCCTCACCCTGAATGAGTTCAATCATTACAGCGCAAGTTTCCTTATCGATAAGCTTATAGATTTCCTGTAGATTTTTTGCTCTAATAAATCCTTGTATGTAGGGAGAGAAATAGGGAGGATGAAATTTATCTTGTCCTGTGGCTGCAAGTGTTGCAAGAGTGCGCCCATGAAAACTAGCTTCTAAAGTAATGATTTTGTAGCGTTTTTTCTCAAAGCGAGTTTGACCATATTTTCTAGCTAATTTGATTGCACCCTCATTGGCCTCCGCTCCCGAGTTTGCAAAAAAGACTTGCATATCATAACCGCTAAGCTCGACAAGTTTTTTTGCCAAAAGGGCTTGAGTGGGATTATAAAAAAGATTTGAAGTATGAAGCAAGGTATGAGCTTGATTGCATAGTGCTTGGATGTATTTGGGATGATTGTATCCTATACTACACACCCCAATACCACTAGAGAAATCGATATATTCTCTTCCTTGTGTATCATAGAGTTTTGAACCCTCTCCTTTCACAAATGCAATATCTGATGGTGCATAGGTTTTAAGCAGAAAGTCTTGACTGATCTTTTTGGTCTCTTGGAAATTCATATACTCCCTCCAAAAAAGTTTATATAATTATTCTATCAATAAATTTATAAGGAAGTTTATGGAAATTTTAAAGCATCCCTTTGGAGAATATCAGACCAATTGTTATATTTTAAAATTTCCTCAAGGTGAGCTAATTATTGATGCAGGAATAGGAGCAAGTGATTGGGTGAGGGCAGAATGTAAAAATCCTTTAGCACTTCTTAATACTCATGGGCATTTTGATCATATTTGGAGTAATGCCTCTATTGTAAAAGCTTTTCCTCAAATCCCTTTGATTTGCCATCTTAATGATGCTTTTATGCTGGAGAATGATTGCTTTGAATTGGGTCTTACTCCTAGTATTCCTACTCAACTCATTAACACACAAAAAGGGAGTGAGGAAATTCAAATTGCGGGCATACAAATTATTTTTCATCATTTTCCCGGACATACTCCAGGGTGCTGTATGATTGAGATAGATTCTCATCTTTTTAGTGGAGACTTTATTTTTTATCGTTGCATTGGAAGATATGATTTTATATACAGTAGCCCAAGTGATATGAAAGAGAGTTTGCAGAAATTCAAAAGCTTTCAGAGAGATTTGCCCATTCATCCAGGGCATGGAGAGGATACCACTGTGGCAAGTGAACAAAAACACCTTGATGTGTGGATTGCTCGAATCTAAAACAAGGAGGAAGTATGCTAAGCCAAGAAGAAAAAGTGCGTTATTCTCGTCATCTTATGCTTGATGATGTGGGAGAAGAGGGGCAAGAGAAAATCAAAAAGGGAAGTGTATTGATTATTGGGTGTGGGGCCTTGGGATCACCTAATGCATTGTATTTAGCAGGAGCGGGGATAGGAAAGATTGGTTTAGTTGATGATGATGCAGTAGATATAAGCAATTTGCATCGTCAAGTGATGTACCGCACAAGTGACATTGGCATTTCTAAGACCCAAAGTGCAAAAAATGCAATTTTTGCTCTTAATCCTAGTGTTGAGGTAGAAATTCATTCAACACGTTTTAATATAGATAATGCCTTTGATTTAATTATGGGGTATGATTTTATTATTGATGCAAGTGATAATTTTGTGACTAAATTTTTAGTCAATCAAGCTTGTGTTTTAGCCCAAAAACCTTATGCACATGCAGGAATTGTCCGCTATATGGGGCAGAGTATGACTTACTATCCTGATTGTGTATGCTTGGGATGTCTTTTTCCAACACCTCCAAAAGATGCAAGTCTTTATAAGATGGGTTTATTTGGAACCCTTACAGGGATTTTAGGATCAATCCAAGCAAGTGAAGCACTTAAATATTTTACAGGAGTGGGCACACCTTTAACCAATTCACTTCTTAATCTTGATATTTCAAATATGACTTTTAGAAAAGTTAAAATTACAAAAAATCCTGACTGCCCAGTTTGTGGTAAACATTCAAGCAAGGAGCTTACTCCTCTCTCATGCAACTCCTAATCCCTTCTTTACTTTGGGAGAAACTCCTCTTTCAGGCACAAAGTCAAGCACCTAGAGAGTGTTGTGGATATTTGCTAGGAGAGAGAAAGGGGGAGGATAACATTCTCATAGAGATTTTTCCTATGAAAAATATTCATTCTTCACCTTGTAAATATTTCTCTTTCTCTCCTTATGAGCAACTTAGAGTTTTAAAGGAATTTTCGTATTTGCAAATTATTGGTATATATCATTCTCACCCTCATTCCAAACCTATTGCTAGTCAAGAAGATCAAGCATATATGTTTTTTCACACTTACAGTAATTTAATTATTTCACTTAAAGAAGGAATATCTTTTGCTTCCTATCGTAAAATAAAAGAAAAACTCTATCAAGAAAAAGTGGTTTTTCTAACGCACTTTAAGTATAATTAATGCCTTTTTAGTTTTTATAAGGTAAAAGAATGGATTTATCAACGATTTTAGGTATGGTTTTAGCTGTTGTAAGTATTTCTGTTGGAGATATTTTAGAGGGAGGAAATCCTTTACATATTATCCACCTCAGCTCTGTTCTTATCGTGATTCCAACAGCATTGTTTTCAGCGATGACAGGAACAAATTCTAAGTATATTAAAGCTGCTTGGAAAGAGGTAAAAATGGTTTTTGTAGGCTCTCCTGTAAATCTTCCAGAAAAAATTAAACTTCTTGTTGAATTTTCTACAATTGCAAGAAAAGATGGAGTTTTGGGACTTGAAGCAAGAGTCGCCCAGCTTGATGATGATTTTATGCGAGAAGCACTTTCAAAGATTATTGATGGAATGGATGCCCATGCTGTAAAAGAAGATATGGAAGTTCAAATTGAGCAAATTGAAGAATATTACCATGGGGCAGGGCATTATTGGATTTTAGCTGGTGAGTCTTGTCCAGTATTTGGACTTGTTGGAGCGGTTATGGGTCTTATGCTTGCTTTGCAATTGTTGGATAATCCTGCAAAAATGGCTGCAGGAATTGCTGGTGCATTTACCGCAACAGTTACAGGAATTATGGGTGCTTATGCGATCTTTGGTCCTTGGGGAAATAAAATGATTGCAAAAAGTAAGGATATTGTTAAAGAAAAGGAAATGATTTTAGAGGGTGTGGTTGGGATTGCCAATGGGGATAACCCAAGAAATCTAGAATCTAAACTCTTTGGTTTCCTTGATCCAAGTCAGCCAAAAATTTCACAATTTAATTAAGGAGAGAAAGTGGCAAAGAAGAAAAAATGTCCAGAATGTCCAGCTGGAGAAAAATGGGCTGTTCCTTATGCGGACTTTCTTTCTTTGCTTTTAGCACTTTTTATTGCTCTTTATGCAATTTCTGCTGCAAATACAGAAAAGGTCAAGGCTCTTAAAACAGAGTTTATCAAAATTTTTGATTATGCTCCAAAGCCTGAACAGGCTCAACCTATTATTACAATCCCACCAAATCCAGGAGAGAATCCAGAAGTTACAAGTGGTCAGAAGCAAATAGAGACAGACAAGCTTGCTCAAGAGACAATCACGGAGGCTATTCAGCAAGGTGGGATACTTGAACAAGTGGAAGATGGAATTGTTCTTAAATTGCCAACAAGTATTATGTTTAAGCCCAATCAGTCTACAATCCAAGATCAAGATTCTCTCTTGTTTATTAAACGTATTGTTCAAATCATCAAAAAACTTCCTTCAGATGTTAGAATTGATGTGAGAGGATTTGCAAATAATCCAGATATTGCTACTACACACTTTAAGAATAATTATGAATTAGCTTCTGCCAGGGCTTTGGATGTAATGAATCATTTGATTAAAGAGGGTGTTTCACCCAATAATATTTTCTTCTCTTCACAAGGGCAATATGGCAAACCATTCCAAGGAAGTGAAGAAAAGAAATTGGCTCATGATAATCGTGTAGAAATTTATTTCTTTGTCAAAGAAAATCAAGATCAAAAGGTTCAAGATATGATTAAGGATATCATTTATCCTAAGAATTAATTTTTGGGATTTCTTTCAAACGCTTAAGGGCTAAGTCTAATTCCTTATTGCGTGTACATTGATCTTTTTTGATATAGGCATGTAGAATATAGAGGTTTTTTGAAAAAGTGTAAAACACTCTTAAGCAGTGATGAGAAGATTTCACACGAATCTTAAAAATTCCCTCACAGCGGGTTTTGGTGTGAATATGATCAAGAAAATTTCCTTTTTGTGAGAGTTCATCCAAGAGGGAAAAAGTTTTCTCTCTTAGGTCTTTTGGGAGTTTGTTAAGATAACTTAAGATTCTTGGATTGCAATAAATGATGGTGTAGTTTTTTTCTGAAGCCATACTCCACTCTCAATATGATGGGTATAAGGAAATTGATCAAATAGTGCAAAACGCTTAATCTCATGAGTTTGAAGCAGAACATCCAAATCTTCTTTAAGCGTACAGGGATTGCAAGAAATATAAATAATATTTTTAAAACTTGAAATAAAATTCAGCATAGCTGAATTTCCTACTCCGCTACGTGGAGGATCAATTAAAATATGAGAAAAGTTGTAAGAGCCCAAATCCACTTCCCTTAATCTAAAAAAATCTCTTTGAAATCTTAGAGCCTCAATACTCTCTTCCCCACTTAATCTTGCACAAAAGATATTGGAGAGATGATTGTTTTGTATATTTTGATGCAGTGCCTTTATAGAATTCTTGGCAATTTCTGTGGCAAAAACTTTATGAAATTCTTGAGCAAGAGGAATGGTGAAATTCCCCCCACCACAATACAGTTCAAGCAAATCTTCTTTATTTTTTGCTTCTCTCACACACTTAAGAACAAACTCTAGCATCTTAATATTAGTATAGGGGTTAGGTTGAGAGAATGCATTATCATAGCGAATGAAAGAATATTCTTTTTCTTCAAGCAGTAGTTTATCTTGCAGATATTCACCAGAGAGTATGTTTTTCTTTCCTTTTGAGCGACCAATAATTTGGATTTTAAGCTGTTCTTCTAGCTTTTTTGCCTCACTTTCCCATATGTGATCAAGCGGACGATGATAAAGCAAGGTCAGCAAACTCTCACCTTGGAGTGTGCCTAAAACTTCAAGAGAAAAAAGCTTATGCTTTAGGATTTCTGAGGCATTTAAAAGAGGAAGAAGTTGTTTTAAAAGCTCTTGAAGATGGGGTAAAAGAATAGGGCAAGAATTGATGGGGAGAGGTTGATTGCCTATACTCATTGCATAATGTAAACCTAGATGATCTCTATAAATTCTAAACTCAGCTCTAGATCTAAACCCCTCTTTTGGGCTGGTATAAATTTCTTGCGTATGTAAGCCCAAAGTTTTGAGTGTTTGAATCTTTTTTTGAAGTTGTACTTCATAATCTAGGGGAAGAGAACACCCTCTGCATTGATTAAAGTATTGACATTTCAAGAATTTACCCCATATATCAGTGCAGATCCTGGTCCAACAGGAAGCTCTAAGACAAACACCCATAAATATAATAATGCACACCATCCAATTAAAAAGACAATTGTATAGGGGAACATCATTGAAATCATCGTTCCTATTTTTGTATCTTTTTTATAGCGCATTGCTACTGCTAGGATAATAGGAAGGTAGGCAAGTAGAGGAGTGATAAGATTTGTTGCAGAATCCCCTATCCGATATGCAGCTTGGATAACTTCTGGTGAATAGCCAAGAAGCATGAGCATTGGTACAAAGATTGGAGCAATTAATGCCCATTGGGCTGAGGCTGAACAAATAAAAAGATTAATGGATGCACTCACAAGCACAAAACCAATGAGAAGTAATGCTGGGTTAAGATCAATGCTTTTAAGAAAATTGGCTCCCTGAATTGCTAGGAATGGTCCAAAATTACTCCATTCAAAAAGTTTAATAAATTGAGAAGCAAAGAAAATAATGACAAGATACATTGCCATCATTCTCATTGCACTAGCCATGACCTCAGCAATATCAGTTGCAGATTTGATGCTTTGAGTATAAATTCCATAAATTGCCCCAGGAATAGCAAAAAAGAAAAAAACAAAGAAAATGATTCCTTGAAAAAATGGAGAACCAATAAGAGAGCCTGTTTTTGGGTTTCTAAAAAGACTATCTTGAGGGAGAATGAGAAGAGCAATGAGTATGATATATCCTAAAATCCCTAAAAATGCATAAAAAAGAGCTTTTTTCTCTAAGGGTGTAAGCTTAACTATCTTGTCTTCTTCTTGTCCTTCACTGATGTATTTTCCAAGTCTAGGTTCAACAATTTTTTCTGTGACAATATAGCCTAAAAATGTGATTAAAAAGGTACTGGCCATCATAAAATACCAATTAGCTTCAACACCTACAATATAATTTGGGTTAATGATACGAGCAGCTTGTTGAGTAATTCCTGAGATAATAGGATCAAGTGTTCCGATCAATAAATTTGCAGAAAATCCTCCGCTCACTCCAGCAAATGCTGCTGCAATTCCTGCTAGAGGGTGGCGCCCAAGAGAGTGAAAAATCATTGCAGCAAGAGGGATTAAAACCACATAGCCAAAGTCAGAAACCAAGTTAGACATAATTCCTGAAAAAACAACAATAGGTGTAATAAGTTTTTTAGGAGAGCTAAGCACTAGAGTGCGAATGGCAGTAGATAAAAATCCACTAGCTTCGGCAATTCCCACCCCGAGCATTGCAATAAGCGCTGTGCCTAAGGGAGGAAAGTTTGTAAAATTTGTAATCATATGGGTCGTAAAGCGAACAAATTCTTGCATATTTAAAAGATTAATAATTACAATTTTTTCTCCTTCTTTTCGAGGGTCTGCAATGCTTAGACCAAAGAATTGGGCAATTGCGGAGGAAATGATTAAAAGTAAAATTAAAAGAATAAATAAAATTACAGGATGAGGCAGAAAGTTTCCAGCTTTCTCCAAAAGATCAAGAAAACTCAAACGTTTTTTATGCATTGACTCTCCTTATATTTTATTTAAAGCCATTGACAAGATTTCCTACAAGAAGGTTAAATCCATCAACAAGGACAAAAATGAGAATTTTAAAAGGGAGTGAAATCATTACAGGTGGAAGCATCATCATACCCATTGCCATAAGGATTGAGCTTACAACCATATCAATGACCAAGAAGGGGAGATAGAGTAAAAAGCCTATTTGAAATGCAGTTTTAAGCTCACTGATCATAAAAGCAGGAATAAGTGTAGTGATCGCTACATCATCAGCATTCTGTGGATTAGGTAAATTGCGGATACGATAAAAAAGTGCCAAATCTTTTTCTCTAGTATTGCTAAGCATAAAGTCTTTAAAAGGTTTAACCCCACGTTCAAAGGCTATATCATAAGAGATTTGCTTGTCAATATAAGGCTTTATCCCCTCATCATAAGCTCTTTTGACAGTAGGTTCCATAATAAAAAAAGTTAGAATTAAAGAAAAACTCACAATAATTTGTGTAGGTGGGCTTTGCTGAGTCCCAAGGGCTGTTCTTAAAAATGCAAAAACAATCACAATCCGTGTAAAACTTGTCATGACAAGCACTAAAGAAGGTGCAAGAACAAGTAAAGTCATGACAATGACAACATTAAGTGTATTGACTAATTCTGTAGGTTCATTAGGAGTGCCGATAGAAAGATTAACAGTAGGAATCTGTGGTGCGCAAAGTAAGGCAGTTACACTGATAAAAAATAAAAATAAAAATTTCTTCACTTATTGCCCTATGATAAAAAATAAAGATTTGTAAGCGATTATATCCAAAAATACAACTCCCCTAATAAGGCACACATTGCTCAAACATGAGAGAATAGGTTTGAAGCGCCTTTTGTATACTTTGAGGGTTGGAAGTAAGTATAAAAGTCTCATAATTATTTTCAAATGCATTTTTACTCCAATTCGCAGATCCCAAAATCAAAACGCTAAGATCAATGATGGCCATTTTTTGATGCATTAGACCTTTATATTTATTGTTTTTAGAGGATTTTCCTGAAAGGAGACAGGTTTGGATATTTTTATATTTTGAAAGATATCCAATTGTAGATTGGGGATTTTTTTTATTGCTTTCCATATCATAAATAATATTGATAGAAACGCCTCTTTGTGCTGCTTTTTTGAGAGCTTTTGCAATTTCTTTATTTGTAAAGCTATAAATAGAAATGCTGATATTTTGTTGCGCACTATTAATGAGAGAAATAAGATGGATAAGAGCTTGCCTACTTTCAAATGGCATGAAATAAACAATTTCATTTGCCAAAGTAACAGTACTTAGCAAACAAATCAAGAAAAAAATATGTAATTTTTTCAACTTTATGTCCTTTTTAATAAGTCATCTACGAATATTAGCTTATAATCAAAGATTAAAATCTTTATCTTTGGAGTTTGTTGTGAAAATTTTACTTGTAAATAATAATCAAGTCGTGCAAAAACTCATTGATGTTACGACAAGAAAAGTTGATTGTGAACTCACAACCCTTATTTCATTTGAAGAATTTGAAAAACAGAGTGATATCAAAAAATATGATTTAGTTGTTTTTGATCAAGAAGTTTTAGAAGGATATAAGGGTGATTTTTCTTTTTTAAAAGGGAATAAGAGCATTATCCTATACTCTCAAGTTCTACAAGATGATGCCCTTCTTTCGCATTTTACCTATACGATAAAAAAACCTTTTTTGCCCAATGAATTTTTAACTTTACTTGTGAGTGCAAAACAAAATCTACAAAAAAAGCAAAAAGAAGAGTTTGCTAATCTTGATGAAAAGGAAATGTTTGTCAATATTGATGCAGAAGATGAGGTAGAGAAAAATGATGATCTTGATGATCTTTTAAATGAACTTAATATCCCAGCAGATCATTCATTAGCGAATGAAGAAAATGCTGATGATGATTTGGATGCTTTACTCAAAGATTTACCAGAAGAAGAGGGGTTTGAGCAAGATCATTTTCAAACAGCAACTCAACAAGAGATTCAAACTGCCAAAGAGAGAGAAGGGGAAGTTAGGGAACTTGATGAAATCCAAGAAGAGGATATTCAAGAAGATGCTTTACAAAAAGATCAAGCTCTAGAAACACAAGAAGCATTAGATCAGGTCGCTCAAGATGAAAATAAGGAAGTGGAGAGTGAGAAAGATGGAGATGAAGAATATGAGTTAAGCAAGATCTTTGATCAGAGTGAAGCGCAAACACAAGAAGTTGAGGAAGAAGATCAGGAGGAGAAAGATTCTCATATTGGTGGAGCCTTAGATCTTGCAGAGATTGCAAAAGTTCAAAATCTTTTGGATGAGGTGCAAAAAAGTGGTGGAAAAGTTGGAGGAGAATCTCATAAAGAGATTGAGTTATTCCAAAGTTTGCTTTCTTCAAAATCACCTGAAGGCATTAGAGAGATTTTAGATGGAATGCAATTAACCATTAATATTTCTTTCCCTAAAAAGGAGAATTAATGGGGGCAATTCTTATTCTTTCTGGACCTAGTGGAAGTGGTAAAAGCACACTTTGTTCAGCTATTTCTAAAGAGATTACAAATATTTATTTCTCTATTTCTTCAACTACGCGAAAACCGCGAGAAGGTGAAGTGAACGGAAGAGAGTATCATTTTCTTTCTCAAGAAGAATTTTTAAAAGATGTAGAAGAGAATAAGTTTTTAGAATGGGCACAGGTGCATACAAATTATTATGGGACTTCATTACGACCAGTAGAAAAAGCGCTGAGCGAGGGGAAAATTGTAGTTTTTGATGTAGATGTTCAAGGACATCATAGTATTAAAAAACATTATGGTTCTCTTGCAACTTCAGTTTTTATCACCACTCCAACAAAACAAGTGCTTGCAGAGAGATTAAAAAATCGAAAAACTGATGAGCAAAATATTATTGAATTGCGATTGATGCATGCATATAATGAGATGCAACATATTGACGAGTTTGATTATTTGATTATTAATGACAATATTGAGGAGGCAAAGAGCTCGATCCTCTCTATTGTTCAGAGTTTGAAATGTAAGCAAACAAGTTTGAAAACGCAAAAAATACTTAAAGAGTGGATTGAGTAAAGGTATAATAGACTGTTTTGAACAAAATATAAGGAGAAAAATATGGGTGTTAGTGGATGGCAAATAGCAATTATTGTGTTAGTGATTGTTTTGCTTTTTGGTGGAAAGAAAATTCCAGAACTTGCCAAGGGAATGGGAAGTGGAATTAAAAACTTTAAAAAAGCAATGAAGGAAGATGAAGAAGAGATTACGCCAAAGAATGTAGAAGATAAGACAAATGAGACTATAAAATCAGCGCAAACTCAACAAGAGGAAAAACAAGCCTAATGCTCTATGCAAAAGTCAAAGCAAAGCTTGATGAGATTTTGGGCTGTGATGTAGTCTTAGAACGTCCTAAGAATAGAGACTTTGGGCATTTTGCAACACCTGTTGCGTTTGTATTGGCAAAAATACAGAGAAAAAACCCTAAGATTTTAAGTGAAGAAATTGCTCAAAAGCTTAGGGAAATTGAGTTGTTTGCTCAAGTGGATACCCTTAATGGTTATATTAATTTAACTTTAAAACAAGAGCTCTTCCTTGAAGCTTTAGAGGAAATTTTAAAAGAAGGATTTAAGCCTTTTGCTCCTAGGGGTGAGAGAATTCTTCTTGAGTATGTGAGTGCAAATCCAACAGGTCCCTTGCATATTGGTCATGCAAGAGGTGCAATTTATGGAGATGCACTTTATCGAATTGGCAATTTTTTAGGCTATGAAATTGAGAGTGAATACTACATCAATGATGCAGGTGCACAAATTTCTATGCTAGGTCTTTCTATTTTACTTGCAGGAAAAGAGGAGATTTTAGGAGAAGAAGTCATTTATCCTCAGCAGTATTATCGAGGGGAATATATTATTGATCTTGCAAAAGCAGCGAGTGAAAAGTTTGGAAAAGAAATTTTTGCAAGTCAGCAGAGCATTGCTCAGCTTGCTGAGTTTGGAAAAGATTTAATGCTTGAGGAGATTAAACGAAATCTTGCAAGTGTAGGGATTAATTTTGATCATTTTGTGAGTGAAAAGTTGCTTTATGATCGTTGGGAAGAAACACTTAAAGAGCTTGAGGATAATGGTGGGATTTATAAGAATGAGGGGAAAGTATGGCTTAAGTCAAGTGAGCATGGAGATGAAAAAGATCGTGTTGTTGTGCGAGAGAGCGGAGAGCCTACTTATCTAGCGGGAGATATTATCTATCATGCTGATAAGTTTCAACGCAACTATGATCATTATATTAATATCTGGGGTGCAGATCATCATGGCTATATTGCAAGAGTAAAGGCCGCGATAGAATTTTTAGGATTTAAGTCAAATAGACTTGAGGTATTGCTCTCTCAAATGGTGAAACTCCTTAAAAAAGGTATGCCCTATAAGATGAGTAAAAGGGCAGGAAATTTTATTTTGATGCAAGATGTTGTGAATGATATTGGTGCTGATGCATTAAGGTTTGTCTTTCTTTGTAAGAAAGCGGATATCAGTCTTGAGTTTGATGTTGATGATTTAAAAAAAGAGGACAGTTCAAATCCAATTTTTTATATTAATTATGCCAATGCAAGAATTTGCACTCTTATTGAGAAAAGTGGGAGAAAACTTGATGAGATCAGAAGTGTCAAACTTGAAAGTATTGACGCAGATGAAGAGGGATTAATCTTTCTTTCAAGTCAGCTTCCACAAGTACTTATAAGTTCATTTTTAGAGCGTTCTCCTTTAAAGGTATGTGATTATCTTAAATCACTTGCAAGCCAGTTACATGCCTTTTATAATGCTCAAAAAATCCTTGGAGAAAAAAGAGAGGCACAAAGGCTTAAAATTTTGCTTGGAGTTTCTATTGCACTAGAGAGTGCATTAGGTTTATTAGGAATCCAAGCGAAGAAAAAAATGTAAATGAAAGAGTTTTTTAAAAATTTTATGCCCTACATTAGAGGGCATTATCCTTTATTTTGCCTTGCAGTTTTTGCAGGAATATTTGCTGCACTCTGCACAGCGGGGGTCACTTATCTTGTTAAACCTATGCTTGATGAGGTATTTGTAGATAAAGATACCACAAAACTTGCTTTAATCCCTTTTTTATTAATGTTTGCTTATATTGGAAAAGCTCTTGGTTCTTATGCTCAAGGGTATTTAATGAGCCATATCGGAGAAGATATTGTAAGGCAAATACGCGATAAGATGCTTTATCATATGCTGAGTTTAGATTTGAATTTTTTTAATAAGAATCGTAATGGAGAGTTAATTGCAAGGATCACGAATGATATTGGTCTTATTCGCTCTGCAGTTTCTTCAATTTTTGCGGAATTTGTGCGTGAAGGAGTAACAGCTATTGCACTCATTGCAGTAGTGATCTATCAAAGCCCAAAACTGGCCCTTTTAGGGCTTGTGATTTTACCTCTATCAATTATTCCTATTGCTGCGATTGTGCGGCGCTTGAAAAAGGTTTCTAAAAAAGCCCAAGAAAAAAATGCTGACATCACTTCAAATCTCAATGAAGTTTTCAATAATATAGAAATGATTAAAGTCAATAGTGCTGAGGAATTGGAATCTCAAAAGTTTAAAAGTCAAAATCAAGAGTTTTTCAAAATCAATATGAAGAATACCCTTATAGGAACATTGGATAATCCTGTAATGGAGATTTTAGGGGCTTTGGCGATTGGTGGAGTGCTTTATGTAGGGGGGAAAAGTGTCATTGATGGAAGTTTGACTGTAGGGGAGTTTTTTTCTTTTAATACAGCATTATTTATGGCTTATACGCCCATTAAACGTCTTCTTAATTGTGTGGTGAGAATGCAAAGTGCTATTGTTGCAAACCAAAGAATTTTAGAAATTTTCACACAAAAATCAGCCATTAGGGATGGGAGTAAAGAATTAGAGAGTGAAATTGATGAGATTGCATTTTGTAATGTGAGTTTTAAATACGATGAAGATGAAGTTTTGCATCAAATCTCATGCAGTTTTAAGAAAAATACAATCACTGCTCTTGTAGGGAAAAGTGGGAGTGGAAAAAGTACAATGATCGCACTTTTACTAAGGCTTTATGATATAAACTCGGGGAAAATTACAATCAATAACACTCCAATTCAAGATTTTTCTATCAAAAGCCTAAGATCTAAAATTTCTGTAGTTAATCAGCGGATTTTTATTCTGAATGATAGCATTGCAAAAAATGTTGCTTATGGACATAAAATGGATGAGGAGAGGGTGAAATGGGCGCTTAAGCAGGCAATGGCATTAGAGTTTGTTGAGAGTTTACCCCAAGGGATTGAAACAAAGCTTGATGAGTTTGGAGCAAATCTTAGCGGTGGACAACGTCAAAGAATAGCCATTGCTAGGGCATTATATAAAGATGCACAGATTCTTATTCTTGATGAGGCAACAAGTGCCCTAGATGAAAAAACAGAAGAGGCGATTAAACATACAATTGATCTTATACGTAAGGATAAGATTATTATTTTAATTGCACATCGTCCAAGCACAATTGAACTTGCAGATCAAATCCTACGTATTGAAGATGGATTTTTAAAATAGAGGAACGATAAGATGATGGTTTCTTTGGGTTTAGTTTTAAGTTTATTGTTAGGATTTTTGTATTTGAGTGCTTTTTGGCGTCAGGGTAGTTTTACTGCAATGATTTTGTGTCTCATTGCTTTGCTCATTACTTTTTTGTTTTCGCACAACACCCCTAAATATAGAATGTGTAAAAATGAAAGGCTTTTTGCATGGGCTCTTTTATGTTTCTTTTTAAGTGCTCTGGCTTCTTTTTTAATTGGGCATGGTTATGAGCTTAAAAGTATTAAACATCCAAATATGCCTTCATTTTTGGATATTGATTTGGCAAGTAAATATTTAATGGGCAGTCTATTATTTGTATTATTTTTTAAATTGAAATTTACATTGCAAAAAAGGATTATTTTCTATTCCATAGCACTAGGGGGGATTATTTGTGGGATTTTTGCGGCTTATCAAAGATATGTTTTGGGATTGCAAAGAGTGCATGGAATGAGTGGAATTGCAGAGTTTGCAGATGAGAGTGCTATTCTTTGTATCCTTTGTATGATGATTTTTTCTTTTTTTGCAAAAAGGGGGGAAAGATTTTTATTTGCACTGAGTATATTTGCCTCTTCTTTTGCATTGCTTTCAACAAGTACAAGAGGTGCATTTTTGGGAATTATTTTAACAATACTTATGTTTTTGTCTCTTGTATGGATCTATCAAAAGGCATTTATTAAAAAAGCCTTATGGGCAAGTTTATTTTGTGCTATGGGGTTTGTTTGTATTTTGTTTTTTACAAGTGGGATTGAAGATGGTTTAAGAGTAAAATCTGCAGTCAATGATGTAAAGTATTATGACCAAGGAAATGTGAATACAAGTATTGGGCTAAGGTTTGAGATGTGGAAAGAAGCGATTGCAATGTTTAAAATGGCTCCATTTTTTGGATTAAGTACTTATGAAATTTCTCAAAATTTAAAAGAGATTAGAGAAAGAAGTGGAAGCCAGATTCCTAGAGATCAAGAGAGCGATGCAAGAAATGAAGCCATAGGCAATAAGCATAATCAAATTTTAAATGCCTTAGCAAAAAGGGGAATTGTGGGTGTGCTTGCACTTTTATTTGTTTGGTTTGCTTATGGCAAACTGTTTTATTCTTTTTTAAAAGTGAGACAATTTGAAGTCTTTGCATTTGCGCTTTGTGCATTATTGATTGGTTTTTATTATTTATTTCCTAATTCACTCACAGGTGATGTATGGGAGTCAAATGTTAGCGTTCCGTTGATGATTCTTAGTGTTTGTTGTTTTTATAAACTTATTTTGCAGGAAATAAATATTTTGCAGGAGAGCAACAATGCTTAATCAAATTTCAGTCACTATTCTTGCAAAAAATGCACAAAAAACCTTATTTGAGTGCTTAAAAAGTGTTGAACGTTTTGATGAGGTCATTTTGCTTGACAATCAAAGCGATGATGAGACTCTAAAGATTGCTCAAGAGTTCAGTAATGTTAAAATTTATCAGAGTGAATTTATTGGTTTTGGAGCATTAAAAAATTTAGCCCTCTCTTATGCAAAAAATGATTGGATACTTTCTTTAGATAGTGATGAGGTTTTAGAAGAGGGACTCATTGAAGAAATTGCACAAATGCAATTTCAAAGAGGAGAATATTATTGCTTTTTAAGAAAGAATTTTTATCAAGGAGAGTGGATTAGAGGATGTGGATGGCATCCAGATTGGGTAAAAAGAATTTTTAATAAAAAAGAGATTTGTTTTGATAATGCCTTGGTGCATGAGGGATTAAGAATCCCAAAATATATTAAAGAAAAACGTTTATGCGGTGCTATTAAACATTACTCTTTTGAGGATATTTCACATCTGCTTGATAAGATGCAGCGTTATTCAAGTTTATGGGCACAGCAAAATCCTCATCGTTCATCCTCGCCCATAGGTGCAATATTAAGAGGAGTATGGGTTTTTGTGCGAAATTATTTTTTTAAAAGAGGTTTTTTATATGGATATAAAGGTTTTATAATTAGTGTATGTAATGCTTTGGGGGCATTTTTTAAATATATGAAACTCTATGAAAATTCTATTAAAAAACCCAGTGTGAGTCTTATTGTGACAACTTATAATCAAAAAGAGCGCTTAAAATTGGTTTTAGATTCTATTTTGCATCAAGAGACTATGCCCCAAGAGGTTTTGATTGCTGATGATGGAAGCAATAGGGATACAAGAGAAATGATTAGAAATTATCAGGATCAATTTATTATTCCCTTAAGACATGTTTGGCAAGAAGATGAGGGATATCGCTTGGCACGATCAAGAAATAGAGCAATAAGCAATGCAAGAGGGGAATATGTGATTATTGTAGATGGTGATATGATTCTCTCCCCTAGCTTTGTTGCAGATCATTTAAAATTCTGTAAAAAAGGAAGCTTTAATCAAGGGGGAAGAATTTTACTTAATGAAAGTCAAACACAAGAAATTCTTCAAGAGGATTGTTATCATAGAGCACTGCAGAAGAAAACATTTAAAAGTACAAGAATTCCATTTCTTGCAAAAATTATTTTTTCACTCTCTACATTGAAAAAAAATGCAATTACAAGAGATAAATTTCTGCCTGTGCGAGGATGCAATATGGCATTTTATAAAGAAGATGCATTAAAGATTAATGGATTTAACCAAGATTTTATTGGTTGGGGACGAGAGGATAGTGAGTTTGTGGTGAGATTTCTTAATGCAGGGGGGATAATGAAAAGGATTAAATTTTGTGCCATTGCCTACCATCTCTACCACCATGAGAATACTCGTCAGATGCTTGAAGAAAATCATAAAATTTATCTTCAGAGTATTATTGAGAATAAGACTTGGTGTGACAATGGATTAGAGCAGTCCCAATAAAGATTTAAGATAGTACTTAAAGATTCCACGCGATTTTTGATGCTCTCTGATAAAATTCTCAATCTTTAAATAAAAAAGATTATAAGCAAGTTTATCTTGGTGCAAGAATTTCTCTAGGCAAAGAGTGTGAAGCATTGCTTGAGATTTTTGGAGGTAGTCTTTATAGTAAGCATTTTTAATGCTGATGTCATAAAGGATATAAAAAGGGATAGGGTGAGATGAATTTAAGATATTTTGACTTTGATACCATTGAATGATGTCCTTAAAATTTTCAATACGGTCAAAGGCAGCAGCAGAATTGGCAACAATGGAGCCAGAATGTTGACGATAGAGATAGGGTGACCCTCTAAAGGTAAAAACTATTTGTGCTAGGGGTAGAATCATTAAAACAAAAGGTTCATCTTCAAAAATTCTTCCCTTAAGGAAGGTAAGCCCATATTGATCAATAAGGGTTTTTTTAAAGGCAAAGGTCCAAACATTGCACCCAATCTTAGGATCCTTGAGGATAAATTCTTGCAAATGAGTAGGGGATGTATTTTTTTGATTTTTGGGTTGAGAAGTGAATTTAATGATATGGGTATTTTTGCAAATATCTGCTTGAGTGGTTTGAATAACATTGTAAAAATCTGCAAGATAATGAGGGTGAATAAGATCATCAGAATCTACAAAACAGAGATATTTCCCTTTTGCATATTGCATTCCAATATTTCTTGCATCACTTAACCCCCCATTTTCTTTGGAAATAAGAATAAGATTAGGATAAATTTGGGCAAATCTTTTTAGAATACAAAGACTTTGATCTGTAGAGCCATCGTTGATGGCAATAAGTTCAAAGTCTTTGAAAGTTTGAGAAAAAATACTTTTTAGAGAATCTTCTACATATCTTTCTGTGTTGTAAACTGGAAAAATAATTGAAAAAAATGGGATCATTCAACCTCAAATCCACAATCTTCAATTGCCTCAATAATTTGCCCTTTGTCTGCAGGGGAGCAAAAAGTTACCTTAACTTCTTTGCTGGGTAAAAGGCATTCAACTTCTTGAACTCCTTGCACTTCTTGAAGAAACTTTGTTATTTTACTTATACAATGAGAGCAGTTCATTTGAGGAACTTTGAAAACGAGTGTATTCATGTTTATCCTTTAAATTTTTTCAATCTTTGTGCATTAAGCACTACACTCAGACTACTGAGCGTCATTGCACTAGAAGCCAAAACTGGCGTAAGAGTAATCCCCCAAATACTTAAGACTCCACAAGCAATAGGAATCATACAGGCATTATAGCCAAAAGCCCAGAAGAGATTTTGTTTGATATTTTTAAGGGTTGCATTGGAGAGTTTGATAACATAAGGAATATTGCTTAAATTATTATTAAAAATAATAAGATTTGAGCTTGCCATTGCTCCTTTAGCCCCTTCACCCATACTCACACTAATGTTAGCATTACTGAGAGCGAGCATATCATTAATGCCATCTCCTACCATCATTGTAATTTCATCTTTATGACTTTTTAAAATTTCAAGTTTATCTTGAGGAAGTGCATCAGCACGATAAGCAATTCCTAGTTCATTGGCAATTTTTTGCACATTTTGAGCATGGTCTCCGCTAAGAATTGTTGCACTTACTCCTAGATTTTTAAGTTCAATAATGCTTTGCTTTGTCTCATTTTTAAGTTTTTCTTCTAAAAGAATGCATCCTAGAATTTCATCTTTGTCTTGATGTTCTTTTCCAATAAAAACTTCAATCCCATCTTCAGAATGGCTAGGAGAAGGTGAAAAATTTTTTGCACTGCCTATTTTATATCTTATTCCCCCAATTTCTCCACTAATCCCCAATCCTTCTTGGATATGAATCTCTTTGCTTTCAAGAAGAGAAAGATTTTGTTCTTGGGAGGCTTGAAGAATGCTTTGAGCAATAATGTGCTGGGACTGAGATTCTAGGGAAGCACAGATTTGAAGTAATTGATCTTCAGGAACTGAGCCAAAACTTATGATTTTTTTGAGAGAGAGTTGTTTTTGGGTGAGTGTCCCTGTTTTATCAAAAAAAATTAGAGAGGTTTTTCCAATCAATTCTAAAATTTGAGCATCTTTAAAAAATACTCCTCTGGCACTTGCAAGTTTTGTAGCAATGTTGAGTGCAAGGGGTGTAGCGAGTCCTAGAGCACAGGGACAAGAGATAAGAAGAATGGTGCAAAAGGTTTGCAAGGCAACTTTAGCATCATGGCTTATCAAAAACCATATCACTGAACTTAAACAAGCTAGGAGGATGACAAAGGGTATGAAAAAAGCCGAGATTTTGTCTGCAAGCTTGGCAATGGGGGCCTTAGAAATCAGGGCATTTTGCACAAGATTAAGAATTTGCCAATAGGTTGAGTTTTGGGCATCTTTGTTTGCTTGCATTAAAAAGGTGGTATTGAGATTAAATGAGCCAGAATAAATCTCCTCCCCTTCTTTTTTGCCAATAGGCATACTCTCGCCACTTAAACTTGAGCAATCAAGATTAGCGTAGCCTTGGGTAATGATTCCATCTACAGGGATGCTCTCTTGTGGAGAGATTTTTAAAATATCCCCCCTTTTGATTTGAGAAATTTCTACCCTCTCTTCTGTCTTGTTGTTGATACGAGTTGCAAAAGCATCTTTGAGAGAAGCTAGAGTTTTTAGGGAATGTTGTGTGTTGTTTTTAGCCTGTTCTTCAATACTTTTGCCAATAAGAACAAACAGTAAAATGACACAAACACTCTCAAAATAAATCCCCTCACTCGAATGCAATAAGAGTAATTCATCTTGACTGCTATGATAAAGAGAGGGAAGGGTAAAGAGAGAGAAAATAAATGCACCCCCACTTCCCAACATCACAAGTGTATCCATTGTGGGGTTTAGGCTTAAGAGTGAAGAGAACCCTTTAATATAAAAATTTCTTCCCATATGCATAACAATTAAAGTAAAAAACATCTGAAGAAGTGCATTATAAAAGGGTGAAATAGGTGTAAGCCACTGATAAAATGAAAGAGAGATCATAGGAAGCATTGAAAGATAAAGGGTAAGGAATGTGAAAATTAAAGCGATTAGAATTCGTCTTTTTGGTGTGAGGAAAGCAGAATCTAGTTTTTCCATTCTTCCTTGTTTTTTGGGAATATATCCGAGTTTTTTAATGAGGGTAAAAATTTCATCTAAGCTGCTTGCTTGTTCATCAAATTCAATGATTGCAAGTTTATTAAGTAAATCCACTTGAACATTCTTAATGAAAGCCTTTCTCTTCAAAGAACGTTCAATTCCACTAGAACAAGCGCTACAAGTCATTCCCTCAATGTAAATGATTTCTTTCATTTTCTATTCCTTAAAGCATTGCTTATTTGAGTTTCAATCTTTTTTTCAAGTGTTGGATTAGCTTTAATCACACGCTGTTGGATTTCTACAATTTGCGTTGTTTCAAGCCATTTACAAAGTGCAATTTGATCAAGAAGGTTAAACCAAGTTTGCTCATCACAACTTTGAGCATCAAGAAAATATTGTTCAAATAGAAGAGAGCCTTTTTGGGCACTTTTTTCATTATTTTGCAAAAGAGCAAGAATGTCTTTGGGTTTTGGAGGAGCTACCACTTTAATTTTTTGAGTTGGAGTGATGATATAGCCTAGAATTAAAATAGGAAGTAAAAGCGTAAAAGCAAAGCCATAGAAGAAGAGGATGTAGTTAATCTGCATCATGATTTTCCTTGTAAAACACATTTGTAGCCTCTATAAACCCCTCTACGCTTCCACAATCATAACGTTTGCCTTGAAATTTATAGGCAATAACTTTTCCCTCTTTTGCTAAAGTTTGGAGTGCATCTGTGATTTGAATCTCTCCCTTTTTTCCAGGAGGGGTTACTTTAAGAATCTCAAAAATCTCAGGAATAAGAATATAGCGTCCAATAATGGCCAAATTACTTGGTGCTTCAGAGGGAGAGGGTTTTTCTATCATGGAATGCACTTTATAAATTCCCTCTTCTATCTCTTTTCCATCAATGACTCCATATTTATTCACAGCATCCAGTTCGACTTCTTCAATTGCAACAATTGCGCAATGATATTTTTCATAGAGCTCAATCATTTGCTTTAAGACCCCATCTCCCTCATTGTGGCATAGGTCATCAGCCAAGATAACTCCAAAGGGCTCTTTGCCAATTAGGGTTTCACCTGTGAGAATTGCATGCCCTAAGCCTTTCATTTCATTTTGGCGAGTATAGGAAAATGTGCAAGCTTGCATAATTTCTCTAATGCTTGTAAGATAATTCTCTTTATCTGTCCCTTTAATTTCTTGCTCAAGTTCATAGCTGATATCAAAATGATCTTCAATACTCCGCTTATTACGTCCAGTCACAATAGCAATGGTAGTGCATCCTGCCTCTTTAGCCTCTTCAACTCCATATTGAATCAAGGGCTTATTGACAATTGGAAGCATTTCTTTGGGCATTGCTTTTGTTGCAGGCAAAAATCGTGTTCCATAACCTGCTGCTGGAAATAAGCATTTTTTTATCATTTTTTCTCCTTAATTGACTAGAGTTTGATTGAGAAAGGACTGTAGATTAATCTCTTTTCCTAAAATCTGCTGATAGATTATATAGTTTGCTAAAACGATTTGCCCATAGTTTTTGCTCTCTTCATAAGGGATAAGCTCTAGGCTTAGCCAAGGTTCATATTTTCTATTTTTAATAAAGAGAGTTTTTTTCTCTAAAGTCCTTCTCCAAAATCCAGGACCCCCATTGTAGGCATAGGCTACAAAAAGAGGATGCTTGAATTCATTTTCAAGCTCGGCTAAATAAAATCTTCCATACTCTAATGCATTTTGAGGGTGGAAGAGATCATCAAGGTTTGCATCTTTTTTACCCATAGCTTTTGCAAAAGGTTCGAGGTTAAAAGGCATAATTTGCATCATTCCTAAAGCATAGGAGCTTGAAATAAGTGCAGGCAAGAGATTGCTTTCTTGTTTAGCAATAGCATAGGTGAGAGCCTTTTGATGATTACTTTTCCAGTTCAGTAAGGAATCATAGGGCATCAGGAAATAATTGCCTTTATATTTTTTAATGCGATTAAGCATGTAGGCATAGTGTGGAGAGCTTTGAGGATGAGCAAGTTTTTGATCTAAAATTGGTTTAAGTTCATCACCTGTGGGAATTTTAATGAGTGAGTCTCTTAGAATTTGCCATTCAAAAGGATTGGTAATATCAAAAGAGGGGGGAACATTTTTTAAATCATCAAGCTTTGAAATAATAGTATAAGCAGGTTTAACCTTTAGGGTTTGTGCAGCATAAATAGAGTAGAGATTCACAATAGGGCTTTGTGCAAGTGTTTGAAGATAGTTTTTATCTTGACTAATAAGATACTGCCAAAATAAAGCTTTGTCTCTAAAAAGCTGATTTTTTGAGGTCTCAAGGATTAAAGAGAAATATTCTTGTGCTTTTTGTAAATGGTTAGCTTGGGCTTGTGCAATACCAATAAGAAGAAGAATTTTATCCTCCACTTTTTGGATTGGAGCTTGCAAAATACTCTTTTTAAACTCATTAAATTGATGGGAGAGGAGGACATATTGGAGCATTTTGTTGAAATTGGGATCATTTTGATTTGCAATTATGGCAAGTTCATTAGCTGGAATATTATGGTTAAAAATAGCTTGGCGTTGAGCAAGATTAAGCCCATAAAAAATTTCTGAGAAAATTTTTGCATTTTGTGTAGCAAGAATAGCGGGAAGAGGATCTTTAAGGGTGAGAATTTTGACCTCTTGGGCGATGATTGGATCAACTTCTTGGAGTTTTTGAATCATTGCCTGTGTTTGCGAGATTGGGAGAGAAGGGATATTTGAAAGTTTTAAACCAAAGGCAATGCACTCTCCATCGCTTTCTTGAAGCTTCTTAAAATCCATTTGTTTGCAACCAACTTCTTTAGGAAGTTCGTGGATATAACCTTTTTGAGCAATGAGTTTTTCAATTTTTGGATTTTTTTTATAAACTAAATCATAAGCAACAATAGCTTCTTGGAGTGAAGTTTTGGGATCTTGTAAAAATCTCCAAATATAAAAATCTCTCGCAATACCCCTAGGTTTGGTTTGGATGAATTCAAGAGTAATGTCTGAGGCACAAAGTAAGGATAAACATAAAAACATAATTTTCACAATCTTCAAAGTCACACCTTAATTTTGGATTCGTGGAAATTCTAACAAAAAAGCTTCAACCTCTAAGTTAGAAAACCTTACGCTTAGAAATTAGAGGATTTTTGAAAGTTGTGATGAGGCAAAAGTAGGTGAGAAAGAGCTTTCTGCTGGAGATTCTTCCATTTTATCCATAACCCAATCCAAGATAGAAGAGATTTCTTTTCTTTTGTTTTGGAGAAAAATAAGGAGTTCTTGAGGATTTTTTTGGGTAGATAGGATAGCTAAGTCTTGGATATAAAAATTTTTGCTTTCTCCAAAAAGAAGTAAAATAATCTCTTTCCCCATAAGATTATCCCCCATAAAAACACAAGAAATACTGTGGATCTCCTCTTGTTGTTCTATGGCATTAATGGCTTTCTTAAGTGCACTGTCAATGGTTTGTAAGCTTCCAATAGCTTGATTAATGTCTTTGATGTTTTTTGCTAGATAGCCTTCAAGGATATCCGCACCGCTTAGATGTTTTTCAAAAATAGAAAGTGCATTACTCATAATCAACCTTTGCTTTGATGTGTAACATATTCAAAGAAAGTAAGCATTTTTTATTCCTTCTTTTTGTTGGGTATTTTTTTATTGGTTTTATTGATAATATTTGATTGATATTTTATGACTAGGATTTTATTTGAGAAATTTAATATTTATGATATGGCTCTGTTTATCTTTAAACGCAGAAGTGATTGATTTTAGTTTAATTAAGATGTCTTCACAATCCAAAACTTCCCCACATATTCTTCTTATTGGGGGGATTCAAGGAGATGAGCCTGGCGGGTTTAATGCTCTTAATCTTTTTTTGCAACACTATACAATTAAGCAGGGTGAAGTATGGGTAATTCCCAATCTTAATGCTCATAGCATTTTGCAAAATCATCGTGGGATTTATGGAGATATGAATCGTAAATTTAAAACACTTCAAGTTAATGATCCTGAATATCCGATCATTGAGCGCTTAAAAAAGATTATTTTAGATGATGAAATTGAATTTATTTTTCATCTCCATGATGGGAGTGGTTTTTATAGGGAAAAATTTATTTCAAATACACTCAACCCCAATCGTTGGGGAAACTGTTCCATTATTGATCAAGCAAAATTAAATGGCGCAAAGTATGGAGATTTACTGCACTATTCTCAAAATATTGTTAAGCATATCAATCAAAATGCACTTAAAGATTTGCATCTATATCGTGTGAGAAATACCCATACAGCAAAAGAAGATAAGGAGATGGAAAAGAGTCTTACATTTTTTGCTGTGCAAAATAATAAGGGGGCAATAGCCAATGAAGCCAGCAAAAACCTCTCTGTTGCCGAGCGCGTGTATTATCATCTTTTGGCTATTGAGGGAATGCTAGAAACGATTGGGGTTAAATTTGATCGTAATTTTGCATTAACACCTAAAAATGTTCAAAAACTTATTGATGATAAAAATGCAAGGATTCAAATTACAGATTTAATTACGCTTCCTATGATGGGATTAAAAAAAAAGATTTCATATTTTCCGCTCCCTTCTAAAGATATTGCCAGTATCGCTATAAAATCTAATCATTATATTGTGGGAATGCTTAAAAAAAATAATGTTATTTTGCTTAAATATGGTAATCGTGTTGTTACCCAATTCTCTCCGCTGTATCTTGAATTTTCTAAAGAGAAAATTACCCTAGATTTCGAAGTTGATGGAGAAAGAAAAGAAGTGAGAGTAGGTGAAATTCTTAAAGTGAAAAATAACTTTAAGGTTGTTTTGCCTAAAGATTCTCATTTGAGGGTTAATATTATTGGATTTTCTCCCAATAACAATCCTTCCACTGAAGCTAATCTTAATGTCAAACTTACATCAATGATAAAAGCATATTCCATTGATATTGCACAAAAACAATATAGGGTTGAAATCTATAGAGGAAAAGTTTTTATGGGGATGGTGATTGTGGAGTTTGATAGCTAGCAAGAAAGTCTTGCTAGGAGAATCTTCTATTATTTCTTCTTAGGATAGCAGAAGCGATAACCCCTTCTTCTTACAGTCTCAATGGTTGTAATTCCCAAAGGTTTGTCAATCTTTTGTCGAATTTGATTAATCGCTACTTCAATAACATTTGGAGTTACAAGCTCAGGCTCTTCCCAAATTGCATCTAAGAGCTGTTCTTTTGAAACGATTTGATCTTTATGACGTGCAAGATGAGTGAGAACTTCAAATGGCTTACCCTTAACTTCTAATCCTTTATTTTTAAAAGTTACACGCTCTTCTGTTGGATTGATTGAGAGATCGCCAATCTCGATTGCAGAATTACCCCAAAATCTTAAGTGTGCTTCAATTCTTGCAAGCAAGATATCAAAGTCAATTGGTTTAACAATAAAGTCATCAGCACCTTTTTTTAAAGCCGTAATTTCATATTCTTTGACCTTTTTAGATGATAAAACAATGATGGGAGTTTTAGGCATTGCATCTTTGATAGAAGGAATTAAGTCAGTTGCAGTTCCATCAGGTAAGACATAATTCATAATCACAAGATCATAGTTTCTAATTCCAGAGAAGTATTCCCCATCTTTAATACTCTCTGCAACATCAGTTTGATAGCCAAACTCATTAAGTATTTCACTGAGTGTTCTATGGAGTGTTGGTTCGTCTTCAATGATCAAAATTCTCATTATGTTTCCTTATATTTTAAGATGTATTTAAGCGATTATATCACACTATTTGTGATTTTAATATTTTGTTAAACATAATCAAGAATTGACATTTTGTGAATTTTGCTTGATGAATTTAAGACCGCATCATAGTTGGTGCTAAGATTAGAAAATTTATTATAAGCCTCTGCAATATCTGCCCCAATATTCTCTCCTCTTAAACTTTGCACCTGATTCATTAAAACCTCATTTTTTGTAATAGAGGATTCAAAACTCTTTCCATAAGAACCATTAAGAGCAATCATTTTTTCTACATGATCACCTAGATGCTTAAGGGCATTAAGACTATTTTGAATCCCAATATTTCTCATATTGCTATTGTAAGAGGTGGGGAATTCATCAGGTCGGTAGATTCCATCCCTAACTGCTTTGATTGCAACATCTAAAGAATCAAAGAAATTAATTTGAGGCTTGTCAATTGTGAGGGCATTATTGGCATGAAGCAATAAGCCATTTTCTGTCTCTCTGATACTCTCTTGAGAAAAATCATCACTTTGAGTATCTGACATTGAAAATTCCATATTACTCATTGATCTTGTGCGATCGTGGATTTCAATTTGCCCATTTTCATTGAGCATAATCTCTATGCGACTAGCAGCCTGTGTGCTGATCTCTTCATAGAGTTCTTTCTGTTCTACGCTGTAGTTTTCAGGATTATTAAGCAATTTTTGATATCTTGCCTCATCTTGATTGGAATAATTTAGGGCAATAGCAAGCGTGTCCATAAGTTGTCGATAAGAAATATTTTCAGGGCGTGCAATGCTTGCCTTACCCTTTTCATTAAGATTAACAATAGGGATTTTGTATTCTTTAAGATTTTGAGGAGTAGAATCTTTTGAAGGCAGTACAAGATAGCATCCTGCTTTTTCAAAAAGCATCTTTGCCTTTACTTCTACGCCATTATGATCTTTAAGATGAAGCGTGTAGGTTTTTCCCTCAAGATTTCCAGCCACATCTATAAGTCTTGTTTCATCTGTGGCATATCCATCTTTTCCTAAGATAACCTGAGAGATATTGGAAGTCAGTTTTGAGCCATGTTTTTCAAAGAATACATCATCATATGTATTGTGAAAATCAGTTTTAATTCCATTGGTGAGGAAATTATTTTTATCTGCGGTAGAAAGTGTAAGGTTGATTTTTGATGCAACATTATTTTTCTTTGCATCCAAATCTATAATCAAGAGCTTTCCATTGGCAATTTCAGCTTGGACGTTATATCCATTATTTTGATAAAAAGTTTCAATATCTTTAAGAACATCAATGATTTTTGCATCTTTGGTGTTGAAAGTAAGAACTTGTGGTTTTTTATCTTCATCTTTAAATTGGCCATCAAAGTGAATGCTGAAAATCTCTGAATCAAAGATTTCGCTTAAATCCGTATTGCTATTTGCTGGAACTTTTGTTTTTTGAGAAATAAAAGTTACAGGAATTTCGACTTGATATTGCTTATAAGTATCTAGAAGACTCTGGATAGAAGAAATTTGTTTATTGCTAATATATGGGCTTTTCTGAAAGCTTATAACCTTTGCCCCTAGAGTTGGGAGAGTGCTCACATCATCAACATCTTTATTACTTGCAATAAGATTAAAGCTAAGATTTGAACTTCCATCTACAAGAGATTTGATCTCAATCTCCCCCCAAGGATTCAGTGTTACATCAACTACCTTTGAGGCTTGATTATTTCCAAATTCTCTTCCAATGCGATCAAGCAAATCACTCACCTTTGTTGCATTATCTGGAGAAATATAAGATTGCTCAAGTGTAAATTTAGATTTAAAGCGACTCCCATCTGGACGGATTCCACGTAAATAAAAAGTCATAGGTTCATCATTGCTGGTAATGTCATCATTGTCACCCATTAAATCACGCAATGTGTCTGTTGATTTGATAAATACCTCTGTAGGAACCTCATCTTTATTGAGTTTATCCATAATATTTGGGTGAAGTTTGCTTTGATTGTATTTTTTAATATTTCCTGTAACAGAAGTGCTATAGTCCTTGTCATTCCCTAAAAAGAGATCGCTTCCAGGGATATTATAAGGGATCATAACATTGGGACCAATAACAGCTTCAAGTTTTTGATTATTGCCTTTATATTGTCCATCTTGTCCAATGGGGGGATTTTTAATCTTTGTTCCACCAAAAAGATATTCTCCTCCAATCGAAGTATTAGCAATATTCATCATATGGGCTTTAAGAACGGCAAGCTCATTTGCAATGGCAGCTCTTGAAGTTGGGGATTGGGGTTGATTGGCAACTTGTAAGAGTTTTGTATTAAAATCAAGGATAGCTTTTGAGAGCTCTTGGAGTGCCTTATCAGAGTTGATTGTATTGTTATAAGCATTGCGTGCAACATCAATATTTTGCTGAAGTGTAGTTTCTTGATAGCCAAGTTGGAGATCTTTATTATAAACACGACTGTCTTCATAGCTGTGTTGAATCTTTTTCCCAGATGCAATTTTTGCATTCAGTTCATTTAATCTTGATTGTAAAGAATCTTGTGAACCGCTGATTTGGTTGTATTTTGTCCCAAAAGTTACACGCATTTTACTTATCCATCCTTTAATCACCCTTATATTGCTAATTAAATATAGCAACTTCCATTTTACTAAAACTACATCGACAGCAAAAAGAATTCCTTAAAAAACAAAATAAAGAGTTTGAGAAATTTATCATTTTTATTTCGAAAAATAGACAAAAAATATTATAATCTGAACTTTGTTTTTAGTGAAAGCTAGGAGCAGCAGCACTGACTCTGTGCTTTATAAAAAGAGTTAAATTAAAACCCAAGGAAGCAACGATGTATGCAGTGTTTAAGAATGGAGGCAAACAATACAAGGTGCAAGAGGGAGATATCATTCTTCTTGATAAAATGAGCCTTGAGCCAAAGTCAAAGATACAATTGCAAGAAGTACTTGCAATTGTAGATGGTGAAAAAAGTAAGTTAGGAACCCCTTTTATTTCAGGTGCTCTTATTGAGGCGGAAGTCATCAATGAGGGGCGAGCAAAAAAAGTGATTACCTTTAAAAAACGAAGAAGAAAAGACAGCAAAGTCAAAAGAGGTTTTAGAAGAGATTTCACTCGCATTAGAATTATTAAAATTGTAGGATAAGGAAGGAGTAAGATATGGCTCACAAGAAAGGTCAGGGTAGTACACAAAATAATAGAGATTCAGCAGGTCGTCGCTTAGGCGTTAAAAAATTTGGATCCCAGTTTGTTAGAGCAGGAAATATTATTATTCGACAAAGAGGAACAAAAGTACATGCTGGAAATAATGTAGGTATGGGAAAAGATCATACAATTTATGCATTAATTGATGGTGTTGTAAAATTTGAACAAAAAAGTAAGGACAGAAAGAAAGTTTCTGTTTATCCTGCTTAATCCACTTTTTAGGTTGGCAAATGACATACCGATGGCCTGAGTTTTCTGCACTCTTTGGAAAACTCAGCGATCGGATAGGTTTTGAGAGCAAATCCTATTTTTTTAAACAATATATTCGTTTTACTCTTCGTAATTTTTTAGCAAGAAAACAAATCAGTCCTTTTGTAGATTTTGTCAATCAGCACCCCAGAAGAATTGCTTTGTTTTCTAAGCATTTGGGCCAAGACTACTGGATTGTAAGTAAAGATTTTTTAAATGCAAAATTTTGTGCTTCAGAGAGATTGAAATATATCAAATATAATCTTATTGCAATCGAAGAATTGTTGAGTGATGAACTTTTTTACAGACTTCTTAATGGGGAGCAGGTAGTGGTTTATACTCTGTCTTGGGGGTTAGAATGTGTTCTGACTTTTAACGGAGCATTTGAGGAGGGGTTTTTGGCTATAAGATTAAGAAGCGATGGATTAACCTTTTATCACTGCTCAATTGCCTTTGCTCCTTTTAGGGGTAAGAGGGTAATTTTTATTCCCTGTATGCAAGGTCTTGGCAATACCCAAGAAGTGCGAAATAAAATCAAGGAGAGTACAAAGAAGAATTTTGGGATTCGACCTCAGAATCTTCTTTTAGAAACATTAAGGATTTTAGGGAAGTTTTGGGGGGATTCAACTATTCTAGCAGTGAGGCAAACCCAACAAGTTCGCTATAAACCCTTGGGTAAAAGAAATTATTTTGTAGATTATGATGAAATGTGGAAAGATTTGGGGGGAGAACTTGATGGAGAGTATTACAAACTTATTGATGTAAAGAGAAAAGATTTAAATGAGATTCCAAGTCAAAAACGGTCAATGTATAAGAAACGCTTTGCACTTTTGGAAGAGTTACAAGAAAGCTTAGGAAATAATTTTAGAAATATAGGATTAAAAGAATGTTTGTAGATTGTGTAGATATTTTTGTCTCTTCAGGAAAAGGAGGGGCAGGAGCTGTAAGCTTTAGAAGAGAAAAATTTGTCATTCAAGGTGGGCCTGATGGGGGAGATGGGGGAAGAGGAGGGAGTGTATTTTTTGAAGTTGATAACAATAGTGATACTCTCTCAAAATTTCGAGGAGCTAAACACTATAAAGCAGAAAATGGCCGACCTGGTGAGGGGAAGAACAAAACAGGGCGAAGTGGGGAGGATCTAATTATTAAAGTTCCTGCTGGAACGCAAGTTTTTGATGAAGAAAATGGAGAATTGCTTTTGGATTTGAAAGAGGGGAGACATTTATTATTTGAAGGAGGAAAAGGAGGACTAGGCAATGCAAGATTTAAAAACTCAGTCAATCAACGTCCAACTTATGCACAACAAGGTATTTCTGGACAAAAAGCCCATTTACGCTTAGAGCTCAAACTTATTGCTGATGTTGGACTTGTAGGATTCCCAAATGTGGGGAAATCGACTTTAATTTCTGCTCTTTCAAATGCAAAACCCCAGATTGCAAATTATGAATTTACAACACTTGTACCGAATTTAGGTGTTGTTGATGTGGGTGATTTTGATAGCTTTGTGATGGCTGATATTCCTGGAATTATTGATGGTGCAAGTGAAGGAAGGGGATTAGGAATTGATTTTTTACGCCATATTGAGAGAACCAAGATGCTTTTATTTGTTTTAGATTGTGTAAATTATCGCACTTTAATTCAGCAGTATGAATATTTAAGAGTGGAGTTAGAGAAATTTTCACAAGAGCTTAGCATTCGTCCTTTTGGGATTGTATTAAGTAAAATTGATATTGCTGGGGATTTGTCCTTACAAATTAAGGAATTTTTGGAATTCTTAAAATTACCCCAACTTGAATATAAAGGAAGTGTATATGCTGCTGAGAGAATAAGGGGAGAGTTTGAGCTTGAAAAACCACACCATGCTCTTTTTGTCCTCCCCATCTCTTCAGCATTAAGCACTAATCTTTCCACCCTCAAACTTTTTCTTTCTAAATCTTTAAAAGAGAGTGAGCAATGAAAAGAATTGTCATAAAGATTGGAACTTCAAATCTTAGTGATGGGGAGAAAATTTGGATAGAGGCTATTGAGCGCATTGCCCAAAGTATTGCAAGACTCTCTAAAAAATTTGAAATTATCCTTGTAACCTCTGGTGCTGTGGCGAGTGGTTACACTAAACTTAGGCTTGATAAAAGTAAGATTGCCTCTAAACAGGCTTTAGCAAGTATTGGACAGCCTCTATTGCTTGAAACTTATCGTAAAGTTTTTGAAAAATATTCTATTCTTAATGCTCAGATTTTACTTTGTGGACATGATTTTGATTCACGAAGTTGCACACAAAATGCAAAGGATACAATTGAAATTTTACTCTCAAATAAAGTTTTGCCTATTATTAATGAAAATGATTCGCTTGCAACAGCAGAACTTAAGTTTGGGGACAATGATCGTTTAAGTGCTCATGTGGCTTACTATTTTGATGCAGATTTATTAGTGATTTTAAGTGATATTGATGGGTATTATGATAAAAATCCCCATCAATATTCTGATGCAAAATTGATTAAAACAATGAGTTTTATCCCAGAAGAAAATCTTAAAACCAATTATGATCCCCATGGACATTTTGCTACGGGTGGAATTGTCACTAAATTGATTGCAGCAGATTTTTTAATTCAAAGAGGAAAGAGAATGTTTCTTTGCAATGGACAAAAGCTAGAGATACTTGAGAGACTTCTTTTAGAGGGGATTCAAGAGAGTGGGACAATCTTTGGGGAACAGAAATGAAAATTGCCTTTTTTGGGACTCCATTTTTTGCACGAGTTATTTTGCAACAAGTATCTGAAGTGTATGAAGTTGTTGCAGTCATTACTCAACCTGATAAACCCTTTGGTAGAAAGCAAGAACTTAAACCCTCGCAAGTTAAAGAATTTGCGCTTCATAAAAATTTTCCACTTTTTCAGCCTGAAAAACTTGAGAACACACTTTTACAAAAGCTTGAAATCCTTGGTGCAGAAGTATTTGTGGTTGTAGCTTTTGGACAGTTTTTTCCTCCAAGTTTTTTAAATGCAAAATTATGTTTAAATGTTCATGCCTCTCTTCTCCCCCTGCTCAGAGGTGCCTCTCCTTTACAGGAAATGATTTTAGAGGATAAAAAAAATTTTGGAGTGAGTGTGATGAAGATGGATGAAGGAATGGATAGCGGTGATATTATGGCACTGAGCTACTTGCTTTCTTCTTGCAATCTTCCTTTAGAGGTTCTTTTAGAGCAAATGGCAAAACTGGGAGGAAAATTATTGCTTAAAACTTTAGATAAGCTTAAAGAGATTGAGCCAATGAGACAAATTCATTGTGATGCAAGTTATTGTAAAAAAATCAAAAAAGAAGAGGGGCGTGTGGATTTTTCTAGCGGAAAGATCATTGTCAATAAGCTTTTGGCTTTTAGTCTATGGCCTAGCGTTTTTCTTGCAAATGGATTAAAAATTATTCGGGCAGAATTTATTTACTCTTCTTGTATGCAAGAAGTTGGAAGAATCGAAGAAATCGGACAAGAGGAGGTGAGAGTGGCTTGTGGAGATGGTATTTTAAAACTTTTTGAAGTTCAACCTCCCTCAAAGCAAAAAATGAAAGCACTAGATTATGTAAGAGGTAAAAGATTGGGGGTTGGAGAGGTGTTTTGCTAAGATTTTTTGTTTTTGAAGAAATTCATTCAACTCAAGATTATGCACTGACTTTGCTTAAAAGTGAGCATCCCCCAAAACTTCCAATTTGTGTAATGGCAAACTCTCAAACCCAAGGTAGGGGAAGTCGAGGAAATGCTTGGGATAGAGTAGAGAGAGCATTGCTTTTTTCCTTTGCATTTAAAAAGAAGGACCTGCCTAAAGATTTACCTATCCAATCTCTTTCTTTATACTTAGGGGAAGTTATGGAGGAATTTTTACTTGATAAGGGATCAAAATCTATATGGCTAAAATGGCCAAATGATTTGTATATAAGAGAGAAAAAAATTGGTGGGATCTTGACGCAGTGTGTGGGAGAAAACTGTATTTGTGGAATTGGAATTAATCTTGAAAGTCAAACATATGCGCAACTTGACTTGCATATTTTAGAGACGCAAAAACAGCCCTTTGTGCAAGAATTTTTAGAATTTTTATTCAGCTTTCCAACTTGGAAGGAAATTTTCAGTAAATACAAGTTAAAATTTCACAAGAATTTCTCATATTATTTTCATCATCACAATCAAAAAATTTCTTTTAGAGATGCTGTTTTATGTGAGGATGGTGCAATTATGATTGATAATCAAAAAATTTATTCTCTAAGGTAGGATTATGTGTGAAGTTATTGCAATTGCCAATCAAAAGGGAGGAGTAGGGAAAACAACAACAGCAGTCAATCTTTCTGCTTCCTTGGCTAATGCAAAAAAGAGAGTTTTGCTTATTGATTTTGATCCGCAAGCAAATGCAACAACAAGCCTTGGTTTAAGAAGAAATGAAATTGAATTTGATATTTATCATGTTCTTGTGGGAAGTAAAAAACTTCATGAAGTGATTCAAAAAACAGATATGCCTACACTTTTTATTGCACCTTCAAATATTGGTCTTGTCGGGATTGAAAAAGAGTTTTACAATAAACGAGGATCAGGAAGAGAATTGTTATTGAAAAAAAAGATTGAAGAGGTGAGGAGTCAATATGATTTTATTGTTATAGATTCTCCACCAGCACTTGGACCTCTTACAATTAATGCCTTAAGTGCTGCAAATTCTGTGATTATCCCTATTCAGTGTGAATTTTTTGCTTTAGAAGGATTGGCACAACTCTTAAGCACAATTAAATTGCTTAAAGATTCGAGTAATCCAGATTTAGTGATTCGAGGTTTTTTGCCCACAATGTATTCCTTGCAAAATAATCTTTCAAAGCAAGTCTTGGCTGATTTAACACAACATTTTGATCAATCATTGTTTAAAAAAGGAAAAACTCACATTTTGGTTCCAAGAAGTGTTAAGCTTGCAGAATCGCCAAGCTTTGGTAAGCCTATTTTACTTTATGATTATCGCTCAAATGGAAGTATTGCTTATCAAGATTTAGCAAAAGCAATTCTCAAAGGAGTGGGCAGTGGCAAAGCATAAGAAAATGGCATTAGGTAGAGGATTGGGTGAGATTTTAGGAGAGGTCAAAGAAGCCTATGAGAAAAGTATAGGAGATGAAAGAGAAAGTGTAATTGAGCTTGATATTCACTCTATTGTCCCCAATCCTTATCAACCTAGAAAACAATTTGATGATGCGAGTTTAGAGGATTTGGCAAATTCCATTAAAGAATATGGACTCTTGCAACCTATTTTAGTTTATAAAGATGCTCATAAGTATGTTTTAATTGCAGGAGAGCGAAGATTAAGAGCAAGCAAAAGTCTTGGTCTTACAAAGATTAAAGCCATTGTTGCAGATATTGACCCTTCTCTTTTGCGTGAAGTTGCATTGATTGAGAATATTCAGCGAGAGGATCTCAATCCTATTGATCTTGCTTATGCCTATCAAGAATTGATTAATATTTATAGTCTCACTCATGAAGAATTAGCAGAGCGTCTTCAAAAATCAAGAGCACAAATTACCAACACTTTAAGATTACTCAATCTTTGCAAAGATGTGCAAGAAATGATCATTCAGGGAAAGATTGCTCAAGGACATGCAAAGGTATTGATCTCACTTGATGAAGAGAATCAAAAAAAAATTGCTCATTCTATCGTGGGGCAAAATCTTTCTGTACGCGATGTTGAGGCAATGATTAAAAATATTAAAACATCTAAAGAAAAGCAGAACAAAAAAGAAATCACCAATCCTTCACAAGAAAGTTTGGAGCTTAAGAATTTATTAGAAAAAAATAAATTAAATTTTTCACTCAATGATAGAAGACTTACTATTCACTTTAAGAGTCAAGAAGAGATTAAAACACTCCTAAAATTGATAAAGTAGGGCTAATCTCTCTCTTTTTTAGATATTATTTTATAATGTATATTTCAAAGGATAGGAGTAGGAATTGAGTTTAGATTTAAATCCATTTTTGATGCTATTGGTCTTTGTTACCTTTTTGCTACTCATTTTTATTCTTAATATTTGGCTTTATCGCCCAATGTTAGCATTTATGCAACAAAGAGAGCGTCTTTTGGGTGAAAACGCACAAGGGATTGAGGAGAAAAAAGCGGAAATACAAAGGTTAAAAGCCCAAATTGAGCAAGTACTCATGGAAGCAAAAGATGAAGCTAAACAAATCAGAGATCTTGCTACAAGTCAAGCACAAGCCCTTTATGATGAGAAGTTTGAAAAAACAAAAGCAGAACTTGATTTGCGTTATTTGACTTCTCTTAATGAACTTAAGGAAAAACAAGTTGTCATTCGTTCGGAACTTGAGAAAACCCAAAATGCACTTAATACAGAAGTTAAAGTAAAATTTACATCACTAGGAGAGATTCAATGAGTAAAGTTTTACTACTGGTGGGAATATTGAGTATTGGACTTTTTGGATCTGAAGTTTCTTTTACACAAAGTGATTTTATAGAGAGATTGATTAATTTTATTATTTTCTTTTTGATCCTTTGGTATTTTGGTTCTTCAAGAATTAAACAAATTTTTATCAATCGAAGAGAGAGAATCTCTGAGGAATTTAATCGTACTCAAGAAGAAGAGCAGCATGTCAAAAGAGAAAGAGAAAAAATAAAAAAATCTCTTGAGGATGCAAAAAATAAAGCAGCAGAAATCATTGCTTTAGCAAAAAAAGATTCTTATCTTATTTCTCAAAAGTATGAAGAAAAATTAGATAAGGATATCAAAATGGTTGTTGCTGCAAATGAAGAAAAACTTCAACAAGTTGAACGTTCAATCATTCAAGAAGAAGTTAAAAGAAGTCTAGATTGTATTTGTAAGGACTTAAAGCATGATGATGAATATTATGCTCGAGTCATTGCTAAAGGAATAGAATTATGAAAAATACTTTGAGTTTGAGATATGCACAAGCTTTTATTGAAGTATTGGGTGAAGAGAAGTGTAAAGAGTTGTTGCAAAAATATGAGGAGATCAAAGCATTATATGCTCAAGAAGATTTTATAGCCTTATTGCATAATCCTTTTATTCATTCTCAAAAAAAATCTCAAGTTGTTTTAGAAATTTTAAATATTGAAGCTAGGGAGGTGCATTCTGGAATTGAAGTTTTAAGTAATGCAGGGAGATTAAAGATATTGCCTAATGTCTTGAACAAAATGATAGATATCTTTGCATCAAAACAACAGATTTATCAAGCAGTGCTTTATTCTCAAACAAAAACATCAGCATATTTGTTGGAAAAAATTAGCACTACTCTTTCATCAAAGGTCGGTGGAAAAGTTCAAATCGTTCAAAAACTATGGGAAAAAGATGGAATAAAATGCGTCATTGAGGATTTGGATTTAGAGATTTCTTTCTCTCAAAATGCATTCATCCAGCATCTTAAAGAATATATTTTAGACACATTTAAAAAAGGAGTATAAGTTGAAAATCAAAGCAGAAGAAATTAGCTCAATTATCAAAGAGAAGATTAGCCATTTTCAAATGGATCTCAAAATCGATGAGGTGGGCAAAGTCCTAACATACGCTGATGGTGTTGCAAAGGTTTATGGTCTTAAAAATGTTATGTACTATGAGATGGTTGAGTTTGAAAGTGGAGACATTGGTCTAGCTTCTAGCTTAGAGGAAGATTTTGTTGGGGTTGTGGTTTTAGGGAATGGAAAGAGTATTAAAGAGGGGATGAGTGTTAAGCGATTGCATCGTTTGATGAAAGTTCCTGTAGGTGAGTGTCTTGTGGGAAGAGTTCTTAATACCTTGGGTGAACCCATTGATGGAAAAGGTGCAATTGATACAAGAGAGTATCGTTTTGTTGAAGAAAAGGCACCTGGAATTATGGATAGGAAATCTGTTCATGAACCACTTCAAACAGGCATTAAAGCAATTGATGCACTTGTACCTATCGGTCGAGGACAGAGGGAGCTTATTATTGGTGATAGACAGACTGGAAAGACTACAATTGCAGTTGATACAATTATCAATCAAAAAGGACAAGATGTCATTTGCATCTATGTTGCAATTGGTCAAAAAGAATCAACAGTTGCACAAGTTGTCAGAAGACTTGAAGAGCATGGGGCAATGGAGTATACAATCATAATCAATGCATCTGCTTCAGATTCTGCTGCTATGCAATTTTTAGCACCTTATACAGGTGTAACAATGGGTGAATATTTTAGAGATAATGCAAAGCATGCATTGATTGTTTATGATGATTTAAGCAAGCATGCTATAGCATATCGTGAAATGTCACTCATTCTTAGAAGACCTCCAGGTCGTGAAGCATTTCCTGGAGATGTTTTCTATCTGCACTCAAGATTGCTTGAGCGTGCTGCAAAGGTAAGTGATGCTCTTGGAGCAGGTTCTCTTACGGCATTGCCTATCATTGAAACTCAAGCTGGAGATGTTTCAGCTTATATTCCAACAAATGTGATCTCAATTACTGATGGACAAATTTTTCTTGAAACAGATTTATTTTACTCAGGAATTCGTCCAGCTATCAATGTGGGACTTTCGGTTTCAAGGGTTGGAGGAGCTGCACAAATTAAGGCTACAAAACAAGTATCAGGTACTTTAAGACTTGATTTGGCTCAATATCGTGAACTTCAAGCATTTGCACAGTTTGCATCAAATCTTGATGAGACAAGTAAGAAACAGCTTGAGAGAGGACAAAGAATGGTTGAAGTACTTAAACAACCTCCTTATTCTCCACTTCCAATACAGAAGCAAATTGTCATTATTTATGCTGGTGCTAACGGATATCTTGATGATATTAGTGTTTCTCAAATTACACAATTTGAAACAGAGCTTTATGCATTTATTGAGGATAAATATCCTACAATTTTTACTGCAATTGCAGAGAAAAAAGCACTTGATGAGAGTATTCAATCCGAGCTTAAAAAAGCCCTAGAAGATTTTAAAATGTCATTTTTTAACTAAGGAAACGAGCAGATGGGAGGGAATCTAAAGGAGATTCGCAGAAAGATTGGGAGTGTTCAAAATACTCAAAAAACCACTAGAGCTATGAAACTTGTTTCTGCTTCTAAGCTTAAAAAAGCTGAAGAGGTTGCTAAACAAGCAAGAGTATTTGCTACAAAGCTCTCTGAAGTGTTTGAAGAAATTGTTCAAAGAGTTGCAAATGTGGGTTTTGAGAATCTGAATATCCCAATCTTTCAAGCGTCTAAACAAAGAGAGGTTAAGGTTGTAGATATTATTTTTATTACTGCTGAAAAGGGCTTATGCGGTGCTTTTAATCAATCAGTCATCAAAGAAGTAATGACACTCATTAAGCATTATCAAAATAAAAATATTAAAGTCAGATTAAGGGGAATTGGAAAAAAGGGTATAAGTTTTTTTCAATTTAATCATATTCCTATTTTTGATGAGGCTAAAGATCTTTCATCAACCCCAGATTACAAGAAGGCTGTAGAATTTTTAAAAAAATCTGTTGATGATTTTATTCGCGGTGAAACTGATGAAGTTTTGATGATTCATAATGGATTTAAGAGTGTGATTTCTCAAGAAGTCAAAATTAAGAAGATTTTGCCCTTTATTGCACATAAGGATATCCAAGGTAAGGAATATTCTGTTTTGAGTGCTGATGTAGAAGATGAGCAAGAACAAATTTTGCAAGATCTTTCAGAGCAATATCTTAATTACAATCTTTATTATGCACTCCTTGATTCTCTTGTTGCTGAGCATAGTGCAAGAGTTCAGGCAATGGAGGCTGCAACAAGCAATGCAGGAAATTTAGTAAGAAGTTTAACAATTTCATACAACAAAGCAAGACAAGAGGCGATTACAACAGAGCTTGTTGAGATCAATGCTGGTGTTGAAGCAATGAAGTAAAATAAGGAGGAAAATGTGAGTAAAAAAATTGGAAAAATTATTCAGGTGATGGGACCTGTTGTTGATGTTAAATTTGATGACTATTTACCCTTAATCAATGAGGCGCTTGATGTGTGCTATGAGGTTGAGGGTGTAAAAAAATCTCTCGTTCTTGAAGTTGCAGCAGGACTTGGGGATCAAGTTGTAAGAACAATTGCAATGGATATGACTGAGGGGCTTATGAGAGGGCAAGAGGTTGTAGCTAGAGGGAGTATGATTGAAGTTCCTGTGGGTGAGGCAGTCCTTGGAAGGATTTTTAATGTTGTTGGTGAAGCCATTGATGGGGGTGCGCAAATTAATGATGCGCAAAAATGGCCTATTTATAGAAGTGCTCCAAGTTTTGAGGAACAAAGCACAAAGACTGAAATGTTTGAAACAGGAATTAAAGTTGTTGATTTGCTTGCTCCCTATCTTAAGGGGGGAAAAGTGGGTCTTTTTGGGGGTGCTGGTGTAGGGAAAACTGTTGTTATTATGGAGCTTATCCATAATGTTGCCTATAAACACAGTGGTTATTCAGTGTTTGCTGGTGTTGGAGAAAGGACAAGAGAGGGAAATGATCTTTATCATGAAATGAAAGAAGGAGGCGTGCTTGATAAGGTAGCGCTATGCTATGGACAAATGAATGAGCCACCAGGTGCTAGAAATAGAATTGCATTTACAGGTCTTACAATGGCTGAATATTTTAGAGATGAAAAAGGTCTTGATGTTTTGATGTTTATTGATAATATCTTTAGATATGCCCAATCAGGTGCAGAAATGTCAGCACTGCTTGGAAGAATTCCTTCAGCGGTTGGATATCAACCTACACTTGCAAGTGAGATGGGAAAACTTCA
The DNA here is from genome assembly GCF_003364215.1 of Helicobacter cholecystus. Taxonomy (GTDB): domain Bacteria; phylum Campylobacterota; class Campylobacteria; order Campylobacterales; family Helicobacteraceae; genus Helicobacter_G; species Helicobacter_G cholecystus. The sequence continues at coordinate 52,759 of NZ_NXLU01000007.1, forward strand.
AGAGAGAATTACATCCACCAAAAAAGGTTCGATTACTTCCGTTCAGGCTGTATATGTTCCTGCTGATGATCTTACTGACCCAGCTCCAGCTTCAGTATTTTCGCATCTTGATGCAAAAACAGTATTAAATCGAAAGATTGCTGAGAAGGGGATTTATCCAGCAGTAGATCCGCTTGACTCAACATCAAGAGTGCTTGATCCACAAATTGTAGGACAAGAGCACTATGCTATTGCAACAGGAGTGCAACAAGTTCTCCAAAAGTATAAAGATCTTCAAGATATCATTGCTCTTCTTGGAATGGATGAGCTCAGTGAAGAGGATAAGAAAGTTGTTGAGCGTGCTAGAAAAATTGAGAAATTTCTCTCTCAACCCTTCTTTGTTGCCGAAGTGTTTACAGGAAGTCCAGGAAAATATGTCACACTTGAAGAAACACTTGAAGGATTTAAAGGAATCTTGGAAGGGAAATATGATGATATTCCTGAGAATGCTTTCTATATGGTGGGGAATATCAATGAGGTGCTAGAAAAAGCCCAAAAAATGAATTCTTAAGGAATGATTGATGGACAAGATTAGAGTGAGTATCGTAACTCCTGAGGGGTTGATTTTTGATGATCAAGTCAAGAGTGCTACCCTTCCTGGTGAGGCAGGTGAATTTGGCGTGCAATATGCTCATAGTGAATTGATGTCCTTGCTTAAAAGTGGGGTGATTGAGATTATTAAATGCAATGATGAAAAAGAATATGTTGCAATTGATTGGGGATATGCAAAAGTTGATGGTAAGAGTGTGGATATTTTAGCAAATGGTGCAGTAGCTATTGGTTCTGGAAGCATTGCAACAACATTGCAAAAAGCCAAAGATCTTTTAAGAAAGGCATCAAGTGATGAAGCATTTCTTGCAAGTGCAATGTATAAAATTGATTCTATGGCAAGGAGGACATAAATCCAATGTTGGAGTTAATTTTGAATTTTTTGCACAATAGTTCAACTATTAGCGTTATTGTATTGTGTTGGTTAGCATTTTATCTCTTCTTGACACTTTGGACCTTTTTTTATCGTTTCTCACAATTGCTTAAAAGCAATAAAGAAGAAAACCAATCCCTTAATTCCTTGATTGCTGGTGATATTAAATTGCCTCAATCTATGAATGCAATTAAGGGAATTTTACAAGATGAAGTGAACAAAGAAGTGATGCATATTTGGAAGCAAAAACTTCTCCAAGATTCTTCTAAGGGATTAACACTTTTGGCAATTGTTGCCTCAACAGCACCTTTTGTAGGTCTATTTGGAACTGTAGTTGAGATTTTAGAGGCTTTTTCTTATCTTGGTGGAGGAGAAGGTAAGGTTGCATTTGATACTGTTGCTCCAGTGATTTCAAAAGCTTTGATTGCAACTGCAGCAGGTATTTTAACAGCAATTCCTGCCTATAGTTTTCACCTTATCCTTAAAAGAAAATGCTATGAGCTTAATATTGTCTTACAGATGCAACTAGATTATTTACTTTCCAAGAAAGATTATTCTCAGCAATTAAGGTTTTAAGAATGCATGATTTTGATGAAACACCAGAGCTTAATATTACACCTTTAGTGGATATTATGCTTGTGCTTTTGGCAATTTTGATGGTCACAATTCCTACTGTTTCTTACCGTGAAGATATTGCCTTACCGCAGGGGTCAAAAACAACAAAAGCTCAAGAAGAATCGATCATTGAAATTCAAGTCACTCAACTAAAAAAAATTCTTATCCGTGGCAAAGAGTATGACTTCACCTCTTTTCCAGATAATTTCGCACTCTTTGCAAAAGAAATAAAAAAAACAACACCTGTTTATATTACTGCAGATAAACATTTGATTTATGATGATGTGGTTTATATTCTCAAAAGTGTTAAAGAAGCAGGATTTAGTCGAGCCTCTCTTGTAACTAGTGGATAGTGTATGAATAGACGATTAATATGGAGTGCATTTTGTGCTGGCTTTTTAGAGCTATGTGTACTTTTGGGGTTGGTTTTTGCACTTTTGCCTAAATTTCAAGAAAAATACACTGCAAAAGATAAAACTCAAATTGAATTCATTCAAATTGATGAGCTTATTGCACAAGCCCCTCAAGCCAAGTCAAAGCAATCCCAGCCCAAAAAACAACCTGTGCCTCAAACAAAACCCAATCCCAAGCCCATGACCACGAAAGAAGAGATTAAGCCTAAAACTTCATCGCCTTTATCAAAATCATCACCTATTGTAGGAACTGATGTAAAAAAGCTTTTTGAAAAGGTTGATCGTGATTTGTCACTTGTACAAGAAGAAGAAATTATTGAGGATTCTCGCCCAACTTTCTCTGCAAATAGTATTCAAAGCAAGGAATACACTTATGAGAAAAATAATCAAGATATTCAAGAGGAAACCTCAAAGCTAAAAAATGTTTTAGAGCAAATATGGGAAAAAGAGCTTGAAGTTACAAGTCCTAGCCCACAAGATATGATTGAGGGAAAATATGATCAATGGTTTGCAGAAGTCAAAAAGATCTTGTATGCAAAGTGGAATAATCATTTTTATGAATCTGTGGCAATTGTTGTAAATATTAGTATTACTGATGAAGGTAAATTTTCTTATCGTATTATTACATACTCTAAAAATGCCTCTTATAACGCTTATATGGAAGGATTATTGCAATCTTTAACAAAAGAGAATTTTCCTCCCTATCCTAAGGGAAGAAGAGCAGATATTGAGGTCGTATTTAAAACAAAGGAGCAAAATAATGAATAGAGTTTTTTTATCCTTATTTGTCTTATTTTGCATAGGTTATGGAGCTGATGCAAAGCTTGAGATTGTTAAAACAAGACAGAAATTACCCAATGTGATGGTTAATGTTTATGGAACAGGACTTCCATATAAAGTTTTTAATCTTGTTGCTAAAGATTTGGAAGTGAGTGGGAATTTTAAAGTTTTGACACAGAATAAAAATGATAACAATCCAAATTACACATATTATCAGACACAAAGAATAGATATGCTTGTAGAAATGACACAAGAGAAAGATCGTTTTAATCTCTATTTGTATGATATCAATGCAAAAGAGAGAGTGCTTCAAAAAAGCTATATTTTGCAAGAAAATGATCTCTATCCCTTTGTCTCACATACAATGGCTAATGATGTGAATAATTATCTTAAAGCTCCAAGCATTGCTTGGATGAATCGAAAGGTCATTTTTTCAAAACTGCTTGCTCCCTCAAAAAGCGAAATTGTTGTAGCTGATTACACATTGAGTTATCAAAAAAGTATTATTAATGACGGTTTAAATATTTTTCCAAAATGGGCAGATAGTGAACAAACAAGTATTTATTTCACCAAATATCTTGATCGCCCAACAATTCTTAAATACAATCTTGATACACGAAAATTTGATCGTATTTTAAGCTCCCAAGGAATTGCTATTGTTTCTGATGTGAGCAGTGATGGTAAAAAAATTCTTGTCAGTATGTCACCAATTTCACAGGCCGATGTTTATCTTTATGATTTGGAAGCAAAAAGTACAAAGCGTTTAACAAATTATCCCGGAATTGATGTTGGAGGTAATTTTATTGATAAAAATAAGAAGATTATTTTTATTTCAGATCGTCTAGGTTATCCTAATATTTTCATGATGAATGAAGATGGGAGCGGGGTAGAGCAAGTTGTTTTTCATGGACGAAACAATAGTTCTGCAACTTCAAATGGAGACTATGTAGTTTATTCAAGTCGTGAAGAAAAAAATGAATTTGGTGCAAGTACATTTAATCTGTATATGATTGCCCCAGGATCTTCTGAAATTAGAAGGATTACTGTCAATGGTGCAAACCAAATGCCTAGATTTTCAAGAGATGGACAGAATGTAATGTTTCTTAAAAACACACAGCACCAAAGTGCTTTGGGAATTGTAAGATTGAGATATAATAAAACCTATTTATTTCCAATTTCAAAATTAAAAATCCAGTCTTTTGATTGGTAAGCAGGAGGGAATAGAATGAGAATTTTGTTTTTTTGTTTATTAAGTCTTTTGTTTATTGCTTGTGGGGGCAAAAAAGTTGATTCTTCACAAAGTAGCTCATCTATTGCAATACAGCAACCCCAGTCCGAGCCTCAAGAGAAGGAAGAGGAGGCAATACCAGAAGTTGTAGAGGTGATAGAGGAGTATACACCTACAAAAAAACCTTTTAATCCAAAAGATTTGAAAATTATTTATTTTGCCTTTGATTCTTTTGCCCTTTCAAAAGAAATGTTTGATGAAGTGAATTTCAATGTGGATTTACTCAAAAGCTACCCAGAAGTCAAGGTTTTGCTTGAAGGAAATACTGATGCTTATGGAAGTGATGAATATAATTTTGCTTTAGGGACAAAGAGAGCATTAGTTGTTAAAGATGCTTTAATTGTAAGAGGAGTGCATAAAGATAGGATAGCAATTATTAGTTTTGGGGAAACAAAGCCAGTATGTACAACATCTTTAGATGCAGAATGCAGACAAAAAAATCGAAGAGTCAATTTTGTTGTTGAGAAATAAGTTTTTTGCATTTTGCATAGCCTTACCTCTTTTGGGAGGTGAGCCTTCTGCATTTGAAAGTCAAAGCGGTGTAACAAAAAAAGATATTAAAAGTCTCAAGGATACAAGCTTAAATCTTTCTTCTCTTATAGTCGATTTGCAAGGTAGGCTTGAAGCCTTAGAGCAGATGCAGTATGGAATTCAGAGTCTTTATGATGCACAGGGTCAGAAAGTGCAAAAACTTACAGAAGAGCTTGAGGCTCAAAATGTTTTTATGCAAGAAACTCGTGCAAGACTTGAGATATTAAAAGAGCAAATTGAGCAAATTAAAATCTCTCAAAGTCAAAATGAGCAAAATTATCGGAATGCCATGATTTCTCTTGATGGATTGGGTGAAAAGATTAAAGAAGTCTCTCAAGTGGGGAGCGTATTAAATGATTTGGTTTTAAAAGAATTTCAAAGTGTAAGAGAAGAGTTTGCCAAGCAAGCTGAGGTTATTGCAAAAGATCAAGAAAATATTCAAAAACTCAGTGTTGAAATTGAAAAAATGTATGAGGAGCGTCGTAAGATTCAAGAGCGTAATGCTTTTAAAAATCCACAAAAAAAGCCCGAGGTTTTTAAAGAAGCTAAAAGTATGTACTGGGGAAAGAGTTTTGATGATGCAAGAGTGCGTTTTGCTTGGTTATTAGAGCAAGGATATGAAAAGGCTGAAAGCAGTTTTTTCTTAGGGCAAATTGCTTTTAGACAAGGCAGATATAATGATGCGATTATTTATTACAAACAAAGTGCAGTTTTAAATGACAAGGCAAGTTATATGCCTGTATTGCTTTTGCATACGATAAAATCTTTTCAAGCATTAAATGATAATAAAAGTGCTTTAACCTTTGCACAGAGTCTAATTGCTCATTATCCAAAAAGTAAAGAAGCAGCTCAAGCCAAGGCCATTGAAAGAAAAATAAAAGGAGAAAAAAAAGATGAATAAAGTTGAAAATGGAAAAATGATTGCGATTGAGTATCGTGTAAAAAATCAAGAAACAAATGAAGTTGTTGATGAAAATATTGGAGCAGAGCCTTTAGAGTTTTTAATGGGATCCTCTCAAGTTATTGCTGGGCTTGAAAAAGGAATTGAGGGGATGAGCGAGGGAGAGACAAAGCAAATTGTGATAGCTCCAGAAGATGCTTATGGGACATACCGTATTGAGTTTTTGCAAGAAGTTCCAAAAGAGCAATTTGAAGGGATTGATTTAAAAGAAGGCATGACACTCTTTGGTCATGGTGAAGATGGAAGAAGTGTGCAGGTGATTGTTAAGAGTTTTAATGATAAAACAGTGATGATTGATTATAATCATCCCTTAGCAGGAAAAACTCTTGTATTTGATGTGACAATTAAGGGGATAAGAGAAGCAACTGACGCTGATTTTATAGCAATGGGTGGTGGATGTGGCTGTGGCAGTGGTGATCACCATCACAAAGAAGGGGGATGCTGTGGTGGAAATGGTGGGGGATGCTGTGAAGGACATCACTAGTCCTTAACCCCCCCCCCTTCATTATTTTTTTCTTCTGACTTTTTATTTTTCAAAAGGATTTTTATGAAGCTTCATTCTTCGTATTTTTGTTTGATTCCACTTTCTTTAGGCGCATTTTGTATGGGTGTTGCTGAGCTCGTTATTGCTGGAATGCTTGAGAAAGTGGGGATATTTTTTAATGTTGATGCTCAGAGTGCAGGATATCTTGTTGCAATTTACGCTTTTGGTGTGATTTTAGGAGCCCCACTTTTAACCATTCCCTTAAGTCGCATAGATAGAAAAAAGCAATTTCTTTGCAATATGGGAATCTTTGCACTTGCAAATGCTGTCGTTTATTTGAGTGATAATTTCTATCTTACTGCAGTAGCTCGTTTTGTTGCAGGTTGTATGCATGGAGTATTTTTTGTGATTGCAACGCTCATAGCCTTTCAGGTTGCTCAAAAAGGGAAAGAAACTCAAGCACTTTCTCTTGTTGTGGCAGGCTTAACGCTTTCAATGATTAGTGGAGTTCCTCTAGGGGCTTGGGTAGGAAATTATTTTGGATTTCAGAGTGTCTTTTTGCTTGTATTCTCTTTTGCACTATTTACTTTTTTTCTTGCCTTATTTTTGATGCCCAAAGCTCTTACAAGTATTCCCACTCATTTTCATTCACTTGTTCAATCCTGTAAGAGTTTACCTATGATAAAAGTTTTTTTTATTACAGCTTGTTTTTGTGGAAGTCTCTTTGCATTTTATACCTATGTAGAGCCTTTCTTTCTCTCAAATGATTTTTTTGATAAAGATAAATTGAGTTGGGTACTTTTATTTTATGGCCTTTGTGGTATTGGGGGTAATTTTTTTGGTGGAATCTTAACAGATAAAAAAGGCTCAAGATACGCCTTACTTACTGCATTGGGTACATTGAGTTTGTCACTATTATTGATGAGCTGGAGTATTAAGCTTTGGTTTTTGGCAGTGATTAATTTTGGTTTTGTAGGGTTTTGGGCTTTTACTTGTGTTTCACCGCTTAAAAAACTTGCAATGGAATATGCTACGCGTCATACACCAGAGACCATAGAGAGTTCAATCAGTATGAATGAGGCAAGTTTTAATATTGGAATTGCAAGTGCATCTTTAATCAGTGGAGCAGTATTGACTTATTTTGGAGTGAGTTTTGTCCCTTTATGTGCATTTATTATTGCCTTTATTCCTGTAATTTTATTATGGAGGGCAAGGGATTAGACTACCCCTTGCTCAATCATGGCAAGTGCAACTTTTCTAAACCCTGCAATATTAGCCCCTAAGACCAGATTATTGTCCTCCCCAAATTCTTTTGCAGTATTGCTTGCATTTTCATAAATTCCCTTCATAATTCCTCTTAATTTTGTATCCACTTCCTTAAAGCTCCAAGAGCTCATACTAGCATTTTGGCTCATCTCTAAGCCACTTGTTGCTACACCTCCAGCATTGGCAGCTTTTGAAGGACCAAAGCAGATCTTGGCTTGTAAAAATAAATCAATAGCCTCAAGAGTAGAGGGCATATTTGCTCCCTCACTCACACAAATGCATCCATTATCAAGCAATACTTTTGCATCCGCAGCATTGAGTTCATTTTGTGTAGCACTTGGGAAGGCTACATCACAAGGAATACTCCATACTTCATTTCTTCCTTGGGCATATTGCTCCACAGGAATATATTTTGCACTTGGGCGACTTTTTGCATATTCGCTTAAATCTACTCTTTGCACTTCTTTTAATTCTTTGAGTAATTCTAAATCAATCCCTTCATAATCATAAACCATTCCTTTAGAATCACTTACAGTGACAGGTTTAGCTCCGAGGGCATAGAGTTTTTCTATTGTGTAAATTGCCACATTCCCACTTCCACTTACACATGCGATTTTTCCCTCTAAACTCTCCCCCCTCTCTTCTAACATTGCTTGGGCAAAATAGACACTTCCATATCCCGTTGCCTCTTTTCTTGCTAGACTTCCTCCCCATCTCAGTCCTTTTCCTGTAAAAACTCCATCAAAGCGATTTGTAAGCTTTTTATATTGTCCAAAGAGATAGCCTATTTCTCTCGCACCTACTCCAATATCTCCAGCAGGAACATCTGTCCTTTCTCCAATATGCCGATAAAGCTCATTCATAAAGGATTGACAAAATCTCATCACTTCATGATCACTTTTTGCTTTGGGATTGAAATCGCTTCCCCCCTTTCCTCCACCCATAGCAAGTGTAGTTAAAGAGTTTTTAAGAATTTGTTCAAAACCTAAGAACTTGATAATATCCTCATTGACACTAGGATGAAAACGTAATCCTCCCTTATAAGGGCCAAGGGCAGAATTAAATTCAATGCGATATCCAGTATTCACTTGAACCCTGCCATGATCATCTACCCAAGGCACTCTAAAGATAATGCTTCGCTCAGGTATGACAAGACGCTCTAAAATACTGTGTTCTTCATAAATTTTATTTTTTGCAATTTCAGGTTCAAGAGAGTGAAGAATCTCTTTGAGTGCTTGGAGAAAAAATACTTGATGTGAGTATTTTTGACTGACTTCTTCAATAATTTTTTGTGTATAGCTCATGTTTGGTTTCCTTTTTGATTGAAAATATTAAGAGAATAACCAAAACCTAGACCCTTTTACAAACCTTGGATAAATATATTCCAAATTTTTTCTATCTCTTCATCATTAAGATGCACACAAGAGGCGGTATGTAGGAGGGTTATAATTTTTTCTTTTGGAAATGTAGGGCCAGTAATGCATTGAGGGTGAGCAAATAAAAAAGATCGTCCCAGAGCGATGGTTTGATCTAGATTTTCATTGCAAATAAAGCATTTATTTTCATTATGCCGTGTATTTCTTCCTTCATACAAAAGAAGTTTTATGCTCATTTCAATTACAACGCGTATAGGATGCTGTTTGCTTAAAATGTGTGCTCCCCAATTTAAAAGTTCAAAATAAAACTCTTCAATCCCATCAACTTCTTTAAGATGAGTATTAAGCATTGAAATAAAAGTTTTCCATACATACACTCTTTCATATTCTCTTTCCCAAGAATAAGAGAGTTGGAGAATATTGCGAATCTTGGGGATAAAAAATCCGTTATTTTGAGTATCAAAATCAATTTTTCTTCCTAAATCAATAATGCTATGACGCACACCATAAAAACGATAAAGTTCAAGCACTTTTGTAGGGGTTAAAATCCTTAGAAATAAATCTTGATTTCTAATAATACTTTTATGAAGAATATAGCCCTGCATAGATTCTTATAGGCTTGCATTAAAGTGTAAAATTTTACAAGTATTTTCTATGATGGCAATATTTTTTGCTAAAGAGTGCAAATCTCGATCAAAAGCATAGATTCCATAACCTTTAATAATTAAAAAGCGTTGATTGCTTTTAGTGATTTGTTGTGCAATCTCATAGGGTGCTCTCTCATACCACGAAGAGTAATTCCCAAGATCCCAAATTTCAATCTCTTCTCCCAAAATTTGTTGCCCAAAGAAGTCCAAAGGCCTTAAATGTGAATATTTTAAAGAATAAGAAACCGTATAAGGTGGCATCGCATATGCAATAAACTTTGCATTTTTGTATGCTTTATAGATTTGGGCATGGATGGGGGTATCAATACTTGCCTCATACCAGCGATAATCTTTTTGAGTGTTGAGTGAAATGAGATTACTTGGATTAAGATCATCAAATACCGCTTGTTTAGAGTTAATCACAAAATTTTCATAAGTCAGTCGTGCAGAAATTGATCCATGGAAAATACCAAAAAAATTTTTTCTAAACATAGCAAGTGAGATATGCTTAAGGGAGCTAAGTAATTTATTATCAACATTATTGAAGTGAGCACTCATTTAGATTCCTTTGAAAATTTAGTTTTAATATTATAACTTTTTAAAAGTTTAAGAGGCTGGTTTATCTTACGGAGAATCCACAAAGAGCAATAAGAAAAAATCCCTAGTTCTAAAAGAGATTAATATTTTATAACTAATGATTATTTATACTAATGATATTATAAAATCTTATACAAATAGACTAAAGGTTATATTTTTTTAGCAAAGTAAATAGAATATTGCTAATTTTGAGTATAATCCATTTTGTGGTTTTTGTTAAGACTATAAAAAAATTTGAGTTAGGCAATGAGTAAAAGAAAACAAACGCTTTTAAAGTATGTAGTTGAAGAGTATCTAGAAAGTGGGACACCTATTGGTTCTCAAACTCTAAAAACCTCTATCAATCTCTCCATTTCATCAGCCACAATCCGTAATGGATTTAAGGCATTGATGGATGAAGGTTTTTTGCTTCAGCCTCATATCAGTAGTGGGCGGATTCCCTCTTTTTTAGCATTAAAGGATTATTGGAGAAATACTCTTGAGCTAGGCAGTGAGAAAATTCTTAGTGATGCACAAGAACTCCAAAAACTTTCTGCTGAGATTGGGTGTTTTGTTGCATCTATTGATATAGAAAACCTAAAGCTTAAAGAAGTTGAAAACTTTGAAGATAAGTTTTTGGTTTTGAAATTTAATAAAGAAAAAGAAGTGCTTCTTCGCTATGTCCCTCAACTTTTTAGATTTCTTAATGAGCTTGTGGGAATGGATTTAGAAGATATTCAATCAATTGCACATCAGGTGCATGCAAAAGATCTTTTGCAATCTTTGGTATCTATTAACCAAAAAACTTACTTTCATGGTGCAAAATATCTTTCTAGTTTAATGGAAGAAAAACGAGGTGAAAGATTGTTTTTTGAAATGATTGAGGGAAGAATCTTTGAGCGATTGAGTAATGGAATTTACTTTGAGGAGATACTTCCAAAAGGGTATATTTTATTTATACAAAATGTTTTAATAGAAGAAAAAAAATCAAGAGTTTTATTTTGCGGAACACTGGATTGTGATTATCGCAAGACTCAATCTATTTGGAAAGGAGAGTAAATGGGTGAAGAACAAAATGACGAAGTCCAAGCTTGCAAGGAAGAAAATTTAGCAACCCAAAGCAATGAGGATTTTGAAGAAAAATTTAAAAATCTTGAGCAAGAATATTTGAGGGTTCATGCAGATTTTGAAAATGTCAAAAAACGCTTAGAGCGCGAGAAATATCAAGCTTTAGAGTATTGCTACGAAGGGATTGCAAAAGACTTGCTTCCTGTTGTGGATACCTTAGAGAAGGCATATCAAAGTGCAATCGATGCACAGCAAGAAGCAATCAGCGATGGCATTAAGCTCACTCTTGATAATCTTTTGAAGGTTTTGAGTAAGCACGGAATTGAGGTGATTGATCAAAGTGGTAGCTTTGATCCTCAATATCATGATGCGATTATGCAAGTTCCTTCAAATGAGGTAGAGGAGGGGCAAATTGTGCAAACCTTGCAAAAAGGTTATCAATATAAACAAAGAGTCTTGCGACCAGCAATGGTTAGTGTGGCAAAAAATTAATTTAAGGAGAAAGAAATGGCAAAAGTAATTGGAATTGATTTGGGGACAACAAACTCAGCGATGGCTGTATATGAGGGAAATGAAGCAAAGATTATTGCAAATAAAGAAGGAAAAAATACCACTCCTTCAATTGTTGCATTTACAGATAAGGGAGAAATCCTTGTAGGTGATCCAGCAAAGCGACAAGCAGTGACAAATCCGCAAAAAACAATCTATTCAATTAAAAGAATTATGGGGCTTATGTTTAATGAAGACAAGGCAAAAGAAGCTGAAAAAAGACTCCCTTATAAAATTGTAGATAGAAATGGTGCATGTGCTGTAGAGATTGGGGATAAGATTTATACCCCTCAAGAAATTAGTGCAAAGATTTTAATGAAACTTAAAGAAGATGCTGAGAGTTATTTAGGAGAAACTGTAAGTGAAGCAGTGATCACTGTTCCAGCATATTTTAATGATTCTCAAAGAAAAGCAACAAAAGAGGCTGGAACAATTGCAGGGCTAAATGTTTTAAGAATCATTAATGAGCCTACAAGTGCTGCTCTTGCCTATGGGCTTGATAAAAAAGAAGCTGAGAAAATTGTAGTTTATGATCTTGGGGGAGGAACATTTGATGTTACTGTCCTTGAAACAGGGGATAATGTTGTAGAAGTTTTAGCTACGGGCGGAGATGCATTTTTGGGAGGTGATGATTTTGATAATCGAATCATTGATTGGGCAGTTGAAGAGTTTAAGAGTGAAACAGGAATTGATCTTAAAGCTGATATTATGGCACTTCAAAGACTTAAAGAAGCAAGTGAAAATGCTAAAAAAGAGTTAAGCAGTGCAAATGAAACTGAAATTAATCTTCCCTTTATTACTGCAGATGCAACAGGACCGAAGCATTTTGTAAAAAAACTTACTCGTGCAAAATTTGAGAGTCTCATTGATGATTTGATTGAAGAAACCATCAAAAAGATTGATTTTGTCATTAAGGATGCAGGACTTAGCAAAAGTGATATTAGCGAAGTCGTGATGGTGGGCGGTTCTACTCGTGTTCCAAAAGTTCAAGAGAGAGTTAAAGAATTTATCGGTAAAGAACTCAATAAATCTGTAAATCCTGATGAGGTTGTTGCTATTGGTGCTGCAATCCAAGGTGGGGTTTTAAAAGGTGATGTAAAAGATGTGCTTCTTTTAGATGTAACACCTCTAAGTCTAGGAATTGAGACAGCTGGAGGAATCTCTACAAAAATCGTTGAGCGAGGAGTAACAATCCCCACTAAAAAATCTCAAATTTTCTCAACTTATGAGGACAATCAACCTGCGGTGTCTATTAATGTTCTTCAAGGTGAAAGAGAACTTGCAAAAGATAATAAATCTTTAGGAAGATTTGATCTTACAGGTATTCCTGCAGCTCCAAGAGGTGTGCCTCAAATTGAAGTAACATTTGATATTGATGCCAATGGAATCCTTACAGTCAGTGCAAAAGATAAAAACACTGGAAAATCTCAAGAGATTAAAATCAGTGGATCAAGTGGTTTGAGTGATAGTGAGATTGAAAAAATGGTTAAAGATGCTGAGCTCCACAAAGAGGAAGATATAAAGCGAAAAGAAGTGATTGAGCTAAGAAATCAAGCTGATGCTATGGCTCATCAAACTCAAAAAATGCTTGATGAGAATAAGGCAAATGTGAGCAATGCTGATGAAATCCAAAAAGCTATTGATGAACTTAAAGATGTAGCAAAGAAAGAGAATGCAAGTAAAGAAGAAATTGAAGCCAAGCTTCAAGCTCTAAGCCAAGTGGCTCAAAGTTTAGCTCAAAGTGCTCAAGCTAATCCACAAGGAGGAGCTCAAAGTAAAAAAGATGACGATGTTATCGATGCAGAGGTAGAGTAATTCCCTCACCCCCCCCCCTAGGGGAAGTCTTCTTTTGGATTCTTTTTTATTATTTTTAAATCAAGAACTAGCAGTATAGATTGTTGATTGGAGTTAATCATCTTTATTTTGGGTGATTGTAGGGAGTTACCGCTTCTTTTTTGAGTTTGAAAGTAAATTTTTCACTTTTGTATCCCTCTTACATATTTCAAGCAATTGCAAGACAATATCTTATGAATCATTGATTGCATTGGTATTTTAAGTCATAGAGAGTCTTTTATGTATGGGGAATAATAGGAATAGTGAATGTGTTGAATAGGGGATGAAATGAATATTGATGAGTTTCTACTTTGATTTTAAATATTGTAGTGATTCTTGTGGAATTACTTTTTGAAAACTATCAATCCCTCAAGAAAGAATTTTGTCTAAAGGCTTATGCTTTTGGGATAACTTTCTTTGAAACTCTTTTTGATAAAATCCTAAAAAATAAAAAGGAAGATTATGAATCGGATTGAGGAAGCAATTGAGGCATTTAAAAATGGAGAAATGCTTATTGTTATGGATGATGAGGATAGGGAAAATGAGGGGGATTTGGTCTATGCTGGGATTTTTAGCACCCCTGAGAAAGTGAATTTTATGGCCCAAGAAGCCAGAGGGTTGATCTGTGTTTCTATCACTCAAGAACTTGCTAATAAGCTTGAACTTACCCCTATGGTCACTCATAATGATTCTGCTCATCACACAGCCTTCACAGTTTCTATTGATGCAAAGGAGGCAAGCACAGGAATCTCAGCTTATGAGAGGGATATGACAATTTCTTTAATGTGCGATTCTTCCTCTAAACCCTCAGATTTTGTGCGCCCAGGGCATATTTTCCCTCTTGTTGCAAAAGAAGGAGGAGTGCTTGTTCGCACAGGTCATACAGAGGCAAGTGTAGATCTTTGCACACTTGCAGGACTTGCACCAGTAGCTGTAATTTGTGAGATTATGAAAGAGGATGGAAGTATGGCAAGGAGGGGGGATAAATTTCTCTTTGACTTTGCTAAAAAACACAATCTTAAAACATTGTATGTCTCAGATATTGTGGAATACCGCCTCAAATATGAAAATCTTGTAAGACTTGAGTCACAAAGTAAGGCAAGTTTTTGTGCAATAGAGTGTGAGAGATATGAATTTATTGATCATTTAGGATATTCTCATCTTGTTTTTGGCTTTGGAAATGGAAATAAAACGCCCAATATAAGATTTCATAGTATGAGCGGAGATGTTGAATTATTAAGTGATGAAAGAGGATATGAAATTTTGCAGAAATCTTTAAAGAGATTGAAGAGTGAGGGAGGGTATCTTGTTTGTTTGCACCCTACGCACAAAGGAGAGCAAAAAAGTTTTGGAATCGGTGCTCAGATTCTTAAGGTTTTGGGTGTAAAGAATTTTATTCTTTTAAGCTCAAGTTTAGAAAAAGAGTTTGCCGGACTTGGAGGATTTGGAGTTAATCTTGTAAGAGTTGAAGTGCTTTAATGGTGGAGAATAGCGGGTTCGAACCGCTGACCCCAACGCTGCCAGCGTTGTGCTCTCCCAACTGAGCTAATTCCCCAAACAAGAATTATAATTATACGCAAAAATCCATAGACTTGAGAAAAAAATCTAACACTGCCACAAACCCAATCTGTCTATGGTGTGTAATCTTTAAAGGATTTCCCCTTTTTTAATCATCCTCTACTTTTGCTTTTCAATAGAATTAAAGCCTACAAACTAATGAAAAAAGAAAGTTTTTCCATCACTTGTGATTTAGGAATGGGTGAGGGAGAGTTTGTTACTTATGCCTGTGATTTAGGATATAAATATATAGAAATTAATTCAGATTATCGAAGCTAAGAGTTTATAAAAAAGAAACTTCTTTATCTTTCTTTCATATACAAAAGAATTCAAATACCAACAACTCATCCATAAAAACACTCTTTATCTTTAAACAAATCTCTTTGTAATTAAAAACCTCTTGTGTCATTATAAATAAAAGCTTAAAAGAAATAAAAATAAGATAAAACAATCAGGATTAACCCTCATTCATAATACCCTAATAAACAATAGAGCCCCGACTATTCTCTAGGGGGAGAGAATAGTCTATTAAGACTTAAAGGAGACGCTTAATGAAAAAAACAGTAAACTATCTTGAAGG
>NZ_NXLU01000008.1 GCF_003364215.1 Helicobacter cholecystus
CCCCTACCTCACAATGATCCTGATCCATCGGTGTCTCTTTGGTCTCCCCTATTACTGTCTTCCGCTCGTTGCGGGTCCAAGTATGCCCTCTGTTCTCTGAAAGGAAGTGGTTCAGAGTGGGAGTGGAGAGGAGAATAGGGCAAATTTAGGAGAGTGGGAAGGGAGGGGGGGGGGAGCTAGATAGAGTTATATTTCTAGCTACACCTCATAGAAGTGATGCAAAGTTTAATCAAACTTCACTCAGTAAAGGAGGAAAGGTTGTGAATGTGTATGATCCAAGGGATTTGGTTTAGAGTTTTTTTGGCAAAAGTGATATAAAAAGTTTGAATCCATTTTCTTTAAAAAGCAAAAGAAATTTAAAATTTTATCCTAATATCAAGCCTTTTAGTGCTCAAAGCTTTTTTAATTTTTAAGTCTATATTATCCTTTATTGGATATAACTTAACTTTAAAAAAGGAGCTTGTATTGGTTTTTAATAAAAAACAATTTCTTAAATCTGAAATTACTAGACTGGCTAATAAGGGAATGATTGAAAGAGTTCAAGAACAAACAATTTTAGAGAGTTATAATCTTAAAGAAAACTCTAAATTCTCCCTGTTTTTAAGCTTTTCTTTGCTTTTTATTGGACTTTCCTTTATTTTACTCATTGCTCATAATTGGAAAGAAATTCCCAATATCCTTAAAACCCTTTTACTCCTTGTTGCACTTTTTGGCACACACTATGGTATTTTTTATACCAAGAGCTCAAGTGTTAAGCAAAGTTTTGGGATTTTAAGTGGTTTTGTCTTACTTGGAAATATTGCTTTACTTTCACAAATCTACCATTTAGGTGATGACACTGCCCTAGCATTTTTAAGTGTTGGGATTGTGCTTTTAGTGCTTGCTTTTTCTCTTAAATCCTTTGTTATTTATCTACAAGCATATATCTTTGCAGGAATTGGATATCTTTTGGATTATCGCTTTGGCATTAACTTTGAAACCTTGAAACTCAATTTGGCTAACTCATTAATTTTTCTAATTTTGCTAGGTTTTATTGCCCAAAGTGGTATCTTTTTTAAGCTCTCACGCATTGGCTCTAGACTACTTGCTCTTATGAATTTTATATTATTAGAGATTTATGCTGCTAAATTTTTAGGCTCATTTAGTGCAGTTTGGATTCCTTTGATATTTTTAGGATTTCATGTAAAGACTTATGAACTCTATGCTTACTTATTCTTAGCTTTTGGTTTAGTATTATTTATGCTTAATCCTACTCCTATAGATCCGTGGATAATTTGTGCTCAAATTTTCTTAGCTTTATTATGTGCTGCAAATCTTTACCTTAAGCATTATTTCCTAGGTATTGTAACTCTAGGTATTTTAATTTGGTATGGATTTGTTGGTTATGCAGGGTTTGAACTTCTTAAAAATCTCCATTTGATTTTCTTACTCTTCTTAGGGATTTATTGTATTAAAGAAAACTATAAAATCTTAGGAGTCCTTATCTTAGTCATAAGCATTGTTTATACCTATATTGAATTGATTGAAAATTACATAACCACAAGTGTAATTTTCTTACTTTTTGGGTTAGGGTTGCTTTATTATTCAAGGAAAAAAAATGCTAAAAACGCTTAAGATAAAATGGCCTTTTGTCGCTTGTGTATTACAATTTGCTTTAATTGGAGCAATGTTTGCTTGGGCTTATGCACCAATAGCCTTTGGAGTAGAGGTTAAAGTTATTGCTCAAGGCTATGATCCTAAAGATTTACTTGCTGGAGATTTTGTGCGACTAGACTATGGAGTAAAATCTCCCCCTAATTTTAATTTAGAGGATTTTACACAAGGAGTTTTTGTATGCCTTAAAGAGGCAGAATCTCATCTCTTTACGTTTGATGAAGTTTTACCCAAATTGCCTAAAAATAAACTTTGCATCAAAATAAAACCCCCTCAATATCATAGAGATTTTATTCCTTTGGTAGAGATAGAAAAATACTTCGCTCCAAAAAAAGAAGCTCAAGAAATTCAAAATTTACTTACCAATCCCAACAATCGAGCTATTGTAACTTTAAAAATCTTTCAAGAAAAGGCAAGAATTATAGATTTAAAAGTAGAATCTATAAAGAAGTGATTAATGACAAATGTTAGAGAGACTAGAATTATTTCTCTTGGCTTTTAATCTTCATCATAAGACAATTTGTGCCATTGCTTATATGCTTGTTTGATTTTGAAGAAGAGAATTAATAGATTATAAAACTTACACTCAAATTCATTAAAGAAATCTCCCCCTAAGATTGGCAATCAATCACAATTTATGTTGTGGATCAAAATTCTTATAGAGATTTCTTTTTTAAAAAAGGTTTTTCCTTACTTTTTTATTGCTTGGACTTTGTGCTAGATGTGTAAATGGATTTTCTCCTACTTTGCACCCCTATAGAGAAACTTTTAAAAATATCTATTTCTTCCCAAAACAATATATTTTTGTTGTGTAGTGCTTGGCTTTGAAATGATTAAATGTATGCTTGAAATTTTCAGATTGCCCTACTTTTAAAGATGTTTTAAACTCATATTTAAGCGTATAAAGTGGGAAGAAAAAGTTTAAAATTTTATTTTTAGGAATTTTAGGATTACGATAAGCCTCAATAACATAGATACACTTGCCTATCTCCCTGTGTCCAATATTTGTAACCACACCATCGACAAAAAAAGCGGGAGCATATTCTAATGGCTTATTTATCGCATAAGAAACAGAGGTTTTATAAAGATACTCCGAGGAGTAATAATACATCAATACAGGAATAACAAAAAAGATAATCAAAGCAATAAATTTTATAAATTGAGGGATAAAAAACCTTGCCCTCATACTTAAACATCCTAAGAAATACACACAAATAAAAACAATATAAAGCACACCAAAGACTAAAAATTCATAATAAGTCAAAACTGAAAACATGCCAAGAAAAAATTCCTTGGCATTAGCAATTGCTTGGTGTAAGATTTCCAATTCTTTATCCTATTGGCTACTTGCCCTTTTCTTATCCTTACCATCAATCCAAAGATTTGGCACTACACCACTGGGTGTAAGAAAAATTTGTGCATCCTTATTCACCTTAAGAGCTTCATTAAATTTGCCTTGAACTTCAATTTGCCTAAGCTCTAAAAGCCTTTGTGTTAAACTGTCTGCAATTGTTTTATTTGCCTTACTTTGAGCATTTGCCTCAATCAAAATCGCATCTGCCACACCTTGAGCTTTTACACGATTAGCTTCTGCCTCTCCTCGTGCAAGAGCCGCAACTTTTTCAGCCTCTTGTTTAGCTTTTTCTACCTCATATCTCACACGTTCAGATTCTTGGCGAGCAATTTGAACTTTTTCAATTTGCTCTTTAATATTTCCTGGCAATACAATTTCACGCAATTGCACAGAATCAAGTCTTACAGGAGAGTTTGGAAGACGTGAAATCTCCTCTTGAATATTTGTGCTAATAAGCTGAGCAATTTCATTTCTCTTGATTGGAAGCTCTTCAGCTGGATAGCGACCCACAACACTTCTAACCACATCTCGCACTACAGGGTTAATAATCTTTTGTTCCCAAGAAAGTCCATAGGTTGCAATTGTTTGAGGGACTTGAGCAGGATTGAGTGAATACTGCACAGTAAGCTCAATAGAAACTGAAAGGCCTCTTGAATCCATTACAGAGATCGCATCATTGCGGATAATTCCTTGATTTCTTCCTACAATCCCCATATCCTCAGTGCGAGAAAAATTAATAATCCTTACACGTGTATCTACAATAATTACATCTTGCAAAATTGGCACAAAGAAATGAAATCCTGGTTGAAGTGGCGTATCATCGTATTTTCCAGCTGTAACTTTAATCCCCACTTCTCCTGATTTGATCACTACAAAAGGACGAGCAAGAAGCAAGATTAAAACCACGATAATTCCTACAATCCCCCATACAATCCCCTTACTGTTTAAAAATCCACCATGGTTGTTATTATGAGATTGTTTAGGTTGGATTCTTGGAGATTCTCCTTGAGAATTTTTAGATCTTTTCTTTAAATGTTCATTTAAATCAATTGGCATTTTTTACTCCTTAATATAAGTTAAATAATGACTGAATCGCTCATCTTCCCCATGCACAAGTGCAAAAAACTTGTCTTGCAAATAGGGGGTGATATGTCTTTGTTTTCCAATCTTTCTAAAATCAAGCTCATTGATAGGCACAATCTCAGCAGCAGTTCCTACAAAAAATGCTTCATCAGCACTATAGATTTCATCGCGTGTAATATGACGTTGTCTCACTTCAATCCCTTCAGACTTTGCTAAAGCCATTACACTCTCTTGCGTAATAGATTTAAGTGTATTGTCCCAAGGTGGAGTAATTAAAACATCATTTTTCACAATAAAAATACACTCTCCACTTCCCTCAGCGACCATTCCACTTTCATCAAGCAATAAGCACTCTTGAAATCCACACATATGTGCCTCATAACGAGCCATTTGGGAATTAAGATAATTTGCAGCAACTTTAGCCTTAGATAGAGATGAGTTGATACTATTGCGTCTAAAAGAACTGGTTTTCACTCTAATTCCCTGCTCTAAACTATCTCCTCCTAAGTAATTCCCCCACTCCCAACAGGCTACAATCACATGGACAGGTGCATTCCAATGAGCAATTCCCATACTTCCATAACCTAAATAAATCAAAGGACGCAAATACACACTTATTTTTCCATCAAATGCATTTGCATTAAGAATATCAATCTGGGCATTATTTAGCTCATCAGCATCAAAGGGGCAATCAATTGCAACAATCTTTGCAGAATCAAGTAATCTTTGTGTATGGTCTTTAAGTCGAAAAATTGCTAAACCTCTTTTTGTCGGATATGCTCTTACTCCCTCAAATACAGAATTTCCATAATGTAATGTATGACTTAGAACATGTGTGGTTGCATCTTTCCAAGCAACTAATTCTCCATCTTTCCATATCCATTGTGATTCATTCATTTTTTCACCTATTTACTTTTTTAGAAATTTTATCAAAACTCTTTAAGCTCTTCACTTTTTTGCAAAAGTTCAAAATATTGCTCCATCTTAAGCTCATACTCTTTTTTATATTCTTCAAGTTCATTAGCAATACACACAATCCCTCTTTGTTCATAAATCTTTGGATCACTTAATTCTAGTTCAAGCTTTGCAATCACTGCTTCAAGTCCTTCAATCTGACTTGGCAAACTCTCTAATGCTCTTTGATCTTTATAACTAAGTTTAGTTTGAGTTTTGATCTTTTTTTCTTTATTCTCTTTTTGGATTTCTTTTTCTATCAAACTATACTCTAAGAGCTCTTGTTTCTCTTCTAACAATTGGCTATAACTTTCATAACGCTCAACAACTCTTCCCTCTCCTTCAAAAACAAAAAGCTTTTGAGCAATCTTGTCTACAAAATAACGATCGTGACTCACAAAAAGAATGCATCCCTCAAAACTATTAAGATACTCTTCTAAAATATTAATAGTATTGATGTCCAAGTCATTAGTAGGCTCATCTAAAATCAAACAATCATACTCTTTGGTAAAAAGTAATGCTAAAGCTACTCTATTCTTCTCTCCACCGCTAAGTTCTGAGATTTTTTGAGTTAAAAACTCTTTAGGAAAAAGAAAGTTTTTAAGATAACCATAGATATGCATATTTTTTCCTCACACATCTACCCTATCTCCACCATTGGGACAAAACGTTTCTAAAAGATCTTTACTTTCATCTAGCATAGCTCGATGCTGATCAAAATATCCCACTCTAATCTCGCCCCTCTTAAGCTCACCGCTATCACACTTACTCTCTCCAAGCAATACTTTAAGCAAAGAACTTTTTCCACTTCCATTTTTCCCCACAATAGCAATTTTGTCTTTTTGTCGGATTATAAAGCTTAAATTATGAAAGAGTTTCTTATTTCCCAAGGTCTTACTGATATGATGTGCTTCAAAAAGTATTTTTTTATGATTTTTGCCCTCTTCTTGATTGAATGTCTTTCTTTCTCTCTCTAACTCCAAACGCATTTTATGGATAATAGAAGGATTGCTTTTAGCCTCCTCTCTCATTTGTATAATTCGCTTTTTTCTTCCCTCATTGCGCTTTAGTCTTGCCTTTACCCCTCGTCTTAACCACTCTTCTTCATTTTTTAAAAGCTTAAGAAGTACTTCATGCTCTTTGCTTAAAGCCCTAAGAAGCTCTTCTTTTTTAGTCAAATAAGAGCTATATCCACCCTCAAAGCTACTAAGCTTTGCATTTTCAACCTCCACAACCCTTGTAGCAAGATTTTCAATAAAATAGCGATCATGGCTGATAAAGACTAAAGAGCTCTTAAGAGCTAAGAGTTTTTGCTCTAAAAACTCTACCATTTCTACATCAAGATGATTGGTTGGTTCATCAAGAAGCAAAATATCACATTGTTTAAAAAGGATTGTTGAGAGAGCTACACGTTTTTGCTCTCCTCCACTGAGCGAATGCACATCGCGTGAAACAAGTTCTTCAAGCCCAAAATGCTCAATCACCTCTTTTACTCTTGCTTGCAAGTCCCACGCATTATGCCTATCAATATAGGCACTAAGACTTGCATACTCATCAAGAAGTTTTTTATCCTGAGGGGATTTTTGCAATAAAATACCAATCTCTTCAAAACGAGTATGAGCACTTTTAAGCTTATGCAAACTTAGCTCAATAGCTTCATAAACACTAAGATTGTGAGGAAAACTAGGAATCTGAGGTAAATAAGAAATGAGTGTATTGCCCTCAATCACCCTCTCTCCACTGTCTTGCTCACACTGTGCGCAAATAAGCTTGAGTAAAGTGCTTTTTCCACTCCCATTTTTCCCCACAATAGCTATACGTTCCCCCTCTTTAATACTTAAAGAAATTTGATGAAGAATATGTTTATGCTCATAAGTTTTACTCACCTCAAGAAGAGAAAGAAGTGCCATTAGGGATTAAGCTCCTTGTAATGTTTCTTATAAACCTCTTGCATTTGCACCTGAATGCTTTCATACCAATCACTTCCCTTCTCTGGTGTAAAAGCTTCAAGTGCAATGACTTTTGCTTTTTTAGCACAGCTTTGGAAAGGTGAAGTGCTATAAATCTTAGCAGAGTTGACCAAAACAATAGGCTGAACTTTGAGATTAAATTTTTCAGTAATGAGCTTTGCACCACTTTTAAAAGGTAAGAATTTGCTCTCATCTTTACATCTTGTTCCCTCTGGAAAAATCACTAAAGGACGATTTTGTGCAAGTTTTATCTTAGCCTCTTTAAGGAGATAGATTAAACTGCTTTTATCTTCTCGATCAATTAAAATCATCTCAGGTCCTCTCAGGGCATAACCATAAAATGGAATTTCTCCAAGTTGTTTTTTAGCAATCCAGCAAATATTTCTAGGGTGTAAGGACTCCAAAAAAATAATATCTGCAACAGATTGATGATTGAGCATTAAAATATCTGCACTCTCATCAAATGCCCCCATAACCTCAATTTCAAAACGATTGAAAGGAAAAAATAAGCGACACCAAGTGCGAGCAAGTCTAGCATTATCTTTCTTATGAAAAAATTTTATAAAAAACACGATCACTGCTAAGCCAACCGCAATTGTAATCGTGGCGTAGATCCCTCTTAATTTATTGACAAGCATCTTTTTTAATCCATCCTATTCTCATATTTCCTAAATCAATCTTATAAAACTCTCCACGTTCACCAATGACTTTCACTCTTGAATTTTTAGCAAGATTTTCCATTATTGTTGAATTTGATGTAGGCAAAATCGCAATGGGACTATCTTGCACAAGAGTAAGTGTTTTTTTATTTTCAAACTCTAACAAGATATACATCACAATCCCCAATACAAAAAGAAATAAAATATAAAACACAATCCTGTTTTTTCTAAAATAGAATGCCATAAGCAACAAAATTAGAGCAATCAATGCTAAAAGAATATTGCTAAAAATCAAAAATGTATTCTTAGGCACCAAATCTGATTGAGTGCTGACACGATCCATTTTTACACTAATAGGAAAGGAAATCTCCTCATAGCGTAAATCTTGAAGATTAAAATAAGTTACCTTAAGTCTTGGAATAGCATTAGGAATCACGGCATAATACATTCCGCTTTGCACCTCGCCACTATTGATATCTCCATTAAACCCTTGCTTAATCGCTTGGGGGATATTAAAATCTTCAATATTCCCTCCTCGAACACCTAAATCAAAAACAACAATATTATTCCATTCATCATATTTTTTAGCTTTGACATTACTGATAGTCAGTTTCTTAGCAACCACATCACTATAAAATTCCCCCCCAAGCTCAATAGCCTCAAACCCAATACCCCTAGCAATCCCCTCATCTGTATAACTCCCATCATCAGAGAGTGCTAAAATTTTAAGCGTAGGGAGTGTAAATTGTGGGGATTTGATTTTAAATATAAAAGTATTCTCATAAGCATCACTGTCCCCTTTTTGCCAAGGAGATTGGGGGTTTAAAAGCTCAACTCCCTTTGCAAGTTTTATATTTGTATTAGGGATAAACTCAACCTCAAGTAAAGAGGCATTATCAAAAAGCAAAAGCTCATATTTAACCTCTAATTTTTCTCCAACATAAATTCCTCGATCTTGGATTTTG
This sequence comes from Helicobacter cholecystus, assembly GCF_003364215.1. Taxonomy (GTDB): domain Bacteria; phylum Campylobacterota; class Campylobacteria; order Campylobacterales; family Helicobacteraceae; genus Helicobacter_G; species Helicobacter_G cholecystus. Next base: position 8,639 of record NZ_NXLU01000008.1, read on the forward strand.
GGTGGAATAAGCTTAAGATAGATAATTTTTGGATGCCCTGCTCCCCAAAGTATTGCCAAAAATAAAGAGAAGATAAAAAAGACTCTCACAGCAATGCTCCAAGCATAGCTAGTCCATCTACTCCACCCACAATATATTCTATAGCTCTTTCAGGATGAGGCATAAGACCAAAAATATTTTTACCCTTATTGCAAATCCCAGCAATTCTATCCACAGAACCATTGACATCATAGGTATAGCGCAAAAGGATTTGATCATTATCTTGCAATCTTTTTAACCCCTCTTGATTGATAAAATAATTTCCATCAGCATGAGCAATAGGGAGGGTAATTTTCTCTCCAACCTTATAGGAGGAAAGAAAGTCATTTTGTGTGCTGACTACTTCAAGCTCTATATTTTTTGCAATAAATCTCAATCCCTTATTGCGATGGAGTACCCCATCAAGCAATCCTGCCTCTGTAAGGATTTGAAACCCATTACAAATGCCTAGCACTTTCCCCCCTTTATCAGCAAAATCTCTAACTGCCCCCATAATATTTGCAACTTTTGCAATTGCACCACTTCTAAGATAGTCCCCATAGCTAAATCCCCCTGCAAAAACTACAAGATCTACACCTTGAGGCAAAGATGTATCACTGTGCCAGACATATTCAACCTTTGCACCTAATTTTTCATAAGCATATCCCATATCCAAATCACAATTTGTCCCTGGGAATCGTAATATTGCAACACTCATAACTTAATCACATAATCTTCAATCACGGTATTGGCTAAAAGCTCTTCACACATTCTCTCAACCTTTGCTCTAATCTCTTGGGTATCATTTTCAGAAAATTCAAGAAAAATACTTTTTCCCATTTTAATCTCTGTAAGTGTATCAAACCCCATTGTATGCAGAGCTTGAGTGATCGCCTTAGCTTGAGGATCAAGCACTCCATTTTTTAGCATAATTTGTACTTCTACCCTCATTGCTTGCCTCCTCTAATACGATAAAGAACTTCTTCATAGGCACTTTTAACATCACCTAAATCTTGACGAAAAACATCTTTATCTAGCTTTTTTCCTGTATGTTTATCCCATAATCTAAGATTATCAGGGCTAAGTTCATCACCCAAAATAATCTCCCCCCTCTCATCAAATCCAAACTCTAACTTGAAATCTACAAGCACCAAATCTCTTTGTATAAAATACTCACTTAAAATTCTATTAATACTCTTACCTAGTTCTCTCAGAGTTTCTAATACTTCTTTATTTTGCACAGCACCTAAAATCAAGCAATGATCATCATTGAGCAATGGGTCTCCCAGTGCATCATCTTTATAATAAAACTCCACGATTGCAAAAGGCAAAGTCTTACCTTCCTCTATTCCAAGCCTTTGACTCAAAGATCCTGTAGCAATATTTCGCACAACAACTTCTAAGGGAATCATTTTCATTTTTCTACAAAGCATAATATGATTTTCTATAAGCTTAATATAATGTGTGGCAATTCCCTTGTCTTCGAGCAAGGTAAATAATGCTTGAGAAATCAAACAATTAAGTTCCCCCTTACCTTTTTGTTCCCCCTTTTTTAAAGCGTTAAATGCAGTTAAATCATCTTTAAACTCTGCTAGAACACAACCTTCCTCATTAGCCTTATAAAGCTTCTTTCCTTTTCCTTCATAAATGAGCATACCTTCTCCTTAATACTCTTAGGACCTATTGTTTGATAACACTCCATGCCTTTAGGGTATCAATCCCTACTTTAAGTTGATTGTCGTTATTAATATCCTCCTGTGTAATGGTTTTTTCTTTGCTGGGAGACTTTTGTTTATCTTTCTTATTTTCTTTTTGATCAATTTTTTCTAGCTCATTTTCAAGATGCACCCTTAAGTCAGATTCTTTAATTTCAAATCCACTCTTTTGGGATTGGGGAACCTTTCCATAAGAAGCTTGAATATCAGGTTTTACGCCCACAGCCTGAATTGTTCTTCCACTAGGTAAATAATATTTTGCTGTTGTAAGTTTGAGAGCATCAGTTTTTCCAAGCTCAAGCACAATTTGCACACTTCCTTTTCCAAAACTCTGCTCCCCCACAAGCACTGCTCGCTTATGATCTTGCAGTGCCCCTGCAACAATCTCACTTGCACTTGCACTTCCACCATTAATCAATACAACAAGTGGGATCGTAGCATAAGGAGCTTTTCCATCCACTTTAAACTCAATATTTTCATTTTTATTTCTTCCCTTTTGAGAAACAACAACACCTTCTTTAATAAAAAGTTCAGAGAGTGCAACAGCTTGATTGAGTAAACCTCCAGGATTATTTCTAAGATCAAGAATAATCCCATCAATCTTTCCAGCTTTTTTAAGAAATTTTTGCACGCTTGAAGCTACATTCTTATCAAAGGAAGTTACACGTAAATAATAAAAATTCGTCCCATCAATCTTGCGTCCAAATACAGAATCAATCTTAATATTATCTCTCTTGAGGTTAAAAATAAGTGGCTTACTCTCATTTTTACGATAAATTGTAAGTTCAAGAGAAGTTCCAGCTTTTCCTCTCATAATATTTACTGCATCATCAATACTCATATTTAAAGTATTTTTATCATTAATTTTTAAAATTACATCCCCTGCTTTAATCCCTACTTTATCTGCTGGAGAATCATCAAGCGGTGCAATAACTGTCAAGGCTCCATCTTTCATCCCAAGAGTAATTCCAATTCCACCAAACTCACCATTAGTTTGAGTTTGCAAATCTCTAAATTTTTTCTCATCAAGATAAGCTGAATGTGCATCAAGATTGTTCAATAAACCTTCAATAGCTTTATCTACGATTTTATCAAGCTCAACCTCATCGACATAACTTGTCTCGACAAGATTAATGACCTTGCGCAATTTCTTATAAGGCTCAAGTCGATTTTGAGATTGTTGCTCTTTTTGATCTTTTTGCTCTACTGCATATAATCCTACAGCAATGCACAATGCTAAAATTAGGCTTCCAAATCCTAAAAACTTTAAATGATTTTTCATTTTTCCCTCATCATTAAAAATGTTAATCGATTAATTTTACACTAAAAAAGTCAGTAAACTCCACTTCAATCATTGAGATCTGTGATTAAAACAACTCTGCATTAAAATCTCATAAATTCATACTTATTTCTTGTGTTGCTTAGTCTAAAAGATAGACCAACTCAATATTTATTTTTCTAATGTTTTATATTTTTAATCAAAATAAATACAAGGAATATAGGTTTAAATTCTAAACTCTTAGCGAAATATTATAAGGTAAATTTATAGTAAATAACTAAACTTATATAATGCCAAAATTATTAGAGTATAAAAATTTTAGCACTCAGATAATTTAAATGAAAAAAGGAGAAATTATGAATATTTTTGAAAAAATGACTAATCAACTCAGAGAGACTCTTGATTCTTCATTTCTTCTTGCGTTACATGCCAAAAATCAAGAGATTGTCCCTCTTCACCTTATCTGGTCACTTGTAGTTAATCATCAATCTATTCTTAATCAAGCATTTAATAAAATGGATTTTGACAAAACTGCATTAGAACTAGAACTTAAAAGCGCAGTAGATAGACTTCCTAAAAGCTCAAATGTAAGCAAAGAAACCCTTCAAATCTCAAGAGAACTCAGTAATAGCTTAGATACAGCTTTAGCACTAGCAACACAACAAGGGGATCAATTCCTTTCTGTGGATACCTATATCATCTCCACATTACAAAACGATGAGAAGATTAAATCTCTTTTTTCTGCCTATCTTGATATCTTAGAAGTGAAAAAAACATTAGAAAGTATTCGTGGAGGGACAAAAATTCAAAATCAAAATGATGATGAACTCTTAGAATCATTGCAAAAATTTGGAATTGATCTTACACAAAAAGCATTGGAAAACACTTTAGATCCCGTCATTGGAAGAGATGAAGAGATTCAAAGAATGATGCAAATCCTCATTAGAAAAACCAAAAATAATCCTATTCTTCTAGGAGAGCCAGGGGTAGGAAAAACTGCTGTAGTCGAAGGATTAGCACAAAGAATAGTGAGTAATGATGTGCCTACAAGCCTACAAAATAAACGTGTGATTTCACTTGATATGAGCACTCTTGTTGCAGGTGCAAAATATCGGGGAGAGTTTGAAGAGCGTCTTAAAAAAGTCATTGAAGAGGTTAAAAAAGCAGGAAACATTATTCTTTTTATTGATGAAATTCACACTATTGTAGGAGCAGGAGCAAGTGAAGGAAGTATGGATGCAGCTAATATTTTAAAACCTGCTCTTGCAAGAGGAGAACTTCATACCATTGGTGCCACAACACTTAAAGAATATAGAAAATATTTTGAAAAAGACGCAGCACTTGTAAGGAGATTTCAACCCATTGATGTAGCTGAACCCAGTGTCAATGAGGCATTACAAATCCTAAGAGGAATCAAGGAAAAGTTAGAAGCCCATCACAATGTGAGCATTACTGATAGTGCACTTGTAGCTGCTGCAAAACTTTCAGACCGTTATATCTCTAATCGCTTCTTGCCTGATAAGGCGATTGATCTTATTGATGAGGGAGCAGCGGAATTAAAAATGCAAATTGAATCTGAACCCAATGAGCTTAGTAAGGTTAAACGCAACATCCAACGCTTAGAGGTAGAAAAACAGGCCCTCAATATGGAAGGGGGGAATACTGAACGATTGGCAGAAATACAAAAGGAACTTAGTAATGAGCAAGAGAAACAAACTTTGCTTCAAAGTCAATTTGATAATGAAAAAGCAGTATTTAAAGAGATTGCAACTCTAAGAAGCCAAATTGATAGCCTTAAACGCGAATCTGAACTTGCCAAAAGAAATGGTGACTACAACAAAGCAGCAGAAATTGATTATGGAAAAGTGCCAGAATGTGAGGAGAAAATCAAATCCTTAGAACTCAAATGGAAAGGAATGCAAGAGAATGGGACTTTACTTAAAAATGCTGTAAGTGAAGAGGTCATTGCAGGGATTGTAAGTCGATGGAGCGGAATTCCTGTGCAAAAGATGCTCCAAAGTGAAAAAGAAAAGATTCTTAAAGTCCAAGAAGAATTGCAAAAGAGTGTAGTAGGACAAGAAGAAGCACTTAGAGCAATCTCTCGTGTCATTAAACGCAATAAAGCAGGATTAAGTGAGCTTAATCGCCCTATTGGAAGCTTTCTCTTCTTAGGAAGCACAGGGGTAGGAAAAACCCAAAGTGCTAAATCACTTGCAAAATTTCTCTTTGATAGTGAAAAAAATCTTATCCGTATTGATATGAGTGAGTATATGGAAAAACACGCTGTCTCTCGTCTAGTTGGAGCACCTCCAGGGTATGTAGGATATGAAGAAGGAGGGCAACTCACAGAAGCCGTGCGACGCAAACCCTATAGTGTTGTACTTTTTGATGAGATCGAAAAAGCACATCCTGATGTTTTCAATCTTTTGCTTCAAGTCCTTGATGATGGACGATTAACTGATAACAAAGGAGTTGTGGTTGATTTTAGAAATACAATCATCATTCTTACAAGCAATATTGGAAGCGATAAGATTATAGAAATCACCAATAAGGCAGAGAGGGAAAAGGCCGTCCAAGAGTGTCTTAAATCCTACTTTAAGCCTGAATTTCTCAATCGATTAGATGATATTGTGATTTTTAATCCTTTAGATTTGCAAGGGATTGTCAAAATTGTAGATATTATGTTTGCTCAAGTGGCTAAAAAAGCTCAAGAGAGGGGAATTTATATTGAGCTTACACAAGAAGCAAAGGAGCAAATTGCTCAAGCAGGATTTGATCCAATCTATGGTGCTAGACCCCTTAAAAGAGCTGTATATGAAAGGGTTGAAGACAAGCTTGCAGAACTTATTTTAGAAGACAAGGTTAAAGAAGGAAATAAGGTAATTTTCAAAAGTAATGGAGAGGTGGAGGTGGAGTAAAAACCCTAATCTCTCACCATTATTTTGAGTTTTTTAAGGATTCTAAAGATTTTGGGATAATAATAAGTGAGCCTAGAAGTTCGAGGAAGGTTATTTGTATAATTCAGCAGCAAAGAATAAGGTTCTCCTACATTTTTAGATCCTCTCAAAAGCACATCTTCCAAAGACATAAATAGTGTGTCTTTTAATCATTGACTTAAGAATCTTTTCATCTCATTGCTCAAATCTTTTTGTTGCATAAACTCATCTATTCTGAAATCATCATTGCACAAGAGCAACCAAAGCGACAGTATTTCACCTTTAAAGCATCTCCTCATTGAAAGCTTTGAGCAAATGTTACTAATAGAATAGGTGCCATCTTCTAATCACTTTTAAAATATTCTTTTGCTATTTTAAGGCTCTCATCCGTACTTCTATCATCTACCAAAATAATTTATAAATTTGATAAGTTTGATTGATAACAGAATTAAAGCAATCTCTCAAATAAGGCTTTGATTTCAATGGAGGGAGAAATTAAGGGGCTGTATTTCTTTTCCTTTAATTCTTGATTATAAGTTATAGCTTAGCCTCATTCCATTAAAATCTCTGAGAGAAATTATTTCAAGAACTCTTTGTAAATATCTTTTAATCTTGGAGAAAAGGCGATAAAGAAATTATTTTTTAGATCTTCTTTTCCATAACGTAAAATCTCTTGAGTTTTGGTATCGTATAGAAATCCACCAACACTACGTAATATCGCATCTCCTGCGGCAGTATCCCACTCTTTTGATCCATTAAATCTTGGATAAATATCTGCAATCCCTAAGCTCAAAGCACAAAACTTTATACTTGAACCAATAGCCATTTTTCTAAGTTGATATTGTTTAAAAAAATTCACCCCAGTATCAGTACTATGAAATTTACTATCACAGCCAATAAATTGCGATCGTGGATATTGATGATAATAAAATCTCTGAAGCTTTTCCCATGCAGGAGAGAGAGAGAAATATTTTATCTCCTCTCCTTTTAACCCCCAAAATCCAATCTCTCCTCCTGCATAAAGCTTCTTCATCGCAGGAATATAAATAACACCAAAAATTGGAATATCTTTTTTCATCAATGCTATATTGACACTAAAGTGATTATTTTGCGCAATAAAATCCTTTGTCCCATCTAGGGGGTCTACTAGCCAATAGTATTCACCTCTCTGTCTCTCTTGTAGTGAAATAAACCTTTCTTCACTGCACACAGGAAAAGTAGATTTTAGAGATTCTAAAATAAAGTCATTGCTTTCTAAATCTGCTTGAGTGATTGGAGAAAAATCATTCTTGAGTACATAATCTATATTTGTCTTATAGTATTTGAGTATTTTCTCTCCAGCAATTATAGCAATAGCAATAGTTTCAGCAAATAATTTTTTCATTTTCCATAATCTCTAAATCTTTGACACAATCTATTTCACCCCATTCTCCATAAATAAATACAGGCTGAGCATTATTGAAACGATAAATAAGGTGTTGTAGAAAGCTTGTCATATACATTTTTTCAAAATTACATCCATCATAGATTGCCTCTCTATTCATTGCCTCATATTCTTTAATAACTCTTTTTAAAAAAGTATGAGAAAACTTAAAAAGACCAATATATTGCCCCTCCACTTCTTTAATACTTTTGGGTTTCTTTCCTAGCTCAATAATTTTTCCATCAACAACTTTAAGTGTTTCTGCATCATTGAGTGGATTTTCAAATCTTTTCTCCCATAGCCTCTGCCAATCCAAATCTACAACAACACAAAATTCACCTTGTGCTTGAGATAATTTTTTCACAATGTTAGGATGATAAATAATATCTGCATAAGAAATAATCAAATCTTGACCCTCTTTTATACAAGAATGCAAAAAATCCAATGCACAAAAAAAAGTGCTCACCATATTTGTGGTTACATATTTCTCATTGTAGTAAATATCAACTATATTCTGATTTGCAAGATGAGAGGCAAGCACATCAAAAAGATAACCACCAACAACTGCAATTTTTTTTATTCCTGCTTCTTTCAAAGATTCAATCTCATAATCAATAATTTTCTTTCCATTACATTCCACCATACATTTGGGCTTATTTTGTGTCAATGGCATTAATCTTGATCCAAAACCTGCTGCCAGTATCAATGCATTCATTTTATATTCTCCAAAAATTTTTTAAACACTCTTGAGGTCGAGTTTGTCATTTCTTTTTCTCGCTCTAAATGCCACATCATTCCAAAAATAGGTAGAGCTTTGTGTGAAAAGGCCTCAATTCCGCCATCCTTGCTAATTGCCTGACTTTCTAACTCATCTCCAAGATATGAGATTTTATAATGATGATAGGAATTTACTCTATCATATCCTCCATCACTCCACATAATACTATGTTCCCTCATATGCCCATCAGTCTTAAAAAGTATAGAATTAAAATAATGTGCAATCATTTGTGCTCCGCGACAAACCCCCAAAAGTGGAATAGCACAAGAAGAGCAAAACTCTATTACCTCTTTCTCATAATTATCACGAATCAAAGAGCTAGATTCATCACTAAAAAGACTCAAATCATTCCCACCACTTAAAATTACTCCATTTAAGATTGGGGCATACTCGCTCAATGGAATTGCATAGCTCAAGGGAATGGGAAGAATATTTCTTTTTTTAAAAAACTCACCCCAATCACAAGCTAAAATCTCACGTCTTTCTTTATAACTCTCTTGGATTGCAAGCCGCTGGGTAATAGCAATAATTCTTTTTTTCATCTAAAAAATAGGGAAGATTTTTTGATTAAGACAATCAATGTGAAGACGTTTTGCTTTTTTATAAATTGCAAATTTTTCTTCCCCTACTCCAATGACTGCAGGAAGTCCAAGTTCTGAGCAGCGAATAGCCATATGCGAATTTGCCCCACCATAGCAGGTTACAAGCCCTGCAATCCCTTTAGTAAAAAGATAGTCATAACCAGGATCTGCTGCATCAATTAATACAATCTTGCCTTGCAATTCCCTATCAAAAGCCACATCTGCAACAATTGTTTCAAATGTGACAAAGTTGGGTAAAACTACAGAAGTAGAAAAGCAAAATACATCATCACCTCTAAGAATAAGAGGTGGGAGCTTGATTGCACAAGTTGCAAGATAATCTTGTTCATTACTTTTAATTTGATGCAAAAAACGTTCTCTTGGATTTTCTTTATAAAGTGTAGAGTGCAGACTTAAAATCTCTTTAATATCAAGATGCGCCATTTTCCCTAATGGAATCTGATAATATCCACCAATCTCTCCAATAATCTCAATTGCTTTTGAAAGCATCTTTGTAAATTCAAATTTTGAACTCTCTCTTCCTTCAATTGCTGTTCTCATAAAAACAAACAAATCATTTGCAGTAATTCGAAGGCCATTTTTTTCTAATGCCAAATCGATTTTCTTGATTTGCCCCTCTTCAAAAATAATTCCACCCATCTTAGAATTTGGAGCTTCAACTTCAAAATCTCCAAAATATTTTTCAAAATCCTCATCATAACGAGGGGATAAAATATCATAAGTCCCTGCACGCAAATGTCCATATTTTTGTAAAAACTCTTCTTTGCTTAATCTTGCTCTATCATATGAGAGTTGTTTGCTAATAGTATTGAGTGATTCTAAAAATTGCTTTTTTTGCTCAGAGCAAATCAAGCCCTCCACAACCATGGAATTCAAAATCTGCATTGCTACAAATGCTGCCCTTGCTATCCCTGCAAAAGGGAGTGTTCCAAATCTTTTGCAATCTTCAATCAACCAATAAAGTAAATCTAACTTACTCATATCAGTCTCTATAAGCTTACAATATCGCTTTTGCAAAATCTCAATCTTCTTCATATCCTCAAGATACAAGCCTGATGTAGAAGAGATGATATTGTTTGTCAAATCAAGCAGTGCATTTTTGAGAGTAGAAATCTCTTGATGGTTAAAACCTTGTTCTAGCAAACCCTCAAGTTTATATTCACTGGAAAAATCAAAACAAGAAAAAACAATTTCAAACTCAACTTTATCATGTAAATATGGAGATTTCTCAAGCAGTAATAAATAATAATTGGCAAGTTTTGAGGCAAGAGTGTCATTAATTTTTGCAGGAATGAAAGAATTAAAAGAAAGCTGAACATCAATATAGGGAATCCCAAAAAATGAATGCATTAATTGATGGGAATGTAAATCTCTGTAACCATAATTTTTTCTCTGATAAGCCCAAATATTGTCTGTGATAATTTCTTTATATAAACTTAATGCCAATCGCTTGGGTCGTAAGCCAATAATTTCTGCAGGATTCCAATCTGGCATCACACCAAAAATTTTTTTCTCACCCAATACACCATGATTGATCTTTGAAAGCATATTAATCCGTTTTGAAAGCCTATCTAAATCATTTTTACTAATCTGATGAAATAAATCCATCTTATTAGCAATAACCAATGGTCTCACTTGAAGACAATAGAGGTTTTCTACCCCTTCTTCATTGAGAGCAAAAGCAAATTCGACATCCAAGAATGAATATTCATAAATCTCTTCAAGTTCTCTAATCATTTGAATAATTTGACTGAGATGATTAACTGAGGTAAACTCATAATCCCTAAAAATAAAAGAAGATACACTTTCTGTATTTTCACCAGCAGTAATAGAGGAAGTCGATCCACTTCTATCGTATTCGATACAAAAATAAGGTGAGAGGTTTTCTTTATCTACGCTAAATGCCACTCCACAAGAGCAAATATTTGAGAGCATAGGCTGAATAAGAATCTCACCCCCATCTCCACTCTCCTCATTGGTCATTGAAGATGCAACCCTACTGATGGCTTCTTGTAATTGAGCAGTATCGCCTGTATTAATATGAGGTAAACTTAAAAATGCTCCAGCATTTGAACAATTTTGAGTATCTTCAGCATTTGAAGAGCTTCGAATAATCACCTCTTCTCCCAAAGCTGTAATGTCTTGAAGTCTCTTTTGCCAATCTTGAGATACTTTTAAAACTACGCTAGGTAAAACTCTAGCAGATTGAAGGAGTCCATATAAATTGACTAGATTCTGTGCTTTTGTTCCAAATTGGAGTTTCATTTTGCCCTTTTTACAGTCCAAGCTCTGATTTTATAAGGAACAATAATTTTATCCATAGTAGAAATTTTCTCTTGAATCATTTTTAAAATTTTCCTCCATCTTTCATCTCCTGCCTGAGCTTGAATATCATTAACAGAATGCCAAGCACCTAAGTAACGCTCTTTACTCATTACTTCTTGATAATCACATTCCATAAAAAAGCAATCTTTAAAATCACCAGTAGAGATTAAAATCTCTTCCCATTTCTTGACGTTTTGTTTTCCACTACTTACTCTTGAGAGCTCGGGTACAATACTTTTAATCTCTTTTTCAATCTCATCAAAAATAGATCCTTCTTCAATATGGCGAGGATTCCAAATTGCCGTAAAATATCCACCACTTTTTAGAATTCGTGCAAACTCGGGGAGAGATTTTTTGGGATCTGTCCAATGAAAAGAACTTGCCATTATCACCCAATCCGCACAACCATCAGGTAGAAAAGTTTCCTCACCACTTCCTTTTTTCCAATCTACAGACAAACCTTTTGTATAGGCAATTCCCTCATTTCTCATATTATCATTAGGTTCAACTGCAGTAACAGAAAGTCCCAATTGTCCCAACATGGCAGTCATTTTTCCAGTTCCTGCACCTACTTCAATAACTTTCAGGGGGGGGGGGATATTCCCATCACTAACACATAAAATTAATTTCTCTAAAAGCATCTGACTGTATGCTGGTCTATTGTGGTAGTGTTTTGCTACCTGTGTAAAATCACCTTGCTTCACCTAAATCTCCTAAATTTCTACTATTCTCTTCGTTGCGCACTCCAAGAACGTATCATATATTTAATTTTAAAATCTTGAAAAAGAGCCTTTTAATTTTATCAACAATTTTTTCAAAAAGCTCCCTACCTTCTTGAGTATCCAAATCCCAATATGGATTTTAACACTTTGCCATGCACAAAATAAGCATCAAATGCAGAGTTAAATGCAAAAACAAAGTACTAACTTTAAAGTTATTTTATGTATTAAAAAACACTCTAGAATAATGATACTATACTATCTTCTCATCTTAACTAAAAATCACGTATTTAATTAAAAATTAATATAAAATTACACCTGAACATATTCTTAAATAAGCTAAACCAAAAAATAAGGATCAATCATAATGCAACTTAATAAGATGATAAGAAAAAATGCAAAAACAATAATAAAGTACATCACACAAAATCGCTTTGCCACATTTGCTAATTGCTATTTTAAACTACCTCAAAGCTATTCTTTTTTTATTGTAGGTGCGCATGGTGTTGGTCTTCATTCTTTGCTTTATTATATTTCTTTGTGCAAAACAAAATATTCCAAAAATGTGTATCCTATGCCGATACATATTTTATCAAGAAGATTTGATCTCTTTGGACATTTCACTTCTCTGAGATTTTACAGCAAGATGTATCCTATTATTTCGCAAGAGCAAATTGGACAATGGGGAATTACCTTTGATAATAAAATACCTGGGGGAGAAAGATGGGTTAAAACAAATCTCACAAAAAAGGCTCCTGCTATTATCATTGTTAGAGATCCTATACTAACTCTTACCTCAGTAATAAATCACGAAGTTTTTACAAAATTACATTCTAATCTACCTATACATATAGATCAAATTTATATGTACGCTCTCGAACATATTGAAGCTTCATTTAGTCTTAAAAAAAATATGCAATACCTAAACAATAAAATTAGTAAATATTGTTTTGTAGATTGCTCAGATCTTATGGGTGAGAAAACTTATCCAACAATGCAAAAAATTGCTGAGTTTCTAGATCTTTCTATTTCATTTTCTGAGTCTTTTCTCTGTTCAATCAATTCTCCTATTCAAAGATATTTTGCAAATCCAATCATTTATCAAGATCAAGAACTATATCTCTCTTCCTTCCCTCATTTTTTTCGCATTATGTCTTATCCTCATTATACCTGTCCAAACTACTGCAATGATTTGGGCTATACCTATCAGCAACCCTATAAAAGTAATATTTTGCCCAAAGAAACACTTTTTCTTTTTTCTAAAGAAAAGATTGTATTGACATCAGAGTTACAAACGATTCTTGAAAACTATTTGAATGGCTACAAAAGTATTATAGAAGAGTATGAAAAGCTCAAAACAAACTCACAAACCATAATCAAACTAATCCAAAAGCATAATCACATAGAGCAAATTCAAGCACTTCTCAGAGATCAAGTTTCACTCATCCCTCAAGAAATCCTAACAAAATGGAAAGTTTATGATGAATTTTCTAAAATCAAAGGCTAAATGATGTTAAAAAATTTTTTTAAAAGAGAGTTTTTCAATCCAGTAGCTCTATGCAAAAGTCCAGAACTCCTTCCTCCACTTTTTCACACCTATTTTTACAGGGTGGGAAAAAAACTCAAATTACTTTCACACCCAAAAAATCCTTTTAAAGACATACAAATTTGCTCAAAAGATTTTAATAAAATAGCCTATGATCTCTTAGGGGGGGGGGTAAACTCACCTCTTATGATGGGAAGATATGGATATACCGAGTGCATAACAATGCGAGATGTTTTACTTTTTGAAAAACATATTCTCAAATCACTGCGCTCAGTTTATATGACACTTTGCAAAAATGCTGGATTTTTCCCCAAAAATCTACAAAGTCAATCAGAAATTTACACAGAACTAAAAAAATTTACAAATATTATGCAAGAGGCAACTTCAAATTGCGATGTTTTTGGTACTTGGTCTGGCGGACTATCATTTGAAGATTATTTCATTAAATCTTTTTGCCATTCTCAAGCCATTATTACTGAGCTCGACTTTTTTAGACCCCAAATAGAATCTACCATACCTTTTTCTTATGCTTTTAAAGACACAACCGTACTTGTTGTCCACCCTTTTGAAGAAACCATTAAAGCCCAATATCAAAATCGTGATAAACTTTTTGCCAATAAAAAAGTTCTTCCACATTTCAATCTCAAGACTTTTAAAGCAATCCAAACCATCAATGAAGAAACAGACTCACGTTTTAAAACTTGGTTTGAAGCACTTGATTATATGACACAAGAAATTAATAAAATTGATTTTGATATTGCTTTAATTGGATGTGGAGCCTATGGTTTTCCTTTAGCATCAAATATTAAGAAAATGGGAAAAATTGCTTTGCACTGTGGTGGGGCTACGCAGCTCTTTTTTGGGATTAAGGGAAGACGATGGGAAGAGGAGCAAAAGGAGATTGGCTTAAGTTTTTTTAATGAGTTTTGGGTGCGACCTAATAAAGAGGAAATCATCAAAAACTCTTCAGAAATTGAAGGAAGCTGTTATTGGTGAGATTTAAAAAAATCAACCAAGATCTCAAGATTTTTTTCTAGCTTTCCCTCTCTATTATCTAGAGTAAGATCAGCCTGTGGATTATCTATTTCTATATCTAGTCCAACTACATCTTTGACCTTACCGCTATACAACCCTTTTTGATTTCTTCTCTTGAGCTCTGTCATATCACACTGAATATAAACTTCAAAATATTTTTTAATATACTCACGATTAAATTCATAATTTTCTTTAAACATAGAAATGCTTGAAGCAATCACAATTAACCCTTGACTAGAGAGCATTTCACATAACATTGCTCTTTTTTTGGCTACTTCAATTCTAGAGGATTTATCATAGCCAAATGCACCAATAATCTTACGAAACTCATCACCATCAAGATAAACAAGATTATCCACTTCTTCACTCTTGAGCTTTGTATAGAGCAATCTACCCAATGTGCTTTTCCCACTCCCTGCTAAACCCATCAACCAAATCACCATAAATTCTCCTCGTATCATTATATTAATTTTGAATTATTTAGGTTAGAATCATAGCTTAACTTAAACTCACAACTAGCATAAAGGAAAAATTTATGAAAGTTCTTATATTAGCTGGTGGACTGGGTACACGATTGTCAGAAGAGACAGAATTACGACCCAAACCAATGATAGAAATTGGTGGTAGGCCAATTTTATGGCATATTATGAAAATCTATAGTTACTATGGATTTAATGACTTTATTATCCTCACAGGATATAAAAGTCATATTATCAAAGACTATTTTCTCAATTATTATACACGTTACAGCGATATCACAATCGATATGAAGAGTAATGATATAGAGATCCATAAAATGCACTATGAACCTTGGAAAGTAACAATGCTCTATACTGGACAAGAAAGTATGACTGGGAGTCGTATTGCTCAAGCTAAAGAATATATAGGGGATGAAAGCTTTATGCTAACCTATGGTGATGGGGTAAGCGATGTAGATATTTCTGCGCTTCTTAAGTTTCATCGCTCACATGGAAAGGCTATCACAATGACTTCTATTTTACCTGAGGGCAAATTTGGCGCACTCGACATCAATCCAACAACAGATCAAATTCAAACATTTACCGAAAAACCTAAAGGCGATACTCACAGCAATGATTCTGGCTGGATTAATGGAGGATTCTTTGTTTGTGAGCCTAAGGTATTTGATTACGTTCAGGGGGGGGGGGCAGAGAAGAATCTTATTTTTGAACAAGAACCACTTAGAAATCTAGCAAAAGATGGTGAGCTTTATGCCTACAAGCACCATGGATTTTGGAAATGTATGGACACACTTAGAGATAAAAATGAACTTATAGAAATGTGGTTTGCACGCAAGGCCCCTTGGGCAAAATGGTTGAGATAATGTTTGAAGAAATTTATAAAGACAAAAAAGTTTTTCTGACTGGTCACACTGGTTTCAAAGGAACTTGGCTTGCTTTATGGCTTCAAAAACTTGGAGCCAAAGTCTATGGCTACTCTCTTTCTCCGTATTCTACACCCAATCATTTCTCCTTACTCCAAGACCAATGCATTCATTCCTATATCGCTGATATTAATGATGCCCATACTTTAGATAAAACCCTAAAAGAAGTGGAACCTGACATTATCTTTCATCTTGCAGCACAACCACTTGTAAGAGAAAGCTATCAAGATCCACAATACACCTTTCAAACCAATATTCTCGGGATATTTAATCTACTTCAATCATCTAGAAATCTTAAAAATCTCAAAGCTATTATCAACATTACCACAGATAAAGTTTATGAAAACAAAGAACAAATTTGGGCATATCGCGAAAATGATGCACTTGGAGGATATGATCCCTATAGTGCAAGCAAAGCTTGTAGTGAGATACTTACCGATTCTATGCGCAGAAGCTTTTTTAATCCCAAAGAATTTGGTATATCACACCAAGTACTTATCGCTACAGCAAGATCTGGAAATGTCATAGGCGGGGGAGATTGGAGCAAGGATCGTCTTATTGTTGACCTCGTACTGAGCACAACTACTCATCAGCCAGCCATTATAAGATCTCCTCGAGCTACACGACCTTGGCAACATGTCTTAGAACCACTATACGGTTATCTCCTGCTTGGCCAAAAACTTTTGCAAAGAAAAGTAAAATATGCTTCAGCATTTAATTTTGGTCCAAAATCTGAAGATAATTTAGAAGTAGAAAAAATTATTCATATAGCAAAATTTCAATGGAAAGATATAACCTATTCTATTCAAGACAATAATCCTAATAATCCTCATGAATCTGAGCTTCTAATGCTTGATGCCACTAAAGCTCAAAAACTTCTAAAATGGTATACACTTTGGAGTGCTCAAGAAGCAATAGAAAAAACAATTCAATGGTATAAAAACTTCTATGTCAATCAACGCATTATGACTCATCAACAGCTTGATGAATATATCACATATATACAAGGAAAACAATGAGTCGCTTTAGTTTCACTTCAGCTCCACTTAAAGGTGTATATATCATAGAACCAAAGCCTATTAAAGATAGTCGGGGATACTTTGAGAGATATTTTTGTACTAAAGATTTTTTAGAAATTGGACTAAATAAACCTATTGTGCAAATTAATCATTCTTATACCAAGGGGATTGGCTCCATTAGAGGACTGCACTATCAAACTCCCCCACATACAGAAATCAAAATTATCAGATGTCTTAAAGGAAAGATCTATGATGTAGCTGTGGATATCAGAGAAAACTCTCCAACCTTTTGCCAATATTTTGGCATAGAACTCAGTGAAGAGAACGGGAAATATCTCTATATCCCAGAGGGATTTGCACATGGATTCCAAACACTTAGCGATGAGGCTGAGATCCTATATCTTGTAACTTCCGCATTTAATGCAGAATCTGATAGTGGACTAAACGCCTTAGACCCTGTACTTGCAATAAAGTGGCCACTACCTATTGGACATATCTCAGAAAAAGATAAAAATGCTTCATATATCAATCAAGAATTCAAGGGTATAAAATGCTAAAGCTTCTAATCACAGGAGCAACAGGGTTTGTAGGAACTCATTTTACTCAAAAACTCTACGACAAATACGACATTACGGCAATTGTTCGCTCAACAAGCAATGTAGAAAAAATCCAAGATTATTGTACTCTCTATGTTCATAATGGGAATATGCAAGATCTTCTAGAATTTTGTAGCTCTCAAAATTTTGATGGAATTATTCATTTAGCTACTTTATGGATTTCTCAGCACTCATTAGAAGATATTGAAAGTTTAATTAGCAATAATATCACATTTGGCGTACAGATACTGGAAGTTGCCAAACAAGTAAAAATACCTTTTTTTATTAATACATCAAGTTTTGGACTGTATTGCAACTCCATAAATTATCGCCCTTCAAGCCTTTATGCTGCGACAAAAAAAGCATTTGAAGATATTATCAGCTATTATGCTTTAACATCCACAACCATATTTTCACATATTTTAATCTACAACACTTATGGACCAAATGATAATGAAAAACGACTTTTTTCGCTACTATTTCAAATTGCACAAACTGGAGAAGAGCTCAAAATGAGTGATGGAAACCAAATTGTTGATATCACTCATATTGATGACATTATTTCCGCATTTGACTGTCTTATCCAGCAGATTTCACTTCATCCAATAAAACACAAAGATAAAATATATGCCTTGAAAAATCCTACTAGAAGAACACTCAAAGAAATAGTCAAGATATTTGAGAAAGTTTATGGAAAGAAACTCAATATTATCTGGGGTGCACGAGAACCCAGAGAACTTGAGATTACCCTACCTTGGGAGGGGGGTAATGAATTACAAGGGTGGGAACCTAAAATCTCTTTAGAATCTGGTATCAAATGTTTCCAAACTGGTGTGCCAATAAAAAGAAGGAGAGAAGGGGGGGGGGTAAAAGATAAGATTTTTTGCCATACTTTTTATTCAAAAAGAGTTGTGGTTGCATCATGAAAATTCTAGTTACTGGTGCTACAGGATTTATCGGTAAAAATCTCATCAAATATCTTTCTTCTACATACCAAATTATAGCTCTTGTCCAAGATTCAAGCGATATTTCCATGATTAGACAATATTGCACACCATATCGATATAGTAAAAAGTTAGAAGATTTAATTGATTTTATAAAAAATGAACGATTTGATGGAGTAGTCCATTTAGCAACATACTATCAACCCTCACACTCTATAGAAGATCTTGATAAAATGCTTCATGCAAATATTCTCTTTGGCACTTATCTCCTTGAAGCTCTAAATCATTGTCCTCCTAAATTTTTTATTAATACAATGACCTTCAGTCAATTTGCTAATTCAAGCTCATATTCTCCAGCAGGATTATATGATGCAACAAAACAAGCATTTTGCGATATTATACGTTTCTACTCAACGAAACTTTCAACAATTTTTTGCAATCTACTCCTTTACAATACTTATGGTAGCAACGATACTCGTCCAAAAATTTTTAACCTATGGAGTAAAATTGCAAAAACTCAAGAAAGCTTTGAAATGAGCTTGGGAGAGCAAAAAATTGACATAAGTCATATTGATGATGTTATTGAAGGTTTTTCAACTTTAATTAATCTTTGCAGTCAAAACAAAATAAATAATCTCTCCACCTTTACTTTGGAAAATAAACGATACAGCTTAAGAGAACTTGCAGAGATTTTTGCCCAAATCACAAAAAGCACCTTACCTATTATTTGGGGTGCAAAACCCTATCGGGATAATGAAATTATGAATCCTATCTCTTCTAAAAATTCGGGCTTGCAAAAGCTCCCAAATTGGAAACCTAAGGTTTCTCTACATAAAGGCATAAAAGATGTCTTTGCAAAATAAAATTGTAATTCTTGGTGCTGGGATTGCTGGCATTTCTACTGCTTACCACATCCAAAAAGCACAACCCAACAGAGAAGTAATTATTTATGAAAAAACCAATGATTGGGGAGGATTATGTGGTGGTTTTTTTGTCTCCTCACACCTAGGAGACTTTTGGTTTGATAACGCTGTACATCTTTCTTTTGCTTCAGAAGAATATGTTCAAAAGATTTTCCACACTTCATCAAAACCCATTAAACATATTCCAATTTGCATGAATTACTCAAAGGGTATTTGGCTTAAACACCCAGCACAAAACAATCTTTTTCCTCTAAGTATTGAAGAAAAGGTGCTTGCACTCAAAGATATGATTGACAATAAAAATGATAGAAATGGGGAAAGTATTAATAATTTTGAACAATGGCTTAGAGCACAATATGGTGATTACTTTACAGAAAATTTTCCAATGAAATATACGAGAAAATATTGGACGACTGAAGCCAAAAATCTAAGCACAACATGGGTAGGATCACGATTTTATACACCAAAACTTGATGAAATCTTACAGGGAGCCATGAGTGATAACACTCCCAATACATACTATGCACAAGAAATGCGATACCCTAAAGAAGGTCAATATCGCTCTTTTTTTAAATCACTTGCAAATCAAGTAAATATTGCTTACAACAAAGAAGCAATCAAAATTGACACACATAATAAGGTTATCACCTTTTCAGACAATAGCACTCAATCATATACTACTTTAATCTCTACCCTCCCTATTCCCATACTTGTCAATATGATTGAGCAAACACCAAAAAGTATTTTAGAGGATGCCTCCTATCTTAAGGCTACATCTGTTGGTATTGTTTCTCTTGGTTTTTCTCGTGTAAATATTCCAAAAAATCTGTGGTTTTATATCTATGATGAAGATAAGTTATTTGCTCGTGTCTATAGCCCTTCTTTAAAAAGTCCTGCAAATGCTCCAAAGGGATGTTCAAGTTTGCAAGCAGAAATCTATTTTTCAGAGTTTAAACCCTTAGAAAAACTTACCCACAACCAAAAAAATATTCAAAAGTTTTGCATCGAGCATGTGATCAACTCTTTTGTCGATATGGGAATTTGTGATAAAGATGACATAATCTGTCAAGACTTTCGTATTCTTCCTTATGGTAATGTAATCTTCACGCACGATATGGAAAAATATCGTCATAGAGTATTGGAATATATCAAAAATGAAGGGATATTTTCTTGTGGAAGATTTGGAGAATGGGATTATCTTTGGAGCAATCAAAGTTTTATGAGTGGGAAAAAAATTACTGACCAAATCACAAAAACACTCTTCAATACCAAAATATCCTAGATACAGAAATAAGATCTAATAGGATATTTTTATCATAAAATACCGATCATAATTTTAAAATCAAGGCAATATATGAATAGCTTTAATATACCTATTTTACTGACAACATATAAACGTCATGACACTACACTTAAAGTTTTAGAAGTAATTAAAACTATTCAGGCATCAAAACTCTACATTTCATCTAATCACTGGAAAAACGATAATGAAAAAAATATAATCCTATCACTAAGAGAGAAGATTCAAAATTCTATTGACTGGGACTGTCAAATTCATATGATTATCAGATCAAAACATCTCAGTATTAAAGATTCTATCTCATCGGCCATTGATATTCTGTTTCAAAATGAGGATATGGGCATTATTCTTGAAGATGATATTGTTCCTAATCAAAGCTTTTTTAGGTATTGCCATGAATTACTTTTAAAATACAAAGATAATCCTAATATTTTCACAATAAGTGGTTGGAGTGGTTTGGATTTCAATACGAAAGCAAAAGCAACACTGAGTGAAGATTATTATTTTTCAAAATATAATCATATTTGGGGATGGGCAACTTGGAAGAGAGCATGGCAACTCTACAAAGGAGAGTTTCAAAATTTTGAACAAGAATTTTCTCAATTAAAATTTGATACACAATTAGAAAAGCAAACATGGTATCAAATCTTCTCACTTTGTAATCAGGGTAAAATAGATACATGGGATCATTATTGGACATATACAATATGGAAAAATAATGGATTAAATATATATCCTAAAAACAATATGATCACAAATATTGGATTAAATCGCAGTGATGCAACTAATACAAAGGAATGGAGTAAGTATGCTCAAATGAAAACATATGAATTAAATTTTCCAATGCATCATCCAAAAACCATAGAGCGAAACATATTTTTAGATAAAAAAAACTTTATCATCACCACAAAAAATACACCTTTATGGCTTCTAATTATTAATAAAATTTATCGAACATTTTTTAAAAAAAATCTGAAAGAATTTCAAAAATATATGAGATAAATCAAATTTTATGATTAAAGAGATTCTATATAAAATTTTTTATTTTTTTGAATGGATATTTTCTACACTCTTTTTCTCCAAGCAAAAAAAATCCCTAATTGTCATTCGCACAGATGCTATTGGTGATTATATTTTGTTTCGTAATTTTTTAGCATCCCTGTATGAGCAATATGGAAAATTTACACTTGTAGGTAATATTGCCTTTCAAAATCTTGCTGAGCAATTAGACAATGAGTTTATTGATGAGTTTATCCCAATTAATCGTAGACTTTTTGCAAGAAATCTTTTATATCGTTTTAAACTTATAAAAAGAATACGCACAACTTCATATCAAACGCTCATTAATCCTATTTATAGTCGTGATCGCATAAGTGAAGATATTGCCAAGATCATCAATGCTCAAGAAAAGATTGCCTCACAAGGTGATTTATCCAATCTTCCTCCTACACTCAAAAAAAAATATGACAAAAACTACTCTCTACTTATTCCTGACACGGATGAAATTTTATTTGAATTTTATAGAAATCTTAATTTTTTTAAGACATTGATTAAGCCAAATATTCAGGTTGATTTTTATATGAGACTTCAAGATTTAAAAAAAAATTTATCCCAATATTCCCTTAGTACTCCTTATTCTGTCATATTTATAGGTGCTTCAGATCAGTTTAGAAAGTGGGGATTAGATAATTTTGTAGAAATCGGAAAATTTTTAAATCTAAACTTTAAGAATCATATTGTGATATGTGGAGGGGAAGAGGATATGCAAGGAGGGAAATATATCCAAGAAAAACTTGCAAGCTGTGGTATACAATCCACTAATTTATGTGGAAAAACAAGTCTTATAGACCTTGCTTTGATCTTAAATAATACGGACTTTTTAATCAGTAATGAAACATCTGCTGTGCATATCGCAATGGCTCTTCATTGCAGTAAGGTTTTTGTCATCAGCAATGGCAATCACTTCCATCGATTCTCGCCCTATCCTCAAGAACTTAGAGGGAATCATTATCATTTGATCCTCCATCCAAGTATTCAAAATTGTGTTGATCAATCAAGCTTTGCGGGAAAAAATAGCACTCTTGATATTAATGATATTGATGCCTCTATGCTAATAGATAAAATATTAAAAAAATATCCAATAGCCAATGATACGCACAAGGAATTTTCATGTTAAATTAAATTTAATTAATTATTTTCAATTTTTGCACTCTATTTGATATAAATAGAAAAAATATTTTAAGGATTTTTGTGAAGCCTACAACTTTTTCAATTATTACTATTGTTTATAATAATCTTGCATATATCAAAAAAACAATGGATTCTGTTATTAATCAAACCTATAAAGAGATTGAATATATTCTTATTGATGGGGGGAGCGTAGATGGTACAAAAGAAGCTATTTTTGAGTATATTGCCTCCTATGCGACAATCACACAAGAAACAATCAAACAAGACTCCTTTTATTTAGAAGCTACCGCCAAACTCTTCCCCACCTTTACTTTCAAGTTCCTTAGCGAAAAAGATAAGGGGATTTATGATGCGATGAATAAAGGAATTGCCCTAGCCACAAAAGAATGGATTAATTTTATGAATTGCGAGGATTGCTTTTATCATCTTGATATTTTAGAAAAAGTCGCAATGCAAAATCTCCAAAACTATAGTGTCATCTATGGTGATACAGAAATGATTGACAAAACTCACTCCTACATTCAGCACCCTTCCACACATTTTAAATCTCGTATACCCTTTTGTCACCAAAGTTCTTTTACTCGTACATCCGTGCATTCTCTCTTTGATACCTCATATAAAATCTGTGCAGATTATGCATTTTTTATAAATCTCTACAAATCAGGACATAAATTCAAAAAACTTCACTTCCCTATTGCCTCGTATTCTCTCAATGGAATCTCTGCTTCTCCCTCTTGGCAAATGTTTTATGAACAGTGCAGGATCACTTACACATTCAATAAGCTTTTCCCTCTTTATCTCGCATTGAAATGGATTCTATGGACACTCCCTAAAAGCAAAGTAAAAGGTCTTATTAAACGATGAAGCCATTTTTTTCTATCATTATTCCTGTTTTTAAGACAGAAGAGTATATTCAACGATGCATACAAAGCTGTCTCAATCAGACATTTAAGGATTTTGAGATAATTTGTATCGATGATTGTGGGGGAGATGGAAGTATCCAAATTGTCCAAAAATATCAAAATCTCAATCCTAAAATCACAATCCTTTACAATCCAACTAATCTTGGAGCTTTCCACTCAAGAGCAAGGGGTATACAACATGCACAAGGAGAATATTGTCTATTTATCGATAGTGATGATTTTATTGCAAATGATGCCCTTGAAATTCTCTATCAGACCATTGCAAAATCCCCCACAGATATCATTGCCTATCGCTTTTCATATTTTCCCAAAAGATTTTTCAAATTCTCTCCCCATCTTAAAAATTCCTCTCTTACTAACCCTGAAATCTATCAAACCCTCAACACCTCTACTATTTTTCAAAGTATTTGCAATAAATGCATTAAAACCTCTTATGCAAAGCTTGTTGCAAATAAACTCTCTTTTATTCATCCTCCTTTCTCTTGCTGTGAAGATGGGTTATTCTTCTTGATATTAAGCTTTGAGGTAGAAAGCTACCAAGCTCTTGATCAATCTCTGTATTTCTATCAGAATAATCCCTACTCCACCACAAGATCTATAGATCAAGCAAGTCTAGATAAAAAAATCCTCGATTTTAAAAATGGATTAAAAATCCTTCAAGAGATTACTCAAGCCTATCCTCAACACACCTCATTAATTTTAAAATATAGAGAGAAGATTATCAGTGCCTATATCCTAGAAGCAAGAAAATACACAAAAAAAGATCTTATCAAGATCCTAGAGATTTGTGATAAATCCACGATCTTCACTGCCCTCCCCTTTCCTACCTACCTCCTCTCGGCTATACTTAGCCTTAGAGCCTTTTACCGATGGCAGAGTCTAGCTAGGATAGGAATTTATCTTTTAACATTTGGAAAAATTAAATTATGAAAATCTCCTTTCAACTTGTGGGCAAATGCGATAATAGTAATCCTAGTTCTATTCCCTTAAAAGTGATTAAGCAGTGGGAGGCGGAAGGATTGATCAAATATTTAGGAGAGTGTGAAGATATCCGTCCTATTATCGCTCAAAGTTCATGCATCCTTTTACCTAGCTATCGTGAAGGAGTGCCTAGAGTTTTACTTGAGGCTATGAGCATGCAAAAACCCATTATTACCACAAATGTCAGTGGATGCAAAGAATGCATTAAATCTCCTCAAAAACATGGTGAAATATTTTTAGGAGAGAATGGAATAATGGCAGAGGCTAAAGATTCCCACTCTCTCTTTTATGCAATTAAAACTTTTCTCTCCCTCTCCCAAAGCCAAAAAGAAACAATGGGTAGAGCTGCAAGAGAGTATGCAATAGAGAGATTTGACATTTCAAAAACCATTCAAACCTACAAACAAAAAGTCAAACTCTACGCAAAGAAGGGAAAAAATCTTGTTTTTGTCTCCAATACAAGTTTTGGTATGAGTAATTTTAGACTTGAAGTTTTACAAGCTTTAAGAGATGAAGGGTATACCATTCACATTATTGCCCCCAAGGATTATTCAACCCAAACTCTGCTTGAAAATGGCTTGATCTTTCACCCGCTTAAGATCAACTCAAAGGGAATAAACCCTATAGAGGATTTTTCTACATTCTCCTGTATTTACAAACTTTTAAAACACATTAATCCCTCTTTAGTCTTTAACTATACAATTAAACCTGTCATTTATAGCTCACTCGCTTGCAATCTCCTTTCTCTTCCCAATATTGCTATTACCACCGGACTTGGCTACGTATTTATAGGGGGAGGACTTAAAAAAAGAGTTTTAAGAAGATTTGTGTGCATGCTTTATAAAATTGCATTACACAAAACTCAAGAGATATGGTTTTTAAATAATGATGATAGAGAAGTTTTCCTCTCTTATAACATCATCAAAAAAGAAAAATCTACCCTCTTAGATAGTGAAGGAGTGAATACCGCTCACTTCTACCCACAGGTTTTCAAGGAAAATGAAGACATTGTATTCACCCTTATTGCCCGAATGCTATGGGATAAAGGGGTGGGAGAGCTTATAGAGTGTATAAAAGACCTCAATCAGAAATAGGCATAAAATCCGCTCTCTTCCCAAAATACTCAAAAGGGATACCATAAAAAAATCCTTGAATAGGCGTTACTGCATTTCTTAACGAAGTGTTTTTATATGAATATCCCAAATTAATCAAAGAATATCCCATACTCTCAATAAGAGTTGGAAAAATATTGAAATGGGATGTATGATTAAAATTGTGCTCAAAATTTTTAGCAAAATGATCTTTAATATTTGTAAGCA
Source organism: Helicobacter cholecystus (assembly GCF_003364215.1). Taxonomy (GTDB): domain Bacteria; phylum Campylobacterota; class Campylobacteria; order Campylobacterales; family Helicobacteraceae; genus Helicobacter_G; species Helicobacter_G cholecystus. Next base: position 34,612 of record NZ_NXLU01000008.1, read on the forward strand.
CCACCAATGGCACAAGACCTTCTCCAACATAGGGCTTTTTACCACTTGTACCATGTGTTAATCCCTCCACATCTTCTAGATTCTGTCCGTGGTCTGAAGTGTAAATAATGAGTGTTGGCTTATTGATAGCAAGATTAAAAAATTCTCTCCAAAAATTATCACTTTGAAAAACAATTGATTTTAAATATCTTTTTCTTAAAGGGGTCGCATTTTGATATGTGGATAGAGCAAAGTCAACTTTTTGATCCTCAGAAAAATCTTTATATGGAAAGTGGGATCCTCTTTTGATAATCAATGTAAAAGTCTTTGCACTGCCATTAAGGTAACAAAGTTGCTTCCATATATCAGCATCCTTGAATACCGAATTGGAAATATTAAAATCAATCATTTCTCTTTCTTTACTATCAAAATAATCATGTCCCACTCCCCTTCCTTGATTATCGTATAAATAGGTTGTATATCCCGCCTTTCTAGCATAATCCCAAATCAAAGGATTGTTATAAAAATCACTCGATAATCTCTCAAATCTTGCTCCTTTGCGTAACAATATATTACTTGTTGCCGATGCATTTGCATAGGAAGTTGCACATCCATAATTAAACACATTCCAATGATGATAATCTCTTATCCTCAAAAATGGTGAATAATCCCATCTCACACTTTCATCAACAATTAAAATGATATTTTGATACTCACTTTTCTTCAATCTAGACAGTCCTTGTCTTTGGTACTTATAAGTGTGTGGATTTTTAATAGAATCATAAAAATATGCAAGAGAAAGCCCATAGAGTGAAACTGGTGCTGGAAGCTTATTTGTCCCAGCTCCTGATCTTAGAATACAGGTAAAAAAAACAAGTCCAATCAAAGAGAGGAAAAGAAGCAGTGAGAGACAAGAGGAAATAAGCTTTATTCTAGAGCAATTGAGGTGAGTAGGGGGGGGGGGTAATAGATAAACACCAATCCATAGCATCAAAATTCTTAAACAGGCTTGCAAAATCTGCATTTTATACATTTGTATTGCATCAAATAAATTGGCTTTTGATTGATAAAGCAAGAGAAATTCTTGAAATTCAATAACTTTGCCAGATGTATAAAAATATACATCAAAAATCAAAGTCGATAAGGAAAGGCTTATGCAGAATAAAAGCTTATATCCTCTAAAACTTCGCACAGAAAAAAGAATGCATAAAAACAAAATAATCTCAGCACAAAGCAATGTAAAACTTTTAAAAAAAGAAAAAGCTTGAATATTTGTATGCTGAAGCTTTGCCCAAATACTTGGATTTTCCATAAAGACAAATATCAGGATACAAAAGATAGAAAAAATCCATCTTTTCTCAAATGTAAAAAATCTCACCCCATTTTCCCATATACTAATTGATATACCTCTTTAATCCCCTCTTTTAATGGAATACTTGGCTTCCAACCTAATGAAGTGAGTTTGGAAGTATCAAGAAGCTTTTGCATTGTCCCATCAAGTTTGGAGTGATCAAAAACAATCTCCCCTCTATACCCCACAATTTCTTTAATCATTAATGCAAGATCAGCAATTGTAATATCCTCACCATACCCAATATTAATGTGTGTGTTTCTAATCTCATTGCCCTCACACAAATCTTTAAAATCTATATTTTGCATAATATACACACACGCCCTTGCCATATCTTTGGAGTGTAGAAATTCTCGCCGTGGATTCCCGCTTCCCCATAGCACTACTTGCTCTGAACTAATGTGATGCTTTTGCAATAAATCTAAATCCCCCACTTCTCTTTTAACCTCATCATTCCTTCCCTCACTCAAAAGTTTGGCCAGATGGATTTTTTTAAGCAATGCAGGAAGAACATGAGAGTTTTGCAAATCAAAATTATCATTCTCTCCATAAAGATTAGTCGGCATCACTGAGAGAAAATTTGTGCCATATTGAAGATTATAGCTTTCACACATTTTTAACCCTGCAATTTTAGCAATTGCATAGGGTTCATTGGTGTATTCTAGCTCACTGCTAAGAAGAGCATTCTCTCTCATAGGTTGTGGAGCATTTTTAGGATAGATACAACTTGATCCCAAAAAAAGAAGTTTTTTCACCCCATATTTATAAGCAGAATGAATGACAGCATTTTGGATGGCTAGATTTTGGTAAATAAAATCCGCTCTATAAATATTATTTGCATAAATTCCCCCTACTTTGGCTGCACATAAAAACACATAATCAAACTTCTCTTGAGAGAAAAATTCATCTACTTTGGCTTGATCGCTTAAATCTAGCTCACTATGAGTGCGCACAAAGAGATTAGTATAACCCCTCTCTTGGAGTTCTTGATAAATTGCAGAGCCTACAAGCCCACGATGCCCAGCAATAAAAATTTTAGAATCTTTCTTCATCTCTCACCTCTTTAAGTTTAAATCCATAATGGTTTTTTTTTGGGGGGGGGGGATAGCAAATAGTTTGCACAGGATCATCAATCCATTCTTGGGGAAAGCCATGCAAATAAGAATCATAAGCAATATTTAAAATGCTTAATAGGAGAGCAAGGCTGTTGAATCAAAGTGTAAAACTTGCTTTTGAGCTTATTTTTTACATTGAGCATAACAAGACCAACTTTATTCAAAATGTCTCATAATCTTATGCCCACCCTCTTGTAAGTAGCGATCTTTTTTTATCAATGCAAGATCAGAGCTCATCATATCTTCTATAATATCTTGAAGAGTATATTTTGGCTCCCATCCTAGCTCTCTCTTAGCTTTTTGGGGATTTCCCAACAAAAAATCCACTTCTGTTGGGCGGAAGTATTTGGAAGATACACTTACAACCTCTCGCCCAACTTCAAGCTGATATTCTGGATGAGCACAAGAAGCAATATATCCCCTCTCCTCTACCCCCTTTCCTTTAAACTCAATGCTTATGCCAATATAGCTAAATGCCATTCTCACAAATTCTCTTACCTCTGTGCTAATGCCTGTAGCAATACAAAAATCTTGAGGCTTATCTTGTTGTAAAATCAACCACATTGCCTCTACATAATCTTTTGCATGTCCCCAATCACGTTTAGCTGAAAGATTTCCTAAATAGAGCTTATCTTGAAGCCCTAAGGCAATTTTACTCACAGCCCTTATAATCTTTCGAGTTACAAATGTCTCTCCACGAATAGGGCTTTCGTGATTAAATAAAATTCCATTACAAGCAAAAAAGTTATAAGCTTCTCGATAATTGACCGTAATCCAATAAGAATATAACTTTGCGCAAGCATAAGGAGAGCGAGGATAAAAAGGGGTTTTTTCATTTTGAGGCACTTCTTGAACAAGTCCATAGAGCTCACTTGTAGAAGCTTGATAAATTTTTGTTTTCTTCCCAAGTCCTAGGATTCTTACTGCCTCTAAAATCCTAAGCGTACCAATCCCATCTGCATTTGCCACATACTCTGGTTCTTCAAAGCTTACAGCTACATGACTCATTGCTGCAAGATTGTAAATTTCATCAGGTTGAACTTCTTGAATGATGCGAATAAGGTTTGTACTATCTGTGAGATCTCCATGGTGGAGGATAAATCTAATATTGCTTTCATGAGGATCTTGGTAGAGATGATCGATGCGATCTGTATTAAATAATGAGGTTCTACGCTTAATTCCATGCACCTCATAGCCCTTATCCAATAAAAACTCTGCTAAATATGCACCATCTTGTCCTGTAATCCCTGTGATTAATGCCTTTTTCATATCCCTTCCTTTCTAAATTAAATTGAATATTAATTTTGCCATTTTTTATACCCGATGATAATCATCCTCAATTCTTATAATATCATCTTCTCCTACATACTCCCCCACTTGCACCTCTATCATCACAAGCTCTATGGATCCTGGATTTTCTAAACGATGAGGAGTCCCCATAGGAATGTAAGTGGATTGATTCTTTGATAAAAAAATCTCCTCTTCTCCAACTCTTATACGTGCAGAACCGCTCACAATAATCCAATGCTCATTGCGATGGAAGTGTTTTTGAAGACTGAGTCTTTCTGAAGGAAGCACGATAATCTTTTTAATCTTGTAATTTCCACTCTCTTCAAGCACTTCATAGCTTCCCCAAGGACGATAAGTAAGGGGGTGAGTAAGAGTTGAAGGATGAGAGAAACTTTTAAGAGTATTAACAATTTCTTTAACCTCTTGGGTTCTACCATTTTTTGCTATAAGCAGGGCATCTTTTGTGTCAATGATTGTAAAATCTTGCACACCAATGGTTGCAATGGGTTTTTGAGCAATAATAAAATTATCTGCACTATCTTTACCATAATGCTCACTTGTCGCAATATTTCCATTGCTATCTGCACTAAATTCCTCTTTAAGACTATCAAAACTTCCTACATCATTCCAATCAAATTCCCCTTGCACCATTGCAATTTTTTGAGTTTTTTCCATCAGCGCATAATCAATGCTGATTTTTTCTATTTTTTGCATATGTTCTAGCCAAAGATAATTATATTCTTTGTGTGCACTCTTAAATACTGCCTTCACTTCATCAAGAATCTGAGGGCAATATCTTTGACACTCCTCTAAGAGGATTTGAGCCTTAAAACAAAACATTCCACTATTCCAAAAATACTCTTTGCTCTTAAAATACTCTTGTGCCTTTAAAGTATTGGGTTTCTCATAAAACCCCTTAACCTCTTCTTGAACACAGCGGATATATCCATATCCACTGTGAGGACAAGTAGGCATGATCCCAAAAGTTACAATCTTTTCCTCTTGCGCTAAAGCAATGGCCTTTTGCACACTCAGACTAAAGAGAGCAATATTATTAATAATATGATCACTAGGAAGAATAAAAACAATTTCATCTGGCTTTACGCTCAAGGCTGAGAGTATCACTGTTGCTGCAGTATCTCTTGGAGTATCCTCAAGCAAATAATTACTAATAGGGATCTGCAAATCTTTGGCTTCTTGCTGAATAAGAAAATAATGCTCCTTATTTGCAATCACGCCAATCTCTCCATAAAGCCCCAATCTTTGCAAAACCTCTTGTGAGCGCTTAAGAGTTTTTTGAAAAAGCGTTTGATGAGAAAATAAAGGAACAAATTGTTTAGGCAATGAATCACGTGAAAGAGGCCAAAGCCTAGTCCCTGATCCTCCACACATAATAAAGATTTTCATCATTCCTCCAAAGTTTTATCTCTTAGAAAAAATGTATTAAAAGTTTTTGCAAACACTTCATACCCCCTCTCACTCAAAAAACACCCAAGCTCTGATTGAAAGAACTCATTTATCCCCCCCCCCCCCCGTGGATTCTACAAGTAAAATTTTTGGACGATATTTAGCCCAATCATTGCTCCTTAAGACTTCAAAATCCAATCCCTCAACATCAATACTCATAAAATCTATACCCTGCCCTTGAGGCAGATACTCATCTAGAATACTCTTTAAAGATCTGATTTGAATTTGTATTTTTTTCATTAGAGTGTATTCTCTCTTATTGAGAATATCTTCCACACGACTTTGATCAAAAGTGTTTAATGCTGGTTCATTAAAAATATAATAAGTTAACTCTTCCTTATCTTTTCCAACAGGAATTTCTAAATTCATATCTCTTGGGCGATACTTTGCAAAAATTTTCATAGAGTTAGGCATCGCATCAAGATTAATCCCTCTCCACCCCCTTTTATAAAATAAATAAGTATTTGAAAATCTAAAAGGGTGATGAGCACCCACATCAACATAAAACCCTCTTTTTTGATTTTCCAAAATTCTTTGCAAGATCAAGTCTTCCCCTTCTTGTGAATAGCTTTTGATTGCATAGAGTTTGAAAATATTTTTTATGAATGTATAAAACCTTCTAACAAAGGGTAATTTTTTAAGTAAAGATCGCATAAATTCTCCTTGTTTGAAAGCTTTGTTTTAAGATAAAATTCTCTTAAAATTCTATCCTAAAAGATTGAAAAATGGCAAAAACTATCGCAATTATTGGTCTTGGCTATGTAGGATTGCCTTTGGCAATTGAATTTGGCAAAAAGTATCCTACACTTGGATTTGATATTAATACCACTCGCATACAAGAACTTAATGCGCAATATGATAAAACCTATCAAGTCGATACTGCGAGTTTTCACTCCTCTAAATTCCTTAGTTTTCACGATGATATCAAGGCACTCAAAAGTGCACAAATCTACATCATCACCGTTCCAACACCTCTTGATGAATACAAAAATCCTGATATTTCCTATCTGCTTAATGCCTCTAAGATGATTGCCCCCTTACTTAAGCCTCAAGATATTGTCATTTATGAATCCACCACATATCCCACCTGCACACTTAAAGATTGTGTGCCACTCCTTGAGCAATACTCTCTGCTTAAATTTAATCAAGACTTTTTTGTAGGCTATTCTCCAGAGCGTATTAACCCTGGAGATAACACACATAAACTTCCTGAAATTAAAAAAATTACAAGTGGAAGTACACCTAAAATTGCTCAAGAAATTGATGCACTCTATGCCTCTATTATCACAGCTGGCACTTACCTAGCCCCTAGCATAGAAGTAGCAGAAATGTCAAAAGTGATTGAAAATGCTCAAAGAGATCTTAATATTGCCTTTGTCAATGAAATTGCTTTAATTTGCGACAAGCTGGGAATACAGACCCAAGAAGTGCTTAAGGCTGCAAGCACAAAATGGAATTTTCTGCCCTTTAAGCCTGGTCTTGTGGGAGGACATTGTATCAGTATTGACCCCTATTATCTCACACACAAAGCCCACAAATTAGGTTATCATCCTCGTGTGATCTCTGCTGGAAGATTGGTTAATGATGCAATGCCAAACTTTATCGCTCAAAAGCTCATTAAACTTCTCATTGCCAAAGATATTAAAATCTTAGGATCTAAAATTCTTATCCTTGGTGTAACTTTCAAGGAAAATTGCAATGATATTCGCAACTCAAAAATTTTTGAGGTGATTGATGAGCTTATAGAGTATGGGTGTGAAACCACCCTGCTTGATCCCTTAGCAATCCCCCAAGAAGTAGCAAAGCTTACTTCCGCTCCACTTTACTCTAATCTTTCTCAAGTGCATCAAAAATTTGATGGAGTGCTTGCAAGTGTAGCCCATAAAGAGTTTATAAACCTTGATCTCTCTTTACACACTCACGTTCATAGTGTCATTTATGATCTTAAGGGTGTATTAGAATCTGCACACGCAAGACTATAATATGCTCTTTAACTCTTACATCTTTATTTTTGCTTTTTTACCTTTTATGCTTATAGGCTTTTACACTTTAAAGAAATTGGAGTATTTTAGAGCCTCTAAGCTTTTCTTAGTGCTTGGTAGTCTTTTTTTCTATGGATATTGGAAACTCTCTTATTTACCCATCTTATTACTTTCTATGGGAATAAATTATGCTCTAGCTTATAAAATCAACCATTCTTATGGGGGGGGGGGCAAAGAGAACCTTAATCGTTGGAATTATTTTTAATCTCTTATTGTTAGGAGGGTTTAAATACACTGATTTTATTTTGAGCAATCTTAACTCTCTAGGAACATCCTTTCCTCTTCCTCATATTCTTCTGCCTCTTGCACTCTCTTTTATTACATTTCAACAAATTGCTTTTTTAATTGATACTTATAAATCAGAAAAAAATAAACCTATTGATTGGCTAGATTACTCCTTATTTATTACATTTTTTCCTCAACTTATTGCTGGTCCAATTGTGCATCATAAAGAGATGATGCCTCAATTTGCTTCTTTGCTTAAAAAAGGAAAGGAACTTATAGATTGGGAGAGATTTGCTAGAGGATTATTTATCTTTAGCATTGGATTATTCAAAAAGGTCGTCATTGCTGATGGATTTAGTGTATGGGCAGACAATGGATTTGCTTATGTGCAAAAAGGAGGAGTTTTAAATTTCTTTGAATCTTGGGCAACCTCTCTCTCTTATACACTTCAACTCTACTTTGATTTTAGTGGATATTGTGATATGGCCATAGGCATTGCTTTGTTTTTTGGAATTACTTTGCCCCTTAATTTTAATTCTCCTTATAAGGCTGGCAATATTAAAGAGTTTTGGAAAAGATGGCATATGACATTAGGAAGATTTCTCACTCAATATCTCTATATTCCTCTAGGGGGAAATCGGAGGGGATTATTCAGAGAATTAAGCAATATCTTTATTGTTTTTACCCTAAGTGGAATATGGCATGGGGCTGGATGGGGATTTATCATTTGGGGAATTTTACATGCAATAGCAATGGTGCTTCACAGAATTTACTCTTTTATCCTTAAGAAAGTATTTGGGATAGAAGAAATAAGAAGTAAGATTTATACAGCAATATGCTGGATCATTACTTTTAATTTTATCAACCTCTCTTGGGTGTTTTTTAGAAGCGAGAATGTCAGTGGAGCAATGAATTTACTTAAAGGAATGGCGGGGGGGGGAGGGGTAATGTTGCCAGAAAAATTACAGAGTTTGTATATTAAACATTTTTTGCTTTCAGGCAATCAATTCTTTGTGGGGGTTACTCATCTCATAAATTTTTCATTATTTATTACATTATCTATTGCAATGATTAAGTTTCAAAACAATAAACATAGTATTCATTCTTTATTTTATTCATATTTTATGGGTTGTATTTTTATGCTTAGCTTATGTTTTTTATCAAAAATACAGATTTTTATATATTTTAATTTTTAGGATTTGATTTGAAGTATTTTGTATCTTTTTTTATTGGTGCTATTAGTATTATAGTCATTCTATTTTTCACAAGCTTAGTCCTCGACCCCTATGGTTTAAAAAGTACTAAAAATAAAAGAATGGAGAATTTAACTTCTGAAGAAAGCTTCTTGTATCCATTAAAAATTCATTCTAATGCATACTATCTTATAGGCACCTCAAGGACGCTTGCCTTCAATATAGAACAAATAGAAAAAAATTTAAACAAGAAAACATACAGCCTTGGTATTAGTGGATCCAATATAGAGCAATGGCTCTTTCTGATTAAAAAAATAAAAGAAAAAAAATCAAGTATTATTTTAGGTATTGATCTTTTTTCTTTCAATCAAACACAAATTCAAGAAAATATGAAGACCCAAGATCTTCTAGATCAAACTTTTAGTGACTTTAATTTATTTAAAAAATATTTTTACTTTTTGAATGCTAATTTTATTCAAACAAGCTTCAACACAATTCTAAGAGATCTCTTTCTTTCAAAAACACATCTTTTCAATACACAGAATTCAAACAATATTCAAACAACATTTAAAATTCGTACTGCACCTTATCAAAATTTTCAATTAGCAAAATCTTATTTTGCAGAACTTATAAAGTATTTAGATTCCAAAGATATTGTCATTGTTTTTCCAGAATACTGGAAGTACTATCTGTACTATTCCCAGCAACAAACTCTTAACCATCTATCTCTTTTGGAGGAATATATTCAAATTATAAAAACTCTTGCAACACAAACAAAGGCACAAATATGGATTTTTGGAGGGATAAATCCAATAACAATGCAAGAAAAAAACTTTGATTATGATTATTGGCATTTTAAGCCAAAGGTTGCAGAACTTATTATTGATAAGATTTTTAATCAAATTCCGATGATGATAGATTTTGGATTCAGAATCGACTCAGAGAATGCTGAAAAGCAAATGCAAAGATGGAAAGAGGCTATTCTTAAATATCAAGAGTAAATAGGAGTAAGTTTTCAAAAAGTGACTCAACTTGTTTTTAACATACTATTAATAAAGTTTTTCAAAGACCTATGCTTTCAACTCTTATATCTTTATTTTTGCTTTTTTACCTTTTATGCTTATAGGCTTTTACACTTTAGAGCTTGCAATACTTGAGCAATATGATAAAACTATAACATTCTTAAACTGCATTAATGCATGCACTCCGCCAAATAAAAAACAGCGATTATACCTGCATCTGAAATAAAGTGCGCAATTAAAAAAAGGGGGGGGGCTCTTCCCATTAAATTATAGATTTTACACCCTAAAATAAAATTCTCAATATTTTAGTTATGGTCAAAATATACTCTCTTGGAGTGGTAAATTTTTATCATATCCCACCCTCCAAACCTTACCTAAAAATCCCTTATCAAAAATTCCCACAGGCTTTAACTAATATTTAATTGCCCATATCAAAAAGAAAGAGGTAATTAAAAAAGCAAAACATAGATGGGAAAGAAAGCTTAAGAAATTTAATGGAGTTAATCCCAATTCAATCGATGAATATGGATCACTTATATATCATGAGGGCAGTTTTCTTAATAGTAATATAAAATATGACTATATCCATGATGATTTTTGTATATCCTCTTATTTTTTAGAGCAATATCAAAAACTCTTAAAGTTTTGCAATGAGAATGATATTAAGATTATTTTCACATATCCGCCTATGATTAAAGATAAGGATTACAAACTCAATCAATTCAAATTTTTAGAAAATATGGCAAATTTTAAAGCAAATCTTTTAAAGTATAAAATCCCTATTCAAGGTATTCCTCAAAACTTTCAATTTGAAATCAAAGACTTTTATGATTCTCCTCATCATCTCAATACACAAGGTGCAAAAAAATACACAAAAGAGCTCATTAAAATCCTAAATCAATCTTAAGTTATAATTCATAAAAATCTAAAATTAGGAAAATTAATATGAATAAGCATATTAAAAAAATCTCAAACTATGCGATGATTGGAGGGTTTAGTGCACTTGCACTTGTTGCTTTAAGTGGATGTGATACCCAAAAGCCAAAGTCAGAGGAAAATGTTTCTCAAACCTTGCAAGACAGCAAGAAAAAGGGGGCTTTTGTCATCTTGGAAGAACAAAAAGATGGGACATATAAAGTCCTTGAAGAGTATCCCAGTGAGCAAACAAGAGTGATTGTAAGGGATAAAAATGGGCAAGAAAGAATCCTCTCTCAAGAAGAGATTGATGCGCTCATTAAAGCTGAAGAAACAAAAATCAATAATGGCACAAGTGAGCTAACAAACGCTTCTGGTGGTGGGCTTGGATTAGGTGGAGCACTTTTGGCAAGTGCAGCGGGTGCGATCTTGGGAAGTTATATTGGAAACAAACTTTTCAATAACCCCACCTATCAGCAAAATCAAATGCGAAACTACAAATCCCCCCAAGCCTATGAACGAAGTAAAAACAGCTTCTCTAATCCCTCTTCAAATCTTAGATCCACTCCTTCTAATAATGGAAAAAGTGGATTTTTTGGAAAAACTACCAATTCACAAACACCATCTTATGGAGGTTAAAAATGCATATCATACAAACAAAGCCCCTAGAGGCTCAAACACTTGAAAATCTTGGATGTTCATGGCATACCGATCCTGATGAAAGTGCTTATATCAGTAACGAGATTATAGAAATCACACAGCAAGAAGCTGATGCATTCTATGAGGCAGGAAATGAGCTTTATGATATGTATGTAGAGGCAGCAGAATATGTGATAGAAAAAGATTTATTCTTTGAGCTAGACATCCCCCCAAGCCTGATTGAGCCCATTAAGCAAAGCTTTGAGCAGGAGGTGCATTGGCATATTTATGGAAGATTTGACTTCGCAGGTGGGCTTGATGGAACTCCAATCAAACTTCTTGAATTTAATGCTGATACCCCTACAATGCTCTATGAGAGTGCGATTATTCAATGGGCAGTGCTTAAGGCCAATGGAATGAATGAGGATTTACAATTTAACAATATCTTTGAAGCTATCGGTGAAAATTTTCAAAGAATGATCACTTTGGGTGAGGATATTTCAGGATTTTCTGAAGTTTATGAGGGGTGGAAGATCCTTTTTTCTAGTATTAGGGGCAGTAATGAGGAAGAGAGGACAACAAGATTTCTCCAAGAGATTGCAACCTCTTATGGATTTGAAACTGATTTTTGCTATGTCGATGAAGCGATTTTAAGTGGAAATGAGGGTTTATTTTATAATGATAGAAACTTTGAGTTTTGGTTTAAACTTGTGCCTTGGGAAGATATTGCCATAGAAGAGCCTGAAATGGGTGAATTGATGAAAGAAATGATGAATAATAAAAATACAATCTTCCTCAATCCTGCCTATACCCTACTTTTTCAAAGCAAGCGAATGCTCAAAATTCTCTGGGATCTCTTCCCCAATCATCCCCTGCTTCTAGAAAGCTCTTATCAACCCTTATCAGGAAAAAAACAGGTAAGAAAAAGAGCTTTTGGACGAGAGGGGGCAAATGTGGAAATTCTCTCCCCTACTCTTGAGATTCTAGAGAGCAAAGATGGGATTTATCACAACCATAAAGAACTCTACCAAGAATACTACCCTCTTAATTCTCATAATGGAAGCTTCTATCAGCCTAATGTCTTTTTTGCTTATGAGAGTTGTGGTCTAGGATTTCGTAAGGGTGGAGGAATTATTGATAATTATTCAAAATTTGTCAGTCATAAAATAAGAGAATGAAATGAATACACAATCATCTCATAAGTCCAAAGAAAGAAATGGTAGGGAGGGGGGGGGGTAAGCACCCCTTCTTCTCACTGATTGTCCTCTCTTATAATAAAGAGACTTTCATAGAAAAGTGTTTGCAAAGCTGTATCAACCAGACTTTTAAAAATATTGAAATCATTATTGTTGATGACTATAGCTCTGATAAGACTATTTCTATTTTAGAAAAATACCAAACAATCAAGTATCTTTCAATCATAAAAAACACCGCCAATTATGGAGCATTTGCCTCAAGAGTAATTGGAGAACAACAAGCAAAAGGGGAATATATTATCCATATTGATGGTGATGATTTTATAAGAACCACAATGTGTGAGAGACTTTATGAACATTGTAAAACAAAGCAGAAAGATATTATTGCTTGTGGATGGATTAATTATTAGATTTGATGGAAAAGAGAGAAAATGCTACAGCCCACTTGGCGAATATCCTGCCAAAGCTTTGGCTACAAAAATAGGTTTAGCCACATTTGTCTTCAAAAAAGGAGTAATCAAGAAAGCAAACCATCTATTCTCACAACTATTTCCCCAAAGTCTCCCCCACCTCAACAATATTGAAGACGCTCTAAAGCCCTTTGCTATCACTCTACTCTCAGAGACATATTTGGGCATTGAGGATTGCCTCTATTTTGTCCAAAATAATCCCCAATCCATGACGGCTAATTGTAATAATCCTCATAAGAATAAAAAAATGGTGCAAGATATTTATCTAGTTTCTCACTCTATGCTAAGAATATTAGAGTCTGCAGATCTCTCAGAAAAAGAGAAAAAACAAATCAAGAAAAAAATAAAAGTTCTCATTGCCACAAATATTTGTGCCTACTCATACATTTACTATCACTCTAAAGCCTATTCCAATCAATCCTTTGCATATCCTATAAACTTCCTAAAATCACTCTATTACACAAGATCTCTGAAAATTTTTTCCAAAACTCTTATAAGAGTTTTTGTATATTCCCTCACATTGGGATTAGTTAGACTATAATCTTTCAAAAACAAAAATACACAAGGATAAATTAATGTTATCATTCCCACAAGAGCAAAGGGGGGGGGGGGGCACCTTTCTTTTCAATCATTCTCCCAACATATAATCGCAAATCATGTATTGCAAGAATGGTAGATTCTGTTCTGCAACAAAGTTTTAAAAATTTTGAACTAATTATTATAGATGATGGGAGTACTGATGGTACTTTTGAGATGCTTAAGGAAAAATACAAAGATAAGCGTGTTAGACTTTTAAGGCAAGAAAATGGTGGGGTTTCTAGTGCAAGAAATCTAGGTATCTCTTTGGCTAAGGGAGAGTATGTTACTTTTGTAGATAGTGATGATTATTTATTGAATGGATTTTTTTGGGACGCTTATTATACTCTACAACGACCACAACCCTACAAACCCGATCTTCTTGTCTATCCAAATATAGTCTTAACCTCAGAAAAAATAATCTATGCTGATTTTTTTCTAACAAACTCCTCTTTAGAATATACCTCTACCCTACTCTATAAACAAGAAGATTTTTTAAAAGCTTTTTGTCTTATGTTTGGGAATCCACAAGCATGTGCAAAATTTTTTAAAAGAAAAATAATTAATCATTTCAGGAAACACATCTCTTATGGCGAAGACCTTGCTTTTGTAATCAGTTTTTTATTGAAATCATCTTATATTCAGGTGAAAAATCAACAATATTATGTATATGTTGTTTTAAACAGTGGGTTATCGCGAGGTGAATTAAGTATAAATAAAAAAATCGATGGATTACTTTTGGGCTTTCTTTCTTTAAAATGTAGTTTCAATCAAACAAAAAGGCTTATTGCCTACAATTATATTAAACACCTCCGTTTTTATATTCTAAAAATTGATCGTAAAACTATCAAAAAAGAACAAGTCCTAACAATCAAAACAATATGTGAATTAGCACGAAGAGTTGCACCAAGCACAGTAGATTATCTAGAAATTTTTCTGCTTGAAAAAAGCCTTGAATCTGTAATAATCAGATATCTTCTTGCATATATCTACAAAAAATATCCAAAAGCACATAAGCTTCAATCGGTATTTAGAAAAATCAGAAATTTTTTATGAACTATGTTTGCCACAAATTTCAATTTTTCGATCACATCTTTGCACTGTACTTAATCTGTGTGCAATGATAAGCAAGGTCTTATCCTTACTGAGTTCATAAATCTCATCCATAATCTGAGCTTCCGTTTCATTGTCAAGAGCACTTGTAGCCTCATCAAGCACTAAAATCTCAGGATTATCATAAATTGCTCGAGCAATCCCAATTCTCTGTCTTTGCCCCCCACTAAGCTTAATTCCACCATCTCCTACTTTGGTGTATATACCCTCATTCTCCTGTAAAAAGTCATAAATTTTTGCAATTTTACAAGCCTTAATAATTCTTTGCTCATCATATTCTGAGCCAAAAGCAATATTTTGTGCTACATTCCCATCAAAGAGATAAATTTGTTGAGGAATATAGCCAATTTTTTTTCTCCAAGATTTAATATTCTCTTGAGTGAGAGGAATACTATCAATAAGAATCTTTCCCTCACTCGGTTGATAAAATCCTGTAATGATATCTACAAGAGTGCTTTTTCCTGCTCCACTTGGTCCTACAAAAGCAATTTTTTCTCCTTTTGCGATCTTTAAATTCAAATTCTTAATAATGGGTTGATGAGCAATATAGGAAAAAGAAACATTCTGTAAAACAATTTCTTTATCAAAATTGATTTCTTCATTCCCTTCTGCTTGAGGAATATCTTTAAGCTCTTCATAAACAATTTCTAAAGATTTAGAATAAACCTTCATCGAGTTGTAATAAATTAAAATCTTATTCACTGAAGGCAAAACCTTATAAAGTGCCAAAGCATACATTGACATAATAGGCAACACAGCACTTGCATCTTCATACCGATACAAAATGTAAGCGACACAGGCAATTAAAATTACAAACCCAAAAGATTCTAAGAGGTTTTTGGGTAATTCTAATAAAGTTTGAGTTGTCATCTCTATTCTTGCTCGATTGTATCCCTTATCTAAAAAATCTTCCTCAAGCCTAGATTGAGCATCTTTAATTTTGATAATCTTAAAGTTTCCAAAACTATTAGAAAGAAGTCCTAGAAATCCACCTTCAATTTTTACCTTCTCCTCACCCTTTCTCTTAATAATCTTTGAAATCGTTTGTGTGATCAAAAAAACTTTAAATGAAAGAATACAGGTGAGCACTAAGGTCATTTTCCAACTGACAATCAAAAGAATGGAATAAAGAAAAGTGATGGTAAAAATTTCAGAATAAAGAAGAAGAAAATTACGTATATAATGAGAGGCACTCATAGCATCTGTAATAATTCCTCTTCTTAGAATGTCTGAGTTTTTATTCACAAAATTCAAAAGATTTGATCTTAAAATCTTTTGAAATAGCTTAAAAGCAAGATCATGATATTTACGATATGCAAAAAGATTAATTAAATAGTTGTAAAAAGTGTTATAAACAAGTCTAAAAAGATAAAAAATAATTAATCCTGCACTAAAAGCAAACATAAAGGTCTGTGTGCTAGAAAATCCAAAAAACTTATAAATCATAGAGCCATATTGATTTTCTAAAAGCAAAGAAGGGTTGGAAGCAAAAGTAATAAAGGGCATAATAATCCCTATTCCAAAGGTTTCAATCAGAGAACTTAAAATTGTCATCACAAACAACATAATTAAAGAAATCTTATCTTTCTTAGTTGTCAAAAATCTTAATTTAGAAAAATCGCCCTGTTGTTTCATCATCTTATCTTTTGCTTTGTTTTGGATCATTATATCTTAGTTATTAAAGTAAAGTCACTCCTACCCATTTCCAAAAAGAATCTACCCCTCAAAGAAAAAAACTTATCACATCTCCAAATACATTCGTTCTATTTGGCCTTCTTTTTCATTCTACGCTTAATAAAGGCAACAATAGGATGCAAAAACAAAAGCCTTGCATAAAGTCCATACACAAGGTACAAACAAGCACAAAGAGGCAGGGCATATAATAAGTTTCTTCCTGCTAGGAAAAACTCTAACTTTTCAAAAATATTAGTGCTTTTACAGGAGGCCTGATTATACATTAATTCAATCTGGTCTTTTGACGGTGCATCAAGAAAAAAATAACAAAAATAAAATTTTCTCATATGACGCAAATAGTTATATGCAAAATAAGATTGATACTCTTTATGCTGACCTAAACAACGATAACCCTCAAGAAGATTCTTAACTTTCTGCACTGAAGTAAGCATACCTCGACTTAAACTCTCTGTATTATTATCATAGACATAGAACTTCTTTGGACTTGTTACAATCTTGCAAGCAACAAGATAGGCTTGAAGGTCAAAAAGCATATCCTCTCCATAAGCAATGTTCTCATTGCAAGAGATATGATTATTTTTGATTAAATCTTTGTTAAAAATCTTCGCACATGCCATTGAGTTTCCTCCTAATAAGCAAAAATCTTTTACAAAATCTTGGCCACAACTCACAATCACTTCACTTTCTCCATATTTTTGATCAAACCAAAATAAGGGAATTTCATGTTGAGTATTTTTTCTTAAAATATATCCACCATAAACTAGAATATCACAGAGATGTTGGCTTATGTTTTCAAAAATATCCTCAAAAAAATTATCCAATAAATAATCATCACTATCAACAAAAGTAAGATATTTTCCTTGAGCCAAAGTGATCCCTAGATTTCTCGCACTTGAAACACCACCATTGTGTTTTCTTATAATAGATATCCGTTTGTCATTATATGCTTGATTAAGCATCTCTAAAGTGTTATCTGTACTTCCATCATCAATAATAATGAGTTCAAAATCTGTAAAACTCTGTTTTAAGATAGAATCAATCATCCTTGTAATGCAAGCTTTGCGATTATATGTTGGAAGAATAACTGAGAGAAATGGCGAATCTTGCATTACCTCAGCCTCTGTATTAAAATAAGAATTTTTTTAATATATCTAGCTACTTGGTGATATTTTTTTCTTAAATATGATAATTTACATAAACCTAATTTTTTTTCTAATTGTTTTACCCTTCTTAAATACTCTTTTTCATTTTCATATCCCAATGCACACTCATAAAGAAAATAATAAGGGGGTGAAAATTTGCACAATAAATGATTGGTTTTATAAAATAAATAGATAGCCTCAAAAATATCTAGAAGATCATAACTTCTAAAGCTCTTGTATTTTTGCATAATGCTATTTTTTCTCTGACGATAATAATAGGGCTTCCCACAATAAAGAGCAAATTGCTTACAAAATGGAAAAATCATATATAAAAATCCCTCATCTTCATAAATCCTTCCTTCCAAAAATCTAACTTTAGACCTTTTGATCAAAGACATAGAAAATAAACATCTCCAAACTGCCCCGCCAATGGCAATATTATGAGAATTTGGAATTAAAACTTTGGGGGCTTTGCTTGCCTTACTGCAAGTAGAATATTCTCCAAAATAAACAATTTGCTCATTGCAAACAATCTCTACATCAAGATCTTGAGCAATCCTCACCATCTCTTCAATAAAGCTTAAATCAATATAATCATCACTATCAATAAAATAAATATAACTCCCCCTAGCTCTTTGCAAACCAAGATTTCTTGCTCTAGAAAGTCCTCCATTTTCTGTGGTGACTAGCTCCACTCTGCAATCACTTAAATACTCTCTAGCAATTTGTTCACTCTCATCAGTGCTTCCATCATTGATTAAAATAATTTGTAGATTTTTATAGCTTTGGTGAATGACTGAATCTAAGCACTCCTTTAAAAATGGAGCTACATTATAGATTGGAACAATTACACTAATTAATGAAGTTTGACCCATCTTAAGTTCCTAGCGCAAAACTCTCTGGAGTCTCTCTGCCCTATTGCTGAAGCAATTCTTGAAGAAAGATAAAAAATTAAAAAGATAAAACGGGGGG
>NZ_NXLU01000009.1 GCF_003364215.1 Helicobacter cholecystus
CTCCTTTTTTTAAAGGCAACCTAAATAAAAGCTTAGACAAAATCAAATCTTAAATTAATCAATCTTACACTAAAATTTACAGAGATGTTCATAAAATTTTGAATTTTTCTTCTAATTTTTATAATCTTTTAGATTTATCTAAGAGGTTTCATTGCAGAATTGTTAAAATCAAATATTTTTTCCTCTGAAACTAACTTTTAAATTTTTTTGGTTATGATAAAAAACATTATTTGATTTATGTTTATAAGGTGTGAGAATGTTAGAAATTTTAATGATTGAAGATGATGTAGAACTTGCAGAGATTTTAGGAGAGTATCTAAGAAAACATGATATGAATGTTACAAGCTATGATGAGCCTTATACAGGAATGAGTGCAGTGAATGCTAAAAAGTTTGATTTGCTCTTGCTTGATTTGACTTTACCTAATCTTGACGGACTTGAGGTTTGCGAGAGAGTAATTAAGCAAAAAAATATTCCTATTATTATCTCTTCAGCCAGAAATGATGTTAATGATAAGATTAAAGCTTTGGAGCTTGGGGCAGATGATTATATTCCTAAGCCTTATGATCCTCAAGAACTTGTAGCAAGAATTCATTCTGTTCTTAGACGATATAATGCAAAATCTCAAGAAGAAAAACAAAGAAAAGATCACCAAGATATTTTTGAAGTGCGTCCTGAAAGTCGAGAAATCCTTTTTAAGGGTAAGAGATTAGAGCTTACAAAGGCAGAATATGAGATTATGTCTTTACTATTAAGCAAAGTGGGACAAGTTTTTTCAAGAGAATCTATTGCAATTGAAACAAAATCAATCAATCCAGAAAGCTCCAATAAGAGTATTGATGTAATTATTGGAAGATTGAGAGCTAAAATTGAACAAAATCCAAAAACACCTGAGTATATTATCTCAGTGCGAGGGGTAGGCTATAAGGTTGAAATCAATCGCTAATGTTTAAAAGATTTTTACTTGATAGTTCAATCTTTATTAAAATTGGTGGACTTTTTCTTTTTGCACTGTTAAGTTTTTTAGGATTTTCTTTTTATTTTATCAAAGATCAAATAGAGCAAGATAATCAAAGAGAGGAGCTACGTTATCGCTATTTTATCAGTACCATTTCTCCAATTGTCCGTGAGAGCCAAGATATTGATGAAGTTTATCAATATCTTGAAGAATTTGGATTTAAGGCAACACTTGAGCCACGCATTAAAGAACAGCTGATTAACACTAATCCCCTCCCTCCAAATTTTCAAGGAGTTTTTGCAAAAACGCTTAAAACTGATAGTGGGATTTATATTTTGCTTCAAACAGATAAAAAAGCATGGCTTTTTAAATACTCTCCTAATAATTCGTTTCTAAATTTCTATATTATTACCTTGGTTGCGATTGTTGTATTATCCTTTATGTTTGTTTTATTGCTAAGAGCTTTCTTTCCCCTTAAGTTTTTACACTCCAATATTAAGAAATTTGCTGAAGGGGATTTAGATATTTCTTGCCGTTTAGATCAGCGTGATGAAATTGGTGAGCTTGCTCAGGAGTTTGATAATGCTGTAGCAAAGATCAGAGCTTTAAATGAATCAAGGGCTTTGTTTTTACGTTCAATTATGCATGAACTTAATACTCCTATTACTAAGGGAAGATTGATTACTGCAATGCTTGAAAATGGAGTAGCTAAGGAAAGATTGAACTCTGTTTTTACACGATTAGGAGATTTGATTACTGAATTTGCCAAACTTGAACAGATGAATTCTAAAACTTATAAAATCAAAAAAAGAGAATTTCTTTTAAGTGAAGCAATTAATGAAACAAAGATAATGTTATTGATTGATCATGAGGAGAGAATTGTTCTTCAAGATGAGAATGATCTTATTAAGGCAGATTTTGAGCTTTTTACCCTTGCACTTAAAAATCTTTTTGATAATGCTATTAAGTATGGGGAAGATAAAAAGGTGTATATTAAGTCCCAAATGCAAAATCTTGTAGTAAGTAATAAAGGTAAGCCACTCAAAGCAGAATTTAGCGAATATTTCAAACCCTACTTTAAAGAGAATAATTCTCAAGGTTTTGGTTTGGGACTTTATATCATTAAAAATGTCTTAGAATCTCAAAAATTTGACATTACTTATGAGTATGAAAATGGATTTAACCATTTCATTATCCATGGCTGTGTTGTTGAGAATTCTTGCAAAATAAAAGGAAAAAGAAATGAGACTTAGACGACTTAGAATGAATCCTAGAATGCGGGATTTAGTAAGAGAAACGAGATTAGATATTGCACAATTTATCTATCCTCTTTTTGTGATTGATCAAAATGATTGCAAAATTCCTGTTGCTTCAATGCCCGATGTCTATCAAATGAGCATTAACTATATTTTGCAAGAGTGTAGAGATTTGATGGATTTGGGGATTTATAATATTTTACTTTTTGGGATTCCATCCCATAAAGATGAAAGAGGAAGCTCTGCTTTAGGAGATAGTATTGTAGCAAGAGCAGTAAAAGCAATTAAAGAAAAATACCCTTCTATGTTTGTGAGTGTGGATTTATGTTTTTGTGAATATACAAGTCATGGACATTGTGGAATCTTGCAAGGACAGAGTGTGAATAATGATGAAACACTTGAGATTTTGGGAACGCAAGCACTTGACTTAGCACGAGCAGGAGCGGATATGATAGCTCCTAGTGGAATGATGGATCATACTACGGCATATTTAAGAAAAACTCTTGATGATGCAGGATTTATTCATTTGCCAATTATGAGCTATTCAACAAAATTTGCAAGTGCATATTATGGTCCCTTCAGAGATGTAGCTCAATCTACCCCTAGTTTTGGAGATAGAAGAACTTATCAAGAAGATGGTGCAAATCGTAAAGAGGCGATTAGAGAGAGTTTGCTTGATGAGAGTGAGGGCGCAGATATTTTAATGGTTAAGCCAGCTTTGGCATATTTGGATATTGTGCGTGATATCGCAGAAGCAAGTTTACTTCCATTGGCACTTTATAATGTGAGCGGAGAGTATAGCATGCTTAAACTCGCAGGAGAGGCAGGAATTATAGATTATGAAAAAGTTGTGATGGAGACGATGATCAGTTTTAAGAGAGCGGGAGCAAATATTATTATTAGTTACCACACAAAAGAGGTTGCAAGGTTGTTAAAAAGTGATCTTTGGGGATAAAACTCAAAAAAGTTTATTTTTTTAAAACATTATAAGCATTCTTAAATTTAAGTCGTATAATTAATAAAAACTATGATTAAGGAGTCAGAATGCAACAATTACAAGGCAGGGCATACAATGTCTTTGATAATATTTTAAATAAAGCAAAAGAAAAGGGAAGAATTAGGGTTTCTGTTGCTCAGCCAACTGATGAAACAAGCTTAAGTGGAGTCGTGGATTCTTATAATGCTGGATTAATTGATCCAATTTTAATTGGAGATGAGAACAAGATTAATGCAACAGCCAAAGAATTTGGGCTAGATATTTCCGCTTTTGAGATTATTAATATTATTGAAGATAAGGATACAGCAACAAAAGCTGCCGAGCTTGCTACAAAAGGTGAAGTCAGGGCAATTATGAAGGGCAATCTTCACACAAATGACATTATGAGTGCAGTGGTTAAAAGAGATGCAAATCTTAGAACAGATCGAAGTATTACCCATGCTTTTATTCTTGATATTCCAGCTTATCATAAAGCACTTTTTATTGCAGATGCAGCAATTAATATTGCCCCTGATATTAATGCAAAAATGAGCATTATTAAAAACACAGTTGATTTAGCCCATAAACTTGGAATCCAAACCCCAAAGGTTGGGCTTTTGAGTGCAGTTGAAATGCCTTATGAAAAAATTCCTAGTTCCATAGAGGCTCATGAGCTTACTCAAAGGGCAAAAACAGAAGTAGCTAATGCTCTTATTTATGGACCTTTAGCATTTGATAATGCGATTTCAGCAGTTTCAGCAAAGATTAAAAAGATTGATTCTGAAGTTTGTGGTGATCCAGATATTTTAATTGCCCCACAAATTGAGGCAGGAAATATTCTCTTTAAAGCTCTTGTATATCTCGCTTATGCAAAAGTTGCAGGGGTTGTGTTGGGTGCAAAAGTGCCAGTTATTTTGACTTCAAGGGCAGATAATGCAGAAGCAAGAGTAGCAAGTTCGGCTTTGGCAGTTTTAGCAAGTGAATAATATTTTTTAGAAGAGGAGTAAAAATATGAAAGAAATGATTTTAGTGATTAATGCGGGAAGTTCAAGTTTGAAATTTAAAATTTTTGATACCCAAACTCAAGCAATTGCTTCAGGACAAGTTGAAGGAATTGATCTTGCTCCAAGCTTTAAGGCAAAAGATGCACAGGGCAACACACTTGCAGAATATAAGTGGAGTGAGAAAGAGGCACATAATCATGCCTTGGTACTTGATTATCTTTTTGCTTGGATTATGGAGACTTATAAAGATTATACAATTAAAGCTTGTGGACATCGCGTAGTGCATGGTGGAACTATTTTTAAAGAATCAGCATTAATTACTGATAAGGTAGTTGCGGATATTGAGAGCCTTGTTCCTCTGGCTCCATTGCATCAACCTCATAATCTTAGAGTGATTAAACTTTTAAGAGAGAAATTTCCAAATATTCCACAAGTTGCAGTATTTGATACTGCATTTCATCAAACAATGCAGGGAAATGCAACATTGTATGCAATCCCTTATGCACTCTATAAAGAAGGTGTAAGACGCTATGGAATGCATGGGACTTCGTATGCTTACATTGCAAAAGTCCTTAAAGAAAAATATCCTGAAGTTGCAAATCAAAGAGTAATTATTGCTCATATTGGTTCTGGTGCTTCTCTTTGTGCGATTAAGGAGGGAAAATCAGTTATGACAACAATGGGATTTACGGCTCTTGATGGTGTAAGTATGGGAACACGTCCAGGAAGCATTGATCCAGGAATCTTGCTTTATTTGATGGAAAATAAAGGATATGGAGTTGATGAGATTAGAGATTTTCTCTATTATAAAAGCGGAGTAGGTGGGCTTTCTGAATTTAGCTCAAATTTCTATACACTTGAAATGAATATAGATAAAAATGAAGGTGCTAAGAGAGCTATAGATTTTATGTATTATCGTGTATCTGAGGAGATTGCAAGACTGACAGTGAGCCTTGGTGGTGTAGATGCAATAGTTTTTACAGCAGGTGTTGGGGAGAATAGTGCATATTTTAGAGACTGTGTGTGTAAAACCCTCTCTTATCTTGGAATTAGGATTGATGACAATAAGAATAATACAAGGGGAGTAGAGCAAATTAATGCCAATGATAGCCAAGTTTCAGTCTTTGCAATCCCAACAAATGAAGAGCTTATGATTGTGCTTGATACAATGAGATTAAGCAAGTAGCTTTATAAAGAAAATAGGGGGTTATTTTCTTGTAGGCAAAGCTTGCGCAATATGTTTTAGCCCTACACCAAAGTCGATCAATGCAGAATGAATGAGTTCTACCCTAATAGAGAATCCAATCGCATCCAAAGGAATATCTTCATACAATAATCGTGCATGAGTTCCCCTTAAAGATTTAAAATTTACATCTTTTCCAATCATAATACTAATTCTGAAAGAGATTTTCTAAAATTTTTCAATTCCTCTTTCTGTTTCAGATTTCTTTTAGTGTAACTAATTTTCTGAAAAAAATCAATGTTTTTTGGAGAATAAGATTAAAGATAAAAGTCAAGAAAATATAGAAATAAATTGGGGATTTAATCGAGGAATGGTGTCAAGAGGGGGACTTGAACCCCCGACCTCCGGCTTATGAGACCAGCGCTCTAAACCAGCTGAGCTACCTTGACATAATTAAATGTTATAGAGACTGAAAGTTTATAAAAAAAGTAAAAAAAAATCAAGAGTCAACTTGAGTTTATTTATAAAAACTTAAAGATGAGTAGTTTAATGATGATATCTCAAGGTGTAAAGGTCAAAAATGTTACTACTAGAAACATAATTCTTAAAAAATAAAAAAAAGTGTAAAAATTTTATAAGAAAAAGTAAAAAATAAAATAGAATGGAAATGATTTTTTAAACTTTTTAATAAGGAGGAAAAATGTTCTATACAGCATTGGCATTTTTACCTATTATATTAATTCTTGTTATGATGATTGGATTACGAAAATCTTCGGCCCTTTCACTTGGATTGGCACTAGTTCTGAGTATTGTAATTGCTTTTGGTTTTTGGAAGATGGATCTAACTGCTATAAGCGCATATATATTGTTTGGACTGCTTAAGACATTTGATATCTTGGTGATTGTTTTTGGCGCAATTCTTATTCTTAATACCCTTAAATATAGTGGAGGAATGGATTCAATTAATCGTGCATTTAACTCCATTTCAACTGATAGAAGAATTCAAATCATTATTATTGGTTGGGCATTTGGTGCATTTATTGAGGGTGCTGCAGGATTTGGAACACCAGCAGCCCTTGCAGCTCCACTTCTTGTTGGTTTGGGGTTTCCAGCCCTTGCAGCTGCAATGGGAGCGTTGATTATGAACTCAAGCCCTGTAAGTTTTGGAGCTGTTGGAACTCCAACAAATGGAATTAAAACTTCGGTTGCCCAGCTTGTGGGAAGTGGAATTGATGGCTATATGTCAGAAGTTACATTTCTAACAGCTTTTATTCACTCATTTGCAGCAATGGTCGTGCCAACATTGGTTGTGTTTATGCTTGTAAAGTTTTTTGGAAAGAATAAGAGTTTTAAGGATGCATTACCTATTATTCCTTTCTCCATTTTCTCTTCTATTATGTTTATTATCCCTTACCTTTTGATTGCAAAATATGGTGGATTTGAAATTCCTTCACTCATTGGAGGTTTGATTTGTCTTGGGATTCTTGTTTTTGCAGCAAAAACAGGCTTTCTTGTTCCTAAGCAAACTTGGGATTTTGATTTAAGTAATAAGTGGCCTGATTTTTGGGTAGGAAGCCAGAAAAAAGAAGAGCCAAAAGAACATAAAAAGATTGGAATTTTTTTAGCATGGGTGCCTTACTTGCTTATTTCTCTTATCCTTGTTGCAACAAGGATTCCCCAATTTGGTTTAAAAGAAAAACTTGTAGCACTTAAAATTTCTTTTCCTCCCATTTTTGACGTAGCCAATACTGCATATAGCTTCTCTTATGCTTATCTTCCTGGAATTGTTCCTTTTATTTTGGTGGCAATTTTAACAATCTTCTTACATAAGATGGATATTAATGAGGTTAAAGAGGCTTGGAGTACTACATTTAAACAGGTAGGAAAAGCAGTTATTCCACTTTGTGCAGGTGTTGCAATGGTTCAACTTATGTTAAATACTGGAAATAATCCCGAACATTTAGATTCTATGCTTAGAATGATGGCTAAGTTCTTTGCAGATATTTCTGGACAAGCTTATGTTATAGTTGCACCACTTATAGGGGTTTTGGGAGCCTTTTTCTCAGGATCGAATACTGTTTCAAATCTTCTTTTTGCCCCATTGCAATTTGAAGCAGCTCAGCTTGTAGGGCTTAAAACACAAGTCATTATGGCACTTCAAAATATTGGAGGTGCGGCAGGAAATATGATTTGTATCAACAATATTGTTGCAGTTTGCGCAACAGTGGGATTAATAGGTAAAGGAGAGCATCGACTGCTCACTTATAATATTTTACCTTGTCTGCTTTATTGTGTTATTACTGTGAGTATTGCTGTATTTTTATTGTAGGAGAGAAAATGAAGGCATATTTTTTTGGAACCTGTCTTGGAGGTGTAGCTTACTCTAAGGCCCTAATTAGCTCAATTAAGCTTTTACAGTATTTTGGTGTAGAGGTGATTTATAAAAAAGATCAAACTTGTTGCGGGCAACCAAGCTATAACTCAGGCTATTATGATGAAACTCGCAGAGTTGCTTTAAAGAATCTTGAGCTCTTTAGCAAACCTTATCCTATTATTGTCCCTTCTGGTTCTTGTGCTGGAATGATGATGCATGATTATCATCATCTTTTTGAAGAGACAAATCAAGAAGATAGGGTAAGAGAGTTTAGTAATCGTGTTTTTGATTTGAGTGATTTTTTAATTGAAAATCTTGGTGTTACCCTTAAAGATCAGGGAGACCCTGTCAAAGTAACTTGGCATTCTAACTGCCATGCCTTAAGAATTGCACGTTGCACAGAGAGCTCAAAAAAACTTCTTAGAATGCTTAAAAATGTCACTCTTATTGAGCTTGATAAAGAGGAAGAGTGTTGTGGTTTTGGTGGAACTTTTAGCATTAAAGAACCAGAAGTAAGTCAAGCGATGGTGGAGAGAAAGGTTAAAGATATTATGAGTAAAGATGTGGAATACATTATCTCGGGAGATGGGGGATGTTTGCTTAATATTGCTGGAGCATTGCAAAAGATTAATGCCCCTGTTAAGCCTATGCATCTCTATGAATTTCTAGCCCAACGCGTTGGTTTAGCGTAAGGAGAAAAAAGATGAATTCAAAAGAACTTATTTCACAAAAATTACACGATAAACAGCTTAGGGAAAATCTAGAATATGCAATGAGCATGCTTCAAACCAATCGTAAAAAACTTATTGCGGAGCGATATGCTGATTGGGAAACACTGAGAGAAGAGGGAAGAAAAGTCAAACAAAATACTCTTTCAAGACTTCCTGAACTTTTAGAGAGATTTGAGAAAAAAGCAAGTGAAAATGGAATTAAAGTGCATTGGGCAAGTAATCCTAATGAGGCTAATGAGATTATCTACAATATTGCCAAAGAAAATAATGTTGATACAATCCTTAAGGGTAAATCTATGGCAAGCGAGGAAATCCATCTTAATCACTATTTGCAACATCGAGGTATTAAGGCAATTGAGACAGATTTAGGTGAGATTATTATCCAACTTATTGACGAGCCACCTGTGCATATTGTTGTGCCTGCAATTCATAAAAATCGCTATGAAATCGGAGAGATTTTTGAAAAACATCTTAAGGTTGAGCGCTTTAGTGAGCCAAAAGATCTTAATGCAGTGGCAAGAACACATTTAAGAAAAGAATTTAAAACTTTTAAAATGGGACTTTCAGGGGTAAATTTTGCAATCGCTGATGAAGGAGCAATTTGGCTGCTTGAGAATGAAGGAAATGGGAGAATGAGCACGACTGTCCCTGATATCCATGTAGCAATTTGTGGGATTGAAAAAATTGTAGAAAAATTTGATGATGCTGTGATTTTAGATACCCTGCTTATCCCCTCAGCTACAGGCCAGAGCATCACTTGTTACAATAATATCATCACTTCTCCTAGAAAAGAAGGGGATTTGGATGGTCCAAAAGAAGTGCATGTGATTTTATTGGATAATCACAGAAGTGATATTCTCTCCCATAAACATTATGCAAAAGCTTTAAGTTGTATTCGTTGTGGGTCTTGTATGAATCACTGTCCAGTCTATGACAAAATTGGAGGTCATGCCTATGGTGCGACTTATCCAGGACCTATTGGAGAAGTTATTTCTCCTCAGCTTTTTGGGATTGATAAATATGGTTATATCCTTAACCTCTGTTCACTTTGTGGACGATGTTCTGAGGTTTGTCCTGTGAAAATTCCACTCGCAGAAATGATTAGAGATTTGCGATATGAAAAAGTCAAAGAGAAAAAAGAGAAGATCTTAGGGATTAATCACATTCCAAATAAGAGGGTTGAGAAAGCATCATTTGGAATATTTGCTTGGCTTGCTACAACACCTTGGATGTGGAGAGTGCTCATGTGGAATATTAATCTTTTTGGTTCATTTGCCAAACCTTTTGCCTCTCTGATCCCAGGGCTTAAGCAATGGACATCTTGCCGAGCATTTCCAAAACTTGATGCAAACTTCCAATCAGAAGTAAAAAAAATGGAAGGAGTAATTTATGAGTAAAGAAAGAATTCTGCATAAAGTCCAAGACGCACTCAAAAAAAATCCAATCCAACATGAAAGTGGAAGTTATAGAGATATTATTATCCCTATTGAGCAAGAGAGGATTACAGAATACATTCGTGCCCAAAGGGCCAATAAGGCTGAGGTGATTGAGAGTGAGGAATCTCAAATCTTAAAAGTTATAGAAGAGATCTTACAAAAAGAAAAAATTGAGAGTATTTTGGTGCCAACAAGTCTTGCATATCTTGAGCTCAGTGTTCAAAAGATTAACTATGACAAGAGTATTGAAGAGATGAAAGATAAACTTTTCAATATAGATTGTTCAATTTTGCAAGCAGATTTTGGTGTGAGCAATCTTGGGATTGTTTCAGTCATCTCTTCTCCAACCCAAGCAAGACTTCTTTCGCTCATTACACGTTGCAATATCATTCTTTTGAAAAAAGAGAAAATTTTAGGCAATATGTCTGAAGTCTTGCAAACAATCAAAGCTCAGCACCCCAATATTTTACCTAGCAATATTCTTTTTATCGCAGGTCCTTCAAGAACGGCTGATATTGAATTGCAAGTTGTTTTTGGAGTGCATGGCCCTCAGAGCGTATATATTGTTCTTTATTGATTCTGCAAAGTTCTCTTTGCAGAGTTTCCTTTTTCTTCTGTAAAAGTGTAAAATTCCTTATCTATTTTTCCACCAAGGTTTTTGATGTTAGATTTTTTTATTGCTAATAAAAAGGCATTTATTGATATTTTGAGTATTTGGATTTTGGCGGTGATGATGCCTGGACCTGATATGTTTTTAGTGATTTCTAGCTCAATAAAAGAAGGAAGGCCTTATGCTCTAGCATGTGTTTTTGGAATTGTGGTGGGGACCTTGGTATGGCTTATTGTAGGTTTTTTTCTTATTGGCATACTTTCTAAAACTTCATTTTTTGATTGGGTGAAATTCGTTGGGGGAAGTTATCTGATTTATATGACACTCAAAATGCTTCCTTCACTCTTTGCGCCTACACCCAATCCTCAAGATTATCAAAGTCAAGGCAGTACAAAAAAAGGCTTTTTTTATGGAGTGCTCACCAATCTCTCTAATCCTAAAGCACCTATTTTTGTAAGTGTGATTTTAAGTGCTTTGCCTCCTCACACTCCATTAGAAAATAATTTAATTTTATTTTTAATGATGCTCATTATTCCCACACTTTGGTTTAGCTTTGTTGCTCAAGTCTTTAGCATTAAAAGATTTTTTAATCTATTTTTAAAATATTCTAAGATTATTGATATTTTAGCCATTATTATTTTTGGAGCAGTTGGAATAGAGCTTGTGATTCACTCAATCCAAAAACTTTTTTAAATACTTTTTTTGTTCAAATGCACAAGTGAGGGGAGAGGGGTGAGAGAAGAGGAGTCAAAAAATCTTAATATACTCTCTCTCATCACTTTAGGATCTCGTATATTATTAACTTCATTGCGATATTCACTTGCTCCTTGATGTCCTTTGGCATAAGCATGGAGATTTTTTCTAAACATGACACAACCAAATTCACCATAAAACTCCACCATTAAATCAAAGTGCTCTAAAATTAATTCTTTTTTAAGCATTGTAGGGATTTGTTCAGTATTGTTTTTGATTTGCCAAAAAATCCAAGGAGCATTAAGTGCTGCGCGACCAATCATTACACCATTAGCACCTGTTGTTTGCAATACTTCTTTGGCTTTTGAAGGGGAATTAATTTCTCCATTGGCAATTAAAGGGACATTGATGACTTCTTTCATCATTTTAATACTTTCATAATCAATGCGATCTTTTTTGTATCCATCGGTTTTGGTTCGTCCATGCACGACACAAAAATCTACCCCACTATCATTAATCGCATGAGCGATTTCAATGGGGATTTTGCGATCAAAGCCTAATCGCACCTTTACACTTGTATAGGGCTTATTTGAGGTAGATTTAATAGTTTGTAGACATTTAACCATTTGATTTAGGTCTTTAAGTAATCCACTTCCATTGCCATGATGAGAAACTTTTGGGGCAGGGCAGCCACAATTAAAGTCAATAATATCAATACCATCTCTATCATTGAGCATTTGCACTGCTTGAGTGAGCACATCAGGTTTTGAGCCTGAAAGTTGAATGGAGTATGGAGTTTCAAAGGGAGATTTTTCAAGCATTTTAAGGGTTTTTTTGCTTTGGTATACAAGGGCATGAGAACTAATCATTTCACTCACTG
Organism: Helicobacter cholecystus; assembly: GCF_003364215.1. Classification (GTDB taxonomy): domain Bacteria; phylum Campylobacterota; class Campylobacteria; order Campylobacterales; family Helicobacteraceae; genus Helicobacter_G; species Helicobacter_G cholecystus. The sequence goes on from NZ_NXLU01000009.1 coordinate 12,102, forward strand.
TAATGTCCACACCAAACTTTTTAACTACACTGCGAAAGGGGAGATCTGTAAAACCAGCAAGTGGAGCAAGCATTAAAAGATTGTCAAATACAATCTTAGCCATTGCGTTCCTTGTAATAAGAGTAATCAAAACTTTTTAAAAGCTCAAACTCTCCATTCTCCTTAATCACACCAAGGGAGGGGAGGGGAACACCATTAAAGGTAGTATTTTTTACAATGGTGTAATGAATCATATCATCAAAGAGGATCTTATCCCCAATCTCTAAGGGCGTATTAAAACTATAATCTCCAATTACATCTCCAGAGAGGCAGGTATTACCCCCAAGGCGATAGGTAAAGAGACCAACCCCTTCTCCACAATCCTCTTCAAGCACACCATTACTCATTTTGGTTACTTTTGGACGATAAGGCATTTCAAGACAATCAGGCATGTGTGCAGAGGCTGAAACATCTAAAATTGCTATATTGCCCTCATTTTGCACAATATCTACAACTTCTGCAAGAAGAAATCCACATTGCCACCCCACAGCCTCTCCAGGCTCCAAAAATACTTCTACCCCATAGCTTTCTTTAAGGTTTTTGAGTAAAGAAATAAGTAGAGAGAGATTGTAGCCTTTTTTGCTGATATGGTGTCCTCCGCCAAGATTAATCCATTTCATTGTTGAAAAATAGGGTTCAAAATGAGCTTTGATGTGATCAAGTGTGCGTTGTAAGACATCACTATCTTGCTCACAATGGGTATGAAAATGAAGCCCACTCACTCCCTCAAGTCCAAATTCTTTAACACCTTTTTCAAATTCACTGGGTGTGATTCCAAGACGAGATTTAGGAGAGCAAGGATTGTAGATCATTGGAGAGACTTCACTATAAAGGGGATTTAGCCTTAATCCCACTTCAATCAGAGTTTTTCCTTTTGCTTGAAGCTCTTCATTGGCTTGTGTGATGATATGTTTAAAGCGTTGCCATTGTGTAAAGGAATTAAAAATAATATGAGTGGCAATTTTAACAAGTTCTTTAATTTCCTCTTCTTTATAAGCTGGAGAGAAGACACAAATCTCTTTTGCCTCCTCTCTTCCTCCTAAGGTTTCATACCCCAATCTTGCCTCATACAATCCACTTGCAGTGCTTCCACAAAGATAGGGTTTTAAAAGATCAAAACTTCTCCAAAATGCAAAGCCTTTGAGTGCGACAAGGATTTTTGCCCCACTAGCTTTTTGCACAGAATCTAAGATTTGGAGATTATGTAAAAGTTTTTGTTCCTCTAGTACATAGCAAGGAGAAGGGATTTTAATAAGCAATGCGAAATCCTATGCTTCCTCCATTAATATTGAGGGTATTATTTTCAAAGTCTTTATACATTGCCCAAGTATAAGAAGTAAAGATTTTAAAATAGTTATTGATATTGAAGGTTATATCAAGTCCTATTGTAGGCTCCCAAGAGAGATAATATTGCTTTGCATTAAGGTTATTTCGCTCTAAAATCTTTGCTCCATAGCCAACTTTTGGTAAAACACTTAGCCATTTAAGAGGCGTCCAATCCCATACCCAAAAAAAAGAGATTAAATAGAGTTTATTGTTATTTTTGTTGATATCCACAGGGACAAATATATCAGCAAGGATTCCCATTTTATTGTAATCCCAAATCCCATAGCCAATATCTAAGCCTTGGTGACCAGTGCTAAGGTAAGTATATGCAATACTGGCTTGAAATTTTCTGCCCCATAATTTTTGAGTTTGTGTCATTTCTTCTTGCTCTTGTTTAGGCTTTTGTTCTTCTGCATAAAGTGAGCAAAAATTTAGAAATAAAAAAGTGACAAACAAGAATCTTGACATTTATTTTTCTTCAAGAAGGAAATGTTTGACAATATCTTCAATTTCTTTAGGATTAGATTTTGAAACAAATCCATTTGCATCTAAGCTCATTGCCATATCTTCATTACTACTTCCACTCATTGAAGAATTGACAACAACAGGAATAGAAGAGGTAAGAGGATTGGCTTTAACTTGTTTAATCACCTCAAAACCACTGACTTCTGGCATTTCTAGATCTGTAATAATTAAACCAATTTCATCAAGATTGGTTGTAGGTGCTTTGAGATAGTCAAGTAGAGCTTTTCCATTGTAGAAGCTACAATACTTAACGTGGAGACAATCTAAAATATTTTGCATGGTTTTAATCACAATTGGGCTATCGTCTGCAAGTAAAACTGTTTTATTGATATTGAGTTTTGTAAGAGTTTCAAGCTCTTTTTGTTTTTCTGATTCAATCCATGGGAAGACATCAATGAGCATTTTTTCAATATCTACAATTTGAACCAATCTCTCATCAAAGTATTGAGTGCGACTCACAAATTTTCCATTTCTCAAATCTGAGCTAAAGTCAATCTCATGTTCAATTTCTTCCCATTTTTTATTGAGAATTCGATCAGCTTGATAAATTCTTACCCCAACTGTCCAGCGTGAAAATTCACAAATCATAATAATTTCTTCACCATCATTAGGCTGTACACCATAGGGTTGAAGATCTTTTTGAGGTTCATTGCTATTGAAATAAAACCATTTTCTCATATCAATCAAAGGAATATTTAATCCACGAATTGTTATTAATCCCTCAATGAGTGAATTTTTTTCATAGGTTACCTTGGTGATTAAACCTTTATATTTAATAATCTCGCGAACCTTAAAAACATTGACTGCATAGATATCTCCATCTTTTTCAAGATAGAAGCACAAGAGCTGAAGCTCATTATTTTTGTGAAGATTTGTAACCTGAACAATACTTGAGAGATTCATATTTTCCATCCATTTTATAGATTTATGGTTTGAAATTTTATCAAAAAACACTCCAAAAATCCCAAGATTCTAAGAATGCTAAAGGGATTTTTGGAGAAAGATTTTAGGCAGAATTATTGCGTAATAATACTAAAGCTTAGATCTAAAATTTCCTTATGATCTTTAATAAAAGCATTGAGATCTTCAAGAGTGAGATTATTGATTTTTTCTAATTCTTCTTTACTATAATCAGGATTTAATCCTCGATAATAGTATGAAAATGCAGTGTTTAGACGTTGATTGAGGGTTTCATTTCTAAGAGGTTCACTGCCAAGTAAGAATTTTTTTGCACTATCAAGCTCCTCTTGTGTTACCCCATTTTCCACGAAGTCTGAAATCACTTTTTTAACAAGTTCAATGCTTTGGTTTTGGTTTGAGATTTTTGTTTGTAAATAGCCACTTGCATAATTAACGAGTTTGGAGAGATTGACTTTCATATAGGCTGAATATGCAAGTCCATTTTTTACACGAATTTCCTCCATCATTCTTGATCCAAAACCACTTGCTCCAAGAATAAAGCTCATCACTTTTGCTTTATGGGCTTCCTCTTGATAATCCTTGAGATTAAAAGGAGAGCCAAAATAAATATAAGCTTGTTCAGTTTGCTTATATTGAGTTTTTGTTTGTGGGGTGGAACTAACTTTAAAGGAGGCAAAATTTTTAACCTCTCCTATAGGTAGCTTTTGAAGAATTTGCACAAGTTTAGCACTGGTTGCATCAATGTCTAAATCTCCACCAATAACAATATAAAGATGATTGAGAGTGAGAGATTTTTTCAAAAATGCTCTAATTTGCTCTAAGGTAATCCCTTGGATTGAAGAAATTGTTCCTCTTGATGGGTATTGTAATGGAGTATTTTTAAAAAGAAGTTGAGCAAGACCACTGCTGGCTAAATAATCAAAATCACTTTCTTTTGCAAGTAATGAAGCCAAAGCTTGATCCTTGACTTTTGTAAGAGCATTGGCAGAGAGATTGGGAGAATTAAGAAGCATGGAGAGAAATTTAAGTGAATGATCCTCTTCCTCTTTGAGGAAAGAGAGAGTAAATTCTAAAAACTCTTGTGAGCTTGAAGCATACAGTGTAATTGCCTTTTCTTCAAGTCCTCTTGCAAACTCTACACCACCAAGCTCTTTTGTTCCTTCATTTAAAATTGAAGCACTTAGAGAGGCAATCCCAGGGGTTTCTTCACAATATGCACTTCCAGAGTTTGCGAAAATGAGTTGAATCATACCTGTAGGGATAATAGAACTTTTCTCATAAATAAGGGGAATTTCTACCCCTGAAATTGTGATACTTTTAATACTTGCACCAAACATAATTCCTCCTAAAAGACATAATGATAAAAAAAGTTTTCTCATTGATACTCCTGTATAATTTGATAGGCTGTATTCCTTTTTGCAGGTTTAAGATCCAAATCTTTAATTAATGAAATCATTTCAGAAATATTCATAGAGTTGCTCACTCCTGCAGAAGAAACAACATTTTCCTCCATCATCGTGCTTCCCAAATCATTGGCTCCAAAAAGTAGAGCCAACTGCCCAATATGACTGCCTTGGGTTACCCAAGAGCTTTGGATATTTTTAAAATTATCAAGATAGAGTCTTGAGATAGCAAGAAGTCGTAGATAGCGATTGGAGCTTGCTGAGTGAAGATAAGGAAATTGGGCTTTAAGAGGAGTGTGGGAGGGTTGAAAACTCCAAAGAATAAATGCTCTAAATCCCCCAAATTCATCTTGAAGCTCTCTAATATGATTGAGATGTTCAATAATATCCTCATCACTCTCAACGCTTCCAAACATCATTGTAGCTGTAGTTTTCATACCGATCTTATGGGCCTCTGCATGCACCTCTAGCCATTCTTTTGTTGAGAGTTTTTTAGGTGCAATAATGTCGCGGATTCTATCACTTAAAATTTCTGCTCCAGCACCTGGAATAGAGCTAAGCCCCACTTTTTGCAATCTTAAGAGAACTTCTGAGATAGGGATTTTAGAGATTTTTGCAATATAGTTGATTTCAATGGCTGAAAATCCATGAATAGTAATGTTGGGATACTTTTTATGAATATGAGAAACCAGATCTTCATACCACTGAATTTTTAATTTGGGATGCACCCCTCCTTGGAAGAGAATCTGTGTCCCACCAATAGCTAAAAGCTCATCGATTTTTTGATCAATTTCTTCAAAACTTAAAATGTAAATGCCATCTTCATCAATACGTCGTTTAAAAGCACAAAATTTACAATCTACCCAGCAGATATTGGTGTAGTTGATATTTCTATCTACAATAAAAGTTGTAATCCCATCAGGATGAAGAATTTTTCGCACCTCATTAGCCATTCTTCCTAGTTGTTTAAGAGGTGTGTTTTGAAGCATTTGTAAAATTTCTTGTTGTGTATAGCGTTTCATTAAAATCTCGTTCCCATTGTGAATTCAAAGTTAGATGTTTTATCTGAGGGTTTTGGATTAATTGCCCAAGGAAAGACTAGGACAATAGGTCCAATAGGAGACACCCATTCAATTGCAAGCCCTGCAGATTGACGTATGATAGGATCATTACTTAAAACAAATGGAGCAATATTTCGCTTATGGTTTCCAATCAAACCAAAATCATAGAATGCAGAAACTCTCATCTGTAAAGATTCAAAAAGCCCATAACTAAGCTCTAGGGAGTTTGTAAACATATAGTTTCCTCCAACATAAAATCCTTCTGCACCTATGGGTGAAGGGGAGAGTGATCCACTTTGATAACCCCTAACTGTGCTAATTCCTCCCATAGAGAAGAAATTAGTTGTGGGTGTAAATCCTTCATCAAATACATATCCAGATTGGGCTTTATATCGTCCAATCAAATCAAGCCCAAGCCATGTTTTAAGATGATGATAGATCGCAAATTTTCCATAGAGTTTTGTATAGCGTTCATCTCCCCCAATTCCAGCATATTCTAGATACATTGAGGCAATGATACCGTTTTTAGGGAAGTAGTAATCATCGGTATTGTCAAAACTAAGGCTTGGAGTAATCGAGCTCTTCCAAGGCTGAAAATTTCCTTTATAAAGATAACCATAGAATGTTTCATAAGTGCTATTGCCAAAGTCATTAATTTGTGCACGACTGATATTATAAGTGAGATTAAACCTTAGGTTATTAGTCAATAATCGTCCTACGCCAATGCTAAATCCTGTATTATTCTCTGTATAGTTCCAATCTGTATATGAGCTTCTAAAAATTTCAAAAGATGCACTGTAGCGACTATCAAAGATTCTAGGATTTGTAAAACCAATATTATAAAGTTGACGTTTTTTGGAGATATCCATATACACTTGCGCACTATTGCCCGTTCCAAATAAATTTCTCTCTCTTACAGAAGCATTCACTGTAATCCCATCATAACTTCCATAACCCAAACCAAACATCAATTCTCCGGTTCGTGTTTCACTCACTGTAACAATAAGATCCATTGAATCATCGCTAATTCTACGTGTATCAATTTTAACACTCTCAAAAAATCCTAATCGTCTTAGAGCATTTTCTGATTGTCTAAGTAAAGTAAGATTATAGAGATCTCCAGGTGCAAGAAGAATTTCACGACGAATAATTCTATCCTCAGTTCTTGTATTGCCTGAGATAATCACATCATTGATATAGACCTTTTTACCTGCACTCACATAATAGATAATCTCCACTTCACTATCTTTTTTATCCAAGTCAGGATTGACATTGGCAAAGGGATAGCCAATATCTGCAACCTTAGTCTTAATGCTCTCCATATCTGCTCTAAGATTTTGAACATCAAAATACTCTCCCTTTTTAAGTTTCAATCCTTCATAAAGGACACTTTCTTCAATCACGGGTGTTTCAAGAATGATCTTAATGCCTGAGACCCTGTAGCGAATCCCCTCGGTGATTTTGTAAAAGAGTGTTGCATTGTAGTCATTGAAGTTTACGCTTAAAAAGGGTGAGGAGATTTGCGCATCTAAAAACCCCTTTCTCATATAAGCATCTTGGATTCTTAAAGAATCATATTCGAGCTCATTAAGGTGGAGTTTCCCATCATTAAAGCCCCACATCCAACCTAGAAAGTCTTTTTCTTTGTTGGCTGTAAGCTCTTCAATATCACCAACACTTAACTGCTCTCTTCCTTCATAAATTGCTTTTTGTATAACAATTTCATTCCCTTGATTAATATTGATTGTAAGATTATAAGCATTGCTTTTAGCAATTGGAGTAGAGCTAAATTCAATTACATTTCCATAATAGCCTTTTTGTTCCAAAATTGCCTTGATGGTTTGCTCGGCTTTATTGAGTTTAATATCATCAAACATGTCCCCTCGTTTTAAGCCTAATTGCTCAATTAGGGCTGTTCGATCAGATTCATTCCCATAACCTTTAATTTCAATGCTTCCAATGCGTGGCTTTTCTTTGAAATAAAAATTAAGCACACCATTTTCAAATGTTGTATAAATATCTTCAAAGTATCCTTGATCATAAAAAGCAATAATTGCACGATCCAATGCTTTATAATCAAGGGGTTCACCAGTAGGAATAGAGGCGATATCATTGGCAATAATATTAGAAATATAAACGATATTATGATATTGGATAGACTTTACAATCTCGCCTTTTTTCTCCTTTGTAATTTTAGGTGGCAAAGGTGCTTGTTGGGCAAAAATTGGGGTTAAAAATATATGCAAGAAAATAAAAAACCTAAAAAATTTCACCTGAATTCCAAAAATTGTTTTATTATAAGCCTTTTATTATATCTTGCTTTTTAGGGTTTTTGGACAATTCAAGGACTTCTTTGGCTAATTTTAAAATTTCCTCATCTTCACTTGGATTAAAAAAATTAAACTCATTTCCGCTTTGTCTCTCTCCATCGAGTAAATCCCCACTTTTACGATATTTTAAATCAAGCTCTGCAATTTCAAAGCCATTTTTAGTTTTGACAAAGTCTTTAAGACGTTGATTGTTTAGAGAATAAGTAAAAAGAAAGCAATATCCCTTTAATCCATTTCTACTGACTCTTCCTCTAAGCTGATGAAGTGTGGCCAATCCCATTCGTTCCGCCCCAACAATGACAATTGTGCTTAGTCTTGGAAGTGAAATGCCCACCTCAATCAGTGTTGTTGCAAGTAGAATATTGCCCCTCTCTTTAAATTCTTGCAAAATTTTTTCTTTCTCTTTATCTGCTCCATTGGTGCAATACACTTTCTCAAAATGTTTTCTCCAATATCCCTCCCCCTCCTTAAGAGAAGTGTAGGTAAAGTTTTCACTCTCCTCAACTAGAGGATAAACAATGGCAATTTGATGATTGAGAGCAATCTCATTTTTGATATGAGTGAGCAGTGAGGAAAAATCATGTTTGTAGAGGATGGAGGTGGTGATATCTTTTTTAAAAGGTGTGTCTTTAATAAAGGTATGAGAGATAAGATCAGATTGAAGCATTGCCATTGTACGAGGGATGGGTGTGGCAGAAAATTGCAAAATATGAGGTTTTTTGCCTTGAGTGCTTGCAAGCTTTTCTAGAAAAAATCTTTGTTGCGTGCCAAAACGATGTTGTTCATCACTCATCACAAGTGCAAAGTCTTTAAGATCATCTTCTCTATGAATTAAAGCTTGGGTACCAATAATAAAATCAAAATCTTGATAACTTTGTTTTTTGCTTTTACTATCCCCTAAAAATAATCCAACCCTAATATAAGAGGGAAGAAATTTTAGGGCTTCTTCATAAATCTGGGTTGCAAGAATAGTTGTAGGGGCCATAAGAATGCATTTGTGTGGATATGCCATCACAACTGATCCTAAAATGACCAATGTTTTCCCACTCCCTACATCCCCCATGATTAATCTTTTACTCGCAATGCCCGAGGCAAAATCTTGCTTAATTTCTTCTAGTGCTTGTTTTTGCCCTTTTGTAAGAGAAAAAGGAAGAGAGTGTATAAATGTTTCAAGATCGCCACTGCATTGCACTTTTGCAGGAAAATAAGTTTTTTTCTTGCTCAACCCTTGGAGATAATTAAAAATCTCAACAAATTTTAATGCCCTAAGATGGGGTAGGGGAAAACCCTTAGAATGCATAAATTCATAGAAGAATTTTGCAGTAGGGTGGAAAATCTCTAGAAGTGGCAAGATCAATTCTTTAGGGATTAAAGAATGTTCTAAGGTTTCTTGATTGATAAAAGGGAGCAGCTCTTGCATCATAGCTTTTTTGCTCTTTTCAAAAATGGGTACAATTTTTCCAAATTCTTTCACAACTTTTGGCTGAATCATTTCTAATCCTATTTTTCTTTCAAGTACCCCATATATATACAAGGTGGAATGGAGAGGAAAAAGAGTGGTGTGAAAACGTTTGGGATGAAAGATTGTGATTTCTAGGGGTTGAGAAAAAGCATTGAGAGTTGCAGAGATTTTAAGAGTTTTGGGAGTTTTTTTGTGAGAGTGAATGTGCACTTCAAAAACACCTTGTATAGGCAAGATCTTTAAGGAGCGAACGATAAGGAGGTTTTCATAGGTATTTGGAGTTATAGTGAGTGCTTCTAAAATACTATTAAGGTAATATTTTTTTAATATTGTTTGCATTAATTCTCTTAAGTTTTTACCAAATTGTAGCAAGACATTAAGAACTAAGTATTTCCTTTAGATCTCTCTTTTTGAAATTTAAAAATTGGAATGCTCTTTGCTTGAAAACTTTACAAAATTTTTGAATGAAGGATGAAAAATGCTTAGATCATTGTGGTCAGGTGTGAGTGGGATGCAAGCCCACCAAGTTGCTCTTGATGTGGAGAGTAATAATATTGCCAATGTCAATACCGTTGGATTTAAATATTCAAGAGCTTCTTTCACAGATATGCTCTCTCAAGTTGGAAATGCAGCGACTTCTCCACTAAGTAGTGGTCTTGGAGGACAAAATGACAAATCTGTGGGGCTTGGAGTAGGAATTGGAGCTACAACACGAATCTATTCTCAAGGAAGTATGCAAAATACTGATGTTAAATCGGATCTTGCCATTGAGGGAGAAGGATTTTTTGTGGTGAGTTCAGATAAGGGCGTAACACAAAAATTTACTCGAAATGGAGAATTCCTCTTTGATGCTAATGGAAATTTAGTTACAACAAATGGATATGTTGTCCAAGGGTGGACAAGAGGGAATGATCTTGATAATCTTAATGATCATAATATCTTCACAGTTGATAATACTGGACCTATTAAAGGTATCCAAATTGACCCAGGAATGGTAATGCCAGCAAAATCTTCTTCATCAATTTCTCTTCGTGCAAATCTTAATTCAGGGCGAAAGATCGAGCAAATGGATAGTATTGCAATGCTTGATTCTGCTGTGAGAACTAAAGCTGATGGAAGTAATCCTGTATATGATTCAAATTTTAAAATCCAACAAATTGGCGAGGATATGGGAGTGCTTTTTAATGCCGAGGGGAACGCTCTAGGACTTTCTGAAGATCAAGGAATTTGGGTAAGTTATAAAAATTCAAAGATGCTTCGTGAGGTTGTAGAGAGTAAGGGTGTGAGCACACTTGGACTAAATGGAGCTTTAATCAGTTTTAGCAATGATTCTAATGTAAGCGGTATTACAAGTTTGGTCGCTGCAAAAGATGCAATTAATGCTGCAACAGAACAAACAGGAATTACAGCCTATATTGATGCAGGGGTCTTAAGACTTGAAAATAAAAACGATATGGAAGGAAATGAAAACCTTAAAAACATTATCGTTACAGATTCAGGAACAGGGGTATTTGCAAATTTTGCTAATGGTGATGCAGATATTACTTCCTTTCGATACAAATACACTACAAACAATGATCCTGATTTTACAACTGGACAATTTAAAACAACAGAGCAACTCAGAGAACTTATGCAACATGATGCCAATATGGTTAAAAATCCAGATGGACCTTATAAAGATAGCACCTCAAGTATTGCAGTTACAATCAACAAGTATGGAATGTTTGAAATCTTAAATAAAGATGATGGAAATGGTGTTGATGACACAATGAGTGTCCTTGTTACAGCATATAGCTCTGATAATGTTGCAAGCAATGTTCTCTTCCGTGATGTTATGGCATCAATGAATACTTCAGCACTTCTTGAAGGAGGCAGAGCCACAACTTCTGAGCGCATTACAAAGGCAGTGCATAATGCAAGTATTGATATTTTTGATTCTCTTGGGTCCAAGCATAATGTAAGAATTGAATTTTATAAAAGTGGGCCATTAGAGTGGAATTTCCGCGCGGTTGTGCCAAGTCCTGCAAAAATTGTGGGTGCAAGTGAGGCGTATCCTAATATTTTTGAAGGCGGAAGGGTAACATTTAATGGTGATGGAAGTTTGGCGGGAATTTATCCTCCAGTTTTGGAATTTGAACCTCAAAATGGTGCAAAAACTCCTCAAAGAATTGATCTAGCTTTTGGATCTAATAAAGCCTTTGATGGCCTAACAAGTGTGGATAAAATATCTGAAACTTATGCCATTGATCAAAATGGATACCAAGCAGGGGATTTAGCAGACATTAGGTTTGATAATAATGGAAATTTACTGGGAGCTTTTAGCAATGGGAGAAGTATTGCTTTAGCGCAAGTAGCTTTAGCAAACTTTGCAAATAACTCTGGACTTCAAGCTGATGGAAGCAATCTCTTCTCAAGAAGTGCTAACTCTGGAACTCCGCTTATTGGGGCACCTAATACAGGAAGAAGAGGGGGGGTATCAGGAAATAAGCTTGAGATGAGTAATGTGGATCTTTCAAGAAGTCTTACTCAGCTTATCGTTACCCAAAGAGGATTCCAAGCCAATTCTAAGGCTGTAACGACATCAGATCAAATCCTCAACACTCTTCTTAGCCTCAAGCAATAAGCTTTGGGGTATTGCTCTATGATCTTTGGCTACAATAGTTTTATCTTTTTAGCTGAAGGTGATAGATGCGAACTCTCTCTCATATTTTAAAATATGGCTCACAGCAAGAAATTGAGCAAGAAATCTCTTCTCGTTTTATACGAAATCTTGAATTTTTTTCTATTCAAAATCAAAAACTCTACCAAGAACTTATCGCTCCACCCCAAAACTATAATCTCTTTTTTGATCATAGGGGAATAAATATTATTCATTTGGTTGAAAAATCCTTTGTCTATCCTTATGTAGATAATCAATCTAGTATGCTTGAAGTGCATTTGGATTTAGCAAATTCACCACTTAATCACCCCAAGTGGAAGATTAATAATAATTCTTTATTTTTAAGAACAATGGATATTGACACCTTTCCCATTACTGCACAAGCCTGTAATAAGATGATTAAGGTTTTAGATGAGATGGGGGGAGTGGGAGAGTTTCATTTAAGTTCAGATTTTTTGCCTAGTACAACACTTTTTGGGTGTTTGGGCGGATTGTTTTTGGAGTTTTTAAGAGAGGAGGGGAAGTATTTTCATTCATTATTATTCTTTGAAGAAGAAATGGATTTTTTTAGAATCTCTTGTTATTTTATAGATTATGAAGCTCTTTTTGCACAAGTTTCTCCACATTCTTGCTATCTTTTTGTGCAAAATCTTATAAGTAAAGATATTATTGCTCATTACTTTGAAACGCATAAAATTACTAATAATTTTTTAAGACTTGAACTCTCTCTTTATGATTCTCCCAAGATTGCAGCAGCTAAAACTTTGGTGTATGAATGCTATGCTCAAAATGCAAGAGGGTGGGGGAGTTTTGAGGATGAAAGCAAGGGGTTTGCAAATACACTTAAAAATCTCGCTTATCCGATTCTCCAAAAGCCAAAACGTCTTGATATGCCTATTTGTGTGGTTGGAAATGGTGCAAGTTTAAATCATCTTATTCCTTTTATCAAAGAGAATATTTCAAAAATGATTATTTTTAGCTGTGGGACGGCACTTAAAGTTCTTAAAATACATGGAATCTCTCCTGATTTTCAAATAGAGATTGAGAGGATTGATTATCTTAAAAGCGTGCTAGAAGAAGCACCTTTGGACGATACACCATTAATTTGTGGAAATATGGTTAATCCTAATGCCATTGCTTTAGCTAAAGAGGCGTATTTGTTTATGAGGGGAGGAAGTGGAAGTTCATATCTTTTAGATCATAGTTTTGTCTTAGAGCTAAGTTCTCCTTTTGTGGGAAATGCTGGAGTGGCTTTGGCATCGGCTTTTGGAAGTGATGTGATTTTATGTGGGCTAGATTGTGGATATATTGAGGGGGAGAGTAAGCATGCACAGGGAAGTTATTATGGAGTTGAGGGAAAGGAAATTCCTCAAGATGCTTTTGAAGTGAGGGGAAATCAAGATAAAAGAGTGTTTTCTACCTCTCTTTATTCCCTCTCTGCTAAGATGATGGCTTTGGCTATTTCTTACTACAAACCCAAAACAGCTATTAATCTAGGAAGTGGGGCATATATTGAGGGAAGTTTAAGTGCAAAGATGGGAGACTTTGAGCTTAAGAGTAAAGATAAAAGAAGAGCCATTGCACAGCTTAAGGCTAGTTTTATCCCTCAAAACTCTGATTTTTCTCTTAATGCCTATTCCCAAGAGATGAGAGATTTTCTTCAAGTCATTAAAGCTGAGCTCAACAAACCTCTTAAAAGCAAAAAAGAGCTTTTTGAACGAATCGACAAGATTAATCATTTGTGCTTTTCTTGCAGTGCAAGTCATCCAAAGATAGGGGTGATGATTGAGGGCAGTGTCTATCATTTGCTTCAAACTTTGATGATGTGCTCCTTGCATTATCCCCACAATGATCTCTCAAGCTTGTATTCTCAATGCACAAAGTTTATTTCTGAGGCATTAGATAAATGTGTGATGAAATGTTCGCTTATGGCAATCACTTAGGCCTCTTTTTACTTCTTTAGGAATTTTTTGGTTTTTTAAAGAGATTGAAGAAGCCATTTTGTAAAGAAAAATCACATCGCGTGCGTAGGAATATCACAAGATAGGAAAGCAGAGTATAAAACACACCTAAAATAAGAAGATTCTTAAAGTAATGAAAAATAGATTGAAAATCTGCCCCCATTTCATTCAAACGTAAAAGGGCATTAACACCGTGAAAAACAGGGATAAATTGCACAAAAGTTTTAATAGGTGCAGGAATAGCTTCAAGCGGCCAAATAAATCCAAGTAAAAAAATTAATGGCAAAGAAGAGAGTAAAATGATGATAGTTGCTTGATAGGGCTTAGCAATAATGCAGCCAAAAAAATTCCCAAAAGCTAGGATAGAGAAGATAAACCCTAAAGCAAAGAGCCAAAAGTCTTGAATACTTGCATGATGATGGATTCCATAATAGGAAAATCCAAAGCCAAAATAAAAGGCAAAAAGTGCAATGCAAATTAAGCCAAATAAAATCATTCTAGAAAGCAAAATTGAGAGAATAGGTGTATTTGCTCCATAAGAATATGAAGCTCCAAAAATTCCCATTCCCACAATAAGCATTTGATGCAGAATGACTATAAAAACTGCAGCCAAAGCATAGTTGATATATCCAAGAGAAGGATTAAATAAGGGAGAAGAATTTAAAAGAAGCAAGTCTTTTTGCAGAGCATAATCACTCCCCTTGAGTGCATAATCTCCATAAAGAATTTGTTGCTTGATTTTAATCTGGGGATTGAGTTCTTGTGTGGCTTGATAAAGTCCATTAATGATAGAACCATAGATTAGAAAATATGATGAGTTTGCAAGGAAGGCAAGGGTGGGAGCAGATTGTAAATATGCTTCCTTTTCAAATCCTTTGGGGATATAGAGGATTCCAAAAATATCCCCCTTTTCTAAAAGCTCCCTAGCTTCTTTAAGAGAAGTAGTATAGCCTTTGACCTGTACTTCTGAGCTAGAATTTGCAAGAAAAGCTAGATTTCTTGAGAGCTGAGTATTGTCTTTATCAATAATGATAATCTTTTGGTTTCGCACAATATCATTTTCATAAGGAGTGGGATAGAGAAGGAAATATACCAAAGGACCAAGAATGCATACAGTTAAAACCGAGATATTTTTGATTAATCTCGCCCCTTCACTTTTAAGAGTGCTAAAAAGCTTCATTTGCATCCCCTAAGAGTATAAATGACTGCTCCAATAAGTCCAAAAAGCATAAAGGGAAGCATTGAAAAACAGATTTTAAGCGCCATTGCAATGCTCCCACCATAATTTGCTTGTTGAATATAGAGCTGTAAATAATAACTTACAGGCAATAGCGCACTCCAAAACAGAGCAAAGGTGTTCATACTATTTGTGGGGAATGTAATTCCAGCAAAGGCAAAACTTGGTGCAGAATATACGCTGATAAAACTGATTGCTCTTGTGCTCTCTTTTGCAATGGCAAAAATAAAGAGTGTGATTGCATTATAGGCCAAAATCATTATAAGTGCTCCAAGCCAAAGTATCCACCATTCCCCTCTCATTGGCAAATCCATAATATAAGTAAAAAAGAGCATCATCAAAAACCACCACCCTAAATAAAAAATAGTATTATTAAACACTTTAGCACAAAGCACACTAAGCATTTCTCCTATTTCTACCTTTTCTTTGAATGCGCTCCGAGGATCTCTGATGAGTGCATTAAGCAAAGAAGCACAAACTAAAATTACAAGAGAGCAAGGGAAAATAGCTGTAAGAAGAAATTGAGAGTAGCTACTGTCAGGATTATAAAGTGCTGTGATTTGCTGCATAATAGGGGTGGATTTACTCAAAGCCCCAATAAAAGTTTTATTTTCTACAAGATTTTTTGCCATTTTAAGCTTGACATTATGGGTTGCAATAATTTGCATAATTTTTGATTGCAAGGTCTTGGCCACTAAGAGGAATTGAGCATTGTAATAAAGCGGGATAGAGGTGGGGATACCTTTTTTAGAATTACTTTGAAGCCCATAGGGTAAAATGAGCAAGGCAAAAATCTTTGCATTTCTTAAATCTTCCTTTGCATCTTGCAAATCTTCGTATTCTTTGATGACTTTGACACTTACAGAAGCATCAAGTGAGAGAATGATATCTTGGGAAGTGAGGGTTTGATCCTGATTGATAATGCCAATGGGCATTTTATATAATGCCCCACTTCCAAAGGTAAAATAGAGTAACACCGCAATAAGAGGTGCTGGAATAAGAAGAATAAAAAGTGAGAAGGGACTTTTAAATAAAGAGAGCAAATCCCTTTTAATCTCTTTTACCATGATGACATTTTAGCCTTTTGATTTTTTTCATACACAATCACACTCATTCCAATTCTTAGATCTTTAATCGGTGTTGTAGGCTTGGCATTGATTTCAAAAGTTCTAATATCATAACCTTTTTTATCAGAGTTGCTCTTCCATGTCGCAAAATCACCCATTACAGAAACAAAGGTAACTTGAAAAGTTGTTGTGATATCAAGTGCAGGGATATAGCCTTGAAATGTCGCACCTTTTTTGAAATCTTTAAGTTTATCTTCCGTGATATTTAATCTTAAGTATGCATCATTCATATCGGCCAAAAGAACAACGGGAAACCCACTTGGAGCAAGTTCTCCACTATGAAGTAAGATATTGCTTACTTCTCCATCTGCAGGGGCTAGGGCTTGAGTGTCTTTAGCATAAGCCTCAACTTCGGCAACACTTCCAGCAGCTACTTTTTCTTTTTCTTCCACTGCTTTTTTGGTTTCTTTGCTCGCACCCTCAAGTGCAAGTTGGTATTGTTGATAGGCTGTATTTTCTTTGAGTTTTGCCCCTTCATAGGTTGCATAGGCCTCATCTCTTTTTTGAAGACTTACCACTCCACTTTGATAAAGATTTTGTACTCTTTTATAAGTTTTTTCAGCCAACTCACGCATTGTTTTTGCACCTAGCCATAGGTCTTTGGCTGAGAGAATTTGCTGTTCTCTCGCTCCTTTTTGGGTTTCGGCATTGATTGCTTTTGCAGCTTCATATCCTGCCTTTGCTTGTTCTAATTTTGCCTCAAGCTCTGGAGAGTGGATAGTATAAATCAGATCCCCTTTTTTAACCATGTCTCCTTTATTGACAAATACTTCTGCAATTCTTCCAGCAATCTTACTTGAGACATTGTATTCCCGTGCTGAAATCTGCCCTTGAAGGATTTGAGGTTGAGGCTGATAGGCTTTATAAAAGCTAAGAGATAGCCAAGCTGCAATGCTTGCTACTCCAATGAGTAAAATGACGATTTGTATGACTTTTTTCATCTTTTCTCCTTATTGGTATTGCTCAAAGTTTTGGATTTGATCACTGAGTGCCATAAGCTTAGCAATTGAGAGAATATATTTGTATGCAATGCTTTGTTGTTCAATTTTGGCCTTTGAGAGCAGATTTCTCGCATCTACAACTTTAGTACTTGTCCCCATTCCTTGTTTGAAGGCCTCTTCTTGGAGTTTGAGATTTTCCTGTGCAAGGGCGATGGAAGAGTTGAGTACAAAATAAAATTCTTTGGCCTGAAGAGCTTCTTTATAGGTTTTCTCTACCAAAAGAGAAATATCTTTGATGGCTTGAGCTTTGATTTGCGAAACTTCAAGTTGAGCAATTTTGCTTGCTTGGAATTTTTGATAAGAGCCTGTATTATCAAGCAACGGCATTGTCATTCCCACACCCACATACCAGCTTGGCATCGAGCTCCCAAGGATTGAATTGTGACGATGATAGGTATAACTTCCAAGGAGTGCAAAATGTGGAATAAACTTAGAGGCAACAAGTTTAAGTGCTTCGTGGGCTTGTTCTTCTTTGATTTTGACTTGATTAAGTAAGGGGTAAGAATTTAAAGTTTGATTGAGGATACTTTGAAGAGGGGGAATTTTAGAATTGGTGCTAATTCCAAGCTTGGCACTAGGTTTATAGGCAGACTTTTCATCAGAAAGGATAGTTTGGAGCGCAAGTTGTGCAACTTCTAAGGAGTCTTTAGCTTTAAGAGTGTCGTTTTTGGCACGATTATAGGCTACTTGAGCTGAAAGTACCTCAATCTTTGCAATTTGTCCAGCTTGTTGAAGTTTTTTTGCATTTTCAAGGTGAATCTTGTGACCATTTTCAACCTCTTGGAGAGTTTGAAACATAGCTTCATTAAGAACGACCCCATAGTAGATTCCAGCAAGTTTTTCAAATGTAGAGAGCGTTTTTATCCTTAGGGCTTCTTTTGCATCTTTGAGTGCAAGTTTTCCTAATTCATTAGCTGCTTTGATTGCTCCTCCTGCATAGAGAGGGTAGAGGATTTTAACCGAAGCCATTACAACATTTTGATTACTCAATTCTAGGGGGGTGAGATTGTCTTTGATTTTATTAATTGCTGAGCTAATTCCTGGACCTATAGTAGGAATTTGAGAGGCACTTTGTGAAAGATGATTTAGCGTCCCACCTAAAAGCTCTTTTGTATCTAAACTTATAGGGTCTCCTAAATAAGC
This sequence comes from Helicobacter cholecystus, assembly GCF_003364215.1. Lineage (GTDB taxonomy): Bacteria > Campylobacterota > Campylobacteria > Campylobacterales > Helicobacteraceae > Helicobacter_G > Helicobacter_G cholecystus. The sequence goes on from NZ_NXLU01000009.1 coordinate 30,297, forward strand.
ATAGCTGACACTAAGATCAATTTTTGGCAGATAAAGCATTGTATTGGCATCATTGAGTTTCTCTGATTTTGCCACAGCAATACTGCTTGCCTTAATTGCATGATTATTGGTTAAAACAAGTTGCCAAGCATGAGAAAAACTAAGTTCTTGAGCATTTAAAAATAAACATAATCCAAAAGCTAAAATACTTTTTTTCATTTTGCCTCCTTAGGATATTCTAGAGGAATTTTTTCTTCAATAATTTGTAAGTATTCATCAAGATAAAAGATATTTTTTAATCCATTTTCTACAAGAAGTGTTCCATATTTCGCGCTTTCTAATCCCCCATTACACACAAGAAGAATCTTTTGATTTTGATGTTGTTGGCAGAAATCTTGAAGCATTGAGAGGTTGTGAATATTATAAGAATTTTGAATATGTGGAGTGGTGATATAGAGGCTGGGCGTTCGAACATCCACAACAATATATTCTTCTATCTTAAGATTTTCTAAATCTACCTTAAGAGCTAGACTGGGATGATTTTGTTGCTTTAAAATTTTCTTGAGTATATCTTTTCCCATTGCTTTTTAATCATTCCTGTGTGAAATCTAATATTTTCTTATCTTTAATATTTTTATAAAAAAAAACTTAAATATAAGAATTAAAAAATTAATTTTACACCAAATATCGAAAATAAAATGTTTAAAACCCTGTCTTTTTGCATAAAATAATAAAAACAAAATTATATTTATTTTTGGAGTATGTTTGGAGATGTCAGAAAATTTGCTTGATCATAGTGAAATTGTGGATATTTGCATTGATGATTCAATCAAGGAAAGCTATCTTGATTATTCAATGAGTGTCATTGTAGGACGGGCTTTGCCTGATGCAAAAGATGGATTAAAACCAGTTCATCGTAGAATCTTATATGCGATGCATGAACTTGGAGTAACCTCTAGATCGGCCTATAAAAAGAGTGCAAGGATTGTTGGAGATGTAATAGGAAAGTATCATCCTCACGGAGATACAGCAGTTTATGATGCACTTGTGCGAATGGCACAGGATTTCTCAATGCGACTTGAGCTTGTTGATGGTCAAGGAAATTTTGGATCAATTGATGGAGACAATGCAGCAGCAATGCGTTATACAGAAGCAAGAATGACCCAAGCAAGTGAAGAGATTTTACGCGATATTGATAAGGATACAGTTGATTTTGTTCCAAACTATGATGATACACTCAAAGAACCTGATATTCTTCCTAGTCGTATTCCAAATCTTTTGATTAATGGATCAAGCGGAATTGCTGTAGGTATGGCTACTTCTATTCCACCACATCGTATTGATGAGATTGTTGATGCACTTGTTTATTTGATTGATAATAAAGAAGTTGAACTTGATGAAATTATGGAGTTTGTTAAAGGCCCTGATTTTCCAACAGGAGGAATTATTTTTGGAAAACAGGGAATTATTGAGGCTTATCGCACAGGAAGAGGACGGATTAAGGTAAGGGCTAAGGTGCATATTGAAAGCACTAAGGCAAAAGATGTGATTGTGATTGATGAAGTGCCTTATCAAGTCAATAAAGCACGTCTTGTAGAGCAGATTTCAGATCTTGCTAAAGAAAAAGTGATTGAGGGGATTTCAGAGGTTAGAGATGAGAGTGATCGAGAGGGGATTAGGGTGGTTATTGAACTTAAGCGCGATGCTATGAGTGAAATTGTGCTTAATCATCTGTATAAATCTACAGCGATGGAGACAACATTTGGAATTATTCTCCTAGCCATTAACAATAAAGAGCCCAAAATTTTTACTCTCATTGAGCTTTTAAAACTCTTTATTTCTCATAGAAAAACTATTGTCATTAGAAGAACAATTTTTGAGCTTGAGAAAGCCAAGGCAAGGGCACATATTTTAGAGGGCCTAAAAATTGCACTTGATTACATTGATGAGGTGATTAAAATCATTAGAAATAGCAAAGATGCTGAAGAGGCGAAAACTGCTTTAATAGAGCGATTTGGTCTCTCCGAGCTTCAAAGCAAGGCAATTTTAGAGATGAGATTGCAACGTCTCACAGGACTTGAGCGAGATAAGATTGAGCAAGAATATGCTGAATTATTGGCTCAAATTGAGTATCTTAACTCTATTCTTAGAAGTGAAGCAAAACTTAATGAAATTATTAAAGCAGAATTGTTGGAGGTCAAAGAAAAATTCAGCACTCCTAGAAGAACTGAACTTGAAGATGATTATGATGCTATTGATGTAGAGGATTTAATTCCCAATGAGCAAGTGGTTGTAACAATGAGTCATAGAGGTTACGTCAAACGTGTGCCCCTTAAAATTTATGAGAAGCAAAATCGTGGAGGAAAGGGTAAGATTAGCGGAAATACACACGATGATGACTTTATTGAAAGCTTCTTTGTAGCAAATACACATGATACGATTATGTTTATTACAAATCGCGGACAACTTTATTGGCTCAAAGTTTATAAAATTCCAGAAGCAGGAAGAACAGCAATTGGAAAGGCAGTGGTTAACCTCATTCAAATCCAGCAAAATGAGAAAATTATGGCAACCATTACTACAACAGATTTTAATGAGGATAAATCCCTTGTATTCTTTACTAAAAATGGAATTGTTAAGCGAACAAATTTAAGTGAATATAGCAATATTAGAAGTGTAGGAGTAAGAGCAATTAATCTTGATGAGGATGATGAACTAGTTACTGCAAAGATTGTGGATAATCAAGTTCAACAACTCTTTATTGCAACATATCAGGGAATGTGTATCCGATTTGGAATTGATGAAGTGCGAGAGATCGGTCGTGTATCTCGTGGGGTAACAGGAATTAAGTTTAAGGCTAATGAAGATTATGTTATTGGTGCTGTGACTATTGGCAGTGATCAAGATAAGCTTCTTACAGTCAGTGAGCTAGGGATTGGAAAACAAACTATAGCTGGGGAATATAGACTTCAAAGCAGGGCTGGAAAGGGAGTGATTGTAATGAAGTTGACATCTAAAACAGGCAAACTTGTAAGTGTTGTGAATGTTAATGATGAGAATATGGATTTAATGGTGCTTACAAGCAGTGGAAAGATGATTAGGGTAGATACTCAAGCGATTCGAGAAGCTGGACGCAATACAAGTGGGGTAAAAATTGTTAATGTCGCAGGAGAGAAGGTAGCTTATGCAAGTAGATGTCCAAAAGAAGAAAAGCAAGAAGATCTTTTAGAGGATGAAGAAGAGTAGTTTAGCTCTCGCATTTTGCATAGGATTGGGGGCAAGTGAAATAGAATTTATTATTTCATATAAAGCAAAGATGGAAAATGATCTTTTAGTGGGCGAAGAATATAAAGTCTCAGAAGTAATTGAAAATAGGGGATTAAGGGGGATAAAGAATGGAGAATACAGAGTTTTGAAATTCTGTAAAATTTTGCCTAGTGAGTATGAGGGGCAAAAAAATGAGGCAAGTTTTATTAAACAAGTGTTAAAATCGCATAGAGAAGCAGTGTTAGACTGTTTGTATTCAAGCGGTGTAAAAATTTATGATGAGGTCATCAGTAGGGATTTACAAGCAAGGAGTAAAACTATTTTTTCTATTCCCCCTAAACGTGTGATTGTCAAATATGACAATGGGGTGATTAATCTTGGAATCTTAGAAAAATTGGAGAAAAAACAGTGAAAGTTGCAGTTGTAGAAGATGATATTAATTTAAGAAAGGCGCTTGAAATCTCGCTCAAAGATTATCCAGAATTTGAAGTTGAGCTTTTTAAAGGCCCCAAAGATGCACTCAAAAAGCTTGATGAGAGCTTTGATTTAGTCGTGACAGATATCAATATGCCTCAAATGGATGGATTAGAATTCCTCTCTTTGCTTGGGGGCAAGTATGAAGCTGTTGTGATTACTGCCAATGCTTCTGTTAATAATGCTATTAAAGCCTTAAGACTTGGAGCTAAAGATTTTTTAACTAAGCCTTTTGAGATTGAAGATCTGATTGGGGCAATTCAAAGAAGCCAAAAAGTTAAAGAAGTTAGAGCGATCAAAAAAGACAAAGCTTTTGAAGATAAACAAAATGATTTTATTGCTCTCTCTTCTGCACTTCAAATTGCAAAAAATAAGGCACTTAAAGTTGCTCCAACAGATGCAAGTGTGATGCTTTTAGGGTCTAGTGGGGTAGGAAAAGAAGTGTTTGCAAACTATATTCATAAAAACTCTTTACGCTCTCATAAGCCTTTTGTAGCAATCAATATGGCCGCAATTCCTACACATCTATTAGAATCTGAGCTTTTTGGTTATGAAAAGGGAGCTTTTACTGATGCAAGTAACACAAAAATGGGACTTTTTGAAGAAGCTCACGGGGGAAGTATTTTTCTTGATGAAATTGGGGATATGCCCATAGATCTTCAAGCCAAGCTCCTGCGAGCTTTGCAAGAAAGAGAAATTACACGATTAGGAAGTGCAAAGCCCATCAAAATTGATGTGAGAGTGATTTCAGCAACTAATGCTAATATTGCTGAAAAGATTAAAAATCATCAATTCAGAGAAGATCTCTTTTTTCGTTTAAATACTTTACCCATTGAGATTCCAAATCTTAAAGATAGGGTGGAGGAGATTATTCCTTTGTCTGAATGGAAATTGCAGAAGGTGTGTGAAAGTTATGGATTTGCGTCTAAGAGACTGAGTGATGGAGCAAAACAAGTATTATTGGAGTATCCTTGGCCAGGAAATATTCGTGAACTTCTCTCAGTGATTGAGAGGGCAACAATTTTAAGTGAGGGAGAGTGGATTAAAGAGGAGGATTTGTGCTTGGGTGTGAGAAACGAAATTATTTTTGGTAAAGAGAATAGAATGGAAAACCTAGAAAGAGAATTGATTGCTGAAGTGATTAAAGAATGCAATGGAGATATTCATAGAGCAAGTGCAATGTTGGGAATGAGCCAAGAGGTGCTTAGGAGCAAGAGAGCAAGGTATGGAATATGACAAATAAATCC